>NZ_CP032698.1:0-1398840 GCF_003627815.1 Streptomyces hundungensis
CGGTCGCACTGAGTGGAGCCAGTAGCCCGGAGCCTGAGCGGTTCCGCACGGTTCCAGGGGGGTTCACACCCATGCATGTTCCACTATTATTGGAGATGTGGCGAGGGGCCGACTCCCCTCCGAGCCCCTCGCCGCTCCCCCGCCACGCGATGCCATCCGGTACACCATGCCCCCCTGGAGACGACATGCTGCGCACCCTCCTGCGTCCCCTCATCCGCCCGCGCTCAATTCTGGTCCGCACGTCCAGCCGGTGGCTGGCCCTGCCCCCGATCGCACGGGACTTCCTGCCCGAAGCCACAGCCGAGGAAGCAGTGACCTACAACCGGGCCCGCAAGGCCGCAGCGATCACCCTGTACCTGTTCCGCGCGGGAAAGCCCGCATCATGCCGCGCCCAGGACGTCGAGGCCGCCGCCACCGCCCTCGGCTGGTGCACCGTCTCGCCGGAAACCCGAGCAGCCGTCCGCGCGAACCTCGGCGTCCTGTACGCCGATTCGGAGATCTGGCGGAGTTCACGGGCGGCGCAGCGGTGACGCCGAAACAGTACCCAGGCCGGGTTTTCCTTCCCGGGGACTTCGACGAGCCGTGCGAGGACTGCCAGGCCCCGGCCGGTGCCTACTGCCGCCCCGGGTGCGGGTCCGGCTACACCGCCGACGACGCCCGCGCGGACGCGCAGAAGCGGACCGAGAACCCTGCTTGACGCTGACCCGGCCGCCGTCCCAAGCCCGCCCCGGCACCACCACTTCCGAACAAGGAGCCGTCCGATGCGACTTACCAACCTGCCCGCAGGCACTGTCATCCTGACCGCCCCATCGACACCGTCGAGGCCGGAGAGCTGGTCGAGGGCGACCTCATCAGCGTCGGCGGGAGCACTGTCACCGTGACCGGCACCGAGCCGTGCGACCTGCCGGGGATGATCCGGCTCTCCGTCAGCTACCGCCCGTACGACAACGACATCATCCGTTGCCAGGGGTGGACCATGCCCGCCAACGCCCGCTTCACCCCCCTGTGGCTGCCGCGCACCGAACGCGTCACCTGCGAGCCGTGCAGCACCACGCATGACGTCGAGGTCGACCGCGCAAGTGAGGGCCGCATCCGCTCCTGGTTCTGCTCGGGTCACGCCGCCCGCCCGTCACTGAAGTGGCAGAGGAGGCTGCCCCCCGGCCCCGCACACCCCGTGCCCGCCCTGCTCGGCCTCTCCTGAAAAGCCACCCCCCAGTCACTCCGCAGGCAACCCGGTGGCCGATCAGCCCGCCCCCACACACACCGGCTGACAACTACGCGTGGCTGTCCGCACGACTCCTGGAGGACCCCTTGATCACGATCACGCACACCCATGCGGAAGGCACGCTCGCCGACGGCACCTCGAAGGGCGACGGCTCCGGCGACGTACTCAAGCGGTACGGCTTCCGCTGGATGCCCTCCATCGGCATGTACGGCATCCCGGGCACCATCGACCGCGCCGCCCGGCGCTGCGCCCTGCACCGGGCCGCCACCGACCTGCGCGCGGCCGGCTTCGACACCGAACTCACCGTGGACGACACCCCCCGCCCCTACGACATCGTGCAGGCCGCCGCCCGCGCCGCCTGGACGAGCGGCGCGCCGCGATCGGTGGGCGCGCCGAACGACTGGCTCAGGAGTCTGCTGCTCTGCTGCGTCGCTCCGATGAGCTGGTCGACGGCATCCCCATGGGGCAGCCGATTTTTTCCGGTAAGCGCGGTCGCTGGCACCGCAAGGCACAGGCCCGGGCGGCCGACGCCTTCCTCAAGGCCGGTGCCGCCGGGCGTGAGGCCGAGCGGCAGGCCGACCGGGTGCAAGCCTCTCTGAACCAGCAGGAACGGCGAGCGACGTTGCAGGTCACCGCGCGGCGTATCGCTCGCCTGGAACGCGAATTGCGCACCATCGAGCGTGCGTTGACGGGGCATCAGGACGCGCCGCCAGCTGGCGGCCTGCGCGCCGAGCAGCTCCGGGCGGAGCGTGCCGTAGCCGAGATCCAGCTTGCCGGGGACCGGTCCGTACTGGAGCAGGCGCGTGCTGCGGGCGGCTTCGGGCAGTGGAGCCGGGACACCCTGCATGTGGGTGACCGGGTTCAGATTCATGGAGAGTGGCGCCGCATCGTGAGGATCAACGTCAAGACCGTCTCCGTCGATAGCGGCTATTCCTGGGTGAGCCGCCACGGATTCGACGAGATCACCCAAGCAGCCTGCCCGCACTCGCGGACTCCGGATGCCCCCGAGGCCCAGGCGGGAGCGGCCCGCAGTCCCAAACCGCGCCGGAGCACACGCCAGCGTGCTGCGGGTGTTTCCCGCGCAGACACGCCGGTGACGACCTGCGCGGACGGCGCCGTGTATGTGCAGATCACGTTCTTCCAACTGGCCGGGCCCGCTGTCCGCCTGGTCTGCGGATGCGGTGGCAAGCACTGGTCCAGGGCCCTGGACGGATCCCCCACGACGGCCGCTGATGTACCCACTGCCCTCGTGGAAGGCCTGATCGCGGCAGAGGGCTATCAGGTCAGCGGCGACTGGGCCGACCACAAGATCACCGGCGAGTGGGCACACATCGCCCGCCGTGCCCCGGTTCGGCGTTTCATCCAGCCCGGCGATGAGCCCAGCGTCGGTGCGGGAGAACGGCTGCATCACTGGCGGGCCGACCGCTGGTCCCTTTTCCTCGCGGACGGATCCGGCTACGAGATCAGCTGGGTCCCCGAGGGCCCGGACCACTTTCTTGCCCGTCGGCGCCGCAGCACGTCGCTCGGTGCCGCTCCCTCTTGGGCTGAAGCACTGCTTCTCATCCGGGCGCACGCCGCGCAGGGCGTGCCGGACGGCGAGGGCCGACCGACAGCCTGACCGGTCATCCACCCTCCCGGCAGTGCGCCGCCGGTGGCCGAACGTGCCTAGCCCCGCGTCACGGACCACCGGCTGTGAGGCCAGCACCGCCGCAGAAGCTCACGGTGTCCGGTGCCGGCGTCCGCGCCGTCCCGGTCCCTCCCCCCGCCCCCGTCTGAAAGGAAGAGCCATGAGACGGCACAGCAAGCGCCATCTCGCCCCGCCCGCGCCCGCGACGCCCGTACGGTCACACCCGACGGGCGCTGCGTGGACTGCGGGGAGAGCGGGACGGTCGAAGTCGCCGTAATTCCCAGGCCCGACGGCACCGCACGCCGCGTCCTGGCCTGCACCGCCCACGCCGCAGCCCGCCGAAACTGACGCCCCAGCCCTCACGCATTGCCTGAGGGAAAGCGCTGCTCGTGAGCCCTCGCACGACTACCAGCCGCAGGAGACCCATTGTGCCTTCCGCAAGCAGCCCCTACACGACGATCGAGGAATGGGAGGAAGCCGCTGCCGCCCAGCGCGCAGCGGCCCGCGGCGTGGCCCGCCTCATCGCCGACACCCTGCGCCACCAGTTCGCTGGGCCGCCTACCTCGTCCTCTATCTCGCTCCCGAACACGACCGCGCCACACGCCTGTTCCCTCACTCCGTCCGCGATGCGGGGGGCGCCATCCTCCACGACTTCGAAGACCACCTCATGCCGCCGGTCGGGCATGGCACTGCGCTCAGCGCCGCATGGAGGGACCTCTGCCCCCGGGACCCCTTCGACCTACGGCGCATCCTGCGCTGCCTCGACACGGCCGGAGCCGTCTTCGACAACTACCCCGAGGACCTGCGCACTGACGATGACCCGGCGGAGACCACCATGCCCTGCTTGTTGCTCCACGCCACCGCGCGCCCCGCACCCTTCCACAACGAGAACGACACCGACGCCAGCGAACGGCTGCTCAGGCCCCACAGCCCGCTCTCGCTCGCTGAACACGGAAGGGCGGATCGCGATGCCTGAATTCCTTGACCTGCCGGGCCGCTCCACCGCAGAGCGGCAAGCGCTGACCCCCCATCACCAACAACTGTCGAAAGGGGAGACAGTGAGCAAGCAGGGCGTCTTCGCGGCGCTGGAGAGGTCCGGCCACTACGCCGGCCTGATGGTCGCACTGGCCGGGACCAAGTCACGGATGCGAGCACAGGAGAATTCGGTGGCGCTGGAATTCTTCGGGAACCGCAGCACCGACTGTCGCCCACGCCCCGGCGGGTCGCTGGTTTGTGGCGCTCGGCGCCCTGGGGAGCCTCGGTTCCAACTCCACCACTGCCGTGCCAGGGGCTCCGCAATGGTCGTGGGCCCCCGGGGGGCACGGTCTGGCCGCAGGACTGCCAGCAGAGGTCCCCGCAGGCCCCAGGTGACGGCAGGTTTCTCGGTGATCCCCAACCGGATGGAGCAGCGCGACGCGGCATGGGGTTTGGGGGCCAGGTTCCTCGGTGCGCTCTGCTCGGGTGATCCGGCCTGGACCGCGAAGGCCGCGACGCGGCGCATGGTCGCGGAGTCACTTGCCCGCTGCGCGGCATCTCAGGACGCCGTGCGTGACGGGGCCCGTGTTCCGTCAGAGCCACCGGGCAGCGCTTCCTCCGGCAATTCCCATACGGAGCCCCGGGGTTGAGCGGATGTAGGGGTGGGTTCACACCCCCACATCTTCCACTATTATTGAGTCATACCGGAAGGGGGCACCGCCCCTCTCCGCGTTCAACCGCCAGTCCGAGGAGGACTCCATGGCTACCGCCACCAAGCCCCCACCAGCGCACAGCACACAGAAGTAACTCCCGACCTCTGCGAGATGGTGGTGGTCCACCTCGATGCGGACCGCATCGTTCGCGACAGCTGCAACGCCCGCGAGACCGACACCGCCCCGGACGACACCCTGATCGACTCCGTCAAGGCCGTCGGGATCCAGGACGCGATCAGCGTCCGGCCGCTCCCCGGCGGCACGTACGGGGCGTTCAAGGGCTGGCGCCGGGCCCAGGCCCAGCAGGCCGCCAACGCCACCGCCGCCGAGGAGCAGCGCGAAGTACTCAAGGTTCCTGCCTATGTCCGTGCGGACCTTGTGGGGCGCGACGGGTGGACCCGGCTGCTGAGCCTGATCGAGAACGACCACCGCGAGGGCATGGCCGAGCGGGACAAGGTGAAGTCCGTGGAGCTCGCGCTCGTGGACATGAGCGAGGCCGAGCAGACCCGGGCCGCGAAGGCGCTGCGGGTACGGCGGGGAGCGGTCAAGCACGCCCGCCGTGCCCAGAAGCTGGACGATGCGACACTGCGGCGTGCGTCAGCCGGTGGGATGGATCTGGAGCAGACGGCGCAGCTCGCCGAAGTGGCGGACGTGCCGGGTGCGGAACGGCGCCTCCAGAGCGCGCTGAGCCGGGACCAGGAGACGGGTGAGGGCGGCCGGGGGCACTGGGACCAGGAGATGGCCCTGCTCCAGGCCGAACTCGCCGACAAGCAGGCGCGCGCAACGGCGCTCGCTGCGCTGAAGAAGGCGAAGATCCCGCTCCTTCCGAACCGCAACCTCGCGCCGTTCGGGGAGAAGGACCTCTCCCGGCCCCTGTCGGAGCTGACCACCCCGCTGGGCAACCCGCTCACCGAGGCCAACCACTCCGGCTGCCCCGACCACAGCGCCCGCCTGGACGCGGCACATCAGCCGGTGTGGCACTGCGCCGACCCCGCCGCCCACGGCCACAAGGTGCGCCCCGAGGCCCGCAAGCCGAAGAACCCCCTCTCCCCGGAGGAAGCGGCCAGGCGCAGCAACTCCATTGCCAGCACCCGGGCATGGAAGGCCGCCCGCGAGCCCAGGTACGCCTTCCTCACCAAGCTCTGCCGCGCCAAGACGTTGCCCGACGCCGCCCGCACCTTCGCCCTCAAGCACTTCGTGACCCGCTGCTCCGACCCCCGCGACCCCGAGATTCTCGGACTGATCCTCGGAGCCAAGCCCGGCGACCCGGCGCCGCTGAACGTGCCCAAGGCCCGCGACACCGCCCTGGTGTTCGCGATCGTGGCCGCCGCATTCGAAGGCGATCTCCGCCCCGACAAGGCATGGACGTCCCTGCGCCCCAGCGCCGCAGCCTGGCTGATCCTCCTGGAAACACTCGGCCGACAGGACAACGCCTACGCCCTGTCCGAGGTCGAGGCGCAGGCCGTCGCCGCACACCGCCCCCGGACCGACACCGCCGGTCAAGCCGCCTGACCGTGCCCCTGGGTGCAGCGTGTACCAGCACGCCGCACCCAGGGCCCCGCACCGAAAGAGCACCACTGTGAAGATCACTGCCCAGCACGTCGGAACCTCCGTCGCCCGGGACATCCGTTCCGGCGCAACCGTCATCGTCCGGCTCTCCGGTCTCGGCCCGGACGGCGTCTCCTACACCTGCACCGACGGATTCCGCGAGTACCAGCCCACCTCGTTCGCGATCAGCCTCGACGACATCACCGCCCGCTGGCGCCCGGCCACCGCCGAAGAGACCGCCGAGTTCGAGCGCCTCCACCGGCCCGCCCCCGAGAACTGGGACTGACCCCACACCGCACGGCACCGGTGCGCGGGCCAGTTAGCCCGCGCACCCGCTCCGCGCTGCCTCGGCAGCGCCCACGGCACATTCTCAGGAAGGCCACCCACCCCATGGACGTCTTCGCCCTGTTCTCGATCTGCATCCCCGTAGCTCTCGGCCTGTGCGCGCTCGCGGGCGCGCTCACCGGCCGCCTCTCCGCGCGCCACTTCTACGCCCTGCTCACCACCGCCATGCTCATCCGGAGCATCGCCAACATCGCCCAGGGCAAGGCGCTGTACGCCGCCACGGACGCCGCACTCACCGCCTACTACGCCTGGCGCTGGTGGAAGAACGGCGGCGGCGACGACACCAAGCGCCGCCTGCGCAGCGTGGCCAAGGGCTTCACCCCGACCCGCCGCACCGCCCCCACCACGGCCTGAGGGCCCCGCACCGGCACGGCCGGTGCCCCGTCCGTACCCGGTCCACCCGGGCCGGGTGCCCCTTCACCCACCGGGAGATCACCATGTCCGAGACCACGCTCACCGACGTCTGCGCCTACATCCGCACGCTGCCCGGCCGCGCCGACATCGCGGCCGTCCAGGAAGCCTGCGCCCAGCAGATCCTCACCCTCGACCGCGCGGCCCGGCCCGTCATCACCTCCGGCCGCCGCGCCAGGATCACCGACATCCGGCCCGCCTTCCTGGCCGGGCTGACCGGGACCGTCCAGGAACCCAACAAGACCGTCACCCGCTGGCACTTCCTCCTTGACGAGGAGTCCACCATCGCCCTGCGGCGCGACCCCCGCACCACCTACACCGTCCCCGACGACACCACCCGCTTCCTGCTCCCCGGCAAGGGCATCCCCGCCGGGTGCGTCGAACTCCTCGACGCGTAGACCCTGTTCGCGGGGACGGCTCGCCGCCGTCCCCGCTCGGGCCCCGCCCCTGTGGCATCCCCAAGAAGGACCCGACCATGGACGGCGGCGGCCCTGAGCCGAAGCGCCGGCTGCGCCGACCCGTGCGCCACTGCACCCCGGTCCCGCACCGCACCCGCCACCCCCTGAGTCCAACCCACTGCCCCGCTGCGCCTTCGTCCCGTAGCCCCCACCACGAGCGGATGGGTCAAGCACCGCGAACCGGCATCAGCCCGCTGCCCAGGCCCCGGCGCGTCCCGGGAAGGCCTTCACTGCGGCTGGCCTGTCGTGGCGGTACCGGCCGTGCCATCTGGGCCTCTCCCGGCGCACCGACGCGTACTGGCTCTCGGCGGCCTCCGTGGCGGCTCCGCTCCCGATGCGGTGTGCCGCTCCACCCGACGCCGGGCTTATACGGGGGGGGTTGACCCACCCCTTTCTTCAACTATTATTGAAGACAGAGGAGGGGTTTCATGCCATCTGAACTCGTCATGCCCATCAGCGGGACCGTGACCGGTGACGTCGAATGCCGCATCACCGAGACGGGCACCGTCATCGCCCGCTTCCGACTCACCGCCCACTCCCGCGAGTGGGACCCCCGCGCCAAGGCCTGGCGCGACGCAAAACCGGTCTCCTACGTGTGCACCGTGTGGCGGGACCTGGCACGCAACGCTGCCGAGTCCCTCACCGACGGCGTCACCGTCCTCGTCCACGGCCGCGTCACTGATGTCCGCGACAACACCTTGTGGCTCAGCGTCAACGACCTCGGCATCAGCCTGAGCCAGCGCATCGCCTACACCGAGCAGAGCCTGCCCGGCCCCCAAGCCGCCGCCCCCGTCAGCGCGCCAAAGCCCGCCGCACCCGCAGCTGCCACCACCGCTTCCCAGCCCGCCGCCCGCGTATCCGCCCGCCCCACACCGACAGACTCCCGGCCGCCCTGGTGGACAGCCGAACGCACCCAGGGCTGGCCCGCCTTCACCCCCGGCGGCACCACCGCGCACGCCGACCAGCGCTGCTGACTGCACCACCAGCCGTACGGCGGCTGCTGCGCAGTCCTGCCCTCCCCCGCCCGTTCGCCCCGGAGACTCATCATGTCCTGCACCGCGCCGGGCCCCCAGCTGCCCTTGTTCGGCCATGCCCCCGAGGACAACGCCGATGTCGACGTCGTCATCAACTGGGGGCTGGGCGTCGATTCGACCGCCTACATCGCCCGGATGCTCACCGCCCCTGCCACGCACGGCATCGACCTGGAGCGCACCGTCGTCCTCTACATGGCGACCGGCAGCGAGTGGCCCGAAACCCGGCTCCTGGTCGAGAAGTTCATGCTGCCCCTGCTGCGCGAGCACCGCGTGCGGTTCGTCCAACTGGCCCGCAACGGCCACCTGCGCCAGGACGGCTTCACCGTCCTGGACGACTCCCCCACCCCCGAGCGGCTCTTTGCCCGCGGGCCCTGGACCTTGTGGGACGACCTTGAGTCCGTGGGCACGGTCCCCCAGCAGGCCGGCACCCGCAAGTGCAGCCTGTGGGCGAAGGGGGACGTCGGCGACTGGTGGCTGGGGCAGCAGTTCGGCGGCCGTCCCTTCCGGCAGATCATGGGTTTCAACGCCGACGAGGAAGGCCGCCGCTTCGGCGACCAGGCCACCTCCAAAATGCCCGGGCGTACCGGGGAGTTCCCGCTCATCGACTGGGGCTGGGGCCGGCAGCGGTGCGAGGACTACCTGCTGGAACGGTTCGGCGTCCACTGGCCCAAGTCGTACTGCACGTTCTGCTGCTTCCCCGCCTCCATGGGCGCGCTCCCCGCCCACCTGGAGCGCATGCGCGCCCACCCGTCGCTCGCGGGCGAAGTGCTCCGCCTGGAGTACACAGCCATGAGTCTCAACCCCAACGCCAGGCTCTACGGCCGCCGGAGTCTGCTCGAACTCCTCGACCCGGACCAGCCCCGTGACCGGGTCTGCCTGGACGCCTTCGAACGCGAACTGGACATGCCCTGGGCCCTCTACCGGGTACGCCGGCTGTTCCTGCTGTCCCACGACGGCCGCCGGCGCCCGGTGATGCGCTCCACCGAGCGCATCGACCTCGGCCGCCCCCAGCAACTGGCCCACCGACTGGCCACGATCTCCCAGCGCCACCGCGTCGCGGTCGAACACGACCCCGCCTACGGACGTGCCCGCGCCTGGGCACGCCCCCGCGGCACCACCTGGCCGATGGCCGAGGACCTTTTCACCACCGCCCCCGCCCGCGTCATCGACAAACAGGACAAGGGCTTCGAGCGGGAATGGCACGCCCTGCTCACCGGTGCAGCCGCCCAACTCCCTCTCACCTGAACCCACCGCCCCTGGAAGGAACGTCCCCATGCCCACCCGATTCCCAGCCTCCGCTCTCACCACGGGCCAGCGCAGTGCGGTACCTCGCGACTCCTTCGGGACCTGAGGCCCGGGCGGCGATGCGGGCCGGCCTGCTGGCCTGCATGACCACCCCGGCCCAGGGCAACGTCGTCCCCGACGGCGCGCTGTACGCCTGCGACAACGGGAAGTTCGGCAAGGGGTGGCCCGGGGCCGAGCAGTGGTTTTCCTGGCTGCGCGCGACCGTGGACCGCTATGGCCGTGCCCGCTGTCTGTGGGCCGTGGCTCCCGACGTCCCCATGGACGCCAAGGGCACGCTGGCCGAGTCGTTGCCCTGGCTCGAGCCGATCCGCTCACTCGGCGTTCCCGCTGCCTTCGCCGCCCAGGACGGCAGCGAGCACGGGCTCATCCCCTGGGGCCGCTTCGACGTTCTGTTCCTCGCTGGATCCACAGCCTGGAAGACCGGGCCTGCCGCTCACCGCCTGGCCGCCGAGGCCCGCGGACGGGGTCTGACGGTGCACATGGGCCGGGTCAACTCCCTCCGCAGGCTGCGCATCGCGCAGGCCTTCGGCTGCACCAGCTGTGACGGCACCTACCTCGCCTTCGGACCCTCCACCAACCTCCCCCGCCTTTTGACGTGGCTGGACGAACTCCGCGCCGCCCCGACCCTGTTCGGAGACCACACATGACCACCCGTCTGCGCCACCTCGGCGCCGCGATCATAGGGATTCTCGACCCCGTCCCCTCCCCCACCACCCCGCCAATGAGCGAGACCGAGGGTGCCTGGGTGCGGGCCCATGCCTGGACCCAGGGACTGCGCCGCATCGAGGATGCCTACCCGCACGGCTTCCACCGCTGGTGCTCGTGCGAACGCGGCACCTGCACCGCCTGCGCCTCAGGCCACCACGACCGGTGCATCAGCGCCACCGGCCCCCGCACCGACACGGACGCCGGCACCCTGACCGACCATGGCGGCTTCGTCGTCGCGGTCATCCATTACACCCCCAGTCAACGCCCCTGCCGCTGGGTCTGCCCCTGCACGCACCAGGAACGGACCGCAGCCGCCGACGTATGCGAGCCACGGCCCACCCGGCACACACTCGCTTCTTCGCGGTCGGTGCCCGGCCCGACCGGGCAGCTTTCCTTGTTCCCGGATGGGGGGGGTGTCTCTATGTCCTTCGTCAAGGATGTGGCGCCGGGTTTGGGGCTGTTTGGGGCGGTCATGCGGCGAGAGTGACGCTGGGGGTCCGGGATTCGTAGAAGGTTCCGTCGCGGAGCATGGCGAAGAGGACGCTGATGCGTTGGCGGGCGAGGCGGAGGAGCGCTTGGGTGTGGGTTTTGCCGCGGGCTCTTTGCCGGTCGTAGTAGCCGCGGGAGGCCGGGTCGGCGTTCATGCAGGCGAAGGCGGAGAGGAACATCGCGCGTTTGAGCTGCCGGTTTCCGCCTCGTGGTGCGTGTTCGCCGTGGATCGAGGTCCCTGACGACTTGGTCGTGGGAGCGAGGCCGGCGTAGGAGGCGAGGTGGGCGGCACTGGGGAAACCGGTGCCGTCGCCGACGGTGACCAGGATGACGGCGGCGGTCCTGACTCCGACTCCGGGCATCGAGGTCAGGACCGGGTGAAGAGGGTGAGCCTCCAGAAGGGTGCTGATCTGGGCTTCCAGTGCCCGGCGCTGGTCGTGAACCGCCGCGAGCGAGCGGGCCAGCGACGGGATGACCACGTCGAGGGTGCCGGTTCCCGGGACCACGACGGTCTGTTCGTCGAGGGCGTCGAAGACGTCGTCGACCAGCCGGGCCGCCATGCGGGGGGCCTTGGGACGGATCACCTCGACGAGTCTGCGGCGGCCGGCTTTCCGCAGGGCGTTCGGGGATCCGTATCGCTCGAGGAGCCAGGTGACGGCGGGGTGGTCCAGCCGCGGGCCCAGGACCCGCTCGAGGCTGGGGTGGAACTGGGTCAGCAGACCGCGTATCCGGTTCGAAGTGCGGGTGGCCTCGGCCGCGAGGTCCTGGTCGAAGCCGGTCAGCACCGTGAGCTCGGCGGTGATCTCGTCGGTCAGCTCCAGCGAACGCAAAGTGTGAGGCATCGTCCGGGCCGCGTCCGCGATCACCGCCGCGTCCTTCGCGTCGGTCTTCGCCTCGCCTGGATAGAGGTCGGCGATCCGCCGCATCGCGAGTCCGGGCAGGTAGGCGACCTCGCAGCCCGCGTCGCGGGCGACGGTCAGAGGCAGGGCGCCGATAGAGGCGGGCTGGTCCACGATCACTAGGACGGTGCCGAACTTGGCCTTGAGCTTGTCGAAGACGGCCCGCAGTTTCGGTTCGCTGTTGGGCATCGGCTTGTCGAAGACCTTCTTCCCGGCCGGGGTGAGCCCGTGGCCGTGGTGGGCGGTCTTGCCGACGTCCATCCCGAGGAAGACGCCCACGCCTTCGGTGTCTAACATCGCAACCTTCCCAGGTGATTGACCGTGCCGGCCTCGGCAATGGCACCGTGCTCGCGCATCCACGTTATGTAGACCTGCCGCCCACGTCTCTGCCCGGCATTGCGCCGGACCGGGCGGTGGCCGGGTCTCTCATCAGCGTCTCCGGCGGCACCTACCAGGCCCGGCGACACCACCCCCCAGGTCATCCGTTCGACAGAGGGGACACAGTCATACCGGACCCGGAGGCCAGCAGCCCCATTGCAGGACCGCGAAAAACATAACGGGGGACGCCGTGATGCCCCTCGTTCAGGACCACCTTCCTTTCGAGGACCTGCCGGAGGTGCCGACCGCGTCTCTTTGGTGCCAGCGATGGAACGCGGGTCAGCACTCCTGGCAACACGTTCGGGACGGCGGCTTCGATGCCCGGCGCTACCGAGTGGACGTCATCCCCACGGCGCCCGCCAAGGCATTTGTGCTCGCGCACCACTACTCCCGCTCATATCCAGCTGCGACGGTGCAGTTCGGCCTGTTCGACGTCGCTGGAGGCCAGTGCCGTCTGAGCGGTGTCGCGGCGTTCGGTGTTCCAGTCAGCAGGACTGTGCTCACCAAGCCTCTGCCGGAGCTGCGGCCTTCTGCGCACCCCTCGCACTGATCGACCCACTCGTACCGTTCCACGAAATCTCTCCTGTGAGGCAAAGTACGACATCCAGCATTGATCGACTCGCGCCCACAAGGTGGCCACCCTGAGTAGTCTCAGTGGTACATTCCGTACGTGATCCTTGCTGGAGGGCTTCTCACCGAGCTCCTGAGGGTGGAGGTCGCCGACACGCTGGCCTACTGGACGGTCCTCTCGGGGCCGACCCTTGATGTCGTCGAGGACGTGGACGACTTCCTTCGCCACTTGCGGTTCGGCCGGGCCCGCGAGGAATCGACGACGAAGACGTACGCCGGCCACCTCAGGCGCTTTCACGCCTGGTGCGAGGAGAACACGCTCACGCGGTCAACCGCGGCCGTCGAACTGCCCCACTACGTCATGCAGTTGAGAACCACGCCACGGCGGACCAGTGGCCGCAACCAGGGGAAGACACCACAGGACTCCACCCTCGCCCCCGCACTGGCGGCCGTGCACGGCCTGTACCTGCACCTCGCCGACATCGGGCAGGTGGACGAGACCGTGGTCGACGCCCTGTTCGTCACCGTGCCGCAGCCGCGGGGCGATGGGAGGCTCGTCCTCAAGCCGCGTCTGCGCGTGGACGCCCGGCCCAGCCATGGTTCGGGCCGGCCGCTGGCGGCCACTGCCGACGAGTTCGCCGCGCTTCTCGAGGCCGCCACGACGGCCCGGGACCGCTGCATGGTCGCCCTGCTCGGCGCGTGCGCCCTGCGGGTGGGTCAGCTCGTCTCTCTGCGCCGGGAGGATGTCCACCTCGTGCCGCCGGGGACCGTCATGCCCGGCTGCCCGTACGTGCTTGGTCCCCACCTTCACCTGATGAAGCGCGACGGCCACCCACGGGGCGCGGCGAACAAGAACCGCAGCACCGTCATCGTGCCCGTGCCCGACCCGGTGACGATGCTCTACGCTGACTGGATGCGCGAGCGGGCCACCATCCCCCACGCGCAGAGCAGTATCTGGGCCTTCGTGTCGTTCCCCGGGCCCACCGGTGAGCCCGGCGGCCAGGCCCTCGGTGCCCGGCGCGTCCAGGGCCTCCTCGCTGGCCTGGCACAAGACGCGCAGATCCGGCACGTCCATCCGCATATGGTGCGTCATCTCGTCGGCGAGACCGCAGCCGACCTCGACATCGCGCGGGATGTTCTCCAGCGCCTGCTCGGCCACGACGACCCGCATAGCCAGGACGTCTACCGCAACGCTCCCGCGGCCAAGGTCGCCCAGGCGGCCCAAGCGGTCAACGACAAGCTCTACGGAGCGACATGACCGCCCCCGTCGTCTCACCACCGGGCTTGCCGCTGGACGTCGGGCCCGAGCCGGACTGGGACTACCTGGCCCTGCACGGCTTGGACCGCGCCGCGCTCCTGCTGCGCTTCCCGTTGGGAGTCGACTGGCACTCCCTGCGCTCGTGCCGGCATCCCGGCTGCGATCGCCCCGCTTCGAGTGCGCCCTGGCTGTGTCAGCGCTGCCTGGCCGGCTGGCGCCGGGCAGGAGCACCCGCCGACGTCGACGGCTGGTGCGTCGCCACGCCCGCGCCTCCCGTCCGGCGCACCTACGCCGAGCGCTGGTGCCGGGTGGGCTGCGAGCGCACGGCGGAGGCCAGCGGGCTGTGCAAGGGCTGTGCGCGCGAACGCCTGACACGGGGTCTGACCGTCGAGCAGTACCTTGCCAGTGGCGTCCGCCCCCGGCCGAGCTTCGGGCCGTGCCTGGTCCGTGTCTGCCCGCGCACCGCGGTGATGCGACGCACCCAGCTGTGCAACCCCCATCAGCGGCAGTGGTCCAAGGCTGGCCGACCCGAGCGCGGGGCCTGGGCGCTTACTGCGGCCGCGGTCTACACCGCCATCGACGAGGTCCCCCTCGGTGACCTGCCGCCCACGGTCGTCGTTCAGGTCCTGCGCGGCTACGAAGCCCAGCTGCGCCAAGGCGGTCGCATCTCGCCCGGGCAGATCAAGTCGGCGGTGCGCTGGCTGTGCGACCACGCGGTCAAGGACCTGGTCGACGCCGATCTGCCACCGAAGGGCGGCACGACCACCTACCTGCGGGTCTGGCAGCGGACCCTCCCGCTGCTGGACGCCGACCCGACAACGGAGCACACCCGGAGCCTTATCAGGCTGTCCGTCCTCAACCGCCGTTACAAGGGCGGCACCGTCGACCTCCGCGACGTCCAGGCGCCCTGGCTCACGCACCTCGCCCAGCAGTACGTGCTCCACCTCGCCGCCGCCGGCGCCTCCCCGGCCCGGCTGAACACTGTCGGCTACGCGGCGCGGTGGTTCGCGATGTTCCTGCGCACCCTGACCGGGGAGGGACGACGGCCCAGCGATGTCGGCCGCCTGGGCCTGCTCGCCTACCTTCGCTGGCTGGCCCAGCGGGCCCGCGACACCGACGACTACCGCCAGCTCGGCGACGGCGACCCGACACGGCCCGTGATCGCCGAGCGTCTCCTGCCCGCGCTTCAGGGCAAGGGGCCGTTGCTAGTCTCCCCGCAGCGGCACTGCCAGCTGGTCAGCACGCTGCGGGACATCCTCGAACACGGCCGCTCCTGGCTCGCCGAGAATCAGGCGGCCGACGTGCACCTGCTGGAGCGGGACGTCCCACCGTGGCCGGAGCGCGACGACACGGACAGCGAGCTGGAAGGCCGCTCCCAGGACGCCCTGCCGGAGACGGTCTTCCTCCAGCTGATGGACGAGCAGCATCTCGCACTACTCCCGGACGGTACCCGCCGCAACTACATCGAGCTGACCATGCGGGTGGGCCGGCGCCCGTGGGAGATCCGGCATCTGGAGTTCGACTGCCTCGAATGGCACGACCTCGACATCGAAGACCCCGACGGGACAGTGCGCCGCCGCTCCTATCCCTTCCTGGTGTACTGGATGCAGAAGGTCCGCCGGCGTCACAAACTCCCGCTCCACCCCAGCGACGCCGAGGTCATCACGCGCCAGCAGGAGTACCTGCGCGCCGCGTACCCACACCGGTTCACCAACCTGGGCCGGCCCCGCTTCGGGCGGATGCTGCTCTTCCCGACCCCGCGACTGTCCCGGGCCAACGCCTCCGGCGAGCGGCCCTACGACAGCAGCTCGGTCGGCTACTGGCTGGCGACCTGGCTCGACCAGGCCGACGTCCTCGACGAGCACAACCAGCCCCTGGCTCCCGGGCGGGTGTTCGCCTACGCCTTCCGCCACACCTACGCCCAACTACGCGCTGATGCCGGCGTGCCGTTGGAGATCCTCCAGGTCCTCATGGCTCACCAGGACCCCTCCACCACTCAGGTGTACTACCGGGTCTCCCACCCTCGGCGCATCCAGGCTGTACGCGCCATCGCAGCCAAGTTCCAGTTCGACCTCACCGGCGGCCGCATCCGCGCCCGCTCCCCGCAGGACGACCTCGCCGACCGCGTCCGGGCCGGCGTCGGCTCGGTCCCCGTTCCCGCCGGTCAGTGCCATGAGATGAACAACGTCCGCGCGGACGGCCGCGGCTGCCCGGTGTACTACCGCTGCTTCTCCTGCACCTTCTACACCACCGACTTCACCCACCTGCCCGAGCTGCGCCAACTGCGCGCCGGCAAGGCCGAACAGCTCGCCACGCTGGAAGCCGCCTACGGCAGTGCGCTCACACCCGGCCCCCTGACCGCGACCAACCTCGACCTACTGCGCCTGGAGATCAAGCAGATCGACGAGCTCGTGGCCAAATGCGAGGCCGACATCGGATCGCTGACCCAGGACGAACGCCGCACCGTGGAGTCCTGGCTCCACAGCAAGGACAAGTTGTTCACCGTCATCCCGGTGGCCGCGGTCCTGGCCGGCCGCCAACGCCTGCAACAGCCGACCCTTGACCCGATCCTCCTGGGCGGAGCACCCTCATGACGCTCTCCGTTCCGCCCCAGAGCAGCCCCGCCCGCCGCACGACGGCCCTCGACGCCGGCCGAGCCGCCGCCGTGCAACGCCGCCGCGCCGACAGCGAGCAGTGCCGCCAGCGCGTCCTGGACGTCCTCACCGCGATGCGCAGGAACCACCAGAGCCTGTCGGACGCGGAGATCACCCGGCGGGCCCGGGTCAACCCGCAGTACCTGCAGCGACACCGCGACCTGAAGGCGGAAGCGGAGGCCGTTCGCGCCCACCTCGTCGCCGACCGCCCGCGCGCGCAGGCCGCAGCCACCGCCGGCCGGGAGGCGGCGCTGACGGTGGAGAACCGCATGCTGCTCGCCCAGAACGCGGACCTGCGCCGTGAGCTGGAGACCATGCGAGCGGAGCTGCGTGCCATCCGCGCCCGAGACCTCGCCGCGAACGCCCGCGGCGACCTCGTCCCGCACCCGACGCGCGACACCGAGATCGAGGTGCTGCGTCGCGAACGGGACGATGCCCTGGCCGCGGTGCGGCGCGGAGAGGCGGATCTTCTTGCGCAGCGCAACGTCGTCCAACGCCTGATCGCCGAGAACACCCGGCTGATCGGCGGCGCAGTTCAGCCCCCGGAACGTCACTGAATGCGCGGCGCCGTCCTCACTGCCACGCGTCGCACTGAACACTGGGTGCCTGATTGGAGTCCTCGAAAGCGCAGGTCAAGGCAGCGTTGTGGTCCGTTGGGCAGAAGTCACGGTTCCGAAGAAGCGTCTCGGTGACGGTTCTTCGGAACGGCTCGCGCATCCGGAATGGGCGCGAGCGTGGGACGCGGCGACCGGGCGCCTTGTCGAGCTGACGTACGGGCAGCCGGTGCGCTGCTGCTCTTCGGTGCCAAGCTGACCCGCATCGCCCGACTGCTTCTGCGGGACTTCACCCAAGATGGGGACCAGGCGTTCATCACCTTCGGCGGCAAGCTGGCCCCATTGCCGCCAGCCGTCGCCCGACTCGTGACCATCCAGTTTCGCCCAGCGCGCCCGCCGCTAACCCTCCCTGAATTCGCCTCAACCCACGGGCGTCCCCTTGACGGCCGAACAGCTCTGGCCGGGAAACCGCAGCAGGGCCTCCCCGTTGCACGACCCGGACAGCTGCCCCAGGAAACAGGGCGGCTAGCGCGAAGGGGCGGGGCCGATGTTGGTCAGCTGCTGCTGGGCCGTGCGTCATCCCGGCGTCCTGCCGCGTGGAGGGAGCCGAGGAGTGCGAGGGAGTCGGCGCCGGTGCTGCCCGTCTCGGCGGTGCCGACAAGGAGGTACTGGCCGTCGGTGGCCTGCACGTCGAACGCCTGGTAGGTGAGGGTGATGCAGCCGACGTCGGGGTGATTGAAGACCTTGGTCTTGCGGCCCAGGCCGCTGACGCTGTGGTCCCGCCACAGCGCGGCGAACTCCGGGCTTTCGGCGATCAGTTCGCGCACTATCGCGGCGAGCTCGGGGTCGTGGCGGTCGTGTCCGGCGGCCAGGCGCAGTGCTTCGACGGTGTCGCGGGCGACGCTGTGCCAGTCGGCGAAGAGTTCGCGTGCCGCTGGGTCCTGGAAGAGGGAGCGCACCATGCGGTGGGGGTCGGCCAAGGGTGACAGCAGGGCGTCGGCGAGGGCGTTGGAGGCGAGGACGTCCAGGCGGCGGTTGATGACGTAGGCCACGGCGGTGGGGAAGGCGTCCATGAGCTGGAGGAGGGCGGGGTGCACCTGGTCGTGCGGGTGGGTGGGCGCCGACTCGGGCAGCAGGCCGGCCAGGCGGTAGGCGTGCCAGCGGGCGTCGATGCCAAGGCGCAGGGCGCCCGCGATGGCGTCGATCACCTGCCCGGAGGGGTTGGTCTCGCGGCCCTGCTCCAGCCGGGCGTAGTAGTCGGCGCTGACCCCGGCCAGGACAGCGACCTCCTCGCGCCGCAGGCCCGCGACCCGGCGGGAGCCGGAGGTGGGCAGGCCCACGTCGGCGGGCGTCACCTGGGAGCGGCGTGCCCGCAGGAACGCGCCCAGCTCGTGGCCACTCATGCCTCGCATGGTACGCCGCTGCCCCAGCTTCGAGCGGTGGTGCACACCGGGCCCGGCAGCCGGTGCGTCCCCGGCCCCGTGCCGGTGCCCCGTCGCCCAAGCCACCGGTTCCCCGGGTGCGGCTCGCACGGCCGCGGTGTGGTTCGAGCACCTGTTCCTGGGTGCGGCACTCCTAGGCAGGCCCGGCCTTCCTCGCGGGCGGCGAGGCGCCGATAGTCGATGGTGTGCCGGTCCGCGACCGCAGGACACCGGGCCGGACGTCCGCCCTGAAGGCGGGCACACGCCACCGATCGTCGTGCCAGGAGAACCACCATGGACACCAGTGTTTTCACCGACTTCACCATGACCATCGCCGGCCGGGCGGTGGCGGGAGACACGTCCTACGAGGTCCTCGATCCGGCCGACGAGACGGTCGCGGCCAGGGCGCCGGTCTGCTCGCCCGAGCAGCTCGACCAAGCGGTAGCCGCGGCCAGGGCGGCCCTGCCCGGCTGGTCGGCGACGCCGTTGGAGGAGCGGCGCAAGCTCGTCCTGGCGGTCGCCGACGCCGTCGAGGCACAGCTCGAACCGCTCAAGCGGCTCCTCACCCGGGAGCAGGGAAAGCCGTTGGACGACGCCGCCGCGGAGATCCTCGGGTTCGGGTACTGGCTGCGGGGGACGGCGTCGCTGTCACTGCCGGAGACGGTGAACGAGGACAGCGCGGAGCGGCTCTCGGTGACCCGCCGGGTACCGCTGGGCGTGGTGGGCGCGATCGTGCCGTGGAACTACCCGCTGGGCAACGCGGGGTTCAAGCTCGCCCCGGCGCTGCTGGCGGGCAACACAGTGGTGTGGAAGCCGTCCCCGTTCACCCCGCTGGTCACGCTGAAGGTCGGCGAGCTGCTGCGCGAGGTGCTGCCGCCCGGTGTGCTGAACGTCGTCTCGGGCGGCGCCGAGCTCGGGCCGTGGATGACCGCGCACCCCGGCATCGACATGATCAGCTACACCGGCTCCACCCGGACCGGCCGCCAGGTGATGGCCGGCGCGGCGCCGACGCTGACCCGGGTGACCCTGGAGCTGGGCGGCAACGATGCCGCGATCGTCCTGCCGGACGTCGACGTGCCCGCCGTCGCGGAGAAGCTGTTCTGGGGTGCCTTCGCCAACAGCGGCCAGGTGTGCCTGTCGATCAAGCGGCTGTACGTCCACCGCGAGGTCCACCAGCCGCTGCTGCGGGCGCTGGCCGCCTACGCCGCCACCGTGCGGGTCGGGCGCGGCACCGAGGCGGGGGTTCGGCTGGGCCCGGTGCAGAACCGCCCGCAGTACGAGCGGGTCCTCGACCTCCTCCAGGACTCCCACACCCGCGGCCACCGCTTCGCCGCCGGCGGCCGGCCCGGCGAAGGGCCGGGGTACTTCGTGGGGCCGACGCTCGTCGACGATCCCCCGGAGTCCTCGCGGATCGTCCAGGAGGAGCAGTTCGGGCCGGTCCTGCCGGTGCTCTCCTTCGACGACATCGAGGACGCCGTCACCCGGGCGAACGCGAGCGAGTACGGCCTGGGCGCCTCCGTCTGGTCGTCGGACCCGGAGGCAGCCCTGGCGGTCGGCCGGCGCCTGCGAGCCGGCACGGTGTGGATCAACGAGGTCCAGCACCTCACCCCGCTGGTCACCTTCGCGGGCCACAAGCAGTCCGGGCTCGGCTCGGAGAGCGGAACCGAGGGCCTGCTGGAGTACACCGCGCCCCAGACCGTGACCCTCCGCCGCACCGCCCCTGCCGCCGCGGCCTGAGCCCGGCCGTGAACCACCGACGAAGGAGGCTGCCGATGCCGACCGAACAGCAGGTCGACGACTGGGTCAAGGCGTATGTGCGGGCCTGGCGCAGCAACGCGCCCGAGGACATCGCGGCCCTGTTCTCCGCCGGGGCGGAGTACCACGAGTGGCCGTACGAGACCGACTGGATCGGCCGCGAGGAGATCGTCAAGGGCTGGCGGTCCCGGGAGGCGTGGCAGCAGGGCGGCTGGGGCTTCGAGTGGTCCGTCCTCGTGATCAACGGCGACACGGCCGCGATCAAGGGCACCGGCGTCTACAAGGAGCTGGGCACCTTCGCCAACCTCTGGACGGTGACCTTCGACGACCAGGGCAGCTGCGCGATGTTCCGGATGTGGAACAACCAGGTCTGACGCGGCGCGGACGACAAGCGGCACGACCGCCGGCCGGTGGCCGCGCCGGGATTCGGAAGGCACGAGGAGCGAGACGATGGTCGACTACGCGCAGTTCAAAGCCCTGGGCCCCTTCATGGAACTGGTCGAGGAGTCACTGGCCGGGCTGACCGACGGTGACCACTACTTCGACCTGTTCGCGGACGACGTCGTCATGGAGTTCCTCTACGCGCCCCCGGGCACACCGCCCGCGCTGCACGGACGCCAGGCGATCATCGACTCGTTCCGCGGGTACGGACGCATCATCACCCTGGAGCGCATGAGCGACTCCAAGGTCTACCCGACCACCACCCCGGGCGTGGTGATCCTGGAGTACGCCGGCCACGGCAGCGGGGTCGCGACCGGCAGGCCCTACCACCAGCGCTACGTCTCGATCGTGACGATCCGGGAGCGGCGGATCGTCCACTGGCGGGACTACTCCAACCCGCTGGTCGTCATCGACACGATCGGCGACGCGCAGGAGATGACGAAGGCCATGTTCTCCGACGCCTGACAGCCCCGGCGGAGCCCCGGCTGCCGTAGCGGCCGGGGCCCGCCCCCGTTTCACTCCGGCGGAGCGAAGCGGCCGTCGACGGCCGTCCACCCGCCGTCGACGGTGAGCACGCCGGCGGTCACGTAGCTCGCGGCGTCCGAGGCCAGGAACACCACCGCACCCGCCATCTCCTCGGGCTGCGCCCATCGGCCCAGCACCGTCTTGGCCGCGTAGGCGTCGTAGCGCACGGGGTCGGACTGCGCCCAGGTCGTCATCGGCGACTCGACCACACCGGGGGCGAGCGTGTTCACGCGCACGCCGAGCGGGCCGAGTTCGGCGGCCGCCGTGTTCAGCAGGGCCACCAGGCCGGCCTTCGTCGCGGAGTAGATGCCCTGGGCCGGTTCCACGGTGACGGCACGGATCGAGGAGACCCCGATGATCGAGCCACGGCCGCGCTCGGCCATCGGGCGGCCGAAGGCACGCACGAGGTCGAACGGAGCGCGCAGGTTGAGGTCGACGATGTGGTCGAACTCCTCGTCGGCGTAGTCGACCAGCCGCCTGCGGATGTTCGTCGCCGGGGTGAAGACGAGTACGTCGACGTCGCCCAGTTCGGCGGGCGCGGCCCGCACGGCGGCGCGGTCCAGGATGTCCAGCAGGTACGGTTCGCCGCCGGTGGCGGCAGCGGTGGCGGTGGCGGCGGCCAGGTCGCGGTCGGCGCAGACCACGCCCGCGCCGTGGGCGGCGAGGGCGCGTGCGCTCGCGGCGCCGATGCCGCTGCCCGCGCCGATCACCACCGCCCGCCGGCCGTCCAGGCGGAAGAGGTCTCCGGGCGCGGTCGCGGGCTGGTGTGTGGCGTTCCCTGTCATGGCTGTTCCCCTTGTCAAAGGCGTCGAGCACGGTCGACTCGATCATGCGCACCCGCCAGGGGACCGGGGAAGGCCGTGTCTTCCTCGGTACACCGCACCCAGGAACAGCCCGTGAAGGTCATCGGCTGGGCGGCGCCGGCCGGGTGAACCGCCTCCAAAAGGAAACGATCGTTTGCGCTATGGGTTGGGGGTTGCTACCGTCGAAGTGAAACGGAAACGTTCGTTTTCGCTAGTTGCGTGCTGCTGCCGGGAGCTCCCCGGCTACTGCCGCCCTGTAGGCGAGGAGCGTGTCATGACCGCCCTACCGCATGTCGAACCCCTTCCCTCGCAGAGTTCCGTACTGATCGTCGGGGCAGGCCCCACCGGCCTGGCCCTGGCGGTGAGCCTGCGCCAGCTGGGCGTGGACCATGTCCTGATCGACCGGGGTACCGGGATCGGGCCCGGCAGCAGGGCGGCGGCCGTGCAGCCCCGCACCCTGGAGTACCTGGACCGGATCGGGGTCGGCGCCCCGCTCGTCCGGGCCGGGACGAAGGCGCGGGGGTTTCGCCTCCACGACCGCGACCGGACGCTCCTGCGGGCCGGCTACGAGCAACTCGACACCCCCCACCCGTACATCCTCCTCGCCTCCCAGCAGACCACCGAGGAGCAACTGCTCACGCGGCTGGAGGAGCTGGGCGGCACCGTGCACCGCCGACACCGTCTCCTCGGCATCACCCCCGACCATCCCGGCGTGAGTGCGACGGTCGCCGGCCCCGATGGGGTGGTGCGCGCCGTCTCCGCCCGCTACCTCGTCGGCTGCGACGGCCTGCACAGCGCGGTGCGCACGGCGGCGGGCATCGCCTTCCCCGGCGCCGCGCGGGAGCAGCTGTTCGCGCTCGCCGACGTCCGTCTCAAGGCCGGCACCAGGGCCGCGGCCTGCGAGGACCCCACGTTCTTCCTGTCCGAGGCGGGCATGCTGCTGCTCTCGCCGCTCGCAGACGGCCTGCACCGGCTGGTCGCCCCCGCCGCTCCCGGATCGGCCGCCCCCAGCGCGGCGGACGTCGAGCGACTGCTGTCCGAGCGCGGTCCCGCACAAGGGGCGGCGCGGGTCACCGAGGTGGCCGCGGCCTCGACGTACCGGGTGCAGGAACGGGTCGCCGAGTCGTTCCGCGCCGGGCCGGTCCTGCTGGCGGGCGACGCCGCCCACACCCACAGCCCGGCCGGCGGGCAGGGCATGAACACCGGCATCCAGGACTCCGGGAACCTGGCCTGGAAGCTGCACGCCGTCCTGAGCGGGACGGCGCCGGACGCCCTGCTCGACAGCTACCACCACGAGCGGCATCCCGTCGCCCGCGAACTCGTCTCCTTCACCGCCCGGTTCGCCGAGGCCGCCACCCTGACCGACCCGCCGGCCTGCACGCGGCGCAACGCCCTGCTGGCCGCAGCCGCGGACACCCCGGGGATCACCGACTGGATCGCCGCCAAACTCGCCCAGCTCGACATCGGCTACACCGACCGGCCCGACCTCGGCGCCCCGCGCCCCGGCACGCGGGTCTGCCCGACCCTCGTCCCGCCGGACGGCCTGCACTGGACCCTGGCCCTGCCCGCCACCGCGACCACCGACCCTCCGCGCCTGCCCCCGGAGCACCGCCCCCTGACGGTGCGGCACATCCCCGCGCTGGACACCACCCTGCTGGTCCGCCCGGACGGCTACCTCGCCGCGCACGGCGTACCGGCCGCACCCGGCGAGGTCCTGGCCCGTCTGGCCGGCCACCTGCCTCTTGAGCCCGCAGCCTGAAGACCGCCCGTTCGAAGGAGTCACGGACATGTCCGCTCCCGCCTCCCGCCCCACCCTCGTCCGCCAGGCCGCCGTCTTCGACGGCACCCGCCTCCACCCCGCCCGTGACGTGCTGATCGAGGGCCCGCTGATCACCGCCGTCGGCGACGCCCTGCCGCTGCCCGAGGGCGCACACGTCGTCGACGGAACCGGCCGCACCCTCCTCCCCGGCCTGATCGACGCGCACACCCACGCCACCGACGCCGGGCAGCTGCGCCAGTCCCTGCTGTTCGGGGTCACCACCGAACTCGACATGGGCGGCGCACCCGCCACCGCCCGCCGCCTGCGGGCCGCCGCCGGCGGCCGGGACGACCTCGCCGACCTGCGCGTCGCCACCACCGGCGCCACCGCCCCCGGCGGACACCCCCACCAACTGGTCGAGACCGGCCTGCTCGAACCCTTCCCCACCGTCGCCCGATGGCAGGACACCGACGCCTTCGTCGCGGCCCGGGTCGCCGAAGGCGCCGACCACCTCAAGATCTTCATCGAGGACGGCACCGCCATCGGCCACCCGATGCCGCTGATGTCCGCGCAGACCGTCACCGCCCTGGTGCGCGCCGCCCACGAACGCGGCCTGCGCACCGTCGCCCACACCCTCACCCGCACCGCCGCCCGCCAGGCCATCGACTGCGGCATCGACGGCCTCGCCCACGCCCCCGCCGACGGCCACAGCAGCGACGACCTGATCGAAGCCGCCGCCGCACACGGCGTCTTCGTCGTCCCCACCCTGACCGCCCTCACCGGCATGACCCCCACCCCGGCCGAGTACGCACTCGCCGACGACCCCCGGCTGCGCCCCTACGCCGACCCGCGATGGCTCGACGAACTCGACCGCATCCGCACCACCGACCCGGCGCAGCGGGTCGGCCCGATCAGCATGGACCCGGCCCACGCCGCCGACGCCGCTCTGCGCATGTTCCGCCTCGGCGTCCCCCTGCTGGCCGGCACCGACGGCACCGGCGGGATGGGCCACCCCACCACCCACGGCATCAGCTACCACGGCGAACTCGCCCTGCTGGTGGCCGCCGGGCTCACCCCCGCCCAGGTGCTGACCGCCGCCACCGCCGCGCCGGCCGACGCCTTCGCCCTCGCCGACCGGGGCCGCATCGCCCCGGGCCTGCGCGCCGACCTGCTCCTCGTCGAGGGCGACCCCACCCACGACATCACCGCCCTGCGCGCCGTCACCCACCTGTGGCGCCGCGGCGTCCCCGTCGACCGCCCCGCCCTCGCCACCACCGGTGCCGGTGCCGCAGAG
Organism: Streptomyces hundungensis; assembly: GCF_003627815.1. Lineage (NCBI taxonomy): Bacteria > Bacillati > Actinomycetota > Actinomycetes > Kitasatosporales > Streptomycetaceae > Streptomyces > Streptomyces hundungensis. The sequence continues at coordinate 25,150 of NZ_CP032698.1, forward strand.
ATCCGGAGCTGACCATGAACCCCACCGCCACCACCCCGCCCTACGCGGGCATCCACCACCTCAAGCTGCCGGTCACCGACCTGGACCGCAGCACCCGCTGGTACACCGCAGTCCTCGGCGCCCGCCGCATCGAGGCACTCGACCACCACCACCCCGACGGCACCCTGTTCGCCGTCATCCTCGACACCCCCGGCCTGGGCACCCACCTCGAACTGCGCCTCGACCCGGCGACCTGCGCCGCCCTGAACGGCTACGACTTCCTCACCCTGGCCGTCGACGACCGCACCGCCCTCGACCGCTGGACCGCCCACCTCGACGCCCTCGGCGTCCCGCACTCACCGCCGGTCGTCGCCCTGGCCGGCTGGCTCCTCGTCGTCCCCGACCCCGACGGGCTGCGACTGCGCCTCTACACCAACGCGCCGCACGGCCTGGGCCCCGAGCACGTCGAGTACGACTCGCCCTGGCTCGCGCCCGCCGCGCCGGGCCCGGTGCCGGTGAGCGCCGTTCCCTGACCCTGCGGGACCGACCGCCTGCGGCAGTACGCGCCGCGCTCGCTGTGCCGCAGGCGGTGAAAGGACCCTCGGGCGAGGGCTTCGGCGCGTCTCCTGGTGCACATCAACGCCCATACGGCATCAGCGAGCTCGCCCGGATCGGCGGAGGGGTGGGGCTGCCGTCGGTCGAGGAGGGCGCCGCCAGGTGCTACCCGCGTGAGATGCCAGGGTCTCATCCTGGCCAGGCGGCCGGAACCTCCCATCCCCGCCCGACAGCCGGCGGATCCGCAGGACTGCTACAGCCCGTCGCCGTCCTGACCCTGGGGGAATGCCGAGGCGAGGGCCGACAGGCCCTCGACCATGCGGTCCACCGAGACCGGGTCCACCAGGTAGCGGCCGACCAGCAGCCCCGGCATCAGGGATGTCAGCACCGATGCCACCGCCTCCGTGTCCGCCTGCGGCCCGAGCCGCCCCTCCTCCCGCCACCGCCCAGCCAGCTCGGTGAGACTGCCGCGCACGTCCAGGTAGAACGAACGGGTCCGCTCCGCCAGCTCCGGCGTGCGCAGTGCCTCCCCCCACGCCTGGATGGCGATGCGCCGCAGGTCGTCACCCTGCTCCGGGGCGCGGTCGCGCAGCTCGGCCACCATCGCGGCCACGACCTGGGCCGGCGACGGGGTGGGGCGTTGCTCCAACAGCCCGCTGAACAGGTTGCGGACCAGGGCCAGGGATTCGTCAGCGGCGGCCAGGATGAGGTCGTCCTTGCTGCGGAAGTACCGGTACACCGCACTGGAGGACATGCCGGTCGCGGTGATCACGTCGTCCATCGACGTGGCGTGGAATCCGTCGCGGGAGAAGCAGCGCCAGGCACTGGTGAGGATGTGGCGCCGCCGCTCCTCCCGGGTCTCGTCACTCAGTCGGGGCATACCCCACACCCTAAACGAAAACGGATGTTCTCGTTTTGGGTTCGGTGGGGTCGACGGTCCAGGCCCGCTGGAGCCTGAGAGAGCTCGTCACCGGCTGTGGTGCATGTCCGTGGTGTGGTCGTCCGGTCCGGTGGTGGGGGTCGCCGACCACTGGAGGAGGAAGCGCAGTGCCTCCTCGGATGGCGAGTCCGGTGGGGCCGTGTAGGCGACGAGTTGCTGGTCGGGCTGTGTGTCGACGGAGAACTGCTGGACGTCGAGGGTCACCGTGCCGACGACCGGGTGGCGGTAGGTCTTGGTGAGCTGCCTGGGACCGCGTACCTGGTGGCTTTCCCACCAGGCGCGGAAGTCCGCATCCCGGGCAGTGAGTTCGCCGACCAGGGCGGCCAGTGCCCGGTCGTCGGGGTTGCGTCCGGCCTCCATCCGCAGGACCGCGACGCACTCGCGGGCAGCGCGTGGCCAGTCGGCGTACAGGGACCGGTAGGCGTCGTCGAGGAAGGTCAGCCGGATCAGGTTGCGCTCACCGGCGGGCAGCGCGGCGAAGTCGGCCAGCAGGGCTGCCGCGCCCCGGTTCCAGGCCAGCACGTCCATGCGGCGGTTGAGGATCATGGCGGGGATGTCGTGCATGCCGTCGAGCAGTCGGCGCAGCTTCGGGTCGACGTGCCGTCCGGCGGGCCGCCGGGCGGAGGCGGCCTGCGTGACGTCGGCGACGGTGAACAGGTACGCGCGTTCGTCCGGGGCGAGTTGCAGTGCGTCGGCGAGGGCGTCCAGGACCGGGCGGGAGACCCGGCGGGTCCGGCCCTGCTCCAACCGCACGACGTAGTCGATGCTCACGTGCGCGAGCTGGGCCAGTTCCTCCCGGCGCAGGCCCGGGACCCGGCGCAGGCGGCCGTCGTCGGGCAGGCCGGCGCGGTGCGGGTCGAGGGCGGCGCGGCGGGCGCGCAGGAAGTCGCCCAGTTCATTGCCGCCCGGAGGGGTGCCGGGGTTTTCCATGGCTCCCAGTGTCCGCGAAGCGCCGGCCGCGTGCCTGGTACTGGTCTGCACAGGCACAGTCCTCCCTGGCACCCCGGAGCGGACGGAGCGACGGTGGGAACGTGGCCGGCGCACCCCGACGCGGTCACCGGAGCCCGCCCCCTGTGTGACCGGAGAGCACCAGCATGAAGACGGATGTCACCTTCCCCAGCGCCGGCCTGAAGCTTGCCGGCCACCTCCACACCCTCGACGGCGAAGCCGACGGCCCCCGCCCGGCCGTCGTGGTGGGGCATCCCGGCGGCGGTGTGAAGGAACAGACCGCGGGCCTGTACGCGCGGCGCCTGGCCGAGCATGGCTTCGTCGCCCTCGCCTTCGACGCCGCCCACCAAGGCGAGAGCGAGGGCGTTCCGCGCGGCCTGGAAGACCCGGCCCACCGGGTGGAGGACATCAAGGCCGCGGTTTCCTTCCTCACCACCCGTGAGGAGGTCGACCCCGACCGCATCGGGGCACTGGGCATCTGCGCCTCCGGCGGGTACGTGCTTCCCGCCGCCGCCACCGACCACCGCATCAGGGCCGTCGGCACCGTCAGCGCCGTCGACATCGCCCGCCAGTTCCGCCTGGGCGCCGACGGCGCGCAGGACCCCGCCGTCATCCAGGGCATGCTCGACGCCGCCGCAGCCGCGCGTACCGCCGAAGCCCACGGCGAAGGTGTCCCGAGCTTCCAGCTCTTCCCCGACACCGCCGAGCAGGCCCGCGCCCTGGGCGGCCGACACGGCTTCGAGGGCTTCGAGTACTACCGCACCGACCGCGCCCGGCACCCACGCTCGGCGACGTCCCTCACCTGGTCCAGCGTCGACCGCATGACCACCTTCGACGCCTTCGGCTTCGTCGACCTGATCGCGCCCCGCCCGCTACTGATGATCGTCGGAAGCGAAGCGGTGACGTCCTGGATGGCCGTTCAGGCGTTCCAGCGCGCTCGCAGCCCCAAGGAACTGCACTGGATCGACGGAGCCAGCCACGTCGACCTCTACGACAAGGAGCAGTACGTCGGCCCCGCGGTCTCGAGGCTCAGCGACTTCTTCGAGACCCACCTGGCCAAAACCGCGTAGACGGGCGGACCCGGCACCTCCGACCGGCGAGACGCTGCCAGGCGGGCCCGCCGATGATCGCGGTGCGGTGCTTTACGGTCATGGGTAAGGGCACCGGGCGCCATACGGAGCGCGGCGCCCTTGCAGTCTGTGGACCGTGACCTTCGGCAGGAATGGGAAGTGCACGGTGTTGCGGATGCGGAGCAACGGGGTCTGGCATCGCGGCTGTGATGACATGGCCCGAGCCACCAGGTGTGCCGCGAAAGGACCGTCCGTGATCACTCTGCTCACCGTGATCCGCAAGAAGCCCGAGGTCTCGACCGAGGACTTCCGCCACTTCATGAAGAACGAATACGGGCCGATCTACGAGGCGCTCCCGCAGACCCGTGCCTACGTCCAGTACCACCTGACCGACCTCGCCTCCGACGGTGCGGAGGACCAGATCGACGCCATCGTGCAGATCAGCTTCGAGTCGCATGAGGCGATGGCCGAGGCGCTCTCGACCGACGCGTACAAAAAGGCCCATGAGCTGCGCCAGCAGTACATGCGCGAGACTTCCGTCGGAATCCACTCGACACGCGTTGACGAGACCGTCACCTTCGTGTGAAACCGGACAGCACCCGGCAGCCCGGGCCGGGGCCGTGCACCGCCCTGCCCGACTGCACTGGGACCTGGCAGGTCCGCACCGTCAACCACCCGGGCTCCACTCGGGCCCGGGACCTGTTGCACGCCACAGCCCTCCTGCACGGAGCCGCCTGCCCGCGACCCCGCTGATCGCTCCAGAAGGAGCCCGGCCTGCGGCGGTGAAGGTACGCTCTCGGGCCCGGCGCGTTCTGCCCGTGCCGGACGGCCTGCTGCCTGATGGCCGGGGCGGGCAGCACCGGTGGGGCCGCCGTGAGCGGTCGGCGGCCCCACCACCCCGGGCGACTGCCGACGGACGACCGGGCCACGCATCGCGGCACCGCGCAGGTGCCCCGAAGAGGTGAGCGCAAGCCGGCGGGACATCGCGCGTCCGGTGTCCCAGTCCCCGGAGTGAGCCCGTCACCAGCTGGGCGCGAGCCGTGTCAGTTCGCGCAAAGCCGGTTCAGGTCGTTGACGTCGATCTTGATGGTGTCTGTGGCAGGGCTGCTCCAGGGGTGGCTGTTGAGGAAGTTCTGCGCGGCGTTGCGCACTCCCTGCCAGGTCGTGGCGTTGGTCGGGGCGCCGGCCTGTCGGAGGTCGTTCTGGGTGTTGCGGACCGCCTGGCCGCAGGTGGTCGCCCTGGAGGGCGACGGTGCGGCCGCGGCGTCGGTGGCCGCGGCGGTGCTGAGCGCGACGGCGCTAAAGACAAGGGGGACAAGTGCCCATCGGATCTTCACGTGCTGGACCTCTCACTGCCGGAGGGGGACCTCGTCGGCCCCCGAAGTGCGCTGGCAGCAACGAGTCTGGGCGAGCAGCTGGCTGCCGATGGTCAGGCACGACCGTGAGAACCCGAACGAGGTACGTAGCAGCAAGGATTGCCCTCACGAGCAGCTTTGGGCAGCAGTCAGCACCCACACGGCGGGAGCGTGCTCGGGGGCACTGAGGAATACGGCACCTCAGTCTCCCCCGTTGAGGCTCACGACTAGGGATTCCGATCAGGCGCTGAGGTCGACTTCGGCAAGGCGCGGATCGTTCCGCTGGCTAGACGCTCAGGTGGTCCTAGTGGGTGCCTTCACTGGCGCCGCCCTCGATCGCGGTCAGGCACCGAGCAGGTCACTGCCGCCAACCTGCTCCAGTCACTCAACGCATCGACTCATTGGTCACACGCAAGGTGACTTGGAGGGATTGCCCCCGTCGGTGCGCAGAAGCGCCCCTACACCGAATCTCTGGAGTGCTCGCGCTTCGTGCTGCTGAATGAGTGCCCGGGCAATACCGAGAGCTGGTTCCTGGCCCGCTGCTTCGATGCCCTGCTCGCCAATGGGGTGCGGGGCATCGTCTCGTTCGCCGACCCCGTCCCACGGCGGACCGCCTCCGGAGACCTGGTCATGCCCGGGCACGTGGGGACGATCTATGCGGCGGCGAACGCCCTGTATACCGGGCGGGCAACCGCACGAACGGTGAAGCTCCTGCCAGACGGCACTGTTTTCCACGCGCGGACGGCGCAGAAGATCCGTCGCCGGGAGCAGGGCCACAAGTACGCCGAGGCGCAGCTCCGCGCGCTCGGTGCTCCGCGGCCGCGACCGGGCTGCGACCCAGCCGTGTGGTTGCGCGAGGCCCTCGCCGCAGTGGGCGCGCACAATGTCCGCCACCGCGGTGCGCACCGCTACGTCTTTCAGCTCGGCAGAACCCGCCGTGAGCGGGAGGACATCAAGGTCGACGTCCCCGTGCTTCGCCCCTACCCCAAGCAACCCGATCCCGAGCCGACGGTCCGCTGACCGGGGCTGCGCTGCCCTCCCCTCTCGGCCACCAACCCGACCACTGCCACCCCCACGTTGGAGTCTCCATGTCCGGCTGCTCTGTCCACGACCCACATAGTGGGCCCGTGCTGACCTCGTACGACCTCATCGCCCCTCAACTGTCCGGCGGCAACGACAGTGCCCTGACCATGTGGTTGCTCATGGACGCCGCCCGTGCGGCGGGGGTGACAGAGCGCGTCCGCAGCTTCCACGCCTGCCTCGGCCCCCTCGACTGGCCTTCCGTGACCTACCAGGGCACACGCTGGCCGGGCGTGGCCGAGCTGGCTGCGCTGCAGAGCACGGCCTTCGGCCTGCCCTCCGAGCAGCACACCCAAGTCACGCGGACCTTGCCCGGCCCCGGCGGACGGATGCCGCACTCGCTGCTCACCGAAATCGCGGCCTACGGCCGCTTCCCCCGGATGGGCAGCAAGTTCTGCACGAAGGCCGCGAAGGAGTCCGTGGTCTCCATGGCCTGGACCCCCTACGTCACCGAGATGTCCCGCGAGCTCGGCCGGCCGGTACGGATCCTGAAGGTCCAGGGCCACCGCCGCGACGAAAGCCGCCGCCGCGCCACCATGGCCGCCTTCCGTACCGTGCAGGCCAACAGTGCTCGCATCGTCGACGAATGGCTGCCCGCCCTCGACTGGCCGCGCCCCGCAGTCCGTGAATGGAGCCAGGACCACCCCCGTCTACGGCACTGGACCTACGATTCCGTGCCCGGCGCCGGGGACTTCCAGGGCACCTCACGCTGCTCCTGCAGCCTGTGCTCCTTTGCCGGGCTGCGCGATCTGCTGCTCGCCGTCGCACGCCGGCCCCGGCTCGCCGCCCTGTACGCAGTAGTCGAAACCGTCCGCGGCGACCGCCTCCGCCCCGACTGGAGCATCACCGACCTGATCCGCCACGCCGCCACCTGCAAAACACCCGAACCCGGAATCATCTGCCCCGACAACGGACCCGACTTCACCGCCCTCGAGCGCCAAGTCCGCACCCAGCTCACACAGCCGCCCCGCAAGCCCGTCGGTCTCGCCGCCCACCACACCGGTCGGACGCTATGCGAAGGCTGCCAGGCAAGCACCTGACCACCGCCTCCCCGCCACGGAAGAATCGGACCGATGACCTACCCCACCGAACACCTCATGGACCTGGTCGCGCTCGCGTACACCACGACCGACCCCGACGAGCTGCTCCGGCTGCTCCGCGACAGCCATCAGCTCTACCACCAAGGCCTCGCCGAGACGCGCGCCGCAGTCACGGGTCAATGCCAGGAGCTGCCTGATCCCATACTCCTTGAACAGTGCCGCACGCAGCAGCTCTTCCTGCCCGTCGACGCCACCCGCGAGGACGCTCTCTCCGCGCTCTCCTTCGCCCGCTGGGAGAACACTCCCACCGCCCTTGCTTACAGCTCCATCGCCGAACGCGCCGCAGCCCACGGCGTGAGCCTCCTGCCCGAGGAGGGAAGCCCGTAGGGGCCGTTCGCCTGCCGGCCCTCAGCCCGGCGCTGCTCGGGCAATCGCCTTCCCGGAGGTCTCCCGTAGCCCCTCCATGAGTTTCTCTTTGACCGCCTACCTGCTTGATGTCGCCGAGCCCCGAGCTTTGACCGGATCCCGCGATGAGCAGTTGCTGAGGCTCATCCGCGACGAGTCCGCCGACGTTCAGATGTGGGCCCGGATCTGCTTCACCGGATGACCCCAGCGGTCCGCCAGTGCGGTCAGCCCGTCCTCGCTGAACCAGAGGCGTTCGGGGTTCCAGATGGCGATCTCGAAGCGGGCGAATCCGCACGGCCAGTCGTACTCCAGCACATCCAGAGTGGTTGACCCGCCACAGCACGGGACCTCGATCGCAAGCGTGGTGAACCCGTCGTCGCAGTGGGCCTCAAGGAGGTCGCCCCACCACTCCTTGTCGATGGCTGCCTGGCGCAGGGGACAACCGATCCTTTGCAGGTTGCCCCCGCTGTCAACAGCGGTCACCACGTCGTGCCACGTCACGTCGAGCTCCACGTCCACGCCGTCGGCAATTCCGGGAGTCAGCTCCTCGACGAGCTCGATGACGTGATCAACCGCATCGCGATCCGGCTGCCACTGCGGATCACTCGGAATGATCGACAGGACGTCCTCGCTCACAGCTTCCCCACCTCGCCAGGCCACCACAACGTCGCGACGGGATGCTATCGATTGCATGTTCTGATGCTGCACCTCCCTGGACCCGGTGCCCGACACGGCCAGTGAGGTGTTTCTGGAACTCGGCAACATTCCAGAGACGGCCCAGCAGCAGATGATCCTGGAACCCGCCGGCATCCGTTCTTGGTTCTCCCCTACGCAGCCAGTCACGCCATGCCTCGGCTGGATGCGCCACGCAGCGGCACGCCCGGGCCTCGGCGTCATCGCTTTCTGCTCCCGCCGAGAAGCCCCCACAGAAGCCCACGTGAGTGGACGGCGGGGCCTGGCCGGACGAGCGTCCGGCCAGGCCTCGCTGCTCATTGCAGCTGCCGTGCTTTCCCGTGGAGGCAGCAGGCCCTTCATCGGCCGCACGGAAAGTGCGTCATCTCCGATGGACCCACGCCCCCATCTTCTGCCATTATGGAGGAACCAAGGGGGGCTTGACCGCCCCGCCAACTCCTGTGGGACGGATCTCCGCATGCCCTCCACCGCCAACCGCGCCCGCCTTGTGGGCACCGCCGAGATCGGCGAAGAGTTCGGTGTGAGCACCGGAAGCGTCACCCTCTGGTACAACAACCGGGCCACCACGGGATTCCCGGACACCGTCGGCACGAAGGGCCGGGCACGCCAGTGGGAATACGGCGCGGTCAGTGACTGGTTCGCAGCCAAGGAGAAGCCCCGCCTTCAGGAGGCCGGCGCGGCGATCGCCGGCGACCCGGACGAGCTCCTCAACGCCACTCAGGTCGCCAAGGCCCTCGGCTACAAGAACGCCAACCAGATCACCAACTACCTGCGCAACAACCCCGGCTACTTCCCCGAGCCCGACGTCGTCGAAGAGCTCGGCACGGCCGATCGCCCATGGACCCGTAAGCAATGGCGGCGCTCCACCGTCGCCGAGTGGGCTGCTACGCGCCGCGGGAAAGGAAACCGGCGCGACCTTGCCCGTGAAGCGACTCTGCCCGACGTATCTCCCGAGGGCGATGCCGACGAGCTCTTGGCCGCCCCCGCCGCGGCCGCACTCCTCGGGTACAAGAACACTGCCAGTTTCAGCAGTTCCCTGTCGCAGGGGAATCTCCCCCTCCTCAAGGAGACGGACGGGATCCTGCCCGCCGCTCGCGGAAGCAGCCCAGCCTGGACCAGGCGCCGTATCCTCGAACAGGCCACAGAGCGCTCGAACAGAATCAGAAGGACTTCGTCCCCCGCAGGGTGACGTACAGACACGGTGTCTGGTCAGGGTTGTTGATGCCCAGGCGGGCCAGAACACCGTCCGGTGGCCGGCACGGAGGAGTCGCCAACTCCTCCCCCGCGGCGGCACACGCCGCCGCGGACCGGCCACTGCGAGCCCACACACAAGGCGACCGGGTATGACCAAGCTTTCGTGCTTGGATGCGGACTGCTGGCCCGTGCGTGCGGCAAGCCCTGAGTTCTCCTGCCATACGGCCGGAGACGAGAAGGCCCTGGATCACCGACTTCACGGCTGGCCGGGCGGTTGTTTTTGGGGCGGACGGCAGACTCAACATCCGCATGCCGCAGGGGATCAGGACCCGGGGTGGTGGAGGTGTGAGGTCAGGCGGGGCGCGCGGAGGACATCGTGGCGGGGCCGAGGAGATGGTGGCCCGCGCGAAGTGGCGCAGCGCGCGGCTGGGGTGTGGGAGGCTCTGTGATCTGGCCTCGCGTGCGGGGGCGCAGCCTGATTCGGTGATCTTGACGTCGGACTGGAGTTCTTCTGTGGCCGGTACCTCCTCCCCTCCTACGGCCGGCAGGCCGTTTCGTCTGCTCGTAACGGGAGGCGGCACGGGCGGACATACGTATCCGGCACTCACTGCGGTACGCACGTTGCGAGCGCGGTTGGCTGCGGACGGACGGGCGCTGGAGGTTCTGTGGGTGGGGCAGGCCGACAGTCTGGAGTCCCGGGTGGCCGCCGCGGAGGGTATTGAGTTTGCCTCTGTCGCGGTGGGCAAGATTCGGCGGTCGAGTAATCCGCTGAAGATGGTCTCGCCAGCGAACGTGGCGGACATGAGCCGGGTCCCGCTCGGGGTCCTTCAGGCCCGCAAGGTCATCGCGCGGTTCGGCCCCGATGTGGTGCTGGCGACCGGCGGCTATGTCGCGGTCCCGGTCGGTGTGGCCGCGACGCGGCTGTGCCGGGTGCCGCTGGTGGTGCACGAGCAGACGGTCCGGCTCGGGCTGGCGAATCGCACGCTCGCCGGGGCGGCGACCCGGATCGCCGTGTCGTCGGAGTCCACCCTGGCGCTGCTGCCGGAATCGGTTCAGGGCGCGGCCGCGGTGACGGGGAACCCCGTGCGGCCGGAAGTGTTGAGGGGGCAGGCCGGGAAGGCATTCGAGGCGCTACCGCTGCACGGCTTCGACCGTCGCCTGCCGACGGCCTACGTAACCGGGGGTGCGCAGGGCTCCCGGCAGATCAACGAACTGGTCGCAGAGCTGCTGCCGTGGCTGCTGGGCCACGCCAACGTGATCCACCAGTGCGGGCCCGACAACCTGGACGGCCTGCGCCGCCAAACCGCGGACCTGTCACCTGTATTGGCGGGCCGCTATCACTTGACCGCCTACGTCGGCGCGGAGCTGCCCGATGTGCTGGCGCTGGCCGACGTGGTGATCTCGCGCAGCGGCGCCGGGACGATCGCGGAACTCACCGCGCTCGGCAAGGCCGCGGTCTTCATTCCGCTCGCCACGGCGGCCGGCAACGAGCAGGCGCACAACGCCCAGCACCTGGAGCGGGCCGGGGCAGCCGTGGCCCTGGTCGGCGAGGTGACGATGCAGCGCCTGCGCGAGACGGTCGCCCCGCTGCTCACCGATCCGCGAGCGCGGGCCGATATGGCAGAGCGGGCCCGCGCGCACGGGCGACCTGATGCCGCCGAGCGGCTCGTGGATATCGTGCTGGCCGCAGCCGGGAACTGACCCGACGGCGCGCCGGGAGCATCACGGCAGGTGGGGCGCGGCGCCGGCCTCGATGATCGCCGCGCATTCGGTGAAGTCCTGCATGGGCTTGCCCATTGGGTCGGGGACGTCCTGGCCGTCGTCGAGGTATAGCCGCATCTTGTCGCTGTTCTGCGGGCCGCCGATGTCGTGGAGCCGCTCAAGGACCGAGCGGTCCATGGCAAGGACGACGTCGGCCCAGTCGATGAGGGTGTAGTCGACCTGGGCCGGGTGGTGGCCGGTGAGGTCGTAGTCGAGCGCCCTGGCCGCTTTGACCATGTTGGGGTGTGCCGGGCCGCCGACCCATTTGTCGATCAGGCCTGCCGAGCGGACCTCCAGCGCGTCACCGCCCTGGACACCGAGGACGAGGGCGGCGAACGGACTGCGGCAGTAGTTGCCCAGACACACCGTCAGGATGCGTCGCGGTCGTACGGATGCGGTCATCGGTGGACTCCGGTCGCGTCGAGGGCCAGCTGGAGAGTGGAGGCGACATAGCGAATGTCGTCGCCGGTCAGATGCTGATGGAACGGAAGGGTCATGATCTCGCCGCCGAGCCGCTCGGTGACGGGCAGCGGCCGGTGCCAGGCCTTGAACGCGTGCTGAGTGTGGTTGGGCGGGTAATGCACGCCCACCGCGACCCCCTGCTCGCGCATGAACCGCCATACCCCGTCTCGGTCGGGGACCCTCACCACGGCGAGGTGCGGCACGCAGTGGTCCACGTCGACGTCCACCAGGGCGACGCCGGGGATGCCGCTCAGCGCGGTCCGGTAGGTGCGCCACAGGTGTCTGCGGACGCTCTCGGCCGTCGCGAAGTGCGCGAGCTGAGTGGAGCCGATCGCCGCGTTGATCGCGGACATCTGGTAGCGGAACGCGCCGGGCTCGGTGACCTGGTAGGCGGTGGACGCGGCCCGCTGGGATGCGGACTCGACGACCCCCAGCAGCCGCAGGTGCCTGAGCCGGTAGGCCTCTTCGCGGGTGCGGGGGATGATCGCGCCGCCCTGGCCGCAGGTCAGGTTCTTGATGGGGCCGAAGCTGAAGCACGTCAGCCGCCCTGTGGCGCCGACCCGCTTGGGTCCCTGGTGGGAGCCGAAAGCGTGGGCCGCGTCTTCAACGACGGTGATGCCCCGCTCGGCGAGGAGCCCGTCCAATGAGCTCAGGTCGACGGCTCGCCCGCCGTACAGGACGGGCAGCACGGCGGCGGTGGTGTCCGTGAGAGCGTCCAGGACGGCCGGGGCGTCCATGCACAGGGTGTCGGGGTTCACCTCGGCGAAACGGGGGCGGGCGCCGGCGTGGAGGATCGCCTGGATCGTGGCGCAGAACGTCAGGGACGGAACGACGACCTCTTGGCCCGCGGTGACGCCGGCGACCAGGAGAGCGAGGTGGAGGGCTGCGGTGCCCGAGGACACGGCGATCGCGTCCGGCACGTCGAGCAGACGCGCGACACCGTCTTCGAACTCCTCGACGACGCTGGTGTGGCCGTAGTGGCCGCTGGCCAGCACCTCGGCCACAGCGACGTGTTCGGTGCCGTACAGGTAGGGGGAGGCGTTGCGTCCGGCGCCCGGCCGGGGCGGGGTCGCGGTCACGGTGTCTCCTCGGCTCGGGGCAGCAGGGACTGGTCGCCGGAGGTGAGCGTCTCGGTGTAGTGGGTCAGGAAGATGCCAGGCTGATAGGTGAGTCGGTCGTGGTCGACGGGACGGTGGAAAAGTCCGTTGACCATCTGGCCGACCAGATCCGCACCCGCGGCCTCGGCCAGGGCGAAGCCGCCGGCGACGCGCACATTCAGCTCGGTGATCACCACCGGCTCGGGCCCGGTACTGGTGATGAAGCCCTGCACGCAACACAGGCCGGCCGCCCCGACAGCCGTCAGGGTCTGCCTGACCCGCGCCTCGACGCGGGCGTCGTCGAAGGTGGTGGCGACCGCCGACAGGCCACCCTTGACGAGGTCGCGGCGGCGCAGGATCACCGAGGCCCGTCCCGCGCGGTCCACCAGGCAATCGGCGGTGAACTCCGCGCCGCGGATGCGCTCCTGGACCAGCGCGTCGGGGACCAGCTCGCACAGGACCCGGGCCTGCTCGGCGGTGGAACAGAAATAGACGTCCTGCGCCCCATGCCCGCGGCGCGGCTTCACCACCAACTCGTCTGCCACGGAACCGAGTTCGTGGATCTGGTGCGGCAGGACGCTCCGTGGTGTCGGGATGCCGTGGTTGGTGAGGGCCTTGTGGAAGGCGGCCTTGTCGAGGCAGGTCTGGACGGACGCGGCAGTGGGCAGCCACATGCGTACGCCGTTCTGAGCCAGGGTGCGCTGGGCGGCGAGCAGCGGGATGAGGTCGTTCTCGATGCCGACGACGATGGCGTCGGCGCGGGTTTCGCGGCACACCCTGATCATGTGGGCGGCGTAGGCGGGGTGATCCGCGCGCGGGCTGACGCGACCGATGGTGTCGGGAAGCAGGAGGCCGGGGACCAGCGGCTCGGCGTCGGTGCAGATGAGCTGATGCCCGAGCCGTTGCAGGCTGCGGGTGAGGCCGAAGCCCGGGTTCGCGCCGACGCCGGTGACGACGATGCGGCGGGCCCGAGCGGTCTTCTGCGCGGCCATGGGGTCACGCTCCCGTGGGAGAGGAGTCGACAGCGAGTTCAGCTTTCGGCGCTGTAGGGTCGCGGTGGGCGGGGGCCCAGCGGTCCGGGTTGTCGCGGTACCAGCGGACGGTGTCGGCGAGGCCTTCCTTGAGCGTCCGTTCCGGCTCGAAGCCGAGGGCGCGGATCTTCGACCAGTCCATCGCGTAGCGGATGTCGTTGGAGCGGCGGTCGGGCACATAAGTGACGGCATCCCAGCCGGCGCCGCACTCGGCCAGCAGCATCCCGGTGAGCTCCCGCGTCGTCATGTCCGTGCCCCCGCCGATGTTGTAGATCTCGCCGGGTTCCCCGTTGCGCAGCACGAGCTCCAGGGCGGCGCAGTTGTCGTCGACGTGGAGCCAGTTGCGGACGTGCTCACCTCGGCCGTGCAGCGTGACCTGCTCGCCGCGCAGGAGCCGGGAGATGGAGAGCGGGATGAGTTTCTCGGGGTGCTGGCAGGGCCCGTAGTTGTTGGAGGAGCGGGTCACGCAGACCGGAACACCGAAGGTCTGGTGGTAGGAGAGCGCGATCAGGTCGCTCGCGGCCTTCGACGCGGCGTAGGGCACGGTGGGCCGCAGTGGATCGCGTTCGGAGGCGGTTCCGCTGGGCAGTGGGCCGTAGACCTCATCGGTGGAGACGTGCACGAAACGCTCGACGCCGAAGCGGTGGGCCGCGTCGAGGAGCATCTGCGTGCCCAGAACGTTCGTCATCAGGAACGTGCCGGCCTCGTAGAAGGAACGGTCCACGTGAGACTCGGCTGCCAGGTGCACGATCACCTGGCTGCGCCGCACGTAGTAGTCCACCAGCTCCTGGTCAAGGATGGTGCCTTTGACGAACGAGAGCCGCGGCGAGTGCAGTTCTTCGCGGAGGTTCTCGATGTGGCCCGCGTAGGTGAGGGCGTCAAGCACCGTCACTCGCGTGACGTCGTCGGCGCGCAGCAGGCGTTTGACAAGGTGCGATCCGATGAACCCGGCGCCGCCGGTCACCAATACGTCCATATCCCGTAACCCGTCTATGGATTGAGCTGGGAAGCGGCGGCGCGGGGGCCGCCAGGAGAGGGGCTGGCTCATGGCCACGAGCACGTTTGTTCGCGGGCGGCCACAGGCAGGCCTGTCTGTAGAGCACCACCGGGGCGCGTTGAGGGGAGTGCGGCGCCAGAGGAGTGCACGTCGCGTGCACAAACTGCACCCGGACGTGCTGGAACCACGGCCCTGTGCTCCCGCTCACTGGCCCCGTGCCAGAGGCGGCAGGGTGGGTTGTTCGCGGATGATTTCGGCATGGGTTCGCTCCCCGCCGGCTGCGCGGAAGGCGGTGTCGACCAGATGCCAGAATTTGCGTCCCGACTTGGTGGGAGCCGACTGCTGCCACCGCTTTTCCCTGGTCAGGGCCCACATCAGGGTGCCGCCGTCCAGCCTCATGAAGCTGGACAGGTTGACCTTGAGGTCGCTTGTGCTGATCACGCCCGCGCGGCGCCCGCGCCGGTACCACTCCAGCCACCGATTAAGGGTGAAGAACTTGGGGTCCTCGCCGGGCTTGACCCACGGCTCGTACTGCGAGCTCCATGCGGGATCGGTCTCGGGGTCGCGGATGATGTCGGCCAGGAGGTCGCTGTGCACCTGCATGGCCACCAGCTCCTGGCGCTGGCGGTGGTGGCGGTCCGCGAGCAGCAGATGCGCGGTGCCGAGCGCCGCGACCGTCAAGGAGATCGGGATGGAGGGCGAGCGAGACGACATGGATTTCCTTATGGGCGAAGTGGGTTGGGAACAGGAGCCCTGATGCCAGCAGCAGTGCCGGGGCGTCAGTTCTTGCTCAGGGGGCGGGTGCGCGGTCGCGCACGGCGACCACCCACGACCGGAAGGCGTCGCTGCTGCGCGCCGGTGTCAACAGGCCCTCGCGGGACAGCACGATGAAGGCCTCCTTCACGTCACGCATCGGCAGGCCAAGGTCGCGGGCGGTCGGCGCGAGGAACAGCCGCGTCCCCGCCGGCCACACGCCGCGCACGATCCGCTGCCGTACCCGCTTCGTCACCGGCGTCACAACGCGAGCCGCCGCTCGGCGAGATGGTCGGCGAGGAAGCGGCTGACGGGCTGCGCGGTGTCGTGCTCCAGCTGCCAGAAGTCGCCGGCAGGGTCGACGCCCTCGAACCACCACGCGCCGTCCGGGTCGGCCCCGAGGTCGAGGACGAGGTACGTCAGACCGAGCCGCGCGGCGAGGTGGTCCATAGCCGTCTGGATGTCCTCGGGAATCACGGCCACCGGCAGCATCGCAGGCGGCTTCACGCCCCGGTCGCGTTCCCACGGCGCGATGTCGTGCAGCGGGACTTCGGCGGCGAACAGCGTGCCGTCGACATAGACGATGCGCACGCGGTGAACGCACTCCACGTACTTCTGCACGATGGGAGAGAGAGCGTCTCCGTAGGTCGCGCCCAGGCCGCCACCGGTGCCGGTCATGTGCGGCTCGCCCCACGACAGGAAGCGGACACCGCCCTTGAACTCGGTCGAAAAGCGCGACAGCGTGTACGGGTCGCGGTCGATCGCGACCGGCAGCGTCGGGAGACCTGCTTTCGCGGCGGCGATGAGCTGCACGGCCGGGGACTGCACCCGGTAGCGGTCGTCGGGGCTGCCGATCCACAGAATGTCCTCGCGCGTACGCAGCAGCGCTTCGAGTTGGATCTGCCCGTCCGGGCCCGCCGGGTCCTCGGGCGAGGTGACCGGCGGCCGCCACAGCACGGACACGATGTCATTGGAGTGAGCCGTCACGTCCTGCACGGTCACCTCGAACCAGGCATCGCCGTCGATAACGCGCGCGCTGAGCATCGCCAGGCCACCGATGTCCGCCGGGTCGATGCGCACCACCTCGACGTCATTGCTGCGGAGCCGTAGCTGCCGCTCCACGCGGTCGACGCCCAAGTCCTCCACCGCCGCCACCACCAGGACGACGCGCTTGCTCTCCACTACATGCTCCTCAAGAGGTCAACGGACTCAGCACAAAGCCGCAGGGGTGTGCAGGGTGCCCGGCCCCGCCGCTATCGAGACACAGCGGGGCCGGGCGCTGCCCGGGACTGCAATCCGGGGCAGCGACCGCGCGGCGAGGGGCCCGGAGCCGATCCCAAGCTCTGGCGTGCCTGCCGTGCGGTCCAGGGCCCCGGTATCCACTCCAGGGCCCGTACAGGGGGTGCCGTGCCCGGCCCGGAACCTCGGCCGGGCACGGCGGCCGCGGCCGTGACGGGGGCTCAAGGACCATCCCCGCTACGGGGTCCTGAGCGCGCGGCACACTGCCTGGCGGCCAAGGCCCGGGGGACATCCCGGGCCGTCTCGGTGGTCAGGAAGGGCGTCTGCCGCGCACGATGACCGTGCCCGAAAGGCCTTCCTTCGTGGGTGGCGGCGGCACCGTCCACGCTTCCTCCTCGGTGAAGCCCGCCGCTTCGAGGAAGTCCAGCCACTCGCCCGGCGCATACGACCAGCGGTGTGCCGGCAGCACGTCGGTGTGCGGAGTCCGGCCGTGCTCACCGTCCTCGGGCGGCCGGTGCGAGAACACCAGCACGCCGCCCGGCTTCAGCCGGTCCCAGATCAGCGGCAGCAGTACCTCGGGGTCACAGAACCAGACGCCGCCGAACACGGAGACCACGGCGTCGAACTCCTCACGGCACCGGGTGAGGAACCGCTCGGCCGTGTCGTGGTGGAGCTCCAGGCGGTCGCCGTGCGCGGCACGCGCGGCGTCGACCTGGGCGCGTGACACGTCGACGCCGACGGCGCGGCCGCCGAGCGAGGCGAGGTGGGCCAGGTTCGCGCACGCCCCGAACCCGAGGTCGAGGACGCTCGTGCCCGGTCCGCACGGGATGAGCTCAACGCCCGGCCCGTGCGCAGGGAATAGCGTCCACTGCGTGAAGTGGAACCGCTCCGGGCCGCGCGCCCAAATCTGGTTGCGGTCCCTCGTGGCGTACGCGTCCCAGGCGGCTTCCTCGCTCGCGTATGGGGTGTCCTCGTCCATGCTTTCCCCTCCCGGCTGGTGGTGCTGGATAGTGCGGGCCCGGCACCCAGCGGGGCTCCACGGGGCGGGATTTGCCGCCTCGGGGCCGGGCCCGCAGGCCCCTCTGCTGTCGGTCAGAGGGACGACTGGAATGCCGACGCGGCTGGCTGTGCGGCCGCCGCCGGCGCGGTCGCGCGGAGCAGTACGCGCGGCCGGTCGCCGCGGGCGAGCGCGGTGGCGCGGTCCGCCAGCGACCGGCGGCCGCGAAGCGCTGGCGGGCCGGTCAACTTCGCGGCGGCCCCCGAAACGAGCTGATTCACGGTGCTGCTCCTGTCGGTCCAAGGAGTGGGCACAGTCCGTCCGCCACTCGCTCGGGCCCGGGGAGGTGTGGGCCTGGCGGACGGACTGCGCCAGGGGGCCCGGCACGACACGCTCATGGGTGGGAAACCACGGTTCCAGTTCGGTTGAAAACGAGGTCGAGCGGGGTCGTGCCGGGGGGCTTGCTACCGCCAGCTGGCCGGGACACGGGCATGGAACCCTTCACCGGCCGGCAGGCGGAATCCTTTACGCGAGGCTGGAGTCCACGGGGTTCTGCAAGACGAGCGCGATCGTCTCGCCGTCCGCGTCCAGCCTGTAGTGGTCCAGGGACCGCCACCGCTGCCGTAGCGCCGACAGCTGGTCCTTGGTCAATCCACGGTGCGGCACCTGGTGCGCGCCCGTCTCGGGCGCCGCGGGCAGCTTCTCCGCGACCTTCGTCACGACGTGCAGCACACCCTCCGGGGCGAGCCACCGCCGGACGTCGGTCAGGAACCGGGCCACGTCCAGGTACGACAGCGACAGACGGCACGTCACGATGTCAATACTGTTCGGCGCCAGGAACGCCGGGATCGGGTCCGTGTTGACGTCCCACCGCTCGTACGTCGGATGCTGCCCGGCCCGCGCGCCGAGCGACAGGTTCCGCGCCTTCGACAGCGCCACCGACGAGAAGTCGAAACCGCGCACCTCGGTACCCATGGCTGCCAGGGCCCGCGTCCACTCGCCCGTGCCGCAGCCGATGTCCACGGCCCGGCAGCCGACCCGCATGTCATTTGCCTCACGGATCGTCCGCACGGACCTCTTGAACAGGGCGGCTTCGTTCCTGGTCACCGGCTCAAAGACGGCGCCGTGCCGGTACGCGAGGTCCCAGTGCGCTGCGGTGCGTTGCTCCTCGATGATCACGCGGCGTCCCCCTCGGGCCCGGACTGCACGAAGTACGCGAAGCGCCGGGAGTTGGACGTGCGGCGCAGGTCGGCGTCGGCCGCGACACCGAAGACATTGACCAGCTCGGGCCCGGACAGGGCCGGAAGGAGCTCGCCGAGGGCCTGCTGCGGCACTCGGCGCGGAAGCGGCGACGGGGTGAACATCGGGGGCCTTCCTCAACGGGTGGACAGGAGTAGGAGAGACATGCTGATCACGACGCAGACGGCGACGATGCCGGCTGGGGGAGCCAGTGACGCCAGCGCTTGTCGAGCCACGCGACGTGCCGGTTGGCCCGGCATAACCGGTTCACGCGGCGGTCTCCGGCACAACCAGCGCCACGAACGCCGGCCGACCGCACAGGAACGCAAGCTGCGCCAGGTATTCGTCCGCGTCCGGGCTGATGTGCCGCCGGTTCAGGACGATCACGCCGTCGGCGAAGCCCTCGTGGACGTACCGCCGCACCATGAGCCAGTCCTTGCGCTGCATCGGCGGCAGCATGCCTGCCGGGTCGACGAACATCCTCGTCATGTGCCAGCCACGGCGCACCGCTTCCGTGCGGAGCATCTGCTCGACGTCGGCCGGGGCCTCGCCGAACGTGACCTGGACGTACCCGGCGACGCGGCGCCGGCGGCAGGCCCGGCCCGCAAGGGCCATGTCGTTCATACGCTGACGCTTCCGGAACAGCAGCTCACCAGCCGTCGGCTGCTGGCCGCGTATCCCGGTGATCTCGGCGTGCGACTCGTGGTCGCGGTCCATCCAGTCGGATCGTGCTCGTCGTGCCGTGCTCGGTGACATGGGGGTGTCTCCGTCAGTGGGACGTCTAGTGGTCTGGCGAGCACCGCCCCTGACCAGCGTGGAGGGGGTGTCAGGAGCGGCGCCCAGACAGCCGGCGAGGGGGTAAGCCCGGCCTTGAGCAGCCACAGGCGAGGCAGGGTGAACATAGAAAAATCCCACCAACTGGCGTACGGCCAGGGCCTGTTGCTCGTTCAGCATGGACCCATTGCGGGGAGTGATGCAATATGAACGTCGAGACCCGCAAAAGAACATTCGGCCGGACGGCATCGTCAGACCAGTCGACGACGTGCCAGACTGCGCCCATGACTCAGAAGTCCGCGCCCATGACGGGAAAAACGGCGCTGCCGACCATCAAGCGCCGCCGGGTCGGCGCCCAACTGAGGCGCTGGCGTGCGGAGATGCCATCAGGTGAGGCAGCGAAGCTCATGGGCTGGAGCAGTCCGCGCCTGAGCAGGGTGGAGCGAGGGTTGTACAAGATCTCGGCCACGGACGTGCGCAAGATCTGCGGCTTCTACGGCATCGAGGACAACTCGGCGATCGAGGAGGTGGCGAAGGTCGCGGAGGAGCCACCTGGCGGTGGATGGTGGGCGCCATACGTCGGCCGCGTGAGCCAGCCCTACCTCGACTTCGTGGAGCTGGAAGCTGAAGCAGAGACGATCTGTACACACCACCCGGTTGTGATTCCTGGTCTGTTGCAATCCGCAGGCTACGTACGCGAGATCATTGGCCGCGACCCGCTCTCACCAGTCAAGGAGCAAACCGCCGAACAGCTAGTTTCGATTCGCCTGGCACGTCAAGAACTGCTCAGCCGCACTGACACGCCGGTCAACGTCCACGCGATCCTGCCCGAATCAGCTCTGCACGCACGCTTCGAAAACCCTGCGGTCATGCGTGATCAGCTACGCAAGCTGCTCGACATCGCGGAGAGACCGAGCACGAAGGTGCAGATCGTTCCCCTGACGGCAAGGCCCGGCGTCGGCTCCAACGGCCCGATCACCGTCATGTCGTTCCGCCACCCTTGGTCGCCGGTCGCAAGCCTGGACAACTCGATGGGCGGCACGCACACCGAGGACGCAGAGACAGTCGACTACCACGCAACGCTATTCGACAAGTTGGCGAACACAGCACTTCCCGTGGACAAGACACGGGATCTCATCAGCGAGTACCTGGAAGGACTCCACAAGTGAGCAACAAGAAGATCTACACGGCGCCGGAGCTGGTAGGCGCCCACTGGCGGAAGTCGTCGTACAGCGGTGACAACTCGGGCCAGTGCGTGGAGGTAGCCGACCTTATCGACACCTCGTACGCGGGCGTCGCCGTCCGCGACTCGAAGAACCCCGCCGGCCCAGCGCTGCTGCTCGACCCGCAGGTGTTCGCGGGCTTCATCGGCGACGTCGCCCACGGTCGGATCTGAGCCGCGCCACCTAGAGGACTGGCCCGCTTCCCCCACGTCGAGTGCGGGGGAAGCGGGCCAGTGTCGTACATACGTACCCGAAGGCGCCGTCAGCCTACCGGCGCATCCTGACGCAGGTCAGCTCCTCGGCATCCGCAGCGAGAAGGGCATCCGCTGGGGTGGGCGCCCCCTCAACACCGCGGCGTGACCACCGCAGAACCACTCGGACATACGGCGCACGGCCCCCTCGTGAAAGGCTGGACAGCATGAGCGGGCCGTTTGAAGAAACCAGAACTTCAGGTGTTCCTGGAATCACTGCACAGCGGCGAGCTCCTTTCCGGCACTGTCGCAGCGATCGAACCCTTCGGCGTGTTCGTCGCCCTGGACGAAGGCCCCGACCACCCGGTCTTCCCCGGCGGCGTCGGGTTCATCACGAGCCCCGAACTGTCATGGCGGCGCATCGAAGCAGCCTCAGACGTCGTTCAGGTCGGGCAGCGCATCACCTGTGAGTTTCTCCAGTTCGACACGTGGAACGCAGAGGCCAGACTGTCCCTGCGGGCGACGCAACCCGACCCCTTCCAGGCGTTCGCCGACCGCACCGCGGTGGGCCAGAAACTGCACGGACGGGTCACCAAGCTGGTGCCGTTCGGCGCCTTCGTGCAGGTCGCCGACGGCATCGAGGGGCTAGTCCACTTGCGAGAGCTCGCCCGGACGCCCGCGGACGCACCGGAAGATGTCGTCCGACTCGGCGACAAGACCACGGTCATCGTCACCGAAGTCGATCGGGAACAACGCAGGCTCGTCCTCTCCCGCCGCCAGGCCACCCTTGACCGCTGACTCCCCTCACCGGAGAGCGCACCGCGCAGTGACGAACGAGCTCCTACACGGCGAACCCATGCGGTCACAGCACTAGCAGGTCGGTGCCAGCGGGAGCGTGCGGAGCCGCGCGCACTGGAACTGGCGGTGTGCTGTGTGGCGATCTGGCTGCGGGCAGCCGGGGCGGGGGCGCATCGTGGGTTCCGGGAAGCTTGGCCGCCATGGCTGGGCAGTCGGCTCCGGGTGGAAGGGGACTGTGTTGTACGGGGAGCGGAGCGGATGGTGCAGGGACGGGTTTGTGTCGCATGAGGGCATGGTGGGGGTGCTGCTGGCTGATGGCAGCGAGCCGAAGCCAGCGCTTTTCGACCTGGGCAGCGGCAGCAATTTCCACGAATCGGCCTTCTGGCGCCACTACGACGGGAAGTTCCGCCGGCCGGTAGCGGCCTCGATGCGAGGCCGGTGCGCGTGCGGCTGGCGCGGGACGACGACCTACCCCATCAACTGGGAGGAAGTCCGCGAGAACGGCGACCCCGACGCGTACGACACTTCAGGACCGTACACAGACTGGGCGGCCCACCTGGATGAGGTTGCCGAGCGGGCCGTTCAGCTGCCCGATGACCTAACCGGGCTGCTGAAGCAGGTTCACGAGCGGTTGAACCGGCTCATGATGGAGGACGACGACGCGCTCGCGACGGTGCTGAAGGCCTGCGACGAGATGGAGGCGATCATCGCCGCGACCGGCCCGGAAGCCGCCCGGATTCTTGACCGCGACCAGGCCGAAACCCTGGCCCGGGCCGCCGCGGACCTCGGCATGACCCAGGAGGCGGCCCGCTCGCGCCTCGTGCACTACCAGCACCTCGCCTGGCGCTGACCTGCCGGCTACCACGACTCGGCAGGTGTGACGCCAGGCCCTGAGCGGTGCGTACGCCGTGAGCCCGTTCGTACGCTGCCGTGCTGGGCCGGGAGGGCCCCGCACGTCTGCCATTGTCCCAGAGGTCCCCGGGCCAGCTTGCGGTGTCGTCAGTGGGCGATGCCGTCGATGATCTCGCGGGCGCCTTGCCGGAGCAGAGAGACTGCGACGGCTGTGCCGAGGGTCGCAGGATCGAGGCCGTCATCACGGGCTGGAGCGTGAGGGAGTCGGCGCCCTCGCCGATCCAGCGGGCGGCCTGCACCAGGACGTCACGGTCCGCACGGCCGGGTTCGAGCTGGAGACCGCGCCGGTGACCGGCCCGCGGATCGGTCGCCATAAGAGCTTTGAACGGGTCGTACAGGCTGGTGTGTACGGCCACGTTCGGGTTCACGGCGACGTCGCGGTGCCCGGCTTCGTCCAACGCGGTGCGGACCGCACGGATGGAGCCGTCGAGCATGGCGGTCGGCGAGACGGCGTCCGCCCCGGCGTCCGCGTGCTGCACCGCCATCGCGGCCATCAGCCCGTACGTCGCAGGCAGGTCGAAGTCCCCGTCGGCGGTGCGCAGCACGCATTCGCCGTGGTCGGTCCACGAGCAGCCACAAACCTTCGTGGTGACGGCGAGGCCGGGAGCGGTCGCCTTCACGAACCCGATCGCCCGGACCATGCGGTTCCCGGGCGCGAGGGCGCCCGTGGCGTGGGCATCGCGGTCGTGGCCGTAGGCGAACACCTTCACGCCGACGATGCCGAGGGCGGCCCAGCGCGCGACGGTCTCCGGGATCTCACCGGCAGGGGACGCGCCGGGAAGATCGGTGGTGACGGGGTGATCGTCGGGAAGTGCGAGGAGCGGCGCGCTGAGGTCGGCCGCCGTGAGGACGGGGCCGCGGTACAGACTGCGGATGGCGCTGCGCGCCCGCACCGGGTTGATCCCGGCAGGGGCAGCGGTGTCCCTGAGCGGTGAGCGTCATGGGGTCGAGTAGATACCGACAGGGCGTCGGAAAGCAGGGCGCACGGGCTCGCCACCGGCGCATAGAACCCGGGCGAGTGCTCCGTACTGAGCGCCTCACCTGTTCGCAGCCGGGGCTACGGTCCCGGTCGGGTCAGCGGAGAGCTTCCGGGTTGTCGACGCCTTTGATCGTGGTGCCGAGTTCCTACTCGATCTTGTTCAGCGCGGCCAGTTCGCCGTCGACCGAGTACGCGGCGCCGGACAGGAAGCCTCGGCGGTCCAAGTCATCCCTCCAGATCGGCATCAGGGCGTCCAGCGGGTCGTCGCCGATGGACAGTCCGATGCTGTCATTCTCCCAGTCGGCCGTCCGCGACGATGACCTGCCGTACGCGACCCGAACCGTCGCGGCGGTACCAAACCTGACCCAGGATTAGATGGCCAGACAGCCACAGTGGGTAAAGCCTCGGTGCCGGGGTCAGTACGCGCCGCAGACGACCGTCAGGCTGATCCCCATCCGGCTTCTTCTGCCAGGGTGGGCCACCCCATATACACGGCATGGCCGGGGGTCAGCGGTGCCGTCGCCGATCGTTCGGGATTGGGCAAGCCGCAGAGTCGCATGCGTAGGTTGGTTCGGATTCTCTCTGCCTCCCATGTACCGATCCCCTCCGCGAAGGCCTTGAAGGTCTGGCCGCAGGCCAGGGACCACAGCAGAGCCATGCTCTCGTCCGGGAGGTGGCCGGGATGCTGGGGACGTGGGTGGTCTACCAGGCGATGGCGCAGCGCGAGGGCGACCAGGCCGGCGCGGGTGGTCCGATGGCCGACACGTTTGATCAGTTTCCGGACGCACCACGACACTTGGTCAGGACTGACGGCGAGTGCTTCTGCGATGGCCCTGTCCGTGCTGCCGATGACGAGGAGTTCCAGGATCTTTCGTTCTAGCGTGCCGAGGTCCTCGAGCCCCGCAGGGCAGATGCCGTCGAGGACTCCGGGGGGTTTTGCCCGGCAAAGGCGTGCGTGGACGTAATGATCAGAGGCGCCGACGGGACCATCGTGGGTTCTCTCCGCGCGGAGCGGAACTGTGCGGTCTGTCTGGCTGCTCATGACAACCCTCGCGGGAGCGTTCGGTTCGCTGGTATCAGTCGCGCTCTTTCCGCGGGTTGCTCCTGCCGCTGGACTGTCGGGTCCTCGGTAGTCAGGCGCAGGAGTGCGCGGCAGTGGCGTGCGAGGTCGCGTACAGCGTCGTGAGCGAGTTCCGGGTCGCTGGGCAGGCTGGCCGTGGCCTTGTCCTGGATGAACAGAAGGGCGAGTGCGAGTAGTTCAGCGGATGGGTTGCCCTCGCGGAGTTCGACGGAGATACGTTCGGCCATGGTGGAGGCCAGGGGGCGCAGGTACTCGCGCAGACGTTTCTGCCGGCGAGCACTCGTTTCTGGCGAAGGCACGGTCGAGCAGCGGTCGAGGATGCTGTCGATCGTCTCGGTGATGTCGTCGGCGTCCAACGGCCTCGGTGTCCCGGGCGCGATGCCATCCGCAGGCCAGCCGAGCTGCGGGCTGTGTGCGGGAGAGCTCGAGAGGGTCACGGCTCCCTCCGATCGAGTTCTACCCAGAAGACCGACTTCTTGTTGCCTCCGGTCAGGTCGTGTCCGAAGCGGACATCTGCGCTGGTGAGGGCGGCGAGGAGTCTGGTGTGGGCTGTCTCGCTCAGGTCGTCGGGCACGTCGGCCTCTATACGGATCAGGCCGGGGGTCTCGTCGGTGCGGGGGGGTCGTGCCGAGTTCGGCTTTCAGCATCGAAGCGACCGCTGTGGCCGCAGCTGCCCCCGACGACTCCACAGTCCCCCCGGCACACCATCAATTACCTAACGTAGTGCTGATGCATTAGTTTGTTCCTAATGCATTAACTTGTCAATCGGAGGCCAGCAGCCGTCCCACCACTGTCGTCCGAGCACTACGGAGATCCCGGATGGTCCCCGACGAGCCGCCGCCCTATCTGAAGGTCGCCGACGATCTACGCCGCAGGCTCACAGGTGGGGAATGGACCGTCGGCGATAAGCTGCCCTCCCGCGCCCAGCTCGCCGCCCACTACCAGGTCGGCCCCAACGTCCTTCAGAAGGCGCAGGAGCGCCTGATCGTCGAAGGGCTGCTTGAAGGCCGGTCGGGTTCTGGCACTTACGTGCGGGCGCCCCGAGAGCGGCGGCGCCTGGTCCGCTCCCGTCACCGGGAGCAGCGTGGGACCAGCCCGTTCAAGGCCGCCATGGACGAGTTGGGCGTCAGCGGAAGTTGGGATGCCCACTCACAGGCCCGTACGCCAGCCCCGGACGGCATCGCGCAGCGGCTCGGCATCGCCCCAGGGGACCTCTGTGTGCGCACCGCGTACGAGTTCCTCGCTGACGGCCAGCCCGTGCAGACCTCCGTCAGCTGGGAACCCATGGCGATCACCGGCGATACTCCGGTGCTGCTGCCGGAGATGGGGCCGATGGCCGGCAAGGGAGTGGTCGAGCGGATGCGGTCCATCGGGATCGACGTCGATGAAGCGGTTGAGGTCCCCCGGCCTGCCCGCGCCACTCAGGCGCAGGCCAACCTGCTCGGCATCAGCCTCGGCGACCTCGTCCTGGTCATTGAGCGCACCTTCTACGACTCTGATGGCCGCCCTGTGGAAACCGCCGACATCGTGGTTCCCGACGTCCGGTGGGAAGTCGCCTACGAGTACGGCGTCCTGCCTCGTACCGAGTAGTTCCGCTCGGCGGGTGGCCTGCGCGATGTGACCGTCACCCGTGTCAGCGGCTCCTGCCGAGAGGTGTCGCAACCAGGGCGTTCGACTGGCGGTCCGAGCCCACGGATCGGGGGAAGTGCCCGCCTGTGTGCCTTGCAGCCGTTCGTGCTATTGCCGGGCGAGCCCGGCGGGGTCGATCTCGAAGGGGAACGGGGTCTCGATCCGGGTGGCGGTCCCGGGGAGCGCGATAGCGGTTTCCGTGTACCGGCCGCTGTCCAGTTCGCTGATGATCAGGCGGGGGGCCGGGTCGAATTCCAGACGCCAGTAGTGGGGGATCGCGGCTTCGGCATACAGCAGGGGCTTGAGTTTGCGGTCCATGGTCTTGTTGCCGGGCGAGACCAGCTCGATGACCAGCTGGACCGCGTCGGCATCGATACTGGCCTGGTCCTCTGCGGTCGCGCCCGCGTCGGCGACGACGATGTCCGGCACGACCAGACCGGAGGGCAACGTGACGTTGATGGCTTCGAGTACCTCGACCGGGGTCCCAGCGGCCCGTGCTGCGGCGTCGAGGGCGACATGGAGGCGGAAGCTGGCGCGCTGATGGCGCAGCCCAGGGGCGGGAGACATCACGAGTGACTCCCCGAGCAGTTCGTAGCGAACGGTCCGGTCTTCGGGCAGAGACAGGACGTCGGGGACGGTCCAGGGCCCGTTGTGGTGCGTGAAGCTGGCAACGCTCATTCCTTCCACCTCCTCATCGCGTAGCACTGACCAGTGTGGCCTGCCAGGCGGCTGGTGTCGTGGGCGATTCCGCAGTCGGCCGGGTGACGGTGTCCGGTTCAGCCGCCGTGGCGGCCCTGGGCCAGGTCGCGCCGCAGGTCGTCCAAGGTACGGCCGTCCGGCAACTGCCACAGGGTCCAGCCGTTGATGACGTTGCCGGTGATGGCCTCGGCGGCCTTGGACGGGGAGGGGAAGACGGCGGCCTGGCCATCCACGATGAGTTGGCCATCACTGGTAACCACGGCTCGCCCCTGGCGGCCTGCCCGTCGCTGATGGAACGCGAGGATGGTGCCCTCTGCGAGCAGCCCCGCCTTCATGAGCTCGGCGAGCGGTCCGTGGGGAACCACGGGCGCCACAGGAGAGCTGTTTTGCTCCCCTCCGCCCAGGGAGAGCGTGACGTGGACGGTGTCGTCTCCGCCGGCCTTGGCGAGGTGAGCGAACACGGCGGGATCGAAGTGGATGCTGAGTGTGGGCATGTGCGGACCTCCCGGGTTCGACGCGGAGCCGTCGGCCGGCCCCCTCCTCCTGCTGTTCGCTTCTGACACCAGGCAGCAAGAGCTTACATCTACTTCAGCATGCAGCGGTAGAGCAGTGCAGGCGGCGCCGGTTTACGGGTCCATTGCGGCGACCAGCCCCCATCTCCCCTATTTAGCACGGGCATTGCATGGCCCATGGGGCCGAGCGAGTCGACCGCGCGGGAATACCGCGGACGTGATGTAAGTTCTCCTCAGGTGCTTACGTTGGAAGATGTTTCGAGTGGTTGGGGGACTTGGTGAGAGACAGCGACGTCGCGCCGGTGCTGCTCGGCGAGGGCGAGCACCGAGCCATCCTGAACAACCTGATCCTGCCGGACTGGACGCGCGGCGCGGTCCGCCAGGAGCAGCCGGTCCTGATCGTTGTCGCCGGGCCTCCGGGCAGCAGCAAGACGGCCGTCGCGGACGTGATCCACGCCGGACTGGGCCAGCGTGGCGGCGCGGTACGGATCGGCTCCGACCTCTACAAGCACCGTCACCCCCACTACAGCGCGCTGGTCGCGGAGAACGACCGGACCGCGGGGGTCCGGGTGCGGCCCGACACCCGCCGGTGGCAGGCTGAAGTCGAGGAGTACGTACGGCGCCATGGGTTCGACGCCGTGGTGGAGAGCGCCGCGGCCGATCCCGGTCAGTTCCGTGCCGACGCGCTCGCCTACCGGGCATCCGGATACCGGATCGAGCTCGTGGTCGTCATAGCGGCCGAGGCCCTGACCCAACTGCGAGCAGTCAGCCGCTATCTGAGGGAACACCGCCATGTGTCGTGGGAGAACCACGACCTATGCGCCCGTGGCCTGCTGGAGACGCTCGCGGTTATCGAGGCCGAGCAGCTCGCCGACCAGGTCACCGTGGTGGGGCCCGGCATCGACTTCGTGTACCGCAGCGAGGTGGTCAGCGGAGCGTGGACGGGAGGCAACGGCGCCGCCGTGCGGGCCGTGCGGACCGAACGCGGGCGCCCGTGGTCGGCACGGCAGACAGCCGCGTTCAGCACGGAGCTGTACGAGGCCCAGGAGCAGGTCCACCAGCCGCAGGTGACACGGGATCAGCGCCTGGTGGTGGCCGGGCCGATCGAGCGGGCCCGCGCGCTGGCCGAACCGGTCCGCAGGATCGCCCAGGTCCGCGCTGACGCCCCAGGGGTCCACTACCACCAGTTGTCGCGGTCCGAACACCAGTGGCTCTACGACGAGCTGATCGCACCGTCATACCTGGACAGCGTCACCTCCCAGGAAGCACCGGTAGCGGTAATCGTGGTCGGCGAGCCCGGCGCAGAGGTGAGCCGGACCGCCAACCTCGTGCAGCGTGCGATGCCCGGCCGGGCCCCAGTCCGGCTGGCGTACCAGGATTTCGAGGCGTTCCACCCGGACTCCGAGCAACTGTGTTCCGAGCACCCGTTCACCGACGGAGCAGAGATCCGCTCCGATGTCGAGGCGTGGATGGCGAGGATCACCACGGCTCTCCGCAACCTGCGCGCTCACGTGATCGTGGAGAGCCACCCGGGCAGCGTTCAGGAAATGCTCGGTGAGGCCGCGCTGTACGTCTCGGCCGGCTTCCGGGTCGATATGGTCCTGCTCAGCACGCGTGCAGCCGACAGCCGCCAGGCCACCGCCCGCCTCCACGCCCTGCTGCAACGGCAAGGGGTCCCGAGCCGCTACATCTCGCGGACTCGCCACGACCGGGTCCGCCACACGGTCGCCCAGCTCGCGCGGACCGCCGAGACTCACCCCGCCCTTACCTCCGTGCTCGTCCTCGGGCCGGACGGCAACGCGGTCCACCGCAACGAGCGGACCACCAGCGGAGCACTGACCAGGCCGGTCCGCGCGGCAGCGGCGCTGACCCGGGCGCGGGTGCAGCCCTACACCCTTAAGGAGGCGCACTGCTTCCTCACTACCCACCGCGCCCTGCGTGCCGCGCTCCCGCAGCATCGCGACGACCTCCACCACACCCTCGCACTCGCGCACCCGCTGATGCCCGCCGTATTTCGCCCACCCTGCCTTCCCCGCCCAGGTCAGGCGCTTTACCTGCCCGTGCCGCTGCCGGAGCGGTTGTGAGGAGACACGCCGAGCCGTGGCATACCCGGCTAGCACGAGCATTCCCCGCATGGCGACGCATGTGAGAGGGCCAGCACGTGACCTGCCGGGCGCCCCTGCGCCTTCGCGCTTCCGGCAGGAGCGCGGTGGCCGGCACCTAGAAGCCTGCGGGCATCGTGCAGTCCAAGTCCTCGGCTGGCCCGGCGCTTTCGGCGGCCCGCCCCATCGCGTCATCACGCCGGCCGCGCGGCCTGACGGCGGCGCAAGCTGATCGATGAGGGCCGGACGAAGCAGGACGGTCTCCAGCCCCCGGCTCCACCTACTCGGCCTCCAGTTCGCTGAACCGCACCGCGTAGAGGGCGGTGATCCGGGACGCCTGGCCCGGATCAGCGAGCAGCGCCTTCTCGTCCGCCTTGGCTGTCTTCACTGCGGCCGTCAGCTCCTCGGTCCGTGCCGCATCAGGCCGCGCGGCACGCCGCTCCTCAAGGATCTGCTGCATGCACCTGCGGATGAAGCGGCGCAGCACCGCCCGGGCCTCCTCGAACGCGTCCCCCTCGTATCGGGAGTCGTCCGGCTCAAACGCTCCCGAGGCTCCTTCCCCGGGAGGAATCCGACCGGGCGTGGACTCGGGTTCGTGCACGGCTGCCACCTTGCTGTTTCGGGAAGGGAAGGACCATTGTCCGCCAGTTGTTGGCCAAAGCACGGCGGTGGCGGTCACACGGTTCCGCGATGGCGCGGCGCACAGCTCCAACGCTGCCTACAGTGGAGGCAGTTGATCTTCTATGGGGGTGTCGTGGTCGAGCGGGGCATGGATCTGCGCACGCTGTTCAGCACGAACGACCGCGCTCTGCGCGCGGAGGAAGCGTTCACCAACCGGCAGGCCCAGTGGCAGATCATCGCCGAGGCGCTCGCTGAGCATCTGCACACGATTTCGTTGCCCGGCTTCGACGTGGAGGACCTGGAGGCGGCCCGCCGCAATGTGGTGGCGCTCCACGGTGTCGGAGGCGTCGGCAAGACGGCGTTGTCCCGGACCGTCGAGGCAGCACTCGCCGACACCTCGCGCCGGCCCGCCCAGTGGGGCGCGCCTCCCTGGCCGGAGCAGGTGCGGATTCTGCCCGTCCGGATCGACCTGGCCCGCTCCGAGGGGATCGACTTCGAGCGGGTCGTGTTGCTGCTCCGCCTCGCCCTCGCCGCGACCGGCCGCCCGATGCCCGCCTTCGACTTGACGCTGCGCCGCTATTGGGAGAACGCCCACCCCGGTGAGCCGCTGGAGGAGTACCTGCGCCGCAGCGGCCTCCTCGCACAATTCGGGAAGGTGCTGCCCCAGCAGATGGAGGGTGTGCTCGGCGAAGTCGCCCAGGCGCTGCTGCTGCCCGGCATTGTCGGCTCCGCCGTCGGGAAGGTCACCGGAGCGCTGGTCACCGCGCTGCGCGAGCGGCGCCAGGCCGTCCGCGCGCTCGCCGGATGTACGCGCTTGGCCGACCTCTTGGAGGCCGAGCCCACCCTCGACGCGCTTTCCTTCTACCCGCACCTGCTGTCCTGGGACATCTCCCAGCTTCCCGCCAAGCAGCGGGTCGTCCCGGTCGTGTTGTTCGACACATGGGAGGAGATCGGCGACCGTACCCACGCGACCTGGAGCGCCTTTTGCAGAGGGTCGTCTGGCTCATGCCGCAGACCTTCTTCGTCATCACTGGACGCGCCCGCCTCCAGTGGGGTGATGTCGGTCTGGAGGGCCAGCTCGACTGGACGGGGCCGGCCGCCTGGCCCGGACTCGCCGCCGGCCCCGTGCCGTCCCCGCGTACCGCGGCCGCCGGATCTGCGGCACCGGCGCCGCGCGGGCAGGTCCTGATCGGTGACTTCAGCCGTGAGGACGCCGACGACTACCTCGCCCGGCGCCTGACCCGCGACGGCCGGCCGCTGATCGAGCCGGCGATCCGCGCCGTGATCGCGGAGCGCTCGCACGGCCTGCCCCTGCACCTGGACCTGTCCGCGATGCGCTTCCTGGAGATCCGCCGCTCCGGCCGGACCCCGCAGCCGGACGACTTCGCCGCCGACTTCCCAGCGTTGGTCGCCCGCACCCTGCAAGACCTCACTCCCGACGAACGGCATGTCCTGCGGTCGGTGAGCCTGTTCGACTCTTTCGATCTCACGCTCGCGGCCCAGGCCGCGGGCCTGACGCACGAGGCACCCGCGTTGCGCCTGACGGAGCGGCCGTTCGTCCGGGAAAACGCCTTGTCCCGGTGGCCCTTCAGCCTCCACGCACTGATCCGCTCCACCATCCGGTCCGCCGACGACCAGGCCGATGACCGATGGTCGCCGCGCGACTGGGACCACGCCGCCCGCCGCGCCTTCGCCGCCCTGGGCGGGCAGTGGGCCGCCCACAGTGGACGCGATCGCCTTCTGCTGACCGGTGCCCTGCGCCAAGGCCTCGCAATCGCCCGCGACTTCCGTCTCGACCTGGACTGGCTCGCGGACGCTACCTGGGCGTATGTGGCCGACGAGATCTGGGAGCCGATCGCCCTCCCCGCCGCCCCCGACCCGGCCGGTGGTCCGGTGCCGCTGGCTACGGCCGCCGAGGCCCTGGTGGAGACACTCAGCGCCCTCGCCCGCCGCCAGCACGAGCACCGCGAGCGCACCGTCACCCGCCTGACCGCAGTCGTCGCTGCCGATCTGCTGCCCGCCGACCTGACCGAACTGGCCGTGTACTACCTGGCCAAAGCCCATCGCGACCTCGGCCACGCCACCGAATCGCGTCTCGGGATGCAGCGCGTCGCCGACGGCGGAGGGCGGCTCGCGCCCGCCGCACGACGTGGCCTCGCCCACCTCGCCCGCCTCGACGGGGACTTCCCCGCCGCCCTCCAGACCGCGCAGAGCCTGGGCTGGGAGGGCCGTCAGCACCGCGTCGAAGGCGACGTCCGCTGGGTTCAGGGCGACATGACGGGCGCGATTGCCGCGTACGAGCAAGACCGCGCTCAGGCCGAACAGCACGCAGTGGCCGGCGAACGGGCCACCGCACAAGCACAGCTCGCCTTCGCCACCGCCTTCACCGACCCCGACCGTGCCGCCGTCGAACTGGAGCTCGCTGAGCAGCTCTTGGCCGGCGTCGACCTGCGCGCCACCACCATCACCACCCGCATCGCCGCCCTCATCCAGGACGCCGGAATCAGCGGTGATATTGAGGACCGTGCACAACGGCTGCGCACCGAGATCAGCGTCGCCGGCCTCAACTCCGCGCAGCTCCCCGCCCTCGAACTGGCCCTCGCCTTCCACCACGCCGTACACGACGATCGCGATGGCGTGACCGCCGCCCTCTCCCGGCTCCACGACCTGACCCAGGGCGGCGACCGCGCGTACTACTCCGACATCGCCCGCTTCATGGCTGACCTGCCGCTTGCCGAGCCCGGCTCGGGCGCACGCTGGCTCGACGGCCAGCAGGTCACGCGCGACCGCTGGCGTGCCCTGGTCACTGCGCGTGCCGATCGTCTGCGGGCCGCCCGATAGACCACCACCGAGGGTCGATTCAGCGTCAGCTTGGCATGACCTGGCGAACGGTCCCAGCGCTTCGCCGACGCTACGTCGCCGGAGGAGCTGTTCACTGGCCAGTGGCAGAACGGGACCTGCGTCCTCGACGAGTAACAAGACCTACCGCGACGACCGCTGGAACGAGGGATGCAGCGACGCCTGGAAGATCTGGGAGGAGGAGGCGAGTCCTGCTCGCCTCCTGACGAGCACGGGTCCCAGACCAGCTTGACCATGATTAGTGCCACGGCGATTGAATACCCATGTGATCGACTGGACACAAGTGCTCGACCCCCTAGGAACCGCCGGCCGCGTGCCCGCACTCCTGGACCAGGTGGAGACCGAAAGCAGTGCTGAAGCATGGGACGACCTTGGGGATGCGCTATGTCTCGAAGGTGAGACCGTGGTTCCGGCGAGCTTCGCCGCACTTCCACGCCTGGTGGCGATCGGTGCAAAAAGCCCTGAGGCGCTCAGCCTGGCCGGATCAATCATGCGGGGAGCCCTCCAAAACCATGGCGCTGACGACCTGCTGAGGTGCTGCACCGGCGTGGTGCCCCGACTTCAGGCACTTCTGGACCAACGCCTGACATTGCGGCCGGTCGGCTATCTGCATGCCTTCCGTGACCTGCTGGCAGCCAATGGGCAGTACCACTGGAGTGCCGTACTTGGAGACCTCTCGGACGACTTCTACGACCTGCGCTGCCCTCACTGCGACGTGGAAGTGACGGTCGCCATCGGCGACCATGGGCGGTACTCAGCAATCCGGGACTGGCATGCCGGAGACATTGAGCGACGCGATCTGCAGCCCGTGCCGCCGGAAGACTTCGTAGGCACCGGACGCTGGATGTACGACACGGCAGTCCGTGATGACCAGAGCTGGCTCGCGAACGGTCTCACCTACCTTTTCGGAATGGCTGAATGCCCGCGGTGTGCCAGCAGATTCGGCGTCGCGGATGAGTACACAGCCGCGAACCTCCCCTCTTCGGGGGAGTGAGCGCAGGTAGAGCTCGTGCAGTGGGGCTCCAGCAGCACGCAACGTGAACAAAGCCACGAGGCGAAGCTGCAAGCCCAGGAATGAAGCTAAGGATCTCGTGGCTGCCGCTCAAGCCGGAGTGATCACAGTTAGTCGGCTCCGTGTGCGCGCGGTCTTGAGGGAGTATCAGCCCTACGCCTGTTGCACAGCCTCTGCTGTGGCGCGCGGGGCTGCGACGCGACCCGGCCGCCGCCCGACCGGCAGGGTCTTGGTGCCCGCCCTGCGCAGCCGGTCTCGCGCGATGGTGATCTGCCGCATCCTGGCCGCCGTATTGCTGTCTTTGCCCTCCGGCAGGGCCCTGCGGCAGGCGTTCTCCTCGACGCGACCTGGGGCATCTGGCGGTCCCAGGAGGTACCCCACTGGTGGGCGCACATCCGCGTCAACAGGCGGGCGCACGCCGCCGAGGCGGAGGTCCACCTGGGCAAGGCCGAGTCGATCACGCTCGAGGCGTGCGGCGAGGGTCCCACGTCACCACGAGCATGGCCCCCGCTACTTTCACGCTCACTCCCGACGGGAAGCTCACCGGGCGCGATCTCCCCGGCGAAGACTGACAACAGGCGCAGTGACCCCGGCTACGTGGCGTACGGATCGATGATGGTGTGGGGTCGTCGGGCGGTGGTCAGGACGTCCTGGGGGAAGCGGGGGCCGGCGGTGTAGTGGCGGCCCTTGGTCTGGCCGACCGCCGTGAGCACCTGGGCCTTTGTCAGGGCCTGGAGATCACGGGTGGCCTGCTGGGTGTTGATGGCTTCGGCCTTCTCGTAGCGCGAGCGCCGCACCCGGCCCGTCATCGCGACCTCGTGCAGGGCGGTCAGCTGCCGCTCGCTCAGCCCGAGTTCGCCCTGGGCGTCCATGAGCTGCATCCAGCAGCCGTTGGAGCGGTCCACGCGGAACTGCACGCGCTGGGCCTGCTGGTGGTAGGCGAGGAGGCTGAACTTGATCCACGGCAGGGTGTCGCGTTCGGGGGACCAGACGGGGCCGCCGACCTCGCGGAGCACCTTGTAGTACTCCCAGGTGTTGCCGGGCATGCCCAGCCACTCCTCGATCGAGGAGAACTCGGGGGCCAGGACGCCACCGCGGGCGATGAGGAGGGTTTGCAGGGAGCGGGACATCCGTCCGTTGCCGTCCGACCAGGGGTGGATCTTCACCAGGTTCAGGTGGGCCATGGCCGCCCGGATCAGCACGTGGTGGTCCAGGTCGCCGGCGTTGAGCCAGTCCACGAACTCGCCCATCAGGTGGGGCACCAGGTCCTGGTCGGGGCCTTCGTAGTCGGTGGCTAGCTCGTCGCCGGGGGCGGTGATGCGGATGGAGGTCTTGCGCCACTGGCCCGCGGTCTTCAGCGGGTGGTGGTGGCCCTGGAGCATCCAGTGCAGTGCGTTGAGGAGTTCCTTGTTGTAGTGGAAGTCTTCGACGTCGTGGAGGGACTGGATGTAGGTCATGGCCTGCTGGTAGGCGAGCGTCTCGGCCTTGTTCTCCTCGCTCGCGTCGACCCCCTCGCGCTCGCCGTCCATCAGGTCGGCCACGTCGGTGGCGTCGACCCGGTAGCCCTCGATTGTGTTGGAGGCGGCGATCGCGCTCGCGGTCAGCGCCTTGCGCAGGTCGAGGGTCCACTTCATGGGGGCCTGCTGCACCGCGTGGCGCAGCTGGTCCCGCATCGCGTCGACCTGCTCCAGGACCTGGACGTCGGCGGGAGTGAGGCGGGGCATCGAGTACAGCATGACGCAATGATACTTAGCTTCTATCATTTGTGCCACGCGTTCCCATCGTGGTCCGGATTGCGGTGCGCCCGAGAGCAGCGCGATCCGTCTGCCGGTTACGGCACGTCGCCGCTGATCATGCCGGTCTGCTGCAGGACCGATTGACGGCGTAGGAGCCGCCCTCTCGGCCAAGCGACGACCGCTTCGCCGACGCCGTAGACGCCGCGTCGGCGAAGAACTTGCGCTCGCCGACGTCGCGGTCATGCCAGTAGCCGTAGACCTGCGCCCCCCGGGCCGGAGCTGAAGTGTCACGCGGAAGCGGAAGGCCGTGGAGACAGCCTGTCACTCCCACGGTACGGAGCCGTGCTCGCCCGGTGGCGCCGGGCGGACAGCGCCTGCCGGCTCATCGGGGAAAGGCCTCCCGCCCTGCCTCCTGGGCCTCGCGCAACGCTTGGCCGAAGGCGTCCGTGACCGTCTCAGCCCACGCAGCCTTACCCTCGACCTCCTCGACGGCGTGCTCGTCCCCGGCGGTCCGGGCCACCAGGTCAGGCACTTGATCGCTCCGGTCGTTGAGGTAGCGGATCTGTTCGAGCTCCGCGTACCGCGCGTCCGCCTCCGCGGTCTGCTGCGCGTAGTCCTCCAGCGCCCGCACTCGGCTCGTGATCCCGCGCAGACCGGCCCCCAGCGCGCGCCGCCGGTCCCGCAATACGCTGATCAGGGCGGTGCCCTGTGGATGGTCAGGTTCCTGGCGGCACAGTTTGCTGTACAGGGCCAGCGACAACGCGATCTCCCACAGCTGCGCGGGGAACATGTACTCATTCGCAGCGCGGTCGATCAGATCCTCGCCGTGCACCCGGGACTTCAGCATGACGTGCTGGGCACGATGGGCACGGCGCAGCAAGTCCCAGGCGGGGTCGCTGAGTTCGTCGACCAGGACGTAGTGGCCGTGCGCGTCAGCGAGTGCCTTGAGCCACCGGTTGTCACTGGCACACTCCAGAGCAGCGAATAGGGCGAACACCCCGACGAGCGCCGCGAGAACCATCACCCCGGCGTGCACGTACGGCACGGCCTTCTGCGACAAGGCCTGTGCCAGGGCCTCAAGAGCGAACCGGTGACGGCCGCCCGATGGGGCGGCGGCTCGGTCCAGTCCGTACAGAAGGAACGCACCGACCGAGACCGGGACGCTGCCCTTGAGCAGCACCGCCAGGGCGGGCCGCAACGGCGAGCGCAGCCGGGGACGGGGGACGGCCTCCGCGCCAGCGGGGTCAGCAGAGCGTGGGGCGCCAGTAGCACCACGGTGCGCCGGCGTTGGGGCAGGCCGGGGTCGACGATCCTGTCGGGCGGAAGCACACTGGTCGATCGCTGCCCGGTCACTGGTCGCTCCCTCCTTCGCGCGAGTGGAGAGATGATGCGGTGAGGCAGCCGAACTCCGAGTCGGAAGTACCCGTGGGGCGCGGGCTCCAGCCCGAATGCGAATGGTCCAACTGGTGAAGATGCTCCGTGGCCGCCCGGTACGCGGTCGCGGCCTGGTGCAGTGCGTGGATCGCCTCCTCG
Source organism: Streptomyces hundungensis (assembly GCF_003627815.1). NCBI lineage: Bacteria > Bacillati > Actinomycetota > Actinomycetes > Kitasatosporales > Streptomycetaceae > Streptomyces > Streptomyces hundungensis. Next base: position 62,646 of record NZ_CP032698.1, read on the forward strand.
ATCAACGCATCGGGCAGGAGCTGCCGTTCCAGTGCGCTCTCGACCGGCCGCCCCACGGTCATGGCTGTGTCCCTGTCCCATCCGGTGCGGGTGATGCGACGGTCCCGCTCCTGCTTCGCGGTTTGAGTCTCAACAGCCTGGGAGGCGAGTTGAGTGAACCGGTACTCGCGGGCAAGGAGCAGTTCGTGGACCGGGGCTGCGGCGGGCCGGGTCAGCACCCCGGCGATATCCCACAGCAGGTGATGGCCGAGCTCGACGGCACGGGCCAGTTCGGGTGTCTCGCGGTCGTCGGCTGCCTGGATGATCTGATGGCAGCCCAGGAAGCGCTGCATCTCCCGCAGACCGGTTTCATCCTGGACGATCCGTGCGTGCACCCGGGCCCGCGCGTCCAGGCGCCCGGGCACATGCTCGGCGAGTGCTGGGATGAGCAGCATCAGGGGCACCCCGACGTCGGCCGGTAGTCCCTTGGCCATCGCCGCGCCCACAAAGGTCAGCGCGAGGAAGGCGGCGAGCACGGTGGTGCTGGTGACCCAGAACCGGCAGCGCGCGTCGAAGTAGATCCGCAGAGGCGGACGCCGGGTGAGCCAGCGGCTGGCCAGCCGCGCGGCACGGGACGGCATCGGCGACAGCACGGCGATCTGTAGCGGCACTACCGGCGCGTCCTCGGACAGCGGGGCCGGCCAGCGCAGCCATCCCCACGCGGTTCGCTCGTCGATCCGGGTGTGCTCCTCCACGCGGTGGCTCTCCCGGCGGTAGCCGGGGCCTTGGTCGAGGGCCCCGGCTGCGAGCCGGGCCTGGGTCCGCTGGAGTTCACGGTGCCAGCGCCCGGGCTCAGTGGCGAAGGGGCGCAGCTCCGGCTCCGGCAGGGGGTGGTGGGGTTCGGTGGTCATGATCTCCTCGGTTCGCTCGGAAGCGCGTGCGTGTGATGGAGGGTCAGGTGCCGCTCGGCTCTGCCGGATCCCACGGGGAAGCGGCGGCAAGGGTGCAGGGGGTGCAGCGGCCGTCGCTGCCCGGGCGGGCGCGACGCGGGGTGGGTCCTGTGCAGGTGGTGCAGAGCGGCCAGTTGAGGCAGGCCGGGCAGAGGTCTTCTGCCGGTGCCGGGCCGGGGTTGCCGCAGGCGGCGCATTCGACGAGCACCCGGCGGGCGACGGCCTCAGCCGGGGATCGGTCGGCGCCACCCGCCCCGGTCCGCTCGTAGACGGTGAGCCCGGCGGAGTGGGGCGTCGGGGTGCTCTGGGCGGCGCGGAGCCGGGCGGCGATGATCGCAGCAACCGACGTACGGACCGGGTGGGGCAGCGGACGGTCGGCGATGAGGTGCTCGAGCTGCTCGGCGCTCCAGCCGTTGTCCAGAAGGGCGGTGGCGATCTGCCCCTGGTCTCGGAGCGCCGATCCGGTCAGCAGCAGGTTCGGGTGCCGCATCCCGATGGCGAGCAGCAGCCGGACGCCCGCGGTGGACTCGATCCGGTCCGGCGCCTCGGGCGCCTCGGTGGGGGCCGGGGTGTCGTCGTTTTCGCGCGCGGGCGCGGAACGGACGGACGGATGGACGGGGTTGGTGTTCTGCTTGTTGGTCTTCTTTCTCTTGGTGTTCTTTGGTGCCGGATCAGCCAGAACAGGGTTATCCAATGCCGAATTTTCCGTCATTGGCTGCGACCTGCGCGTTCGCGGCAGCAGGACGGTGGAGGCCGCATCCCCCAGCAGGTCGTACAGGTGCGCGGGCATATCGGTGATGGCATAGACGGCTTCACCGAGCGTCCCGTCCTCGTTCCGCTCACGGTCCCGGGTCAAGTAGCCGTGCTGCTCCAGCTCCTTGAGGCCGCTACTGACCGCGTCCCGCCCATTAGTGGCGCACCTGGCGAGCTCGGCCACCGTGACCCGCCAGCCGTCCCGGTGAGTGGAGATCAGCCCGAACAACCCCTTGGCCTTGAAGCTGATCCGCGGGTCGCGGAAGAGGGCGTTGGAGATCTGCGTGAAGCGGTCCCCGGCCATCACACCGCGCCGGATCCCCGCCCCGTAGCCGCTCATCGCGAGCCTCCCGCCGACGTCACGGCAGGTCGGCGGGTGCCGGAACCCGTAGTCGGTGAGGCGGTGATGTCCGGAGCGAGCTGCGAGGCGTCGTGCGCATGTTCCATGCCTTGAGTCCACCCGCGGCCTCCGACCGGAACGCCGACCGGATGCCCCCACCAGCCGTCACGATCCGATGACGTTCCACGCCGAGCCTGGTGGAGGGACCGGTGGAGGGCCCCCTCCGGCAGGGGTGCGCACCGAAGGGACCCGCTGCAAGGTGACTCCGCGCCGTCAGCCGGGGCGGGGATCATGAGCGGAGGAGCAGGGCACGGTGTCGCATCCCACGGTCTCGGACCGCAGCCCGAAGAGACTCCCTGCCCCCCGCCTCGCAGGCTCCCCAGGAGAACGGGCACCACGACGACGACCCGTCGCCCCCTCCACGGGCGGACCGGAGTTGCCGTGAGCATCGGCTATCCCGTACTGCGCCGCGCGTTGCCGAGACGCTCTCCGCCAGCGGCGCGTTCGACGCAATGCCGGACTTGTCAGCGTCGTTCGGGGCCGTGTCCCGGGAACGGTTCGCATCCACGCGGGTCTGGCTGCTCGAGCGCGACGCTGTCGTGCCTCCGGTCGCGGTAACGCACCTGGGCTCGCCCCGTTGGCCGGCCAACTCGGGCGGTGCGCAGTGGCGGTGTGAGCGGCCCTGGGCCGCCACGAGTCCGTCACCCGCGCTGCGCACCATCGGATGCGCATTGGACCAGCTCGGTGTTCCGACGACGGGCTGCGCACGCGGCCGCCGGTTCTCCTCGCCGTGCGCGGCCGCCGCTTCAGCTCGGCGGCTCAGCCGGAGCCGGGTCGTCTGCGCATCGGCCACGGAGCGGGAAGCGCGCATCGCCGATGGACCTCTCGGGCGCCGGCCCCGACGGACCACACGACGCCGGGGTGGAGTCCGTGGCGCACCTGTGGCTGAACGGGAAACCGCCGTCAAGGTGTCAGCGGAGGGCGTGGAGGGGGCAGTGGAGGGGTCCCTCCACTGCCCCCTCCACGGTTTTGAGGCCGCTTCGTGACCGTGGAGGGGGCAGATCGGTCGGCGAACCGGTCGGAGGTGACGGGTTTCGTCCAGGTGGCAACACATCGCTTCTACCTGGGAGTTCCACATGTCTCCTGCGACACAGGCCTCGGGCGGCCAAGAGCCGCCGATGGCTGCGGGGGTAGCCCTGGCCCGGATGCGCCGTCAGGTCCGGCTCGGGCGCTGGGGGGTGTGGGTCGCGCTCGCGTGCGGCCCCCTCGCCCTCGCAGCAGCGGCCATGCCGTCGCCCGACGCGTCGGCGGCGGCAGCACCGGCGCCGTCGAGCAGCACGGTGCGCACACCGGCAGCCACCGATCCGTCCGGGTATGCCGAGCTGTACCTGGCGGCCTGGTTGCGCAGCACCGGCAGCGACGAGAACAGTGCGCAGGCACGCCTCGCCCAGGCCCTGGCACCGTCGGTTGCGCTGCCGCGGCCGGAGGGTGCGCAGCCGGTGCTCGAGCGCGCAGTGGCGGTGCGCAGTGCGCAGCGCGAGCGCGGACAGTGGTCGGTGACGGTGGCTGCGCAGTACGCCGACTTTTCGGTGCGCTACTTCGCGGTGCCCGTCGTGGCCGGCTCGGACGGCGGCTCGTTCGCGGTCACCGGGGCTCCCGGTCAGGTAGCGGGCCCCACGCCGGCGAAGACCCCAGAGTCGGCATACGGAGTGAGCCTGCCAACGAAGGGGGTGCTCGCCGCCACCGTCGGCGAGTTCCTGCGCGCCTATCTCACCGGACTCGGTCAGGTTGACCGCTACCTGGCCCCGGGGGTGCAGCTCGCGGCTCTGTCCGGGACGTCGTACACCGATCTTCAGGTCGAGCAGGCCACCGCGGTCGAAGAGGCGGCATCCGCCGGCACGGTCCCGGCCGATGGCACGAGGGTGCGAGTACAGGTGCAGGTCACGGCCCACGACAAGTCGGGCGCGTGGCCGATGACCTACGAGCTGACGCTCACAGCTCGGGCCGGCCGCTGGGAAGTGTCCGCGTTCGCCACCGCTTCGGTTACGGGCGGGGGCAGCCGGTCGTGAACACCGTGCACTCGGTGGTGCTGGCCGGGAAGTTGGAGGACCTCGGCAACTCGTGGATCGACATGTTCACCACATGGGGCAGCCGTGGGCTGAAGGCCGCCCTGATCGTGATCGTCGTCGTCTACATGGTGCAGCGGTTCTCCATCAAGGCAGGCATCGGGGCGCTGCTGCTGATGGCGATCGCGCTGGGGATCTACCAGGCGCGCGACGACCTCGCGGCGATCTTCACCGATGAGGTCAAGAACCCCACCAAGAAGTCGGCCCCCGCTCTCGTGGTGCCGGTGCATCCGCTCGACGCTGAGCTTCGGCAGACGGAGGTAGTGCTGTGAGCACACACAGCGCGGCCCCACGCACGGGGCGCTTCTACACCACGGCCCGCCGCCACCCGTGGGTGCTGGGCAAGGTCGCCGACTTCAAGATTCCGCTCGGCCCGTACACGCCTGCGCAGATCGCGGTCGCGGCCGTCGGCGGGCTGCTGCTGATCGAGACGGTGACGTGGTGGAGCTGGCTGGGCCCGCTCCCCCTCGCCGCGTGGCTGGTGGCGATCTGGGCGGTGCGCCGCCCCAAGTTCGCCGCTCGCGCCCCGCTGCCGGCGGCGGTCGGATGGATGACGCTGCTGGCGCAGCCCGCCGCAGGGCGGATCGGCGGCCGCACCGCCCGCGACCGCGCACCGCGCCTTGTGCGGGGCGGCTTCCTCATCGAGGACCTGGGCGCGGATGACGTGGCCTCTGACCGTACGGCCGCGGCGGGCAGTGCTCTTCCGCGCGCTGACAGGCCTCCCCGGCCGGTGCGCCGGCCACGGACACCGACAGCGCCGCGTGCGCGGCGGCCGCGGGCCGCTGCCCGCCCGGCCCCGGTGACGCGTGCACGGGTGGCCTCCCCTGCGCAGCGGCTGCTCGCCCAGGCCGCTGCCCGCCAGAACGAGGGGGTGTGGCTGTGAGGGTGCCGATCCGTCATCTCGCCGGGCATCTTCTGTGGTCGGCTCAGGGCGGGGTATGGGCCATCTACCGCCTGAACTGCGGGCCCGACGCACACGGAGCAACCACCGAGACGGTGCAGGGCACCTACGTGCCCGCCCAGGTCCGTGAGGAACTGCTGTCCAAGGCGGCGCACTTGGTGCGCTCCTTGTCCGGGACACCGCGGCTGTACGGGCTGTGCGCTCAGGTCGATCCGGGCGAAGTCGCGCTGCGGATGCTCGACGGAGTCGACCCGCAGGCCGGCAGTGCCGCCCGGCACGTGGGCCAGCACCCCTGGGCCGAGACTACCGAGGCGGCGCTCACCCTCCTGGAGGGCCAGGAGATGCACAGGCGCACGCTGTGGCTGGCCGTGCCGCTGAACACCGAGAACAGGGCACTCACCTGGGCAGCCGGCGTCGGCGCGGTGTGGGCCGACCTCTCCAGCCAGCTCGGGCTGGCCCCGGCCCCGGTCACCCGCCGCGAGGTGACCGCCTGCCGACGCCAAGCCGAGCAGATCGAGGCGCAGCTGTCGGGCGCGGTCTCTTTCCGTCCGGCCCGCCCGGCGGAGGTCGTGTGGATGGTGCAGCACGCTCTGCGCCGCGGGCTGGCGGAGCCTTTGCTGGCCGAGGCCGAGTCCAGCGCACTGTACGGCGGGTGCCTGAAGGGCGGGGAGCTGCGCTCGCCGAGCTACGCCGACCTCGGCCAAATCCGCCTGCTCGAAGGCGGCATCACCCCCGCCCAGGGGGACGTCGAGGGGATGTCGCGGTCGGCGAGGAAGACGATGCCGTTGCCGCTGCGGGCCGGGCGGGCCGCGGCCCGTGGTGGCGCCGGGGTACGTCCTCACCGCTGCGACGGCGCTGGCTGCAGGTCGAGACGGAGGACGGCTGCGGCTATCAGGCCCACCTGGCGCTCGCCGAGTGCCCTCCGGCTGTCGGCGCCGAAGCGGCTGATCTCTTCGCGCAGTTGGAGGGTCTGGCGTTTCCCGTCGACTACTGCATCGACCTGGCCCTGGTGCCGGCCGAGAAGGCCAAAGCGCAGGTGCAGCGGAAGAAGAACGAGCTCGTCGACCAGGCCGACCAGTACGACGCGCGCCCCACCGGCATGCCCTCCACCCTGCTGGATGCCGCCCGCGATCTCGGTGAGCTGGATTCCCGGCTGTCGCGGACGTCGATCGAGGTCGAGGTCCAGTCGGTCACCGTTCTGAGCGTGTGGGCCGCCCGGGCGGCAGACTGCGATGCCCGCGCTCGGGCGCTTGCGGCGCTGCTGGCCGGGGCGGACTACCGGGCGGTGCGCCCGGCCGGACTTCAAGAAGCCCTCTTCACCCTCGGCCTGCCCGGCACCGTACGCCCGCCCACGCTGCGCGAGTTCGTCCAGCACCAGGTCTCCGAGGACTGGGCGATGAATGGTGCCCTGACGCTCACCGAGGCAGGCGACCCCAACGGAATGCTGCTCGGCTTCGACCAGGACACCGGGACCACCCGGCCGGTGCTGCTGAACATCGCAGATGCCCCCAAGGCGGATGCCTCGGCCTCCTTCGCCGTCAGCGGAGACCCCGGCGGCGGTAAGAGCGCGCTGCTGAAGCTGCTCACCCAGTCCGCCGTGGACCGTGGCGGGCGGGCGATCTGCATCGACCGCACCCCGCTGCGCGAGTGGGCGACCTTCGCCCGCTCTGCGGCCCCGGGCCGCTGCCAGATCATCGACGCCGCCGCGGCCGGGGTCTCCATCGACCCGCTGCGCATGTTTCCCGGCACCGCACAGGGCGCGCACTACGCGCTGAGCTACCTCACTCTCCAGCTCGGCATCGGACCCATGACCGCGGCCGGCGGCGTCCTGCACCGGGCGGTCGAGGAGGCAGCTCACAGCGCCGCTCCGTCCATGCACCAGGTGCTGGACCACCTGAAGACGATGGCAAGCGGGGGCGACGGCGCCCGTACGGAGGCGGCTGCCACCTTGGTCGACCTGATGCGCATTGTCGCTTCCAACCCGCTCGCGCAGATGGTGTTCGACCCCATTCTTCCGCCGGTCCGTCTCGAGCAGGACTTGGACTCAGACCTCATCGTGATCACCACCGCCGGGCTCACTCTGCCGCCGGGGGAGGCGCTCGCCCACCCCGAAGTGCTGCGCCAGCAGCCCCTGGAAGCGTTGATCGGCCGCGCGGTGCTGTATCTGATCGCGGCCCTGGCCCGCCAGACCGCGTTCGCCGACCCGAGCCGGTTCTGCGCGATTGCGGCGGACGAGCTGTGGTGGCTGACCAACTCCGCCGAGGGAACCGCGCTGATCAGCGAGATCCTCCACGACGGGCGCAAGCACAATGCCGGGCTGTTCGCCGGTGCCCAGGACGAGAAGGAACTCGGCCCGGACCGTGGCCTGTTCGCCTACCGGGCACTCGCCCGCACCCAGGATCACAAGATCGCCCGCCGAGGCCTGGAATTCATCGGTCTCGACCCCACCGATTCCGAGCTTCTGCGGATCGTCACCACCGATCTGTCGCCCCTGCGTAACCAGAGCAGGAAGGGCGAGATGCTCCTGACCGCGCCGCGGGGCAACACCTGCCGCGTCAAGGTCGCCATCCCCCGCCTACCGCGCATCCAGGCCGGCATCACCACCACCCCCGGCCAACACCCCACGCCCGCCGCAGTGGACCGCCCCTCGGCCGAAACGGCGAAGGAGCAGGTGCAATGACCAGCAGCGACTGGGACCGCTCGCGGCGCCGGGCCCAGACCATCGGCACGTTGGCCGTCCTGGCGGTACTGACCGCCGTGATCACCCTTGGCGCTACGGTCGGCGTCCCCGAGGCATGGTGGCCCCAGATCGGTTCGGCGTTCGCCGCCGGCCCGAAGCCCACCCCGCCCGCGGCGTCCGCCGGACCGTGCGCGCTCATCACCGGGCCGGCCAAGGACTCCTGCACCGCCACCCCCGCATCTTCCGGTGCGCAACCGGACGGAGCGGGTGCGGCGGACGCCTGGCGCCTGGCGGTACCGGCGGCCGGACTCATCCTCGTGCACACGGTGCGCTCCAGCGGACGGCGGAGGCGCTGATGCGGTGGCTGGATCGTGGCCGGCTGCGATCGGCCTGCTTCACGGCGCTGATCACCGTGGTGTTCCTGCTCGTCAACGCCCAAGTCGCGCACGCCGCCGAGACCAGCGGCGGCGACATGCTCTCCCCGCTCAACATCAAAAGTTCCGAAGGTGTCCCCATCAACGGCTACGAGCTGTCGGCCGAGGGCGGCTCCATCTTCTCGTTCAAGTCGAACGCGTACGCCTTCGTCATGAACGGCCTGTTCACCCTGCTGCGCCTGGTGGTTGGCCTGGCGTGCTGGGCGATCGGCTACGCCTTCAAGTTCCCGCTGCTCAAGATGCTGGCCGACCCGGCACAGAAAGCAGCCGACGCCTACAACCACGCCGTCGTGGACACTCTCGGCCTCAAGGGGCTGCTGTTGGCCTGGGCGTTCGTGTTCGGGCTGATCCTTTTCGTGCGGGGCAAGGCCGGCAAGGGCCTCGGCGAGATCGCCCTGACTTTGGTCATCGGCGCGCTCGCCGCGTCCGCGTTCGTCCGCCCCGACTACCTGCTCGCCCAGAACGGGCCGCTCGCCCAGACCGAGCAGGCCGCCGCCGAAGTCGCCCGCGACACCGTCAACTCCCACTACTGGGGCGGAAAGATCGCCAGCGACCAGGGGCCGTGTGCGGGCATGGCGGGCCACGCCGAACTCAAGTGCCTCCAGATCGAGGGGGCCAAACCGCTCTCGCCGGCCGAGGTGGCCCGCCCGATCCAGGACTCTCTCACCAACGCCCTGGTGGTCAAGGGCTACATGCTGCTGGAGTACGGCCGCGTCCTGGACCCCGCCAAGGAAGCCGACAGAAAGGCTTACGCCCTCCACCTCAAATGGGTCTCCGGCGGCTACAAGCCCGAGAACCAGCCCAAGAAGAACAAGGACGCCTGCTCTCTGCTCCGGGGACCTGCCCGGCAGTACTGCGAGCAGGGCGCCACCGGACAGCTCAAGAGCCCCGGCGGCGACCAGTTGCCCGCACTCACCACCGGCGACGCGCTGCTGCAGGCTTCCCAGCCCGTATTGACCGAGGAGGATCAGCAGTTCGCCGCGTTCCTCAAGGACCTTGAGGAAGCCGGTCCGGTCGGCAAGGCCTGCGCCCAGTACGCGGCGCAACCGACTGGCTGGCGCACCGCTGGTGCCCTCATGCTGTTCATCGCTGCCCTATTGATTTGCGCGATCCCGCTGTCCGCGGCGGTGGTCCTGCTCGGCACCCAGGCCGCCGACGCCGGCGCGGCCACGATCGGCGGTATCTCCTTCGTCTGGGGCATGCTGCCCGGCCCCAGCCGGCAGGCGGTGTGGAAGTGGGCCGCCCTGTTCATCATGTCGGTCGCGGTCATGTTCCTGGTCTGCATGTTCCTGCCGTTCTACGGCATCGGCGTGGACGTGGTGTTCACCGACGGGCCCGAGCTGCCGGCCGAACGCCTGCTGGTCCTGGACGTCCTGGGCATCGCCGGCCTGGCCTTCCACCGGTTGCTGATGCGCGGCATCTCCGGCTTCGGGCAACGTCTGGCGCTCCGGATGCGCTACGCGAAGGTCGGCGGCACGCACCTGCCCGGCGACACCTCGGAGATCGGCGCCGCTCTGGCTGTGCACACCGCAGCAGGAGCAGGATTCGGAATCGGTGGGCTGCGCTCCCTGGCCATGTCCGCCTCCTACGGCCAACTCGGTACCCGCCACCGGCTGATGGGCTCACTGGCCTCGCTGATGGACGGGACGGGCATGCCCCTCGACCCCGGCCGTCTGCTGGCCGACGCAGGGGCAGAGGCCTCCCGAGGCCTTGCGCCGCTCGCCCTGGCCACCACCGGTCTGCGGCTCGGGGCCCGCGGTGGCTGGGGATTGCTGGTGGGCCGCCGCCCGGACGACCAGGCGCTGGAGCGGTGGCGCAAACCCACCGCCGATGTCGACACCGCGAATGCAGAAGGGGAGGCGGGTGCAGGGGGCCCGGCGCGTCGCCGTGGACCCGCGGACCGCTACCGCGATCCGGACGGAACCATTGCCGACCGGGACTCCGGAACTCTGCTGCACGACCAGCACCAGGACCGCACCCTGCTCTCCACCCGGGCCCATAACCGGCTCGTGCGGCTGCGCGGCTACCGGATCCTGCACCGCGCGGGACGGATCGCGTACGGCTCCAGCTGGGGCCTTCCGGAAAACATCCGGCGCGGCCATGGACACAGCTCGCGCTACACCCAGGACGCCCGCCAGCAGGTGAAGGTCTGGGGCAACACCGTCCGTGAGGACGGCCGGGCCTGGGTCCGTGTCGGCAGCACCGCCGCCCAGCGGCTGCGCGAGGAGCCCAGTGACCGGGGCGCCACCGCTCCCTTCACCGGCCGGACCCTGCGCTCGACAAGCCCGCGGACCAGCGGGCTCTCTGCTCCTGGCGCACCGGCTGCTCCCCCGGTGCCGCCGGCCACGCCACCGCCGCGTCCGACAGCTTCCCCAGCCACGCCGACACCCCCGCCCACGCCAACTCCTCCGGCTGCCCCGGATCCCGCGGAGCTGCGGCGCAGGATCATCGACCGGCTCGGGTCCGGGGATCCGCCTGAGACGCGCCGCGTCCAGGACGAGATGCGCCGCCGCTTCGGCGACCCGGACGCGGACGGTGACGGCGGATGAGACTGCCGTCCCTGCCGCGCCCCCGACGGGCCAAGTGGGCTGTGCTGCTCACGCTCGTGCTGTTCACCGCAGTGTGCTGCGCAGCCCCGCTCGCCGGGACGCTCAACGCGCTGGCCGCGCTCGCCGCCACGCGCTCCACCACCACCAACGACCCAGGAGGCGGCACCATCGCCGACATCCCGCCCCGGATGCTGCAGGCCTACCAGAAGGCCGCATCCCTCATCGGACACGAGGTACCGGGCTGCCACGGCCTGGACTGGCCGGTCCTCGCCGGCGTCGCGAAGATCGAGTCCAACCACGCGGCCGGGCACAGTATCGCCGCCAACGGCGACATCACCCCGCGCATCTACGGCGTACTCCTCAACGGCTCCGGAGCTGGCGGCAACACCACCGCAGTCGCCGACAGCGACCACGGACGGTGGGACGGCACCGCACTGGGTGAACGGGCCGTTGGACCCTTCCAGTTCCTGCCCTCCACCTGGGACGACAGCGCGGGACGCGACGCCAACGGCGACGGCGTCAAAGACCCGCACAACGCCGACGACGCAGCCCTCGGCGCCGCCGTCTACCTGTGCGGCAACGGACGCGACCTGAGCGATTCGGCCCAACTCCGCTCAGCGATCTTGCAGTACAACCAGTCCGGGACGTACGCGGACGAGGTCCTGGGATGGATCCGCCAGTACCGCACCGCCACCAAGACCAACATCGACCTGAGCCACGTGACCGGGACGGCGCGCACCGTCCTCGATGCGGCCCTGGCCCAACGGGGCGTCCCCTACTCCTGGGGCGGCGGCGCGGCCTCCGGTCCCACCACGGGCAGCTGCTGCTCTCCCAGCGGAAAGTCCGGCGCCAGCATCACCGGATTCGACTGCTCGGGCCTGACGCTGTACGCCTATGCCAAGGCTGGCGTCCGGCTGCCGCGGACCGCGGCCGAGCAGGCAGCAGCCGGGCGGCGCATCCCCGCTTCCCAAGGACAAAACGCGCTGGCCCCGGGGGACTTGGTGTTTTACGCCTACGCCCCCGGCCGTGACTCCACGATCTACCACGTGGGGATCTACACCGGCAACGGACAGATGGTCAACGCCCCGCGCCCCGGCGCCGCTGTGCGTCTGGACGCCGTCGATGCGATGGCGGGCTTCGCGGGAGGGGCGCGCCTGTTGTGAACACCCCACCCCTTTGTCCGCAGCCACGTCCCATCTGGCCGCTCGCGCTGTGCACCGCGCTGCTTGCCTGCGGCGCTTTCCTCCTGCTCCTGCACTCGGGGCACCCGGGCGTGACCGGGCCGACCACGGCGCGTGCTACGGCCCTGCCGTCGGCCACTCCCACACGAACAGAGCGGCCACTCCCCCAACCCTCCCTCCCTGCAACTGCCGCCGCGGCAACCGTTTCTGCGGCTCCCCCCACCACCCCCAGAGCTGAAGCAGTGACGGCGCCGCCGCGCGGCGACGGGCCGGGCAGCGACCCTGCCATCCAGGCCCTGCTGGACCAATCCTGGCCCCGCGACCTTCCCGCCGGGGACGAGCAACAGCTGCTCGCAGCCGGACGCAGACTCCTGACCGCCGACGCGACAGGCGTGGGTCGCACCGCCTTCCCAGTCATCTTCCCGCCACGTCAACAGACGGTGATGGTCCCGGCATTCACGCGCATCCGCATCCAGGCCGCTGTCGCCCGAGCCGACCCCGCCCACCCTGACCGAGCGCTTGTGCACCTGGTGTGGGCGGGCGCCGACCGCGGCGGCACCTACACCGACGGCCGCCTTGCCGACCTGTCCTTCACCCGCAGTCCATCACCGAACGGAGCGACCGCATGGCAGCCCATGCCGCTGTCCTGACCCCACCACCGACCGCTGCGGGACCCGTCCTTGGCGCACTCCATCAGCTCGTCGGCTGCGCCGGCTGGATCACCGACCATGCCTGGCTGCTGCTCCTAGTCCTGGTGACCGCCGCCGTGACCGGCGAACATGTCGTACGCCGCCTTGCCACGCGCGCCTCCCAGGAACGCATGGCTCTCGACCTGGCCCCGGCACCACACTTCGACCCCTGCGCCGAGGAGATCCTTCGCCGTGGCATCGAGCTGACCCGGGCCTCCACCTCCATGCCCTGGTGGGCACCCCGGCGCGCCAAGGCGGTGCGGATCCGGCTGCGCGCCGACGGCGCCAGCCCCCTCATGTATCGCATCGAGGGGCCGGCTGGTGCCGAACGGCTGCTGTCCACCACGCCGTTCGGCCCGCATGTCACGGTGACCAAGGCCGCCCCGCTGGCGGACAAGCAGCGCAAGCACGATGTGCGGGCGGAGTTCATCCTGCGCGGCAATCCGGTCGCTACCCTGCGCGACGTTCCGCTCGACCCGGACCCCCTTCAGCCGCTCGTGGACGCCGTCGCCGATCTGCGTGCCCACCTCGGCGACCTGGCCGAGCTCTGCATCGACCTGCAGCGTGCCCCCAAGACGGTGCTCAGGGCTCGCCGGTGGCAACTGCTGGATGCCGCCCGGCGCAGCGAGCGGGGCGAGGCTTCGCGTCTGACCCGCTGGATGCACCGGGATCACCAGCGCCTGGAGGACTCCTGGCTGTTCCAGATCAGCCAGATGCTCACCCCCGACGGCCGCCGGTCCCGGGAGGGCGGCCGCATGGTCATGACGCCACCGCCGGTCCGGGTGGATACCGCGAAGGCTTTCGGCAAGCTCGCCGAGGACAGCCACCTGGTGCGGGTGCAGATCCTGGTGCGCTGCGCCTCGGACACCACGGGCCGTGCCGAGGCCCATCTCGCCCGGATCCAGGCCGCCATGGACGTGTTCGGCGGCTCGGCCCGGTTCGCCATGCGCGGGTGGCAGATCGGGCCGTGCCGGCTGGGAGCCGACCGCTTCCCCCAACGCAAACGGTTCGACAGGCGCTGGGCAACCGGGCAGTGCCAGCCGCCCAGCGCCAACTGGGTCCAGCTGACCGAGCTCCTTGGCCTCCTCAAGCCGCCCACCGTCCACTGCCGGCTCCCGCTACTCCCCGCCGACCTGCCGTCCTTCGCGCACGGCGATCCGTCCCTGCTGTTGCAGGGCTGGTACCGCAGGCCGGACGGACGGCGCCGCCTGGTGGCCACCCACGCGGCCGAAACCCTCTTCGAGGTCGCGGTGGGCAAAGCTGGCGGCGGCAAAACCGAACGGGCCCTGGCCCAGGCGATCGCCCTCGCGCACGCCGGCGGCGGACTCCTGTTCGTCGACCCGCACCGCGACTCCTGGAAGCGCGGCGCCCCTTACCTCGCCCACGACCACATCATGGGCCGCATCGCACGGATCGACCTCAAAGCCACCGGGCCCCACTCACTGATCAGCTCCTGGAACCTGATCGGCATGCACCACGGACGGGCCCGCCACGAAGTCGTCGAGGACACCGTCGACGCGTTCGCCTCCGCGTTCGCCTGGGACGACACCAACGCGCCCCGCGCGATCGCCATCTTCACTCAGGCCCTCACCATCCTGACTGCGATCAACGAGCTTGCCTGCAAAGCCCAGCGCCCCCACGACCAGGCCACCATCTTCCACATCCGCGCCCTGCTCACCGACGCAGGCTTCCGGACCAGCGCCCTGGACGCCCTGCACGGCCACCTGGACGAGGAGTCACGAGCCTGGTGGCAGAACGTCTTCCCGACCCTGCCAGCCGACTCCTTCAACATCCTGATCAACCCGCTCACCCGGCTCGCCGCCAACCCCGTCACCCGGGCCTTCCTCGGCCAAGGCCACGGCGTCTACAACATCCGCTCCGCCATGGACGCCCAGATGATCGTGTGGGTGTGCACGGACGGCAACGGCCCCACCGACAAACTCCTCATCGCCCTGCTCGCCCGGGACCTGCTGCGCGCCGGCCGCTCCCGCACCGACCTTCCCGAACACCAGCGCATCGCGTTCCGCGTCTACCTCGACGAGCTCATCACCCTGACCGGCACCGCCGCCGAGTCCATCGCCGCGATGTTCGAAGACCTGCGCAAGTTCCGCGTCCACATCCACGGCATGACCCAGATCCTGGCCCGACTCCCCGCCTCCGTACGCCAGTCACTGCTCCAGAACGCCTCCACCCTGTCCACTACCACCGGCTCCCGGGCGGCGGTCTGCGCCATCACTGAGGAATGGGGCGACCGGCCCAGCCCCACCCACGTCGCCAACCTCGACCGCTACGACCACTACGCCCAGTTCACCGTCGACGGCCGCCGCATCGGCCCCGTCCTCCTGCACGGCCCCCTGCTCGAGGAGGTGTTCACCGACCTGCGCGAGTCCGGCAAGGTCCGCGCTCTGGAAGCCGCCGCCGATCGCACCGCCGGGGCCCTGCCCCTGTCCAAGCTCACCGACCGCGCCACCGCCCAGCAGCAGCGCGTCCAGACCTTCCTCCTGGCACACACACCCGCCGCCACAAGGCCCACCCCACCGGCCAAGGAGTTCCAGTGACCAGCCAGACCCGCCCCGCCGACAGGCGGGCCGTGCCCGCCTTCCTGCCCAGTCCAGCCGAACCGCTCCCCCACCAAATCGTCGCCGCACTCGCCCAGCACCGCATGGCCACCACCCAGCAACTCCAGGACATGCTGCGCCCCCAGGCCACCCGGCAGACCATCACCAAGCCGCTGAACCGACTGCACAGAGAAGGTTTGGCCGCCTTCACCGTGCTCCCCCAGTCCAACCGGCGGCGCGCCTGGTTCCTCACCCCGGAAGGAGCCCGCATCGCCCGCGACTGGCCCCAGCTCCGCGGCCGCCCCCCTTACCCGATCACCTCGGCGTCCGCTGCCTCGATGAAGACACCGCACGTCCTGACCGTGGTCCGCGCCCACCTCACCTTCCTGCAAGACGCGCGCCGCCGCGGCGACGAACACGGCCACCTCGACTGGACCCCAGAGGTCGCCCACTCACTCGGCGACAGCGAACGCGTCATCGCCGACGCGCTCTTGCACTACGTCTTGCACGCCAGCGACGGCAGCCGCACCAAGCTCCGTGCCCTGGTCGAGGTCGACCGCGCCACCACCAGCAGCGAACGCCTGGCCACCAAACTCATCGAGTACGCCCGCCTGCACACCTACACCCCCACTCCGCCAGGACGGCGTGCCATCCAGGCGAACACGCCGCCGGCCTGGCAGCGCTGGTACCCCGTCTTCCCCCGCCTCCTGTTCATCCTCACCGGCGCCAGCCCTACAACCCTCGCCCACCGCATCGAAGACCTCCAGGCCATGACCGCCGAACACCCGGCCGTCGCGCAACTCGCACGCACCGTGCCTCTCGGCGCAGCCCTCCTGGACGACCTCGAACAACAGGGCCCCACCGAACACGTATGGACCCCGCTCAACGGGCGGGGCCAACGCCGCCCCTGGACCCAGCTGTGACCAGGCAAGCCCGGGCTCGTTCCCACCGCACGCCGCGCCGGTCGCACCAAGGCCAGCAGAGGATTCCCCTCGACGCTGTCCCCACCAACGGCCCCGGCCCTGCCGACAGCGTCAACTCACAACCGCCCCTACCGCTCGATCGGGCCCAGGTTGGCCGAATCCTCTCCACGGGCAGACCCCGACAGCCTCCTGACGGGCGGCCAGCCCGCCGCTCCCGTCCCCTTCGTCAATTCCGCACCGCTCCGCTACTGACGTCCCTCGTGCCACAGAGCAGGGACTTGACGCATATGCATCGGATTCCACATGCGAATCCATCAGCACGGACAGTGAGATTCCCCCGTCACCCAGACGCCAGCCATTTCGGCCTGATCGTGCACGTCTGGAGCGCTACGACCTGCACCAGACTCAGGACGGATCCGGACGAAAGGCCCTCTGCTCCCTCCGCAAACCCCTTGCCTCATCTACGGAGCGTGGCGCTACGGTGCGTCTGCAGCAAAGCGAGAACAGCCTTCGCGAATGTGCGAGTGCGGGCCCACCAACGGAACCGGAACACGAAACGTCGCACGAGGAGGACCAGTTGACCACCAGCTCACACCACAATCGCCCACGCACGCTCATGTGCTGGCGCTACACCGTCGCCATCGCCGCCTCCCTTGCTGTTCTCTGCGCCTGCACCGACAAGAGCGACAACTCCGCTGACAGAAGCCCCGACCACAAGGCACCCTCCGCGGCCTCCCCGTCGCCGGCTCACCCGGCCAGCTCTCCGCCCCCGAACGCCGAGAAGTCGGCCGTCCTCGCGTCGTACAACGCGATGTGGGTGGAACAGATGAAGGCGTACCGCAAGGCCGACGCATCGGGCACCGACCTCGAGAAGTACGCGACACTTGATGCGTTAGCCAAGGTGCGGATCGACCTCGCCAAGATGAAGCAGCGAGGCACCGTGATCCGGGGGGCCATGGGGCACCAAGTCACCGTGACCAAACTGGACCTCAGTCCCAAAACTCCGACTGCAGCCATGACTGACTGCGTCGACCTGTCGAACTGGCAGACATGGGATACCAAGGCCAACAAGCCCATCCCCCTTCCAAGCGCTCAGCCCATGCGCTATCTCGCGCAGGTGAAAGCCGAACGGTGGGACGGCGGCAGGTGGATGATCACGGACTTCATTACGAAGGGCAGCCAGCCATGCGGCGGCTGACAACCACAGCGGCGATCTTTTTAGCCAGCAGCATTTTCCCCACGGCGGTCGCGCACGCCGACGGCGGACCAACTGTAGGCAATGACCCAGGATGCCAGGGCTCGGAGGCATGGGTCAGCGTGTGTGCCCGAGACAACAGCGACAGCCCCGGAACTGGTGGGCAGAAGCCAATAGCAGCCAGTTCAGAAGCTGCGAGCAGCAGCCCGCCTCCGTGTACCTACACCAAGCTGGCCCCGCAGCCCCCGGCGAACAACCTCGGCTGGGACGGGCACCAGCCCGGCGACAAGGGCGCGGTGTATCAGGTGTACTGCCCCGAGACCATGCGGATCGGGGTGGAATGGATCCCCGACGGCGGCCCGGCGGCGCCTCCCGTCGACCCCGAAGTCCTGGCCCACCGCGCCGTCGATTCGATGAAGCTGGTCGGTCCGGACATCGCCAGCCCGCAGGCGACGGGCAAATACGCGGTGGGGGTGCCGATGTGGCTGTGGGTGAACCAGGCCCCCACCACGTTCGGTCCGAACACGGCGACCGCCTCCGCAGGCGCGGTGACAGTCTCGGCGCGGGCCGAGGTCGCCGCCATCATCTGGAAGTTCGGTGACGGCACATCAGTGACCTGCCACGGCCCCGGCACTGCGTACCAGGCGTCATCCGGCATGAACCCGTCGCCGACGTGCGGTCACACCTTCGCGAAATCGTCGGCGGGTCAGGCAGGCCAGAAGTTCGCGCTGACAGCCACCGCGACGTGGCAGGTCAACTGGACGGTCACGGCCGGCGCCGTGGACGCGGGCCAGTTCACCGAGATCCGCCAGTCCCAGGCCCAGGTCGGGGTCGGGGAACTCCAGGCCGTCGGCAACTGAGCATGAGAGCGAAAGGCGTTACAGCGTGAGCAAGACGGCAGCGCCCGCCTCAGTGGCGGGTCAGATTCCGGCACAGCCTGGCCCGCCGTCCCTGCGGTGGCAGGCACGTCGCCGGCGTCCGGGGATGCTCGCCCTGGCCGCGGCGCTGATCGCGGCGGGCGCGGTGGGCAACTACTGGTACTGGACGCAGAACGGCCAGCGCACCCCGGTCCTGGTCATGGCCCGGGACGTGGCAGCGGGCACGGTGATCCAGGATGCGGACCTGGCGGAGGCGTCGGTAGCCCTGGATCCCGCGCTCAAGGCGATCGGGGCAGGGCAGCGGGCGGAGGTGGTCGGCAAGCGCGCCGCGTTCGAGTTGCTGCCCGGTGTGCTGCTCGCGCCGGGGCAGATCACCAGCCGCACGCTGGTGCGCCAGGATGAGCAGTTGGTCGGGTTGAACCTGAAGCCGGGGCAGTTACCGGATTCCCCGCTGAAGCCGGAGGACCAGGTCCAGGTCGTGTTCACCGGCGACAGCGGGGGCGCAGCACCGGGCAGGAATGGCAAGCCGGGTCAGGACAGTGGCCCTGCCACGGTGGATGCGCGGATCGTCCGCGTGGGCGCCAAGCAGGACAGCACGGGCCAGCAAGTGATCGACGTGGCCGTCAAGTCGGCCGGCGGACCGCGGCTGGCCGCTCAGGCCGCAGCCGGGACGGTGGCGCTTGCTGTGAAGGCGGCAACCGGGGCCGGTTCCTGATGGCGGTGATCGCTCTGGTGGGGGTGCCGGGCTCGCCCGGCGTGACGTCAACGGCGCTGGGCCTGCTGCGGATGTGGCCAGTGGAACACGGCCGGCGGGTGCTGCTGGCCGAGTGCTGCCCGGACGGCGGCGCCGTGCTGGCGGGGGCGTTGCAGAGCCGGCTAACAGCTGACCGCGGCCTGCACAACCTGGCCGCCTCCCGCCGCAGTGCCAGCTTGCAGGATGCTTTCTGGACCCAGCTCGTTCGGATTTCCGACGAGGAACGGCGTGATGACCCCGCCCGGATGCTGCTGCCCGGCTTGACCAGCCCCGCCGAGGCCGCTGGCCTCGCACCGGAATGGTGGGCCATCGCGGATCTGTTCGTCGGGATCGACCGGATCGAGCAGCACGGTCACGACGTGCTGCTCGACCTGGGGCGCAACGGGGCCTTCGGGCCGGCCCGGGTCCTGGCCCAGCGGGCTGACCTGGTCCTGCTGGTGATGCGCAGTACCTTGCGCAGCCTGCACATGGCCGCCGCACGGGCCAGGATGCTTGCCGCGCTGCTGGACGGGGAGGGCCGGCGCTCGGGGCGTCTGGGGGTCCTGCTTATTACTGAAGGGCCGTATGCGGCGCGGGAGGTGGAGGAGCACTTGCAGGTGCCGGTGGTGGCGAGTTTGCCGTTCCGGCCACAGGAGGCCGCCGTGCTGTCCGACGGCGCCGCGGAGGGCAAGCGGTTCCGGGAGAGCAAGCTGATGCGGGCCGTGCTGGACGCCTCGACGCCGATCCGGCAGCGGGTGGCCACCCAGCGCGCCCGCCTCGCCTCGCCCCTGCACCAGCGGATGGTGGGAGGCCTCGATGCACGCTGAACCGGTATACAACGGGGAGCCTTACCCCCCGAGCCCGCCCGCCCCTGCCGGACCGGCGTCACTGAGCGGCGTACTGGGGGGCGCGGCCACGGCGCGCATGGTGGGCCAAGGGGCAGTGCCGCAGGCGCGGATCGACTACCGGGCGGCGCAGGAGATCAAGCGGATCGTCGTCGAGCAGCTGCTGAAGGAGAAGAAGGCCACGCCGTCGCTGACCGGGGAGGTGGAGGAGCAGCGGGGTCGCGCTCTGATCAATGAGCAGGTGGCGATCTGGGCGGACGCGACCGGCCGCGGAGGCGGCTACTCCCCCTTCGAGGAGCGGGAGCTGGCCGGACTCGCCTTCGACATGTGTTTCCGGGCCGGGCGGCTGCAGCGCTACCTGGACGACGACCTGGTGGAGGACATCTGGATCGAGGGTCCGCACCGGGTCTTCCTCAAATACAGCGACGACGCGGAGCCGATGCAGGTCGCACCGGTCGCCGATTCCGAGGAGGAACTGCAGGAACTGGTCCGGGACTTGATCCGGGCCAGCGGGCAGAGCGGACGCACATTCTCCACATTCAGCCCGGAGGTCGAGCTGCGCCTCAAGGACGGCTCCCGGGTCCAGGCTCTGGGCCCGGAGGTGACCGGCGAGTTCACGCATGTCGCAATCCGCCGCCACCGTCTCAAGGACGCCGACCTGCCCACGATGGTCAGTCTGGGTGCGCTCGATGAGCAGATGGCCAACCTGCTGCGCGCTTGTGTCCGGGCGCGACGCAACATCATCTTCGCGGGGGAGCAGTCCTCGGGCAAGACGTCGATGCTGCGGGCGGTGTTGCGGGAGATTCCCGCAAGCGAGCGGTTCGGCACTTTGGAGACGACCTTCGAGCTGTGGACCCACAAGAACGGCTATCACCGGCATGTGGTGCCGATGGAGGCGAGAGCGTCCAACGGGGAGCGGGTGGATGGCCGGGCGGCGGGCGAGATCACGCTGCTGGACCTGCTGAGAAGCGCGAAGCGGATGTCGCTGACCCGGGTGGTGGTCGGGGAGGTCCGCGGTGAGGAGATCACCGCGATGATGCAGGCGATGACGTCGGACAGGCCCGGCAACATGTGCACGATCCACGCCTCCGAGCCCGAGGCGGTCTTCGACCGGATCGCGGAGCTGTATCTGCTGGCGCAGTCCAACTTCACGCCGGAACTGGCCTATCGCCAGATCGCTAACGGATTGCATTTCCTGGTGTTCTTGTCGGTCGATGAATCCGGGCCCGCGAAGCGGCGCTTTGTCTCGCACATCTGGGAGATCAAGCCCGTGGGTCCGGACGGCCGCCCGACCTACAACGAGATCTACCGGCCGGCCAGCGAGTGGGACCAGCGGGCGGTGCCCTATGCCGCGCTGTCGGTCCGCAACCGGCAGAAACTCGAGGCCGCGGGCCTGCGCACCGAACTCGTCGCGCAGCCGGCTGCCTGGCCGCATGAGGTGGGCGCATGATCACCGGATGGTGGTGGGCGCTGTCGGGGGCATTGCTCGGCGCCGGTCTGGTCGCCCTGACCGCCGGGCTGGTCGGAACGACCGCGCCCAAGGGCCCCGGGCTCCTGGCCAGTTGGCGCCACCGATCCCGGTCAGGGCCCGCGGCCCGCACAGCGGCCCGCCGCAAGGCTCTGTTCGGCGGAGCGATGGTGGCCGGGGTTGTGGTGTGGCTGGTGAGCGGGGTTTTCGTGGTCGCGTTGATCGCAGCCGCTGCGGTGGTGGGCGTGCCGTGGCTCACGGCCCCCGTGGCGGCGACCAAGGAGCAGATGGCCAAGCGGGACGCGCTTGCCGAGTGGACGCAGCGCTTGGCGGAGGTACTGCGTCTGGGTGTCGCGATTGAGCAGGCCCTGAAGACCAGCCGTCGTCATGCTCCCCAGGCGCTGGAGGGGGAGATTGAGGAGCTGGTCGACAAGGTGGATGCCGGGTGGCCGCTCGGTGAGGCGGTCGAGGACTTCGGGCGCGCCCTGGACGATCCGACCGCGGACAAGGTGTGTGCCGCACTCAAGCTGTCGGTCACCGACCCCGGGCCGGGGCTGGCGCAGGCGATGCAGGACATGTCCGCGTCCCTGCGGGAGGAGGTGAGTGCGCGCCAGAAGATCGAGGCGGAGCGGGAGAAGTCCCGCACCGTCGTGCGCACCCTCACCTTCATCACCCTGGCCCTGGTGCCGCTGGGCTTCACCGTCCCCCAGGTCACCCATGTCTTCACCACGCTGCTCGGCCAGTTGGTCCTGGGGCTGCTCTCGGCGGCGTTCGTCGCCGTGCTGGTGTGGTCGCGCAGCTACGCCTCCCGCGGCCGCACCGCCCGGGTCCTGGTTCCAGACGCGCGTAGCCCCGTGAAAGCACCTGCCTGGATGGAGGCCGCACAGTGACGACAACATCTGTCGTGGCGCTCTTGGGCTGCCTGATCGGCGCGGGCCTGGCCCTGGTGGTGCGGGAACTCGCCCCGGCTCCCCCCAAGTTGGGCCCGGCCCTCAGGCGCCTCAGCCCGCCCGCCCCCACGGCCGGGACCGCCCTGCCCGAACAGCGTGCGGACA
Source organism: Streptomyces hundungensis (assembly GCF_003627815.1). Lineage (NCBI taxonomy): Bacteria > Bacillati > Actinomycetota > Actinomycetes > Kitasatosporales > Streptomycetaceae > Streptomyces > Streptomyces hundungensis. Next base: position 84,883 of record NZ_CP032698.1, read on the forward strand.
ACCTCGTGGGCGCGTGGCTGGTGGCCCGGATTCCGGCGCCGCTGCCCCGTGCCGACCTGAATCTGCTGAACCAGCCGGTCGAGCAGTTCCTCCTGAACAAGGTGCTCCTCGCCTTCGCCGGGCTGGTCCTGCCGTCCGTGCTGAGCGCGGCCTGGATCCTGCTCGGCATCACGCTGCCCCTGTTCGTGCCCGCAGCGGCCGGCATCGTGGCCGCTGTCGTCCTGTGGTTCGTGCCTGACCTCATGGTGCGCCGGGATGCCGGGCGGGCAAGGGAGGAGTTCACCCACGCCGTCACCGTCTACCTCGAACTGGTCGCTCTGCGTCTGGCCTCCAACATCGCCGTCGACCAGGCCCTGGAAGAAGCCGCGCGGGTCGGCAGCAGCTGGTCGTTCCTGCGCCTCCAAGAGGCCCTGCTGCGCGCCCGGATGGAGAAGACCTCGCCCTGGCAGGCCCTCGAAACCCTCGGCACCCAGCTGAGGATCCCTGTGCTGCGGGACGTCGCGGACTTCGCCCAGATGTCCGGCAGGGATGGCGCCTCCATCTACGCACCCGTCCGGGCCCGCGCCAAGAGCACCCGCGATGAGCAGCTGGCCATGGCCGTGGCCAGGGCGAACGCCGACAGCGAGAAGATGCACATCCCTGGCGCCGTGATGTGTGTCCTCATCATGTGCCTGCTCGGCTTCCCCGTGGTGCTGAAACTGTTCGCGCTGTCCTGACGCCAGGGCCTTCTCAGCCCGCCGATCCCCGTATTGCGTAAGGAGAACAAGCCGTGAAGGACACCTACATGAAGGCCGGCGTCACCCTGTCGCTGCTGACCGGCAAGATCCGCGCACACCTCAACGAAGCGTACGAGGAGATGAGTGAGCGCGGGGAGCGTGGCGACAACCCCGTCGTGACGGTCCTGTTGTGGGTTGCGGGTATCGGCATCGCCCTCAGCATCGCCGCCGCGCTGGTCGCGCTCGGCACCAAAGCGTCCACCAAGGTGGACAACGTGAACCTCGACGGCAAGTGAACGCGCCCCGCCTGCCCTGGGATTCGGACCGGGGCTCGAACCCGGTCCAGATGGCCGTCATCTACCCCTTCGTGATCATCCTGATCCTCATTCTGCTGCAGGGAATCATGTGGGCCTACGCCCGCAATGTCGCCTACAGCTCCGCCCGGGCCGGTGTGGCGGCCGGCCGGCTGTACGGGGCTACCCCCGGCGACGGGGCTGCCAAGGCGAAGCGGATGCTCGACGAGGCGGGCTCCAGCCTGCTCACCGACCGGAGCGTGTCCACTGAGGGCAGCACGCCCGAGCGGCTGCGGGTCCGCGTCGATGCGCAGGCTCTGTCGATGATTCCGGGCATATCGGGGATCCATGTCCAGGCCACCGTGTCCGGGCCCATCGAGCGGTGGACCACAGCGGGAGCACCCTGATGCCCCCTGCACACCGGCTGCGGCGCCCGGCCGATGACGGCAGCGTCGCCATCGAAGCCGCCATCATCGTCCCGGTCCTCATCGTCCTCGTGCTGCTGTTCGTCGCCGGCGCCCGCCTCTCCCTGGCCGGGCAGAAAACGGACGCCGCCGCCCAGGCCGCCGCCCGCGCCGCCTCGCTGGCGCGAACTCCCGCCACAGGAAGCGCCGATGCCAAGGCCGCGGCCGCCGACGCGCTGACCTCCAGCGGCCAGGTCTGCAGCCACACCGCCGTGGATGCCCAGGTGGCAGGGCTGGCTGTGCCGGTCGGGCAGGTGTCCACCGTGACAGTCACCGTGTCCTGCACCGTGCCGGTCGGCGACCTGGTCCTCATCGGCGGAGGTCCCGGCGTGCGCACCGTCCGCTCTACCTTCACTTCCATCGTCGACGCCTACCGGGGGCGCGGATGAACCCGACCCTCATCCGCCGCTTGATGACCAGAGCATCCCGGCGGGACGACCGCGGTTCCGTACCGGTCTTCGCTGCCCTGATCATCGGCCCCCTGCTGCTGCTGTGCGGACTCCTCACCATCGACGCGTTCGGCGTCCTGCGCGCCAAACAGCACGCCGACGACCTCTCGGTGGAAGCGGCGCGCGCCGCGCAGCAGGCCATCGACCCCGCCCAGGCGATCCCCGGCACAGCCTTCGTCGCCGATCCCGCCGGCGCCTTTGCCGCCGCCCGGGCCTACCTCGCCGAAACCGGGGTCACCGGCACCGTCCACGTCACTGACGCAGGGCGCACCGTGACGGTCACCGTCACCGGCCGCTACCACGCCGTGTTCTGGCCAAAGACGTTCACGGTGCACGCCACCAGCTCTGCCACGCTGCTCCACGGCATCACTCAACCGGACAGTTAAGGGACTGCTCATGGCCCTCCCCCGCCCCGCCTCCCGACTGCGTACGCTGTCCGCCGTCCTGCGCGCCCTGGCCGCGCTCCTGACGCTGGCCGCCCTGCTCGCGGGCCTGCCCTGGCTGCTGTGGCAGGCCACCGCCGCGCTGCTGCCCGGTGGTATGGACGCTCTGAGCCATCTGTTCACCCGTAGCGACACCACGAACGTGGCGCTGTTGTTCGTCGCGGCTATCGGCTGGACCGGCTGGCTCTCCTTTGTCGTCTCGCTGCTCGTAGAGATTCCGGCCCGGCTCAGCGGCCGCAGCGCGCCCCGGCTGCCGGGCCTGCGTCTGAGCCAGCGCGCCGCGGCCACGCTGGTGGGCAGCATCCTGGTGCTGCTGCCGACCGGGACCGCGCTGGCCGCCCCCGCCACCGCGCACGCCGTCACCGCAGCCCAGCTCCCCGTCCAGAACTTCCCCGCGGCCACTGCTCAGTTGGCCCAGCCGGCCACCTCTACAGCACCAGCCGCCGACACATCTCCGGCGCCCGCGGCCCAGCACACCTACACCGTGCGTGCGGTGCGTCCCGCGGAGAGCCTGTGGAGCATCGCCGAACACCTCACCGGCCACGGCGAGCTCTACACCACCATCGCCGCCGCGAACGAGGGCCGCACCATGGCCGACGGCACGACCTTCCGCACCAACTCCCCCATCCAGCCCGGCTGGATCCTCCAGCTCCCCGCCGGCCTGCCGCTGCTCAACCCCACACCCGTCCACGCCCAGCCCACGAGCACCACACCGGCCGCCAACACGCCAGCGAGCACGCCGCACCGTCACCTTGTCCGACCCGGCGACAGCCTCTGGACGATCGCCGAACGCGAGTACCACGACGGCGCCCGCTACCAGGAGATCTTCGACGCGAACCGGGACAAGCCCCAGCCCACCGGGGGCCGGCTGAGCGACCCCGACGAACTCGAAGTCGGCTGGAGTCTCGACATTCCCACACCCGCCGCACCCGCACCCGCACCCGCACCCGAGAGTCCGGGACACATCGCTGCGCCCACCCCAGGAATCCCCGCTCCGGGCCCGGCTGCGCCCCGCCCCGCCACACCCCACGACACTCCGCGAGCGCAGGGTTCTTCAGCCGCACCCGCCCCACCGACCGCCACACCCGCCCAGCCGGCCCCCTCCACGCCGGAACCCCCCACCGGCTCCGCCAACTCCGCCAGCCGTCCTCCCACCCCGGCCCCCTCCACAACCCCCTCCACCCCGGCCACGCCCACAACTCCCCCGGCTGTGCAGCCCAGCCCCTCCACACGCCAGCACATCCAGCTCACCACCGTGGCCGGGGCCTTCGCGCTCCTGGCCGCCGCCATCACCGGCGCCCTCACACTGCGCCGCATCCTCCAGCGCCGACGCCGCGCACCCGGCGAGACCATCGCCATCGCCGAGGAAACCACCCTGGCCGCAGCCCAACTGTCCGAAGCCGCCCACCCCACCCTCGCCGACGAACTCGACCTCGCCCTGCGCACCCTGGCCCACCACGCCCAGGCCGACAACCGGCCCCTCCCCGTGATCCGGGCCGCCCGGATCAGCGGCCAAGCCATCGAGGTTCTGCCGGGGGCCGCGGACACCGACGCGCAGCCTCCCTTCGTGGAAGGAAACGACAGCTGGTGGGTACTCCCCACCACAGCGGCACTGCTCAGCAGAGAGGAGGCCACATCCATCACGGCCCCCTACCCGCTGCTGACCACCATCGGCGCCACCGAGGACGACAGCGTCGTACTCCTCAACCTGGCCCACCCGCGCATTGTTCTCCTGGAGGGAGCCGCGGAGCAGATCCGGGAAGTGTGCATCTCCATCGCGCTGGAACTCGGCATGAGCCCCTGGGCCGCACACGTGGAGATCGTGACACTCGGGTTCGGTGACGAACTGCCACACCTGCTGCCCACCTCACGCATCGCCCACAAACGCGAGCCCGCCCACGCTGTACGCGACCTCGGCGACTGGATGCTCACCGCCTACCAACAACCCGAGGAAACCGCCCAGCCCTACCTCCTGCTGTGTGCGGCAGAACTCGACAGTGACACCGCCTGGCAGCTCGCCGAAGCCCTCGACAAAGCCGGCGGCCTCTCCGTCACCCTAGTCGCCCCCGCCGCGCAGACCAGCCAGCACTTCCCCGACGCCGAGATCCTCGACGCCTCAACATCCGCACTCCAGGACCTGGACACCCTCGGCCTCCCGCTCCGGCTGCAGCGCCTCGATGAGGCGGCCTTCCAGCAGATCGCGGGCCAACTCCGCATCTCCGGCCAGCCACCCCTCCCCGCAGAAGGCGCGTGGCAGAACGTGCCGGCCGAACCCGCCACCACACCCGCCACGGCCGCGCCTGCCGCGGCGGAGTCCCCCTGCGTTGTCCCAGACGCCGAGGACACCACGCAGGATCCTGCTCCCGCGAACCTCGGAGCGTTCCCAGCACTGGTGAGCGCCAGCACCGACCCCGCAGCCCTCCACCTCGCCCCCACCGGGCCCCCGCCCTCCAGTCCGCGACCCGCCGACGCCCCGGCCACCTCATCCACGGAGGCCGAGGCATCCGAACCGGCCCCCTGCACCAGGAATCCTGCGCCCACTGCACACGAGGAGACAGACAGAAGGGATCCGGCACAGACCCGCGATCTGCACGCCCCTGAAATCAGCGTCCTGGGGCCCGTCCACGTCCCCGGCCTCTCCAGCTCCGGCCACGGCCCGCGCACAGCCCAGCTCGCCGCCCTGCTGTTCTTCAAACCGGGCCGCAGCGCCGACACCCTGTGCGCCGACATGGACCCCCTCAACCCCTGGTCGAAGAAGACCCTCGACTCCCGCATCGGCGACCTGCGCCGCAGCTTCGGCGACGACCCCCACGGCACCCCCTACGTCCCCCGGCGCACCGCCCGAGAAGACCCCTACCGCCTCTCCCCCCACGTAAGGTGCGACTGGACCCGGTTCACGCAACTCGCCGAACAAGCCCTCGCAGGCGGGCCCGCCTACGTGCACGACCTGGAACGCGCCCTTCACCTGGTCCGCGGAAAGCCCTTCGGCGCCAGCCCCCCGCCCTGGGCCGAACCTCACCAGCAGGAAATGACCACCCGCATCATCGACATCGCCCACACCATCGCGATCTGGCGCATGACACCCGGCCCCCACCACGACCTCGCCGCCGCCCGCCAGGCCGTCGCCACAGGACTCGAGGTAGACGAAACAGCAGAGATCCTCTACCGCGACTGGCTACGCATCGAGCATGCCGCAGGAAACCGTCCCGGCCTGTTCACCATCTCCACCCGCGTCCAGCAGATCAGCCGCGACAACCGCATCCCCCTCGACCCCGAAACCGAACACCTCATCGACCACCTCCTCGGAGCAGGCCAGCGTGCACACGGCTTCTAGGACAACCGGGAACGTCCGGCGCCCACAGGCGGGCGCGCTGACGCCCGCCACCGAGCGTAGGCGTCAGCGCGCCGCGAGCCGGTACGCAACCCGACCGACCGGTGCGCAGCCCCCGGCAGCCAGGGGGCGCTGGGTGGACCAGGAGCTGCACGCTGCACCACCACGGCAAGGTCCGGGCATCGCCAGCGCGCACCGCACCGCACACGAACACGCACACGCCACTGGATCGGGCAGTGCCCGCTCATGTATGCGCCGTGCGCAGGCGCCGGCGCGCAGGGGGTGTTGGGTGGTCCAGGAGCTGCGTGCTGTACCACCACTCCAGGGTCCCGGCATCGATCGCGCGCACCGCACCGCACACGCATCCGCCACTGGATCGGGCAGTGCCCGCTCGCGTATGCGCCGTGCTGAAGCCGCTGCCGAGAGCCGGCACACGTGGCCAGCGGCCCACAGCCCCCACCCCAACGCCCCACCCCGGCCGGCCGCCGCCCACCAGGCCGACGCCGGCACAGCCAGCACTCTTCGCGCTGATGGCGCTGAGGGCGCTGATGGCGCTGTTGGCGGGGCCGGGCGGTGCGCATGCTCGTGACCCTCGCCTGCGCCTACGGTGCCCTGGCCGGGCTGCTTGTGCCGCGCGCCGTGTACAAACTGGCCGTACCGGCAGACGAGAGCTGGCGCTCGCGCTGCCCGGCCGGGCATCCAGCTCAGGCCTGGCTCGGACTCCCCCGCTGCAAGCACTGCGCCACCGAGCAAGCGCCCATGCTCCGCGCCCGGCGCTGGTACGGGCCCCCTGCTCCAGCCGTCGCTCTGATCACCATCCTGGGATGCGGTGCTCTGGCCCACAGAACGGGGCCCAGGCCCGAGCTGGCCGTCTGGCTGCTCCTCACACCGATCCTGGTCCTGCTCACCTGGATCGATGTCACCGTCCACCGCCTGCCCGACATCCTGACCCTCCCCCTCACCCCCGCCACCCTGCTCCTCCTCGGCGCCGCCGCTCTGTTCCCGAACACAGGCGGCTCCTGGCCGGCCGCACTCGGCGGTGCCCTCGCACTGGGCGGCGGCTACTTCACGCTCTTCCTGATCAGTCCCAGGAGTCTGGGATTCGGCGACGTCAAACTCGCCGCCGCACTCGGCGCCATACTCGGCTGGTACGGCTGGCGTGCACTGGCCCTCGGCGCCCTCGCCGGCCCGCTGATCGCCGCCGCCTACAGCCTGGGACTTATAGCGCTCCGCAAAGCCCACGCGCACACCGCGATCCCCTACGGACCCTTCCTCATCAGCGGCAGCGTGGTGGCAATCATCACGCGATGACCGTCCCGCCCCGCGGAAAGCACTGACCACACCCCCGGGGAAGGTACGGGAAGTGACGCCCCCACCACCACAACCCCACCCACCACACCACCGCCGCTGTGGAAAGGACTCCACGGAACAACCGAAGCAGCTTCGCCAGACGGGCACCAGCCCGAGCCCCCCTCCCGCCCCGCAGCGCACCACAGTCAGCTCAGGGCAGGGTGCCCGGGACGCGCCGCCAGCTCACGGCAGCGAGATCGCGGCGGATATACGCCAACAGCTCGGCCAGCACCGCCTCGTTCAACACCGGCGGCCGCACCCGCCACCCGATCACGGTCTCCCGGACCGTGTCACACACGCCGCGCACCTGCCCGGACAGCCGGCCGGACAACTCCCCCACACCGGACATCCGGCGGGGTGAGCGACTTTCGGCCAGCACATCCATGAGAGATCCTCTCTACTGCTCCTGTCTCTCTCATTAAGACAGCTGACGCTCGACAGCGCCAGAATGCTATGCAGATATTTTGCGGGCTATCACGCGGCCCCGATAGACGGATATCCTGGTTCTGTAAAGTGCTGAGCCGGTGGCGCTATACGGCAAAGGGGCTCGCCAGACAGCCCTACTACCGCTGGCTCGACAAGCCGGTGCCCGACGCCATGCTGGAGGAGGCGTATCGCGCGAACGCGCTGTTCGACGCGCACCCTGACGACCCAGAGTTCGGCTACCGCTTCCTGGCCGACGAAGCGCGCGGTGCCGGGGCCGTGATGGCGGACGAGTCGGCGTGGTGTCGCGTTCGATGGCTTTGAGGCGGTTCTTGAGCCGGTGGCTGCCGGGAGATCCGCAGGCCGGTGCGGAAGGGGCGGTCGTCACGGATGGCCAGTTCCTCGGACAGCACCAGGTCGAGGAAGTCGAGATAGCTACTGAGGTTGAACTCGTGGTGTCGTAGGGGCTGACTACTTGTCGCCCGTGCGGTATCACCGGGGCATGCGGTATCCACAAGGGGGCGGGCTGACGGCCGAACGGCAGCAGTTTCGCGAGGAGTTACGGCTCAAGGCGGCCGAGAGGTTCGCGCAGGGCGAGGCGAGCTCGGTGATCGCCAAGGACCTGAGGGTCAGCGTCCGCTCGGTGCAGCGATGGCGACAGCTGTGGGACGAGGGCGGTCCGCGGGCTCTGCGGTCACAGGGGCCGGCTTCACTGCCGAGGCTGAGTGAGAAGCAGTTCGCCCAGTTGGAGGCGGAGCTGGCCAAGGGGCCGGCCGCGCACGGCTGGGAGGATCAACGCTGGACTCTGAGCCGTGTGAAGACGGTGATCGGCAGGCGCTTCCACCTGACCTACACCGTCCAGGGCGTGCGCAAGCTGCTGGTGCGCAACGGCTGGTCCTGCCAGGTGCCGGCCCGCCGGGCGATTGAGCGGGACGACGAGGCGGTGGCCGGGTGGGTCAAGGAGGTGTGGCCCTGCGCGGAAGACTCGCGGCGGCCCGTGGAGCCTGGCTCGTCTTCGAGGACGAGGCCGGTTTCTCCATGACGCCGCCGCAGGCCAGGACCTGGTCGCAGCGCGGCCGGACTCCGGTGGTGCGGGTGCGGGGCCGATCCCGCAGACGGATATCCATCGCGGCGCTGACCTGCTACAAACCCGGACACCGGTCCCGGCTGATCTACCGGCCGCGCCGGGACGACGGCCGACGCGACGGACGCAAGAGCTTCTCCTGGCGCGACTACCGCGACCTGCTCATCGCAGCCCACCAGCAGCTCGGCGGCCCGATCGTGCTCGTCTGGGACAACCTCAACGTCCACAAGGCCGCCGGACTGCGGGAGTTCGCCGAAGCCCGGGACTGGCTGACCATCTACTACCTGCCGCCCTACGCGCCCGATCTCAACCCTGTCGAAGGGATCTGGTCCCTTCTGCGGCGCGGCTGGCTCTCCAACGTCGCCTTCAGCACCCCCGAACACCTCGTCCAGCGCATCCGACGCGGCTTACGGCACATCCAGTACCGCAGCGAGCTCATCGACGGCTGCCTCGCCGAGACCGGCCTGAGCATCAGACCCACCTGAGCAACGACACGACACCACGAGTTCAACCTCAGTAATCTTGGCCTCGTCCGCGCGGCGGGTGAACTCGTTGATGGTTTCCGCCAGATGGGGCAGGCCGAGTTTCCCGGCCGTGGTGCGGATGCGGTTGCCGGTCAGCTCGCTCACAAGGATTCCTCCGTGGCTGGATGGGTGGTGAAGGGGCGGGTTCCCGTCAGCTCGGCATAGACCGACAGCGGACGACGGCCGACCTCGACCTGGGTGGCCGCGGCCCGGCTCAACAGGGCCTGCAGCGGGCCGGCCTCCTCGCCCGGCGATCGACCGGATCGCCGCCGACACCCCGTACTACTCCGGGAAACACAAACGTCACGGCATGAACGTCCAAGTCCTCACCGATCCCTTCGGGCGGCTGCTGTGGGCCTCGCCCGCGCTGCCCGGTTCCACCCACGACCTGACCGCCGCCCGCACCCACGGCATCGTCAACGCACTGACCGAGGCCGGCCTCAAGTGCTGGGCCGACAAGGCATACCAGGGCGCAGGCGGCTCCATCCGGGTACCCTTCCGCGGCCGTCGTCTCAAACGGTGGCAGCGTCGGCACAACAGCACACACGCCAAGATCCGCTGCCTCGGAGAGCAGGCCATGGCCACCCTGAAGGGCTGGAGACTCCCACGGAAGCTCCGCTGCAGCACCAACCGCGTCACCGCGATCGTCCAGGCCGTTCTCGTCCTTCATCACACATCAGCGCGAGGTTGAAAAGGGCTCAGTATCCCTCTGACCTGCGGCCTGATCTGCTGGAGACGCCGCAAGAAGGTCAGATCATAGTCGCGTTACGAACTCTTACCGGGCTGATGTCGCCCCCCACACTCCTGGTGAACATGCGGCTCAATGACACGGATGAGGACTTGCAAGTCCGAGCTCTGGCGAATGCAGAGCAATACTTTCGGCCAACCTATCTGGCACGTGTTTCCCTAACTTGACTCCGTGGGTAGTTTGCCGATGTCGAACACATGCCGCAACTGCGCCCCCGCATAGGAAGCGGAAGCCGACCTTCGCCGCACTTCTCGACTGGATACGTTTCACCCCTCTCGGCATCTCATGAATAACATCTCCGCCACGCCACAAATTCTGGCTCTCACCGTCTACCACGAAGCATCCTTGCCCCTATGGTCGACTCCCCGCCCAGAAGTACGCGAAAATGAACGGCTGCTACCAGGGAGAAACATTGACCAGCGTTGCGCTGAAGACTCATCATCAGGTGCGTAATTCACCCCGTAGTCGAGTATCCAGGCTCGTTGGCCCAGCGATATTTTTGGAATTCGGGAAGACCGCACTCGCCATACCGCTCGACGGCGTGCGCGCCCGGCCCGCCAGAGACGAAGTGGTCACCGGGAACGGGCTGGTGGAAGGGCGCGCGACCGCCGTCTTTGCACAGGACAGCGGCGCGCTGGGGGGATCACTGGGAGAAATGCACGCCTTGAAGATCGCGCGGGTCCAGCAGCAGGCCCTACGGTCCCGCAGTACGCTGGTAGGACTCATCGACTCTGCGGGCGCCCGCATCCAAGAGGGCGTCGCGGCACTGGACGGATACGATGCCGTCTTCCGGCAGAATGTGCTGGCATCGAACCGAATACCGCAGATCAGCGTCATTCTCGGCGCCTGCGTCGGCGGCGCCGTTCACTCCCTCACTGACCGACCTCATCACCATGCAAGGCGGTCGCGGGCAGATGTTCCTCACCGGCCCGGCCGTGGTCAAGGCAGTCACGGGCGAGGATCTGAGCGGGGAGGAGATAGGCGGGGCACGGATGCACAGCCACCACTCCGGCCTCGCCCACCTGGTGGCCGATGGCGAGGACGGCGCGATCGGACTGGCCTGGTGTGTCCTGTCGTACCTGGCCAACTCATGCTGGCACGAACCGACATCGGCCCCCGCACGGGCGGCGGCGCGGATGCCTCATGTCCCCTCGGAGCAGCGCACCGTCTGCGACGTGCACGGTGTGGTGGACGGGGTCGTGGACGGCGGCTCCTTTATGGAACGGCAGCCGCATTTCGCCCTCAATCTCGCCTTCGGGTTTGCCCGTCTCGAGGGCAGATCTGCAGGGATCGTCACGAACCAGCCGTTGCGACTGTGTGGCGTGCTGGACGCAGCCGCGGGCGCAGCATCCGCACCGCTATTCTCGCTCGGTCGATGAATACCGTCGACGGATGAGGCTCTCAGCGCGCTGCTGAGAGCCTCATCCGTCGACGCCATCATCCAGCCTGACGAAACCCGGGCGGTATTCGTCGCCGCACTGCGAGGGACGGGACGCCCCTCTCCAGTCTCCCGCCATGACAATCCTCCGCAGTAATAAAGTCGTCCGCGCGCGAGAGGCCAGGTGATACCGATGAATCCGGACGGCCCCGCCAGGGAAACGTGTGAGGACTGCTCAGACGCGAAATACCGGCTCGGCCTGGAAACGGCGACCGAGCTGGCCGGGAACGAGGCCGTCCAGGCCTTCCTGGCAGATCTGCGGCCCGTCAGCCCGGCCGCCTCGCGCCTGGTCGTCGAGACAGTGTTCGGCTCCCTGCATCATCTTCCCGGCCTGGACCAGCGCGAACGGGCACTGGTGACACTCACGGCACTCGCCGTACTGGGGGACACCGGGAAGGAACTGATCATACACCTGGGAATCGCCCACCGGATCGGCGTGCCCCCCACCACAGTCGTCGCGGCGTTCACCCACCTCAGCGCGTATGCCGGCTTCCCCAGAACGCTGAATGCACTGGCCGTCGCCAAACGCTTCTACGCCGGCCAGGGAGTTCTTCCGCCGGAGGAGCAGTAGTTTGCATCCGGTTTCGCTGGACGTCCCCGCTCGCTGAGCGTCCTCACCCTAACGGCACTTCCCCCCATGAAGCATCCCTCCCACAAGAAGGTGTGTCATGAGTCCACGCGCTGCAGTGATGTTCCCCGGTCAGGGCGCCTACCTTCCCGGGGTGCTCGCCGAACGGGCCCGGCACTTCCCCAGGGCCGTCGACGTACTCGATACGATCGACGCGGTCGCAGCAGAGCACGGTCTCGAACCCGTGACGCCACTGGTCCTGGAACGGGACGCGACTCCGCTGGAAGACCTGCTGGCCAAGAACAGCGACCAGCTGGATCTGGCGATCTACGCCGTCAACGCGACGGCCTTCGAAATCCTCAGCGGACTCGGGCTGCAGGCCGATGTGTTGGTCGGTCATAGCTTCGGGGAATTCGCCGCCCTCTCAGCGTCGGGCGCGGTTTCCGTAGCCGACGTCGCACACATGGCGTGCACCCGTACCGCAGCCTTCCACCGGGCCGATCCTGCCGAGGGCGGACTGCTGGCCCTGGACATACCCGCCTGGCGCGCCAAGCACCTCGTGGGCCTCCTGGACGACCCCGGACTCCACCTGGCCATTGACAACGGGCCGGGTCAGACGGTTGTGTCCGGGCACCTGGCCGCCCTCGAAGCGGCGGAGGAGGTCGCAGTGAAGCTGGGATTCCGGGCCACCCGGTTACGGGCCCGCTACGCGTTCCACAATCCGCTGCTCCACGGCGCTGCGGATATCTTCCGCGGTGCGACGGCCGACGTGCCACTGGCCAAACCCCGCACGCCGGTCTTCTCCCCCGTGCTCAGCCGTTACGTGCGCACGGTCGACGACGTCCGTGAGGTGATCGGACAGAACATGGTGGCACCCGTGCACTTCTACGACGCGCTGCTCCTCCTGTTCCGGACGGGCACCTCTGTATTTGTCGAGGCCGGCGCCCGCCAGGCACTCACCGGCATCGTCCGGTCCTCACTGCCCTCCGCCGCCCTCGCGACACCGCTCCTGCCCAGCCGGGGCGACATCGACGGCATCATCACCTCACTCACCGAGGCGGGATTTCAGGTGAGTTGGAGGCGAACCGCCACGGGCCCTGTCCCCGATGTCACGTCGGACTCCGAGGCGGTTCCGGAAGCCCGGCCGACGGCCTCCGGGCAGGAAACACTGCCCGGTCGCGACGGCGTACTCGTCGAACTGGCCGAGCTGTACGCACAAGACCTCGGGTTCCCTGTCGAGATGCTGACGCCGGACATAGACCTCGAGGCCGACCTTGGCGTGGACTCCGCCAAACAGCTCGCACTATTTCAGCGGGTGCGCACCCAGTACGGACTGGCGGAGCCACCCGCAGAGCGAAGGGTCCGCGCGACCACGCTGGACAAGATCGCCGAACTTGTGGAGGAGCAGCGTCGATGACCTCCCACGGAGCGGATGAGCTGATCGCCGTGGTGGGCATGGGCGTCGCGGTCCCCGGAGCATGCAGTCCTGCCGAGCTCTGGCGCACGGTCAACGGTGTGCGCGACGTCTTCAGCGAGCCCGGCGACCGATACGACCTCGACCGGTTCTGGTCACAGGACCCGCAGGAGACGGACCGTACCTACGCCCGCCGGGCCGGCTACCTGCACGACTTCCGTCCCCACCCCACCCTGGCCGCGGCGGAGAGGGACAACCTCGCACGGAGCGGCGACCAGGCGGCACGCTGGCTGCGCCACTCCGTCCTCCAAGCGCGGACGGGCGTCGCTGTCCGCCGCGGCTACCGGTGCGGGGCGTACGTGGGGGCATGGCCGGGGGGAGCCAGAGTCTCGTGGGGTCGGTCCTGGTGGAACTCCTCTCCCGGTCCGCGCCGGGGGGCGCCCTCAACGAGCGGGTACGTGCGGCGCTGCTGGAGCACTACCCGCACGCGCTCGTGCTTGACGAGGCCGCCACGCCCGATGCCGTGGTGCGAAACGCATTCATGGGGCTTACCGAGCGGGTAGTGGAGTCACTGGTGGTCGACACTGCGTGCGCCTCCTCTCTGTACGCCGTGGACCTGGGCAGCAAAGCCCTGCTGGCGGGCGAGTGCGAGATCGCGTACTGCGGCGGCGTGAATGTCGTGGACCCGACCATGGCGGTCATGTTCGCCAAACTGAACGGCCTTTCCCCTCAGAGCCGCGTCCGCGCCTTCACCGGGGCCTCGGACGGAACGCTGTTCAGCGACGGCGCTGGACTGGTGGCATTGAAGACGCTCCGCCGGGCCGAGGAGGACGGTGACGAGATTCTCGGGGTGCTGATCGGCTTCGGCGGGGCAGCGGATGGCCGCGGGAAGTCCATCTCTGCGCCCAATCCCGCCGGGCAGCGTCGCGCCGTACAGCGCGCCCGGTCAGTCAGCGGTGTCACGGCCGACCAGGTCGACTGGGTCGTGGCCCACGGCACCGGCACCCCCGCCGGGGACGGCGTCGAGTCTCAAGTGCTCGCGGAACTCGGCCCGGCTGCCGGCCAGTGGACCAGCAGCAATAAACCTGTTTTCGGCCACACCGGCTGGACCGCCGGCGTGCTGTCCCTCATACACGCGCTCCTCGGCCTGCGCCACGGATGGATCCCCGGCCAACTAGGCGCCGAGGCGCCCGAAAGCCGGGTCAGCGGCGCGAACATCAGGGTCCCGGGCCAGGCCGTACGCTTCGCGCCCCGGCCGGACCGGCGCCGCACCGTGGGGGTCTCGGCGTTCGGCTTCGGAGGCACCAACGCACATCTGCTGGTTGCGGACCGCACTGACAGCGCGAGCCTGCGCTCCGAACTCCCAGCGCGCCCGGACTCCTGCGATCTCGTGCTCGTCGCCTGGTCGGCACACCTGCCCGGCGACCCCTCCCATGCTTCGGTGCGGGAGTGGCTGCGCGGGGCGGGATCAGAGCCGGGAGCGGAGTTTCCCCATCCCTATCCCTCTCCACCGCCTGCCGACGTACGGCTGTCCGCCCGTACCATCCCGGTCGTCGATGCCTGTCAGCTGATGGCTCTGCAGGCTACGGCGCGCTTCGCGGCGGAGCACGGCGAGCTGTGGGCGGACATCCGGGAAACCACCGGAGTGATCGCCGCGCACACCGGTATGCCACGCGCGCTGGTCGCGACGGCGGTACGCTGCTACGCCGACGACGTGGCCACGGTACTCGGCCGACACCATAGCGACCCCGACTTCCGGCATGTACTGCGGCAGTTGGAGAAGACCCGGCAACGGTTCCCAGCCACGACGGAGGATTCACAGGCCGGCGTGCTGCCCAATGTCATCGCTTCCCGCATCGCTGCCCGCTACGACCTGCACGGCCCGTCCATGGCTGTCGACGCGGGTTTGGACAGCACACTCAGCGCCCTGCGCGTGGCACGTCACTACCTCAGCACCGGCGAGCTGGACCTGGCCCTGGTCGTCGCCGTCAACGGCAACCGGAGTCCGGAGAACGTGGCCCTCGCGGGCATCGGCTCCGCGCCGGCGGGCGAGGGGGCGTTCCTGCTGGCCCTGACCACGCAGGGCAACGCCAAGGCACGCGCTCTGCCAGTACTGGCCAAGCTGTCGTTCGGAACGCACCACCAGGAACAGGTGCCTGCGCGCCCGGACCGGAACTACCTCGCGGCCCACCACGCCGTCCTCCTGTTGCGAGCGGTGGAGAGCCAGACCCTGCCCCTTCGGATCTTCCCCCATCACACCGGCAACGCGGTGCTGGTGTCCCCGGCGCACGAGGAGACCGTGCAGCAGGGAGGACAGCAGGAAGCGCAGGCCTTGGAGCGCCTGACTCGCCGCTACCGTAAGCGGCTCGTGGTCAAACCGACACCCCGCCCGGGTGAATGCAGCAGCGGAGGAGCCCCCTGCTTGCCCAGGCGGGGCGTGGTGCTGCTGGCATCCGCTGCGGCCGGTGATCTGATCCGCGCGGACCTCCGGATCAGTGACTCGCTCGTCCTGGAGGTGCCCGGTGATGGGCAGCTCTCCCCGGTAGAGGCCGACCGGATACTTTCGGCGGTCGACACCGCTGCACCGCACCTCACGGTGATCGGAGATCTGGACGCCATCAGCGTGCAGCGCGCGCTGGCCCTCCACGACGCGGTCTTCCTCATCACCCAGCGCCTGTGGTCCCGCTGGCAACCGGAAAGCACCCTGGCGGTCCTGCTGGGCAGGGCACCGGGCGACCGTCGTGCCCACCCGGTGGTTGCGCTCTTCAGCGGATTCGTCAAGAGCCTGCGCTGGGAACGAACCGGCACCGTCGCTCTGACACTCACGTCGGACGAACCCGTCACTTCCGCGCTCCTCGCCCGCCTGGCACAGGAACGTACCGCCCGCCCGTCGCCGCCCCCGGCCCTGGCCTACCTGCAGGGAAGGCGCTGGGTCGAAGCCCTGCACCCGGCACCGCTTCCGGAGTCGAGCCCAGCGATGGATCTCCCCGTGGACGACGGATCCGTCGGCGTGATCACCGGCGGGGCAGGGGAAATCGTGCAGGAACTGCTCGAGACCCTGGCCGGGCACGCGCGCCCCTCGCTGTGGTTGTTGGGCCGTACCCCTGCCCGGCCGTTGCCCCCGGAGCTCGGTGGTCTCGCCAGCGGACAGGACACCGCGGCGCGCGCCCATCTCATACGTCATCTGCGGTCTGAGCAGGTCGAGTTATCCCTGTCGGCCTTGGTGGACCGTGCCGACACCATGCTGAAACAGCACAAGACGCATCTCACGCTCCAGGCCCTTCGGGCGCGGTTCGGTGAGGACCGGGTGCGGTACATCGTCTGTGACATCCGGGAGCAGGACGCGGTGCGGTCGGCGATCGCCCAGGTACTGCGCGCGGAGAAGCAGGTGGACTTCGTCATCCACGCCGCCGGCCAGGTCTCCTCCACCATGCTGGCGAAGAAGCATCTGGAGGCATTCCGCGCCGCACGGGACACCAAGGTCCTAGGCCATCTCCATCTCAAGGCGGCGCTGGGTGAACGTCAGCCGTCCCTCTGGTGCAATATCGGCTCCTACTCCGGCGCCGCGGGCTCTCCCGGTGACACCGACTACGCCTCGGGCAACGCCTACCTGGACGCGGCGGCCGAGACCGTCTCCGGCTCCAGGGAAATCACCATCGGCTTCACGATGTGGCGGCAGGCTGGCATGGGATCAGGCGCCCTGTTCCAGGAACACGTGGCCCGACAAGGCCAGTTCACCCCGATCTCCACCGCCGAGGGCAGCGCCCAGTTCCTGGAGGAGCTCGCAAACGCACCTCGGTCGGACGGCAGTTCGACGTACCTGGGGCGCACCGAACGGGACCGGCTGCAAAGCCACTCCCCCGGCCTCGTGCACGACAAGCTGCCCGTACACCCGGCGGACCGGCAATGGCCAGCGTGGCGGACTCCCGGAGCCGGCGCAGACAGCGGTGAATGGGCCCACCAGGTGCGCCCGGAGGACGAACCCCACCTCTACGATCACCTCGTCAGTGGGAAGCCGACCGTGCCCGCGACCTTCATCCTCGACATCGCCGCCCAGGCCGCTGAGGCGCTGGTACCCGGTACCTTCGTCAGTGGCTTCCGCGACGCACGTTTCGACACCTTCATCCGCCCGTTCAATCGCCGACAGCCTTCTCCCCTGCGCATCAGGGCCCATCTGTGTCATCGGGCGGACGGTCGGAACCGCAGCGCTGTCGTAGTGAGCATCCACTCCGACATCCTCGGGCCGGACGGCCTGATGCGCCAGGGAGCACTGCGCCACTTCCGTACCGAGGTGCTGCTGTCCCACACCGCCCAGCCCGCCCCCACGTACCAAGAACCCACGGCCGGCACTGCCGGCGAACCTACCGAGGACCCGTACGCCCTGCCCGGAGCCTGCGTCTCACTGCGCGGGCCCTTCCGGAACCTCTCACACTGCTTCGTGGACGGTTTCACCGCCCGTGGCACCTGGACCCCCCGGCTCGCCGGCTACCCGGGTCTGCACACCATGACGACACCGGCACTGCTCATGTGCGCCGCCCTGCGGACCTCCGCCCTACGCCTCGGGAACAACGAGTACCGCCGAACACTGTTCGTTCCGCGCGCCATGGCCCGAGCCGAGCTGTACACGCACGGCGCGAACGACCACGACCTGCTGCTGCGTCATGGACATGAGCTGCTGGTGTCCCGGGACGCAGAGGGCACGTACCGGGCCGTGACCCCTACGGGCCAGGTGCTCCTGCAGATGTCCGGCGTGGAACTGGTGGAGATGGCGGCGTGACCATGCCGGAGCGGGCGGCGGGACCCGACACGACGACCGGCGCGTCCCAACAGCGGAACCGCACGACTCGACCAGGGCAGGAGTGACACGAGAACGATGGACGACAAGTACTGCGTGGTCACCGGAGCGACGTCCGGGATCGGCAAGGAAACAGCGCGCGGGCTCATCGCCGCGGGCCGCCGGGTCCTGTTCGTCTGCCGAGACCGGGCCCGGGGCGAAGCCACCCTGGCGGATCTGCGAGGGGAACGCTCGCAGGCCGATGTCCAGATGTTCGTGGCGGACCTGTCGGTACTGGCCGACGTCCGGCGGGTCGCCGGGGAGATACACCAACACCTGCCGCGCCTCGACGTCCTGGTCAACAACGCGGGCACGCACGACCTGCGTGCGGCGGTCAGCGCCGACGGCTTCGACCGGATGATCGCCACCAATCATCTGGGCCCGTTCCTGCTCACCCACCTACTGGTGGACCTGCTGGAGCGCGGTGCGCCCTCCCGCATCGTGATGGTCGCCTCCGAGTCCCATCGAAGCGTCGTGCGCATCGACCCGCGCACCTTCGCCGACCCCGGCACCTACGGACCGATCGGCTCCCTGGCCGTCTACGCCCGCTCCAAACTGCTCAACGTGCTCACCACCCAGGAAATCGCACGCAGGTGGGCGGCACAAGGTATCAGCGCAAACGCCTTCTGTCCCGGCCTGGTCTCCAGCGGTCTCGTCAGAAACATCCCGATGGGCACCGCCCTGTTCTCCCTCGCCCGGCTGACCCCGGCCGTTCGAAGTCCGAAGCAAGGCTCCGAACACGCCCTGCGGCTGGCCAACGACCCATCGTTCACCGGGCGCAGCGGCGGCTTCTACTCCACCACCGCCGGAGCCGTACTCCTTCCGCCCGCCCTTCACCGGTTCCGGCCCGGCCTGCAACGTGAGGTGTGGGAACGGTCCGAAGAGCTGGTGGGTATCCGATGACCCTCGCTCCGGGCCGAACCCGTCAGTCCCGAGGCCGTCCCTGACCCGCCACCTCGCCCGAAGGAGAACGATGCACGCATCTCGGCCTATCAGCGGATGGTCCTCCCCCGGGCCTATGAACGGCACGGACACCCTCTTCTGGCGCATGGGCGCGAACCCGCTGACGCGCCCTCACGTCACCTGGGTCTGGCTTCTAGACAAAACCCCGGACTGGAGCACCCTCCTCGACGGCTGCCAGTGGCTCCTCACCAAGCTGCCGCGGCTCACCCACCGGGTGGCCGAGACCCCACTGCGCGCCGGGACGCCGACGTGGACGCCGGACCGCGACTTCCGCCTCACCCGCCACGTCCACCGCATGCGACTGCCGGAACCCGCGGGCCTACGCGAGCTGCTCGACCTGGTGGAATGGCGCAACGGCACAGACTTCGACGCGTTGCACCCGCCGTGGGAGGCTATCTTGATCGAGGGCTACGGACAGGGTCGGGCGGCGATCGTCCTCAAGTGGCACCACAGCGTCGGGGACGCGGTGACCATCGTCTCAGCCTTGGGCAAACTGCTCCCCGATGTCGCGTCAGGCTGCCACTTCGACGGCTTGAACCCTGCGCATGAGCTCACCCGCGGTCCGGGGACGCAGGCCTCGCGTTCCTCGGCGGGACACGGTGTCGCCGTCGGCACCAGGGCCTCTCTGCGGGGTGTCGCACGGCTGTTGACGACGCCACGCGCCACCGGAGAATGCGTCCGCCTCGTGGCCCGAGCCGCGACCCAGCTCCTTGACCCCGTCGCTCCGTCCCCTCTGCTGCGGGACCGCAGTGCCGCCATCCGCTGCGGCATGGTCACCGTCCCCCTGGAGGACCTGAAGGCGGCGGGTAAGGGCGCGGGGGCGTCCGTGACGTCCGCCTACATCGCGGCGGTGCTCGGGGCATTCCAGCGCTACCACGCATACCACGGGGTCACCCGCGCAAGTCTGCCCACACTGGTGCCGGTGAACATACGCCGGCCGACCGAGACCGGGGCGGGCAACATCATCGCCTCGGTGCGTATCGCCGGCCCCATCGGGGACATGTCGGCGCCGGAACGGATGGCAGCCGTGCACACCGCGATCGCCGAGGCCCGCAACACCCTGGTCAGGGACCTGTACACCATTCTCGCCGACCTGAGCTCCTGCGTCCCGGGCGCGGTCCACCGCTGGGTCGTCCCGCCCGCGCTGCGCAACGCCGTCGATATCGTGGTCACCAGCGTGCCCGGCTTCTCCCGCACAACGTTCGCGGCGGGGGCCCGCGTGACGGAGGCCGTGGCCTGGGCCCCCCGCGGTGGGGCAGCGGCCAACATCACGATGGCCTCACACGAAGGCACCTGCGGAATCGGAACCAACCTCGACCCCGCCGCGGTCACCGACAGCGCCCTCTTCCACCACTGTCTTGAGCAGAGCCTTCACGACCTGTGCACTCCCTGACCGCTGCTCCCGAGCCCGTCCGTCGCGGCCCGCGGCACGAACGACCGAAGCACCAACCCCACAGCGCGACAAGGAGAGCGGACCGGTGCGATTTACTCTGGAGCAGGAACTGCGTGCGGAACGGCGTCGGTTGATCAGCACACTGGACACTCTGCCGGACGAGGTGTTCGAGACCGGGCGCACCCTGTGCAGCGAATGGGCCCCCCGGGACATCCTCGGGCACCTGCTGTCCGTGGACCACCTCGCCGCGACCTATCTGCCTTTCGGGCCGTTCCTCCACTACGCCAACCGGAAACAGGTCGCACGGGCCCGGCGGCTGCCGCGGGAACGTCTGATGGACGCCGCCCGCCTCTGGGCGGACAAGCCGTCCCTGAGCAGCCGCCTCGGCGTAGTCGTGACCCTCGGCGACCTCGCGATCCACCATCAGGACATCGTGCGCGGTCTGGGACTTCACCAGGAGATGCCCACCTGCGCACCCACCTTCATCCTCTGGGACGGAGCAATGCTGAGCATGCAAACGAACCTGCGGATCCTCCGCTACCGGCTGACCTCAACCGACGGATATCCCGAGCTCGGGCTCCCCCCGTTGCCGCACGCTCCCGAGGTCCGCGGCACCAGAGAGGCCCTTGGGATGTGGCTCGCCGGGCGGGACTCGGTGACGGAGGAACTGATCTTCACCTGACACCCCACCCGACACCCCGACACCCGACGCCCGACGCCGGGGCCGCGGCTGCGTCCTGCGGCACCATCGCTCCACTCCGCCCACAACAGAGGAGGAACATGTGACCGATTCCCGGATAGTTCAGCGGCGAGTGCTGGTGCGAGGACTGTCGACCCTCTTCTACGAGGCCGGGGAAGGCCCGGTCGTCCTGCTGGTACCCGGCATCGCCACCAACGCCCAGGACTGGTTTCAGGTCATGGGAGAACTCGCCCCGACGCACCGGGTCATCGCCTTGTCGCTGCCGGGCCTCGGCGGCACCAGCCCGGGCATGGACGTGCACCCAGCCGCCATGGCCGCCTTCGTCGCCGACTTCCTTGATGCCGTGGGGGTGGAATCCGTCACCGCGGTGGGCCACTCCTACGGTGGCATCATCGTGGCCGAACTAGCCCTGGCATATCCGGATTCCGTGAACCGGCTGGTGCTGGCCAACGCTTGCGGCCTGGGCCGGGCCGTGCATCCGATGGCCATCGCGCTGTCCCTGCTGCCGAACCGTGCGGCCGACGCCCTCTCGGCCACCGCCTCCTTTCCTGGAGGCGCCGCCGCGCTCGTTTTCTCCAGCCCACTGCTCCTGCGACAGCCGTGGCGCATCCCGCTGAGGACCTGGAAGAACCAGTACGAGCTGGCACGCTCCAGGCAGACCCTTCGGGTCTCCCTCAAAGTCTTCCAAGCGTGCGGCGGTGTGACCGGGCAGCGTGAAGACATTTTGGTAACCGACCGGCTGCACCAGATCCGAGTTCCGGCCCTGGTGATCTGGGGCGGTTCCGATCTGCTGTTCCCGCTCTGGCAGGGGCGGACGGCGGCCCGCCGGCTGCCGCAGGGCCACTTCACCGTCCTGCCCGGAGCCGGACACGTCTCCTACCTGGACAGCCACAGGGAGTTCATGGACGCGCTCGGCCCCTTCGTCCGTGACGACCTGCGTGCCCCGCTGCCCGACACCCCAGAGACCGCCGAGAGGGAAGTACACCCGTGACCGATCACACTCCCCGGCACACGACACCTCTACAGGACATCACCGAGACGCCGAAAATCGATGCGCCCGGCGGACCGGACTCGCCCGACGGGCCTACCACGGCGACCGCCAGGCCCGTGCGGCGCGCTGACCGCGAGGAACGGCACCACACCGTGATCATCGGATCGGGCGTCGGCGGCAGTGTCACTGCCTTCCGCCTCGCCGAGGCCGGGATAGCCAACGTGGTCCTGGAGCGCGGCAGGCGCTGGCCGAAAACACCGGCCGCAAACGCCTTCCCCACCTTTCCCTCCCTTGACAAACGGCTGCTATGGCTGGACAACGACTCCACCCCCCTGCCACCACCCCGCACCCCCCTGCTGTCCGCGCTCCACAGCGCGCTCGCAGGGGCGCTGCCGCGCTCGACCGGACTGCTGGACGTGATCACTCAGGACCATGTCGTGATCCTGAGCGGCACGGGTGTGGGCGGAGGCACACTGGTCTACGGAGGAGTGCTTGCCCAGCCTCACGCTAGCGCCTTCCACCAGCTCTTCCCTGCGGAACTCGACTACACCGAACTCGACGACGTCTACTACCCGCGGGCCCGGCGGCGCCTGATATCGGCCCCCTTCCCGAAAGACCTTCTCGCCCACGGCCAGTACCGTTCGACCCGCCTGTGGAATGTCGCCGCGATGGCCTCCGGCCTTGCCGCTGAAACCATCGTAGGCAACTATGACTTCGACATCGTCCGGAGCGAACTCGGCGGCACCCGCACCGCCTCGGTCATCACAGGCCAATACCACTTCACCGGTTGCAACAGCGGCGCGAAGATGAGCGTGGACCGGACATACCTGGCACGCGCGGAGGCCACCGGCAAAACCACGGTGCGACCACTGCACCGGGTGACCGAACTGTCCCAGGACGGCCGGGGAGGCTACCGAGTCCTCGCCGAGCACACGGACATGCGGGGACAAGTGATCGAGCGTCTGACCTTCCTCTGCGACAAACTTGTCCTCGCAGCCGGCCCCCACACCCCACGGCTGCTGGTCACCGCGCGTGAGAGCGGAGCCCTGCCCGCCCTGCACGAGTCCGTCGGCGCGGGCTGGGGGTCCAACGGCGACCATCTGGCCCTGATTCGCACCTCTGCCTTACCTCTGGGCGCACCGCAGGGCGGCCCCCCGGCCGTGCTCGTGCGCAACGCCGCAGGCACAGCCACCGTGATGCACTCCCCCATGCCCTTCCCCACCGGCCCAGGACTGCTGACCTGCCTGGGGATGGGCATCTCCGACCGGTTCGGACAATGGGTGCCGACCGGGGACGGTGGCACCCGGCTGGACTGGAAGACAGAGCACGACACGACGTCCCGGTCCGAGGTGGAAACCCTCGTGCGCCAGGTCGCCGAGCATATACCCGGCGGCGGCACGGTCCTGGCCGCCCACTCCTCACACCCCGTCGTGGCACACCCCGTCGGCGGCGCCGTTCTGGGCCGGAGCACCGATCTCTATGGCCGACTGCACGGCTATCACGGCCTGTACTGCCTGGACGGAGCTCTCATGCCCGGTTCCACCGCCGCCGCCAACCCCGCTCTGACCATCGCTGCGGTGACCGAACGCTGCCTAGACCACATCATCCCCGACTTCGACTCCACCTGACAGGGTCTGTAAGGTCAACGGCCCTGCTCACAGGGTCTGTACGCTCACCGGTGTAATTGATGATCATGCAAGAGACATCAAGTGACTGACACCGTGACCGAGTTCGTTGCCGCCGGTGACGAGGCGGAACCGTTGCTGGAGAGCGCGGCGGTCGAGCGGAAGCTCATCGACCAGCTCGTCGAGCAGGCCCGGAGCAAGGGGCTGCAGCTGACCGGCGAGGGCGGGCTGCTACAGCAGCTGACCAAGACGGTTCTGGAGTCCGCCCTGGAGGGCGAGATCACCGACCATCTCGGCTATGACAAGCACGACCCGGCGGGCAAGGACGGCGGCAAGTCCCGCAACGGGAAGCGGTCCAGGACGGTGCTGACCGACGTCGGACCGGTCGAGATCGACGTGCCCCGTGACCGGGACGGCTCCTTCGAGCCGGCCATCGTCAAGAAGCGGCAGCGACGACTGACTGGCGTCGACGAGATGGTGCTCTCGCTCTCGGCGAAGGGCCTCACGCACGGCGAGATCTCGTCGCACCTGGCCGAGGTCTATGGCGCGAATGTGTCCAGGACGACCTGGCTTTGTTCACGTTCAGCAGCAGCGTTTGTCGATGAGTTCCAGCAGCGGTTGGTCAGCATCTGGGTCGCGGATGTTCACGAGAAGTAGCGGCAGTGCGGTGTCGATGAGGCGATCATCGTGAGGGAGCACTGCTGCAGTTCACGTGGAGTCTCAACCGCTCGCATCCTGGACGAAGATGCGATGATCTGTTCGTGGTGACAGATGTCGAGTGGGCTCGGATTCGGAAGGGCCTGCGCTTCGGGCAGGTCTTCGAGGGCACTGTGGTGAAGGTTCCCAGACCCGGTGCGATCGGGATCTTCGTAGACATCGGCCTGAGTGTCGGAGGCTTTGTCGACGTTCTGCTGCTGCCGAGCGAGGGCGAAGACTGGCCAGCGGAGGGCACTGTTGCCGATTTCGAGATCTGGTGGGCAGACAGCCGCCAGCAGATCCGGCTGAAGCCGTACGACTCTCGATATCTGCGGACCGACTTCACAGACTTCGTCGAACGCTTCCGTCCCAGTTGGCCTGCCGACGTCGGCCAGCCCGTTCATGACTCGGGGCCTGTCACTCCCGAAGAGTTGCGGGCCCTGCTTCGCTCCGATGGGTCGTCGGCCAGCTCCCCTGAGACCGGAGAAGTGGCCGACGCTCCCAGCGGAACCTAGCTGGCCGCGGCTTCGGCGCGGGCTCGGGTGCTGGCGAGGCGGTAGGAGTCGGTGCCGGTCTCGATGATGGTGCCGTTGAAGGTGAGGCGGTCGACGATGGCCGCGCAGAGGCGAGGGTCGGTGAACGTCTTGGTCCAGCCGCCGAAGGACTCGTTTGAGGCGATGG
The DNA here is from genome assembly GCF_003627815.1 of Streptomyces hundungensis. Lineage (NCBI taxonomy): Bacteria > Bacillati > Actinomycetota > Actinomycetes > Kitasatosporales > Streptomycetaceae > Streptomyces > Streptomyces hundungensis. The sequence goes on from NZ_CP032698.1 coordinate 110,011, forward strand.
CCACGCTGTTCCTTTCCTCCCGCTCGGTCAGAACCTGGAACAGGAGCTCGGCGCCGCGGCGGTCGAGTTCCATGTAGCCGAGTTCGTCGATGCAGAGAAGGTCGACGCGGCCGTAGCGGGCGATCGTCTTGGAGAGCTGCTTCTCGTCGGCGGCCTCGACGAGTTCGTTGACCAGCTTCGTCGCCAGGACGTACTTGACCCGGTAGCCGGCCATCGCCGCCTCGGTTCCCAGCGCGATGAGCATGTGGGACTTGCCTGTTCCGGAGTCGCCGATCAGGCAGAGCGGCTGGCTCTTCTTGATCCATTCGCAGCTGGCGAGGGTGTGGATGGTGGCCGCGTCGATGTTGGGGTTCGCGTCGAAGTCGAAGGTCCGTAGGGACTTGTCCCGGGGGAATCCGGCTGCTTTGATTCGGCGCTCGGAACGGCGTCGGGCCCGGTCGTCGCACTCGGCCATCAGCAGCTCGGCGAGGAAGCCGCGGTAGGTCATCTGGTCCTTCATAGCCCGGTCGGCGATGTCGGCGAACTCGTTCCTGATCGACGGCAGCCGCAACAGGCGGCATGCGGTGTCGATGGCCGTGTTGGCGGCCTGCTCGGTCAGTCCTCGCTGGCGGGGCAGGGTCACTGTGCTTCTCCCTCGCGGTGTTCACCGCCGCTGGCGCGACGGCGTCGGAGCAGTTGGTCGTAGTGGGTCACCGAGGGCAGCGGCCTGGTGTCCGGGGGAAGATGGGCGAGCCGCCATTCGTGCAGAAACGTCACGGTCGCCCTCGCGGCACCGGCCGACGAGGGTTTCCCGGTGGGTTCGGCTTCGGCCTGGGCGATCTTGCGGGCTTCGAGGGCGACCGCGTCCGCGGTCAGTGCCCCGGCCCGTAGAGCCATCGCGAGGCCGGCGACCAGGTGCTCGTGCGAGACGTGGCGGGCCAGCAGCAGAACCTCGATCAAGGCCCTGGTGCCGGCGGTGTCTCCGTGGGCCTTGACCGCCGCGGCCCACCAGGCGTCATGGACCGGGGTGAACTTGCCCGCAGAGCGGGCTTGTTCGAGTGCGGTCGCGCCGGGGAAGGCACCCGGCTTGCGGATCAGAGCTTCGAGGTAGTGGTCCAGATCCAGGCGGCAGCCACCCTTCGCGATCAGCCGCTCATGCCGGGCCACTTCCACATTCCGATCGAAAACCACCAGGTGAGAGGCATGCAGTACGACCCGGACCCGTTTGCCGATCAGCCGGACCGGGACCGAGTAACGGTTCGTGCGGACCGCGATCTGGCTGTAGCGGTCGACTCGCGGAGTGAAGAGCCGGCCCGTCTCGAAGGGCTCTTCCGGCAGCGGCATCAGCAGCGGCCGCTCGACCTGGAAGTACTCGTCGATCGTCCGCGGCCGCGAACCGATCCGACGCCGCCCATCGTGAAGATCCCACTGGTCAACGAGTTCGTTCAGCTCGGCCAGCGAGTTGACCTCGGGCACCGGGGTGAAGTGGTTGCGACGGAAGTAGCCGATCTGTCCCTCCACTCCGCCCTTCTCGTGTGCGCCCTCGATGCCCGGTCGGCAGTAGAAGCTCTCGATCCCGAAGTGCGACCTGAACGCAATCCACCGGTCGGCCTCCACCCGGGCCCGGCTCAGGCCCAGCACCCGGGCAACAGCGGCTTTGAGGTTGTCGTAACGGACCTTGCTCCGCGGGACCCCGCCCAGCGTCCGTAGCGCGTGGACGTGCCCTTCGAAGAAGGCTTCCTGCCCGCAAGATGCGAAGACGCGGTGGACGGCCTTGCCCGAGTAGGAAAGACGGAAGGAGAACAAGTAGCAGGTCACAAGCTCGCCAGCGAGCCGGATGGTCACGTCGCCGAAGTCGACCTCGGCCTCCATGCCGGGCTGGTGGGTCTGCGGCACGAACGCCTCGACCGGCGCCTTCCCCGACTCCACAAGGATCTGCGGTTTCCGGTCACTCACGTAGCGCCGGACCATCTGGTAAGAGACGTCCGCGGCGTGCTCCTCGACCAGGCGGTGGAAGATCCGCGTGATCGTGTGCCGCTGCTTGCGCGGCGCATCCAGATCTGCCAGCAGCATCCCGTCGATCAGCGACTTGTACGGGTCCAACGCGGTCGGTCGCGGCGGCAGCTGCTTCCTCGGCTCCGGCCAGACCGAGTCCACGGCCTTGCGGACCGTCCGCCACGACACGTTGTACTTGCGCTCGATCTCCCGGATCTTCATGCCGCCGCGGTGGTCCCGACGGATCGCCGCGTACAGCTCTACCTTCGACATCTGCGGCATGACCAGGACCTTTCACCGGGAGCATCCCGATGCTCCCGTGGCAAGCACCCCGGCGACTTCAAAACTCGTGAACATCACCCGACCGTGGATCCGGGCGCCTCCCAAACCCATGAACAATGCGCTTCACAACCCGTGAACAAAGCCAGCCTGCCCGACGCGGTCGAGACGGTCTGGCCCCGCACTGTCGTCCAGACATGCATCGTTCACTTGATTCGCAACAGCATCCGATACGTGGCCCGGCAGGACTGGGAGAAGGTTGCCAAGGACCTCCGCCCCGTCTACACCGCGCCGAGCGAGGCCGCCGCGACCGAGCGGTTCCTGGAGTTCTCCGAGAAGTGGGGCGCCAAGTATCCGGCCGTGATCAAGCTGTGGTCCGACGCCTGGGCCGAGATGGTGCCCTTCTTGTCCTTCGACGTCGAGATCCGCAAGGTCATCTGCAGCACGAACGCTATTGAAAGCGTCAACGCCCGCATCCGCAAGGCGGTTCGGGCGCGCGGCCACTTCCCCACGGAGGCCGCCGCGTTGAAGTGCGTCTACATGGCGCTGATGAGCCTGGACCCGACCGGCAAGGGCCGGCGCCGCTGGACGATGCGCTGGAAGGCACCCCTGAACGCCTTCCAGATCGCCTTCGACGGCCGCCTCACCCCCACCGACCAGCGATAACTCAACAACCAAGATCAGCCGTTAAGTTGACACACCCCCACCTGTACGCGGACACCACCAGCATCGGGGCGGACCACGCCAGCCCGGCACCCGCGGCGGCGTCTTCCGGCAGAAGATCACCGATGCCGAACGCCTCCTGGCCGCAGTCCTCTACGAGCGCAAGCTCGGCACCCGACAAGTCCTGGCAGACGCCTTCGGCGTCAGCCTCGGCACCCTCAACAACGCGCTCAAAGACGCCCAACCCGTCCTCCGCGAAGCCGGAATCACCCTTCCTCCCGCCTCGACCCGCTTCACCACCGGCGCCGAACTGCTGGCATCCATCGGCAGCAACACGCCGACAGGTTGATTCTTTACGGCTCCATCTCCTGAGGGCGTCGTTCCGTTACGCGGCCCGCCAGGACTGGGACAAGATCGCGAAGGCGTTGAAGCCGGTCTACACCGCGCCGACCGAGGACGCGGCAACCACTCGCTTCCTGGAATTCGCCGAGGTCTGGGGGAAGAAGTACCCGGCGATCGTCCGGCTCTGGGAGTCCAGTTGGGCCGAGTTCACGCCCTTCCTCCAATTCGATGCGGAAATACGCCGGATTGTGTGCACAACCAACAGCATCGAGAGCGTCAACGCACGCATCCGCAAGGCCGTCCGCGCCCGCGGGCACTTCCCGACGGAGCAGGCCGCTCTCAAATGCGTGTACATGGCCGTCATGAGCCTGGACCCGACCGGCGTCGGCCGCAAACGCTGGACCATGCGCTGGAAGGGCGCCATGAACGCCTTCGACCTGGCCTTCGACGGCCGCCTCACCGCAGGCCAACTCTAGCCACACCAAACCCAGTTACACCGCAGGCTGTACAGACCCCCGGAGGGGTGGCGGGCTTGGCTTAGACCGTGTCCTATGTGGTGAGGCGGACGAGATGCAGGCCAAGGGAAAGCTGCAGGGCAAGCAGGATGAAACCTCCCAGCGCGGCCAGAAGGAACAGGAGCGCCTGAGGCAGTATGCCGACGAGCAGCGCGAGCAGGGCCAGGAGTCCTTCGACGGCATCCAGGACGAGACGGACGACCGCCGCTAGACCCCCTGGTAGCAACCCGGGCCCGCATCCCCGCGCAGTGGGAGGCGGGCCCACGCCATCCGGGGTGAGCAGCTCGGGACGGGCCTGCTCCACCACCCGCAGGCGCTGAGCGGTCACGGTGGTTACCGGCCGGCTGCGGCTCCGCGTGGGCGAGGCTCGCAGGTCAGGCGCAGCCGGCCGGGCCCGAGACTCATCCTCGGTCTCGGTGAGAGGGCCGAGAGTGAGCGCAGCCGCCAGGCGGCGGTGATGGTCGCGATGGTGAGGCAGGCTTGCGTCATCGCGAACTGGTCGCCGATGCATTTGCGGTTGCCCGCGCCGAAGGGGATCATCGCGCCCCGGGGCAGGGCCTCGTTCTGTTGGGGCAGCCAGCGGTCCGGATCGAACCGGTCGGGGTCCGGGAACAGGGCCGGGTCGTGGTGGAGGAGGTAGGGGCTGCACAGGACATCGGCGCCCGCAGGCAGATGTCGCCCCGCCAGTTTTGTGCCGGTGGTGGTGACCCGGGAGACGATCCAGCCCGGCGGGAACAGCCGGAGAGTCTCCAGCACGATGCGCCGGGTGTAGTCCAGCGCGGGGAGCGCTTCCGGTATCAGGGCCCGGCCGCCTGCGACCGTGCTCACCTCCTCGTGGAGGCGCGCCTCGACCTCCGGGTGCGTGCTGATCAGCTGAAACGCGGAGGCGAGCGTGTCGGCGGTCGTGTCGGTTCCGGCGAACATGATCGTGACAAGGTGGTCGTGGACGTCGCGTTCGCTCAGCGGATCGCCGTCGTCGGTCCGCGCTTCGAGCAGAGCCGACAGGAGGCCGCCCCCGTCCGGGGCGCGGCGATGTTCTGTGATGGCGTTCGCTGCGACGTGGCGCAGGCATTGCTGTGCCTTGGTGAAGCGGCGGTTGGCCGGTGTGGGCAGGTGGAACCAGAGCGTGGAGGGGATCACCATCCGCCAGTAGACGCCGTCGAAGGCGACGGGGAGCGAGCGCGCCAGGAGCCTTTGATCGTCCTCGCTGAGTGCGAGCAGGGCGCGGTTGAGGACCTGGATGGTGAGCGCCTGGAATTCCCTTCGGGCGTCGATGATCTGCCCGGGCCGCCAGGATTGTGCCAGGGCCGCGGTTTCCTGCGTCATGACGGTGGCGTAGGTCTTGATGTGGGCTGGGTGGAACAGGGGCTGGAGCAGACGCCGTTGTCGGCGGTGGTCCTGCCATGAGGAGGTTCCCAGGCCGTTGCCGAGCAGGAGGCGTGCCTTGTCGTAGAAGGGGCCGCCCTTGTCGAAGGTCCGCGGGTCCAGCAGGATCTCCCGGGTCACTGCGGGGTCGCAGGCCACGAAGACGGTGCGCGGGCCGAGGCAGATGCTGACCAGATCTCCGTGGGCGGGAAGTGAGGCGAGGAAGGCCAGTGGGTCCCGCAGGAACTTCAGGGCGTGTCCCACGCCGGGCAGGGCGCCGGGGGGCCTTCCCCCATGAAGGTGGGCACGCGGTTATCGATCACGCGGCGAGCGTGAGTTTAGCTTTGTGGTGTCGTCGTTCGTAGGCGTCGGGGCTGAGGTGGCCGTTGGTGGAGTGCCGGCGGCGGGTGTTGTAGCGGGTCAGCCAGGCGAAGACGGTGCGGCGGCAGGTGGTGGCGTCGCCGTAGTCGTGGTCGCCCTGGAGGGTCTCGCGTTTCAGGGAGGCGTGGAAGCTCTCGCAGGCGGCGTTGTCGGCGCTGGTGCCGACCGCGCCCATCGACCGGGTCACCCCGAGCTGGTCGCAGAGGCCGGCGTAGGCCCTGGATCCGTACTGGGCTCCGTGATCGGAGTGAAAGACCGCGCCTTCCAGTGAGCCGCGGGTGCGGGCGGCCATCCGCAACGCGTCGGCGACCAGGTCCGTGCGCATGTGGTCGGCGATGGACCAGCCGACAATTTTGCGGCTGAAGCAGTCCAGCACCGTCGCGAGGTAGAGGAACTTCCCTCCCTGGAGCGGGAGATAGGTGATGTCGCCCATGAGCTTGCGCCCGGGCTCGGTGGCGGTGAAGTCCCGGCCGAACAGGTCGGGGACGGTCCCCGCGGCCGGGTCCGGGACGGTCGTGCGGACCCGTCTGCGCAGGCGGATCCCGGTGATCGAGAACGCCCGCATGACCCGGGCGACCCGCTTCTCGTTGACTCGGTGGCCGTTCTCGCGGAGCTCGGCGGTCACCCGCGGGGAGCCGTAGGCGCCGCCGGACTCGCCGTGAACCCGGCGGATCTCCTTGACCAGGGCCACGTCCTGGCGCTGCCGGGCGGCGCGGGCTTCGGCGCCGGCGCACCACTTGTAGTAGCTGGACCGGCTGACGTCCAGGACGTGGCAGAGCCGCTTCACCTCATAGGTGTTCCGGTGGTCGTGGACGAACTGGAAGCGGCTCACCAGTTCGTCTCTCCGGCGAAATACTTGGCCGCCTTGCGCAGGATGTCCCGCTCGGTCGCGAGCTTGCGCTCACTCGCCTCGAGCTCGGCCACCCGCGCCTCCAGGCGGCGGACCCGCTCGTCCGGGTCAGCGGACGCGATCGCCGCCGGCGGAGAGGCAGGCCGCGCAGGTGCGGCGGTGACGCCACGGCGTTCGCGGTCCCGCAGCACCCACTCGCGCAGGGTCGCCCGGTTGATGCCCAGGTCAGCGGCGATGCTCTTGTACGTCGCCCCGGGTGTGGACTCGTACAGGGCCACGGCATCGGCCTTGAATTCGTCCGAGTAGTCCTTCAGCGCCATCGGCGGTCTTCTCGCTTCCTCCGGATCAAGCAGATCCAGTATCAGCGTGTCCACCACTCAGGGGGAGGCCCCTCGCGTGTGGCGGGACGCGGGTGTGTTCACCGCTCTGCTGGAAGGTCTGATCACCCAGGGGGCCGGCGCCGGCAGGACGGACTTGTCGCTGGTCAGCGTGGACTCCACCACGGTCCGTGCTCACCACGATGCCGCGGGCCTGCGGGTCAGCAAGCATCTCATGAAGACCTTGGAAGACGCCGTGCAGGAAGAGGAGACGGCCCGCCAAAAGGGGGCGGCGCGGCGGAACAGAACGGACAGGACGAACGCCGGCGCATCCGGCGCCGACACAGGATCCGCCTGAAGCAAGCCTTGCTCGGCAGGTCCCGGGGCGGCCTCACCAGCAAGATTCACCTCGCCGCGGACCGCCAGTGCCGTCCGCTCGCGCTGGTCCTGACCGCCGGGCAGGCCGGGGACAGCCCGCAGTTCATCCCCGTACTCAAGAAGGTTCGCGTTCGCCTGCCCGTCGGCCGCCCTCGCACAACACCCGGCGCGGTCGCCGGGGATCTTCCGGGCGCCCGCCCAAGCTGGACGACTCCCAGGTCGAGAGGCCCGCTCCTCCAGTTGCCCGTAGCTGTCGTTATCGGCATCGCACTGGGCGGCGCTGCGGCGGCGGTCCCGGCGGCCTACGACTCCTACATGGCCAGCGGCATTCACGGCCAGCGGCTCTTCGTCTCGCCGGGCCTGGACCTCGTGGTCGTCCACTTCGGCTCACAGATCATCTCACCCGCGGTGCCGCCGGCCCCCCTGGTGCAGGCGTTCGTGCGGATCGGCGTCCACCTCAACTCGTAAAGCAGGCGCCGAAAACAGCGGAGTCCGTGACCGGGTGAAGGTCACGGACTCCGGTCGGCTCGGTGCCGGCCGCTCGGTCAGCGCGGGTCCTCCCGGAAGGCTCCGCCGACCGCGACGGGCAGACCGGGACCGTTCCCGTCGGTGTAGTCCTTCTGCGGATCTGCCGCCAGCCGTTCACCCTCGATGTCGAGGTCGGGCAGCAGCCGGTCCAGCCACTTTGGCAGCCACCAGCCCGCCCGGCCGACCAGGGCGAGGACCGCCGGGACAAGCGTCATCCGGACCAGGAAGGCGTCGATGAAGACGCCGACGGCGAGGGCGAAGGCGATCGGCTTGAGCATGGTGCTGCCGCCGGGGACGAAGCTCGCGAACACCGCGAACATGATGAGGGCGGCGGCGGTGACCACGCGGGCGGCGTGGCGTGAGCCGGCCAGGACGGCCGCGCGGGGTGCGGCGCCGTGGACGTGTGCCTCGCGCATGCGGCTGACCATGAACACCTCGTAGTCCATGGCGAGTCCGAACAGCACCGCCATCACGAGGATGGGCAGGATGCTGACGACGGGGCCGGTCTCGGCGACGCCGAGCGCGCTCGCGAGCCAGCCCCACTGGAAGACGGCCACGACCGCGCCGAAGGTGGCGGCCACCGACAGCAGGAAGCCGAGGCTTGCCTTCAACGGCACGATCACGGAACGGAAGACGAGCAGCAACAGCAGCAGGGACAGGCCGACGACGACCAGCGCGAAGGGGATCAGAGAGCTCGCCAGCCGGTCGGAGACGTCGATGTTCACGGCTGTCGTACCGGTCACCGACACCTCGGAGCCGGTCTGCTTCTGCCAGCCGGTGGCCTCGTCGCGGATGTACTGGACGAGGTCCTTCGTCTTCTGGTCCGAGGGTCCGGTTTTCGGCACCACCTGGATGACGGTCGCCTCGCCGTGGTCGATGACCTGCGGCTTGCCGACCGCGGCGACACCGTCGGCGGCCTTCAGGTCCTTGACGAGCGTGGCGTTGGCCGCTTGCGGGTTCCCGGCGTGGGAGGTGTCGGCGAGGACGAGCAGCGGGCCGTTGAAGCCGGGGCCGAACTTCTCGGAGACCAGGTCGTACGCCTGCCGCTGACTGCTACCCGCAGGTGCGGAACTGTTGTCGGGCAGGGCCAGTTGGAGGTCGCGGGCCGGTACGGCGACGGCCAGCAGGCCGATCAGGATGGCCAGCAGGGTCAGCAGCGGTCGGCGGATGGCGATCCGGCCCCAGCGCTCGCCCATAGTCCTGCGCGCACCGTGTCCGCCGGGCCCACGGTGTCCGCCGTGCTGCCCGCCGCCGTGGGCGTCCTGTTCGCGGCGGGCGGCGCGTGAGCCGGGCCTGGGACGCAGCCGTTCACCGGCGAAGCCCATCAGGGCGGGCAGGAGCGTGGTGGAAATGCCGACCGCGATGAACACGGCGGCTGCACCGCCGACGCCCATGACGGTCAGGAACGGGATGCGGACGACGGCCAGCCCGCACAGCGCGATGATCACGGTCAGGCCGGCGAAGACGACCGCGCTGCCCGCGGTGGCGGTGGCCCGGGCCGCCGACTCCTCGGTGTCCATGCCGGTGGCGAGCTGGGAGCGGTGGCGGGAGAGGATGAACAGGGCGTAGTCGATGCCGACCGCGAGGCCCAGCATCGACGCCAGCGAGGGCGCTGTGCTGGAAATGGTCAGGACGCCGGTCAGCGCCGAGAGGCCGAGCAGGGTGACGGCGACGCCGGTGATCGCCGTCAGCAGGGGCATGCCGGCGGCGAACAACGAGCCGAAGGTGATCGTGAGCACGACGAGGGCGACGGCGACGCCCATCAGTTCCTTGGTGTGCCCGGTGCTCTTGCTGCTGCCGTAGGCGGAACCGCCGACCTCGACCGTGAGCCCGGCGTCCTGTGCGGGCCGGGTGGCCTTCTCCAGCGAGGTGAGGCTGTCGTCGTGCAGGTCGGCGCGGGTGACCTGGTAGCGGACCTGGCCGAGCGCGGCGGTGCGGTCCGGCGATATGACCTTGCTCTGCACGGGATCGGTGACGCCGACGACCTGCGGGGCTTTGTCGGCTTCCGCCATGGTGGCGCTGACCGCTCTGGCGTACTGGGGTTCGGTGATGTGGTGCCCCTTGGGGGCGACGAAGACGATCTGGGCGCTGGTCCCGGCTGCCGAGGGCAGCTCCTTCTTGAGGGTGTCCATCGCGGTTTGGGCCGGTGAGCCGGGGACCGTGAACTCGTCGTTGGTCGTGCCGCCGAACGTGATCAGGCAGGTGACGACCGCGGTCAGCACCAGCAGCCAAGCGGCGAGCACCGCCCGGCGATGCCGGAAGACGCCGCGGCCGAGCCGGTAGAGGAGGGAGGCCATGGAAACGTGCTCCTTGAGGGGGGATGTGCAGGGTTGAGCGGCACGTTCGGGGGTGAAGCCGCCTGCGGAAGCCGGGGAGGGCGGGGTCAGGCGTGGAACGAGGCGTGGCCGCCGCTCAGGGTGAGCCGGAGGCCGTCGTCGGTCACCTCGAGTCGGCGCGGTGCCAGCTGAAGCGGGAGGTCGGTCAGGGCGACGGTACGGCTGACCTTGCCCGTGATCTTCTCGGCCAGAGCATCGGGGAGGGGGTTGTCGGCGAACGTGGGCCGACCGGGCGTGACGCGGATCGTCCGGCCGTCCAGGAGGGGGGCGACGGGAACAGCCAGGGCGCCGGCCCGGCCGACACGGACGACCAGCCGCCCGTGCGCGAGATCGGGGACCACCTCGGTGTTCAGCCGGCTCGCGTCGGTGGCGGCCAGGGACGTGGCACTGATGTCGACGGTCACGCGGGACGAACCGACCGTGCCGCCGCTGCCGCCCTTCCCGCTCCGGCGCACCTGGCGCAGGTGGGCGTCGATGTCGAGACCGGTCATGCGACGTGCGGACACCCCGTTCGCCGTCAGCTCGACGTCCGGGAGGTTGCCCCGCGCCAGCTGCCACAGCGCGGGCGTGGCACCCAGCCCGACGTCCGGGGTGGTGCCGAGACGCTTGCCGGTCACGGTCGCGATCCGGTGCCGGGCCACCGCTTCCGCCGTACCGGCGAGGGCGGTCAGGGCGATGACGGCGGTCAGCACGAGCGCCGTACGCCGTCGCGGGCGCAGCCTGGGGAACAGCCCGACCAGAAATTGTCATGACTGACACGATACACAAACTGTCATGACTGACACTTTTCATGAGCACGACATCCGGGCTCGGGTGAATGGCGTGTCAGGATGAACGGGTGGTGGAGAACTGGGCCGTGCAGGACGCGCGCGACGTGCAGGACGCACGGGACAAGCAGGAGATGGGTCGGCGGGACCGGAAGAAGGCGGCCACCCGCCGGGACCTGCTCCGTTCGGCCGCCCGGATGTTCGCGGAGCGCGGCTACCAGGAGACGACGGTCAAGGACATCGCCGCCGCGGCCGGTGTGACCGAACGCACCTTCTTCCGGTACTTCCCGTCGAAGGAGGATCTGGTCTTCGCCGAGATCCTGGACTTCGTACCGCCGCTCAAGGAGGAGATCGCCCGCCGCCCGGCGGACGAGCCCCCGTACGCGGCCGTGCTGGGCGGCCTGCTGGCCGCAGCCGAGCGCCTCGACGGCGGCCTCGGCATCCTCTTCGTCGGCGTGCCGCCCCGCGCCATGTCCACCGGTCCGCGGCGAGGCGGTGTGCTCGCCGGCTTCGAGGACGGCATTGCCGAGGCCCTCGCCGGCCGCCTCGCGCGCCGGTCACCGGACGAGCCAGCCCGCTCGCGCGCCCTGCGCGCCTCCGTCCTCGCCCGCGCCTCGGTCGCCGCCGTGCGCGGCGCCCTGATTGCCTTCACGACCCGCGAAGACGGGCCGACCGATCCGCCTCCCTCGGTCGAGGACTTCGCGGGGCTGCTGCACGAGGCGTTCGCAGTCCTGAGCAGCGGCGGGGAGTGACGCACACCGAAAAGGTGTCAGCCCTGTCACATCCGTCACGTGTGTCACCTGTCGTTCATCCCCGGGTAGGGCGCGCGCGTGACCATCGGTGCGTTCAAGATCCGCTGGTTCTACGACGGAAGGCACCGACCCATGGAACGACGCGACTTCGCAGCCGCCCTGGCAGCGGCTCTGGCAGCCCCCGCCGTCCTCGGCACGTCCCCTGCCCAGGCTGCCGAACGACCGGAAGCGGGCGCCGGGGCCGGTGCCGGACTCACCGAGCACATGCGGGCGGTGCTGGCGCGGGAGAGCGACGACCGGGACACGGCCCGGGCGCTGGCACCGCACCTGTACGACGTCGGCTTCGTCTGGCATCCGGAGACGGCGGAGCTGGACCGCCTCGACTTCATCGTGGCCTACTCCTTCGGCAACCGGCTGGCGACGTCCGGCGACCCGGCGAAGACCCTCCCCGAACCCGGCCCGGTGAACGAGGAGTTGGCGGACACCATCGCGCGCCTACGCAAGCAGCGAAAGGTCCCCGTCTACGCGCAGTGGGAGATCGCCCGCTTCCTTCAGTCCAAGTACCGGATGGACGACGTGACCTCGATCGAACCCGTCATCGCGCAGGACGGCACGATCACCTACCTCAGTACCGACGGGGTGGCCCAGCAGGTCCTGCAATACCGGAAGAAGGCACCCGGTGGTATCGGCACAGCCTGTGTCGTCGGCTTCCGCGACCACCACAAGCGGTGTGTGCAGACCACCCGGGACCGCGGGATGACGGCGTACGCGCCGCGCGGGTTCGCCATGCCGTACACCTACGACCCGCAATCCGGCCAGGCTTGGACACGGCGTCGGGATCTGTACCTGGTGCACGACATGTCCGCACAGTGGCAGGTGGTCCGCGCGAAGCTGATCGCACAGGCGTACTCCAACAGCTGAGTCCCGGACCACCTGGGAACGATCAACAGGCCGGTGGCTGCCCCGTTGTCGTCCCGAATCAACCGCACGGCGGATTGCTGTGGCCCGGCGCAGTTCGCCGGGCATCCGCTCCCGCCTGGCTTCCTGGCAGTCCTTTCGCCGCCGTTCGACATCCGTTCGAGCAGCTGCCGCTGTGCCACCGGGGCTCACGTGACCGATCTCGATTCCCGCCCCCTTCGTCCACTCCGTAGCCCGGCGGGTTGCGCGCCGGGCTGCGCAACCGGCACATGACGATGATCTCGATCGGCGGGGTGTCCGGCCTCGGCGACACGGCAACGACGCCTTCATAGCACCCGCAGTGGGGCACGGGCCCCTGTCAACGCGCGCCGTCATGTCTGGCCTGGCACGATGCTTCTCATGCAGCCGGTGCCGGCCCCTTGCCCCGCCGACCTCATCCCCGACGCGACGGGCATGGAGGCATTTACAGCCTGAGCTGCCCCGAGTTTCGTAGAGTCCGCTCTTGATCGGTTCAGGCGGACTGCGGGGTTTGCTCCTGGCTGCGCCAGAAGGCTTCCTCGTACTCGGCGGGCGGCACGTAGTCGAGCGCGTAGTGCAGGCGTTCTTCGTTGTACCAGGTGATCCACTGGAAGATCGCCCGCTCGGCCTGGTCGACGTCTTTCCAGGGACCCTGCATCTCGATCAGCTCGGCCCTGAAGGTCCCGTTCAGCGCCTCTGCCATCGCGTTGTCATACGAGTCCGCGACGGAGCCGACCGAGGCGGCAGCGCCGATGTCGGCGCGCCGGTCGGTATACCGAACTGACACGTATTGCGACCCGCGGTCGCTGTGGTGTACCAGTCCGGAGTCCTTCTTGATCCGACGCCGCCAGAGCGTCATCTCCAGTGCATCCAGCGGGAGTTCGGCCGCATGTGGTTCGCGACCTGCCATCCGACGATCATCCGCGAGAACACGTCCAGGACGAACGCGACGTGGACCCAGCCCGACCAGGTCCGCACGTAGGTCATGTCCGCGACCCACAGCTGGTCGGGCCGCTCGGCGGTGAAGTCGCGGTCGACCAGGTCCGGTGGCCTCGGCGCGGCCGGGTCCGGGATCGTCATGCGGCGTCGCCGGCCGCGGATGACGCCCTCGATGCCGAGCTCGGCCATCAGCCGCTCGACCGTGCACCGGGCGACCCCGACGCCCTTGCGCTGGAGCGCGCGGGTGATCCGCCGGGCGCCGCAGGTCGCCCCGGACTCGTCGTGGACCTGGGCGATCAGCGGCATGAGCTGCTCGTCGCGGAGCCCGCGGGCCGGCTTCGGCCGCTTCTTGCGGGCGAAGTACGTCGACAGCGACAACTCCAGCACCCGGCAGACGGGATCGGCCCCGAGGCCCCTCTCGCGCAGGGGGTCGATCACCTGCTCGGCCTCGTCCGGGGACGGTCGATCTCCTGGGCAAAAAACACCGAGGCGGCTTTCAGGATCTCATTCGCCCGCCGCAACTCCGCTACTTCTCCGCGGAGTTGCTTGAGCTCGTCCAGCTCGGCGGTGGTGAGCCGGTCGTCGCGCTCGCCGCGGTCAGCCTCGGCCTGGCGGACCCAGCCACGCAGGGCCTCCTTGTGGATGCCCAGATCCTTCGCGACGTGGGCGATGGGGCGGCCGGTGGTGCGGACCTCGCGGATCGCGCGCTCGCGGAGCTCGTCAGGGTATTTGCGAGGTGCTGCCATGGTGCTGGTGGATCTCCTTCGCCAGGACCGTAACCCTGGCATCAGGGACTCCACAAATCTCAGCACAGCTCAGCTATGCCGGATCAGACGTGTGGTGGGGGTCGTCGTACAGTGGCCCGGCGAAGGTGCGCAGCGCGCTGTGCAGGCGCTCGGCCGGCACGAAGGGGACGTGGTCGGCGCAGTACACCCGATAGCTGCCGTCGTCCTGTTTTTTGATGTCGTGCTTGGTCAGCCATGCGGGGCTGGGTTCGCTGCCCTTTTTGAACCAGACCCGGACGTCCGTGTGCGGTTCCGACGCGTGGGTCGAGCTGCCGAGCCCGATGCGGTCAACCGCACGCCATCCGATGGTGAAGGACTGTTTCTTCCCCGAGTCGTGGCGCGTCACCGAGAATCCGTCGGGGCTCACGACGACGATGTCGGACTGAAATCTTCGCCCCTCGTACACGGCTTTCAGCAGCATGATGCCTGCCGCGACGACGTACGCGATGGAACCGGCCAGGATGTGGCTGCCGAACGGGTCATCGAACTTGAACAGGGCCGGTCCCTTGTCCGAGACCCCGACCCCCACAGCTATCAGTAGCCCCGTTCCGAGGCTTGGCAAGATGCGCCGCTGCACCCACTGGGCGATCATTTTCTCCTGCCCGATGGTGAGTGTGGTCTGCGCCTGTCTCGCGTCGGCTTTGTGCTGCTGCGGCTCCTTCAGGACGGCCGGGGCAGCGGACAGGAGGGCGAGCGCCTCGGCGGGTGTCGGCCGACGGGCGGGCTCACGCTGCAGCAGAGCAGCGAGAAGGGGCGCAAGACGATCGGCGCGCTGTGCGATCCGCGGCGTCTCCTCCAGAGCCGCGAACGGGTTCTCCCTGGGGAACGGCAGCCCGCCCTCGACAGCCTCGTACAGCGTCACGCCGAGCGAGTACAGATCCGACGGGCCGCTCGCCGGGGCGCCCTGCCACCGCTCGGGGGCGGTGTATCCGGGCGTTCCGATGACGAGGTTGGTCGCGGTCAACCGTGTGTCAGTGTGGTCCACCGCGATGCCGAAGTCCGTGAGCAGGACGTCACCGTGGGGTGTGAGCATGACGTTCGCGGGCTTCACATCACGGTGGATAATGCCCGCAGCGTGCGCGAACTGCAGGGCCCGCAGAAGGGCCTGTGCGATGGCGCTTGCCCTGGCCTCGCTGAGCGGACCGTTCGCCTTGATCTCGTCGGCGAGGGAGTGCCCCTCCACCAACTGCATGACGATCCAGGGCGCGCCGTTGACCTCGACGACGTCGTGCACGGTGACGATGTTGGGATGGTCGCGCAGCTTGGCGGCATGACGGGCTTCCCGTGCGGCCCGCACGAGAAGCTCTCCCCGTTGCTCCGGCAGCACGTGCCCGAGCCGGACCTCTTTGACCGCCACCTGCACGCCGAGCACCATGTCCTCGGCAGACCACACCTGGCCGAACCCGCCAGACCCTAAATGCCGACTCAACTTGTACCGGCCGTGGACTAGTTGCCCGACTACTGCGTCCATCCCCCGCTCCCCCTCCGCGCACGCGCACCCGATGCAGCTGTCGCCGGCCCATCGTGGACCGACTAGGGGATGGTGTACCCGCAATCAGCGGTTGCCAGAGGTCTGGCTGGCTACTCACAAGACGTCGAAGAGTCTGTACGCCGCCCCTGGTAGTCGACGTCAAACGCCACCGCGTGCGGTCGCACGCGAGCAGCGGGTTGCCGGTGGTGGTCAGCGAGCTGGCCGTCGCGGTCGTCGGCGGGGGTGCCGGTTCGAGCACCCCCGCTGGCTGGCGCGCTCGCGCAGCTGCTTCACGCGCCGGCGCTGGTGCTCGGGGCTGAACGCGTTGACGTACTGCCCGCGCGGCCCCGTCAGCAGCCCTTCGGCGATCAGCTGGCGTACGGCGGCCGCGGCCTCCTTGCCGCCGATGTCGAACCGCTGGCTGATGTCGTAGCGGGTCATGAACCGTTCGCCGGGCTCGTAGCCGCGGTGGATCGCGGTGCGCACCCCCATCGCCCGCACATCGGCCCCCACGCCATCCGCCCCGCCACCCTCGCCAATCCGCCCGCCACCGCGCGCGGCGCCGACCGCCACCCCCACGTCTGAGGAGAGCCTCGTGCTGGACCGCTTCACCCAGTTCTGCGTCCAGGCCCTGCCTCCCAGCGGCCCGGACATCACCGCCGTCGAACCTTGGCAGGGCGACGACGCCCCGGCGTACGGCATCGCCGTTACCTTCTCGTCCGGCAGCCGGCTCTGGCTTCAGATCACCGGAGGCCTGGCACCAGGAGCCCAGGCGCGCGAGCCCAGCACACCCGCGAGCGCCCCCGTGCCTGTGCCGCTGCCCGCCCTGTTCGACGAAACGGGCACGGTCAGCCCGCTGCGAGCCGAGGCCTACCTCACCGCCGCGCTCACCCACACCGACAACACCGAGATCGCCCGGGCCTACGGCTACAGCAACCGCCCCGGCCAGACCGCCCAGCACCCCAGGTCTCGGCGTCATCTTCCACAACGGAACACGCCTGTACCTGCCGTTCGTCCACACCGCCAAGGCCGGACAGGACCGCGGCCGTAGCCCCTTCCGCCTACAAAGCAACTTCTGACCTGTCACCTCGCGCCCTGATTCCCATGTCTGCCGCCAGAGGCACTCGCGACCTCATGGTTTGTTGCCTGGCTGGGTCGTAGCCCGGGCGCAGTATGCGGTCCCGGAGGCCGCTAGTACCGCAATCACAGTTATGGGGTGTGTCCGCGTTGTTTGTAGTGGCTGTCGCGGGCACGTGTCTGGCTGAGTCTTCGCCAGTGTGACCAGTGCAGATGGTGGTGGATGGTGAGGTGGGCGGGGTGGAGAAGGTGGCCGATGAGGCGGCGTATCTCCGCTACGGACAGCGGTATCAGGCCACCGCTGTTTCCCCTTTTGAGAGTTCGCAGGCGCGGACGGCGGTGAGGGCCGCGAGGGCGGCCATGGCCAGGGTGATGTGCCGGTACCAGGCGTGGTAGAGACGGACTTGGTAGTGGTCCAGGCCGCACTCGCCCTTCGCGGTCTGGAAGCATTCTTCGACTGCCCAGCGGGCGCCGGCCACCCTGACCAGGTCTTTCAGCCGGGTAGCGACGGGGCCGTAGCAGACGTAGTAGGCGAGGTCCGTGGGGTCTTTGAGGCTCCGGCGGGCCAGGACCCAGTGGCCGTGGCCGTTCTCCCACCAGATCCGGATCGGGATCCGCGCCCACTGGTACATGCGCTCGCCATGGGATCCCTTCCCGGCGGACAGGCGCTTCCACGCCTGCGGCGCGAGACCGGTGACGAGGTCGTCGACACGGCGTTCACCCATGCCGCGGGTGATGACGGTGTCGCTGGTCTTCACGCACATCACATGGCTGATGGCCCGCTGTTCCATCCAGCACCTGAGGGATTTCGACTGTCCGTAGGCCTC
This sequence comes from Streptomyces hundungensis, assembly GCF_003627815.1. Classification (NCBI taxonomy): domain Bacteria; kingdom Bacillati; phylum Actinomycetota; class Actinomycetes; order Kitasatosporales; family Streptomycetaceae; genus Streptomyces; species Streptomyces hundungensis. The sequence continues at coordinate 127,493 of NZ_CP032698.1, forward strand.
GTCCGCGGTGACCCACGCGAACGGGACGCCGGCCTCCACCGCACGAAGGAGCATGGCCTTGAAGTGCTCCGTCTTCGTCGCGAACAACACCTCGTCCGGAATCCCCGCGTCCCGGCACCGCTCACGGTCGTCCGTCCACGAGGCGGGCACATACAGCTCCCGGTCGATCAGAGCCCGGCCTTTCGGCGAGGCGTAGGCCAGAAAGGTGCCGACCTGGCAATTTTCCGTACGTCCAGCCGTTCCGGAATACTGCCGCTGGACGCCGGCCGAGCGCACACCCTTCTTCAGGAAGCCAGTGTCGTCCCCGATCAGGACGCCGTCCTTGTCACCGATCGTCTCCACAACGTAGTCCCGCACATCGTCACGGACTGCGTCCGCGTCCCAGTCCGCCTCGCCCAACAGCCGCTGCATCCCGATCGGCAGCCGGTCACCAGCCCGTTCCGCCAGAGTCCAGCCGTTCTTCCGCTCCAATGGAGCGATCAGGCCTCGCATATACGCAAGCGCCCGCGCACGAGGCTCCGACCTCACGAAACGCGACGCGAACCTGGCATGTAAACCCGCCAGCACCCCGTCCCACTGCCCAACCAACCCCACCCCGAGCTCAGCCATACACCAACTCAACCACACACAAGTGTGATTGCAGTACTAGTGGTTCAAGTGATCGCCACCCACCGAGAGTTGGGGGGCGCACTGCATCCTGTGGAATGGGAAGCGCGCGGCGCCGAGGACTCCCCGGAGCCCGCACGTCGTCACCTGCCATGACTTCGGGCACAGGGAAGGATTGCGCGGCGAGTAGTCAGGAAGGCCAGTTCCCGCCACGTTTCAGCACGGGGTCTGCTGCGTGGAGCCTCAGAAGGAGAGTTCCGGATCCTGGTGGGGAGCGCGTCCCGGCGCTTAACGCATGTGCGGCGGAGCAGGGCCACCGTCATGTGTCTCCCTCACGAAGACGGGGACCGGAAGGATTCCGGGCAGCTCCTGAGGCTGGCTGACCTCCTGTTACGAGACCCAATGGGCCTGGAACGCACTGTTGCCCACCCTTCGGTGGGACGCTCACCATCAACCGGAGATCGGCCATTCGAGAAGGGGAGGCTCGATGCACTTACGCAGCAGAGTCGCAGGGGGCATGGCTGCCTTGGCGTTCATCGTGGGGATCATCTTCGCTCCATACGCTGGAGCTTCACCGGTTCAGCCTGGAGCCTGGACACAGAGGTACACCAGTTACACGCCCCTTGAGGTTCCAGAGATCGGCTCGTCGGCATACGCCTGGCAGAGGAAGGCAGCCACCATCGTTCCGGCGCAGGGCGCCCGGCCCCGGACCCTCGCTACGGACGCACAGGTGGCTGAAGAACAACGGAGGCTCGGGGAGCACGTCATATTCGACCCCGAAGCCCCCGAGGTGAAGGCATCCACGCGGGCAATGGATGACGGAGACGCGGACCTGGAGGCCTGCAAAACGACTCCTGGGGCCGCGGACCCAGGAGGAAAATACGGGGACTCGTGGAACTGGTGCCATCGAATCTTTGGTACCGCCGTGTGGGGAGAAGGCGAAAAAATCGTTGGCACTGTCACATGGACAACGGTATCGACCGCCACAACCAACAATGGGACGCGAAGCTTCAAGGTTAAGACGAAGCCCTACGACATCAAACCGAAAGGAAAGTACACCGGAAAATCGCACCTGTCCTCATATCTGAGGGTCGACTCTGGCGAAATTCCCTGCACGATCAACGACAGCCAAAACCCGGCCACGCTTACCCTCGATGAGTGGGAAGTCCCGCGAGCGTACGGCATCTACACCGTTACATGCCCAACTGGGGGTCATGAGCTTGTCGATGACCGGCAGATGGCGAACTTCTCCATCGCCCAGATCGTCCCTGACGGGCCGCTCGCGACCTGGGGGTGGCTCTTCTATAACGTCGCACGGACGGACTCTGCGTCCTATCTCTCCACCAAACAGGGGTCAAGTTTCCCGCTCGTGGCAATGGTCATCGCGCAGCGCACGACAGGCACGTCATACAATGGCGTGTCACAGCACATCAAGGAATTCTATCAACAGAATCCGCAAGGGGACGGTAACTACTACGACCTGGTAGCCCGCCCTGATGCCGCTTTCCCTCTCATGCGCAACTACGCGAAGTGGGGCGACGACGAGTCCGCACAAGTTGAGCGCGACAACACCAACGCGAAGAACCGAGAATGCGCCGCCCTGCCTCCGCATCAACCGGATGAGCAGTGCGACGAGTACCCGTTCAACTCCACCATCAACGGCGGAGGCAGCGGGAAAGCCTTTTCCGTGAAGTACATCAACGGTACAGAAAACTCAAAAGGGGGGTTTTTCCTGGCCGACGCCTATAGCAAGCTCCGTATATTGCACCTCGACAGCTTCTGGGTCAAGGCAGACTGAGACTGCCTGATCAGCTCGCCCACACACTCTGTACCGCCCTGGCCTTCTCAGCGTCGGCGCAGGCGCAGGCAAGCGGCCAGCTCCGTCGACAGCATCAAGTCACCTGAGGGCGCGGAGAACGGTAACTACCTTGCCGAGGATGTCCGCCTCGTCGGCGCGCAGGGGTTCGAACTCGGTGCTGTGCGGGACGAGCCAGGCGTGGCCGGCAGCGTCGCGTTGGAATCGCTTCACCGTGGCTTCACCGTCGAGAAGGGCGGCGACGATGTTGCCGGGCAGGGCCGTCTGTTGGCGGCGGACGACGACTGTGTCGCCGTCGCAGATGGCTGCTTTCACCATGCTCTGGCCGACCACCTGAAACCGACGAGTTTACCGATTCTCGGAGGAGCTTGGCTGGGAACCGGTGGGGATTTTCCCCCTTCTCGCTGAGTCTGCTGTGGGTTCGCCCCTCGATGGCGTCGGGGTACGCCTCCGGCCTCGGGAACATCGGTGATCTCGCGGTCTAGTGATCTGAGTCAGAGATGACTGCTCGCTGTTCTGGTCGAGGCCGTGGGTCTGCTCATGCAGTCGTCGGCTCGCAGTTTCGAATGCCTCGGCTCGCTCACTGAGCGTTTTCAGCGTTGCCTCTCCAGGGTGAGGACGGCTTTGGTGATGACGGTCATGCGGTTGGGGCTGATGCGGGATCTGCGGAAGATCTGCCAGGACTTCAGCCGTGCCATGCCGCGTTCGACTGGTGCTCGCGCCGCGGCCAGGGCCCGGTTGACGGTGCGCTGGGTGAGTGTGAGTTCACCGCCTGGTGGCCGTTTGAGTCCTGTGGTGACCCAGGGGCCGGCGCCCTGATAGGCGCGGTCGGCGATGATCGGGAGGCCCTGACGTTCGCAGATCCGGATGATGCGGTGGGTGCGGGCGGCGGTCAGGTCGTGGGTGCGGCCCGGCAGCGCGGGCGAGATCCACAGCACCTCGCCGGCGGGGTCGGTGACGACCTGGACGTTCACGCCGTGCCGGCGGTGCTTGGCCGAGTAGTCGGCCCGGCTGTCGCCGACGCGGTCGCACTCGACAAGGGTCCCGTCCAGCAGGATGAACTCCGGATCATGCTCGCGCAGCGTTCTGAGCAGGCCCGGGGCCCGTTCTGCGAGCAGGGCGGTCACGGCGGCGACATACGCGTGGGCGGTGCCGACCGATATCCCGAAGCCGGACGCGAGCCGGGTAAGGGTGTCGTGGTGGCGCAGGTACACCAGAGCGACGAGCGCCCGCTGGTGCGGCGGGAGTTTGCAGCGCCGGTCACCCTCGCGGGTGACGATGAGCATCGTGACCCACTCGACGAGGGCATGCGGGAGGTCGAGTGCGGCAGGATAGGGAACCAACAGGGCTCCTGTGCCGATGGGTTGGGACTTCGAACACCTCCCCCAACGGCACGGGGGCCTTGTGCGTTGTGGCCCTCACCTCGACCTCATCGGCGTCACCCGATCAGTGGCCACGCTGAAAACGCTCACTGATCAACGCGAGAGCCCACAGCGTCCTTCGCAACCGTTCGATCCGCGATTCGTTGGCTGGGTGTGCCTGCCGTTCCTTTCGTTCCCGTCACCGGTCCGCGTGGGCTTCCGCTCCTCGGCAGTCTGCCCATGTTCGGACGGGATCCATTGGCCTTTCTCGTCCGTCTACGCGACGACTTCGGGGACGTGGTGACCTGGTCTCTCGGATCCATGCGGATGATTCTGCTCTCCCATCCCGAGCACATCGCCGAACTGCTCGCCAGCGACGAGACACGCTACCGGCCGATCGACGTCAGCTGGGTGTTCAAGCAACTCGTAGGGGACAGCGTCGTCCGTAGCCAGGGTGCCGACTGGCGTCGCAAGCGGAGCCTTGTTCAGCCGACCGTCCGTCCTCGTTACTGAGGTTGAACTCGTGGTGTCGTAGGGGCTGACTACTTGTCGCCCGTGCGGTATCACCGGGGCATGCGGTATCCACAAGGGGGCGGGCTGACGGCCGAACGGCAGCAGTTTCGCGAGGAGTTACGGCTCAAGGCGGCCGAGAGGTTCGCGCAGGGCGAGGCGAGCTCGGTGATCGCCAAGGACCTGAGGGTCAGCGTCCGCTCGGTGCAGCGATGGCGACAGCTGTGGGACGAGGGCGGTCCGCGGGCTCTGCGGTCACAGGGGCCGGCTTCACTGCCGAGGCTGAGTGAGAAGCAGTTCGCCCAGTTGGAGGCGGAGCTGGCCAAGGGGCCGGCCGCGCACGGCTGGGAGGATCAACGCTGGACTCTGAGCCGTGTGAAGACGGTGATCGGCAGGCGCTTCCACCTGACCTACACCGTCCAGGGCGTGCGCAAGCTGCTGGTGCGCAACGGCTGGTCCTGCCAGGTGCCGGCCCGCCGGGCGATTGAGCGGGACGACGAGGCGGTGGCCGGGTGGGTCAAGGAGGTGTGGCCCTGCGCGGAAGACTCGCGGCGGCCCGTGGAGCCTGGCTCGTCTTCGAGGACGAGGCCGGTTTCTCCATGACGCCGCCGCAGGCCAGGACCTGGTCGCAGCGCGGCCGGACTCCGGTGGTGCGGGTGCGGGGCCGATCCCGCAGACGGATATCCATCGCGGCGCTGACCTGCTACAAACCCGGACACCGGTCCCGGCTGATCTACCGGCCGCGCCGGGACGACGGCCGACGCGACGGACGCAAGAGCTTCTCCTGGCGCGACTACCGCGACCTGCTCATCGCAGCCCACCAGCAGCTCGGCGGCCCGATCGTGCTCGTCTGGGACAACCTCAACGTCCACAAGGCCGCCGGACTGCGGGAGTTCGCCGAAGCCCGGGACTGGCTGACCATCTACTACCTGCCGCCCTACGCGCCCGATCTCAACCCTGTCGAAGGGATCTGGTCCCTTCTGCGGCGCGGCTGGCTCTCCAACGTCGCCTTCAGCACCCCCGAACACCTCGTCCAGCGCATCCGACGCGGCTTACGGCACATCCAGTACCGCAGCGAGCTCATCGACGGCTGCCTCGCCGAGACCGGCCTGAGCATCAGACCCACCTGAGCAACGACACGACACCACGAGTTCAACCTCAGTAGGTGCGCGGACACGCCGCCACGATGGTTCACTGCGCTGTCACCCTGGCCGAGAGCTGGCAGGACCGGCAGCGGATCGACGTGCAGCGGGAGATGAGCCTGCTGACCCAGCGGATCGTGGTCCGCTCGCTCTTCGGAAATGATCTCGCGGACCGAGACAGCAGACTCGGCGACGCGATGGCGGTAGTAGGGCGGGAGTTCGGCGTCGAGCTCGGCGTTGGGCTTCTCACTCCGTCCTGGGTGCGGACCCCGGCACGGCGGCGCGTGCTCGCCGCGGTTGCGACGGTCGATTCCGAGATCGATCGGCTCATCCGCGCCCGCCAGGAAGCAGAACGCGAGGCTGAAGACGGGGAGGACCTGTTGAGCAGGCTGCTCGCGGCCCGGGACGAAGAGGGCGGTCGACTCACCGTACGACAGGTACGCGACGAGGCGGTGACGCTCTGGGCCGCCGGTCACGAGACCACCTCCACCGCGCTGACGTGGTGCTGGTATCTCCTGTCAGCCTCCCCGAACACACGGGCCAGGCTCACCGCAGAACTCGACCGCGTCCTCGCGGGGCGCGCCCCCTCCTACGACGACTACGACCGATTGAGCTGGACCAGACAGATCGTCAAGGAAACCCTGCGGCTCTACCCGCCCGCCTGGATTCTTCCTCCTCGGACGGCTCGGGACAAAGTCACCCTCGGAGGGACGCCGGTTCCAGCCGGTACGACCATCTGGTGCAGCCCATGGTCCACGCAACGGGACCCGCGCTGGTTTCCCAATCCGGACGTCTTCCGCCCAGAGCGCTGGGATGTGGAGCGACCGGAAAACGTGCCCGAGCACGCCTGGTTCCCGTTCGGCGGCGGCCCTCGCACTTGCCTCGGCGCGCGCTTCGCCCTCGTCGAGATGACGCTCGTCCTCGCCACGCTCGCCCAGCGCTTCCACCTCGACGTCCACCCTGAGACGGTCACTCCCAAAGCCGGTCTACAGCTCCAGCCGGCCGCGCCACTGCACGCCACCCTCCACGATCGCACCGCCCAGACCACCCGGTGAGACGCGGCAACAGGCGGGACTTGGGCGGCGTATCTGGGGTGCCGGGGGCCGGTTGGGGATGGAGCGGACCGACCGGCCGGTGTACGAGGTCACGTCTGCGAGGCAGGGCATGGGACGTCACAAGCAGCACAAGCCGCGCCGCGCGCGCGTCCGGCCGTCCACGGAGTGGTTCGGCACCACGTTCCACTGTTCAGGAAGGCCCCATGACGACGAGTCCCACCGCAGAGGCGCCTGGGCCCCGGCCCGCTCGGACCATGCCGAACGCGAACTTCGACCCCCAGATGCCCATTGGCTGCCCGGGGCGAGCCCCACCATGGTCCTGCTCGGTCCAGATACCAAAGGGGCCGGGCAGGCCCGGCTTGGCGCGGGCCGCGGATCACGCTGCACGTCTTCGAGCCCGGCGGCGCTGATGGCAGTGCGATGGACTGCCAGGCGCTCGCGCCGGTCTGCCTGGGGAGGGCGATGAGCCGGGAGCCGTGCGAGGTACTGGGGGCGAGCGACTCATCACCGACAAGGGCGAGAAGTACTACGGTGGCGAGGGTGACCACGACAACGGTCACGGCAGCTTCTGGCTTGACCCGCACGGCGACTTCACGGACAGGACCAATAGGGCTCCCTAGCGGGACACGTTCTGAGGCACGCCAAGTAAGGCCCCGCCCGTCCGGTCTCACCAGGCCCGGACGGGCGGGGGCGGGATCTTGAGATGCCGTCCTGCGGTGTCGGACCACCGGACGCTGCGGCGGCCTCGGCCCGTCCGCCGGCACGGACTGCGGCGGCTGACACCAAGCCAACGGCCCGACACAAACACCCGCGCTCCCACCGTCGGGTCTGCCGCACGATCGGGTGACAGGTTGAGTCACGCGGCCTGGAGGGCCGGTGTGGTCATGACGGTCTCGAATTCGATGGGGGTCAGCCGACCGAGAGAGGCTTGTCTGCGGCGCCGGTGGTAGGTCCGCTCGATCCAGGTCACCATCGCGATCCGCAGTTCTTCACGGGTGGCCCAGGTCCGGCGGTCGAGGACGTTCTTCTGCAGCAGGCTGAGAAGGACTCCATGGCCGCGTTGTCGCCGGCCGCCCCGACCCTCCCTATCGAACCGGCCATCCGGTGGCGGTCCAGCGCCCGGACGAACTTCCGAGATCAGGGTGTTGCGACGACCAGTTGAATCCACCCGCGCAGAGATACAGCTTGCCGTCGCCGGCGGCATGTTCGGTGATGTCGGCGAGCCAGAGGCGGTTCGGGCCAGTCGCGGTGAAGTCACGACGGACGAGATCGTCGTGCACCGGCGGGCCAGCCTTCTTGCCCCGGCCGCGCTTTTTGCCGCACACGCTCCACCAGCGGTTGTCGCGGCAGATCCGCCACGCGGTCCGGTCCGCCATGGTGGCCCCGATGCTGCGGGCCTCATCGGCCAGGAAGCGGTAGCCGAATTCCGGGTCCTCACGGTGGGCGTCGAACAACGCGTTCGCGCGATACGCCTCCTCGAGAACGGCGTCGGGCACCGGCTTGTCGAGCCAGCGGTAGTAGGGCTGTCTGGCGAGCCCCAGCACCCGGCACGTCACCGTGACGGGCACCCCGTCCCCGGCCAGCTCCTTCACGAGCGGGTAGATCCTTTTCCCGGCAGATGCGCCTGCGACAGATAGGCCGATGCCCGGCGCAGGACCTCGTTCTCCTGCTCCAGCAGCTTGATCCGCCGACGTGCTTCCCGCAGTTCCGCGCTCTCCTGGCTGGACGTTCCCGGCGTGGAGCCGTCGTCGATGTCCGCCCGGCGCATCCACTTCCACAGCGCCATCGGATAGACCCCGAAGTCGGTGGCCACCTGCTCGACCGTCACACCCGGACCGCGGTTCCTCGCGACCCGCACGACGTCCTGGCGGAACTCTTCCGGGTAAGGCTTGGGCACAGCGACATCCTTCCCACCTGCCCCACAGGGCAAGCCAGTTCAGATGTCACCCGATCGTGCGGCAGACCCGGGGGCGGGTGTCGAGCCCTAGGCGTTGTATGTCCCGCTCGGGGCGGATGGCCGCAAGGGCGCAGGTGCCGGCCGTGAGCATCACGGAGCCGGCGACGAGGAAGGCGGTGGTGTAGCCGGCGGCCTGGGTGTCGGCCGTGTCGATGAGGTGGCCGGTCAGGAACGGTGCCACGAGGCCCGGCAGGGTGCCGATGCCGGCGACGATGCCGAAGACGGCGCCGCGCTGGGCAGGGGGGACGACCTCCGCGGTCGTCATGTAGTGGAGGGGGATGGCGATCGCGGTGCCGCCGAAGGCCAGCGCGATCAGCACGAGCCGCGGACCGGACGCGTCGACGAACGGGAACGCCGCCATCGCGCACCCCGCCATACACACGGCGATGCTCTGCGCCGCCCCGCTGGACCAACGGATGCTCACTCCACGGGACTTCAGCGCGTCGACGAACGGGGAGACCGCAAGGAGCAGCACGAGACCGAAGCCGGATATGACGCTGATGGCGGTCGCGGAGGCCGCCGCCGACATGTCGAGCTGCGTCCTGAGGTAGGCGGGCAGCCAGGCGTGGCTGAGGGACAGCGCCCACGCCGCTCCGAAGGCGCTGGCGATGCTGCCGAGCACGGTGCCGGTCAGCAGGATCTTGCGGTACGGCAGCCGGAGCCCGCCGGCTCCGGTGGCCGTGTGCTTGTGGTCGTACGGGCCGTCGTGGCCCACGCGCCACCACAGCAGCGCCCAGCAGGCGCTGACGACCGCGAGGACGGCGTACGCCGAGCGCCAGCCGTAGCCGTCGATCAACCAGGTGACCAGGGGTGCCGCGATCAGCGTACCCAGGGCCGCGCCGCCGATCTGGAGGGCCGAGGGCAGGGCGCGGCGCTCCGGCGGGAACCACTTGTACAGGGCGTGCATGGACATGGAAGCCGCCGGTCCCTCGGCGGCGCCGAGCAGAATGCGGCCGGCCATCAGGGTCGGGACCGTGGCCATCACGAGGACCGGGAGCTGGGCCACGGCCCACACCACGGTCATGACGAACAGCAGGACCCGGCTGGAGATCCGGGTGGAAAGAAAGCCGACGAGGAGTCCGGAGACGCTGAACAGGAAGGAGAAGGAGCTGGAGATCAGGCCGTAGGTGCTGTTGCTGAGGTCGAGTTCCTCCATGATCGGAACGGCGGCGAGGCCGAGGACCGACTTGTCGGCGAAGTTGATGACCATGAAGGCCACGATCATCGCCATGATCAGCCAGGCTCTGCGACGGTCGGGCGCCGGGGCGGCGATGTGCCGGGGCTGCGCGGCGGCGGTACGGGGTGTCATGGGGCGACTCCTGCGGATGCGGGTGGAGCAGGGGGTCGTACGGGCGGGCGGTCGTCCCCCGTGGCCGCGGGCCCCGCTGGTCGAAGCAGGGCCCGCGGCACCGCCCTGGGCACCAAGGGGTCGGTCAGATCAGGCCCTTGGCGATGGCGTTCTTGTGGATCTCGGTGGTTCCGGTGACGATCCGGAACATCCGCAGGCTGCGGAAGATCTGCTCGACCTCGTGGCCGCGGGTCAGCCCGGCCTTGCCGTGGATCTGGACCGCCTGGTCGGCGACGCGGAAGGACGCCTCGGAGGTGAAGAGCTTGCACATGTTGGCCTCGACGGAGACGTTGTCTCCCCGGTCGGCCTTGGCGGCGGTGGTCATCACCATCGCGCGGGCGGCGTAGATCTCGGTGGCCATCTCGGCGATCTTGTGGTGGATGGCCTGGTGGGCGAGGAGCGGCTGGCCGAAGACGACGCGGTTCATGGCGTACTGCACCGACAGGTCCCAGGCGCGGCGGGCGGCGCCGATGAGGGACGGGCAGTGCAGCAGGCGGTTGAGGGTGATGCGGCCGATGCCGATGCGCAGGCCCTGTCCGATCTCGCCGAGGAGGTTCGCGGCGGGGATCCGGCAGTCCTCGAAGACGAGGTCGCCCTCCATCTGCTGGCCGGACATGGGGACTTCGCCGTCGAGGACCGTGCAGCCCGGGGTGTCCAGGTCGACGAGGAAGGCGCTGTACGCCTCCTCGGTGCCGGCCATGCGGGCGACGACGATCGCGAAGTCCGCAAAGGGGGCCGCGGAGGAGAACACCTTCTTGCCGTTGAGGACGTAGGTGTCCCCGTCGGGGGTGGCGGTGGTCGTCATGCGGCGCACGTCGGAGCCGGCGTCCTCCTCCGTGATGGAGAAGCAGCACGCCCGCTCACCCCGGACGACGGGCATCAGGTAGCGCTCCCGCTGCTCCTCGGTGGCGTACTTCACGATCGCGCCGACGCGCAGCGGACCGCCCATGTCGCCGAGCACCGAGTGGGAGAGAGCGGCGCCGGAGGCGGTCAGCTCTTCTTTGAGGGCGCACAGTTCGTAGAAGCTCAGGCCCTGGCCGCCGAGCTCGGGGGCAGGCTGATGCCGTAGAAGCCGAGTTCGGCGCTGCGCTTCCAGACGTGTTCGAGGGTGGTGCGGTCGAGCTTGGTCTCCGCGGTGATGCCGTGCTCGCGCTCGTACGGGATGAGCTCGTCGGCAAGGTAGGCGCGCAGGCGGACGACGAGGTCCTGGAGGCGCGGGTTGTCGTCGTAGGAGGGTTCGAGGGTGAAGGGCATGCCAGGGGTCCTGTTCAGTTGACGCGGCGCTCGGCGCCCGTCCAGTAGCGGTCGCGGATGGCGCGGCGGTCGATCTTGCCGTTGGGGTTGTGGGGCAGGGCAGCGACGAAGTCGACCGAGCGGGGCTTCTTCATGCGGGCCAGGTGCTCGGCGCAGAAGTCGATGAGGCCGGTCTCTGTGAGGGTGGTGCCGTCGCGTGCCACGACGACCGCCTTGACGGCCTCTCCCCACTGCTCGTCCGGGACGCCGACGACGGCGGCCTCGTAGACGTCGGGGTGCTGGTGCAGGACGGACTCGACCTCGACGGCGTAGATGTTGAACCCGCCGGAGACGATCATGTCCTTCTTGCGGTCGACGATGAAGACGTAGCCGTCGGGACGACGGCGGGCGAGGTCGCCGGTGAGGAACCAGCCGTCCCGGAAGGTCTCCGCCGTGAGGTTCGGCTCGTTGTGGTAGCCGGGGACGACATCGGGGCCGCGGACGGCGATCTCTCCGATCTCTCCGTCGGCGACGGGCTGTCCGCTGTCGTCGACGATGGCGACTTCGGCCTCGGCGAGCGGACGGCCGCAGGACAGCAGCAGCTCCTCGTCCTCGCCCTCGATCGCCCGCCGGTGGTCCTCTGTGGAGAGGAAGAGCACGCCGGAGGTCGTCTCACCGCACCCGTAGCCCTGGGAGAGGACGGGTCCGAAGAGGTCCCAGGCGGCCCTGATCCGGGCCGGTGACATGGGCGCGGCGCCGTAGATCAGCTGGCGCAGGGTGGAGAGGTCGTAGTCGCGGGCGTTCGGCAGCGCGAGGACGGTGTTGACCATGGTGGGGACGACGAAGGCGTGGGTGGCGCGCTCGCGCTGGACGGTGGCGAGGAACTCCTCGGCGTCCCAGCGGGGCAGCACGATCGCACAGCCTCCGGCGAAGAAGATCCCCATCAGCGGCATGCCGGAGGCGTGGGTGACGGGTCCGGCCAGGATCTGCCGGTCACCGGGGCCCACCCGGGTGCCGGCGCTCATCACCGACTTGCGCATCAGGGCGAGCCGGTTGCCGTAGGTCTGGACCGCCGCCTTGAGTGTGCCGGTGGAGCCCGAGGTGAAGTGCAGCACGGCGATGTCGCCCTCGTCGCACTCCGTCTCGACGGGTTCCGGCTCGGTGCCCGCGAGGGTCTCGGCGTAGCCCGGACCCAGATCGCTCGGGCCGTCGTAGCCGATGACGGTCTTCACCCCCGTACCGGGCACCGCGGCGCGGGCGATGTCCAGATGGGCGGCGTCCGTCAGCAGCACCCGTGCGTCCGACTCCGCGAGCAAGTGGGCCACCTCGGCGGTGCCGAGCCTGGCGTTGATCGGCGCCCGGGCCAGGCCGGCCTTGTAGAGGGCCACCTCCGTGACGACCAGTTCCGCGCGGTTGCCGGCGAGGGTCGCCACCCGGTCTCCCCGGTTCAGGCCGAGGGCAACCAGGGCCGTCGCGAGCCGGTTGCTGTGGTCGTCGAGTTCCGCGTACGTCAGCCGCACGGGTCCGCAGACCACCGCCTCGGCATCGGGTTGGTGGCCGGCAGTCCGGCGTACGTACCGCCCGAAGTTCATCGCATCTCCAGAGTTTCCGAACAGTATGTCCGATAGCAAGCTTGGTGTGCGGCAACGTAAAGGCAGCGTTAGGGTCAGGTCAACGGTTCGGACGAGAAGGAAACGAATTGGACATGAAGCCCGCGGGAGACCGCCGCGTCCGCAGGACGCGGGCCGCACTGCGCCAGGCCCTGGTCGAACTGGTCCTGGAGAGGGGGTTCCACGCGATCACCGTCGAGGAGATCACCGAGCGCGCCGACGTCGGCCGGGCCACCTTCTACGCGCACTACCGCGACAAGGAAGACCTGCTGGTAGGCATCGTCCGCGACCTCGCCGAGGACCGGGACCGCCTCCTGCCGGCGGTCCGGCAGGCACACGCGGAGGGGTTCACCGGACTGCCGGTGAAGTACATCTTCGAACACGCCGAGCAGGAGAAACCCGTCTACCGGGTCGTCCTGCGGGGCGAGGGCGACGGCCGGGCCCTGCGGGAGTTCACGGACCTCATCTGCGCCCACGCCGAGGCCGCCTTCCGCACACGGACCGAGCAGCTCGGGGTGACACCGCGGATCCCCCTCGACGTCGTCGCCCGCGCCTGGACCGGCGAACTCATCGGCCTGCTCACCTGGTGGGTCGAGAACGACACCGGCTACAGCGCCGCCGAAATCACCGCCCACCTGCGCGACCTGTCGGTCTACGGCCGCGTCTGGGCCACCGGACTCGCCCCGTCCGACGCCCCCGGAGCCCTCGACCTCACCCCCTGAACTGCACCGGAACCACCCGGCTCCCTCGCTCCTACCCAGGACCGGACACCCTCGTCGAGATACCAGACAGTGTGTCCGGTATCGAGCCCATAGACGCGCGGCCTACGGAGCGGAGCAGACGCATGACAAGCATTTCCTCACTGCCTGATCTCGTGTGGGCGCGGGGATAGGCAGTCGTCCAACTCTCTACGCGGGAAATTGCCAGCGATCGACACATGATCGTCGACCTGGACGGAGTCGTACCCGTCTTCCTGCCAGCGGGCGACGATGGGCTCATAGCAGGCCACATGCGCGCACAGCTCCTTCAGGGGCTCTGGGATGGTGTCCTCGCGCAACAGGTCGGCATGGGAGACGACCGTCTCGACCATGCGCCGGTTGAGTGGCATGAAGACCGTTGACATCCACAAGCGCCAGGTGGCGGCGTGCTCCGTGGTGACGGGGGCCAACGCAGTCCACGGGTTCCCGCCCCCGTCGGCGAACTTGCGCCAGGCCCGGTCCACGGCCTCCGCCTGTGCATAGAGCGGACCGTAGAGCTCGCTGAGCTGGCGGTTGACCCGATCCAGATGATCCTTGCGGCGCGCCAGACGCAGATTCGTCAGGTAGGTGGCCGCGTAGCCGGTAGCCGCCACGAACACCGTTACCACCAGAGGGACTACGACACTCAGCTGCACGAGGGCAACAACGCTACCCAGGGGCGGGCACATGCGTATGCGAATGCGGGAACCCGCCACACTCGCGACGGTTAGGCTGCAACTACACGCGGGTTCCGCCCCGTTCACGTCCAGGAATCCGCGAACCCGCGCGCTTCCGGACCCGGGTGATGATCTACTGGCACGTCGAGAAGAAGTCGCTGTGCGTCTACAGCCAGCTCAAGTCCTGCTCTGCCTCCGAGGTCGCGGCGATGATCGAGGGCGTGCTGCGGCACTGCACGGACGTGGAGATCGACCGGCAGTACACCGACACGCACGGCGCCTCCATCGTCGGGTTCGCCTTCGCCCACATGCTCGGCTTCAACCTGCTGCCCAGGCTGAAGAACGTCGGCTCGGCACGCCTGTACCGGCCGGCGGCCGGGGAGGACGAGAAGTGGCCGAACCTGGCGCCGGTGCTGTCGACCAAGACGATCGACTGGGACCTGATCCGCCAGCAGTACGACCAGATCGTGAAGTACACCACCGCTCTGCGCCTGGGCACCTCGGAGGCCGAGCAGGTCCGGCGGCGCTTCACCCGCGGCGGGCCGAAGCACCCGACGTACAGGGCGATCGAGGAACTCGGGCGGGCGGTACGTACGGCGTTCATCTGCGACTACCTCGCCGACGCCGACCTGCGCCGCGAGATCAACGACGGGCTCCAGGTCGTGGAGAATCGGAACTCCGCCAACCACGACCTGTTCTACGGCAAGGACGGCGACCTGACCGGCTCCGACAAGGAGTCCCAGGAAGTCGCCATGCTCGCCCTGCACCTGCTCCAGTCCGCGTTGGTGCACGTCAACACCCTGCTCCTCCAGGACGTCCTGAGTGAGGAGAAGTGGCAGAAGCAGCTCACCGACGCCGACCGGCGGGCCCTGTCCCCGCTGTTCTGGACCCACGTGAACCCCTACGGCCGGTTCGAGCTGGACATGAACTCACACCTCGCCCTCGCCGCGGCGTCCAGTGCCCGGCCCCCGAACCCCGCCCGAGACGGGAACCGCCCGATCGGCGGGCGGCTCGGCCAGGTCGGCAACCTGAAAGCCGGTATCCCCGACGTCGCCCCAGAGGGCTGGATCCGGTGGGGTGCATCGCCACGCCATCCGGTCGTGCGGGTCGCACTGGGAGAGGCCGGTTGCCCTGTCGGCAAATGTCCAGGCGGGCTGCCCGGCAGCGCGGCACGGATCAGCCGGATGCCGTCAGTGCCGCGCGCGCGGTGGTGAGGATCTCCTCGGAGAGCGGGGAACCGTTGGTGGCCCGGGCCAGGACGAGCGCACCAAGCATGGTGCACAGCCGGGTGATGCCGTCCTGGTCCTCAGTGGTGAGCCACTCGGCGAAGTCGCCCACGCCTTCGGTATAGATCCGGCGGGCTTCCTGGACTTCGTCCTCACGCGCCATGTCGGTGACGAGTGCGGCGACGGGACACCCGTCAGCCGGGCTGTCGCGGTGTCCAGGGGAGAGGTAGGCGTCGATCAGTGCCCGCTGGGCGGCGCCTCGCTGCCCGCCGTGCTGCTCGAGTCCGTCCTTGTGGTGCCGGGTGAGTTCGTCGAAGGCGTGGGCGGTGGCTTCGTCGATGAGCGCCTCTTTGGAGGCGAACTGCTTGTAGAAGCCGCCGTGGGTCAGTCCGGCCGCCTTCATGATGTCGGCGACGCTGGCGTGAGTCCCCTGTTCCCGGAACAGGCGAGACGCGGTTTCCACGACCCGTCGGCGGTTCTCCTCGGCCTGTGCCTGCGATACGCGCCCCATCGGCCACCTCCTGCTTGGATGTCGACTGGCATCTATCCTAGACCAGTGTTTAGATTGTGGCTGTAATCTAATTCGGGGCCGCCGGCAGCTCGCCGACGGCCGTAGCGCTGGAGTGGGCATGGAACTGAAGGACGCGGTCGCGGTGGTCACCGGCGCCAACCGGGGGCTCGGACGGCATCTGGCCGCCCAGCTCGTGGAGCGTGGCGCGAAGGTGTACGCGGCGGCCCGGCGCCCCGAGACGGTCGACGTGCCGGGTGTCGTCCCGCTGCGGCTGGACGTCACGGACGAGGCCTCGGTGCAGGAGGCCGCCCGGATGGCGTCCGACGCGACACTGTTGATCAACAACGCGGGCGTCTCCACCGGCGCGGCACTCATCGGAGGCGACCTGGCCGAGGTGCGCCGGGAGATGGAGACCAACTTCTTCGGCCCGCTCGCCGCGACCCGCGCCTTCGCCCCCGTGATCGAGGGCAACGGCGGCGGCGCCGTGCTCAACGTCCTGTCCGTCCTGTCCTGGTTCCACCCGGCCGCCCTCGGCTCCTACGCCGCGTCCAAGGCCGCCGCCTGGGCGCTGAGTGACGCGACCCGTGAGGAATTGGCACCGCGCGGGATCGCCGTCTCGGCTCTGCACGTCGGCTACATGGACACCGACATGGCCGCCGGCGTGCCCGCCGATCAGAAGGTCGCCGCCGCCGACGTCGCGGCCCAGGCCCTTCACGGCATCGAGACCGGCCTGCCCGAGATCCTCGCGGACGAGGCCAGCCGGTACGTCAAGCAGAGCTTGTCCGCGGCACCCCAGCCGAACGCAGGCTGACGCCGCTCCCCCCGGCGCGACCATCTCCACACCCCTCAGACAAGGACATCTCATGCGCTACACGACCTTCGGCCACCGGACCGGACTGCGCGTCTCCGAGTACGCGCTCGGCACCGCGAACTTCGGCACCGGCTGGGGCGCGGGCGCCGAGCCCGACGAGGCCCGGCGGATCTTCGACCGGTTCGCCGAGGCCGGCGGCACCTTTCTCGACAGCGCGGACGGCTACCAGTTCGGCGAGTCGGAGGAACTGACCGGAAAGCTGATCTCCGCCGACCGCGACCACTTCGTCCTGGCCACGAAGTTCGCCCTCGGCGCCGCCCCGCAGCCGGACATCTCCAAGACCGGCAACAGCCGCAAGAACCTGGTCGCCTCGGTCGAGGCCAGCCTGAAGCGCCTGGGCACCGACTACATCGACCTGCTGTGGGTGCACTTCCCCGACGAGCTCACTCCGATGGAGGAACTCCTGCGCGGACTTGACGACCTGGTGAGCGCCGGCAAGATCCACCACGCCGCGCTGTCCAACTTCCCCGCCTGGCGCGTCTCGCGCGCGGTCACCCTCGCGGACCTGAAGAACTGGGCCCCGATCGTGGGCATCCAGCACGAGTACAGCCTCGTCGAGCGCACCGCCGACCGTGAGCTCCTGCCCATGGCCGAGAGCCTCGGGCTCGGCGCGGCCCTGTGGTCCCCGCTCGGCGGCGGACTGCTCACCGGCAAGTACCGCAGCTCCGCCGAGGGACGCCTGAGCGACCTGGGCACGGTCGTCCACACCGAGAGCACCGGCCAGAAGACCGCCGTCGTCGACACCGTCCTGGCCGTCGCCGAGGAGACCGGCGTGACACCCGCCCAGGTCGCGGTGGCGTGGGTGCGCGAGCGCGCCGCACGCTCCGTGGCCACGCTCGTCCCGATCATCGGCCCGCGCAGTCTCTCCCAGCTCGACAGCTACCTCGGCGCCCTCGACGTCCAGCTGACCGACGAGCACTACACCCGTCTGGCCGAGGTCAGCGCGGTGCCGCTCGGCGTGCCCCACGAGGGGATCGCCGCCTCCCTGGACCGCCTCCAGGGAGGCGACGCCGACCACGTCACCGCCCCGGTCGTGCCGGTGGCCTGACAGGTGAACGCGGCCGAGGACGCGGTGCGCCCGCGCCGCACCCAGAAAGACAACACAAACTAGTTCGCTGGGACAAGCCCGGGCGAGCGGTGACCCCGACCTTCCACGGACGGGACACGGAACGGAGACGAGGATGAAGGCTTTCATGGTCGAGAAGTACGGCGACCAGGCCGGGATGCGCGCCGCCGAAGCGCCCGACCCCCAGGTGGGCGCCGACGACGTCCTGGTCAAGATCCACGCGGCGGGCGTCAACCCGCTGGACCTCAGGATCCGCAACGGAGACTTCAAGACGTTCCTGCCCTACCGCCTCCCGCTCATCCTGGGCAACGACCTCGCCGGGACGGTCGTCCGCGTCGGCCCGTCCGTCACCCGCTTCGCGGTGGGCGACGAGGTCTACGCCCGGCCCGACAAGGACCGCATCGGCACCTTCGCCGAACTCATCGCCGTCCACCAGGAGGATCTGGCGCCCATACCGGCCACCCTCACCATGACCGAGGCCGCCTCCCTGCCCCTGGTCGCCCTCACCGCATGGCAGGCACTGGTCGAGCGCGCCCGCGTGCAACCGGGCCAGAAGGTCCTCGTCCACGCGGGCGCCGGCGGCCTCGGCTCCATCGCCGTCCAGCTGGCGAAGGCGCTCGGCGCACACGTCGCCACCACCGTGAGCACCGCCAAGGTCGACCTGGCCAGGGACCTCGGCGCGGACGTCGTCATCGACTACCGCACCCAGGACTTCGAAGAGGTACTCAACGGCTACGACGTCGTCCTCGACAGCCTCGGCGGCGAGAACCTCGCCCAATCCCTGCGCGTACTCAAGCCCGGCGGCACGGCCATCAGCGTCGCGGGCCCGCCCGATCCCGCCTTCGCCCGCGAACTCGGCGCGAACCCGGTCCTCCGCCTGGCCATGACCGCCCTCAGTTCCAAGACCCGCCGCCAGGCCAAGCGCCTGGGCGTGACGTACTCCTTCCTGTTCATGAAGGCCAGCGGAGACCAACTGCGCGAACTCACCCCTCTGATCGACACCGGGAAGGTCCGACCCGTCGTCGACCGCGCCTTCCCGTTCGACGAAACCCTCCAGGCCATGGAGTACGTCGAGAAGGGACGCGCGAAGGCCGGGAAAGTCGTCGTCTCCATGACGTGAGTGCGGGCACAGCCCAGCCGGACGCCGAGGCAGCCTGTCACAACGAGAAGCCCAACCCCTCACCCCCCAGCGCACACCAGGACCCAGCCATGAGCGCATCGTCCAGCTCCCCCACACCCACCCCGTCGTCGTACAAGAACGCGCCGACCCGCTCCGTGTCCGTACAGGGCATCAACTTCGCCTACCGGCAGCTCGGCCCGGACGACGGCGTACCGCTGATCCTCCTCAACCACCTGTCCGCGGTCCTGGACAACTGGGATCCACGGGTCGTCGACAAACTGGCCGCCCGACGCCGCGTGATCACCTACGACAACCGGGGCGTCGGCGCGTCCGGCGGCTCCACACCCGACACCATCGAGGCGATGGCCCGCGACACCGTGCTGTTCATCCGAGCCCTCGGGCTCGACCAGGTCGACCTGCTCGGCCTGTCGATGGGCGGCTTCATCGCCCAGGTCATCGCGGCACAGGAACCCGCCCTCGTACGCAAGCTCATCCTCGCGGGCACCGGCCCCGCCGGCGGACCCGGCATCGACAAGGTCACGTCCCTCACCGTCCAGGACATGCTGAAGGCGACGCTGCGGCGCAAGGACCCGAAGCACTACCTCTTCTTCACCCAGACCGAGAGGGGCCAACGGGCGGCGCGCGAATTTCTGGCGCGGCTGAAGGAGCGCACGGACGACCGCGACAAGACGATCTCGGTGCAGTCGTTCCGCGCCCAGCTGAAGGCCATCAAACGCTGGGGCCGCACAGCACCGCAGGACCTGTCGCGCATCCAGCAGCCGGTCCTGGTGGCCAACGGCGAGAGCAACCGGATGGTCCCGAGCGAGAACACACTCGACCTGGCCGCGCGGCTACCCCGAGGTGAACTCGTCCCCCTCTACCCGGATGCCGGACATGGGGGCATCTTCCAGTACCACGACGCATTCGTCGCACGGGCTCTTGAGTTCCTGGAATCGTAGCCAGACCGGGGCCCGACACCGATCCGCGCGGCCCCGTCAGGTTCACCGATGCGCGAGAGGCGCTGGCAGCGGACCCAACTCGTAACTCCCCCCGGTTTCTCACAAACGTTGCTTTGCGCGAGCAAGATCAACAATCGATCGCCGGACCGGGCTGAAACGTTAGCGTGAGCCATTCGGAGCAGCCGAGCCCGTGAGCGGTGTCCGTGGCCCGCGGCCTGTGGTCAGATAGGCGATCAAAAAGGCTCTGGCCCATGTCCGAATCCAGGGAGAACATCATGAGCGACGAACACGACGGAAACGCCGGACACGACCGCACGGCCGCACGGCCGCGGAGATTTTGGACCTCATGAGTGAAGATCAGCGCCAATGGCTGAGGGAGATCCCGCAAGACAGAGCAAATACCTACGTGCAGCAGGTGGCACAGCACATCAAGAAGCAGGGTCTGCTACTCGGGTCAGAAGCGGGAAAGCTCGCCGTCCGCACGTATATGGACATGGCGCAACGGGCAGAATTGGACCTCAATGCCACGGAGGGGAAAAATACCTCTAAGATCTGTCCCGTAACTACTGGCCAGGGGTGAGATGATCTTGCTGTGTCTGGTGTGATCACGGCGTCGCAGCCCTCCTGGATAGGCCCGTTCAGCGGGTTGAGCCCGCGTCAGTTCGGCAAGCTGATCACTGCGCTCCGGCGGGAAGGTGCGGATCCGGTGCGTAAGGGCCGGCCGTGGAGCCTGCCGCTGGAGGACCGCGTCCTGTTGGTCGCCGCCTACTGGCGGACGAACCTGACCCTGCGGCAGCTGGCGCCGCTCTTTGGGGTGTCGAAGTCCGCGGCCGATCGCATCATCGACCATCTCGGGCCGTCGCTCGCGCTCCAGCAACGCAAGCGGTTCCGCAAGGACACCGTGCTGATCGTGGACGGCACCCTGGTCCCCACCCGCGACCACAGCATCGCCGAGCAGTCCAAGAACTACCGATACTCCACCAACCACCAGGTCGTCATCGACGCGGACACCCGGCTGGTCGTCGCGGTCGGCCGCCCGTTGCCCGGCAACCGCAACGACTGCAAGGCGTGGGAGCTGTCCGGTGCGAAGGCCGCCGTCGGCAGGACCACGGTCATCGCGGACGGCGGCTACCGGGGCACCGGCCTGGTCATTCCGCACCGCCGCGAACCCGGCCAGAGTGAACTGGAGCCATGGAAAGAGGAGCACAACTCCTCGCACCGCAAGGTCCGCGCCCGCGTCGAGCACGCCTTCGCCCGGATGAAGACCTGGAAGATCCTCCGCGACTGCCGCCTCAAAGGTGACGGCGTCCACCACGCGATGCTCGGCATCGCCCGCCTGCACAACCTCACCCTCGCCGGGTGACGAAGAAACAAACAGGTCAGCGAGCACGCCGTGAATCATTTACGGGACAACTCTTAGGTGGTGAGGCCATTTTCCGCAGCCCCCATCCCCGGAGACGACCTGGGCGCGGGCTCACTGAGCTTCTTCAGCGCTGCCGCTCCAGCGTGAGGGTGGCCTTGGCGATTAACAAGAACTGGCGGATCCTCACCAAGCTCCGCACCAACCCCGCCCGCGCCACCCATCTCCTGCGCGCCCTGCTCGTCTTGACGAACCTCGAAGTTCAACCGCTGACGGACGATCTTCACCGTGGACTTCTGCCCACAACCAGCATGAGCGCCCCAAGGACGGGTCGCACCAGCCCTTTGACCTGCGACTTCAAGTTGGCGGAGGCTCACTGCACTGCACTGCACCGCACAGCACCGCACCGCACCGCACCGCACCGCACCGAGAAGGACGCCCGCAAACCGAAGGATCAGGCAGTGCCGGAGCCGGACCGGGGGATGAGTAAGCGTACTCAGGCGCGCCCTTCACAGGTACTGGCATGGTCCGACCCATGAGACAGATATGCGTCCCATCGGCGGCTCGGCTGCCGCGGCCCTGGTCCCGCAGGACGTCCCTCGGCACGGACCTACCGCCGGTCTTCTGCTCTGCATGATCGAGGTCGCGGTCTGCGTGGGGAAGCCCTTCGCCGACGGCATGGAGGTCTGGGCTGCCCAGGGCGATCAGACCCGTATCGACAAGTCGCATCTGGCTGACAGCACCTGGCTCGGGGACTTCGCTACAGCGGCGGCTGCCACTGAGCCGACGCGCACCACACCAGAGCGGCCGGGCGCCGCTCGGTGCGAGCGCCGCGACCGACCAAGCCGCGGGTCAGCACGTCGACGCCTCCTCCGGAGCGGCCAATTGCGTCAGGTGGTCGGCGAATCCCCCGCCCGCCCGTCCCTTGAGGCGGGCCGAGGTGAGCACCGGGCAGGCGTCGGTGGCGAGGACGCGGTGGCCTGCCTTGCGCAGGGCCCTGACCAGAGCGTGGTCCTCCCCGACGCCGAGGGGCGGGAAGCCGCCGACGGAGACGTACGCGTCGGCGGTGACGCCGAGATTGGCGCCGTGCACATGCGGGTGGTCCCAGGCGCCCTGGGACGGTCTGCTGCTCTCGTACCCCACTTGATGCACGGGCGTGAGCGAAGAGGTGGGCGGCAGCGAGACGGTACCGACGACGGCTTCCCAGCCCTGCGCCGCCCGGGCCAGCTGATGGGCCAGCCAGTTCGGGGGGACCTCGCTGTCGGCGTCCGTGGTGGCGATCCACGCCGGAACGGCGGGCGCCCCCAGTTCGAGCAGTGCGTGGGCCACACCGGCGGCACGAGCGCGTCCCGGGTTGCGGCAGGACACGGTGACCACCGCGGCTCCAGCCTCCCGGGCACGGCGGGCGGTGCGGTCGCCGCACGAGTCGGCGACGACCACGGTCAGCCGCCGGACCGGTGGCAGGTCGGGATGTGCACCGGCGGTGCGCACCGCCCGAAGGGCGGCCGGCAGCAGGGCTTCCTCGTCGCACGCGGGGATGACGACGGCGACGGCCTCGATCCTCACACCAGCCCCTCCTGCTCGGCGGGCGTGGCGGGCCTGCCCCCGTCGGCCCGCAGGCGCTGGTGGATCTGCAGGACGAAGTCGTCCTCGCGATGGTCGGCCAGCAGGCGGACCCAGGGCAGCCCCGCCAGGATCTCGGCGATGTCGCTGCCCCTGCAGAGGTGTTCGTCGACGGGGTGGTTCCAGTGGACGGTGGCCAGGGTGCCGCCGGGTTCGAGGGCCGCGACCGTGTGGTCGAGCACGCTCTGGAGGGTCGCCGAGTCCAGGTAATAGAGCACTTCCGAGAGCACGATCAGGTCGAAGGTCCCCTCGGGCCACTGCGCGGGAACGGTCATCTGCCGCACCGTCACCTGCGGCAGGTCGCTGGTGCGCTGCTGAGCGGTGCGGACCGCGCCGGCGACCCGGTCGCAGGCCAGCACCGTGTCGCAGCGGGCGGCGAGGCGGCGCGTGAGTTCTCCGACGGAGCAGGCGGGTTCGAAGGCCCTGCGGTAGCGCTCCTGCGGCAGGGCCGCGACGGTCAGGTCGTACTTGCGCCGTTCGTACCAGCGCTCGGCCAGGTGCCAGGGGTCCGCGGCGCCGCGGTACATGTCGTCGAAGTACGACGCGGGGGTCGAGTCGCCGGTGTCGAAGGACGCGGCGGAGGTCGAGTCAGCGGTGTTGAAGGACGCGGCGGGGGTCGAGTCGGCGGTCACGTGAAGAACACCTCGATGTCGCGCAGATGGTGGGCGAGTTCGTCGGGCGGCAGGATCGCCGCGTCGGACGCGTCCGGGCCCAACGGGTGGATCTGGGAGACGAAACGCTGAACTGCCCGGTGTTTGAGCTCCGCGATCCCCGGCGGCAGGCCGACCGAGACGGCACTGTCCCACGGCACGCGGGTGTCGTCCGGCCGGGCCCAGTGCCACATCCAGACCGGATAGGTCCAGCAGTCGACGGATGCGGCCCGCGCCGCGGCCCGCGCGGCCCGTCCGGCCGCCTCGTGGTCGCTGTGCACGTCACCGGCCCAGGGCGCCAGGCACAGCCGGCTTCCGTCGAGCAAGGGACGGAGCGCTGCCGCGACCTCGTCCTCGTGCCCGGCGACCCGGGTGTCGGCGACCTTGAGCCGGACCACCTCCGCGCTCGATGCCCCGAGGGCCGTCAGAGCCGCGCGCAGTTCTTCCGCCCGGATGGCGGCCAGTTCGGCGGGCGTGACACGGGTGCTGTGGGGGTGTGATGCCTCGCCGTCGGTGACCGACACGACGGTGAGCCGGGCGCCGGCGGCCGCCAGCAGCGCGATGGTGCCACCCGCGCCGAGTACCTCGTCGTCCGGGTGGGCGGCAACGATCACGATCCGCCCACCGTCCGGCAGAATCGCTGCGGGGAGCCGGTCCAGCCGCCTCCAGGCCCGCCACACGGACTCAGGTGTTCCATTGGCCTGGATCGGATCGGCGGGCGCGGGCGGCCCGGGTTTGGTAGCGGTCACTGCCACTCCCCCGATTCCGCTACGAGGCGGCCGAGCTCCGCCAGGTTGCGTTCGCCGTGGTGCTGTCGGATGTAGACCTCGAGGTCGGTCGCGTGGCGGGTGTGGGCCGGGTCGTGGCACAGCGGTTCGGCGCCGGTGGCGCGCCCGACGTGGGTCAGGACATCGGCACACACCCCTTCGATGAAGCCCCGCACCCGCAGACTCCGCGCGCGGCCCGCGCCTTCCACATCGGCCGGGTCCTTGTCGATCTCCGTCGCCGCCTGGGCCAGTACCGCGCTCGCCGCGTGCAGACGCATGTCGACCGCGCCCAGATGGGCATCGGTCAAGGGGTCGGTGCCGTGCCGCGCGGCAGCTGCGGCAAGCGTGCGCGCCACGGCCCGGGCCCCGCCGTACCAGCAGGCCGCCACACCGATGCCGCCGTGCTGGAATCCGGGCCGCTCCACGTAGGACTCCACGCCGCCGACCGGAATCGCGGGCACATCCGTGAACAGCATGTCGGCGCTGTCGCTCGCCGCCATGCCCAGCGCCTGCCAGCTCCCCTCCACCGGCCGGCACCACGCGGCACCCGATCCGAGGCCCGTGGCGACGGCGAACAGACGGCGACCGTCGTCGGCCCGCGCGGTGACCAGGGCATGGGTGCAGCTGTGCGCCCCCGAGCAGTACCGCTTGCGTCCGTTGATCACCCAGCCGTCGTCACCGAGCGACGCGGTGAGCCCCTCTCCCGGCGGCTCCGCGGCCCACACCCCCCACCGCTCGCCGGGCCTGGCGGCCGGCCCGTCCAGTTCAGCGAGGATCGCGACCGCGTCGACGTGCCCTTCCACCAGACGCACCAGCGAGAGGTCCGTCTCGGCCATGTCCGCCAGGGCCAGGAACCTGTCCAGGGTGCGTCCCGACCCGGGCAGGGGAATGTCCAGCTCGCCCGACGTGATGTCCTGCACGCAGTCGGCGAAGGCCGCCGCGACAGTGTCGCGAAGCCCTTCACCCCACGGCGCCTGCCCCGCTCCGATCTCCGGCGCGGCCGGCTTCTCACGTGCGGTGCCTTGCATGGCGGTACTCCTTGCCCAGGGACGATGCGGGGGACCATGGCCTTCCGTATGGCCCTCCTGGCGGTACCCCTGGTGCGACAGAGGATGCGCGCGCCGCCGTAGGAGCGTGGCGAAGACTGCCGACGGGTTCCCATCCTCGCCACCAGCCGGTTCCGCCGCATCACGGGGCACGGCCAGGGGCGGCGGCCCCACGCCGGCCGAGCCTCGGCCCACACGGTGCGGGCAGCGTCGCCACCTTGCCCCGCGGCCTGGGCTCCGCCTGGCACACGATCTCGATCTGGTTAGCGGAGCCATCCTCACCTGACCCGCCGGGCGACCTTCTGCATCGAGGGCGTCCGCCTGGTGGACGCTGAAGTGGGGCTCCGTCTGTCCTCAGGTGAGCACGTCATGAAAGGGCGTGGCCGACGCGGAGTAACCCGCCTCGCAGCAGGCATCCCGACACCGGGCACCGTAACGCCCGGCGGCGGGGGCAAGTCACCCATGGGCGCGGCGCTCGGGCGGCCCAGCGCCAGCTGCCACGGAAGGGCTTTGTCGCTGGCGTGCCGGGCGGAGGCGGTGAGGATCGGGCGCGGGAGTTCGGTGCCGTCTCCAAGGGCTCCCCCGGCCCCGGGGGCCCCGGCTGCCCGCCGCCCGTGATGATGAGCCCTCGTCGCCGACCCCCGATGGGGCCCTCCAGGCACGAGCCGGTCACGATGCGGGCTGAGGGGTGACCGTCGGGGAGGTGCGCCGGCGGGCGGACGAGCCGCCCGCCCGCTCAGGGTCAGCCTGTGCGTCTGCGGTACCGGCACACACCGGCACCGAGAGCTACGGCAGTCGCGCCGAGACCGAGTTGCCAGCGCGTCGCTGCGCCAAGTCCCGTCTCAGCGAGCTTGCCTGATGGAGCATCAGGCACTTGCCCGGCGGATTCGGCAGCCGCCCCCTGCTCGACCTCCGGCCGGTCGCCGGTGGGCGCCGGTTGATGATCACCCGGAGCGGGCTCGCCGGTTTCGCCCGTGGTCGACTCGCCGGCGCCGCCTCCGTTTGACTCGCCGGGCCCCTCTGTTCCAGCCTCACCGCCAGGATCCGCGGGTTCCTCACCGCCAGGGTCACCGCCACCCTCACCGCCGGGATCCGTAGGGTCACCGCCCGGATCACCGGGATCGGCGGACGGACGATATGCGACCTGTACCAGGGCGAGTCAAGACTGATGCCGTCGGAGGCTCCTACCTCAACGGCCTTGAGCGGAGCGTCATCGTGGAACCGCACGCGGATGGACAGCTGCACCATGCCGCTTGGAACGACCAGGTCGAAGTGCGCGGTGCTGGATGGCATCGTCGGATCCGCATTCCGCCACCCGCCCCCTCGCGTACCTGCACATCGACGTGGTCGGAACTCAGTTCCAGGTCACCATCGACGAGCATGAACGTCACGTCGCGAGCGGCGCCGACGGCTCGGCGTCTACGACGACCGTGACTTCTCGCCATGGGCCACCAGCGATGAATTCGTCCGGAAGCCCCCGCAAGGAGACAGTCACGCCCTGGCTCTCTTCCGCTCCGTCGTCCAATCGCCCGTTCCCGTCCGCTTCGCGCCCCCTGCCGGGGTCAGCGGGCAATCGGTCGGGCATCGTGAGCCCTACGCACGTGCCGCCGGCCGCCTCCGCCGGAGCGGCCAGCAGCGCGCGACGGGCGCCATGACACCGGCCGCGACGGCCAGCACGGTTCTTCTCAAAATGCACGGTGCTCTCTGTTCCACGTGTTGCACTCGACAAGATCACTCTCACTGGTGCAGAAACGCCACAACAGCCCATCTCTGGCTATGACCTCATAAAGCTCATTTATGACAGCTTTCCGACGTCTGCTTTCCTCAGGCAGAGCGGCCGTCGGGACGGTCCTACGCGCGGTCAGGATCGGGCGGCGCCGACACGGGGGCGCTCCCGGAGGCGCTTCCCGCTCGTGCACTCGGTCATCGATCCCCCTCACTCACGGCGTCGTACGGGATCCAACCCGTCGGCACCTTGTCGAACGAGCGCACACGTAGGCCCAGTTGAAGTCGATTGACCGGAACGCCCTCCCCTCCAGGTCACCTTGCGCCAGAAGACGGCCACCTCTTAGGCGGCACCGGATCCGCCCCGCTCGGTCGTCCCGAGCGGTCGACCGGCCGCGCTCGACCAGCACGGACAGCTCGTGTTCCGCCGACTGCACGCCGGCCGCACCAGTACGAGCACCGGCTCGCACGCCGGTGTACCGCGCAGCACTCAGGTCGGAATCCCCCGTGAACGCCCGCGCGCCGGACTCATGGACACGGCTCCCGCACTTGCAGCGGGCTTGGCGAACACCGTTCCTCAGTCCGTGAGTTGTTTGCGCACATCCATTCATGCCCTGGGCCGGCATGCCGACCGGGCGCGTAAGCGCCATCGCCTGCGCGTGCCGGGCCCAGGTCACCGCGTGCCGGGCCCGGGTCACCGCATGCCAGGCCCGGGTCACCGCATGCCGGCCAGCAGCCCGACCTCGAAAGCCGGCGCGCCGGCCTGGCCCAGGCTGCGGAAGTCCGGCTCGACCGACCCCAGGGGAAGGGCCCCGGTCGGCACGGCGGGAGTAGGCGCAGGACCAAAATCCGACCAGGGAGACGGGCGGGCCCTGCCGCAGTCTCGCCGGACCACCGTCCCCGTGGCACTCCATCGCGGTGCTGCGAATGAAATCAGCGGCGCCGGGGGGGTGCGAAGACACGTTCGAGGGATTGACGCAGCGATGCGGCACGCGCCGACCTGTCGCGACGTAGCCTTCGCAGGACCCTACGAGTGGGGCGTCACCATTGACGACGCCTGCCACTCCACGACCCCCAGGTGTACTGGTCTTTCTTTTCCCCCGATCGAGTGGCGATATGTACGGCGTTCAGGGGTAGACGGGCGGCCATGAAGGAGCAGCCGGGGCAGAACCGTCCCGCCACCGGCGCTCTTCAGCAAAGAAGTGTCCCGCGCCGATCAGGCGCCCGACGGAAGTGCACGCATGGCGACAACCTCTCCGGACGAATCCGGCGCAGGACCGCACGCCTCCCTCCCCGGGGCGACCATCACCGAACAAGTGCAGGGGGACAGGTCGGTGATCCTGACGGTCGCGGGTGCCCTCGACTGGAGCACCACCGGCCGACTCGTCACCGCGATGCAGAAGTCCGTCGACGCCCGGTCCGTCACAGTGGACCTGCGCGGCTTGGTCTGGGCGGACTCCGCGCTGCTGCACGCCCTCATCAATACGCAGCGCCATCTGCGCTCCCACGACACTCCGCTCGTCCTGCGCGGACCCTTGCATCCGGTTCTCGCACGCCTCTTCGACGTCACCGGGACCCACAGCTACTTCGTCTTCCACGATGCCTGACGGAACAGGGTCCACAACGGGGAAGACCATGCGGAGTACGTGCTCTGCTCGCCGGGTGCCCCAGCGCGCCGCGCACGCCGGGGAAAACGCCGAGCGACACGTGGCGCGTGGCCAACGGAGCACCCGGGCACGCGGGCATCCGGGTACCGAGGTATCGCGGAGACAGCCATCGGTACCTGCGCACCCATCGCGCCGTGCCGCGCGCCGGTTCCCCACCGCCGTGCATCGTGAAACCACACGCACCACACCCGTGACACGAGATGATCAGAAGCATGAGAACACCCGGTCCCCAGCCGGACACCCCCATCCCTCACGTACGCGGCCACTGCCACGACGACCTGCTGTGGGTCATCGCTCTGTCGGGCGACATCGAAGACGCGGTGGTCGCCCTGGTCGAGGAGGCCACTCTTCGCGCCGAGCGGGCCACCGCACACCTACTGGTCTACGACTTGG
The DNA here is from genome assembly GCF_003627815.1 of Streptomyces hundungensis. NCBI lineage: Bacteria > Bacillati > Actinomycetota > Actinomycetes > Kitasatosporales > Streptomycetaceae > Streptomyces > Streptomyces hundungensis. Next base: position 156,529 of record NZ_CP032698.1, read on the forward strand.
ACGCCATGGGCTTCTGCGACTCGTCGCTGCTCAACCACCTCCTGCGCACGGCACGTCAACGGCACGTGGTCCTGGCGGGCACCAACCCGTTCATGGACCGCTTGCTGGACGTGACGGGCGTGGCCCACGTCTTCACCCGGGTCGCCACACTGGATGCCGCCCGATCCCTCACCAGCGACGAACGTGCGGTCGATGACAGGCAATGACGCAGCTCAGACCCCGAACGCCGACCCGCCGCCAAATACCCGGGGCGGACGTGAGCGCGCACCCCGCGAAACCCCTTGGCCCGTGTTCGAGACCGACTCCGCACGCCATGCCGTTCCGGAGGCACGTCGCCGGGCGGTGGCGTTCGTCAGGGACACGTGTCCCGGCGCGGACCTCATCGCGGTGCAACTCGTCCTGGGCGAACTGATCAGCAACGCCGTGCGGCACACCGCCGCGGGCACCTGGCACCTGCTCCTGCGTGCCGACGAGACGGCCCTGACCATGACGGTGACGGACTCCAGCTCACGCCTCCCCCAGCCCCGGCAGGCGGATCCGTTCGACGGGCTGGGGGGGTTCGGGCTGCACATCGTGGGACGCCTCTGCGACAGCAACACCGTCACGGTGCATGAGAGCGGCAAGGCGGTCACGGTCAGCTGGATGCTGCCGCACCGCCCGATTGCGTAGTCGGAGATCGTGACCCGGATTCCCGTGTCGGTCTTCGCGTGCCCGCGGGTCCGGGCCGTGACGTCGACAGGCCCGCACACGCGGCTGGTGTCACCGATCGGAAGACGACCTTGCCGTCCCTGCCACTCGCCCGGCCCCCAGCACACCCACCCGGGGAGTCGTTCCACGGCCCGGTTACCATCGCTCATCCCGCCGCACAAGGAGCCCATACCGGTGACCGTCGTCCTGCCGCCCGCCGGCACCACTGCCGGACTGCTGCACATGCAGGAAGTCACGCACGACACGGCGGACTGCCTGCGCAGCCTGGTGTGGCGGGCCGGCACGGGCTGGCGCATGGTCAGCAGTGCGGTCCTCGGGGGCGGCATCGGCGCGCGTGCGTGGGTGCTCAACACCCAGGTGCCGCACGGCTATCGGCGTACGGACCCGGACCGGCACCTGGCGGCGATCGCCCGGCGGATCGGCGCCGAGGGGCCGGGGGTCGGTCTGATGACGGCCGCCGACATCAGGTCGTCCGGCCGCGCGGAGGACGGCGGGGTCGAAACCGTCGCGACCGCCGGACTCGGTGTGCGCGGCTGGGCCGCATCCCCCGCGTCCGGTACAGACGTGCCCGCCCGGCCCGGGACGATCAACATCGTGGCCGCCGTGCCGGTCGCGCTGAGTGACGCGGCTCTGGTCAACGCCGTGGCCACGGCCACGGAGGCCAAGGTGCAGGCGCTGCTGGACGCCGGCTTCGACTGCTCGGGGACGCCGACGGACGCGGTGTGCGTGGCGGCCAGGGTGCCTCGCGCCGACGAGGAGGTGCACGCGTTCGCCGGTCCGCGTTCGCTGTGGGGCGCCCGCCTGGCACGCGCGGTCCACACCGCCGTACGCACCGCAGCCGAGTTCGCAGCCGACCGCTGACCTGCCGCGGACCGGTTCGCCCGCCCGGCCGGACCCCACTCAATGCGGGCCCGTCAAGCGCGTAGCGCCTCGATCGCGTCCTCGACGGTGGGCTGGAAGGTGAAGAGCTGGTCGAGGCCGATGATGCGGAAGACGTGCATCTGGTCGGCGGTCACACCGACCAGGACCAGCGGGGCGCCGGCCTCGCGCGCCTGGCGGTCGGCGCCGATCAGCACGGTGATGCCGGTCGAGTCGCAGTAGGTGAGGCCGGAGAGGTCGATCAGTACGGGAAGGGCGGGACCGAAGGGCTCTTCCTGGATGAGCCGGGTCAGCTCCGGCGCCGTGTGGTGGTCGAGTTCGCCGGCCACGGCCAGCACCGTGGCCCCGCCGGCGTGGGTGCGGCGGGTGGCGGTCAGAGTGGGGTCGGTCACCGGGTCTCCTGAGCGAGTTGGGGCGTGCGGCGGGGCGGGACGGACAGGGCGAGCAGCGCGGTGTCGTCGCTCACCCCGGTACCCAGATCGGTGAAAAGTTTGTGCACGGTGGCCAGTAAGTGGTCGGCTCCGCGGGGGGTGTGGGCGGACAGATGGCGCGCGAGCCCTTCCTCGCCCAGCATGTGTCCGTTCGCGGTGCGCGCTTCGATGAGCCCGTCGGTGTACAGCAGCAGTGCGTCGCCCGGCGCGAGAAGGGTGCTGGCCTGCACGAATTGGGGCTCGGGCAGCAGGCCGATCAGCTGGCCGCCGGCCGTGGACACCGGCTCGACCGTGCCGTCCGCACGCACGGCCAGGGCCGGAGGATGGCCGCCGCCGGCCAGCGTAACGGTGAACGACCCGTCCGCACCGGCGTCGAGCACGCCGAACACCGCCGTGCAGAACCGCTGGAAGTCGCCCTGGAACTCACCCTTGAGGACCGTGTCGAGGTTGGCGAGGGCGGTCCGGGGGTCGGGGTCGTAAATGGCGGCGGCCCGCAGGGTGTAGCGGGTCAGCGAGGTCAGGGCGGCGGCGTCGGCTCCCTTGCCGCACACGTCGCCGACGAAGAACGCCCAGCGGCCGTCGTCGAGCGGAAAGAGATCATAGAAGTCGCCGCCGATCTCGTCGAGGGACGCGGGGTGGTAGGCGGCGGCCGTGTCCAGCCCGGGGACGGTCGGCAGGGTCGGCGGCAGCAGGGTGCGCTGGAGCGTGCGGGCCAGCCGTTCCGCGTCCGCGCGCCGTTCCCGTTCGGCGGCCACGGTGTGCAACGCGGCCAGCCGCAGCTCGAGTTCGTCCATGGCGAGCGCGGCCAGCTCCTGGAGGGCGGCGAGCTGGTCGTCGGCCGGCCGGCGGGGGCAGGTGTCGAAGACGGTGACGGTGCCCAGCTGGTGCCCGTCCGGTGTGGTGATCGCCGCGGCGGCACAGAAGCGTACGTCCAGCTGCCCGGGGACGAGGAGGCCGGCGACCGGACCGGCATCGGCGCGGGTGTCGACGAGGACGCGGGGGCCGTCATGCGCGACCGCGAGGGACCAGGCGCCCGCCGCACGGGGGAACTCCCCGACGTCCCCGAGGCCGTACGCCGCCTTGCACCACACCCGGTCGCTGTCCACGATCGCCACCATGGCCATGGGAGCCGCGAAGACGCGCGCCGCGAGGGAGGCGATCTTGTCGAAGACCGGGTCGGCGGGCGTGTCCAGGACCGCGTAGCGGCGCACCGCGTCGAGCCGTCGCTGCTCGTCCTTGGTCGCGGAGCTCGCACCGCGGCGCGGACCGTACTCACACACCGCCATGCCCCCCGTTCCGCCCGCTGGATCGTGCCTGCTGGTGTCAGGCGCGGCAGTTATATCCTATGGATCTGTCTGCAAGTACCCCGGATGGTCCAGCGATCACGCGGGTAGCTCCAATCATGAACACCGCGGCGCGCGGAGGGACGACAGCACGACGAGCGCGGCGGCCATGTGCTCGTACGTCGGCTGCCGTGAACGAAGGGGTGGGTAGTGACGCGTTCCGAGGATGCCGGGCCCCGAGGCACGGCAGCGGCCGGAAGCGATGTGTTCGCCGCGGACACCGCGGTCGGCGGTGACCTGGCGCTGGTGGACTGGGCGGCGACCACCCCGCTCGGGGACCCGGAAGGCTGGCCGCAGAGCCTGAGGACGACCGTCAGCATCCTGCTGTCGTCGAAGTTCTCGATGTGGATGGCCTGGGGGCCGGAGCTCACCTTCTTCTGCAACGCCGCTTACCGGCGCGACACTCTGGGGCGCAAGTATCCGTGGGCGCTGGGACGGCCGGCGAGCGAGGTCTGGGCCGAGATCTGGCGCGACATCGGTCCCCGCATCGACAGCGTGCTCACCACCGGCGAGGCCACCTGGGACCAGGCGCTGCTGCTGTTCGTCGAGCGTTCCGGCTACTCGGAGGAGAGCTACCACACCTTCTCCTACAGCCCCCTGCGCGACGACGCGGGTCTCGTGGTCGGGATGCTGTGCGTGGTCAGCGAGGAGACCGAACGGGTCATCGGTGAACGGCGGATGGCGACCCTGCGCGATCTGGGTTCCGACCCCAGTGTGGTGCGCACCGAGCAGGAGATGCTCGACTTCGCGCGCGTGCAACTGAGCCGCAATCCGCACGACCTGCCGTTCACGCTGACCTATCTCTTCCAGGACGACGGCAGTGCCGCGCTGGCCGCCGCCACCGGGGTAGCGGACGACCACCCGGCCGCCGTGCCCCACCTCGCGCCGGGCTCCGATACGGCGTGGCCGACCGCCGCCCCGGCGCGGGGCGAGACCGTCCTCGTCCCGCTCGACGGAGCGACGCATACGGATCTGCCGACGGGGGCGTGGCCCGAAGCACCCCGGCAGGCGTTGATCGTGCCGCTGCGGCAACAGGGCGGTGACCCGTACGGTTTCATGGTGGTCGGCCTCAACCGTTATCGGGCCCTGGACGACGGATACCGCGGCTTCGTCGAACTGGTCGCCGGGCACGTCGCCTCCGGAGTCGCCAGTGCCCGCAGCTATCAGGCTCAGCAGCGCCGCGCGGAGGAACTCGCGGAGCTGGACCGGGCGAAGACGACGTTCTTCTCCAACATCAGTCACGAGTTCCGCACGCCGTTGACGCTGATCATGGGGCCAGTCGAGGAGCTGAGGAACCGGCTCCCGGACGACGGGGCCCGTGCGGAGCTGGAGGTCATCCACCGCAACGGGCTGCGCCTGGGCAAACTGGTCAACACCCTGCTCGACTTCTCCCGCATCGAGGCCGGCCGGATGCAGGCGAGTTACGAGCCGGTCGATCTGGCCGTGGTGACCGGTGAGCTGGCGAGCGTGTTCCGCTCGGCCATCGACCGGGCCGGGCTGGACTTCGAGGTGGACTGCCCGCCGCTGCCCGAGCCGGTCTTCCTCGACCGGAGCATGTGGGAGAAGGTGATTCTCAATCTGCTCAGCAACGCGCTGAAGTTCACCTTCGACGGCTCGATCAGGGTCGCCACCACCGTCGAGGACGGCATGGCCGTGGTGACCGTCGCCGACACCGGGATCGGTGTCGCGGCGGGGGAAATGCCCCGGCTCTTCGAACGTTTCCACCGCATCGAGAACGCCCGCACCCGCTCCAACGAGGGCAGCGGCATCGGCCTTGCCCTGGTGAAGGAACTGGTCGGACTGCACGGCGGCGAGATCAGCGCCGCCTCCGTCGAGGGCCGCGGCACCAGGTTCACCATCCGGCTGCCGTTCGGCGCCGCGCACCTCCCGGCCGGCGCCGTCCGGTCGGAGTCGTGCCGCGCCCCGGCCCCCATGGCCGAGCCCTTCATGCAGGAGGCCCTGCGCTGGCTGCCCGGTGAACAGAGCGCGGCGCTGCCCGCCTCGGTCGAGAGCATCACCAACGGGACTGCCGCGCACGCGACTTCCGCAGGCGCGGGCTCTGACGAATCGGCCGTCGGCGAGGACGTCCCGCCCCATGTCCTGATCGCCGACGACAACGCCGACATGCGCGAGTACCTCACCCAGCTGCTGCGCGGCGCGGGGTACCGGGTGGCCTCGGTCAATGACGGCCGAGAGGCCCTGCGGGCCGTACGCGCCCAGGCCTTCGACCTCGTGATCAGCGACGTCATGATGCCCCACCTGGACGGGCTCGCCCTGGTCGCGGCGCTGCGGGCCGACTCGCGGACCGCCTCGGTCCCCGTACTGCTGCTATCGGCGCGGGCCGGGCAGGAGTCATCGATCGAGGGCCTGCGGGCGGGCGCCGACGACTATCTCGTCAAACCGTTCGCGGCGGCCGAACTCCTCGCCCGGGTACGGGCCAACGTCGAGCTGGCGCGCCTGCGCAGCCATCACGCCCGCTGGCGCACCGCCCTGGTGGACTCCTTGCAGGAGGCGTTCTTCGTCTGTGACGAGGACGGCGCCGTCGTCGAGATCAACACGGCGTTCGCCGACATCCTCGGCTACGGTCCCGAGGGGCTGCCCTACCGGCCGGTCCATCCCTGGTGGCCCGACGCCGCCGACTCCGAGGCGTACGAGCAGGTCAGCGCCGCCTTCACGCAGCTGCTCGGCAACCCGAAGGGTTCCTACACCATTCCGATCACCCACCGGGACGGCCACCGGCTGTGGGTGACGGCCACGTTCAACCAGGTCGACGATCCCGACACCGGGCGCCGCGTGACCGTCGGCACCTTCCGCGACGTCACGGCCGAGCACTACGCCATCCAGCGCGAGAGCGCCCTGGCGGCCCTGGGCACCTGCCTGGCACGGGCGACCAGCGTGCAGCAGGCACTGACGGGGGCCCTGGACGAGCTGAAGAAGCTGTGGCGCGCCCGATGGGTCATGGCGGCCGTCTTCGACCGCGGCGACGAACCCACGCTGACTTCCACCGACGAGACGCCCCACTGGCGGGACCTGCCCGCCGAACGGCGAGCGGCGCTCAACACCCTGCGCCATGGCCCGGTCCTGACCCCGATCGACGACGCCACCGGGGCCAGCATCCTCCTGGAGTTCCCCGAGGGCCCGCTCGCCCTGTGGATCCACATGGGCGAGAACCGCCCCTTCACCGGCGAGGACCAGCTGCTGCTCTCCCTGCTGGCCGGGCATCTCGCCCAGGGGCTGAGCCGCGCCCACCAGATCGACCAGCAGCGCGAGACCGCCATCGCTCTGCAGCGGGCCATCCTCGGCCCCTCGCGCCTGCCCGCAGGTTTCGCCGTCCGGTACGAGCCCGCCACCCAGCCGCTGGAGGTCGGCGGCGACTGGTACGACACCGTCGTCCTGCCCGACGGCCGGATCGGCATCGTCGTCGGCGACTGTGTCGGCCGGGGCCTGGAGGCCGCCAGCGTCATGGGTCAACTGCGCAGCGCCTGCCGGGCGTTGCTGCTCCAGGACGCCAGCCCCGCGCAGACGCTGATGGCCCTGGACCAGTTCGCGGCGGGCGTCCCCGGCGCGGCCTGCACCACCGTCTTCTGCGGCGTCCTGAACGCCGAGATCGGGCAGCTGACGTACTCGAGCGCCGGCCATCCGCCCGGCATCCTTGTCCGGCCGGACGGTGCCACCCTGCTTCTGGAGGACGGCCGGTCACTCCCGCTGGCCGTACGGACCGGCAGCCGGCGCCCCGAGGGAACATGTGCCATCCCGGCGAGGTCCACCCTGCTCCTCTACACCGACGGCCTCGTGGAACGCCGCCGCCGCCCGCTCAGCGACGGCATCGACCAGGCGAGCCAGGCCCTCCAGGACGGCCGGAACACCGCGGTCGACGAACTCGCCACCCACGTCATGTCCAGGCTGGCCCCCGCGGGCGGTTACGACGACGACGTCGCCCTGCTGCTCTACCGGCACCCGGCCCCGCTGGAGATGTCCTTCCCGGCCGAGTCGTCCCAGCTCGCCCCCGTACGCAAGTCACTGCGCAGCTGGCTGAGCCAGTGCGACCTGCCGCCCACCACGGCGCAGAACATTCTGGTCGCCGCGGGCGAGGCGTGCGCCAACGCCGTCGAGCACGGCCACCGCCACTCCCCCGGCGACCCGATCCACTTCCGCGCCGAGGTGTACGTCGACGATCTGCGCCTGACCATCGCCGACAGTGGCAGCTGGAGGGACCCGCAGCCTGAACTCAACACCCACCGCGGCCGCGGCATGCGCCTGATGCGGGCGCTGATGCAGCGGGTCACCGTCACGCCGGGCGCCTCCGGTACCACCGTCGACATGCACACGAGGATCGCCTGATGACCACCCACCTGACCCTCACTCACGGACGACGGCCCGACGGCACCGCGCTGCTGACCGCGGTCGGCGAGATCGACATGAGCAACGCGGGCGAACTGGCCGCCGCCCTCACGGGAACGGCCGCCCCCCTGGTCCTCGACCTCAGCGGCGTCGAATACCTCGACAGCGCCGGTCTCAGCGTCCTGTTCCCGCACGCCGAACGCCTCCAGCTCATCACAAACCCCCTGCTGGTCCCCGTCCTGACCATCTCGGGCCTGCTCGATCTGACGACGGTCCACGGCGAGTAGCTCCGCGCAAGCGGCGGCATGTCGGCGAGGGGGCGCCGCGACGGGTGAGTGCGCCGCCCAGGGGCAGATGAGGCCGGAAGCGGAAGCCAAACTCTCAACTGGCCTATCTGCAACGGTAGTTGACTGCCCATCGAGAAGCAGGGCATCCGCAACCCATACGGAATCCGAAGCCCGAGGTGGGAGACAGCGATGACACCGTTCAGCAACTCCGAGGCCAACCCGTCCCGCACCAACGGTCTGGCCGTGGCCGGGCTGGTGTGCGGCATCGTCGGCATCTTCTTCCTGAACATCGTGCTCGGTCCGCTGGCCATCGTTTTCGGTGCGGTCGCCCTGCGGCAGTCCGCGGCCAAGGGGGGTGGAGGGATGGCGAAGGCCGCTCTCGCGCTCGGCATCATCGACGTACTGCTCTTCGTAGTGCTGCTGATGGTGGCCGCCTCCAACGGCGGCTTCCACTGGTACGTGGGCGGCTGACCTCACCACACGAGAGGGGCTCGACGCGGGTGCCGCGTCGAGCCCCTCAGCTGTCCCGGCCAAGCGGCGAACCGGAACCGCGTCAGTCGCTGTCCTGCGGCGTGCCGCGGGTCTCCCCGGTGATGAAGCCGATGAGGCCGGCCATTCCCCCTTCCTGGAGGGCTTGGCGCTGCCGGTCGGCGCCGGTTCCTTCACGTAGGAGACGGTGCAGGAGCGGCTCGACGTGCCGTGTGTCGCCGTGCTCCTCCAACGCCGGGGCCGATGTGGTCGGTGAGGCGGCACAGCATGTCACCGACCGCGAGCGGATGCCCTTCGTGGTCCAGGAGCGTCCCTCCCAGGCCGCCGAAACCGCCCCCCTGCCGACTCACAAGATGGCCGCCGAAGGCCCGGTGGGCCCGGGGCTCAGCGATCTCGTCGCGGTCGCGGAAGACCTTCTGCGGCAGTACGGCATTACCAAGACGTTCGTGGACATCCTGGACCTCGATGCGGGATGATCTCGTCCGCTGCGGACACTCTCAACGCCAACGAAATCGGGATCAAACAATCGGCGGTGCGCGAGCGGCTCCCGTCGGTTGCGGGCCGGTAGATGATGTCGTACTCGCGGCCGAACCGGTTCGCCTCCGCCGCCGAGCGGGTCACCGCATGGAGCCACAACCCGTAGGCCCCGGACTCCATCTGACCCTGCGTCAGGCACAGCAGCCAGCGGCCCAGTGCCCGGTCGTGGACGGCAGCGCGGATCTGTTCCTCAAGCCCCGGGGCGGGCGTGAAGTACAGGGACCCCCCCGTTCTCGCCGGTTATTGCGAGGGCGGGCGATGTGTGCTCCCTCAGGGCGCTGTCAGGCCCCTCGACGGCGATTCACCAATGGGAGCCGGTCGGGTGACGTAGTGGCACACCAGGCGGCGACCGGCGCATCGGGGGCCGCCTCCCGTCATCATCGAGTGCATGGAGACGCCTTACGCCTGTTACCTTCGACTTCCCGCGCTCCTCGATCTGCAGCAGCCGCGCACCCCGGACGAGCGGACTGGTCAGTGGGCGGACGAGCGCTTCTTCATCACCGTGCACCAGTCCGCCGAAGTCCTGGCCAGTCAGGCCCTGGTATATCTGCACCGGGCCGCCGAGCACGCGCAGACGGGCAAGGATCCCGAGGCCGCTGCGGCCCTGCGCAGAGTCACAGCACTTGTGGACATCCTCGAACACCACCTCACGCTCCTGGACCACCTCGAACCCGACAGCTTCGCCTCCTTCCGCCCGCTGCTCGACAATGCCAGCGGAGCCCAGTCCAGCCAGTTCGCCGAGCTGTTCCAACGCATCGCCGCAGCAAACCTCCTCGGCCCGCCGACCGACGACCTTCCGACGGAGCAGCCCCTTGCCAGCTCTGCGTTGCAGGCTCTGCGCGGGGCCGTCGTCCGCTGGCGGGTCCGGCACCTGCTCCTGGTCGAGCGGATGACCGGTGACCAGCCCGGCAGTGGCGGAACGTCGGGGCTGGCCTTTCTGCGCGACCAGATCGACCTGCCGCCCCGCTGACGGCTGGCGGGCACGGGATGACGCGTCCTGTGTGGGAGTCAAACCGCCTCGGTACCCAGCTCTCCGGGTGTGGGGGCTGGGCTGTCCAGATGCCCTACTACTGAGGTTGTAGGCGTGGTGTCGTCAGTGTGGGGCCGGTCCCAATGAGACATCCGTCGATGATGTCGCTGCGGTATTGGATCTGGCGGAGGCCGTGCCGTAGCCGGCGGATGAGGTGGTCGGGGTCGGTATAGGCGGTGTTGGCCTGGGTGGTCCGACGGAGCACTGACCAGATGCCTTCGACGGGGTTGAGGTCGGGTGCGTAAGGCGGCAGGTGGTAGGCGGTGATCCAGTCCTGTGCGTCGATGAAGGCCCGCATGCGGCGGTCTTTGTGGACGTTCAGGTTGTCCCGTATGAGGACGATGGCTCCGTCGAGCTGCTGGTGGGCGGCGATGGGGAGGTCGCGGTACTCGGTCCAGGCGAAGCTCTTGCGGCCGCCGCTCTTGTGGTCGGTATGCCGTTTGGGCCGGTAGATCAGGCGGGACCGCTCGCCGGGCTGGTAGCAGCACAGGGCTGCGACGGAGAAGCGACGCTGGGAACGGCCCCGGACGTTGATGACCGGGGTGGATCCCCGTCTGCCCCCACGTGCGTGAGGCCGGCGGGGTCATCGAGAATCCGGCCTCGTCCTCGAAGACGATCCAGGCCCCGAGCGCCGCCGCGGTGGTTCCAGGTGCGGCCACACCTCCTTCACCCAGCCGGCGACGGCTGCCTCGTCGCGCTCGGCGGCACGACGGGCCGGAACCTGATGGCTCCAGCCACGGCGCCGCAGCATCTGGGAGATCCCCGACAGCGTCATGGACTTGTGGAACCGTCGGCCGATCAGCGTCCTGATCCGGGCGAGCGTCCACAGCTGGTCCGGCCAGCCGTGAGCGACCGGTCCCTTGGCCAACTCCTCTTCGAGCACCGCGAACAGTCGGTCATTCAGCTTCGGACGGGACACCGGGCCGCGGGAACGGACCGCGTCCTGGCCGGCCTCCCGCCAGGACCGCCGCCACCTCTGAACCGACCGGACGCTGACCCGTAACTCCTTCGCGATCTCCGTACTGCCACGTCCGTCTACGAACACGGCGACCGCTTCCATCCGGACCCGCTCGCGAAATGCTTGCCCCTCCGCGGTCAGACCCCCACCCTGCGGATACCTCACACCTCCGGGATACCGCGACGATCACCAACCGTCAGCCCCTACGACAAGACGACTTCAAGATCAGTAACACCTTGGGCACGTCAGCGCCGGACAAGCTGTCGACCACGCCGGCTGACGAGCTTGACGCGGTGCACTCCCACGCGGATGACGAATGTCGCGGGATCTCGGCCAGTTGAGCGCGTCTGCGACTTCCTAGGGCGGTGGAGGGGAAGGCTCGGGGCGCAGCGGCCGCGATCAGCGCGGCGCGGACTAGCGGAGAGGACGTGAAATGACGGACTGGCAGTCGTACGTCGACGATGACCTGAGCGGAGACCTGCTCACGGCCGCGGTCATCATCGACGCCACCGACGGCGCCACCTTGGCCCACAGCAACGGGTACGGCCTGAAGGCCGGCGAGGGCGCGGCCATCATCGGCAAGTTCGAGACCCCCGTCAAGGCGCACGTCGAGGGCGTCGCCGTCAACGGCGTCACGTACAAGGTGGTCGAGGCCGACGAGCGCTCGATCTACGGCAAGAACGGCGACACCGGCGTCGCCCTCGCCAGGACCAGCACAGCCATTGTCATCGGTTACTACAACGGGCAGCAGCCCGAGCTCGCCAGGATGCTCGTGGACAAGGTCGCCAGTTACCTCGTGTAGACCGATAGCCAGGCCATTGGCGGAGGTGGGGCAGTCCGACGCCCTGACGGGCTGCCCCACCGCGTGCGCGTGCCCCTGCGACCGGGAGGGAGCGGTTCGAAGCGCAGCCTGCTGTCCTCGCAACGCGCGGACCATCGGCACCCGGCGGGGAATGTCAGACAGGTCAGCGCTTGTGGTGAAGCAGCAGGGCGGGGGTAGGGCGGTGATCGCAGTAAGCGTGAGCACGGTGAAATGGCCAGGCAGCCCGAGTGATGACGCCTGCAGGACTGGCCGAGCGCAGACTCGCGGCGCCCGGCCATCACAGCGTAAAGCGGGCTGCTGACTGATCCCATCTGCCGGACTCGCTCCGGCGACATCCCTGCGGTGTGGGGCAAGGGCTGCCGTTCTGTCGAGCGCGCGCTCTTATCCGCACTGGGCTGAGCCTGCGAGACCTCAAGTTGCTTTGCCGTCAGCGACGTGACTGTCGGCCTGTCAGGATCGGAGGATCCGGGAGCCGGTACAGACAGAGGTGCCGTTGATCAGACAGTACGTCCGCAGGCGTGCATACGCGCCTGCCAGCTTCGGGGAGGTATGAGGATGAGTGACAGTGCCGTCGTCAGCGACGAGCATGAGTTCCAGCGCGACGTGGTGGCCGGTATCTGCGGCGCACTGGGCGGTACGGGCGTCCGCACGCGCATGGGGACCATGATGGAGCGCAGCAGCTCCACCAACGTTCTGCTGGCTGTGATGCTCAACGGGTTCGCCCGACGCGCGGCCGGGCAGCCCCTGTCGGATCTGGAAGCCGTCTTTACGGACGTCTTCTCCCGTGCCGGTTTCACTGCCGGCGAGCTCAACGAGATGGGACAAGCTTTCTCCAGCGCGGAGCCGGAGGTCCGCGAGCGGCTCTTCCCCGGGCGTTTCTCCGCTCTGGGCATGGAGGACTCCTACGGTCTCGCCGACCTGCGAGCCGATCTGCCGCAGCTGGGCAGGGATTTCCTCGCCACGTGCAGCAACATCCGGGCGGTGGACGCCACCCGCCTGACGGGTCCTCTCGGTGACGATGCAGAAGCACAGGCCGTGCGGGAGATGGCCGACCCCGAGCCCAGCGCGGCCTTCCTGCAGGAGACCGCCGACAAGGGATGGGGGCTGGTCTGCATGGGGCTGCCCCTCGACCACCCCACTGCCGCGACCGCACGATCCGGCGGCTCGGGCACGTACTGGGTGTCGCTCGACTACCTCACATGCCATCGTGAGTCGAACGAGTGGGGCAAGGACGAACCCAAGTTTTCGCTGGCCCTGTGCGACGGGGATACTCAGCGTCGCTACGTAAGCGAGCAGTTCAGCATGAACACCGGCTATACCCGCGCCTTCGAGCCGAACCGGCTGTGGAACACCACGGTGGCCAATGGCGGCCTTGCCGTGACGGTCGACGCCTGGGAGATGGACCACGGTGGGGGTGACGAGAAGGCCCTATTCATCATCGACGAGATTCTCAAGATCCTGATGGATGAGCTGTCGATCGACACCTGGAAGGGCATGGTCGAGACCGTCATCGGTGAGCTGACGGGCGTCGGAGTGCCTCCTGCGGCCGTAGCGATGTTCGCAATGATTCTCACCTTCCTCAGGCAGATCCTGACGAACCAGGACGATCACATCGGCACCTACTCACTGCTGGTGCCCGAGCCGGTACTGATGCTGCAGAAGCAGATCCAGGACACCCTGCGCAATCCCCCGCCCGAGGGAGTGGTGCGCAAGATCGCTGCACTGGTCCGCACCAGCGAGAACCTCGTGGAGATGCTTCTACGCATGGGCGCCTATCGGACCTCCAAGCGGGCACTCGTCTTCGACGCGGGCAGCGACGGGAAGTGGGAGATCGGCTTCCTGATGCTGCCCGACGCCTCGAGCCAGGTCACCGGCCTGCCCGCCAGAGTGCGGCTGGAATCCGTCTCCAGCCGCAGGTTCGCCACCATCCACGGCCCCTATAACGACAACGGCCCCTCCATTCGACAAGAGGGCTGGTACAACGCATCACACCAGCGGTGGGAACTCGACCGCCTCAGCGGTGACCTGCACAAATTCACCTCCGTCTACTCCCCTTCCCGCGTCATGTCGATCCACGGCCCGTACCCCGGCAACGCCCCCGACATCAATCTCTGGACCTGGAGGGACGCCTCTCACCAGAAATGGCGTCTGCTCCCCGTCGCCCAGGACGAGTACTTCATCGTGTCCGACTACCGCGGTGGAGCAATCAGCGTCACCAACGCCTCCACCGATAACGGCGCCAAGCTGTGTCACCACGGTCTGCAAGGCCACCGCAACCAGCTCTGGAGGATCCTCGGAGCGTAGTGCCCCGGACTGTTGAGCACCGCCTTTAGGTCAGCCGGCCGAGGCTTCAAGCTGTCTATGAAAGAACGGGAATGACATGGGTGACGACAACCCGACAGATGAGAACGAAACGAGCACAGGGACGGACTCAGGCGCTGCTGCGCCCGAGGATCGGCCGACTGACCCGGCGCCCCGCTCAGGACCGCCGCGCGTCGGCGCGGTTCCCGACTCGGTCGTCTTCATCCAGCCCCCGCCGGTCGACTGACGGTGTTGTCTTGAGGGCAAACCGGCAGTCGAAGCCCTTCCGGGTCCGCGAACCGAAGTCAGCGGGTAACCACGCGGCGCGCCTGTGCTGACCGTGAGAACATGTGCCGCTTCTGTCGTCCTGTTCCGGCACGGAAGAGGACGACGGAAGCCCTGCAGTGCGTCGTCGTCCCGGGCTTCAGCCATCGCGGCGACCGCCTACCGCCGCTTCCACGGGTTACAGGGCGTTGCCATCTGGGGCATCGACCTGAACCCTCGGAAATCTCGCCGCGCAAGGAGCACTCATGAAGTACAGAAACCGTTCTCTCACCACCGCGTTGCTCGCTGCTCTCCTGGCATCGGCCAACGCATGGGCGGCCGCTCCCGCTTCCGCGACGCCGGAGAAGCGTTCCACCGCCGCTCGTGTGGCCCCAGTTGATGCCACCGTGGGCGTGTCCGAAAGATCGTGTAAGTCCGTGATCTGATGGTTCTGACGGGGCCGGGTGGCCCCGCCGGTCGGAAAGGCAAGATCGCGTGACTGAGCTCCTCATATCCGAGGCGTCGTCCCAGGCCACCGGATCAGTCCCGGCCGGGCAGCTCCTGGCTGAGCAGGTGAATGCCCTGGTCGAGCAGCTGATGGACTCCGCCGATGCCACGGGTGCTCCGCTGGCCGGGGAAGGCGGGCTGCTGCAGCAGCTGTCCAAGGCCCCGCTCGAGCGGGCCCTGGAGACGGAGGTGACCGAGCATCTCGGCTATGAGAAGAACGATCCGGCCGGCCGCGGCAGCGGCAACAGCCGCAACGGCACCTAGCCTAAGCCCAGGCCGAGCGATCCGAGCTGGTCCTCCATGCCTTGCGTACGCCTGGTGGACCTCGGTGGTCGCGCTGTTGGTGTCCGAGGCGTGCAATATCGCTTACCGGGAGCCACCAAGTCCGTGGTGCTCCGGCAGAGGCCGAGCAAGCCATACTGGGGCCATGGCTGAGGTGTCCCGCTTCCTGGTGCCGAACGCGTTCGAGCTTCTGTGTGAGCAGTACGCGAGGCGGCTCCCTGCCCGCCTGGAAGACCTACAGGGTCCTGCCCACGGCATGGTCGATCTGCCATTGCACGTCGTCTGGTCGGGGCGCCGCTCCTACGACCTGACCGGCCCGTAAAACAGCGGATGGGCCTGTACCGGACGGTCCTGGCCGAGGGCCAGCGCCAGGATCTGGTCGACTTCCTCAACCGGGACCTGCTCATCGCCCAGTGGCCGGTGCTCCGGACCTTGATCAGCCGCCCGATCCGGCACGTGTGGGAAGCCGCCTTCCCCGACCTGGCCGCCGTCCGTACCGTGCAGGCCGCATGAACCTGAGCGACCTGCACCGCCGGCTCCTCGCCGACGTCCTGGACATCGGCGCTCCCTACCCCCTGGTCATCACCGGCGGCTACGCCGTCCAGGCCCACGGCCTGGTGGAGCGCCTCAGTCAGGACCTCGACGTGGCCACCGAGAACCCCGCCCCCATCGCCGAGATCGTCGAAGCAGTCAGCGCCGGACTCACACAACGCGGCTGGACCGTCCGGCAAATCGAGACGGGCCCTCTGTCCGGCCGCCTCATCGCCACCGACCCGACGACGGGCGAGGAATGCGAGGTGGACATTCTCAAGGAGGCGTTCTGGGCCCCGCCCACCGTCACCGAACACGGACCGGCTCGCCGCACGCGGGGTCACCGGCCGGCTCCGTATCGGCATGATGCCGTTCAACGTCGCCGACCTCCACGCCTACTGGAAGGCTTTCCGGACGCGGCACCCCCAGTGGGAGCTGGAGGTACGACAGTTGGTGTATCTCGACCCGTTCGCCCGGCTTCGCAGTGGCGAGTTCGACGTTCTGGTCCTCTGGCCGCCCATCGAGGAGCCGGACTTCACCGTCGGCCCGACCCTGATGAGGGATCCCCGGATCCTCGCCGTGACCGCTGAACACCCGCTCGCACAGCGCAGCTCGGTACGGCTGGAAATGTGTTCGCCGACTTCCAGCACGCCATGCCGTCCGACCTTCCCGACTACTGGGTCAACGGCTACTTGCCCTTCAACACACCGCGGGGGCGACTGATCGAGCGTGGTCGACCCACGACCAACGCCGAAGACATGATCAACCAGGTGGGGATGGGAGAGACCATCCACAGCTTCCCCAGTCACGTGACCCGGCACTGGGGCATGCCGAACATCAGCTGGGTCCCCGTCCCCGAACTGGCGGCCCTGTCCTACGCCCTCGTCTGGCGGACCGAGTCCGAGAACGACGCGATCCGCGCCCTCGCCGACACGGTCCGCGAACTCGGCACGTTCCAGTTCTGACACGCCGCCCGGGTGCTCGGGGGCAGTGCCTGGAGAGCAGTCCGGACCGCTCCCCTGCGCGCCGGAGCCCGCGACCGTACGTCGGTCGCCGGCCACCGTGCCCCGTCACCGGACCGCCAGACACGTCGACCGCTGGGCGACCTCGTCGATCGCGGCGGCCACAATGTCGGCATCCCGGGCGAGGACGCGCGCCGGACGGCCATTCGCGGTCGCGAACACCGTCACCTGGGCATTGTCCGCCGCGGCCCGTACGGCTGCCCCCAGCATGCGCGTTCGGTCCTGGGACGCCCCGGGGTGGCCGCCGCCCCCGACCACGAAGGTGGTCGGACAACGCAAGGCCGCGAAATCGGCCGCGAGTTCACCGTTCACCTCGTCTATCGCGATGACGGCTTCCGCCCTCTGCTGGGGGGACAGCCCGGGGGCGCCGCCGAGCCCGGCCACGACGCGCGTGAGCCGGCCCGATCCGCGGAAGGCTGCGCGTACCCGGTCCTTGCCGGCCTCGTCGAGCAGCGAAACCGGGTAAGCGCCGTCGATGAGGGCCAAGCCGCCGACGAGCTCCGGGTACTCCGCCGCGTAACACACGGCGATCGTCGCGCCGTGGGACCAGCCGACCAGGATCGGCTGCCGCAGCACCGTTGCCTCGATCACCCGGTCCACGTCATCGATTGCGTCACGCACCGAGAAGTCCGCGGAAGGACCCGACCCGCCGCTCGCACGGTCGTCGAACGCGATGGTCCGGTATCTGCCGCCCAAGCGGTCGATAACCCGGTTCCACTGACGCCGTGTGGAGAAACCCCCGTTGAGGAAGAGCAGCGGGGGCCCATCGCCCAAGGAGTCGACACCGCGCAGGCGGATGTCCACTGCCGCGACCGTGAAATCTCGTGACATACGAACAGACTGTTCCCTTCTCGTAGTTGGCGGGGCTGGTGGCGGCTGGCGGCGGATGACCGTGCGTGGTCGGGTCAGCACACGGCGGGCAGGTCGACTTCGAGGGTTTCTACGACCTCTACGGGCGCGGTGCTCTGCGCGAAGGCAACGAGCCATCGGCCGTCCGCCTTCGTCATGAGGTGGAGCGCGGTGCCCGGGGCAACACCCGGACACGCCGTCACCAGCGACACCCACCGACGGCCGGCCTCGCTCGACTCCCGGCACCCCCCGCGTCGGCCCCTCCCCTCGCGGTGGCGGGAAAGCAGGTTGTCCAGCAACTCGCCGTCGCGGGTCACGGGTCTGTGCCGGACCCGGACCATGGCGACGTCCGGGCGGATGAACTGGATGTATTCCGTCTCGAAGGACGAGGTCAACTGCTGTCCTACCGTGGCGGGCAGCACCCGGCGCGCGAAGACGCCGATCTCGTCGATGCCCGTCAGCGCGGTGCCGTAGGGGATCGACCAGAAGGCATCGTGCCGGAAGAGTCCCACGAACGCGTCGGGCAGAGCGTTCTGTTGGGCGTGCTCGAACTCGGCGACCAGTGCCACGATGGCGTCCACGTCCTCCTGGGCAGCGCGGACACCGGCGACTTGTGGCTTCATAGAGGCTTCCTCAGTGGTAGTCGGCGGCCGATTTCCGGACGAGCGATGCCGTGGTCTCGGCCTTGGAGAGATCGGTGGAAGTTCCGTCGGCCGGCCCGGCGGACGCGGGCCGGCCGACGGGAACCCGGACGTGACGGCGTCAGACCGCCGTGCCCCGGGTGCGCCAGACCGTGATCGTGGTGATCAGGCCGACCGCCGCCGCGCCCCAGAGCGCGACATCGAGGCCGGCGGCGTCGACGGCGAGGCCGCCGAACAGGGCACCGAGGGCGACGGCCAGATTGAACACCGAAGTGTTCAGAGCGGTGGCGGCCTCGGCCTCGCGGGGCGCCGACTGCAAGATCCAGGTCTGGACGCTCACCGGGACTCCGCCGAAGGCCAGGCCCCAGCCGATCAACAGCACGATCCCGCCCGCGGGGCTGGTCCCCAGGAGGGGGAAGAGCGCCAGGATCAGGGCGAGCGAACAGCCGATCATCATGACCACACGCCGCACGTCGCGGCCCACGACCGCACCGGCGAGGAAGTTGCCCAGGATGCCGGCGACGCCGAACACGAGGAGAAGCGGACCCACCATGCTCTGGCTGATGCCCGAGATCTCCCGCAGGGCGGGGCTGACGAAGGTGAACGCCGCGAAGTGTCCTCCCACCAGCAGAAACGTGGTGAGTACTCCGGTGCGGACGGCAGGGTTGCGGAACTGGGCCGCGAGTGTGCTCAGCCGGACGGGAGCGGATGCGGGCAGGGACGGCAGAAGCAGGAGCAGCGCGACGACGACGAAGAGGCCGAGGCCGCCGACGGTGGCGAACGCGGTCCGCCAACTGCTGAACTCCCCGATGAGCGTCCCGGCCGGGACGCCCAGCACGTTGGCAGCCGTGGCACCGCCGAAGACGAGCGCGGTGGCCCGGCCGACATGCACGGTGGGCACCATGCTCACCGCGATACCGGCCGCGAGCGCCCAGAACCCGCCGATGCTGATGCCGATGAGGAAACGCGAGACGAGCAGCTCGGTGAAGTCGGAGGTGAGCACGGAAAGCGCGTTGGCGGCGGCCATCAGACCCAGGAGGGCGATCAGGACGGTGCGTCGATCGGCCCGCCGGATGAGGACGGGCAGCAGGGGTGCGGTGGCGGACGCGACGAGGCCCGGCACGGTGACGAGCAGTCCGGCGGTCCCCTCGGACACGTCCAACGAACCACCGATGGGAGTGAGCAGCCCCATCGGCAACTGCTCGGCTGTCACCATGGCGAAGGTGCCGACGGCCACGGCCACCAGGGCGAGCCATCGGCGCAGGGGCACGGGAGAAGCCGAAGAGTTGGGCTCCGACATCGGTGCGGAGCCGGCAGATCTTCGAGCGGATTCGGCCGTGGACAAGGGAACTCCTTGAGGGTGTGGTGAGAGAGAAGAAGGTGTGAGTCGGGAACGGGGTAACGCGGGACTCACGGCTGGGGGACGGTGACGGTGTCGCGGGTCCCCCACAGGTCGAGCGCCTCGTATTGAGGCCGCCACCGCTGCACGTACACGTGGTGCGCGTGCTTCGGCAGGAGTTGGCGCAGACCGAGACGACGGTCCGCTCGTCGGCGCCGTCCAGGAGCCAGGGCAGGAACCGCGCCGCACACGGTTCGATCCAGCGGGCATGGGCGCGTTCGAAGAGATCCGACTGCTCCAGGCTCAAGACGGCTTGAACCAGCGGAAGGACGGTTTCCTCCTCGTGGTCGAGGTGCTTGTCCAGGCCCGTGACCAGACAGTCGGCGAGCTCCCGCAGGAGGTCCGGCCCGATATGGACGTCGGTCAATCCGTCGTCGACCGCTGCGACAAGGAGGACGAGAGCGGCGTGTTCGGCCTCGATCGCCTCCAGGCGCGTCAGATCGAAGCGCCGCCCTGCCAGGGCCTGCCGCAGCGGCGGCCACAACGCCTGTCCTCAGCGGCTTGGTGAGCGTGCATGGCGCTCTGGAACATCCCCCAGCCCGGGGCCACACGCAGCACACGCCGCAGACCGGCACGATGAACAGCGACGGCCCGGGCACCGTGCCCCCTTTTCCTGCGCAGCGCGTTGTGCACCGCGTAGGTCACCGTCATGTCGAGCCTCTCGCTCACGTCGGTTCAACTCCTGCGCGTCACGGACTGGTCGAGCGTCAGGAACCCGCGACACGAGCCGTCCCCGACACGAACCAGCGTCCCCCGACGCCACCGAGGGATCAACGCGGACTTCGTGAGCCGATCAATAACACAACGCTTATCGATGCCCCCTCATCCGTTCTCGCGCGCGAAACTCGACGACAGGGGGAGCTGCGCGGTCGGTGGCGGCCCCAAGACTTGGCGGCCACGACGTGGTTGTCGTTGTCGCGCGGAGTGGCGCCGCCTCCGGTGTTGTTCCGGACGTAGTCGCGGTGGTCCTGGTAGACGGCGGCTGGTGTCCCGGCCTATGCCGGAGCGCGGGGTGTGGTCAGCTGTTCAGGGTTGGGCCGGCCACGAGGCTGCCGTCTCTGCATACGGCACGGCAGCTGAGGACGAAGGCGTCGACGGCGTCGTCCGGTTGGGTGTGGGCTCGGGCGACACCGATCCGGCTGTGGCTGACGCCCGTAACGGGTCGATAGACGATGTCCGGGCGCTGATAGAAACGGGCGGTCGCCTCCGCGGTGAGGCTGACGCCCTGGCCGTGGGCGATCGCGTTGAGCCATTCATCAGCCGGGCCCGGGGGGCACTTCGCTGGAGGCGGCCCCGGGCCTGTGTCCGTTCAGGAGACGGTGGGGCTCCGGCGCTCGACGAGGACGACGTCGCGCCAGCGTCCGTGGTGGCGGCCCAGGCGTTCGCGGGTGCCGACCACGCGGAAGCCGGCCCGGGCGTGCAGAGCGAGGCTGGCGGTGTTCTCCGGGAAGATGCCGGACTGGACGGTCCAGATGCCGGCGGCATCGGTGGAGGCCAGCAGGGCCTGGAGCAGGGCGAGGCCGAGGCCACGGCCGCGGGCCTCGGGGTGCACGTAGACGGAGTGCTCGACCACGCCGGCGTAGGCGCATCGGTCGGAGACCGGCACGACGGCTGCCCAGCCGAGCACCCGGCCTGCGGCATCGAGGGCGACCAGGCGGTGCTCGGTGAGCCGGGCGGCGTCGAACGCCTCCCAGCTGGGGGCGGTGGTCTCGAAGGTGGCGTCGCCGCCGTCGATGCCGTGTTGGTAGATCGTCAGCACCTGTTCGGCGTGCTCGGGCAGCATCGCCGCGATGGGCACGGGGGTGTTCATGATGCGGCTTCGATGCCGAGTTCGGCGAGCAGGCCGCGGACGCGCCGCTCGATCTGGTCCCGGATCGGCCGCACGGCGTCGAGGCCATGCCCGGCCGGGTCGTCCAGCTGCCAGTCCAGATACCGCTTGCCGGGGAAGTACGGGCATGCGTCGCCGCAACCCATCGTGATCACCACGTCGGAGGCCTTCACCGCCTCGACGGTGAGCACTTTCGGCACCTCGGCGGAAATGTCGATGCCGACCTCGGCCAGCGCCTCGACCACGGCCGGGTTCACGGTGTCGGCCGGGGCGGACCCGGCGGAGCGGACCTCGACCTGGTCGCCGCCGAGGCGGGTGAGGAAGGCGGCGGCCATCTGCGAACGGCCGGCGTTGTGAACGCAGACGAACAGCACGGACGGGACAGCGGGAGAGCTCACGGGGTCATCCTTCGGGCAGGAACAGCGGCGGCGGGGCTCGGCGGGCGGCGACGGCCGGGTGGTGTTCCCCGTGTGGGACCACGACGTCCTCGGCGGCAGCCACGGCCGGGCGGCCGAACAGCACGGCGACCAGGGCGACACCGACCGCCAGCCCGAGGAGTTGGGCGGCGACGAACGGCAGCGTCGAGACCGGGGCGATCCCGGCGAAGGTGTCGGTGAACGCACGGCCGACCGTGACGGCCGGGTTGGCGAACGACGTGCTGGAGGTGAACCAGTAGGCGGCACCGATGTAGGAGGCGACCGCGACCGGGGCGAAGTGTGCCCGACCGACGCGGGCCAGGCCGAAGATCAGCAGGATGAGTCCGGCGGTCGCCACGACTTCGCCCAGCCACAGATGCGGGGCCCAGCGGTCGTGGGTGGACCAGCGCACCAGCGGCTCGGCGAACATCGCATCCGCCAGTACCGCCCCGCCGATTGCACCCAGGATTTGGGCAGGCAGGTAGGCGAAGACCTCGCACAGGTTCGGACCCTCGCCGTCGCGTCGGCCGGTCCACCAGGCGGCCAGGGTGACGGCGGGGTTGAGATGCGCCCCGGAGACCGGGCCGAGCAGGGTGATCAGCACGCCGAGGCCGAACACGGTGGCCAGCGAGTTGGCCAGCAGCTGCACGCCCACGTCCTGGGACAGCTTGGTCGCCTGAATGCCGGAGCCGACGACGACCGCGACCAGGGCGCCGGTGCCCACGAACTCGACCGCGGCCCGGCGCCCGAGCGGAGCTGTTCCGGTCATCTCGCACTCGCCACAGGGGTGGTGGCGGTGGCAGCCGGAGCCTGCAGCAGGGAGGACAGTTTGGCCAGCGCGGCGGGCAGCACCCAGTAGTAGACCCATGTCCCGCGGCGCTCGGAGCCGACCAGGCCGGCCTCGCGCAGCACCTTCAAGTGGTGGGAGATGGTCGGCTGGGACACGTCGAAGGGGCCGGTCAGGTCGCAGACACAGGCCTCGCCTCCCGCGTACGAGGCGATCAGCGACAGCAGCCGCAACCGTACGGGGTCCGACAAGGCCTTGAACATCTTCGCCAGATCGGCGGCGGCTTCCTCGCCCAAGGGCTCGCTGACCATTGGCGAGCAGCACGCCGCCGCTTCGTCCTGGCCGAGCACTGGCAGTTCAAGATTCGACATGCGTCTATGTTGACAGCCATCTATCCCGAGAGCCAAGCTCGCTGTATCGACGAATGTCGAAATAGGCCTCGGATCAGGGAGATCACCGCCATGTCCCGTGTTCAGCTCGCCCTGCGCGTTGCCGACCTCGAAGGTTCCATCGCCTTCTACTCCAAGCTCTTCAACGCCGAACCGGCCAAGCGCCGCACCGGCTACGCGAACTTCGCCCTCACCGAGCCCCCGCTCAAGCTCGTCCTCATCGAGGGTGAGGCCGACGAGGACACCCGCCTGGACCACCTCGGCGTCGAGGTCGGGACCACAGAGCAGGTGGCCGCCGCCACCGCCCGCCTCAAGGACGCGGGCCTGGCCACCTTCGAGGAGAACGACACCTCCTGCTGCTACGCCCTCCAGGACAAGACCTGGGTCACCGGCCCCGGCAAAGAGCCGTGGGAGGTGTACGTCGTGAAGGCCGACGTTGACACGCTGGGCAAGAGCGCGGCGGGCGCACCGGACGCCTGCTGCGGCACCACCGCCTGCCGCACGCCCGACGAGCAGGCCCTCGACCCCGCCCAGTCCCCCGCGGAGGCGAAAGCCGGCGCGGGCTGCGCGTGCGAGAACTGAAGCTCGCCGCGGGCGCCCACCTCTTCAACTCACCAGACGACGGTGGAAAACTTCCCGGCTTCCCGGCTTCTCGCTCGGCGGTTCCGCAGGCGAGACACCCCGGAGTCGGGCCGCGGATGGCAGCGGGCCTCGCGGCTTCACGCACGAGGGCGGGACCAGGACGTCTGCGGGCAGCTCCTCCGCCTATGGTGGCGCTGCCGGAGAACGAGCGCCGGTCGGTCGACTCCGGCGGCGCGTGAAGACGGAGTCGAACGTGGGCGTAGACGGTGGCGGGACGCCGATGTGAGCGTGGCCCAACAGCTTCGCGAGCAGAGGGGGCCGACCTCCCCGTCTTGACCTTCACCGACCTGGCGCCCCCTGCCCGGGAACGGATCGACACCCTGGTCTACACGGTCGTTTTCCTCCACGAGGCGTACCTGCGGCTGAGCTCACTCCCCACCGAACGCGCCGCCGAAGGCTGCACCGTCCGCATCGCGATCGGAGACCCCGACAACGACAACGTCCAAGCCCGGGGCAAGGAGGAGCCGTTCGGCCACAGCATCGAACCCCGCCGCCACCTCGCCCTCATGCACTACGAGCCGCCCGCCGACACCCCTGCATCGACGTCCGCACCCACGCCACCAAGCTCTACAACTCCCCCTACCGCGCCGACGACCAGCGACTCGCTAACGCCCGCACTTGGCACATCAACGCGTACGTCACCCCCTGGCACGTCAACGCGTACGTCACCCCCGTATTGCATCTCCGCCGACACGAGACGGGCCGCATGCTCGACATCTACGCCGAGAGCTTCGACGCCGTAGGGACGGCAGCAACCCCCGTACGAGAGGAAGGCTGACGGTGCCCGCACCGAGTACTACGACGACCCGAACGCGCCCAAGCCGAACAGCATGGTCGCCGCCGCCTCCGCCGTCGTCACCGACGGCCACGGGCGCGTCCTGCTCTAGCCCCGTCGCGACAACGAGCTGTGGTCGTTGCCCGGCGGCGGCATGGACCTCACCGACTCCCTGCCCGGCACGGCCGTCCGTGAAGTCAGGGAAGAGACCGGCCTCGACGTCGAGATCACCGGTTTGGTCGCCACCTACACCGATCCGTAACAAGTCATCGCTTACGCCGACGGCGAGGTGCGCCGCCAGTTCAACGTCTGCTTCACAGCCCGCATCACCGGCGGCCAGCTGGAAATCTCAGACGAATCCACCGAACTACGGTCTGGACCGCCTGAAGAGATCGAACAGTTGCCGATGACCACACCCAACGACTCAGTCTCCGATACTTCTTGGAACAGCGCGAGAAGCCATACCTGGGCTGAAGGGCCTGACGGCCGGTGGTGACGGCAACAACCCCGTACAACCACGGACGCCCACGCTCTTCGCCGGACCCCCAAACTGCGCTTGACCTGCGAAAAGGCAGGTCGAATGCTTCGCGTAGCACACGTACTATGTGCTGGCGAGCGCCACGCGGGTTCTTGTCCACGACAGCTACCCCGGACCAACTCCGCAACAACGGAACTCCATCGAGTCGTATGTAACGGGAGCCTTTCCTGATGGTTGAAATCCCAGTGGACAAACTCCAATCAGTGTTCGATCTACTCACGGAAAAGATGCGCGCCGGCGAACAGACGCTGGAGATCAACAAAGAGGCATTCTGGTCCGTGCCCTCGGATCAGGCTTACGAGATCTACAACGAGCCGCGAGAACTCACCATCGGAATGATCTCCGAGTCGTGGAACCATCTGGAAGACATGTTGTCCGACCCCGACCGCGTCGTGGGGTACGGATTCGTGTGGCTCGCCGAAGTGCTCCGTGGCATCGGCGACGAAGCAACGTCCCGAGGCATGGGCAGTCCTGAACACTGACTGAGCTTCGGCTCCCGAACCCGACCGTAAATCCAGAGCCCCGCCGGGCGCGGTGGAGGACGGCTGCCGTCGGGGCGCGAGGATCTGACCGCGAGCGTGAGCCCCCGTGGCTCGACCTGGCCTCACCTGCCCGGGGGTTGGGCTATGTTCTTCCCGTGGAACCGCTGATCGCCGAGGACCCCGCGCACATAGGCTCCTACCGGCTCATCGCCCGCCTCGGGGCAGGTGGCATGGGTTTGGTCTATCTCGGTCGCTCCGATGTCGGACGTACCGTTGCGGTGAAGGTCGTACAGGCCGAGTACGCGGCGCAGCCCGACTTCCGCAAGCGCTTCGCCTACGAGGTGGCCGCCGCCCGGCGCGTGGGCGGGGCTTGGACGGCCGCCGTGCTCGATGCCGACACCGAGGCGCGGGTGCCATGGGTGGCAACCCAGTACGTGGCCGGTCCGTCTCTGCACGATGTGGTGGCCCGGGACTTCGGTCCGCTGCCGGAGGCGTCCGTGTGCTCCCTCGGGGACGGCCTGGCACGCGCGTTGACCGACATCCATGCGGCCGGGTTGATCCACCGCGACCTCAAGCCGTCCAACGTCCTTCTCACGGTCGACGGCCCTCGCGTCATCGACTTCGGCATCGCCCGGGCTCTTGGGACTGTCGCCGAAGGCCCGCTGACGCGCACCGGCGCGGTGATCGGGTCCCCCGGCTTCATGTCCCCCGAGCAGGTACGCGGTCTCAAACTCACCCCCGCCTCCGACGTGTTCTGCCTGGGCTCGGTCCTCGCCTACGCCGCCACGGGGCGCTCGCCTTTCGGCACCCTCGACAGCGGGCTGCACGCGCTGATGTTCCGCGTCGCCGAGGAAGCGCCGGATCTCGATGGGGTGCCGGATTCTCTACTCGGTCTTGTGCGGGCGTGTCTGCACAAGGATCCGTCCTTGCGCCCCAGCCTCCAGGACATCACCACGCGCACCGGCGGGCAGGCGGCGCGACCTTGGCTTCCCGCCCTGGTGCTGGAGCAACTAGGGCGTAATGCAAGCCAGCTGCTGGACTTCGCACCGTCGCCGTCCCGTGTGACACCCGCACCCTCACCCGAATCCTTGCCGGCCCACACACCTACCGTCCTGGATCCGTCGCAGTCCGCCCCGGGACCTGCGCCTGACCCGTACGCCCCGACCAGCCTCGCTCCCTCACCCGCCCCGCACCGGTCACCCAACCAGGCCGGCCCTCAGCCACCCGCCAACCGGACGGCACCGGTCCCGTCAACTCGCCCTCGCCTACGGATGGTTGTGCTCGCGACAGTCCTCGTCGTGCTGGGCATCGTCGCGAGCGTCCTCAGCCAAGGACGGTGACAGGGGGGCGCCCAGCACGTGCGCACCCTCAGCCGTGGACGCTCAAGTCCACGAGTAGCGACGGGTTGACGATACGGATGATGGCCGCGATGTCGTCTCGATCCGCCGCGGCCCACAGGACGGCACGCGCGGAGCGGTACTTCGCGTCCAGACGCTCCCGCTTGTCGGCGGGCAGTCGCGCGGCGCGGTCGAGGAGGGAGTTGTGTGCGTTGTCGGCGACCTTGACGAGGGTTGCCTCGGGGTCTGCTGTGATGCGTCGTATCTTCTCGGTTACGCCACCCCGGGCTGGTTGGTCACCGCTTCGACGATCTCGACGACGCGGGCAGGAACGCCGGCCTCACGCAGACGCTCAGCGGTCCAGTCGGTGTCTTCCAGGATGTCGTGCAACAGGCCCGCCATGACGAGTTCGTCGCCGAACGGGGCGAGCCCTGCGGCCACGGACCGAACGTGCTCGACGTAGGGCACGCCGATCCTGTTTTCCTGCGCGGCATGCGCCTTGGCCGCCAGAGCATCGACTTCGTCAACAGAGATCATTTGCACCCCTTCACGGGTCTTTCGCCGCGTCGGCAGCATTCCCTGGCAGCGGCTCCGGCACCGGAGCCGGAGCCGGGTTCCATGGAGTGGGTGGTGGTCGAGCGGTCGGCATGTGTCCCTCAATGGAGGGCTGAGTCACCTGAGTTCGACGGAGTAGGTGCTGCCGTCGAAGTCCCAGCCGTCGGTGCCTTCGCCGATGTCTTCGACGATGACGTCGTCGATGAAGTGGTCTTCGAGAGTGTCGTCGGTGAGCTCGCCGGACATCCAAAGACCCTCGATTGCCGTCCAGTTGCCGCGGCTTCCGTCGATCCGCAGTGGGGCGGCATCGGGGGTTCCGCGGTTACGCCGGTCGGTGCCGGTGGTGACGTAACCGCTGATCTCGTACTGGCCGTCCTTGACGGGGTTGGGGATCGGGTCGGCCGGAACGATCGCCACGTTCTCGTAGGCGGTGTGGATGAGATCGCGGTAGCCGCGGCGGACGTTGTACTCGGGGTCGGACAGCCAGGTGATGAGAGTCTTGGCCGTCACCTCGAGGCCGGCGTCTTCCAGGGCGCGGTAGCCGCGGTGCGTGCCGGTGAGCTGGCTGAGTTGGGCGTGCCAGTGCTGGGCGTTGTAGGACGACAGTCGGTGACGTGGTGTGACGCGGGCGCGCAGGAGGTTGTTGAGGGCCGCGCCGAGCGACGGGCCGTGACCGGTGGGGCCGGCCATCAGTCGTCACCTTCGGGGATCATCTGGCCGGGCTGGATGAACTTGGCCTTGACCTCGCCGAAACCCGTCCCGATCCGGTAGGTGTCCGGGGCGGTGCCGGGCGGGGTCCAGAAGACAGCCGCGTCCACGTTGCGCAGGGCGATGAGCCGGTGGCCTTCCTGGACAGCCTTGAACGCGACGGTCCAGTGCCGTACGGAGGCCTCGGCAACCATGCTCATGCGCCAGTCCGGCCGCCAGAACGGGGACTTCTGCTCCTGGCGCTTGGGCCACAGCAGACGCAATGCGATCGACAGCCGTGTCTTGTACGCCCTGTAGGGGTCGCCGCCGACCTGGATGAGTTCCGTACGTGCGGCGCGGGCGGCTTCGTAGAAGGGCTTGAACAGCGACTCGTTGGCCTTGCCGGTCCAGGAGTCGTGGATGGCCGGCATCGTGGACAGGTGGCCGTCGCGCACGAGCCTGACCAGCTGCTTGATGTGGGGGGTGGTCACCCACACGCGGCCCTCATCGTCGGGCCGGTCGATGATGCGACCGAGGGGGTGCGGCATGTCCGTGCGGGTCCACTGCGGGACGTCGATCAGGTAGATGCCGGCCCCGGCCTTGTCGAACTCTTCGAGGGGGCCGGTGTGCAGCAGTTTGTTGGGGGCCAGGGGAACGGCCGAACAGGCCGACGGATAGCTGCCGTTACGGTCGATCAGGCACAGCACACCATCGCCGAACGTGTCCGGGACGTCGAGCTGGTCGCGCCGGACCCGCTTGCGGTTCGGCCTGTCGTACGGGACGCGCCTGCTGGTGACATCGGGGTGCACCCAGCGCGGCTCGCCGTCCATGTGCTCGCTGATCAGCGGCCACGGCCCGCTCTCCCGCTCCTCGGTACGAATGACCTTGATCGGGTGCATCTTCGAGCGGGCGACCGCTTCCTTGAGGAGCTTCAGGGCGGGGAACGGTGCGCCTTCCGGTTCGTCTTCCTCATCGCCCGGCTGGAGTTGCTCCTCCCCGTCGTCGGCCGCTTCGGGTGCCGTCGCGCGCTCGCCTTCTTTGGCGGCTTCGGCGGGCGGGATGGCGGCCTCGGCGTAGGCACGAAGGGCTGCGGCCAGGCGGCGCCCTTCGGCCGTCTCCGGCAGCGGAGCCGGAGCGGTGGATGCCTGGAGCAGGGACGGAGTGAGTTCGTCGAGGGCTGCTTGGTCGCCGCCGGCCAGAGTGGTGCGCAGCGCGGCCAGTTCATGGGTCAGCGCGGACGCGAGCCCCCGCTGGGCACCGGAGGTGTAGGGCAGGGCCGCTGCGGCCAGTTCGCGCTCCACGGCGCTACCCACGCTTCCCTGCCCGGGCTCCTCACTGCCCGTGGGTCGGGCGGGGCCGGTGCCGACGTCGAGGAAGCGGGCGTGCAGCAGGTCGGGCTCGAGGCAGGCCGAGGCGATCGTGCCGAAATCGCGTTCCGCGATGGTGACCTGAACCCTGGTCGAGTCCTCGGTCGGTGCGAGCGTCAGGAGGATATCGGCGTCCAGAAGCCGCAGGAGGGCGGGATCGGCGCTGTCCACGATGGCGAGGACCGGCACGTGCAGGGCGCGGGCCAGAGCAGCCAGCACCTGCGAGGCGTCACGCAGACGGGCGCCGGAGAGCGGGAGCCGGGCGTTGTCCGTGGCCTGGAGCCGGTCGACCACGACCAGGGCGAGGTCCTGGACGTAAGGCGCGGTCTCCGCGATGGCTTCGGCGGTCAACTCGCTGCCGTCGTCGATCAACAGCGGCGCGTGGACGAGCTCCTGAGCCACCTGCTGCTCGTGCGGAGTGAGTCGGCCCTGCTTCAGTCGCGGATAATCGCCCCCGGTCTGCGCGGAGAGGATCCGGCGCATGATGTCGCCCTGGTTCGGGCCCGACGCCGCGTACAGAACGCGGTGGTCGTCGACGAGCGCGGTCTGCCGCGCGGCTGCCAGGCCCAGCAGACTTCCGCCGACGTTCGGGGCGGCAGCCACCAGCGTCAGGCGGCCGGGTTGCAGACCGCCGGTCGCGGCATCGAGGCCGGGCAACCCGAACGTCGGGCCCGTCGCCGGTCCGGCCGCCAGCACGGCACCGATGGCGTCGCCGAGCGTGGCGAGCCGGCGCGGGGCGCTCTCACCCTCTTGTTCGTCGTCACCGTTCACCGCGCCTCCTGCGAGCACCGCGTCACCGCGGCGCGCGGTCGTCTCGGGTGAGAGAGCACCTGACGGGCTGCCGACGGGGAGCAGTACCGCAACGGGGGTGC
Organism: Streptomyces hundungensis; assembly: GCF_003627815.1. Classification (NCBI taxonomy): domain Bacteria; kingdom Bacillati; phylum Actinomycetota; class Actinomycetes; order Kitasatosporales; family Streptomycetaceae; genus Streptomyces; species Streptomyces hundungensis. The sequence goes on from NZ_CP032698.1 coordinate 186,826, forward strand.
TGCTTCGCCTCAGCACCTGCGGCTCTCCCTGGGCTGCCAGCGTGAGCAGCTCGCCGAAGTCCTTCTGCGCCGCACTCAGCGCATGGGAGGGGAACGCATCGGCCTTCCGCGCCGCCGGGAACCGGTCGAGCGGGGCCAGCACGACGCGCTCGCCGTGCTTGTGGATCTCGGTGGTGAGCCCGTCCTTCTCGGCGCGCCTCACCAGAGCGAAGAGCTCCCGGCGGGCTTCGGTCGCATTCATCACAGCCTCGTCGTACGGCTGGCTCATTCACCCTCCCTGGACCCTGAACTACTGCTCACGATACCGAGTTCCACCATTATCTGCGCACGAGTCACTAACTTCTCGGCGCCACTCACTAGTTCGGCGGCGTTTCTGGGGCGTTCGAGTGGCCGGCGCAAGGACAACTGCGGTGCTGCCGAGTAGCGCTGGTGTCTCCCGTACCGAGGCGAGGGCGGTGGTCCTTGTGACCGACCGACTGGCCCCACCCGCTCTCCCGCACCACCCCTCGCGCATCGCGTGCAGGCCGCCCGCCAGGAACCGGCGAGGAGTGACGCACATGCCGAAGCGTCGACGGGAATCGGCACCCGTCCTCCAGCCGCTGCCGCGAGCCTCCTCCGCCACGGACGCGTGGTCCTGCCTCGGCACGGACCGCGGCGCCCGGCGACTCTCGCACATCTCACCCGAATTAGCGTATTCGCCTGATCCGGCATCTCGACCGTCCCCTGCGCGGAGCTGGTATCTGGCGCATGAAATGCGCCGTCAATGACGTTGCGCTCGAATGCGAAGCGTGAGGAGAGAACGCGTCGGCATGACATTGTGGACTGCTTCCAGCGCCGCCCTGCGTTTCACCGCAATTCCGGCCTGGTGTTAATTCTATGAACCGACTTCCGTTGACCTCACGGATGGGAAAATATGTCGCGCACAGAGGCGTTCCGGCTTGCCAGGAACCCGATCGCCATCACGGGTGTAGCCGGAATGTTTCCGCAGGCGCATGACGTCAGAGAGTTCTGGCGCAATGTGGTGGCCGGTCGTGACTGCATTACCGATGTGCCGGAGAAAAGCTGGCGGGTCGACGACCATTACGACCCCGACATGTTCGCCGTGGACAAGACCTACGCACGTCGTGGAGGTTTTCTGCCACCGACGGTTTTCGACCCCGCCGAGTTCGCGATGCCGCCATCGACTCTGGACTCCATCGGCCTGGTGCAACTGCTCAGCCTCCAGGTGGCTCGTGATGTGCTCGCCGATGCCCGCTGTGGGGAATCAGGGTGGTACGACCCGGCCCGTACGGGCGTCATCCTCGGGGTGTGCGGCCAGAACACCACGATGTTCCCGCTCGGTTCGCGCCTGTACGCCCCCGTGGTGCGGGAGGCGGCGCTCAGTTGTGGCCTGTCCGAGCGGGACGCCGAGGAGATCACCGCACGGTTCAAGGCGGCGTCCCCGGCGTGGACCGAGGACAGCTTCCCCGGGACGCTCGCCAACGTGGTGGCCGGGCGCATCGCCAACCGCTTCGGATTCGGCGCGGCGAACTGCACGGTCGATGCCGCGTGCGCCAGTTCACTGGCAGCGCTGCGCATGGCCGTCAGCGAATTGGTCGAGCACCGGGCCGATCTCATGATCACCGGTGGATGTGACGCGGACAATTCCGTCACCGCTTTCATGTGCTTCAGCAAGACGCCGGCCCTCTCCCCCAGTGGCACCGTCCGCCCCTTCGACACAGCGGCCGACGGCACCCTGATCGGCGAGGGAATCGGCATGCTGGCCCTGAAACGCCTCGCCGACGCCGAGCGCGACGGTGACCGGATCTACGCCGTGCTGCGCGGCCTCGGCAGTTCCAGCGACGGCCGGACTCCGAGCATCTACGGACCCAGCGGGGACGGCCAACTGGCGGCCCTGCGGCGTGCATACGAGGATGCCGAACTGCCGGTGGGCTCCGTGCAGCTCATCGAGGCGCACGGGACCGGCACGGCGGTGGGTGACGCGGTGGAACTCGGGGCGCTCAGTGCTCTGCTGGGGCCGGCCGGCCCTGCCCATCGTGCCGCTGTGGGCAGTGTGAAATCGCAGATCGGCCACACGAAGGCGGCGGCTGGTGCGGCGGGGCTCATCAAGACCGCGCTGGCCCTGCACCACAAGGTGCTGCCGCCGACGATCAACGTCGACACGGTGAACGAAGCGGCCGATCAAAACGCCCTGTACGTCAACGGGCAGGCACGGCCCTGGGTGCGGGAGCCCCACCGGCCCGTACGCCGCGGGGCCGTCTCGGCGTTCGGTTTCGGCGGAGTGAACTTTCACGCGGTCCTGGAGGAACATGCCTCCTCCGGTGTTCCGACGCACGTATGGCACTCAGCACCTTCGGCCGCCGTGTGGCACGCCCGCGATGTCGAAGCCCTGGTCACGCTTCTGCGTGAAGGCCGCGCGCCGCAGCCGGGGGGTCCCGTCCCCGCCGATCACGTCCGGCTGGGAGCAGTGGCCGCCGACGAGTCGGAGCTGGCATCCCTGGTAGCACAGGCGATCACCCGTCTGGAAGCCGATCCCGCGGCGGACGACTGGGAGCTTCCCGGCCGGATGACCTACCGGCGGGCGGGCGTTGCACCCGGTACCAAAGTGGCGGCCCTCTTCGCCGGACAGGGCAGCCAGTATCCCGGCATGGGCCTCCGGGCCCTCCTGTGCGTCCCGCCGGTTCGCGCCGTATTCGACCGGGCCAACGCCCTGTGGCCGCCGAAGGAGGACGAGGCGGACGGGGAGACCCTCGCCGAAGTGGTCTTCCCCGTCTCCGGACAGCGGGACCCGCGGGCCACGGCCCGGCTGCGTCGTACCTCATACGCGCAGGCGGCCATCGGGGCGCTCTCCATGGGCCAGTACCAGTACCTGTCCGGGCTGGGGTTCGCCCCGCACGGCCTGCTGGGGCACAGTTGCGGCGAACTGACCGCACTGTGGGCGGCCGGGAGTCTCAGCGACGACGACTGTCTGGCTCTGACCCGCAAACGGGGACAGGCCATGGAGCCCCCTGCCCAGGCGGACGGCTATGACAGTGGAGCCATGCTGGCGCTCCGCGCGTCCCGCGAGGTCTGGGACGAACTCGCCCTGATCTACCCGAAGTTGAGCCTGTGCAACCTCAACGCACCGGACGAGATCGTCGTGGGCGGTCCTTGCGCTGCCGTGGACGCGCTGGCCGCGGACTGCCGTGCCCGGCAGGTGGTCACGCATCGGCTACCGGTCGCCGGGGCGTTCCACACCCCCCTGGTCAAGCACGCCGCTGATCTCTTCGCCGAGGCAGTCGGCGCAGTGGGAGTACTGCCCCCGGCCACACGGGTGCTCACCGGCTCTCCGGGCTCCTCGTACGGTCACGATCCCGTGGCCAACTGCCGCACACTGAGCGAACACATGCTCCGGCCGGTGGACTTCGCCGGCCGGGTGCGGGAGCTGTACGCCGACGGGTTCCGCGTCTTCGTCGAGTTCGGGCCGGGACAGGTACTGAGCCGGCTGGTGTCGCGCACCGTGCGGGACCCCGGGGTCGAGACCATCGCCACGGACGGCGGCGCCAACACCGACGGCGCGGCGACCCTGACGTACGCCGCCGTGCGCCTGGCGGTGCTGGGTCTGGAGATCGGAGACATCAACCGCTACCAGGCACCTGTCCCAGCGCCACGCGCCGCCGCCTCCCCCGTGGCACGGCTCCTTGAGGGGCCCTCCTTCGCGGTCGAAGCATGCCGGCCGTCGTACGAGAGCACCCTGAACCGTGCGTACCAGTGCACGCCCGCCGTACTTCCGACGCAGGAGCCGCCGGTCACGGCGGACACTGCCGCGTCGGGACTCGACGCCTGGACAGGTGCCGCGACCGAGCAACTCGGCCTGCACGCACAGTATTTGGAGGGGCAGCTCCATACGGCGCGCACCCTGACGGATCTCGTGGCCAACGACGCGGGACAGGAGACGCATCCCGCACTGCTCGCCCAGGTGGAGGCGGTCAAGGAGCACAGCCTTGCGCTGAGCCGCGCCCACATCCACGCCCAGGACGTGATGCTCGAACTGGTCCGGCTGGGGCGGGGTAGTGGCGATCCCGTGACGGCACGGCCCGGTGGCACGGGCACCGACGACGCAGCGCACAGCAGCGGAGGCGACGCCGAAGGTAGGGAGCCGCTCGCCGCGCCCGCGGATCACCTGGTGTCCCTTCCCCGTCAGTCGTCACCCAGGCTCACCGAAACGGCGCGCGACGTCGAAGCGGACGGTCCCGGCCGTGCGACGCGGCTGGATGCCGAGAGTTCGGAGACCACCGACCCGGACAGGCCGTCGGAACTCGCCCTTGCGACCGTGGACGCGGTGCAGGCCGAGCGGATTTTGCGTGAGCTGGTCGCGGAGAAGACGGGGTACACCGTCGAGATGGTCGCGCCGGACCTCGACATCCAGACCGACTTGGGCATCGACTCGCTGAAGCAGGTCGAGATCGCCTCCGAGGCATGGCGGCGCTACCCCTTCCTGCCGCGCGAGGAGATCTACCGGTTCGCCCAGGCCCGTACGGTGCGTGAACTCGCCCTGCTTCTTGTGGAGATCGCCACCAGTTCGGCCGTCCGCCCCGACGAGGGGCCGCCGCCCGTGCCGATCGGCCGGGGGCACCTGACCCTGCGCCCCCTGCCCGAGGTGGACGCGCTGGCGGACGCCTACGGACCCCTTCCCACGGCCCTGGTGGTGGACGACGCCAGCGCGCTGGCCGAGGCGGTGTCCATGGCTCTGGCCGCGCGAGGATGGAACGTCCGGCGGCTGGCCCTGCCCGGTGCCGCGATCGAAGGACACACAGCCCTCGAAGACTGGCAGGAGGACACCCTGCGGTCGGGGATCGCGGACGTATTGGCCTCGACGGACAGGCTGGATCTGTGCGTCCTGCCCGCCGGCCGTGGCACGCCGAGCACGGAAACCGGAGAGACGGTCGCGCGGCTGAGCCATGCGGTGCTCGTCGCCAAGCACGTGACACCGGCTCTCAAGGACACCGCGAGGACCGGACATCGTGCTGCTTTCATGGCCCTGACCCACATGGACGGGGCGCTCGGGCTCAGTGGCAGCGGCGGCGACGGAACCACTGCCCTCCTCGGCGGCTTGGGCGGGCTGGTCAAAGCCGTCGGCGTCGAAGAACCGAGTCTGTTCTGCCGTGCCGTGGACGTCGCCCCCGAGCTCGATCCCGCCGCCGCTGCCGCGCGCTTCGTCACGGAGACGACTGACGCCGTCAGCATGTCCGAGGTCGCCTGGGACGGAAAGCGACGCGCGACCCCCACGGTGACGCCCGTGACACCCGACGCGCCCGCGACCTCGGCGGACACCGCACCCTCGACCAGGGACCTGCTGGTGGTCACCGGTGGCGCCCGAGGCATCACCGCCTGGTGTTGCGGCGCCCTCGCGGCCGAGCGGGCCTGCGGATTCGTCTTGCTGGGCCGTACCCCTTTGCGGGAACTCCCCGGCTGGGCCGTCGGAATCGACGACCCCGCCTCCCTCACCTCGGCCTGCCGGGCGCACGCCGCGGCCGAGGGCCGGAACATCGATGCCCCCGCCGTGCGCGACGAACTGGACGCCGAAGTGAACCGCGTCCGTCAACAGGCGGAGATCCGGGCCACGTTGGCGGCCCTGCACGCCGAGGGCGCCGAAGCCATTTACGTAGCGGCCGACGTGGCCGACCCGCGAGCCGTCGCGACGGCGCTCGCACCGTACGCCACCCGCGTGACCGGGGTGATCCATGGTGCGGGTGTGCTCGCCGACAAGCCACTGCCTTTGAAGACACCTCAAGACGTCGCACACGTGGTGGACACCAAGGTCACCGGGCTGCTGAACGTGCTGGCCGCCCTCCCCGCCGACAACCTGCGTCATCTCGTGGTCTTCACCTCCATCTCCGGCATCTACGGCAACGGCCGTCAAACGGACTACGCGATGGCCAACGAGGCCCTGAACCGGTTCGCCTGCGCCTGGCAGGCGACGCATCCCGCGTGCTCGGTCAGCGCCATGGCCTGGGGGCCCTGGCAGGGCGGCATGGCGTCCGCCGAGGCGCAGGCCCTGTTCACCCAGCTCGGCGTGGGGCTGCTGACCCGCGAGCAGGGATGTACGTACTTCACCGACGAGCTGACCTCCGCGCCGAGTGCCGGGACGGTGAGTGTCCTGGGCCCGCTCCGCTCCATCTTCTGGGCGCCCGTCCTTCCTGCCCAGAACGTCTCCGTGCTGCGCGACTTGGCGGGGCTGGCACAGGAGCCGGTCCTGATCGACCACAGCATCGACAGCCGGCCCGTGTTGCCCATGACCGCGGCCGTCGGATGGGGCATCAACGTGGCCGAGCGGCTGCGTCCCGGCCACGCCGTGACCGAGGTGCGTGACTTCCGGGTGCGCAAGGGCCTCGTCCTGGACGGCTCGGAACCTCCCCGGGCAAGAATCGCGGTACAGCCCGGGGACCCCGCCGCCGCCGAACTGCACCTGTCCTTCCACGACGACGGCGTGCGCAGGCCGTTGCCGCGCTACGAGGGCCTGTTCCGGGCCGTGGCGGGCGACACCGCTCCCCCTGCTCTGGGCGTACCGCAGGGCCCACCGCCCGGGAGCGGGGAGAGCGATGCGTACCAGGACGGGCTCCTCTTCCACGGACCGCTGCTTCGGGGGCTCGGCACGATCCTGACGGAGGACGACACCCGGTTGACGATCACCGCCCGGATGCCCGACCCGCCGCTGGCTCACGGCGCATACGCGGGCTCGCTCTACAGCCCCGCCTTGGCCGACCTGCTCCTGCAAGCAGCGGCCCTGCTGGGGCGGCGGCTGTGCGGCCACCGGTGTCTGCCCGTCTCGGTGGAACGGGTTCAGCTCTTCGCCCCGCTGCCGGACGACGAACCGTTCGTGATCGTCGTCGACCTCCTGGAGCGCGGGCCCCTGGAACTGAGCTGCGTGATCACCGCATGCGGGCCACAGGGCGACGTCCTTCAGCGCTGGCACGCCATCAAGGCCATTGTCGCCGCACCGCAGTTGGGCAGCCGGGCCGCATGGCCCGCGCCGGAAACGGCTGCCGTGTGACCCGGGCCCCGGCCGTCTCCCCTGACCCAGAACCGTTCCTAGCAGGCGAGAGTTCATGGACGACCTGACCTTCGACACGTCTTTGCCCGTCGTCTCCTGGTGGTGCGAGACCACCGAGGAACACGCGGGCGGACGCTCCCCCGACCCGGTCGCCGCGGCGCCGGGAGCCACCTCGGGCGTACGCGTCGGCGCTGGGGCACAAGAATCGGACGTGTGCGTCGGCGCTGTGGCACAAGAACTCGCGGCCTTCGTGAGCGCCGCCCACTCCGCTGCCCTCCGCGCACATCGAGCCCTCCAGGAGTGGGTGCTGGCCGGCGCCGACACCGCCCCGAGGCCACCCACGGCACGTGGGAGAGCTCTTTCCGCGGAATCGAGCGGTACGCCCCCGCCGCTCCCCCGGCCGCCTCGCGTACCCCGGCAGTCCGACCCCGTGGTGCAGCCGGGCGCGGCTCCGCTCACGGCGGAGACCGCCGCGGTGCAGGAGGGCGCTTCGCTCCGTGCCGTGCGCGCCACACTGACATGGCACCGGGCATCAACGGCGCCTTCCTTCGACGGCTTGGCGGTCACCGCGCTCCCGCCACAACAGGGCTCGGACCCCCGGCGCTGGGAGGTGCGCCACCAGGGTCTGGTCGTTGGCGAGGCAACCAGCCACGGCAACGCCATCGCACCCGCCTCCCCCGCTTCTCCCGGGAGTCAACCTCCGCCGCGCACCGGCCAGTTCAAGCCATTGGCCCGCGCCGTCCGCGACCGGTTGCACCGGTCCGACCTGGACCGGCTCACCACCGGCGACCTCGTCGGCGTCCTCGGAGAGCCCTTCGCCCACCCGCACGCGTCCGCCCTCCCCGCCTCGGCCTTCGCCCACGTGGATGACGTCGTCGTGACGGGCTCCGGCACGGGGCGCCACCTCTTGGGGCAAGTGCGCGCCACGACGACACTCGGCGACACGGACGGGCCCGACTGGACGACCCTGCTGGCGGCGGCGTGGCAGGCACTGCACGTCCACGCGCTGCACCAGGGCATGCATCTGTGCCTGCCCCACCCGTCTGCCACTCCCTGGACCGAGGAACCTGTCCAGGTCGAAGTGTGCGATGCCGAGCGCTTGGTGGGACCCCTGAGGCTGGTGGCCGACGTCACCGCCATCGGTCTCGTCCCGCGCCCCCATGTGCTCGCGGACGTGTCCTTCAGCGACGACCGTGCCACGCTCGCCCGCCTGCACGCCGTGGGCTGCGTGCTCAGGGAACGGACGGGCTCCCCTCTCGGCCCCGGCGAGTCCAATCCCCGCCGCACGGCGGACGGCGAGCAGGTGTTCGCCCACGAACTGCACATGGCGCACGCCGCGGACGGCGACCTGCGGGTCACCCACGGTGCGCGTCACCGTTCGGTCCACCCCGTACGCCCCCGGCTGCCTCGGGGCGACCTGCTGATGCTCGACCGCATGGTGGACTCGCCCGCCGCGCACGGCAGTTACCCGGTGGGGTCCTCCTACGTCACGGAGTACGACGTACCGGCGTCGCCCTGGTACGTCGAGGAGAACGCGGGCACCACCCCCCACCTGGCCCACCTGGAGAGTTCCCTGCAAGCCGCCGCGTTCGTCGGGGCCGCCTTGGGGGTCGCGCTCGAATTCCCGGATCAGGACCTCACCGTACGCAACCTCGACGGCTGCTCCCGGCTGCTGCGGGCCGTGGATCTGCGGGGGCGCACCGTGCGCCAGCGCACCATCCTGCTCGCTCATACGCCGCTGCCGGGTGCCGTCCTCCAGCGGTACGGATACGAGCTGGCCGTGGCCGGCGAGACCTTCTACACCGGGGAAGCCGTCCACGGCTTCTTGACACAGCCAGTTCTCGCTCGGCAACAGGGCTTGGACGGCGGGCGCCTGGTGCCGCCCTGGCTACGGCAGCAGACCGCCCGGCCCGACGCGCGGCCCCTGGAGCCCGATGCCGACCACCCGGCCGCTTCGGGGCGGCTCGCCTTCCTTGATGCGGCCACCACCACGTTCGTCGAGCACGGCGGACGGTACGGCCTGGGCTATCTGCTCTGCGACAGGCCCATCGACCCCGACGACTGGTTCTTCGGCCACCACTTCCTGCACGACCCCGTCATGCCCGGCTCGTGCGGGGTCGAGATGCTGCTCCAGATGACGCGGGCCTGCCTGCGCGCCGCCAAGATCACCACCGCGACGATGCCCGAGCCGCAGCTCGGCGCCGAGCTGCGCTGGACCTACCGCGGCCAGATCCAGCCCTACAACCGCATGCTGCAAGCCGAGGTGCACCTGCGCGACGTCACCCGCACGGACACCGGGGTCACGGTGACCGCCGAAGGCAGCGTCTGGCGCGACGGGCTGCGCATCTACGCCGTGGACAACATCGCCGTGCACCTTCCCGGCGGCTCCCCGGCGCGGGAGGCGGCATGAGCGTGCGCTTCGACCCCGCCGGCATCCGCTCCGTCCTCACCGCACTCGACCGGCCCTGCTACGTGGTGACGGCCGCGGGACGCACCGGAGTCACCGACGAGCGGCCGGGCCCCGGCGTGCGCCTGGTGGCGGTGGCGGCCCCGGTGCATGTCCGGCACCTGGGTTCGCCCGCGTTCATTGACCGCCATGCGGTGCGCTCGCCCTACATGGCGGGTTCCATGGCGGGCGGCATCTCCTCCGTGGAGCTGGTCGTGGCCATGGCCCGCGGCGGATATCTGGCGTCCTTCGGGGCCGCGGGGCTGCCCGCCGCCCGCGTCGAGGAGTTGGTCCGAAGGCTGCGGGACGAACTGGCCGACCTGCCCTGGGCCTGCAACCTCATCCACAGTCCTGCCGAACCCGCCGTCGAGCGCCGGTGCGTCGACCTGTATGTGCACCACCGTGTGCCGTGTGTCGAAGCGTCCGCGTTCCTCCAGCCCACCATCGACCTGGTCCGCTACCGTGCCGCCGGGCTACATGAGGGGCCCGACGGCACGGTCCGGGTCACGCATCGCGTCATCGGCAAAATCTCGCAGGCCAGTACGGCGGCCTTCTTTCTCCGTCCGGCCCCGGCGGAACTCGTGGACGAGCTCGTCCGGGACGGCCTTCTCACCTCCACCCAGGCGGAGTTGGCTCGGCGCGTGCCGCTGGCCGATGACATCACCGTGGAGGCCGACTCCGCCGGTCACACCGACCGGCGTCCCCTCGTCACCCAGCTTCCCCTCGTACTGGCGCTGCGGGACCGTGAGGCCCGCGAAGGGCGCCCGGGCGGCGAGGTCGCCGTCGGGGCGGCCGGCGGCATCGGCACTCCCCAGGCCGCGTTCGCGGCCTTCGCGCTGGGCGCCGACTACCTGGTCACAGGGTCCATCAACCAAGCCTGCGTCGAGGCCGGAACGTCCTCGCGGACCAAGGAGCTGCTCGCGTCGGCCGATGTCACCGACTACGCGATGGCACCCTCGGCCGACATGTTCGAGATGGGCGTGGACGTACAAGTACTCAAGCGCGGCACGCTCTTCGCCGGACGAGCAGCCTGGCTGTACCGCCTCTACCGCACCCACGACGGCTTGGACGATCTGGCGCCGCACGACCGCCTGCGGCTGGAGGAACAGGTCCTGCGCCGACCGGTGGCGGAGGTCTGGGCCGATGTCGCCGACTATCTGCGGCAGCACCGGCCCGAGGAGGTGGAACGCGCCACCCGTGACCCCAAGGCGCGCATGGCTCTGCTGTTCCGGTGGTATCTGGGTCTGTCCTCCCGCTGGGCGGCGGACGGCGAGCCCGCCCGCGTCGGCGACTACCAGATCTGGTGCGGTCCCGCGATGGGCGCGTTCAACAGCTGGGTCCGAGGGTCCGCGTGGCAGGACCCGGGCAATCGCCGTGCCCCCGACGTCGCCTCGCGGCTCCTCGACGGGGCGGCCTACCACGCCCGTCTGGCACAACTGCGGTTCGCCGGAGTGCGCCTTCCGTCCTGGTGCACCGCCTACGGGCCGCCCGGGACCGACCCTCTCACCTCCGTGCCCTCCGACTCTCCGCCCAGCGTTCCGCGCCCCGCGGGCGCACAGGAGGAATCGCGACCGTGGTCCAGGTAGACGCCTTCTGGGCATACGCGATCGGGGCGGGTTGCGCCTTGGCCGGTGCAGAACAACTGCGGCTCGCCACCGGAGACACCATCCGGCAACGGGCTGTGCGCGCCGGCCGTCTGACCGCCGTTCTGCTGTTCATGGGTCTGCTCTTCACCCCCATGGGCATGTGGCTGGCGATCCGCTTCCCCGGCTGGGAGACCATGTACACGGCCCAAGAGCTGCCGCCTTGGGGACTGGCCCTGTTCAGTGCCGGCATCACCGCGAGCACCGCGCTCGGCTATCTGTGCGTCCACCGCCTGCTGAGGGACGACCGGGTGTGGGCCGCATCCCTCCAGCTCCTCGGCGCCTACGTGGGCGTGTTCATCGTGCTCCTCCATGGTTGGGACGGCTCCGGCCTCCACCGCTTTCTGGCACCTGCCCCACAGCCGTCCTTCTCCAGTGAACCGACCCCAGGCGCACACGAGTTGATGACCTGGCTGCGCTCGTCCATCGCCTCCTCGCTGCTGCTGATGGCGCTCGTGTTCCTCCCGGCACTGCTCTGGCTGAACGCGTGGGCGCACACCGGCGATGTCCGCGACCGGTCCGCTCCTTGGGCTCCGGGCGTCCGGTTGCCCGGCCTTCGGGGCGTCCGGCGAATGGTGGTCATCATCCTCGGGCCCTGCCTGGTCCTGGCCGTCGCGGCTCATCTGGCGGTCACGGAATGCGGAGTCCTGTTCGGGGGGCTCCTCTGGTCGGCCGCTGCCGGTCTCACGCTGCATCCGCGCGGGCCCCTGGCCGGTCACTGCCGCCGCATCGTCCTGCCCTCCGTCCACGGCCCCAGATGTGCCGACGCGCTTTCCCCGCCACCCGCCCCCGTGGCGACCGCGGCCCCCCGCGCAGCGACCCGGCCATGACCCGCCGACACCTCACTCCCCAGGGAGCCGCCCAGCATGCGTCCGTGCCCCTACACCTACAGGGAGTTGCTCGGCCCCGTCGTGGCCCGCGCCCTCGCCGCGGCCACCTTGCCGACCGCGTCCCACGACGCCGCCCCCATGCACAGCGGCATGTCGAGCCGTCCTGCGCCACCGCCGCCGACATGCTCCGCTGCCGACGCCCGCGAGGCCGTCGCCCGGGCGCGCGAGGCGCACCAAACCTGGCTGGCGGCCGGAGCCGAAGCCAGGGGCGCCGCGATCACCCGCCTACGTGCGGAGGTCTCCCTACGGAGGCACGTACTTGAAGGAGCGTTGGGCCACAGCACGGGACTCGGCGCGGCAGACGCGGCGGAGGAGTGCTGGGACGCCGACCGAGTACTGCGTCACGGCACGGGCGGTTTCGGAGCGGCGCTGCACAGATGGAGCCGCTTGCCCCACCGCGTACACGTCCCGGACCGCCTCGACGTCACTCCAGCGGTGACCGTCTCCTACGGAGACGACGCCCGCCCTCTGGCCTCCCTGTTCGAAGGCGCGCTGCCCGCCCTGCTGAGAGGCGGCGCGGTGGTCACCGAGGTGAGTGCGCGCAGCGCACCGACGGCCCTGACGGTGTCGGCCCTGGCCCGAGACGCGGGCCTGCCGCCCGGCGCGTGGCAGGTGGTCGTACGCGGCGAGGCAGCGGACGGCATCCGCGACGCAGGACTGCGCGCCGTCCTCGCCGAACACGCCGACGCATTGGCCTCGTTGTGCTGCCCGCCGGGCGCGGTCGGGACGGATCGTCCACGGCCACCGTGCATGCTCGTGCTGCGGCACGACGGCAGCGCCCGTGCGGCGGCACGCGGAGCCGTACGGGGCTGCTTCACCCGCGCCGGCCGCGGCTGCGCCGCCACACCGCTCATCGTGGTCCACGCATCACGCGCCGAGGACTTCCTGGAGAACTTCATCCACCGGGCGGCCTCCTTCACCGGGACGACAGCGTTGGCGAACGAACGTCAATACATCCGCCTGACGGAATGGACGGACACCGCCGTCGCGGCCGGGGCTCGGGCCCTCGTTCCCCGCCCGCGCGCGGCAGGGAACCGTCCCGGCGGCGCGCCGCCCGTACCCGACCCCGTCATCCTCACCGACCCCGGCCACCTGCACGACGTACGGCCGGACATCCCGCTGGGGCCGGTCGCCCTCGTGCTGCGCTTCACCCGCTGGGCAGAGGTTCTGGACCATGCCCGCCACACCGGACGCCACCTGAGCGTCTTCACCCGCACACGACTCTCCCAACTGGTCCCCCAATTCGCCGGCTTGCCCGCCCACCGCATTCACCTGAACCAGCCACCCCGGCCCGGCCTGCTCCCCTGATCTCACCGCTGGGGACGAGTCGACCTCTTGTCGGTGACGGAGCTGCGACACCCAGCACTCGGAAAGGACACCATGCGTTTCCCGCGCCTCGAACGCACCACGGGGAGGAACCCGTCATCGGCTTCGGATTACCCGGCCGAGCCCCAGCCCGATGACGCGCCTCCCGTCTCCGATCCCCTACCGCGCACGTCGGGAACGGACTGGCGGCGCTTCGCTCTCGTGGCGGCCGTCGCCGCCGTGCTGGCCGCAGCCGTCGCCGGCACCACCACCGCGGTCGCCCTGCCGGTCTCCTTCTCCGTCGCGGGCAGCTCGTTCCAGGTGTCCGCGGAGCACCTCCACGGCAAAGGCGCCGTACAGTTCGCCGCGTTCACCCGGGACGCCTCCGGTTCGAACCACCCCGTGGCTGTCGCCGGCATCAACAGCGCCAGTATGAGCCAGCTGTGCGAGTCCTCGGTGGCGCACACTCCCTTCGGGTCCGTCACCCTCACCATCCGGTCGGGCGACACCGAACCCGTGATCGCCCGTAACCTGGTCCTCGACCTCGACCACCTCGACGGCGACCTGCGCTTCGGCCACGCCGAACTGGGCCGCGACGCCGGGGAGTTGGACGCCGTCCCCGGCGTACACGGCACACCTGGGGCCTTCGGACAGCAGGCCCAGACCCTGGACATCGACGGGATGCGGCTCACTTCGTGGTCCGTGACGGCGGGCTCCTTCGACCTGCGCGGAGCACGCATGTCCGTGCGGGGCGGTGACCACCCGTGCTTCTGAAACGGTGCTTGGCCGGGCGGCCGTCGGGCGCCGCCCTCATCGTGCTCGCCTCAGCGGGAGAAATGGCGTCCTTCCCACTCGGACGGCCGTCCTACCTCGCCCTCCAGGGCTCCAATGGCGCGCTCGCCCTCGCGGTGGCGGCCGGACTGGCCGTATGCGGCGTACACATGTGGCTCGTGCCGACCCGGGCCGCCCGCAGTGGGTGGGCGGCCATCGCACTGGGCGTGGTGTCCTACCCGTTCGCCAACCTTGGCGGATTCCTCATCGGTATGGCACTCGCTCTGGTGGGAGGCGCACTGGCAGCCGCGTGGCGGACGGCTCCTGCGCACCCCGACGCAACGTGACGCGTGCCCCGGGCCACCGGAGGGGCGTCCGGTGGCTGCCGTTCACCCTCGGCGTCCACCTCGTCTTCTCACTCACCTCCCCCCTGATTCCGGCGGCGGCGCAGTCCCCGCACGCGCAACCGCGCCACGCCCCGGCCCCCACCGTCACCCTGTACGGCGAATCCCTCACCGCCCGGGGCTTGTTGTGCTTCCCGCTACCGGACCGTCCCGGCGCTCCCGCATCCTGCACAGCCCGATCCATGGAGGTACGGCGCCCACGCCTGGTCATCGGCGGTGGCGATCAGGGGAAGGTGTGCGTGCACGCGGACCGGGCGCTGCTCAGTGGCGTCCGCTTCCACGCCGGGGTTCTCCGCGGCCGTCTTCTGGGCCTCCTCCCCCTGTCCCTGCCCACCAACGCGGTCCCGCCCGTCCCGATCCCCTACCTCGCCATGGACCGTGTCGAAGCACGCGGACTGGGGCTCACCGCGGTGGCCGTCTCGCTGGAACGGGCGCGGGTGGGCATGACGGCACAGGAACCGTGTACGTAGCGGGCCTTGGCGACTGCGGTAGCGCCCGCCCGGGCGCACTTCGTCAGCCCCCGGGCGGAGGCAGAGGCCCCAGCGGCCCCAGATCCAGGTTGAGCTCCAGCAAGCGTCTGCCCGGGCGCCAAGTTCGGCTCTGGGTCCACTGGACGGTTCACCGTGATGGCACGCCGGGTCCTTCCGCTTCGTGGCCGTACCTGATGGACATCGCGGTTCATACGGGCCAGGCCCTTGTCCAGGGCGTTTGGTTCGAGCGTGGGGTGACTCGCGGCCAGTGGATCGCCCGGCGAGAACAGTTGGTGCTTCAGCGCGGCGAGGTCGAGACCGGTGACGTCGTGGGCGGCAAGAGCCAGGGCACCTCGGAGGCCCCCGTGGTTGTTCTCCGTGAGCGGTGCCATGAGCTTGACGCTCTCTTGTATCGCGTTGAAATCCGGCGTCAGCGCCTTGCGTATCGTGCCCATCGCCTTGGTGGACAGCGAATCAGGGGCCCTGAGCCGACCGGCACCGTGCAGGATCGCCGCGAGACCTCCCAACAGATGCGCGCCCGTGGCCATTTGGATCACGCTGCAGCCAAGGGTCAGCAGGCTGTCCAGGGTGGAGGGAGCGTCGAAGCCGTCGGTCGTTGGGTTCGGTGGCTGGGGCGTCTCGGTGAGCCTGCTCTCGTCGGCCGGCTCCGGCACCATTAGACCGGCCAGCAGCCGGAGTTGGACCAACACATGCCGCTCGTCCTCCGCCAGCACGATCGGCCCGGGTCCCGGGTCTGTCGACTCGCCTCCAGTGCATACCGGTTGCTCCTCGCACCATGATCCCTCACGTATGGGCCGAGCTGATGCCACCGTCGCGCGCCCGGCACCCGGTCCGCTCGGGCCGGACGGTGCCCCGGCAAGGATCGTTCGGCCCTGTCCGTGGCGCCGCCCCTGGCCCGGAACGAGACGCCAGGAGACACCCTTGCGGGCAACCGGAATCGCAGCCCGTGCTTCCACTGGCGATCGGCCCCGTGGGGCAGGCCGGGCGCACGCGACACGCCCCTTCGCGCCACACGCGGACGTACTCGGCCGCGGTCGGCGCCGTCCGGCGGGGTCCGCCTCGCTGACACGCGGCCAGGACGCCGGTCGCACTCGAGCGGTCGGCGCCACTGGTGCCAGCGATGCGTCTGGTTTCGGTATTTCCGGCGTGCACCACGCTCGGAGACCCAGGATCAATGACCCCACTGGACAGTTGATCTCCGCATAGATAGTCTCTGCATAGATCACCGGATCGCGGATCAACGAACCAAGGAGACCACCATGTGGGTGTACGAGCACGGCATCGAGACCGGCGCCGCACGCGAGGCGATCTGGCGGCTTTGGGCCGACGTGGAGAACTGGGGTGCGTGGAACGCCGAGATCGAGAAGATCGAGTTCCGGGGCCCGTTCGCCGAAGGCGCCGAGATCACGATGACCCCTCCCGGGGACGAGCCGGTGGCCCTGCGTGTCACCGAAGTCAGCGAGGGCGAACTGTTCACCGACGAGGCCCGCTTCGACGATCTCGTCCTGCGCACCACCCATCGCCTCCTCCCGCTCGACGAGGGACGCACCCGGGTGGTGTACCGAATGGAGATCACCGGTGACGGCGCGGACGAGGTCGGCCCTCAGATCGGTCCGGGCATCACCGCGGACTGGCCCGAGACCATGGCCGCGCTGGTCGACCTCGCGGCACGGAGCTGAGGGCATTGCGGCCCGAGGAGAGTCCTGGCCTCCTGCTCTGGCACGCCACCCTGCGATGGCAGCGCGGCATCGCCGTAGCCCTGACGCCTCTTGGTCTGACCCACGTGCAGTTCGTGCTCCTCGCCTGCGCCTGGTGGCTGAACAGCCAGGGCGAGCACCCCAACCAACTGGCGCTCGCCCGCCAGGCGGGCACCGACGTCAAGATGACCTCCCAGGTACTGCGCACCCTGGAACAGAAGGGTCTGGTCGAACGCGAGGTCGACCCCACTGACACGCGCGCCAAGCGACTGCGCGTCACCAGCCTTGGCGCCGACCTGGCCCCTCGTGCGATCGCCGCCGTCGAACGGGTCGACGCGCAGTTCTTCGAGCCCGTCCCTCTCGACGACGCGATTGCTCTGCTCGGCCGCCTGGCTCATCCCGATGCCTGAACTGGGCACCGTTGGCCGGGAGTAGGGGGCGGGGGCCGGAGGTCGAGCTGGGGGCGAGTCCGGCACCGTTCGATGACTCCACGGCGACCTTCAACGGGAAGCAGCCCATTGCTCTGATCAACGGGCGGGCTTCCGTGCTCGAAGAGGAACCGCGCGGACGCTGGGCGTCCCCCATGGTGGCTGATCAATCCCGGGTCAGCGTGTCCAGGAGTTCACGGCCGCGCCGCCAAGAGCCCAGTCCGCTGGCGGAGTTGAGGTGGCCGTACGCACCCGCCAGATGCCACCGCGCATCCCACCGCAGTGCCAAACCGGCGGACACCTCGGAGGTGCAGAACGGGTCATTGGCGCTGGCCACCACCAGGGTCGGGTACGGCAACGGTCGTGCCGACACCTCGACGAACGTCGCGGCCACCTGGCGCGGGAACACCGGAGCCCTCGGGTCGGGCGGTGCGACGAGGAATGCGCCGCCCACCGGGCTGGAGGGATTGCGGTCCAGCCAGGTGGACACAGCCCAACAGCCCAGGCTGTGGGCCACCAGCACAATGTGGCTGTCCCGCCGGGAAGCGTCGTCGTACGCCTCCTGAACAGCCCCGACCCAGTCGTCCAGCTCGGGGGCGGACCACGAGACCGGGGAGATCCTCACCGCCGAGGTGCCCCACTGCCGCTCCCACAAGGTCTGCCAGTGCTGTTCGTCCGAGCCGTCGATACCCGGGACGACGACGTACGCGACCACTTCCCACCACCGTTTCACTCGTCACCCCCTGCCATCCTCAGGGGCGCCTGGTGCGCACTCTGTTGGATGCATCGGAGCAGCGGCGGCCACGGAAGTGATCTCAAAGAAAGCGGTGCGGACAACGATGGAATCACTCGACCGGATAGACCGGAACATCCTCGCCCTGCTCCAGGCCGACGGCCGGCTGACCGGTGCGGAGGTGGGGCGCCGCGTCGGACTGTCCCAACCCGCGGCCAGCGCGCGCATCCAACGTCTGGAGAGGAACGGCGTCATCACCGGCTACCGGGCTGTGGTCGACCCGGTGGCCCTCGGGCTGAACATCCACGCGACCATCCGCCTGCGTACCACGCACGCCCAGCTCCCCCACGCCTTGACCTTCGCCTCCAGGACGCCCGAGATCGCCTCCACCCTCAGAGTCACCGGCGAAGACTGCCTCATCTTCGACGTCTACTGCCCACAGGCGGAACGACTCGAAGAAGTCGTCGACGCACTTGCCCGTTACGGCCCCGTCACCACGTCCCTCGTGCTCCGTGTCTACCCCCAAAAGCCGCTGACCGAAGCCGCGTCGACAACGTCATGATCCTCAACACCGGTGCGGCGCTGGGCCGTTGCAGGCAAGGGCACGGTCCGGGACGGGCAAGCGGCGACGGGGGCGGAGCCGTGGCGGTCGCCGCCGACCGGGCTGGAATGGGTCAGCCGCGGACACCGAAGTCGACGCGGTCGGTGAGACCGGCGGCGGCGAAGGCGGCGACCAACTCGTCGCGCCCTTCGGTGAAGTGCGCCCAACTGTCGTAGTGGACAGGGACCACGCGTCCGGCGTCCAGGATCTTCGCGGCCTGGGCGGCCTGGGCGCTGTCCAGGACGAGCACCTCACCGTCGAAGATCTCGCGGAAACGGGGTGCTCCGGCGAAGAGCAGGGCCGTGTCGATCGGGGCGAAGCGCTCGGCGATCTCCCTGACCGCGTCGAGAGAGGCGTTGTCGCCGCTCACGTAGACGGTGGGCAGACCCTCGCCGGTCAGGACGAATCCGACGACCTGGCCGGTGATCGGCTCGACGTCCTCACGCTTGCCGGGGCCGTGGATGGCGGGGACGCCCGTAACGGTGACCGTGCCCGGGCCGCCGTCCCGGCGCTCGAGCGCGACCGACTGCCAGTCGACGAGGCCGGTGGCCGACTCCCCGAGGCGCTCTCCGCCGCCGGGGGTGGTGAGCGTCAGCGGGACATCGGCGAGCAGCGCCCGGCCGGAGGTGTCGAGGTTGTCGGCGTGCTCGTCGTGCGAGAGCAGGACCACGTCGATGCGACCGAGATCGTCCTGGCTGCCACCGGCCGACGCCGTCTTGGTCAGCAGGACGTTCGGTGACGGGTGCGCGCCGGGGCCGTCGAAGGTCGGGTCGGTGAGAAAGCGCAGGCCGCCGTATTCGAAGAGCGCGGTCGGGCCACCAAAGACGCGGACGGGGAACGGGACGGTGCGCAGCGTCGGAGAAGACACGAGAAGGGTTCCTCACGGATAGAGTGCGTGTTAACCGTGAGTCGACCGTAGGCCCATCTCACGGATGGAAGCAACCCGTAACATGAGAAGCATGGAAGACTTCGTAACGGATGAAGCCACTCCGCCGACGGCACCCGGCGAGGACGAGCACCCCGCCCTGGCGCTGGCCAACAGTGCTCCCGCCCTGACCGGCGGGCACACTGCGGACCTCCTGAGCACCCCGGTGCAGGCCGAGCGGTGGCTGGCGCGGCGCGAACTCGCCCCGCCCGACGCCGGCTTGGCGGAGGTGTGCGCGTCACGGCTGCGCTCGTTGCGCGAACAGGTCAGGTCGCTCCTGGCCTCCCAGGTCGCCGGACAGACCCCGCCGCCCGCCGCCGTCGCGGCGATCAACGACGCGATGACCCGCGTGCCCACCGCGCCCCTTCTGCTGTGGGACGAGGAGACCGGGCCCTGCCGCGTCGCTCCCCACCCCGTCACCGCGATCGTCGAGCACGCCCTGGCCGTCATCGCCGCCGACGCCGCCGACCTGCTGACCAGCCCCGACGCCGCCCGCCTGACCGCCTGCGCCTCCCCGCCCTGCAACCGGTTCCTGCTCAAGCACGGCCGCCGCCAGTGGTGCTCCACCCGCTGCGGCGACCGCGCCCGCGCCGCCCGCGCGTACGCCCGCCGAACCGCGACGGATTGACGACGTCCCATCACCGACCGAACAGGTCATTGCACAGACCGGCAGGATTAAGTTCCCGCGAACCCGGCTTCGTCAGGACGAAACGCGGCTCTCGCGGTCGCGGGGCCGCGAACCATCCCGACGGCCGCCCCAGCCGCCATGTCACGGGCAGCGCCCGCGCGTTCACCGCGTTTACTCCCCCGCCCGCACCGCCGCAGAGGCCCTCCGGCCCATAGGCCCCGGATCGAAAGTATTTCTGGGGCGGCTGTTGGGTCGCTTCGCTAGGGTGCGGCCATGGTGAACTACGTGCTGGTTGCAGGTGCGCGTCTCGGGTCGTGGGCGTGGGACGAGGTGGTACCGCGGCTGAGAGCGGCCGGCCACGGGGTCCACCCGCTGACGCTGTCCGGACTCGCCGAGAAACAAGGCGTGCCGGCCGGGCAGCAGACGCACGTTCAGGACATCGTCGACGAGGTCGAGCGTCAGGATCTGCACGACGTCGTCCTGGTGGGTCACAGTTATGCGGGCATCCCCGTCGGTCAGGCCGCCGAGCGGATCGGCGACCGGCTGGCACGCGTGGTCTTCGTCGACTCCAGCGTTCCGGCCCATGGCGAAACATTCGTCTCCGCCTGGCCGGACGGCGGAGAGATGGTGAGGGCGTCGATCGCCGAGAACGGGGGATTCTGGCCGGTCGCCCCCGCATCCCACTTCGAGGGTCACGGCCTCACCGATGAGCAGGTCGCACGGATCGTTCGCGGCTCGACGCCGCACCCGGGCGCCACACTGACCGAACCCGCCGTGATGGAACGCCCGCTCGGTGACCTCCCGGCGACCTACATCAAGTGCACGCTCGGTGACCCCGAGCCGAGCGACGACGTGGCAGAGCTACTGGCCGGCGAGCACTGGCAGCTGATCGAGATGGACACCGGCCACTGGCCGATGCTCTCCCAGCCGCGCGAACTGGCGCAGATCCTCCTCGACACGGTCGGCGCGTGACCGCACGTTTCATTCCCCGCGTGGGCCCGAAGGCGCGGCGGCCGGCAGCGCGTGTCGCTTCCAGGCGATGCCGTAGAGACCTGCATGGCATTTCGCGGGCATGATGTGCACGCTGTGGGACGCGTCCAGGGAAAGCGGTCGGATGTCCTCGGCCGTGCGTTCCGAGCTCTGCCGGTAGTAGCCGTGCACGGATGACGGCAGGCGTCTCGGGTGGAAGAAGATGTGCAGCAGATAGTGCCGCACGGGTACGGGCAGGGTGCGTTCGTGATGGTCGGAGGACCGCCAGCGCGGCCCGACGTCGAGGGTGTAGTCGATGATCGCGGTCTCTCCGCGTCGCAGGGTCCGGCCGAACCCGACGTCGAAGATCGCGGAACGCACCTCCTGGCGGAAGCGGAGCGCCTCCAGACGACCACAGTTGACGGTGACCTGGACCGAGGGTGTGTCGGGGTCATCAAAATTGTGATGGGCCGTCAGATGGCGGACGCCGTCGCACAGGGCGCGTACGACATGGTTCACCATGTAGCGCGCGATGCACCCCTGGTCGTCCAGGAAGAGTGTCTCCTGTACGGACAGGGTGACCAGGCCCTCGTTGAAGCGGTACGCGTCGGGGCCGAGGGCCACCTCAAGGGGCGCGCCCGGGCTCAGGACGCGGGACAGGGCCTCGGGCACCGGGCTCCTCAGCGCCAGCGCCCTGCCGCGGGGGCGGCGGGTGGTGAGCAGGGTCTGCAAAGCACCCTGCGGCATGCCGAGGATGACCTCGATCGCGGCCACCGCTTGGAGCGACTGCTCCCGTTCGGGCTGGCTGCGCCCGCGCTGCCAGTGGCTGAGCGTCGCCGGGCTCACCGAGATGCCGCGCTCGCCGAGATGGTGGTGCAGACGCTGGAGCGACAGGCCGTCCGCCCTGAGCGCCTCGTGCAGCGCCTCGCCGAAGGTGATTCTGGCAGCCGGATCCGCGCACGCACTCCCTTCGGGACGCTGTGACACGGGCTCGGGGCGGCCCGTCGCCGACGGTGGGTCCAAGTGGTTCATGGGTGCTCCCGGCGGCAAGGTGGAGGGTCCGGCGGGGCCGCCGCTCGTGGGGGTGCGGCGGCCCCGCTTTCGTGGCTCACCCGCCGGATGGGTACGGGTGAGCCGTCGGCCCGGGGCGGCGGCCGAGCAGGCGTCGCCGCGACGGGCCGCGTACGTGCGCCGGTCAGGCGGTGTTGAGGGTCAGGCCGTAGTACTGGAGGGTGTCGTCGAGGGGCTCGAAGTAGGAGACGCCCTGTCCGTAGACGCCGTCACACTGGTTGTCGTTCTGCCCGCCCGAGGTCATGCCCTGGCCCTGGTGACCGGAGACCCAGGGCCCTCCGCTGTCACCGCCGAGGTCACATACATCGCTCAGCCCGACATTAGTCACCAGCGTGGCGGGCTGCCCCGGATCGGTGTAGGTCACCGAGTAGTTGTAGGACTGGATCGAACCGCAGGTCCAGTGGGAGGTGGCGCCGGACTTGCAGACGTCGGAACCAACAGGCGCCCTTCGGCTGCCCGAGACGGCGACGTTGGAGCCGTTGCCCCAAGTGCCGATCTGCGGAGTGATCACGGTCCCGTTGTCGACGGACGCGAGTCCCATGTCGACGCTGTCCCGGCCGTGGTGGAAGCGGGTGGTGGTGCCCTTGGCGAAGTGCGTGCCGTTGAAGTACAGATCGGGCGAGGTCTCGACGCAATGGCCGGCGGTGACCAGGACCTGACGACCGGACGAGTCCTGGGCGCCGAAGCCGACCGAGCAGTAGTGGTTGCCGTAGTCCATGCGGCTGCCGGGGTAGATGGTCGTGGCCATCGAGACAGCCTTGCCGCCGCCGCTTCGCACGGCGACGGCCGACCCGAAGGACTCGGCCTTCTTGAGGAACGCCTGGTCGGCGGCCGTCACCTTGTCGCCCACCTGGACCACGACCTTGTCCGCGGCGGGATCCACACCCCAGCCGCGCACTCCGGCCGGCAGACCGTGTGCGGCGGCAGCGCGGTCCAGCTCGGCCTTGACGCGGTCCAGCTCGCTCGAAGTGTGCCCGGATATACGGGCTTTGAGGCCGGCGGCCTCGACACGTCGGGCCGCCTGGGCGTCGGGCACGTTGAGGGTGAGTCTCCCGGCGCGGTCGAACCAGGCTCCGCGGGGGTCGGCGTCCGGACCGCGCAGTGCGGCGAGTACCGCCTGCTGATGGGCCTGGGAGTCGAGCCTCCGCACAGCGGCGTCGTCGCTGATGCCGAGCGAGCCGGCGAGTGCGTGCACCATGTCCTGCTGATACTGCCCGCCGGGGGTGGGGGACGCCTCCCCTGAGGCGCCGTGCGCCGGCACGGCCCCAGCGACCATGACCAGCGCCGCCGTTGTCGCACCGGATGCCAGAATCGCTCGTAGACGAAGCACGATGTCTCCTGTTTTTGAGCAGCCGCCATGGCGGCGTATGTGGGGGGTGGGGAAAGCGCGGCTACGGGTGGGGGGTGGGGAATCCGTAACCGCAGGAGAACTTTCCTAGGCGGACGCGGCCATGACAAGGTCACGGCGAGCGGCAAAAATTAACAGAACCGCGGCGAACTGTTTACGCGGGAAATGCGGCTCGGCGGACCCGCATTCCCGAGCCCGACCCGGACTCAGCCTGAACTCGGCACCTGCCGACGCTCGTTTGCCGTTATTCGCACCCAACTCACGCAATGTGCAAGGGCGTTGCGGTTCGAAGCGGTGGACGTTGCGGCTGACTGATGCTGAACCTCCGCTTGGTCCGCGAATACGAGACGCTCCCCGCCCGCTCCGGAGCCACGATTCACCTCGCCATGTCCGACGTCATGGCCCGCCGCCGCACCGGCGAAGCCACCACCTCCTGGCGCGACGCGACACACGCCGGTTGGTCGGTACGGCTACACCATCAACCTCAGGATCGAGAGTCTGCCGCCCGTCGACACCAAGGGGGCGACGCCCGCGGGACACCAGCGGCATCCCGCCGGATCTCACGCGGTGGAGGTACGATCCGGCCACTCGGCAGCCCCAGGACACCGGACACAACGGAGCAGGCCACCGGCGCCCGACAAGGGAGTCGGGGACCTTGTCCGGCCTGACCGGGGTGCCCGGGGTGCCCGGGGTGCCCGGGGTGTCCGGGGTGCCCGGGGTGCCCGGGGTGCCCGGGATGCTCAACTCCTTCGGAGAGTGGACCTCGCGGGCCGGGGAATCCGCTGGTGACAGCCGCATGCGCAGGGGAGACGTTCCATGGACTCAGGCAGGAAGACGCCCGACCACCGGGTGAAGGCACGCGAACGTCTCCCGCGCCACGAGCGCCGCGGCGAGGCCCGGCTGCCCGCGGTGCTCGCCACACTGGCCGCGATCCTGCTCTACCTCGCCCTGCCGGAACGACTCCTGTTCGTCCCGCGCTTCATCCTGCCGGCGCTGGAAGTGCTGCTGCTGATCCCGCTGATCGCGGTCAATCCGCGCCGAATGACCCGGCAGAACCGCTTCTCCCGGATCGTGTCGCTGAGCCTGGTCGCCTTGATCGGCCTCAGCAACCTGGTCTCGCTCGGCCTGCTGGTGCACGCCCTGGTCACCGACAAGGCTCAGGAGGGCGGCCCCCTGCTGGTCGCCGCGCTCCAGGTCTGGGCCACCGGCATCATCGTCTTCGGCCTGGCGTTCTGGGAGCTCGACCGCGGCGGCCCGGTGGTGCGCACCCAGGCGAAGCGCTCCGAACTGCCGCTGGCGGACTTCCGGTTCTCCCAGGACGAGAACGACGACGCCGTCGAGGAGGTCGCCGACGGCGCGTCCCGCACCAGCGACTGGGTCCCCACTTTGATGGACTACCTGTACGTCTCGGTGACCAACTCCACCGCCTTCAGCCCCACCGACACCATGCCGCTCTCCACCCGGGCCAAGGCCCTGATGGCCGTGGAGAGCATCGCCGCCCTCATCACCTCCCTGCTCGTCATCGCCCACGCGGTCGGCGTCCTCGACAAGTAGCACGAGGCACCGATCGAGACCGCGGGGACGCGGCCCGTCCTGTCGCAGCACGGGGGCATTCGCCCAGGGGGCTTCAGACGGCGCGGCGCGGGGCGGGGCGGGGCCTTCGCTGTGATCACTGCCTCCCGGCACTGCCCTCAACCCACGACCGGTCTGATCGCAGCCCCCATACGGTGATCCGAACGCCCTGGATGCGACGGTCGCCCAGGGCGCGGGTGATGAGGCCCAGCGCGAGGTCGGTGCGCTGCTCGTTGATCTGCTCGTTGATCTGCTCGGCGGCGCGGAGGAAAGGTCCCCCAAGCGCGCGCGGCCCGCCGACCGTCCCCTCCCGGAGGAGGAGGCCCGACCGGGCCCCAGGTCCCGGCCCAGGGGTGGACGGGACCCCGGTCCTCGTCCCGTTGGGCGATGTGCCGTACCAGGGCGGATTCCTAGCCTCAGGGCATGCGATCACACGAAGCGGACGATGCACAAAAAGCCCCCGTTATCACTGTCAGCCCCACCGCACGCCGCGTCCTGGGCGTGGGCCTCGCCCTCGCCGCCTGCCTCACGTTCTCCCCCGTCCTCGCCACGGCCGCCGAGACCCCGGCCCCGAACAACTCCGGCGCCGGACTGGACCGGTACTACCGCCAGCACCTCGACTGGGGCAGTTGCATCAAGGGCCCCGACGACACCACGGGTCGCGATCTGGATCAGGCAGGCGTGCAGTGCGCGGACGTCACCGTGCCCCTGGACTACGCGCGCCCCCGGGGGCGCACGATCACCGTGGCGATCTCCCGGCTCAAGGCCGCCGACACACGTCACCGCATCGGCGCGATCCTCCTCAACAACGGCGGTCCGGGCGGTCCCGCGCTCCAGTCCCCGCCGCAGGCCCGTACGTCGATGAAGGAGGTAGGCGCGCGCTACGACATCGTCGGCTTCGACCCGCGCTTCATCGGGCGCAGCACCGCGCTGGACTGCGGACTGCCCGTCGGTATGACCTGGCTGTCCGCCGGCGCCGACCGGGCGGGCTTCGACCGCCAGGTCGCCCTTCAGAAGAGCCTGGCCGACAAGTGCCGGGCCACCGATGCCGCGGTGCTCCCGTACATCACCACCCGCAACACGGCCCGCGACATGGACGTCATCCGCGGCACGCTCGGCGAGCGGAAGATCTCCTTCCTCGGCTACTCGTACGGCACCTACCTGGGCACGGTCTACACGCAGATGTTCCCCGGCCGCTACGACCGGATGGTGCTGGACGGGGCGATCAACCCGGGCGACTACCGCCCCCGACTGCTGAAGGGCACCGAGCGCGAGAACGAGAAGGCGCTGTCCGACTGGGCCGCCTGGGCCGCGGGGCACCACGACAGTTACGGCCTCGGCCACAGCCGAACCGAGGTGCTCGCCACCGTCGATCGCATCGTCGCGGCGGCCTCGCGCGGTCCGCTGACGATCGGCTCCGGCGCCAACGCCTTCCGGATCGACGACAGCCAGGTGCCGCTCCTGCTGCTCTCGGGCCTCGCGGACGACACCACCCCGGCGCGGGCGTCGTTCGGCGAGCTGGTTTCCGTACTGGCCAAAGCCAGTGAAGGACGGCCGACGACCGTGCCGCCGGCACTCGTCCCGGAGCTCCGGTACGTGCTGCGCGGTGAGGGCGAGCCCACCGGCGCGCAGTCCGCCGTCATCTGCGGGGACGTGCCCGCCGCGCGGGATCCCGAGCTCTATTGGCGCGACATCGAGCGCAACCGCACCGCGCACCCGCTGTTCGGCGCTCTCACCAACAACATCAACCCCTGCGCCTTCTGGGACTCGCCTCGCGAAGAGCCCACCCGGGTGCGGCGCGATGCCCCGGCTCTGATCGTCGCCGCCACCGGTGACCCGCGTACGACGTACAAGGGAAGCGTCGAGCTTCGCAAGCAGCTGCCGAGTTCCAGGCTGGTCACCCTCGCGGGCGCCAACCGGCACGCCCTCTTCGGGCGCTACGGCAACGCGTGCGTGGACGACCAGGTCAACCGGTACCTGGCCACCGGCAAGCTGCCGGCCACGGACCGGACCTGCGTCAAGCAAGCGGGGTAGCGGCCGGCGAGCCCTGACCTCAAGTTCACGACGGCGTCGGCTCCGCAGGCAGCTCCCCCCTGCCGGTCACCGCCATCAAGGCCTCCACCCCGGTCACCAGGATTCCGATGTCTGCGCATCGCCACCTGTGGGCCGGGGCTGGTGGGGGGGCAGAACTTTGAGGGCAAGGGGCGGGAGGATCAGGATGGAGAGCATGGCAGCGCCGACGAGGGCCGCGGCCTCGCCCTTTTCCAGTACGCCGTCGTCGACGCCGATGGTGGTGATAGCGACCACGAGGGGCAGGCAGGTGGTGCAGTAGAGCATCAGTGAGGTCCGTTCGCGGCGGGCCAGGTCGCGGGGGGGGGCGAGGAGCCAGGCCGGGGCGTCGCGAAGGAGGAGGAACAGGAGTAGGAAGACCGGGAGCAGGAGCAGGGGACGGCCGCCTCCGAGCAGGGCGTAGAGATCGAAGTTGATGCCGGTCACGATGAAGAAGACCGGGACCAGGAAGCCGAAGCCCATCGCCTCGATCTTGCCGAGGACGTCCGCCGTGCTCTCGGGTGCTGCGCCGGTCAGGATGAGTCGTGTGAGCAGTCCGGCGGCGAAGGCGCCGAGCAGGGTGTCGAGTCCGAACGCGACGGAGAGCCCCAACATGGCGGCGAGCAGCAGCATCACCAGGCGGACCGCGAACTGGCCGCTGGTGTGCAGTGTGGTGGCGACGATGCGGGCGAACCACGGTCGGCGTGGGCGCATCGCCCAGTAGACGGCACCGGCGGTCACCCCGGCGAAGGCGGCGAGGACGGCGGTGGCCGCGCCCGGCGCACGCCCGCTGAGCAGCAGCGCCATGGCGATGATCGGGCCGAATTCGCCGACCGCGCCGAACGCCATGACCACGGTGCCGAACCGGCTGTGCAGCACACCCGATTCGCGCAGCATGGGCAGGACGGCCCCCAGCGCGGTGCTGGTGAGCGCCGTGCCGATGACGAAGCTCATGGTGGCCTGAGCGCCGGTCAGGGCGAATGCGACTCCCAGCGCGACGGCGAGCGTGAGCACCAACCCGCCGACGGCCCGGCGCAGCGTGTCCCCGCGTACCTCGGCGAACTCGATCTCGTATCCGGCCAGGAAGATCAGCATCGACAGGCCCAGGTTGGAGAGGGCGTCGATGAGTTCGTTGGGAGGGGCCCGGCGTCACGTGCGGTCCTGGGCTGCCCGCCACCGGCGCGCAGCCCACCGCCACGTCACATTGGGTGGAGGAAAAAGCGGCCCGCGCCGGTTCATTGGCCCGGGCCTTCGTCACCTGATCCGCGATCCAGCGCAGGCGCCCTCAGGCAGGTTTCAGCGCATGCGCGTGAAAGAACGCAACGCGTCGCCGCTGTACCAGGCGCTGTTGTCGCTGCCCGTGGCGATTCGCTCCGCGTCCCGAGCGTGACCGGGCTGCTTGCGGTTGACGTCCCACGCCCGGTAATGAACCGGGTTTCCCGAACTATCAGTACGGGGCAGCACCCCCTCGCGGTTCGCCCACGTAGCGCCCCCCTTGGTACCTGAACCGTCCGCCGGCGGCCACTGCCCGGCGTCGATCCTTTTCAGCGTCTGCCACGCTCGGTCCGGAATGGGAGCACTCATGCCCGCCAAGTCCACCCCAGAAGCAGCGTGTTCAATGGTCGGCATCGAGTCCGGCGCCGCTGCGCCGGCGGGAGTGAGCGCTCCGGAGACGACGACGGCGGCGAAGGCAGTGACCGCGGCGGCCCGCCATGCACTGGTAAGTGTCACAAATGCTCCTTCAGTCGGTTTGTGACGAGTGTGCCGCCTCCCTAGCGCCGGTTCGACCTTCTTCCCCAACGGCTGCCGAAATGCGCCCAGTTGGCGGAACCCCGAACAACGCCAGGTCGAGCACGGCACCGCCGATCCGAGCACGGCACCGGCGATCCGGGACTCGTCCGGGATCGAGAACGAAGGGCGATACCCCATCAGCCC
This sequence comes from Streptomyces hundungensis, assembly GCF_003627815.1. Classification (NCBI taxonomy): domain Bacteria; kingdom Bacillati; phylum Actinomycetota; class Actinomycetes; order Kitasatosporales; family Streptomycetaceae; genus Streptomyces; species Streptomyces hundungensis. The sequence goes on from NZ_CP032698.1 coordinate 215,765, forward strand.
CCCATGAGATGCCGCCCGCACGGAGGTCCACGCCAGCCACGCAGCCCCTGATGGGCGCGTCGCCACCCACCACGAGCACTCCGACCCTGGTCGGTGCGAAAGGTTCGCGCAGCGCGATCAGGGGCCCCGGTGGCGGTGCGCCCTCGCCGTCCTGGCGCGGGTGACGCTGTCCGGGTCAGGAACCGCGCCGGAGTCCGCGGGAGGCGGAGCACTCGCCAAGTAGCCGCCCAGCACGGCCGTGTGGACTTCCCGGCCCGAAGTACTCACCCTGCGTGTGTCGCGCGTCGGCGCTTCATTACCGTACGTCTCATGACGCACACACCCACCGCCCACGATGTCCGGCGCATGGCCCTGCCCCTTCCCGAGACCGTGGAGAAAGAGGCGTGGAGCATGCCGACCTTTCGGGTGGCCGGGAAAATGTTCATCACCGTGCCGGATGAGCAGACCTCGTTCGCCGTGCGCTGTCCCCGTCACGAACGGGCCGAACTGATCGCGGCGGAACCGGAGAAGTTCTGGGTGCCGGCCCACGAAGCGGGGTCGGCATGGGTGAGAGTACGGCTGTCCGCGCTGGAGGGGTTGGGTGAGCTGCGCGACATCCTGGAGGACTCCTGGCGCCAGGCGGCCCCCGATCGCCTGCTCGAAGCCCACCCGGAACTCGGCCCCGGCCGCCATTCTGCCTCCGCCTGACGTTCCACCCTCCCCGTCACGATCCAGTTCACGGCCTCTCGTTGATGGTCCGGCGCCGCGTGGGGCCGAAGGGCCACCTCTCCCCCCGCCCCCAGGCGGAACGAGAGGGTGGGCGGCCTCACCCGGGTACGCCGGGCTCGCGTGCGGGCCGGTTCCGTCCCGGCGCGCGCACCGAGAGTCCAGAGGCACATCGCGCGAGCGGTTGTGTTGCCGTTTCCAGTTTCCAGTTCCAGTTTCCAGTCAGGGAGTTGCTCACCTGCCTGGCGGCGGTGAGGCATCACAAGCAGAGTGCCCGGATATCCGCCCCGGTGATCGCCAGCGCCGCCCCGATGCCGACGTTGGCGCCGGATCCCTCCCATGCCTTGCAGTCGTGCGCGGTCGTACGGACGGGAACGTCCGACCACGACGACGACCTGTCCTGGCAAGGCGGCGCACAGGCTGAAAGCAGCCGTTGAGCGGACCGAGGTGCTCGATGCTGCGGTCGGCTGAGGACCTGGAGATGCCGAAGGACCGCGCGAGCTGCCGCATCGTCAGGTTCGTACGCCGGTACGCCGTGACCACCGCCGTGACCAGCAGTGCGCTGTCCGCCAGGGGTAGGTTCCATGGCCCGCCCCGACGCGTGACCCCCCGGCCAGGAACGGGCGGGCCCGGGTACCGGCCCGGACACCGGTCCTGATCCCGTCAAGGAGCGTGTTCGGCTTCGCGCAGGCTGCGGAACACCGCCGGGGCCGCCCATCCGCGCAACGTGGCGTGAACTGCCGATCGGAATGCGGTCTCGGCCGTGGCGGCGTCGAGGGCCCCGGCCAGTTCAAGTGTCACGAGCCCGTGCAGGGTGGCCCAGATCGACAGGGCGATCGCCGTTGCGTCGCCGACGAGGACGGACGCCGCCAACGCGCGATCGATCGCCGCGAGGAGCGGACGGATCGGGTCACTCGTGCCGACCTCCCCCGACGGATGGAAGGACTGCACGCCCCCGAACAGCACCGTGTACAGGTGGCTGTGTCCGCGCCCCCAACGCCGGTAGGCGACGGCAAGCGCGTAGAGGTCGGCGAGAGGGTCCGCGGAGGTCTGCTCCGCTGACAGGTCCTGGAACAGGCCGGCGACGGCCCTGTCGCGCACCGCACCGATCAGTCCGTCCTTGCCGCCGAACAGGGAGTACACCGCCGTCGTCGACGCCTCGGCGGCAGCGGCCACGGCGCGGACCGTGACGGACTCCCGCGGACGGGTGGCGAGCATCTCGGTCGCACACTCCACAAGCCGCTCTTTGACGGCCTCGTCGTTTGTTCTGGGCCTACCCACGGTCAGCAGCCTACCCCCTCTGATAACGTCGTTTTGAAACGCCGTTCTGAAACTGTCGGAGGTCCGCTGTGCCCCCATCCGCCATACGTCTCGTCCGCTTCCCCGGCCGCTTGCTGCCGGCCCTCGCCGCGGTCGCGCTGCTCGTCTTCGTCTTTCTCGCACTGATCGCCCTCACAGACGGGGCGGGCTCGGGGCTCGCCGCATGGCTGACAACCCTCGGAGTTGGGGCCGTCCTCGCGATGTGGCGCGGTCGGCGCCGCACGTGGCGGGCGCGGCTCGTGCCGTTCCTGCCGGTGGCTGTCGCGGCAGCATTGACGGCGTCGGTCTGCGTCCCGACCGTGCCGACGGCCCGGCGGTACCCGCCCGCCCTTCCCTTCGTGACCGCACAGAAGTGGAGCCTGACCACGGGCAGCCGGGTGGCTGTGTACCACTACCCGCCCGCGCACCCCGGCCCCCGACATCCAGTCCCGCTCGTGTACCTCAACGGCGGACCGGTCCGTGGCATCTCGGTGCTCGACCACCGGTTCCTGCAACTCCTGGCCCGCCAGGGCTACGACGTCTACGCCTACGAACAGGCCGGCGGCGGACGCAGCGACCTGCTCCCCATGGGCCAGTACACGATCTCCAGGCCGGTTCGCGACCTCGCCGCCTTCATCGACCGCCTGGACAAAGGCAAGGTCGACGTCCTCGGCTTCTCCTCGGGCGGGACCGTGCTGACCCGAGCCCTGGCAGACCCGAGCGTCGCTGCCCGCCTGCACCGGGCGATCATCGCCGAGCCCGGCCCCATGGACGGCCCCACCGCACACGTCACCGGGCACAAGGGCCGGAAATCCGCACGCGACCTCGCGCCGGCCCCGACCGGGCCGCGATCGACGCACGTTCCCCGGTACGCCGTGGCATTCGGCCTCATGCGACTCGGGCTCCTCAGCCCCGACACCGGGCTGATCGGGCAGGCCGAAGGCGACAACGCCTTCACTGCCGCCGACCTCGGCAGCGACACCGCAGGCGCATACTGCGCGCGCGACGCGCACCGCATTCCCGTCGAGGACACCCCCCAGAACTTCTTCTTCAGCCCCGCCGCCAGCCTCCGCATCCAGCAGACGGTCAAGGACTCACCCTCCATCGCCTCACAACTGAGCCAGTCCCGGACCCCCGCCATGCTGATGATCGCCGAGTGCTCCTCCCAGGTCCGGCAATGGGAGACCGCCGTCCTTGCCCATGACCCCGCCATCCAGCGCACGCAGTACATGCCCGCGGTCGGACACCACATGTGGAACGGCCTGGACCACAACAACGATCAGGCCGCCGCCGTCATCAACGCGTTCCTCCAGGACAAGCCGGCACCCCTGCCGAACTACCCGACCCGCGACGAGATCCCCACCTTCCTGCGCGATCACAAATGACGACGGTGCAGCCCCTCGGCCAACGCGAGCCCGGGGCCGAGGTGTTCGATGACGCGATCGGCGGTGGACTTGGACACTCCGAAGAGCGGCCCGAGTTGGCGCAGGGGCCAGTTGGCGGTCGTGGGTCTTCGTGGTCGGCCTCAACCTTCGCAGACAGTCCGCCCGTTGGGGCCCGTCCGTTGCGCGGCAGAAGGAAACCCGCCGTGACGAAACGCAGGTAGCCGTGCGGCATCGGTGGGCAGCCTCAAAACTCCGTCGTCGCCTCGCCGGTCCCGTCCAGGAAGGCGCGGGCCGAGCGGACGAACGCGCTGCGGGCCGCCTCATAGCCTGTGCGCGGTCGGAACCAACGTTCCTCTGCGGACACGAAATCCCAGGAAACAGGGTCGCGTGCAACGGCCAGGAGACGGCGCAGGTCATCCTCGGTCTGCACGCCGCCCTCAGCCGGGTGCCGACGCCCGTGAGGACGCCACTTGCCTTAAGCAGCAACGAGCGCCAGCGAGTTGACGGGGTGACAGGTGGAGGTCACCGCTTCCCCCGCAACCGAGATACCGCGGCGACACCACATGCCTCTCCCTATCGAGCGCTCCCGACCGCCCCTCCGGCCCCCGGGTTCAGAGGATGAACGCGAGTCGGGTGTCAGCCGGTGTCAGCCGAAGGTTCGTCGGTAGGTTTGCGGGCTGACACCGGTGGTGCGCTTGAAGCGGTCGCGAAACGTGGTGGGTGAGCCGAATCCAACTTGGTGACCGATGCGCTCGATGGAGTGCTCGGTTGTCTCCAGCAGGTGCTGCGCCTGCCGTACGCGGGCCCGGTGGAGCCACTGGAGCGGAGTGGTGCCGGTCTGGTTGCGAAAACGTCGGATGAGGGTGCGGGTGCTGGTTCCGCCCTGCGCGGCGATGTCGCCCAGAGTGAGATCGCGGGCCAGGTTTTCCCGCAGCCAAGCCAGCAGAGTCTCCAACTCGGAACCCTGGGGGGCCAGAACATGATCGTGGGCGATGAACTGCGCCTGCCCACCCTCGCGTTCGAGAGGCATCACGGACAGACGTGCGGCATCGGCGGCGACGACCGAGCCGTAGTCGCGGCGAATCATGTGCAGGCACAGGTCCATGCCCGCGGCTGCCCCTGCCGAAGTGAGGAACTGGCCGTTGTCGACGTACAGCACATCCGCGTCGACGGTGACGCCTGGGTGGAGGGCGGCCAGCAGTTCTGCCGCGCACCAATGGGTGGTGACCCGCAACCCGTCGAGAAGACCGGTGGCAGCGAGGGGAAACGTGCCCACGCACAGCGAGGCGATCCGCGTCCCGGACGCAGCAGCCGTCTGTAGGGCGTCGCGTACGGCCGGGGGCAGCGGGGCCGTGGGGTCGGCGATCCCCGGCACGATGATCGTGTCCGCGTTCTTCAGTCCATCGAGGTTCCACGGCGCGCGCAGCGTGAAGGCGCCGGCGTCGATCTCGTCGCGCTCCGCGCACACCCGCACCTGGTAACCGGGCCGGCCGCTGGGCAGGCGGGTCCGGGTGAACACTTCGATGGGGGTGGAGAGGTCGAAGGGAATCACGTGGTCCAGCGCGAGGACGGCGACGGTGTGCATGGCGGGAACCTACCTGGTCGAAACTGCGGCGAACTCCGAGGAACCGGGGCTGGGATGCCCGTACGCCCATGTGACAGCCACTTCGGCGTCGGCGGAACCGTATGGCAATTTCCCGTTGAAGGCTGTCACCTCTGCCACTGGGCGACCAGGTCTGCGGACGGTTGACTTCACCACAACGCAGCACATCCCGATCCCGATCCCTGCCCCTGCCCCGAAGGAACCGCGCGCCATGCACGTCCACATCACCTTGTTCGAAGGGCCCGATCCCCTCGATGTCATTGCCCGCTACGGGGCTCTGGCCGCCGACGGCATGGCCACGGCGGGCACGGTGGTCGAAGAGCTGGCCTCGGCGCAGGTCCCCTGGAGGTGATCAGCGGCGTCAGGACCCCGGACGGGCCTTGAGACAGGAGGCGTGAGTCGCCGACAAGGGACAGAAGGACAAGGCCATCTCGGTGCCGTTCCGCTGCGTGCTGACCACCCGGCCACCCCATTCTTGAAGCAGGCGACGCAGCTCCGGACTTGGCCGGAGCCACCGTCCACGAAGGCTCGGTCGTCCTGGCCGTCGCCGTCGCCGTCGCATCCTCCGCGCACCCCAGCCCCCTCGGCCCCGGCCGCACCCACCCATGCGCACAGCCCGCCCACCCCCAAGCCAACACATCGCTGGAGAAAGCACCACCATGTCCGTTGAAGGAACCTGCACCCTGCCCCTCCCCTCCCCCGCCGACAAGTTCGAGGCCGTCTTCCACCTGCGCAGACAGGAAGAGGGCACCTTGACCGCAGTCACATACGGAACCCATGCAGACCGACCCACCAGCGACATCGACATCGACTTCGACGGCGGCCGGCTCACCGAAGCGCAGGCCATCAAAGCCATCAAGGCCACCAAGGCCACCAAGGCCATCGCCAAGACCGTGCGTCTCAACTCGGCCTTGTACGCAGCCGTGGACGCTGACACGATCACGGGCGCCTCCAGGGCCGGGCGCCTCCCGGTCGCAGGAGTGAGTGGCGGGCGCCGGCCGACCATGGAGTGCCAGGCGTGACCAAGATCCTGCTGGCCTTGCACGTCCTGGCCGCCATTCTGACCGTCGGCCCCGTCGCCGTCGCCGCGAGCATGTTCCCCGCGACGCTGCGACGCGCCTCCCGCGATCGGGTCGGCACCCGTTCGTCCCTGCGGATCCTGCACCGCATCTGCAAGGTGTACGCCGGGGTCGGCATCGCGGTCCCCGTCTTCGGCTTCGCCACCGCCAGCAGCCTCGGCGTCCTCGGCGATGCCTGGCTGATCACTTCGATCGTGCTGACGGCAGCGGCAGCCGGCGTTCTGATCCTGCTGGTGCTGCCCGGCCAGGACCGCGCCCTGACCGACGAGGTGAGTCCGGCCGAAGCACCTGCGACCACCACGCCTTCTCATCAACTGGCTATAGCGACCGGCATTTTCAACGTCCTCTGGGCGACCGTCACCGTCTTGATGATCATCCGTCCCGGCTCCACGACGGGGGCATGACCATGCGCGCGCGGTCTCCGCTGCATCTACACACCGCGGCTCACGCCGAGTTGATCTCCCTGGTCGTGATGCTGACCAACGTGTTGACCGTCCACCTCAAACCCATCTCATCCCTGCTGGGACCCATCCACGGCTGTGCCTACCTATTTGTTGTGATCAGGGCCTGGCGTCTCCAACAGACCTCGACCAGGGCCAAGTTCTCGGCCCTCGTACCGGGCGCCGGCGGACTGCTCTTCCTGCGACAGCTCGACCGTGGCGGTTCGGTCCGACCTCAAGAGGAAGAAGCCATCCCCTCATGAACCTCGTGTCACCAGTGATCGTCGCCATCGTCTATTGCTTGCTGATGTCACGGATCGAAGAGCCGCACCGACGTCGTTTCAACGCGATCATGGTGGGTGGAGCCGGCGCGGCCTATCTGAGCGGAGGTGGGTTCGGCCCGTGGGAGGTTCCGTACGTCGCACTCATGGCGTACGTCGCCCATCGCGGCCTGGACTCATGGACGTTCATCGGCGTCGGGTGGCTGCTCCACACGGCCTGGGACATCGCCCACCACATCAAGGGCCATCCGATTTTGCCGTTCTACCACGACTCGTCCCTGGCCTGCGCCATCTGTGATCCGGTCATCGCCCTGTGGTGCTTCCGCGGAGGTCCTCGCCCGCTCGCCCTCGTCCGCCGCATGTTCGGGTCGGGGCGACCTGGCCGGACAGCAGACCAGGCACATGGTCGCGTTTCCGCCCCCTCATGATCGGCCCTCACCGACACCTACGCGGTCACATCGAGAGCCGTTGACGACTTGGTCAAGGGGCGGGACCTTGCTCGATCCCCGCCGATCGGACCGGCACCTCCCCAACTACGCCTACTTGCAAGGCAGTTGGCGTCACTACAGGCTCACCTCGGTCCACTGACCCCAAGCCGTCACACCTGCCGGGGTTGGGAATCAGGCCCGACAACAGACCGTGATCGCGACGGAGGCCGTAGGAATGGGACACCTGAAGAATTGCGGATACCCGCCTTTCTCACCCCGCAGCGAGACGCGGAGGCGGTGCCGGAGCGGAGGCGAAGTCCAATAGCAGCCGGCCCACCGGCCCGGGTGCTTCCAGCATGGGCATGTGTCCGACGCCCGCCAGCATCTCGATCCGCACATCCGGCACGACCTCGTACTGGCGCGCCGACGCGGGAGCCCACCGGGGATCGGCAGCGCCGAAGACGACGAGCACGGGAAGTCGGAGGGTCGCGAGCCGCTCGGGCACGGACCGCGCAACGAAGTACTCGGTGTTCTTACGCAGCACCTCCCGGACCACGCGGTACGTGGTGTTCCGCAGGTCGGCGACCATGCGGGGCGGGATGGGCGCAGGCCCGGCGAGCGTGGCGCCGATCGTTTTGCGGATCAGCGCGTCCGTGCGTCGCCGCCACAGCAACGGTCCCAGCGGGGGCGCCAGCATGGCGCGGAGGATGGCCGGCTGCGGCAGGAGGGCGTCGAGACGCGGACCGGTGCTGACCATCGCCAGTGAACGCACGAGGTCGGGGCGCTGCTCGGCGAGCGCGGTGGCGACGTATCCGCCGCTGGAATGGCCGACCACGGTCACGTGCCGCAGTCCGAGTTCGTCGAGCAGCGCCGCCACGCGGCTCGCTTGCGCCGGGACGTCGTAGGACGTGGCGGGCGGGGACTGACCGCAGCCGGGGAGGTCCACGCGAACGACATGGTGGCGGGCCGCGAGGGCCGGGACCACCGGCTCCCAAGAGGCGCCCGAGGCCCCCGATCCGTGGATGAGCAGCATCGGTGGCGCGTGCCGGGGTCCGTCACGGTCCACATGCATCGGCTGCGCGTGCTGTGCGTCGTTGTCCTTCATAGGGCGATGGTGCGGGGGCGATGGCTGCCGGTCTTGTACGAATGTCGCTGACGCCCCGTCTTGCACGAATGTCATTGACGGCCCTCCCCCCTTCCTCACGCCCGTCGCGCGCCCCTGACGTACGCCTCAACATCCCTTATTGCCTGGGCAGTTGGAGGGGGAAAGGAACAGCGCCAGAGCCCGCCCCGCGAAGGCGAACTCCGGATCACCCTGTCCTCCCCGACCCCCCTTACGGAATGTCGCACACGCCAAGTCCTGTCACCGTCGAGGCCGGGCAGGGAGCTTGGCCCCCTCGGGTGGTTCGGCCAGGTGCCTACCCCACCGTCGGCTGCGCTCCAAGCTGGTGAAGGTCAGGACCTCTGCTGGGGCGCTTCAGAGGGATTGATGACAGCCATCCACATGGGCTCGGTACGTGTCTGCAACATGTGCAGGGCGGACCGGACTTCGGTGAGCGGGTAGCGGTGGGTGATCAGGTTCTCGGCCTGGAGGAGACCGGTCTCCATCAGGCGCAGGACCTCGTGGACGTCTGAGCGGGTGCACGAGCGAGTGCCCACGAGACGCCAGCAGTTGGTCATCAGGGTGAGGGCGGGGAACGGGCAGGGGGTCGGGTTTCCGCCCATGTGGACCATGGTCGCGCCCGGGGCGAGGGCGGCGGTCGCCTGCCAGGTGGTGGGGCCGTCGGGTGTGTAGTCGAGAACGGCGTCGGCGCCCTGAGGCAGCAGGTGGCGCAGCCGAGTGGTGAGGCCGGACTCGGTGGTCCAGTCGGTGTCCAGCTCTTCCAGGGCGACGGTGTCGGTGGGCAGGGCGCCGGCGAGCCGGCTGACCGCGTCCAGGCGTGCGCGGGAGCGGCCGACGAGGATCAGCCGGGCTATGCCGAAGTAGGGGGCGAGCTTGATGGTGGCGGTGCCCATGGTGCCGGTGGCGGCGGTGACGACCAGGGTGGAGCCGGGGCGCAGTGCGGCGAGTTTCAGTGCGCGCAGGGCGTTGGCGAGGTCGTGGACCTTGGCGCCCAGGTCGAAGGAGACGTTGTCGGGCAGCGGATCGAGCAGCCAATGGGGTACGCGGATGTATTCGGCCAGGCCGCCGTCGTGGTAGCGCTCGTACAGAGGCATGGGGGCGGGGCCGAAGGCGGCGTGGCCGATCATGGCCTGCTGAGCGCACAGCATGTCGCGGTCGGTGGTGCAGGCCGCGCAGGTACGGCAGTTGAGCTGGGGATGGACGCGGATCCGCTGTCCTGGTGCCCAGCCGTTTGCCTGTGCCTCGGAACCGACGGTGGTGATGGTCCCGGCGGCCTCGTGGCCCAGGACGGTGGGCAGGTGACGGAAGGCCCCACGGGACAGGAGGGTCAGCATGCCCGGGGCGAGCCCGGCGGCGGCGACGCGGACCAGGACGTCCTGCGCTCCGAGTTCGGGGATGGGAAGGGTCTCCAGATGGATCTCGGCGGATCCGGCGTGGGCGGTGACGGCCTGCATGGTGGACATGGGGTCTGGCTCCCGGTATGTCGATGGTCGGTGCGACGGCACGGCGTCGCAGGGATGTGAGGCGCGGGCGTGGAAGGTCGCGCTTGCCGTTCCTCGGGTGACGTGGTGGTCCTGGGTCAGTGCGCGATGAGTTCGCGTACCAGACGAGAGGTGAGGGGTTCGGCGGTGCGGGCGGCGGGTGCGACGCGGGGCACCGGGCGGTGGGAGAGCAGGGTGAGGTGGCGGGCCGGTGCCTCGGCGATGCTGGTGTGGGCGACGCCCAGAGGGATGCGCACGCAGTCCCCCGGGGAGAGTTCGAGGGCGCCGCGCTGGGTGAGCAGGATCCGCCGCCCGCTGATCTGGTACTGGATCTCGTCGGCGTCCAGGGTGCGGGTGTACGCCCGCTGGACGGGGGTGGCGGACAGGCTGGCGACGCCGAGCCGAAAGGCTTCGCCCCGGTAGAGCCACGCGGTGGTGGCCGGGGCCGGATCCGGGCGCAGCACGGTCAGACGTTCGGGCTCGTTGTGCACTTGTTCCAGCAGGAGGCGTTCGTCGCTGGGGTGGGCGGCGACGTCGTGTCCCGGGGTGCCCAGGCACTGGGTGGTGACTTCGGTGACGGTTGCGGCCTGCCAGGTGTCGAAGGGCGGGAAGAGGGGCTGGGAGACGCGGTGGGCGGCGTGTTCTTCGGTGACGGGCGCGGGTGTGTAGAAGAGCAGGTGACTCTCCTTGCGGCCGTAGTTGTCGTGCGCGACGCCACGGGAGATGCGGGAGAAGTCGCCGGGCTGTAGCTCGACGGTGCCCAGTTCCGTCATGAGGGTGCGCTCGCCAGCGATCTGGTACGACATCTCGTCCACATCGCAGTTGCGGTGATAGAAGGGCTGCCGGTTGTCCATGGTCTGCCATTCGACCCGCAGTTGGTCGTTCTCGTAGAGGCCCCGCGGCGGCGCGAACGGCTGGGACGCGTACTGCTGCGGAAAGTGCACGGTCTCCAGCGGAGGCTGGTCGGTCCACAACTTCATTGGTCCGGGGACCGGTTCGGCGAGCAGGAGCTCTTCGTCGCGCCGGATCGTGCGCAGGGGCTGCTCTTGGCCGAGCAGGCGGAGGGTTTCGGTCACCACGGCCATGACGGGCTCCTAGGTGTCGGAAGGCAAGGAAACTGGGCGGGGCAGGCGAGAGGTGCGGGGGTACCGCACGGCGGGGGTTGTTCAGCGGGTCTGGCTGGGAATTCGGCGCTGCGGTGCTGCCGCGCGCCGGGCGATGCGGGCGCCGACCGCGGTGACGACGGCCGCGCCGGTCATGACGCAGGCCATCGCCAGGGCCGGGTCGGCGTCCCCGAGGCCGACCAGCGGGGTGACGAGGGCGCCGGTGGCGAACTGGGTGGCTCCCAGGAGTGCCGATGCCGAGCCGCTGGCACCGGACTGACCGGACATGGCCAGCGTCGTGCAGCAGGGCGCAGCGAAGCCGAAGGCGGCGATCTGCACCACCAGGGGTATCAGGAACACCGCGAGCGGCGCCCCGGCCCAGGCCCCGGCCAGCACCCCGGTGCCGCCCAGGACGAGGACGACGGTCGCCACGGAGAGGATGCGCTGGGGGGTGGTGCGGCGGGCCAGGCGGCCGGTGGCCGTCCCGCCCGCCACCATGCATGCGGCGACGAGGGCGAAGACGGCACTGGCCGCAGTGGGTGTGAGGTCGTAGCGGCTCTGGAGGACGAAGGACGCACCGGCGATGTAGGCGAAGAGTATGGCGAAGAGCGCGCCGAGGGTCAGCGTGTAGGCCCGGAAGGTGCGGTTGCCCAGCAGGCGGCCGTAGGCGCGGAAGAGGTCGGAGGGGCCGGTGTTGGTCCGCTCTTCGGGCGGCAAGGTCTCCGGCATCGAGCGCACCGACCACCAGGCCAGTACGGCACCGACCAGCGCAAGAGCGCCGAACAGGCCGTGCCAGGAGGAGACGCGCAGCAGCCCGCCGCCAAGAACGGGGGCGCAGACCGGGGCGATCCCCATGACCAGGGAGAGCGTTCCGAAGAGCTGGGCGAGTCGGCTGCCGGAGTACAGGTCGCGGGCGATGGCCCGGCCCAGCACCGGTCCGGCCGCACCTGCGAGGCCCTGGAGGAACCGAAGAATGGTCAGCACCTCCAGCGAGGTCGCCAGAGCACAGCCCAGGGAGGCCAGGGCGAAGACGAACAGGCCGGCAAGGAGGGGTCGTCGACGCCCCAGAACGTCGGAGAGCGAGCCCAGGAGCAATTGACCCGCTGCCAGCCCGGCGACATTCGCGGACAAGGTGACCCCCACCGCCGCCGGACTCGTCTCGAGCGAGGACGCGATGACAGGCAGGGCCGGGACGTACAGATCGATCGCCATGGGAGCCATGGCGCACAACAGGCCGAGCAGCAGAACGGGCGGACCCTGACGCCGGCGGAAGGGCACGGGAGAGGACACCGGAGGAACCACCAAACTTGTAAGCTGGCTTACAAGCTAGAGCTTTATAAGCTAACTGACAAGTGGTGTCGCCCATGAATACGTCCGGCAGTTCCTCCACCTCCGCGGCCGAAGCCGCCGCAACGGCCCCCGAGCCGTCCACCGGCTACCTCGTCTGGCAGCTCGGGCACGCCCTCGGCGCCCGGCTCGAACGAGCCCTGCGCGAGCTGGATCTCACGCTCGCCCAGCACAACGCCCTTCAGCACGCCCTCCATCGCCCGGGCGTCACCAGCGCCGAATCCGCCCGGCGCACGGGCATGACCGCGCAGTCCATGGGCAGCGCGGTCGCCGACCTGACCGAGCGGGGACTCCTGGAACGCCGTCCTCACCCCACCAACCGGCGCATGATCGGCCTGCACCCCACCGAGGCCGGCGCCCGGCTCGCTGCCCGCGCGCAGACGGTGGTCGAGAACGTCAACGCCGAGGCGCTCACCGTCCTGACACCCCCGGAACAGGCCACCGCCCACCTGCTCCTGCACCGCCTGGTAGCGCACCTCAACCCCGACGCCCTGCGCATGCCGTCCTAGGCACCGCGCGCCAGGCGGACTGCGGTCTCCTGCTTCCAGGCAGGCGCACGACGCGTCTGCCCGGAGCTGACGTCACGGGAGGAGCGGGCCGACGATCGACAAGCTCAGGCCAAGTGGCCCGGCTGGCAGCCGAATTGGGGCGCCAAATGGCTAGGAGCTGTCCGGTCGATCACAGAGCTCCTCAAGGGGATGGACCTGCCATGCGAGGGGTGTCATGATCACGCTGGCGTCGGGCGTGGGCCCGACCCTGCAGGGAGCGACCGTGAAGCTGTACCTCGCCATACCTCTTGTGCTGATGGCGTTGCTCATCGCAGCCTCCGGCATTGCTGCCGTTTCCCGTGGATGGGTGCTCCCCATGAACCGGCGCCATGTCCGTGCTCCCCAGCTCTACGGCTGGGGGCAGCTCGTGGTGGCCTTCGCGCTGTGCTGGCAGCTGGTGTTCGGACTGGTGATCAGCGACTCCGGCACGCGACCGACAGGGACGCTGATCGGTGGCGTGATTCTCCTGGTTGGCCTCGTAGTCATGATGGTTGGCCAGCTCGCCGGTGGGAACGGCAAGGGCAGGAACACACCGTAGGTCTCGCCCGGGCACTCATGTTCGGAGCCAGATGACGAGGGCTGCTGCGGTTGCGGTTCCGAGGAAGACGTAGCCGCGCTTGTCGTAGCGGGTGGCCACGGCTCTGGCGTGCTTGAGCCGGTTGATCGCCCGTTCGACGGTGTTGCGTTTCTTGTACCGTTCTTCATCGAAGCCAGGTGGCCGTCCGCCGCATGACCCTTTGCGCAGGCGGGCGGCCTGGCTGTCGGTCTTCTCCGGAATCGTGTGCCGGATGCCCCGGCGCCGCAGGTACTCGCGGCACGGGCCGTTGCTGTAACCCTTGTCCGCCGCGAGGCTGTCAGGCTTCCTGCGCGGCCTGCCCGACCCGATCCGCGGGACGCGGATCTTCTCCAACACGGGCTTGAACTGCGTGCAGTCCGCCCGCTGTCCCGGTGTGACGATGAGGGAAAGCGGGCGGCAGCGGCCGTCTGCGCTCAGGTGGAGCTTGGTGGTGAACCCGCCCCGCGAGCGGCCCAGGCCCTCACCTCCTGCACCACCTCCACCAGGCGGGCGACGAGGCTCTGCCACGGCGTTTCGCCCTGGTGTTCTGCCGCTGCGTCCCCCTTTGAGGCGGGAGCCGGCGGTGGTTCGGTGCGGGCGCCAGCGGCGTGCTGATGCGCCCGCACGATGGTGGAGTCAACCGAGATGTCCCAGTCGATCTCTCCGACCGCATCGGCCTCGGCCTGGACCTGCTGGAGCAGGCGTTCCCAGGTTCCGTCGGCCGACCACATGCGGTGGCGTTCATAGACCGTCTTCCACGGGCCGAACCGTTCGGGCAGGTCACGCCACTGAACGCCGGTCCGCACCCGGTGCAGAATCCCGTCGATCACCTGCCGATGGTCCCGCCACCTGCCACAACGCCTGTTGCTGACCGGAAGGAACGGTCGCAGCCGTTCCCACTCGGCATCCGTCAAATCGCCCCGCCCCATGTCCACATCAACGACACAGGCGCGGAGTAGTCACATGATCGACCGGACAGCTCCTAGAGCTCATCCTGCCCGTACTCCGCTCCCCGCGGCGGGCCGAGGCGACGTGGCTCCGCCGGTGGTCTTTCCCGGCCGGCCGGACCCGACGGGGGCCGGGTCGAGGGCGGCGGTGAGACGGCGGCGGACGACGCGGCCGAACCTCCGGTCGATCTGACGGTTCAGTACGGCGGCCAGCAGGAGGGAGCAGGAGAGGCCGACCGCGATCGACGGGAGCAGTCCGAGTACGGGTACGGATTTGAGGATGCCCCGGGTGAGAGGTATGCCGAGGCTCTGGTGGACCAGGTAGAAGGGGTAGGTCAGGGCGCCCGCGTACACGAGGACGCGCCATTGGAGGTGACGCAGCGGCCCGCAGGCCAGGAGGAGCAGTAGCAAAAAACCGGTGAGGACGGCCGCGCTGGGCCCCCAGGTGGAGGTGGGGTGGCCGGCGACGCGATCCTGAAGGACGGTCAGGGTGTAGCACCAGGCGAAGCCGCCCAGCAGCCACAGCAGCAGGTTGGATCCGAAGCGGTGCATCAGGTAGAGCGCGATCCCGGTCACGAAGAGCCCGGCGTACTGGGTCAGCAGGAGCTCGTCGACGGCGGCGGAGTGCAGCTCCCGGCCGACGGAGGCCAGCACCAGCCACAGGAATCCGAAGGCCACGACGCGCCGGTAGGTCAGTCCGATCAGCAGCAGGGCGGCCATCAGCAGATAGAAGCGGGCCTCCACCCAGAGCGTCCAGGCGACGCCGGCGGTGAACTCCACGCCCAGCGGACGCGGGATCATCGTGAGGTTGCCGAGCGTGGTGCGCAGATCCGTGGGCGCGCCCGACCGTTGTCCGACGAGCACGGTGACGGCGCCCATCGCCACGATGAGCAGAACGACGGCCCAGTACAGCGGGAAGAGCCGCGCGATCCGTGAGACGGCGAACTGCGCAGGGGTGCGGTCCCAGCAACTCATGCAGATGACGAACCCGCTGATCAGGAAGAACGCCTCGACGCCGAGCCAGCCGTAGCCGCTGACCGCGTGCAGCAGCGGCGCGACTTGGGGCAGGTCGTAGTTCTCGCCCCAGAAACGAGGGGTGGGGGTGCCCACGTAGTGATAGGCCGCCACCCCGGCCGCGGCGAGCAACCGCAGCCCGTCGACGGCTGCGAGGCGCCCCGCCCCGCTCGAAGACGTACGGGACAGGCGCTGCCACGCGGCGCGCGGAAAACGGCGCATGCCGCTGCCGCGTTGGGGATCGGGCAGGGGCGGGGACGCCGACACGGGCGCGGGCATCGGGACTCCTGTCGCGGGGCGGCCGGGCAGGAAGTCGCGGCCACGGAGAGAGGGAGGACGTGAGGGGGAGAATGAGAGCGTGGGGCATGTCGGGGACGCCAACACACGCAGTTTCAGGCGGTGTTGATCCGGTCGGTGTCGTCACGTCGCCGCAGCCGCAGAACCACGGCGGTGATCGCGAGAGCGCCGACGATGGAGAGGAGTTCGTCGGGGTGCACCCACCCGGAGAACCACATGATGCCCATGAACGGGGTTGCGGCCAGGACGAGTTGACCGACGGTACGGACCGCGGTGAAGGCCTGACGGCCGGCGAGCGCCAAGGCTGCGACGATGGGGACGCCGAAGCGCCACGGGACGAACAGTCCGATCCCCAGCGGATCGATCACCACGATGGCCGCCACCAGGAGCACGGCCCACACGGCGAGCGCGAACACTCCCGCCGTTCGGCGCGCACGCGGGGACGGACGCAGATCGGGCGGGCAGGCCAGCGGAAGCGCGGCGAACAGGACCGGCACGAGGAGAAAGCCCGCGAACTCCCAGCGCACATCGGCCGGCGTGGGCCAGATCGGACTGAGGAAGCTCACTGAACTGGTCACCGTCCCGGTGACCGCGGCCAGCACGCCGGGGACGTAGCGTCCGGCCAGCGCGACCACAGCGCCGAGCAGAGTGAGCAGGTAGCCCGCTTTCATGAGCGTCAGAAGCGGACCGGCCTCACCCGCGGCTCCCACGGTCCACATGACGTACCAATCCCCCACGTCGCCAATGAGGTTGAACGCGGCGTACGCGGCCGTGGCGGCCAGAGCGAAGGGCGCGGCGGTCGCCATGAGGCCGCCTCCCGCATGCGCGGAGTTGATCCCGAGGCGCAGCCGCAGCGCATGTGCCGCGATGTCGGCGGCCTCGCGGAACCGGGCGCACGGCCCGGCGCCCGCCGTCGCCTCGCGATACGACTCGGCTATCTCATCGCCGAAGGCACGGCGGAAGCCGGCCGGGTACAGACGCAGCAGGAGAGGGTTCACGAGGTGGCCGCCTCACCGATCACGCCGAGGCGACGGGCGGCTTCGCGCGCGGTGGCGGCGATCCGCTCTACCTCGGCGGCCAGGGCCGTGCGCCCGGACGAGGTCAGGGTGTACGTGCGCCGCAGCCGGCTGTCCACCACTTCCTCGCTGTGCACCTCGATCATCCGCTGTTGCAAGAGACGCTCCAGCGCGCCGTACAACGTGCCGGTCCGCAACTTCACCCTCCCACCCGAGATGGCCTCCACCTCCCGCGCGATGGCGTAGCCATGGCGGGGCTGGTCCGCGAGAGCGGTGAGAAGAAGCAAGGTCGGTTCCTGCATGGCCCGATCAGTCATGACACCACTATATGTCACTCACCGACATATGAAGTCAGCCATACTCCGCCTTCAACCATGGCGGGAGGATCGAGGGCGACGGGCGCGGCTGGTCACCGTCCTCGCGGACCAGCCCCGCCTCGGTACGCCGCCGGTCGGGTGCTCGCGCGAACGCCGCGAAGGACATCGTGTGCGCGACATCGTGCCCGGCCCGTTGATCTCCGTCCCGGTCGGCCACTGGCGGCATCCGCATCAGTCCTCCCTCCCCCGTTATGTTTTTCGCGGTCCTGCAATGGGGCTGCTGGCCTCCGGGTCCGGTATGACTGTGTCCCCTCTGTCGAACGGATGACCTGGGGGGTGGTGTCGCCGGGCCTGGTAGGTGCCGCCGGAGACGCTGATGAGAGACCCGGCCACCGCCCGGTCCGGCGCAATGCCGGGCAGAGACGTGGGCGGCAGGTCTACATAACGTGGATGCGCGAGCACGGTGCCATTGCCGAGGCCGGCACGGTCAATCACCTGGGAAGGTTGCGATGTTAGACACCGAAGGCGTGGGCGTCTTCCTCGGGATGGACGTCGGCAAGACCGCCCACCACGGCCACGGGCTCACCCCGGCCGGGAAGAAGGTCTTCGACAAGCCGATGCCCAACAGCGAACCGAAACTGCGGGCCGTCTTCGACAAGCTCAAGGCCAAGTTCGGCACCGTCCTAGTGATCGTGGACCAGCCCGCCTCTATCGGCGCCCTGCCTCTGACCGTCGCCCGCGACGCGGGCTGCGAGGTCGCCTACCTGCCCGGACTCGCGATGCGGCGGATCGCCGACCTCTATCCAGGCGAGGCGAAGACCGACGCGAAGGACGCGGCGGTGATCGCGGACGCGGCCCGGACGATGCCTCACACTTTGCGTTCGCTGGAGCTGACCGACGAGATCACCGCCGAGCTCACGGTGCTGACCGGCTTCGACCAGGACCTCGCGGCCGAGGCCACCCGCACTTCGAACCGGATACGCGGTCTGCTGACCCAGTTCCACCCCAGCCTCGAGCGGGTCCTGGGCCCGCGGCTGGACCACCCCGCCGTCACCTGGCTCCTCGAGCGATACGGATCCCCGAACGCCCTGCGGAAAGCCGGCCGCCGCAGACTCGTCGAGGTGATCCGTCCCAAGGCCCCCCGCATGGCGGCCCGGCTGGTCGACGACGTCTTCGACGCCCTCGACGAACAGACCGTCGTGGTCCCGGGAACCGGCACCCTCGACGTGGTCATCCCGTCGCTGGCCCGCTCGCTCGCGGCGGTTCACGACCAGCGCCGGGCACTGGAAGCCCAGATCAGCACCCTTCTGGAGGCTCACCCTCTTCACCCGGTCCTGACCTCGATGCCCGGAGTCGGAGTCAGGACCGCCGCCGTCATCCTGGTCACCGTCGGCGACGGCACCGGTTTCCCCAGTGCCGCCCACCTCGCCTCCTACGCCGGCCTCGCTCCCACGACCAAGTCGTCAGGGACCTCGATCCACGGCGAACACGCACCACGAGGCGGAAACCGGCAGCTCAAACGCGCGATGTTCCTCTCCGCCTTCGCCTGCATGAACGCCGACCCGGCCTCCCGCGGCTACTACGACCGGCAAAGAGCCCGCGGCAAAACCCACACCCAAGCGCTCCTCCGCCTCGCCCGCCAACGCATCAGCGTCCTCTTCGCCATGCTCCGCGACGGAACCTTCTACGAATCCCGGACCCCCAGCGTCACTCTCGCCGCATGACCGCCCCAAACAGCCCCAAACCCGGCGCCACATCCTTGACGAAGGACATAGAGACACCCCCCCACTGTGACGTCCCTTCCCTCGACAACCGCCCTGGGCCCAGGGCCCCGTAGCGGTGACGTGTCGGGAGCCGGTCATCGGCCGGGACAGGTTCCCCGGTGTGATCCTCCTCGCCGATATGTGCCGGACCGCCGCCTGGACACCTGGACCAAGCCGACGTGCGTGCAGCTCCCGACCCGATCGCCCGTATGGCGCCCCGATCGCAGGACTCGACGGCCTCGGCCGCGGCACCCCGTGCGCTCGGGGTGGCCGTACAAGTGGCCGAGTGTCGCTCATGCGACGCTGCGGGACTGGCACACCCGTCCCGCACCACGGCCCATGATGTACGGCGCTGTGACGTCGGCATCGGCTTGGCGGTCGGCGTTACATCGCAGTCCGCCCACCCGTGCCCGGTGAGAGTCCAGACGAGCCGCAGATCAACCACGGCCGCCGTTTTGCTGTGTGAGGAAGCGTCGGACATCGGCCGCGAGGCCCGACATACGCTCGCCGGCGTCGAGCCAGGTCGTGACGCATGCCTCCCAACCACCGGCCGGACCTCTCCATGGGCGAAGTGTCCAGGTCAGCCCGACGTGTCCGCGGGAGCGGAGGACCGCGCTGATCGTGGGATCCCGGTGGTCGGTCTGCCAGACCCGCTACCCGTCCCAGCCGCGGAAGTCGGCAGCCAGTCCCTCCACGAAGGGCGCCAGGTCGGCCCCCAATTCCAGGCGACCACCTCGTCGACGCGCATGGTCAGCCTCGGCGCGGACGCTTCGATCGCGTACTGCACACGGTCCTCGTCGGGCCGGAAGGAATCGCAGAGCCGCACACTGACGGACCGGTTGTTCTGGCAGCGGACAGTTACGGCGGACGCCGTACCGAGGTAGGCGTCATGGGAGCTCATTGGTTGAACGGTAGATCACGCAAGGCCCCAACCGTCGCGCGGAGTACGCGTCGGGGAAACGTCCTGCATCGACCTGATCCGCGAGGCGGACCCTGACGCCCTCCGGATCCATGCCCCAGAATTCCAGGGCCACACCCGCGCAATGCCTGGAATACCTACGTCTGGGCGGAGGTTCGGGAAGTGTCCCCTGCGGCGCGCGTTCCCCCGGGCGGCAGCCCGCGGGGTGAGCGAAGGAGTGAGAGATGAAGTCCGTCATCCGGATGACCGCCGGCGGCCCCGAGGTGCTCCAATTCGTCGAGCGCCCCGTGCCCGAACCCGGCCCGGGTGAAGTTCGGGTCCGTATGCGCGTCTCGGGTGTCAACCCCACCGACTGGCGCAGCCGCAGACGTGCGTTGCCGCCGGGTGTGATCGAGCAGGTGCCCCACCAGGACGGCTCCGGAGTCATCGACGCTGTCGGTCCGCAGGTCGACCCGGCACGGGTCGGAAAGCGAGTGTGGATCTGGGAGGCCGCATGGGAGCGGCCCTGGGGAACGGCACAGCAGTACACGCTCGTGCCGGACCGGCACGCCGTCGACCTGCCCGACCATGCCTCGTTCGAACTCGGCGCCGCCCTGGGTATCCCGGCCCTGACCGCCCACCGCACGCTGACAGTTCATGACGGCGGACCAGGGCGTATCGCGCCCGGCACCCTGCGGGGCGCGACCGTACTGGTGGCAGGTGGCGCCGGAGCGGTCGGCAACGCGGCCATCCAGCTTGCCCGCTGGGCCGGAGCGCGTGTGATCAGCACGGTCAGCGGTCCCGCCAAAGGCGCCCTGGCGAGAGCGGCAGGCGCCCACCACGTGGTCGACTACCGCTCGCAGGACGCGACCACAGAGATCCTGGCCTTCGCCCCCGAAGGGGTCGACATCATCGTGGAGGTGTCCCCGGGCACCAACTCCGCCCTCGACATCTCCGTGGCCGCCCGCGGAGCTGTGGTGGCGTACTACGGGGGCGGCGAGGACGAGCGGCTCTCCATTCCGGTGCTCTCCTCGTTGGCGGCCAACCTGCGCTGGCAGAGCGTCTTCGTCTACACCGTGCCGCCTGCCGCGAAGCAGCAGGCTCTCACCGACGTCTCGGCAGCCGTGGACGAGTGCGCGTTGCGTGTGGGTGAGGAGGCGGGGATACCCCTGCACCGCTTCACGCTGGAGCGCACGGCTGAAGCACATGTCGCGCTCGAACGAGGCGTGGTCGGCAAGGTATTGATCGATATCCCGTGACCTGATCAGGAGACCCACACCATGACAGTCACCGCACACGCGACGGCCACACCCGCATGGGTCCTGAAATTCATGAACGCCATCGACACCCTGGAGTTCGACGACGGCTTCGCGCCGCTGACGGAGACCAGTGACATGTTCTTCGGTACCGAGCACCTCCACGGCATCGAGGCCATCAAGGCGTTCTTCGTCAAAATCGACGCTCCACTGATCATTACCCACGAAGTCCTGGAGTACTGGGCCGCGAGCGACGGCGTCCACCTGCTGCGCGGCGAGGCGACAATGGCCAAGAAGAGCGCACCGGACCGGGTGGTGCACGCCCCGTTCATGCACATCTTCTACCTGGACCAGGAAGAGCCGCCCCGCGTCCGTACCCTCCGCATCACCGCGGGCCCTTTGGAGACTGACGTCGTGATGTGACCAGGGCCTGGGGGGGCGATCGTCGCGGCTTCGACAGCGGGGACGGACGGCCCGAGCGGTGGCCGTCCCGCACACCGCGTGTGTTGCCCGGTCAATTCATCAGGCAGTTCCGACAGGGCGTCGCCCATCGGGCGCGGACCGCCGCCCACGGCCTGTCCGGCATGCCGCTTCGTCATCTGCTGCAACAACACGCCCTTACCGGCCAGTTGCAGACACTCCCGTCGGCCTATCCGAACAAGCGAAATGGGCGTCGCGGTCGACGGGGCGTCCGAGACCGGGCGGTGCTCAGTGCGTCGGGGCCAGCAGCTTCAGGACGTCGTCGGTCGTGCCCGTTTCCCCGAGGCGCGGGAAGATCCGCTCGACGCTGCCGCGGTGGCCCTCGGGGTCGAGGTCGGTCATGGCGTCGGTGACCAAGGTGACGTGGTAGCCGTGCTCGTGGGCGGCGCGGGCCGTGGACTCCACACCGATGCTGGTGGCGACGCCGGTGAGGACGATCTGCGTGACACCTCGGCGGCGCAGGTGCAGGTCGAGGTCGGTGCCGTAGAACGCGGACCAGTTGCGCTTGGTGACGGTGATGTCCTCGGGATGTCCGGCGAGCGCGTCGGTGATCTGGTCCCAACCCTCGGGCATGACACGGCCGCCGCTCGGTGTCCCGGTGCGGCCGGGCACGGCGTCAGAGTTGTCGGCGGCGAAGGTCACGCGCACGAGGACGACCGGCAGGCCAGCACCCCGGAAGGCGTCGGCGAGGCGCACGTTGCGGTCCACGACATCGGACATGGCGTGCGGGGCGACGGTGGCCCCCATGAGTCCGTTCTGGAGGTCGATGATGACGAGGGCGGTCTTGGGGTCGAGGGTGCTGAGGGCACAGTCAACTTCCTTGCGGGTGAGGGGTGTTGATGGGTGGGGGGTGTGTTGATGGGTGGGGGGAGTTGATGGGTGCCGAGCGGTACGAGGGTCAGTCCTGACCGACTCGGGACAGTGACCGGTCGGCCGCCGCCACCGCGAGCAGCAGCACGGACACGACGACGAGCATCCAGGCCAGTGCGTGCAGTCCGGCGGTGTCGGCAGCGCCCTTGAAGAACGCGGCGTTCGCGGCGGAGGCGAGCAGTGCGCCCAGGTAGGTGAACGTCCGCAGCAGCCCGGCGGAGGCGCCCGTGCGTTCCGGGTCGGCCTGGGCGTAGAGGGCGTTCTGGTTGGCGAGGCCGATGAGGCCCTGCGGGATGCCGAAGAGCGCGCCGAGGACGATGAGGAGCCAGGTCGGGCCGTCGTCCCCGAGACTCAACAGGGTTCAAACGCCGATGAGTTGGGCGGATCCACCCACGAAGAGCTTGCCCCGGACCTGGGCGTGGTGCCCGGTGAGGACGGTGACGCCGATGGCCATCAGGGACATCGGGAGCAGCAGGAGTCCGGCCCGTTCGGGGCCGAGGCCGCGACCTTCCTGGAGCCACTGGCTGTAGCCGTACATGAAGGCGTACGACACCGTATAGGCGAGGAGTTGGCGTGCGTACGTCGCGAGCAGCGGGGTGTTGCCACTCAGTACGCGCAGGTCGATGAACGGGCCGCCGCAGGCCAGCTCCCGGCGGACGAAGACCCCGCCCGCGAAGGCGCCGATCACCGGCAGATACCAGTGCGTGCGCCCCGGCGACGTAAGGAACAGCATGAACGCGGTGAGCGAGCCCGCGAACAGCAGCATGCCCGGCACGTCCGCCGACGGCGGGGCAACGTTCTCGTGGCCCGCCCTCACGCGCTTGGGCAGCCGCAGCGCGCCGAGCACGAGACAGGCGAGGGACAACGGAACGTTGATCGCGAAGATGAGGTGCCAGCCACCGAGGCCGATGAGTACGCCGCCCAGGGTCGGGCCGAAGACGGAGATGACCTGGTTGGACACCGACAGCGCAGCCAGGATGCCGCTCGGGCTCTTGATCCCGGTGCGCTCGGTCTCGGCGCGCAGCAGGTACATGGAGGCGGGGGTACGCGGCGGAGGTGCCGAAGCCCAGCAGCATTCCCGGTAGAAGATCTCATGGCCGTCGACCGATGATCTTCGGTTCGATCCTGAACCCGATCAACTCCTCGATGCATCTGCGAGGGCGGCACCCGAAGGCATGGCCGATCGGGACGAGCGCCACGGCGGCTACGTCTCGGCGTGCAAATGGCTCCAGGACCTGGAGCTCACCACCCGGGAGACGATCAGCACCCAGAAGCTCGGGCGAGCACGCCCAACAGGCCCGCGAAGCATCGCAGGTTCCGGACGCGTCGGGTTATGCCACTCACGCCTGCGTCACCTCGTCGAGCAGCGCGGCGGTCGAAGCCGACGTCGGTTCGTGTGTCTAAAGTGGCGTCGACCTTGGGGACCACCAGGGCGGTGTCGACCCGGTAGAAATCACCATTGGGGGTGAGGAACGGGCTGATGCCCGGGACGTGCAAGGCAGCACCGGATGGGATCGGCCGAGCCGCGGAGACGGGCCTCGGCAGCAGCACCTTGCCGCGGGAGGCGACCGCTCCTTCGCCCCGGGAGCCGTTCAACGACCTGCCGAGCAGGCCCGCGCCGGCCGACGCGGCGGCCGAGGCGCTCGCCGCGATGACGAACCCGCGCCGGTCCCAGCCGTCGGGCGCTGTGGCAGCTCGTCCATCGGGAGCGTCCTCAGGGCCTGGCGCGGCGTGACGGGGCGTGGTGAGGCGGCCGATCAGCAGATACAGCAGCGCCGCCCCCACCAGCGAACCGATCACTGACGGCAGCGCGTCGGCCGTGCTCGTGGAGTCGGGACGGCTGGTCGCTGCCAGCGCTCCCACGACACCGAACAGCAGCACTCCGGCAGCACCGATGCGGCGAAAGCGCAGCGCCAGCACCCCGAGCGCGAGGGCCAGCAGCGCAAGGACGGCGAGGATGCCGAGCTGGAGGACGAGTTTGTCGCTGGTCCCGAAGTGACGGATCGCCCAGTCCTTCAATGCGGGCGGCGTGCGGTCGATGGCCGCACCGCCCACCGCGATCACCGGTCCGGACTCCGGCCGCACCGCGGCCGAGACCAGCTCGGCGACTGCCAGGGCGGCCAGGCCGGCGAGCAGTCCGGACAGGGCTGCGAGCGGAAGGCGAATGCCTTTGCTCAGAGGTTTCATCACGGCTCCTATTCGGAGCCGATGGGCAGCGGGATTGGTCGCTCACTCCAACGAGTCGCGTCCCACCGGTGGCTGACGGCGCGCAACCAGCGTTCAGGCATGCATGACGCCAGGTCAACGGGCGGCTGCCGCTGCCGCATCGGCGCAGGACGACAGGTGTCCGTCCTCACGCTGGGGCTGCTCGACGTGCGACCCGGCGAGGCTCGCCGCCCGTTTCACCGAGTTGGGTGAGGCCCGCGCCGGCGAGCCGCTGCTCATCCCGCTACCGGCGCGGGTCGTCGCTACTGCCTTCCCCAGGACGAGCCGTACGTCGGCTCATCAGCTCGTCGCGATCGTGTCGGTCAGCGCTGTCCCTCCTGCTCGGTCCACAGCCCACTGGCGCGCGAGGGTGGGAACCCAGTTCATGTGGGCAACTCAAGGGCAACGCCACCGGCACTCTCATCGTCGCCCGCAACCGCGATCGGGCCGTCTTCCTCGCCACCGGTCTCTCCCGGCCCCCCGCGGGCAAGGTCTGTCAGCTCTGGTTCGATGACGCCGGCACCATGCGGCCGGCCGGCCTGATCAGCGCCACCCAAACCACCGAAGCGGTCCTGCTGTCCGGCCCCCTCGACCATGCCACCGCCATGGGCACCACCGTCGAGCCGACCGGCGGCTCCACCCAGCCCACCACCACCCCCTCGCCCTCATGCCCCTCCCCCGCGCATGAAGCGCGGCGCGGAACAAGAAGGCTCCCAAGCCTTCGCGTTCTGGTCCTGCGACGCTCCTGCTCCTCCCGGCAAACCGTCCTCTATCCCGGGGTCTGAGCGGGCTATGGCCTACGCCAGCGCCCCACATCCCATGCGCAGATGCCAACCCCCCAGGGCCGCTCCTGCGATGCTGCTGAGCGGGAACCAGCGGTTTGTGGCCGGCTCGGCGCACCACCCCAACCAGGACGCCGCCCGTCGTACGGACCTTGCACCCGGCCAGAACCCGTTCGCCGTACTCTTCGGTCGTGGTACTCGGGCACGAGGGCTGCCGCGCCGTCGCGGCCACCCGCTCTGCCGTGGAGGAGGGGACCACAGCGGTCGGCTACGTGCGCGACGTCATCGAGAAGGTAACGCCCAGCGTGCTGGCCTCACGTGCCGCGGGGACACCCAGCACGAGGACTTCATCGCCGAGCACATACGGCACAGCGTGAGCCTGCCGCCCGACCGTTCCCGAGTTCTCGCGGACGCGGTCGCAGCCGGAAGCACAGCCGTCGTCGACCCGTCCTACCGCGTGGCCGACGGTATGGACCGCCTGATCCCCGCACGCGGCATCGAGGCGTCGGCAAAAAGCAATCTGCGCGGCGCCCTGCAACGAATTCCATACGAGGCCCCATATACGGCTCAAGTCGCACGGAGGTGATGGCGATGACCAACGAAGAATTCCGGGCCCTCATGGCCCTTGCCCGCGAGGAAGCTCACCGTCTCGTCTTTCCGCCTCCCGTGCACGAACCAGGCGAAGACCTGGAGTTCGAACTGCGCACGCAGCACGCCGAGTTCGGCGCATCCGCTCACTGAGTCGGCGAAGTCGCCTTCGCCAAGAAGTCCGCGCCCTGTACGCCGTCGGCGTGCTGGGCTCTCGACGATCCGGGCGCAGCCCTCGAAGTCAGCGGGCTTCCGGTGGAAGGTCGTTTTCGCCGAAAGGTGCCACTCCCGGGGGCGAGCGGAGCGCAACTGCTCGCGCGTAGCCGGGACGCGGAGGACGTGACCTGTCGGGCTCCGCCCGGACGGCTTCGGTTCAGCCGACGTGGACGCGGGGTCGGCGGTCACGGTCGGGCTCTGCCTCGCGCAGGACCTCGCGGGTGACCGGGGCGATCTCGCCCTGGCCGAAGAGGAAGAAGCGGAGGAAGTTGGCGAACGGGCTCCCCTCAGTCCACTCGAAGTAGATGTGCGGGCGTGCGCCGGTGAGGTCGCGGGCGTGGAGGAGGAGGGCCGCCAAGGCGTTGGGCACCGAGGAGCTCTCCACGGTGAGGACGCGGTAGCGGTCGTGGAGTACCTCGCCGCGGACGGTGAGCCCCGCCTCGAACTCGGAGGGGTCGGTGATCGTCACCTCGACGAAGATGAAGTCCTCTGTCGTGGGGACGTCGTTGTCCGCGCGGATCTGCTCGACCTTGTCGCGGTATTCGGCTACATCTCGCTGGTCCGGCTCGTTGGCGATGAACCGGGGTGTGCGACGCGAGATGTCCTGGACGAGCCGCTCGGCCATCGGGTCGAGTTCGACATGCGTCACGCGCAGCTCGAAAGCCCGGCCAAGGCGGGAGAGGAGAGAGATCACCATGATGCCGGCGATGAAGCAGGCACCGATCTTCACACCGTCCGGGCGCTCGATGACGTTGACGACAGTGGTGTAGAGGAAGACGACGGAGATGATCCCGAAGCCGATCGTCCAGCCGCGCTGCTCGGCCTTGCGGGCGGCGATGGTCACGGCGATGGCGGCCGAACAGATGAGGACGAGGACACCGGTGGCGTAGGCGCCGCCCTGGGCGTCGACGTTGGCGTCGAAGAGCCAGGTCACCAGGAAGGCGATGAGGGTAAAGACGATGACCATGGGGCGCACGGCACGGGCCCAGTGCGGGGCCATGCCGTACTTGGGCAGGTAGCGGGGCATCAGGTTGAGCAGTCCGGCCATGGCGGAGGCGCCGGCGAACCACAGGATGCAGATGGTCGAGGCGTCGTAGACCGTGCCGAAGGCGCTGCCGAGGTTCTCGTGAGCCAGGTAGGCGAGGGCGCGGCCGTTGGCTCTGCCTCCGGGCTCGAACTCCTGGTGCGGGATGAGGACGGTGGTGATGAAGCTCGTGAGGATCAGGAACACGCTCATGATCAATGCGGCCGTGGTGAGGAGCTTCTTGGTGTCGCGGATGCGCCCCGCTGGGTTCGCCTCCGTGTCCTGTGCGTAGCCCTTGACGTGCGGCATGACCGCCACGCCCGTCTCGAAGCCCGACAGGCCGAGCGCGAGCTTGGGGAACACGACCAGCGCGACGCCGATCATGGCCAGCGGGTTGCCGTGCTCCGTACCCAAGGCAGCCGTCCAATCAGCGACGACATGGCCCTCGGTGATCACGTGCCACAGGCCGGTGACGACGACAACTACGTTCAGCGCCAGGTAGACGGCCACGAGTACAACGGCGACGCCGATCGCCTCCAGGAAGCCTTTCAAGAACACCGCGCCGAGCAGGGCCACCAGGATCATGGTGATGAGCACCTGCTTGTCGTGCAGAGCAGACTCCAGGTGCGGGTTCTCCACGAGGTGGGTGGAGGCGTCAGCCGCCGACAGGGTGATGGTGATCAGGAAGTCGGTGGCCGCGAAACCCAGCAGGGTCAGGACGAAGAGCTTGCCCTGCCAGAAGGAGAGCAGCCGGGAGAGCATCGCGATGGATCCCTCGCCGTGCGGGCTCTCCTCCGAGACCCGCCGGTATACAGGCAGCGCTCCCGCCAGGGTGACGATCACGAGCACGATCGTCGCGATGGGCGAGAGCAGGCCGGCGGCCAAAGCTGCGATGCCGGGCTGATAGCCGAGGGTCGAGAAGTAGTCGACACCGGTCAGGCACATCACCCGGTACCAGGGCTGGCCCTCATGGCCGGTCGCAGGCTCCGCTTCCTTGGGCCTGGAAGGCCGCCCCTTGCCCATGTCGGACAGCCCCTCCAGCATCCACGCGCGGAGCCTGCTTCCCTGCATCTCGGTCGTGGTGGCCATGACGTGCTCCTGAGCGCTCACTGGTAAGGGGATTCTCGGCCGTCCTCGTACGGCCGAGCCAGCGTATGCAGCCCGGATCTCCCGAGCTCAGGCGAGCGCATCAGGAAAGCGTCAAGATCCGCCCATCGGGCGTCGTCTTCCTCACATCGGGCTCTCGCACGTGCTCTACGGCACTCGACCTCTTCGTCTTGCCCCAGGCGCGCGCGTGGCCAAGGGGCGTCGAGGGCGAGCGCGCGGGCGCGGGGAGCAACTCGCATATTCGACCTGCGGGCGCGCGCGTCCTGGGCCGGTTGGTAGGCCGAATCCGGCCAGCACGGTGAGGGCCTCGGACGGGCATAGCCTGGCGGTGCAATCCCGAGCGACGCCGCGGGCCTTGACGGGTTTGAGGGCATGGCGGATTCGACTGGGTGTGAATTCGTGAGCGCTGGTCCGGGGCATCAACAGATCGCTGAGCCAGATGCCGCGCCAGAAGGCGTGGCCGCCGGGGACGACTTCGGCAGTGGTTGCCCACAAGCGAGAGTTTGTGCGTGGGGCTGAAGCTGAAGTATTTCTGGAGCGTGCGACGGGCGGTGAAGCGGTCACCACCGGTGAGCAGTTTGACGCGGGCCCTCGCACTTGTCGCGCGGCTTGTATCCGGAGCAGACGGCCGGAGCAGACGACGATGCGTCCCGTGACACTGCCCAGGACGGGGTGGCCACCGCAGCACACGAGTGCGTGATGGCCGCCCGTACAGAAGGTCCGGTCGGTCCCTCCGGATCACGCCGGTCAAGCGGCCACTAACCGGGGCGCGTTGGCGAGTCGGGCGGAACCGAGTGCAGCAGTGTTATCGCCGCTTCATCAGGGTGAGCGGCGTGGCGTTCTTGAACTTGCCGTCGTAGGAGACGCCACCGTGGATGGCGACGACTTCGCCGTCGTCGCTGCAACGGGGCTCGCCGGCGAAGAGGCCGTCCCAGAGCGGAACAGCCACACCCGCGGAACCGTCGATGTCGGCTACCAGGTAATTACCGCCGAGGCTCGCGGTCTTGTGGGTCTTGGTGTCGTAGGTGTACGCCTGCTCGGCGTTGCCGTCGAGGAAGCGGACGGTGATGTGGCGGTCTGCCTTGCCCTTCTCGTGCAGGATGCCGGTGAAGTTCCCGCTGTAGTCCTCCACCTTCGACCCACATCCGGAGGAGGGGTGGCTCGCGGCATGTGCGGGGGCGGCGATGACGAACGCGGCGGCGAGGGAGGCCACGCACAGGGCGGCGGCGCGCTTGACAGCAGACATGGATGTGCCTTTCGCGGGGCGGGGAGAGGACAGGAAGACGCGGGTGGCGTCCCGGCGGGAACTGTAGGGACTCACGCTAAGCAACCGGGATGAACACGCCGAGTAATCGAAAACTTGGAACGGGTGTGAGAAGCGGATCGCCAAAACAGGGCGCGTCACACGTGGCGTTGCGGTGTGTGGGGCTAACGGATCTGCTTCTCTGTGTCCGCGAACCCGCGGCAGAGGGCTTTGGTCCGTCTCTGCGCGAGGCCCGCCGGACAATGCGCGTATCTCAGGGTGGTCTTGCCGTGCCGGGGTGCGCCGTCTCATCCATCACGACAAAGAAGGTGTCGACGTGTACGAAGCTATGACGACCAGCCCGCTCGACCTGGACATCGAACTGCTGGAGTCGCTGGACGCGCTGGCGGCCACGCCCATGGACGGCCCGGGACAGCAAGCCTGGTCGAACTTCTCCCAAGGCGCCCAACACACCGTGCAGGCCGTCTCCGACGGCTACAACGGCAACTGGTCAGGCGCGGCCACCCACGGCATCCAGGCCGTCGAGCACTTCGGCACCGCCGGGTACAACGCCTACCAGTGGTACAACGGCGGCCACTGATCCCCGCACATGCCTTCGGCGGCCGGCCGTCAGACGCCGAGCCGCCGAGGCGTCCCTCACGGGCTTCAGCGACGGGGGCGTTCAGTACGCCCCGCTCGCCCCACCTGCCGGAACCCCCCTCGCCGAAGGCGTCCATGACGACTCCACTCACGCCCGCACCATCCGACTGGCCGGCACTGCGCCAGGGTATTGACATCACCCCCCAACCGGACTCCGGCAGAGTAGTGGTGAGCCTTCCTGAGGGTGCGTATCTGAGGATGGGGCAGGATGCCGCTGACCTGCTGCGCGAACTGGACGGCACCCAGTCGCGCGACGCGGTACTGGCACGCTGGACCATCTGCTTGGGTGAGGAGCAGGCAACCACCTTGTTGCTCCGTTTCACCCAACTCGGCCTCCTGGAAAGCGATCTCACACCTGCACCGGCGGTTCGGTCCTTCCGATTCCGCAAGCCGGCCACCGCGCAGCTCGTCCTGTACCGGCCCGAGCGTCTGACGGGCGCGCTCCGCCACGTTGCAGCGCTTCTTCGCCGGTGGCCGGCAGTGGTCGGCTATGCGCTGCTTCTGAGCGCCGGAGCCATAGCCGTCATGACCCACCTTCATGCCGTCGGCGCGGCTCTGCTCAGACCGTCCTGGGACATGTGGTGGCACATCGCCCTGGCCATGCTGATCGTGAACGCCTTCCACGAACTGGGACACGCGACCGCCCTCGCCTATCACGGGGGGCGCCCCCGCGCGATGGGCGTGATGCTCCTCTACTGCGTCTGCCCCGCCTTCTTCTGCGACGTCAGCGCCACGTGGCGCCTGGGGCGCCGACAACGCGCCACGGTTGCCCTCGCCGGCATCACCGTCAATGCCGCCGCGGCATCTGTTGCCGCCCTCGCAGCCGCCGCCGACTTCGGCGGTCACCAGGAATTCTGCTGGCGCCTGGTCGCAGCCAACGTGTTCACGTTCGTCTTCAACCTCCTCCCCTTCATCAAACTCGATGGCTATCTCCTGCTGTTGGCATTCGTCGACGAATCACACCTGCGCCCCCGCGCCATGGCCGACGCACGCAACTGGCTCAGCCACCACCTCTACCGGCGACCCGCGATCAAGCGGGAACTTCACCGATGGTGGAGCGTGCCCTACGGCCTGGCAGCCATGACCCTTCCCGCCCTGCTCATCACAACCATGCTCATCAGCCTCGGCACCCTCTCCTTCCGGGCGGGCCCCATCGGCGTGATCCTCTGGTTGGTCGCCGTACTCCTCGCCGTGCTGCGCCTTCTCGCCGGAATCCTCCGCGTGGCCTTCCCACCACCACCATCAGCCACGTGCTCGGCCTCCTGCTGACCGAAGCTGCTACCTCGTATCAGCCGCTCCCCAGCACCCGAACCCGCGCATACCAACAACCAGCCGCCGCCCGTGCCGAGGGAGAGCGGGATGTCACCAGCGCGCACCACGAGCTGCCCGAGCAGGGAACCGCAGACGATGCCGAGACCCAGATAGATGAAGTCGGTGGAGTCGTTCTTGACCACCGCGCCGATCTTCGCCACGAGCTTGTCGAGCCCGGAGCGGGCCCGGCGAGGGTGAGCACGTCACCCCGCCGCACCACGGTGTCCGGGGTCGCCGGCAGATGCTGGTCGTTACGCAGGACGTCGGTGACGTACACGCCCTGCCGGATGAACTCCGGGTGCTCGTGCTGGAGCTTATCGAGGCTCTTGCCGTCGGCGGACTTCTCGGTCATCGCGACCTGGGTGGTGGCGAGCGGCGAGTCGAGGCCGGGGATACCGGGCGACTCGGGGCCGATCTCACGGCCCGCCTCGATGGTGTTGGCCCGCCGGCCGACCACGAGCACGAGATGGGACAGGGTCAGCACGGTCCCCGCGTCCGGGGTGGGGGTACGGCTGCCGCGCCGCAGCGCCTCGATGGTGATCCGGCCGCCGAGCGAGGACTCCAGGTCCCCGATGGTGCGGCCGTCGGCCGTCGTCACCAGATAGGTGCGGCCCACCAGGCCCGGCAGCGCTTCGCGCTCGTCGGCCTCCAGGCCGCGCTCACCGCCCCCGCCACGCATCTTCGTCCACAACTGCCGGGACGCGTCCCGCAGGTTGATGCGCAGCAGCATCGGCATGATCTGACTCGTGTAGATGACGATGGTGATGAGGCCGAAGAGATAACAGACGGTGTACGCGGTGGCCACATGGCCCTGGTACTCGGTGATCTGGGCCGCACTGAGGCCGCCCAGCTTGCCGATGGCCTCGGTGGCGGTGCCCACGACCGCCGACTCGGTGGCGGCGCCGGCCAGGATGCCGGAGGCGGTGCCGACGTCGAGCCCGAAGGCCTTCGCGAGGCCGAAGGCGATGCCGAGAACACAGACCAGCTCGATCAGACAGAGCGTAAAGAAGCGCAGACTGCCACGGTTGAGGTTGGCGAAGAACTGCGGCCCCGCAAGGTAGCCGAGCGAGAAGATGAATAAGGCCAAGAAGACGGTCTTGACGTCACCGGAGACCTGGACCTTCGCCCAGGCGCCCATGAGGAGCGAGACGATCAGGGTGCCGCAGATCCCGCCGAGCGTGATGGGCCCAACCCGCAGCTTGCCGACGAGGTAGCCGAGCGCGAGGCAGAGAAAGAGCGCCAGCTCCGGATGGTCCCTGAGGATGCCATCGCGGCTCAGCCGAGCCGGGAGGCGAGCAGACGGAGGCGCGGATCGGCTGATTCCTTCTGGGCATAGAGGGTTTCTAAGATCATTCGGCGCATAACGGCGAAATTAACGGCGGTCGGGAGCGGCGGCATCCGGGCGGGGGCCCCACAGGACCGTTCGTCGCTACCGGCTACCGGCTACCAGCTGGCGGACAGCCGCCGCTGCACTGTCTCGGCCCAGACCCGCGCCGCGGGCATCCGGCGACGGGTCCCGCACACCTCGGGCCGCTCTGGCCGGTCGACGTGACGGCTGTGCAGTCTTGTACGAGGGGTGCGATCGGTGAGCGGCCGGCCCCCGGTTCGGTCACGATTCTCAAGCGGCGCCAGCGGGCCAACGTGCCGATGCGCGGTCACCGCTGCCAGGGCGGTCCTCGCCCGGCTGAGCGGGACAACAACGCGCCGCTCAGCATCCGGGCGCCGAGGTCGGCCGGTCCTGACCACAGAGAATTCGGACCCCTCACCCTGGCTCTTGCTCTTGCTCTTGCTCGGGCAAAGGTGGTTGTCAGGACGCTGGCCGTGTGCGCGAGTTGAGGACGCGTCAGCGGGTGCGCTCGTAGTGGCGGCGTGCTTTTTCGCGGTTGCCGCAGACAGCCATCGAGCACCAGCGGGCACGGTTGGCACGGCTGCGGTCGAGCAGGAACAACTGGCACTTGTCGTTGGCGCAGGGGCGGAGCCGGCCGGGCATGTGCTCCTCGATGGCGGCCCAGGCGAGCACCACCTCGACGGCCAACCGGGCGTGCGGGGGAGTCTTCACCATCCACCGAAGACCATCCGAAGTGATCTCCGGGACCTGGTGGACCCCTTCGAGCAGCGGGCTCAAAACGGCGGGCGAACGTTCTCCGCGCACGACGTCCCCCAGGAGGTCCCGCGCGTCGCGCAGCAGTGCCAGTTCCGCGAGGCTGCCTTCGCCGCCGTGCTCCCGCGCCCAGCGTCTGCCTCCGGCCGGGTCGCCGAGCGCGTCCTGTTCCTCCCCGGCGACAAGCGGCCTGCTGTTGAGCAGGTCCAGCAGCGTGTCCATTGTCGGGTGCCACTCCCATCTAACCGGATCAAGTCAATTGACAGGTTAGCTTACGCCGTGCTTGCATGACGAGGAACTAACCGCATAGATAGTCCAGAGGGGTTAGAAATGAGCTCGGTACACCACCGGACCGCCACGGTCGACGGCCATGAGATCTTCTACCGGGAAGCAGGCCCCGCGGACGCCCCGGCGATCGTCCTGCTGCACGGCTACCCGACCAGCTCGTTCATGTTCCGCGAACTCATCCCGCTGCTGGCCGACGACTATCACGTCATCGCCCCGGACCACCTCGGCTTCGGCCACTCCGACGCCCCCCTCGCGGGAGAGTTCGCCTACACCTTCGACGCCCTCGCCGAACTCGCCTCCGGGCTGCTCGACCAACTGGGCCTGGACCGCTACGCCCTCTACGTCCAGGACTACGGTGCCCCCATCGGGTGGCGCCTCGCGCTCCGGCACCCCGAGCGGATCTCCGCCCTCGTCACCCAGAACGGCAACGGTTACGAGGACGGCTTCGTCGAGTCGTTCTGGACCGACGTCTGGGCCTACGGGGCGAACCCCGGTCCCGACACCGAACCCGCCGTCCGCGCCGCGCTGAGCCTCGACGCCATCCGCTGGCAGTACACGCACGGCGTGCCCGATCCGAGCCGGGTCAGCCCGGACACCTGGGAGCACGACTTCGCTCTCGTCTCCCGCGAGGGCAATGCCGAGGTCCAGTTGGCACTGTTCCGCGACTACCGGAACAATCGCCCGCTCTACCCGCTGCTGCACGAATTCCTGCGTACCAGCGAGGTCCCCGTGCTCGCCGTCTGGGGCCGCAACGACGAAATCTTCGGCCCGGCCGGCGCGCGGGCCTTCGCGCGCGACGCCAAGGACGCGGAGGTACACCTGATCAATGGCGGCCACTTCCTGCTGGAGAGTCATCTGGACGTCGTCGCGGGTTACCTGCGCGGCTTCCTCGGAAGGGTGCTGGGATAAGGACGGTCCGGCGTGATCCCGGGGGGGCAGGCTCCAGGTTCGGCCTCGGCGGGTTCGGTGCGGGCAGTGGTCGCGGAATCGGCGCCGCGCCTCACCGTTCCCGTTCGGACACACTCGCGGGCCTGCGCTCGAAACAAAACGAGGAACGCTCCCCACTTCGTGCTACGGTCCCGACTGAAGACCAAGCGGGGAATAGCCCCCACTTCACTCGGGAGCCGCCGATGCACACGCAGCGCGAAACCGTCCAACTCGCCGACCTCACCGACGACTTCACCGCCGACCCCTACTCCGCCTTCGACTCACTGCGCTCGCGCGGCCCCGTGCACCACGCGCGCTTCCCCACCGGGGACGAGTCATGGCTGGTGATCGGGCACGAGGAAGTGCGTGCCGCGTTCGCCGACCCCAGGCTGCGCAACGACGTACGGCACTCTGCCGACTTCGAGGACGACGGGCTCTACTCCGTGGGCCGCAACATGCTCCAGGTCGACCCGCCCGATCACACCCGGCTGCGGACGCTCGTGGCCCGGGAGTTCACCGCCCGCCGCATCCAGGCACTGCGGCCCCGCGTCGAAGAGGCGGCCAGTGCGCTTCTGGACGCCGTGGCCGACGACGGTCGTACCGACCTCGTGGCCGCATACGCCTACCCGTTGCCCCTCACCATCATCTGCGAGCTGCTCGGCGTACCGGACCCGGACCGCGATGCCTTCCGGGCCTGGTCCACGAAGGTCGTCGCCCTCGACGACGCGGAGCAATCCGCCCGCGCCAGCCAGGAAATGGCCGCATACCTCGCAGGGCTGGCGGAGCAGAAACGGCGGGTTCGGGACGCCGCGGACAGCGATCTACTGCACGCCCTCGTCCGCACCCAGGACGGCGACGGCGGCGACCGGCTCACCCCGGAGGAACTGCTCGGAATGGCCTTCCTCCTGCTCGTCGCAGGACACGAGACCACCGTCAACCTCATCGCCAACGCCGTCCACCTGCTGCTCCGCCACCCCGCGCAACTCGCCGCCCTCCGCAGCGACCCCGAGCTGCTCAAGGGCGCCGTGGAGGAGACGCTCCGCTTCGAACCGCCCGCACCAGCGGGCACCTACCGCTACACCGCCGAACCGATCACACTCGGCGGCGCCCACATACCGGCGGGCGCTCGTGTCGTGCTCTCCATCGCCGCCGCGAACCGCGACCCCGCGCGCTTCACCAACCCCGACCGGTTCGACATCCGCCGCGACCCGACCCAGACCCGTGCCCACCTCGCCTTCGGGCACGGCCTGCACCACTGCCTGGGCGCACCGCTCGCACGACTGGAAGCGACCCTGGCCCTGCGAATCCTCCTGAACCGCTTCCCCCACCTGGCCTTCGACGGCGACACCACACCACAGTGGCGCCCCAGTCTCATGCGGAGCCTGCGAGAGCTGCCGGTGCGCTGGTAACACGCCACCCGCCAATTCCACCGGCCGGCGGAGAGTGCCTACGAACTCGGGGAACGCCCAGCCTACTTACTGTCGGCGTACGGCTACGCGATCAAGGCCGACGGCCACCAGCCACAAGACGACGCCCGTACCTGGACTACACACCACGAATCGACATCAGAGGCCGATCACACGGTCGGACACGAGGCAGGCGATGGCTCGACAGGTGTCGGGCAGGCGGTCGCGCCGACGGGTCCAGCGAATGGGTTGTTTCCAGCGTGTGTGGATCTGACAGCCGACTGCGAGTGCCCTGGGCCCACGCCGTGAGCGAGACCAGGCAGAGCAGCCACGCCGTGCCGTGGTGCCGAGGGCCCGGGCCCAGACAAGCTCCGCGGTGCGGTGCGTTGGGTTCAGGAGGGGGTATGCGCTACCGCGCGGTGTCCTGGGAGCGGGTGGGTCTCGCCTCCGGTATCTGCGAGTTCGGCAGTGCGGTACTTCCGTTCTGCGGGGAGCGTCGACAGGCCACCTCAGCGGCGCAGGCTTCTTCGGCGGACGGCGGATGCGTGGCAGCGCGTTCGTCCATCGCGCCAGTTTTCATGATGTTCCGGACGGCGGGGGACGCGGGCGTGCTGAGGTGTTCGAAGGTGCCGGTGATGTTGAGGAGCCTGTTGAGGCTCGGCGGACGTTCGTCCAGGTGCAGAAGGATCCCGGACGCCGACACGCGACGGTGGATCAACAGAAAGGCGGACAGGCCCATGGAGTCGACGAACCTGAGCTGCCCACAATGCAGGTGCAGGTCGCACAGGCCCGGGCGCGCAGTGAGCTGTGCGATGACTTCCTCAAGAAGCAGGTCCGCCGTCTGGTAGTCGAGGTTTCCGGTGATCTCTATGCGGACCATGTCCGGGGTACTGACAGTGGCCAGATGCAGGCCGAGGGGCGGTGTAGGCATGTTGAGTTCCGTTGGTGATGGCGTGGTCGGCGGTCAGCGACTCGGCGCGGGCCGTTGGGGTGGACCCGAAAGCGGCGGGCCAATGTTTCGGCTTTCGACGTGTCGCGCCGTGCCGGCCGTGACCGGCTCGTGGCGGGCGCTACCGCCACGAACCGGTCACGGCGAGGGTCCGGGGGCCCGTCGGGGAGGTCTGCCGGCGGATGGACAGGCCGCCGCCGGCACAGGGTCAGCCCGTGCGTCTGCGGTACCGGCACAGGCCGGCACCCAGAACTACGGCAGTCGCGCCGAGGCCGAGCTGCCAGCGCGTCGTGCTGCCGAGTCCGGTCTCCGCCAGCTCGTCTGAGGGTGCATCAGGTGCCCTCCCGAGGGAGCCGGCGGCAGCTCCCTGCTCGGCTGCCGATGGGACGGCGACGGACGTCGGCTCATGATCCCCCGCAGCGGGCCCGTCGGCGCCGCCCCCGATCGACTCCCCCGGCCCCTCTGTTCCAGCCCCAGCGCCTGGATCCGTGGGGACCCCACCGCCAGGATCCGTGGGCTCCCCACCGCCTGGATCCGTCGGCTTCTCACCGCCAGGGTCACCGGGACCCTCGCCACCGGGATCCGTGGGGTCACCGCCACCGGAACCACCGGAACCACCGGGATCGACGGGATCGACGGGATCGACGGGACGGACGATGCGCGATTCGTACCAGGGCGAGTCAAGGCTGATGGCGTCGGAGGCTCCCAGGTCAAAGGTCAGGAGCGGAGCATCGTCGTGGGACCGTACCCGAATGGTCAGTTGCGGCGTGCCGCTGGGCACCTCCAGTTCGTAGTGCGCAGTGCTGGACGGCATCGTCGGGTCCACGTCCCGCCACCCGCTCGCCCCGCGTACTTGCACATCGACATGGTCGGACGTCAGCTCCAAGCCACCGTCGACGAGCATGAACGTCACGTCGCGAGCGGTGTCCGACGGCTCGGCGTCAACGACAACCGTCACTTCCCGCCACGGGCCACCCGCGACGAACTCGTCCGGAATCCCCCGCAAGGAGACGGTCACGCCTTGGTCCTCGTCCGCTCTGTCGTCCTGCTTCCTGCCCCCGTCCGCTCCGGGCACCTTGCCGGATTCGGCTGGCGATCGGGCAGACATCTCGAGCCCTGCCGACGTACCGTCGGCCGCCTCCGCGGGAGCGGCCAGCAGCGCGACGGGCGCAATGGCACCGGCCGCGACGACCAGCACTCTTCTTCTCAGATGCACTGTGTTCTCTGTTCCACGTGTTGATCATTGGACAAGATCACCCTGACCGGGGTATCTCTCCCACAACAGCCCATACCTCCTTATGAACTCATAACGTTCGTTGATGGGTGTCCCCCGAGGCATCTCCCGCCTGCGCACAGCAGTCGCCGGCAGGCAGTCGTGTACACCGTCCTGGTCGGACGGAACCGCCAGCGGCGGTCCTGTGTTCTCGCGAACAGCTACCGCCGCTGAACGACGGGAGTACGCGGTCTCCGCCGCCGATCAGCTCCTTCAGTGGCACGCGCAGGTGCGCCTGCGCCGCACAGGAGCCCATGCGGACCAGGGCGGTCGTCCTGCTCGCCACCTGTCTCGGCGTCCGCTCCACAGTCGGCCACCTACACGGTCCGGGCGTCGCACCCTTCCAACTGGCCGAAGCGGCGCACGTTTTGGAGCACTGCACCTTGCCAGCGCTCCAGTGAGGCCTTCGAGAGCGTCCGTCCGACGGCGTCGCGGGCGGCGTCGCGTCTCCGGCAGCACACGCCCGCCGCGCCCCGCCAGCGCGAAAGAAGTCGCCCAGTGGCCGTCGCACTTCTCCTCATACGCCGGATCACGCAGCACGCGTGGCCCCGCGAACCACGTCGATGGCCCGCGCGAGCATTGGCTCCACCGGCGGCAGCAGCACCACGCCACGTCCCCTTCCGCGCTCGGCTCCCCTGCTGCTCCCACTCCGCACAGGAAAGCCAAGCCGGCTGCCTCGCGGACATGGAGCGGCTGCCCGGGTTGCGGCACGGCGCCATGTTGGGGCGGCCCACGCTCCGCCCGCTTCAGCAGGACGCCGGAGCCTGAGCAGTTCGCACCAGCGGGTGAAGCCTTGTCCACCAGCGAACCGCGCTCTGCCGCGCACGAGGCCCGGCCGGTGCCCTCCCTAGGACACCGGCCGGGGCTCACCCCCACAGACTCCCCCTCGCCACTGCGGCTCGGAGCCGGAAGGCTACGAGCACGTCAACCCCGCAAAAGGACAACTGCGGCCAAGCCGCCAACTGCCTCTGACAGCGACAGCGACCAGCTAACGGTGACGGTCACATCAGTCCTCAGGACAGCGGCTGACCGCCCGGTCGACGAGCACGCCCGCCAGGCCCGTGTACGCCGTCGGGTCGCAGAGGGCGGTGAGCTCCTCGTCTCCTACCAGGCCGGTCAGTTCGGGGGTCCCGGTCAGGACCTCGGCCAGCGGGCGGCCGGTTCGCTGGGCGAGCGCCGAGGCTTCGCCGAGGATCCGCTTGGCCACCACCTTGCCGAGCTTGGGGGCGAGTACGGCCACGATGCGCTCCGACACGATCTGACTCCCCGTCAGTCCGAGGTTGGCGAGCATCTGCTCCGGCCGGACCTCGAGCCCTTCGGCGAGCTCGACCGCTGTGTGGGCGGCGCCACCCGTGAGCCGCAGGCACTCGCGCAGCAGCTGCCACTCCGCATGCCAGGCCCCGCCCGAGCGCTCGTCCTCGGACAGCATGCACTGAGTCAACGCCGAGGCCAGCGCGGGCACTTGGAGTGCGGCGCTGCGGATCAGGGTGGCCAGTACGGGGTTGCGCTTGTGCGGCATCGCGGAGGAACTGCCGCGTCCGGCCACGAACGGCTCGGCCACTTCGGCGACCTCGGTCCTGGTCAGCGACTGCACATCGATCGCGATCTTCCCCAGCGCCCCCGCCGTGAACGCCAGAGCCGCCGCCAGGTCCGCCATGGGCGTACGCAGAGTGTGCCAGGGCAGTACGGGCCCCGCCAGGCCCGTCTCCGACGCGAAGGCCGCGACCAGGCGGTCCAGGTACTGCCCGGGATCGGTGGATTCCGCACCGTCCAGCCGTGCGTACTCGACGTACCCGGCCAGGGTCCCGGCCGCGCCCCCCAGCGACACGGGCAGGCCGCCGTCCAGGACCTGCGTGATCCTCTGTTCCGCGTCCAGAACCAGCTGCCTCCAGCCCGCCGCCTTGAGGCCGAAGGTGGTGGGCACGGCCTGGAGCGCGAGTGTGCGCCCGGCCATCACGGTGCCCCGGTGCCGGACGGCCAGCTCGGCGAGGGCCGCGGCGGTCCGGTCCAGGTCGTCCCGGATGATGCGCAGTGCCCGCTGGGCGACCAGCATCGCGCCGGTGTCGAAGATGTCCTGGCTCGTCGAGCCGCGGTGTACGTACTCGGCCGCTGTCGGCTCTTCGGCCGCGACCGCCCGGGTGAGCGCCGCGACCAGGCCCACCACCGGGTTGGCCGTCTCCCGCGAGGC
Source organism: Streptomyces hundungensis (assembly GCF_003627815.1). NCBI lineage: Bacteria > Bacillati > Actinomycetota > Actinomycetes > Kitasatosporales > Streptomycetaceae > Streptomyces > Streptomyces hundungensis. Next base: position 256,269 of record NZ_CP032698.1, read on the forward strand.
CAGGGCGATCTCCCGGACGTCGAAGCGCTCGACCCTGGCGGAGCGGGTGATCGCCTCGGCCGCCGGCCCGGGGAGCGTACCGATGCGGGCCTGGGCCCGGGCCAGGGCCGCCTCGGCGTCGAGCATGGCCTGGAGCCAGGCGCCGTCCTCCACCGCCGACTCCACCGGCGTTCCGGCCCGGACCGGCGAGAGCAGTCCGGAGTCAACGTGCGTGTTCATACGATCACCTCTGCAAGACGGGCCGTCGCCGACGGCTCGGGATCCCGGAGCTGATGTCCGGGAGTGATGGCAAGTACGGCTCGGGCGATGGAGTCGGCGTCGGCCAATGTCATCGAGTCCACCCCGGGCCGGGTCCCGGCCGCGGTCACCCAGTGCACCCCCTCGGTCGGGACACCGTAAGCGAACCGGCGCGGGTGGGCGGCCCGTTGGGCGTCGAGCAGGCGGTAGGGGCGCTCGGTCACGGCCAGGCCGCCGGTCTCGTGGCTCAGGCCCGCACCGGACGCGATGCGGTGGGGTGTCGCCTGGCCCGTGGTGAGCAGGTGCAGCAGCAGGGGGTCGGCCGTGCGGCGCAGGTCGGGCTCGGGCAGCCGGGCCTCGATCAGCACCCGGGCCGACACGGGCGCGCCGGGTACGAGCGAGGATGTGGCCACGAAGGCCGACTGCTCGGCGTCGATCCGAACGCTGGTGCCCGGCCCGGTGAGTTCGAGCACTCCGGCTTCGATGAGTGCCACCATCTCCTCGATGCGCGAGATGGGCGGGCCGATCGAGAGGAAGGCGTTGAGCGGGGTGTACCAGGCGTCCAGTTCCACCTGGTGGGAGTTCCCGTCCAGGCCGCCGTGGTCGACGGCGAGCCTGATTTCGTTGCGCAGGTCACGCAGCACGTCAAGCGCGGCCTTGAGCGGACTGCTGAGGTTTCCCGCCCGGGCCTGTCGGACGTCTTCCGCCAGGTGGTCGAGCAGCCAGCGCCGGAAGGCGTCGCGGTCGGCGAACTCAACTCCCCGGTAGGGGTGGGCGAGACGCTGCCAGTTCCACCGGTCGGCGGCGCCGATCCCGTATCTGTCGAGCAGGCCGGGCAGCAGTTCGGACGCATCGGCCAGATAGCAGGCGACGAACTCCTCCCGCTCCGCATCGCGCCCCCGGGAGCTGAGAAGAGTCCCGTAGTAGACGCTCTCCACCTCCCGCGCGATCAGCGGCCACAGATCGGCGAGGAAGCCGAACTGCCGTGGCCCGTCGGCACTTTGGCGCATTTTGTCGATGTGCTCGGCCGTCAGGAGCCGTGGCATGTAACGGCCGAAGGCACCCTTCTCGTTCCCCCCGCGAGCGTGATGGGGAATTCCGCGTCGCGAACTCGCGTATAACCGTGGCTCCCGGCCGCTGGGCCGGTAGACCAGCCTGCCCCCCGGCCGTACGAAGCTGCCGCCCCGGCCCGCCGTCAACAGGGCCATCAAATCGAAAAAGTTGAGGCCGAGCCCGCGCAGCAGGACGTTCTCACCGGGCTCGATCGAGCTGAGGTCCAGGTCGGCCGGGTTCGCCGGGGTGAAGTACGCCAGGCGGTGACCCCGAGCCAGGAGCCCGGTGAGCTCCTGGCGGGGCGTCGGGCGCGCCGGCACATGACCCTGCGCCAGGACGACCACATCCAGGCCGTCGATGCGACTGCCGTCCTCCAGCCTGATGCTCTGCGATCCTGCCGCACTTTCCCGGCTGTCGAAGAGGGCGACCGCGCGGGAGCGATGGATCTCGACGGTGACGTGTTCGGGAGCACGGGCGACCACTCGCCGGTACGCGGCCTTCAAGTACTCCCCGTACAGCGCCCGCGTGGGGTACGAGTCGGGGCCGAGCCCGCTCACCGCGTCGAGGACCGGCTGGTCGTGTTCACCACTTCGGTCCGCCTCCGCGACGGTCCGGGCCCACTCGTAGAGCGTCGGTCCCGGCTCTATCGGGCCCTCGATCCGGCAGCTGAGGTCCGTGTAGAGCGTGATCTGCGAGGCCACGGTGTTCATCAGCAGGTCGGGCGACTGATCGGTGCGCCAGACCGAGCCGGCACCGGCCGGGTACGGGTCCACCAGGCGTACGGTGACGGCCGAATGCGCGGGCGCGGCACGCTCGTTGGCGCAGAGTCTCTCCAGCACCGACAGGCCTCGAGGTCCGGCACCGACGATGCATATCTCAAAGGGGCGAGGGGGCATGATGATCATCCCCTTCCGTCGCCGACGGGCCCGGCAACGGACCCATCGGGCTTCTCCCCTGTGGGGTGGGACTGATCGGCGCGCGGAGAGGTGCGCCCCGTCCCCTGGGCGTGGACCCCGTGATAGTGCCGCGCAGCGGCGGTCGGCATATTCATGAGGACGAGCATCGCAAACAGTCCTTCGTGACACGCCCCTTGCCAAGTCTTCGACGCCGAAGGTGATCATCGTCATGCCGTGGGAGCCGACACCGACACCCCCGCGGAGTGCGGGACCGGTCAGGCGCCGGCCTGCGCCAACTCGGCCCACCGGCCCCCGAGATACCGGCGGCACGGGGACCTCTCGCACGCGAGGGTGCCACCGACGGCAGCACCCGCCTGGCGCGGCGGACCCGAACCCAGCCGCCCAGAGTCCGGCTCGCTGGGCAACTACCCCTGCTCAAAGGCGAGTTCACGTACCGTCGCCCTACCGCTGAACAGCAGCCGCGCCCCGCCGACGACGGACCCGGCGCCCTCGCCGCCCCGGCGGAGCGGCCGACCAGGTCAGCTTGCGACCACGAGTGAGCGGGCCGGGCCGCCGATTCGTTTCCAGGCGGCGCCGTCCCACTCCCAGATCGCCCTCTGGTCGCGGTCGAGGCGGTAGACACGTTCGGCCCGCCCCCCAAAGCCCGCTCCGGCGTCGCCGATCCGGGCCCAAGTGCCGTCGCGGTAGCGCCACATGCCGCTGTCGGAGCCATTGGTGGCGAACAGCTCCGCCGAACTCGCGTAGATGGTGGTGGCCGGGCCACCGACCTGATTCCATTTTCCGGCTTCACCCGTCCACCTGAAGACGGCGCTGCGTTCGGGGTTGAGTCCGTACAAATGCTGGTTCGTCACGGCGAATTCGGATCCGGCGGCTCCGGCGTACGACCAGGTCGAGCCGTTGCCGCTGTAGGCGAAGATCCGGCCGTCCACAGGGTCGGTGGCGAACAGTCCCGCCCCGCCGCCGTAGAGGCGTCCTGCGGGCCCGCCGATGTTTCTCCAAGTGCCGCGCTGCTTGTCCCACCAGTGGACGCCGCTGTGGTCTTCCGCCAGTCGGTACAGGTTCGCACCGCTGATGGCGAAGCCGGCGGCCCGGCCACTGACGGTCTGCCACTCGCCGGGCACGCCGCCGTAGCCCCGCAGTTCGCCCGTCTCCGGATCGGTGGCGAACACTCCGGCCGGGCCGGCGTAGAGGTCCTTGGCGGGCCCGCCGATGGCTGACCACTGCGCACCCGTCCCGCTCCACTGGATGACCGCCTTACCGTCCGCGGCGATGGCGTAGACGCCGCTGCCTTCGGGGGCAGCCACCTCCACGCGTCGAGGAGGCTCAGCGGCTGAGACCTCGGGGCCGGGGACGGCGGGGGCCTGTAGTACGCGGGGTGCCGCACCGGCAACGGGGCTGGGGGACTGCGCAGGAGGTGTGGATGCCGAGGGCAGGGGTCCGCCGGAGGCGTCCGGCACGTATTCTCGCGCGATCGTTCCCGGCACGGCCGTCGGTGACGTGGCCGTTGGACGAGGGGGCGGCTCTTGTCCGGGTTCCACCGCTGTGGCCGTCACACCGCAGACCAGGATGAGGACGGACAGCAACAGCACGTGTACCAGCCGCTGTGGTCCACGTGGCCCGTGTCCCCCGCGGCCGGAAGCAGCGCCCCGCACCAGGGCGCGCCTGGCGCTGCCCACTCCCCCGACGCCCGGTGGCCCGGGCCGTGTCGAGCACAGTTCCCGCACCGCAACGCATTGAGGGATCGGATACCACGGCTGCCGGACAGCCACCTCGGAGCCGGTGCTGCCCACCGTCTCGTCGCGAGGGCGCGGAATGTTCGACGGTGGCTGCCAGAGGACCAGCGCCTTCCCCGTCGGGCCACCCCCGGCAGGGGCCCCGTCGTGCGCGGGGACCGTGGCCGTCGGCCGCGGCTGCGCGGACGAGTGATCAGCGCGTGCAGCCCTGGGGACGGCCGGCCGCTCCCCCGCCGCCTCCCATTGCGTGCGGCCGGCCGCACGGTCCCGCTGCTGGATAACCGCGTCCAGTTCCTGCTGCAATTTCACCGTCAGGCCGAGCAAGGTACGGACAGCCTCCTCCGAGCGGGCGAGTTCTGCGTTGGCGTGCTGCGCTTCGCGGAGCAGTTCCTGGGTCCCGCTCATGCGTGCCCGGTCGGCCGACGCAAGGATTCTGCCCTCTTCCGCCGCACACGCCGCCGCGTGTAACTGCCGTGCTCGGTGCCACAGTTCGGTGCGACTTCTTTCATCCCGCACCCGGCGCGCTATCACGTTTTCCAAGAGAGCCAGGGGAATGATTTTTGTCCCTGATCGGTATTCGCTCCAACTGGTCTTCCCGGCCCCGTACGCCCGCGCCAGCTCTCGGACCGTACGACCTTCCGTCATGGTTCGCAGGAAAACCGCCAACGCATTCGCTTGGGGAGTTTCACCTCGTGGCTCCCCTTGCAGACGTCCCGCCCTGCCCATTCGAGAACTCCTCTGTCTCCACGCGGGCACCGTCCCCTCACCCGCCTCGTCCAGTGCGATGCCCAGGAGATCAGACCCGGACCGACCTCTCCAGCACTTGCCGGGACAACGTGGCCCCGCCGGGTGGCTTGATTCTGCGGACATCGCCGACGCACTGCTCCACGTCCGCCGGACAAACCCCCATTGTCCGCGCCCGAGCTGCGTCTTCGGCCCGAATGGTGGACGGACAATCCCCCCGTCCCGAATCTGGGATTGCGTCCGGCGGAACGCGCTCGCCGGAGCAACGGAAGAATCTTCCGAGATCGTCACAGAACAGGAAAGGAGGTTGATGGTGGAGGAGTTGTCCGAGTCCGGGGAAGACGACGGCTCGGCTCGGCCGGCCGAGCCGATACCTCAAGGCGGTGCGACGGGCGCGACCGGCACGGACCGTCGTCGGTGCACGCGAAATGGCTTCGCGTTATTGGGTGTGGCCGCTCTGCTCGCGACGGGCGGCACCATCGCAGCTGCCGGAGCAGGTGACAACGAGGCCCGTGACCGACGTCAAGTCCAGCCGTCGCGCGCCTCCTCCGCCGAGCCATTGCGGGAGGCGACGGAGGGTGAGCAGGACCTGCTGCACTCGGCGGAACAACTGCTGCTGCGCGACTGCATGAAGGACAAGGGCTTCGTCTATGTGCCGGTTCCTCGCCAACCAGTGCGCGAAGCGCGCCAGTTCCCGTACGTCGTGGACGACACCTCCTGGGCACATCGGCACGGTTACGGCAGTGACCTGGACCGCGCGAGCGAGAAGCTCCGCACCAACGACGCCAATGAACGCTATTTCCAGAGCCTGCCCCAGGAGCGCCGAGGGCCGGCCATCGTCGCGGCCAACGGCCCCCGGCCGGACGGTCTGACGGCGCGCACGCCGGACGGAATGGCAATCACCCACAGTGCCCAGGGATGCGAGTCGCAAGCCCAACGGTCCCTCTACCGCGACTTGCCGGCCTGGTTCCAGGCGCGGGTCACCATGGACTCGCTGCCGGCGCTGCGGGGCGCGAAGGTCATCGCCGACAGCGAGTTCCTGAGCGGCACACATCGGTGGTCCGCATGCATGCGGACCGCAGGGTACGCATTCAAGGATCCCGCCGCGGCCCGCGCCGCGCTGCCGCCTTCCGACCATCCGCTGCCGCAGGCACGCGAGGTCGCCATGGCCGTCGCCGAGGCCGACTGCGCACAGAGTTCCGGCCTCGCGGCGGCAGCCGCCCGGCTGGACCAGAAGTACGACGCGGAGCTGAGGAAGCAGTACTGGGGTGAGGTCAGCACATGGCTCCGCCTCCGTCTCTCGGCACTGCCCCGCGCCCGCTCGGTCGTCGCAGCGGACGCACATCGGTGACGCCGCAACCTGCGGCGTCCGAGATCACCCCACTCGCACTCCCACACCATGAAGGAGCAACGTGACTTCTCTGCGAACCGCATGCGCCGGCGCGGCCCTGACGGTCCTGGCCGTGATGGCCACACCGGTCATGGCGAACGCCACCGAAACCGCACCGGCATCGACGACGGCAACGGCCGCCAACCCGCCGGATGGCCGATTCCACACCTACTTCCGTACCTGGTACCAGAACGAGTGCGGCGCCTGGCCCAGCGACGCGGCGGCCTGGGGGGCATGCAAAAACACCTCGGAATCGGTGTGGAACCTGGGCTACCCCGGCCTCAATGACGACGTCTGGGTGTACTGCAACAGCAATTACGGCGGTGCCGGACGCGGGATCTACAACGGGGCGGGGCTCCCGGACCTCCACGACTGGCGGTTCGGCTCGGGCGGGTCCTGCTCGGGCGAGCAGATGTGGCACAACATCGCGTCCCACAAGTTCGTCAACCTGCCCTGAACCACCGGTGCCGGCACCCGGGAGCCGTGCCGGCACCGGTCCCCTTCTTCACCCGGCAACTGAAGGCGGCGCGGGCGGCGACGGCTCACCTCGAGCATGGCCTCTGCTTCGTCCACGCCCGGGTCTGTCGGCCCGGGAGAACTCTCCTGACTCGCCGTACAGTTCGCCTCGCCACCGCCCTCAGCGCGACCTTCGCACTCTCTGCCACCGCCACCGCCGACACCCCGCGGTGTACGTCTCTCCGCGAAGGTCGAGACCAAGCAGATCGCGCCGCCCATCCTGAACCTGCTCGGCCTCGACCCGCGCTCCCTCCAGGCCGTGCACCGGGAGCACACGCGGGCGCTGCCGGTCCGCTGACCCGACACCGCCACGAGGGCCGTACAGACAGCCGTGCGGCCCTCACCTACGCTTCGGTGTGCTCCCCGGCGCACATCGAGACGAGGGTGAGCACCGAGCGGGAGGCATGAGACGTCGTGGACAGGTACGCGGAACAGCCTTGTTCGCTCAGCCGCCGCGGAGCGATCGCGGGGCTGGGGGTGATCTCGCTGCTGCTGGCGGGCTGTGGCTCGAAGGGCGGCGGCAGTGCGTCGAAGTCCCCGTCGGCACAGGCGGCGAGCTCCTCCCGGCGCGCGACAACCGGTGGGGGTGGCAGCACCGTTGACCTGGTCGTGATGATCATCCGCCACGCCGAGAAGCCCGTCGGCAACGAGACCGGCAAGGACGACACCGGCAGACGGGACCGTCACTCCCTGACCGAGCGGGGCTGGGCACGCGCCAACGCGCTGCCGCGTCTGTTCGACCCCCGCCCGGCCCCCGGCCTCGTGCGGCCCATCAAGGTGTACGCCGCAAGCGACCGGGGGCAGGACGCCGGCGGTCATCGGATGCGACAGACGGTCACCCCGCTGGCCAAGCGGCTCGGTCTGGCCGTCGACCTCGACTACGCCGAGTCGAAGGAAGCCGACCTGGCGGCGGCAGTCTCAGCCTCGCCCGGCCCCGTGCTGATCTGCTGGGAGCACTCCCGCATCCCCGCGATCGTAGAAGCCCTCGCACCACAGAGCGGAGCCCCGGCGACCTGGCCCGAGCGCTTCGATTTGATCTGGGTCCTCACCCGCACCGCCGGAACCTGGTCGTTCAACACGGTCGACGAGCACCTGCTCGACGCAGACGCCTGAGTCCGGTCGTCGTCGGCGCCATCGCCACCCTGGCACGCCAGGAGTTGGTGGACCGGCTGAGGAAGGAGTCGGATCCGCAAGTTCCTGGGACGCTCCCGCGGCGGGTCCACCACGAAAATCCGCCTCGCCGCGGACGGGCGATGCCGGCCTCACGCCCTCGTCCTCACGCCCTCGTCCTGACGCCCGGGCATTACGGCGACGGGCCCCAACGCGACCGGGTGCTGGAGCGGATTTCCGTACCGCGTACCGGAGTTGGCCGGTCCCGCACTCGCTCCGCCAGTGTCCTGGCCGACAAATCAACCGCCTCAAAGGCTTCCGTGCCGAGGCCACCCGGCACGCGAAACGCCCCTACACCCACCTCGGCAACGTCATCCTCGCCGCTCTCATCACCTGGCTCCGAACATGATCCCGTAACTGGTCTGCGACAGCACGGGGGTGGCTGGCCGGGTTCCCCTTTGGGGAGACGCTGGCCCCGGTTCAGCCCTGCGACCGCACGGCACGACAACGGGTAGCAGCCCCTCCTCCTAACCACCTGCGGGCTCCCTGACCTGCGGAGATGAGCAAGGCCCCTGTTATTGTGCGCCAATGTCAACGATCAAACAGTTCCAAGTGACCTTCGACTGCGCCGACCCTGTGCGCCTCGCCGCCTTCTGGTGTGAGGTGTTGGGGTACGTCATGCCGGAGGTCCCGGAGGGCTTCGCAACGTGGGAGGAGTGCTTCCGCTCGCTACCGCCCGAGGATGCGATCTACTTCGCGTGCACTGATCCCACGGATGTGGCTCCGCGCCTGCTCTTCCAGCGGGTGCCCGAGGGCAAGGTCGCCAAGAACCGGGTGCATCTCGATGTGCGGGCCGGCGTCGGGCTCGTGGGTGACGAGCGCCTGGCCACGCTTGAGGCAGAATGCGCACGGCTGATGGCACTCGGCGCGAAACACGTACTCACGCAGCGCGCCGATGGCGTCAACGAGTCGTGCATCACGATGCAGGACATCGAGGGCAACGAGTTCTGCCTCGCCTGATTCCTCCTCCGAGACTCCGAGAGGGCGAGCCCTCTCGGGAACCATTCAGGTCGCGCATGCGGCGGGAGTCATCCCGTGAGAGCGAAGTTGTGTGGGCGGGCAACGCCGTGCATCGCTTGGCGCACACCGTCGCCCATAAGGCGGCAGTCGTTCTCGACCAAGAGACTCATCTGGGGATCACCGGCCCGCGTCGCCGTGCGGTTGTACGGCAGAGAGGCCCATGAGGTCGGTGCGTCGAGCCCGCCACCACGGCACGAGCTGGACGACGCCGAACGCCACCTCGGCAACGAAGAACAGCCACAGCCAGCGCGGGGCACCATGTGCCAGCGCATACCCCTGCCACGCGGAGAAAAGCGTGCGCGCGGTGCCGTCGAACAGACCGTGCACTGGCAGCGGGTTGATGATCCGGAGCAGCGCCCAGACGACCACCACTGAACCCATCAGATTCGCGTAGAGGATCTCTATCGGGTCGAGGACGGGCAGGGCGCCCAGCCCGAGCGCGTCACCGAACTTCGACAGCGCGTCGTGCACCAAGGCATAGGTCCACGGCGTGGCGAAACCGGCTGTGACCACGAGGTCGTACCAAGCACTCGTGCGTACGGCACGGAGATATGCGGGGTGGGAAGGGGCGAAAAGACGGAACATGGCAACGCTCCTGCTGGTCTCCTGCACGGACGCCACGACGGTAAACAGTGGAGTACTGTCCAAGGTCAAGTCCGCAGTACAGGGAGAGCCGTGCGTATCGGGGAGCTAGCCGCGCAAGCGGGACTGACCAGGGACACCATCCGTTTCTACGAGAAGATCGGTCTCGTCACGGGGCGCCGTCTGGCCAACGGCTACCGCGACTTCCCGCCGGAGGCAGTGCCCTGGCTCCAGTACGTCCGCACCGCACAGACGCTCGGCTTCTCGCTGGCCGAGATCGCACAGACCGGCCAGGAACTGCGGAACGCGCCCGACACCGCCGAGGCGCTGTCCGCGCTGTTCGAAGAGAAGATCAAGGTTATCGATGCACGTATGGCGCAGCTTGTCGCCCTGCGGGCCGAGCTCGACGCCCGTGTTGGCACCGGATGCCCGCTGCGGGCGGCCGGCTGAACCAGCTACGCGTCGCCAAGCAGCCTCGATCTCTCTCAAAGCCTTCTTCAACCTGCCTGCGCCGTGGGCGAGTTGGCCAGCTGCGCAACGGGACGAAGCTCCTCATGGCCCGGGTCACAAATAAGATCACCAATGCCGGCCGGGAGCTTCGCTTGGCTGTCCAGCCGCGCGCCCTGCATTACTGAGCGCTGAGCGACGTCTGCTTGCCCAGGGCCACCGGGCTTACTACGGGGAAGAAGCCTTTCCCCCTCGCACAGGGCCCTCAGGGGCCGGGACCGTCCTGCCAAGCCACGTGCATCTGGCCGGCACCGCCCACCAAAAAAAGACAGGCTGGGCACAGGAGCGCCAACTCCCCGGGGGCCTGGTTGCCGGGATGGCGACGACCGTCAGGCACGCTGGTGTTCCAACACCATCGATTCAGGAGGGTCATGGCCTTCAGCCGGTCTCAGCCCCAGGTCGAAGTTCCGGCCGCCCTGGCCACCTCGCAGAAGAGTGATGCGTGGCAGGCATGGACCGCTGCCCTGCCGAGTCTGGCCGAGGAGTTCTTGGACCGCTGGAGTCTGCGGCTGGATGGGCCGGCAGCGCACGGGTCCGTCGCACTCGTACTGCCGGTGCTCCAGGCAGACAGGTCGCCCGCTGTACTCAAGCTCCAGACCGTTGACGAGGAAACGCAAGGCGAGCCGCTCGCCCTGCGCGCCTGGGGCGCCCGCCACGCGGTCGGACTACTGAACACCGCCCCCGACTCCGGGGCCATGCTTCTGGAACGCCTCGATGCCGCCCGGTCGCTCGCGACGGTGCCCGACGGCACTGCGGCACTGCGGCACCTTTCCGAGCTGCTGAAGCGACTGGCCGCCGTTCGAGCCCCCACGGGCCTGCGGCTCTTGGCCGACATCGCCCGGGACATCCTCGACCGCGTCCCCACATACTCCCGCTCTCTGACAGACCCCTCAGAGCGACGACTCCTGGCTACCTGCGCGGATGCGATGAGGGAACTACTTGACGAGCCGGGCGACCGGCTTCTGCACTGGGATCTGCACTACGACAACGTTCTCGCACCTCTGCCGTCCTTGCAGTTCCCGGGACGGGCCCCCTGGCTCGCCATCGACCCCAAACCGCTTGCGGGCGACCCCGGTTTCGAGCTGCTGCCCGCTCTGCGAAACCGGTGGGACGACATGACTGGCACCGCAGACGTGCCCCGGGCGATACGCCATCGCTTCCACCTCATGACAGAAGTGGTCGGTCTGGACCGGGACCGAGCCACCGGATGGACACTCGGCCGCGTCCTGCAGAACTGCCTCTGGGACATCGAGGACGGCGCGGTCACACTGGAGCCCGAGCAGAAAGCCATCGCCCACGCACTACTGGGCTCCTGACCCCTCCAGTCACGGGGCCGGCCAGTTCGGCCAGTGCAGGAACGCGATCAGCGCCTGCCTCCTCCCGAACCCGGACAACCATGTGGGCAGTCCGGAGACAAGCGACGCGTCGAAGACCACAACGCCCTCATTTCTCACGAACACCTGAGGCCGGCAGCATCTGAACCGCCGCCCGAACCGGCGCACAAACGCTGCCACTTGAAGGGTTCTGGCTCAGGTTCTGAGGATCGTGAACTATGCGTCACAACTGACCGTGGTTCTGGGCTCGCTAAGCAGGAAGTTTGTGATCCCAGGGGCGGGATCGGCTCAGCGACTCAGGTGGGTCAGAAGCGTGTCGGCCGACGGGTAGGGGCGTTCGGCGGGAAGGAGCTGCCGGGCGGCATCCAGCGCCCCGTCCCTCACATGAGCATGGGTCGCATGCGCGAGTGCGGTGACGTCGTTGATCGAGACGATCCACTCCTCCGCGTAGCGCTCCGCGGCCTCGCCGGCGAGGCCGAGTTGAAGAGAGCGGTGCGGAAGCGGCTGTAGGTGTAGATCGCGTTCGGGATCCCACTGCACTCGGGCCGGGGCTCGCTTCAACTGGCGCTTCCAAGCCGCACAGTCGGGGTGCAGCCCGCGTTCGTAGTGGGACAGGCAGGCGTTTTTCAGGGCCCATTCGAAGCCCTCTCGGGTGATCTCGATCGCGAGGACGATCTCTTGGCCTTCCTTGGTTGCCCATCCACAGCGGTACATCATCCAGAGGAACGACGGTTTGATCCACGTCATGCGGTCCCTCTTCCAGGCCGCCGGAAAGCGACCGACTTCTGCGGCTGGTCGGCCGATTTCCGCAGCGTAGGCCTGATAGACGGTCACCGTGGAAGCCGTGTAGAGGGCGCGGATCTGATGCTTGGGTTCTGACACGGTGACCAGGGTCGAGGTTGGCTGTGCATCGCGCCAGCGAATTATCAGGCCGGATGTGGCCGGCTGGGCCTGCCCGCTACTGCGCTGCTCGTACCGCGGGTCGTCCAGTAGTGACAGGGGCTCCGTGCTGCGCGGGCAAGAGTTCCGCGATGAATGCCTGGGCTCGTTTCTGGATCTCCTGGGGATGGGTCGGACGGCCAAGTGCGTCATCAACCTGTCCTCCGACAGGCCCCCGTCTTCGCCGAGATGTTTCGCGTCCTGGCGCCGGGCGGACGGATCGGCATCTCGGACGTTGCCGCCGGCGACACCCTCATCCCGCCGCAGCGGGACGAACGCTGGAACTACGTGGGCTGCATCGTCGGCGCCCCCTCCTTCGCCGAATACCGCGAAGCCTTGCTTCGGCCGGCCTCACCGACATCGAACTCACCGCGACCCATGCCGTCGCCGACGAAATGCACTTGGCCATCGTCCGAACGGCCAAGCCCACCACCGCGCCCATCGGCAGTCCCCGCCTGTGCGGCACTGCCGCTGGCGCAGGACAGCACCGGCAGCTGAAGCTGAAGCAGCGTCCGGCTGCGGCGCATCTGGGTACGGCACGCGCGGCGCCGTGACCGGATCACCGTGGCTCGCCGGTCGGGCTCGGTCCGCAGTGAGGGTCCGGCAAACCCACAAGGAGGATGCCTGCCACACCCAACCAGCCCGCCTGGCCAAGGGCTTGGCGCCGTCCGCCCGGGCAAGGGGCGCAGGGGGTGCCCCGCCGACCGGGGCCGGGCTGGGGGATGGTGCGAGGTTTCATGTGGCGGGGGCGCCCGAACCGTGAGGCGTCGTCGAAGAGTTTCCCCGATGCACCCCGTCTGTTGGCCGCGCCCGGCTATCTTCACCTCCCCCGGTTCCGCAGCCAGGAGAGGCAACGTCCATGAGTACCCCAGTTCACCGCACCCCGGCTCCACAGGCTGCGGCTGCCCTTACGTCGGCCCGGCAGCGCGGGGAAGGGAGTCTGTCCGGAAACTCGCTGGAGCACGCCTTCCTGCGGATGCAGTCCAGTGCCGGCAATCGGGCCGCGACTGCCGCGGTGCAGCGCGCCCGGGGCATGGACAAAGGGAAGGAGAAGGGGAAGGGGGAGGTGCCGAAGGCCGGAGGCGTGTCCGCCGGCGCGAAGAAGAGCTATCGCGACGAGATCGCCGGGCTTCTGGACAGGTTCAAAAAGAGTCTCGATCCCATCGACACCTTCATCAAGGGTGTCCAGACCCCTACCAACGCGGGCTTCACCCAGCAGGCCGCCGCCGCGGCCAACGAGGGTCTCAAGCACTCCGTCGCCGCCTCGGGGACCTCCGCCGCGTCGGAGAACCTCCTCACGGAGGCCACCGGCACCCTGGTCAATGGCATGGACGCGTACAAGAACATGAAGGACGCCAAGAAGCACAGGACCGGGGCCGGCCACCACACGGCGCAGAAGAAAGCCAAGACCAAGGGGGCCGACACGGTCATCGGAGCCGCCGGTTCGGCAAGCTACAGCGCCGGCATCGCCAAGGAGGTGACCAAGCTCCACAAGGCGGCGGATGCCGCGGTGGCGTCCGAGGCGAGCGGTATCGCCAGCGCCTCCGTCGGCGCGATCAAGGGAATACGGGCCGCCTTCCGCGTCGGCGGAGCGGCCAGCAAGTACAGGAAGGTGAAGGAGCTCGGAGATCCTCATCTTGTCCACGCGCAGTCACTGGCCCGGTTGAACCAGTCACGGGAGCAGGCCGAGTGGGCCGCGGCCGAGGCCTACGTCGCGCTGGATGCCTACTGGGACCACGAGGGCGAAGAACGGCTGGAGCTCGTATCCGAAGCCATCGACGCCGCCTGGGAGGCAACGGGCGAAGCCCGCGCCGCCGCCGAGAGCCTCCAGCGCGCAGAAAAAGACGTGGAAAAGCTGAACTCGGTGCAGGAGTACGCGAAGAAGAAGCAGCTCACCAAGATCGGCAAGGAGACCATCGGCGGCGCCCTGGGCGAATCCACCAAGGCCGCCGCTGGCGTCGTCACCGCGGTCGCGGCGGGCACAGCCGGGCTGGCGAGCAACCCGGTCGGATGGGGCCTCGCCGGGGCCGGGGCCGGCCTCGTCCTCGGCGTCACCCTCTACAAGGCGCTCCGCGCCGCCACCAAACGCTACGAAGAGGCTCGCCACCCCGAACACTGGGCGCCGGAGAACGAGACCCCGGCCGAGGCCTCATCCCGCAGCGAATCGCTGAAGCATGCCCTGAAGTTCTGGCAGAAGGTGTCGAAGGGGGAGCGCCAGGCCATGGCGCGCGAGATCTACGCCCTGGCAGCGGGCCCCGACATCACAGGCGCCGGCAGCACAACCGCCGAGATGAGGGACTCCGCACGAGCCCTCCTCAACGCCCTCAAATCAGGCCCCGCCCACCACAAACTCGACCCGGAAACCTGGGCAGACACCCTCAACGACCCGGCCAAGACAACCGGCTGGATCAAGGAGATAGCGGAACAACTCGCGTCAGGCTGACCACAACCATGGGACCGTGTCACGGCCCGCCCGATCGTCACGAGCGAGCCGCCGACCGTCACAGGGCCGTGAACCGTCGCGCGTGCCGGCCCTTCAATCCAGTGAAATCCATTGAAATCCAGTGCGACATGCCAGTACGCGACGCCAGTGCCAGGTGTGAGAGCCGGCGGCCCCTCAAGCCAGTACGAGATGCGCAATCTGGCGCCGCGAGGTGATGTTGAGCTTCGGGTAGATCTTGTACAGGTGATAGCCCACCGTGCGGGGACTGAGGAACAGGCGTGAGCCGATGTCCTTGTTGGTCAGGCCCTGTGCCGCATAGCGGGCGATCTGGAGTTCTCGCGGAGTCAGTCCTCGGCCGTTCGCGGGCGGCTCGGTGTCGGGTACGCCGGCCGCGCGCAACTCCATGTTCGCCTGTTCCGTCCACGGCTCCGCCCCCACAGTCAGAAAGTGCTCCACCGCTTGGTGGAGGTGGCGGCGGGCGGCGGTGACGTGGCGGTGGCGGCGCAGCCACTGTCCGTACAGCAGGTGTGCGCGGCCGGTTTCGAAGCCGGAGGTGCAGGGGGCGGCCAGGGCGTCGGCGAAGTGGCGGTCGGCGTCGTGCGCCGTGGCGAGCAGAGCCCGACATCGGTGCCATGCGGCGCGCAGCGAGGGGGCGTTGAGCGGGTCGGCCTGTTCCTCGAACTGCCCGAGTGGCGCCGCCGCCCGCTCGGTCTGTCCCACGCGGACCAGCGCTTCGACCAGGTCGGGCAGCACCAGCCCGCTCAGCATGAAGTGTTCGGCGGTGCCGCCCCGGGTGATGACCTCACTGAGCGGGCCGACGGCCTGCCGCGGTCGGCGGCCACCGAGGGCGTCCACACCCTGGGCCCAGCGTGCCAGGGCCGCCGCGGAGGCGGCCCGGCGCGGGACCGACTCCGCCAGGGCCGCTTCCGCCAGCTCCCGGCAGCGGGCGGAGTCACCCTGAGCCGCGGCCACGTACGCCAGCAGCGCCTGGAGGTGGCACCGGGCGGTGAGCTGGCCGGTATCGGTGGCCAGGGTGAGGCCTTGCTGGCCGAGTGCGACCGCGTCGGCCCACCGCCCGGTGACCAACTGCGCGGCCACGAACGAGGTCAGCCCCACCGCATGGCTCCCACGGCGCCCGCCGCGCGCAGGGACTCGAAGGTACGCCGCTGCCCTTCGAGGCCGGCCTCGCCGTCTCCCAGGAGGTACGGCACGAACAGGGGAGGCCACACGAGTGGTCCGAGGCAGGAGCTCGTCGGCCTCTCGTCGCCAGAGGGGCAGCTCTTCGCTCCCGGCTGCTCGGGCCCGTTCGTGGGCACGGGAGCACCTGCCATCCGGCGTAACTGGTAGACGAGTTGGGACCTTTCGGGGGTTTCCTTCAATGCGAGGTCGGCGAGCAGGTCGGCTATCTCCGTGAGCTTCGCCGGTTCGTTGGCGCCCCAGGCGGCTCGTGCCGCCAACAGCAGCGATTCCGCGGCCAGTTGGGGCGCCTTGGACCGCGCGAGCCGGGCGCTGTCCATGAGGGTGTCGCAGGCGGGGTTGAGCGCGCTGCCCGCGTGCAGCATGGCTCCGCGCACCCGGGCCACCCGGGCCCGTAACTCCGGTGCGTGGACCAGGGATTCGGCATCCTTGAGCAGCGCCCGGGCCTGGGTCGGTTCGGCCGCGGCCCACGCGCATTCCGCGGCCTCCACCAGCCACCTGGCCGTGCCGGCCGGAGTGGAGGAGAGGGTCGCGGCCCTGCGCAGCGCGCGGACCGCGGTCGTCACGCTGCCGGTGTGCCGGGTGCGGTCGGCGAGGTTCGCCAGGAGGCGGGCGAGGGAGTCGTCGGGACGGGTGGCGTAGGCGGCCAGGTGCCAGACGCGGCGGTCGTCGCCCGGGTCCAGGGCGTCGGCGAGGGCCCGATGGGCGGCACGGCGACGGCTCGGCGCGGCGTTCTGGTAGGTGGCGGAACGTGTCAACGGGTGGCGAAAGCGCACCTGTTGGCCGTGCAGGGTGATGAGTCCTGCCCGGGCGGCGCCGGTCAGTTGGTCCATGGCCCCGTCCTCGTCGCCGGCGGCGCTGAGGAGGGTGGGGAGGTCTCCGTCGCGTTCCGCCGCCGCGAGAAGCAGGGGGAATCCGTATGCGGCGACCCGGCCGCAGAAGATCTGCCGTACGCCTTCGCTGAGCGGCAGTTGGTCGGGCAGTGCCTGGATCCCGGTCAGCTGATCGTCGCTGAGCGCGGACGGGAGTTCGGCCAGGGCCATGGGGTTGCCCTGGGCCTCGGCCAGCAGGCGCTTGCGCACCGAAGGGGTTGCTCCGGGTGCGTACTCATCGAGGAGGCACCTCGCGGTCGCCGTGGGCAACCGCCCCAGCCGCAGCTCCCGGGCGCCCGCGACGCAGGCGGGCACGTCCTCGCCGTCGGGGACGGAGAGCACCATGGACACCCGCACCGATTCGAGTCGGCGGCTGGCGAAGGCCAGCGCGGCTGCCGACGCCGTGTCCAGCCACTGCCCGTCGTCCACGAGCCCGCTGGCGCCTCGATGACCGCCTGTGCCCAACCGCCATGGCCGAACCGCGTTCCTGGGCAACGGAGTTCGCGTCCTGGGCCGAGCGGTCCGGCTTGCCGCGCCGCGTGCTCCTCGGTACCGGCGACCAGCGGGTGGAGATCGATGCGAGCCGGCCGGCCCACGTGGAGCTGATCCGCCGGGAGGCGGCGCGGGGGCTGCCGCTCACACTGGAGGAAGCACCCTTTCTGCCCGGCCCGCAGGGCCCCGAACCGGGGGACGGCTGGCTGACCGGCCCGGCCGGCGCGTACACCAGCGAGGTGATCTTCCCTCTGCTCACCCGGCCACCGGTCGCCACGTCCCGCCCGGGACGGCCACAGCCCGCCGAACCGCCGCACCTCGTGGGCGGCCCCTGGCTCTACGCCAAGCTGTACGTGGCATACGAACGGCACGACGAGGTGATCGCGGCCCACCTGCCCGATCTGCTCGCGCGGCTGGGCGGCAGCGTCGACCGCTGGTTCTTCCTTCGGTACGGCGACCCGGACCCTCATCTGCGACTACGGTTCCACGGCCGTGCCGAGCCGCCGGCACGCGAGGCGCCGCCGCGTCTGCACGCCTGGGCCGCCCGGCTGCGAGCGGCCGGGCTCCTGCGGCGCATGGTCGTGGACGAGTACCGGCCGGAGACGGCCCGCTACGGCGGCCCGCAGGCACTCGAACTCGCCGAGCGGGTGTTCCAGGCCGACAGCGAGCTGGTGTCGGCCCAGCTCTCGGCGCTGCGCGACGGCTCGCTCCACGGCGATCCGGTCGTCCTGGGCGCGGTCAACCAACTGGACGCCCTGCGCGCGATGGCCGGCCCCGAGCCCTGGGCCCCCTGGCTCCTGGCGCGGTATCCGCGCGTTCCGCACACCGCGTCCTCCCGCAAGCGGCAGCGGATCCTGGACCAACTCCTGGACGAGACAACCGACTTGCTCGCGCCCGGTGCCCCTGGCCCGGCCCCTGCCCCCGCCCCGACGCTGGTGCGTCTCGTCGGTCCAGGCCGGCTGGCCGCGGCCTCGACGGTCCGCGCCGAAGTCCTCGTCGAGTACGGGCGCGTACTGCGGGGTCTCGGCCGGGGTCTCAGCGCCGAGGAGGGGCGGGCCACTCCCCTGCCGTCCGTCCTGCACCTGCACTACAACCGGGCGGTGTGCATCCCGCCCGCGGCGGAGGACACGGTTCTGGCCCTGGTCCGCAATGCCGTACAGGCCCGCCTCGACAGACGGGCCCAGCAGCCCTGACATGGGGGTGGGGCTCCGGAGGAACAGACGGCCCCCGGATCTTCGCGCTGGGCGCTCGGGGGCGGACAGGCGCACCCGGTCACCGCGCCGGGCCGCTCATGCGGGGCGGTCGCCGGACAGACGACGCCGGTCCCGCGCCGGGCCGCTCACGAGGGCGGCCGAGGACCACCAGCCGACTCCGGTGGAGCCACAGGTGCCTCGGTCCCCGCCGACCCGTTCCGTACCCTGGAAGGCATGCGCATGCGTCCCACTCTCAGCTGGACCCCCACCGGAGAGGTCCCGCCCGGCACCACGGACGTGGGACCGGTCACCGACGCGCTGAGCAGCGGGGGCGTACTCGTGCTCAGCGGGGCGGGGCTCTCGACGGAGTCGGGCATCCCGGACTACCGGGGCGAGGGCGGAAGCCTGAGCCGGCACACCCCTATGACGTACCAGGACTTCACCGCGAGCGCTCAGGCCCGGCGCCGGTACTGGGCCCGCAGCCACCTCGGCTGGCGCACCTTCGGCGGGGCCCGCCCCAACAGTGGGCACCGGGCCGTGGCCGCCTTCGACCGGCACGGTCTACTCGCGGGAGTGATCACACAGAACGTCGACGGCCTGCACCAGGCCGCGGGCAGCGAGGATGTCGTGGAGCTCCATGGCAGCCTCGAACGGGTCGTCTGCCTTTCCTGCGGCGCGATCAGCCCGCGCCGCACGTTGGCAAGGAGGCTGGAGGAGGCCAACGCGGGCTTCGAGCCGACGGCAGCCGCCATCAACCCGGACGGTGACGCCGATCTCACCGACGAGCAGGTCCGCGACTTCCGGGTGCTGTCCTGCACCGTGTGCGACGGCATCCTCAAACCGGACGTGGTGTTCTTCGGTGAAAGCGTGCCGCCGCAGCGTGTCGAACGCTGCCGCGCGATGGTCCGCGAGGCGTCGGCGCTGCTGGTCCTCGGCTCTTCCCTGACGGTGATGTCCGGTCTCCGATTCGTCCGCCAGGCGGCCCAGGCCGACCGGCCGGTGCTGATCGTCAACCGGGATCCGACCCGGGGCGACCAGTACGCCGTCACGCGCGTCGCCCTCCCCCTGGGCGCGACCCTCACCGCCGTGGCGGACCGGCTGGGTGTCACGGTCGACAAGTGAGTCCGCCGAGCAGGCGCGCGGAGGGGTGCCCCATCCGTGTGCCGATCGACGGGGCGGCGGGGCAGTGAGGCGACAGGGCGGCGGGAGCCGGCCACCTGCCGACCCCCCGCCCCCCTCCCCCGCAATTGACCGGTTGCCGCCTTGGCCGCCGCCGCAGCCCGGCCAACCACGGACTCCCGACGTAACCTGGCCCCGCCATCGCGACGGTGTGACGGCGACGTCGGAGGGGGTAGCCGTGAAGTCCCTTGCAGACAGAGCCCGTTGGGCGCTGATGCTGTTGTGCGTCGGCCTCCTGGTGGGCACAGGCGCGGGCGTGGCAGAGGGCCGCCCGCACCCCGGCACCGAGGGCGTCACACGTCTGCCGTCGTCCCAGTACGCGGTGGCGCCGCTCATCAGCACGGACGGCACCAGGGCGTACGTCCCGTCCATCGACGACGTCGGTACATCGCTGGACGTGGTCAACACCCGGACCGGAAACGTCACGGCCCATGTCCCCACGAGCAGTGACCGCTGGGCCGGGCCGCTGCTGTTCAACGCCGGGGGCAAACAGATCTACCTGCTCACCATCGGGGCCCTGAAGGTGTTCGACACGGCCACCAACACACTGCGTTCCAGCTTCCCCATTCCTGATCAGCCACGGCCCGCGGGGTCGAACCCCGGATCCCTGACGCGCATGGCCATCAGCCCGGACGGGGCCTCCATCTATATGAACCAGACCGGTCCGGACAACGGGGCCCAGAGCACGGGACCGTCCCGGATGCTGGTGTTCTCCACGGCGCGGCGGGCGTTCACCGCGACGGTGCCGCTGCCCGGTGAGAGCCCGCGCGCCGTCGTCGTCCGGCCCAACGGCAAGGACGTCTACGTCAGCGGCGACGCCGGGCTGATCCACCTGGACGCCTCGACGGGCGTCCCGACGCTGGTACGCACCCTCTCGGCGACCGGCTTCGTCGACGAACTCGCACTCACTCCCGACGGCCGCCGCGTGTACGCGCTGAGCAAGCCGGACGGCCACGCGGTCCTGGTCGACCTCGACAGCGACCAGGTGCTCACCACCATCGACTTCCAGTCGAACTACCAACCGGTGCTGAGCCCGGCCGTCAGCCCTGACGGCAGCAGGTTCTACGTGCTCGAGGACGACCAACGCAGCGAAGCGAAGGTGCTGTCCTACAAGACGGCGACCAACACCCGCGTCACCCGCGAGACAGTCACCGGTCTGGCCATGGAGCACGGGACGGGGCTGACCCTGGGCCCCGACGTCGAAACGATAGACGGCGAAACGATGTACGTCACGGGTGTCAACTATGCCGAGAATCCTGGGGCGTTCCTCCAGATCGTCCATTTCTGACGGCGCCGCCCGACCGCGCTTCGGGTCGAGGTCCGTGGTTTGGTCCGTGGTTCGGCCCGTGGTTCGGGCCGTGGTTCGGCCCGTGGTTTGGTTCGTGCTCGCAACCGGCCGTTGATGCCAGCAGGCGCGGGTAGTCCGTGCGCGTCACCCATTCCCGTATGTGCCGACCCCATGGGCGCTGTCGGGGCGAGCACCTGTCACCGGCATCCCCCGGAACAGCCTTACGCCCGGACGGGGCGGTGGAACCGGCCGGGTCCGCGCATTCGGCGTAGGAGCGATGGCCGAGGTGGCGTTCGTGGCGCACGGTGTGGTTGAGGGCGTCATGCCTGTCCCCCTGATCACCGCCCTCTCGAACGGAGAACAGTCTCTAGATGCGTGCCACATGGACCGCTGCCGCCCTGACCGCAGCGCTTGCCCTCACCCCGGTCGCTTCGGCCGCCGCCACCCCGCGTCTCGGGGCCGACACCCCGCAGCCGATCACGGCGCCGGCCCCGCCCACGGTGCCGCCTGTGGCGGCGATCCCGACAGGTCCGGTGGCGGACCCGGTCGCCCAGGCGAAGACGGAGACGCCGACGGCACCACAGATCACGCCGTCCGCGCCCGCCGCTGACGGAGGCACCGGTGGGCTGCTGTCAGTCGTGACGAACCTGGTGAGCACCCTCCAGAACGTGCTGTCCAGCCTCACGGGGGGACTCTCGTCGGCCAAACCGCCCGCGCCACCGCACGCTTAACGGGCACGCCCCACGAACTGGCCGGTCCCTTCGGCAGGAGTGGCCGACGAAGAGGCTCGAGCGTCGCCAGGCCTCGCCGCAGGAGGCGCGAGCCTTCGCTGTCTCCTTCATGACCAGGACGGCGCTATGCGCGGCACCGACAGGAACGAAGAGATTTCCCGGCTAAGAATTTTATAAACAAGCAGGTCGACGCTGTGTCGGGCGGATCGATGGGGGCACTCGATGGCTCGGAGGTTGATAACTATGGTTCCCCTGCTTCTCGTTCTTCTGCTGGCTCTGATCCTCTTCGGCGCGGGATTCGCGTTGAAGGCCCTGTGGTGGGTCGCGGTCATCGTGCTCGTCGTCTGGCTGATCGGGTTCGTCGCCCGCCCCAAGGGAGGAAGCGGTCGCTGGTATCGCTGGTAAACCGGCACAGCCGCAGCATCAGTAACCAAGGTGGGTGCCCCGCGCAAGGAGCGCGGGGCACCCACCTGTTTGGCATGTGCAGCGGCGTCGGGAGTGCGGCTCATCACCTTCCGGATCGTGGGTACGGGCTTCACGTGGCCGTGGCGCGGTGTCCGCGCAACGGGAACCGCGCCTCCAGGAGACCGCGCCACGGCCCACCCGGCCGGATGAGCCGGTTCTCCACGGCTCACGCGCTGTGTGACTTGCGGGGCCGCCGATTTCTTCGCGGGCGCTTTCGCGGTGGCCTTCTTGGCAGCCGTCTTCGATCCGGGCCATGTCCTCAAAGGGGTCGGGGTTCTGCCCGGCCGTACGCCAATTCTCGCTGCACCGATGGCAGGTGAGTGGCGGCGCCGCAACGGTAGAGGTCGAGCCTGGCCGTTACGAGAGATCGAAGGGCGCGGGGAAGTGGCCTTCCCAGATCTGACGGGATGCCTGTTCGGGGTAGGGCAGAGTCTGCGACTCGGTATCCAGGACGCGGGTGAGGTGCCCGCCGGGCCGGTGGGCGGGCCAGCCCGCGTCGCCGGTTGTGACGAAGCGGACCCACGCGTCCTGGAGTTCACGGGAGAGCGCGACGGCCTCGGGGGTGGGCTCCTCGCCGATGAGCTGGGCGCTGGCGGGACTGTCCAGCGTGCCGAACGCCAGGGGCACGTCGAGGCTGTGGCAGGCGCCCAGAATGCCGCCGAGGGCCGGGGCGACCCAGCGCAGCTCGAACAGGTAGGAGGTGCCGCCGGCTACGGCGTTCGCCTCGGCCAGCTTCTGTGACGGCATGCGGAAGAGGGCGTCGGAGTACACCGTCTCCACCAACTCCTCCGGGCCTGCCTGCGGAAACGCGGCACGGTAGGCCCGCGCGCCGTCCGGCTGCGGGGCGTGCAGTTCCAGGGCGGCGTGGGCGTCCTCCTCGGTGAAGGTCCCGTACCGTCCGCTCATGACGCTGAAGTACCGGAATTCGTCCCGGGTGTGGCCGACGAGCAGTTCGGTCCCGCTCGCGCGCCTGCCGGTCAGCGCGGGCCAGGGCGTTTCCGGGAGGACCTCGCCGTCGATGACGGGGCACAGCGCGGTGCCGGTCTGCGCGAGGCGTCCCCAGCTCTCCCTGTACGCGTGGAGCCCGGCGTTGAAGGAGGTGAGCTCGGCGGCCAGATGCCATGGGTCGATGTCGCGCAGGGCCTCGGCGGTGGGGGCCGCCGCGCCGAGCCGGTCCGCGAACGCGGCGGTGACCTGCCGTGCCAGCGCGGGGGTGCTGTGCAGCCCCGGCACCGAGTGGGCGATGGCCCGCCGGAACAGTCCGCGTGCGGACTTCATCGTCAGCAGGGCGGCGACCGAGCCAGCCCCGGCGGACACTCCCGCCACGGTGACCTGGCATGGGTCGCCTCCGAAGGAGGCTATGTTGCGCTGCACCCACTCCAGCGCCGCGATCTGGTCGAGGAATCCACGGTTGGGCGGCACGTCGTCGAGGAACGCGAATCCCTCCGCGCCCACGCGGCAGTTGATGGTCACCACGACGACTCCCGCCGCGGCCAGCGCTGCCGGGTCGAGCATCGGGTCGCTCGAGGCCGCCGAGAGGTAGCCGCCCACGGGGATCCACACCAGCACCGGCAGTCCCGCTGCGCCGGGATCCGGAGTGCCGACGTTGAGCGTCAGCCAGTCGGTGCCCTGGCGGGGCACGTCGATCGGCAGGGACAGCGGCACCATCGGGCCGAACTCGACGGCCTGCCTCGTCCCCTCCCATCGGTGCGGCGGCGCGGGCGCGGCGAAGCGGAGCGCTCCGACTGGGGGCTGGGCGTAGGGGATGCCGCGGAACACCGCGTGCCCCTTCCGCCGTCGCCCCTGCACCACCCCTTCCGCGGTCCGCACCTTTGGCTGTTCGGACATCGCGATTCCTCCCCTAGGGTGAACCCACGATTACAAGTCATGTGTATTATGTCAATCGTATTGGGGTGGGTCCGCAGTACGAGGGAGAGGCCTGCGAATGCCGAAACAGGTGGATCACCGCGAACGCCGCGAAGCGATCGCCCGCGCACTGTGGCGCGTGGTGGAGCAGCGCGGCGTCACCCAGCTGACGATGCGCGTGGTGGCTCAGGAGGCGGGCATGTCACTCGGGCAGTTGCAGCACTATTTCGCCTCCCGGACGGCCATGCTCTCCTTCGCCATGGACTTCGCATCCGAGCAGACCTCGACGCGCATACGCCAGGGGCTCGAAAAGCTCGGCGACCGTCCGCACCCCCGAGACCTACTGCGACTCACGCTCGCGGAAATGCTCCCCCTGCATGCCGACGCCCGGGCGACCAGCCGGATGAGCGCCGCCTACGTCCTGGAGGCGCTGCACGACGAGGCCGTGCACGAGCAGGCACACCGCGGCCTCGTCATGGGGCGGGCCCACGTCGAGCAGTTGGTCCGCCAGGCGATCGCCGACGGACACATCGACTCCGGCCGCGACCCGGCCACCGAGACCAACCTGCTCCTCGCCCTCACCGGCTTCACCCCCCTGATCGAACTCGACGTAATCCGGCCCCAGGACGCGCTCAACGCGATCGACGCGCATCTGGACCGGCTGTTCATGAGTACGTGACTGTCCCGGAGACAAGAGCAAGTGGGGGCAGGATGCCGCGCCCTGGGGGGATCTGCACGGTGGTCGCGTCGCTCGAGCGTATTGCCGCCGATCGAGACAGCGCCGACCCGGACGCTGCCGATGTGCGGAGGTCACCGCGGTGGCCGCGTACGGGCGCACCGTGTTGGACAAGGCCACCCAACCGGGGCTGCCGACGGGCGCCCGGGGGCGATTGACGCGCCACGGTACGAACCGAACGAATAGCCCGCCCGGAGCTCGCCTCCGCCACCTGCGGTGCACGCCGACCCGACGGCGGCTTCCGGCACCATCTGGGGCCGCCGGCCGCCGATCACCGATCACCGGAACCCGCAACGAGTAAAGCGTCTGCCCGGCTCACTGGGCTGCCTGGGAGGGAAACGCAAGTGAAAGAGGCAACGCATGACTGACTCGTCCAGCGCACGGCACACGGCGCGGGCCGATCCCGTCCACGTCACCGTCTGGGGTGAGGACAACGTCGAAGGGCCACCTGCCGTCTTCGTCCACGGAATCCTCACCTGGGGCGATGACGATCGCTACGGATTCGCGGCACAGCGCCCGTTGGCTGACCGGTACCGGCTGCTGCTGATGGACCGCCGAGGGTACGGGCGCAGCCCCGATGTCGAACGCAGCGACTGGGCAGTGGACGCAGAGGACATCATCGGGCTTCTGGGAAGCGGCGCGCATCTGGTCGGGCACGCCTACGGTGGCGTCGGCGCGCTGGCCGCCGCCGTGCAACGCCCCGACCTCATCCGCTCGCTCACCCTCATCCAGCCCGGCGCGCTGCGGCCCGCCGAGCGCCACCCCGTCGTCGCCCAGGCGCTGGCACGGGCCCGCACGGCAACCGCGGCGCTACCCGCCGGCCTCACAGCGAAGGAGTTCCTGCGGGCGGCCACCGAGTCCGTTGGCATGGCCACGCCTGAGGCCACTGCGTGGCGACTGCGTGCCGCGGCCTCCACAATGACCGAACTCCCGTGCTGGGACGCGGACATCCCGCTCACCCCGTTGTCCGATGCCCGCTTTCCGAAGCTGATGATCTCCGGTGACTGGGAAGGTGCGCCTGAGCAGTACCGGAAGTACGCCGGGGAGCCGCTGATCGCCTGCGCCAGGCACATCGCCGAGGCCATCGGGGCCGAGCACCTCACCGTGCCCGGCTACTATCCGCACGTCCAGCAACCGCAACGCGTCAACACCGCGCTCGGTAAGTTGTGGAGCGGGACCGCGCACGCCTGATCTTGTGGCCTGCCCCGCGTCTCGCGTGTGGCGCGGGGATGATGAGCCGAAATACGTGACCTCTGCCGTGTGAGCAGAAGCGTGTGCTCATGCGGCCCAAGGGAGCCGACCGCCAAACCCGGCTCGCCTGCCCGGGGCTGGAGATCGGGACTTTCTTGTTCAGTGCCCTCAGTGGCCGAGCGAGCCAATGAAGTGGTCCAACCGAGAGACGACTTGCCGCAAAACGTCAACGGATCCTGCGGCATCGTCCGCGAGTTCCAAACCATGGTCGGCCGAAGGCACTTCCAGGACCTCGTGCCGCAGGGACGCGGTGAGTCGTGAATCCCACAGCTTGTCGGCGCTTCCACCGATGAGAAGGGTCGGCTCCGTCGCCCGCTGAAGAGCTGCGGCGACATGGTCGCTGGTCAGAACCGGGGTGAGCCAGGCCGCCGGAATGTTCCTGTCAGCTGCGATTCCGCAGGCGAGGGAGCCCAGGGACTTGCCGATCAGCAGCCGACAGGCGCCCCCTTCGGCATCGACGGCCTCGGTGACCTCCCGCTCCACCCATTCGACCCGGTCGTTCACGGTGCACTGTGAGAACCCGTCGGGGATCTGCCACCACAACTCCTGGACCGTCCAGCCGTGCTGGAGCAGGACGCTACGAGCGAAGTGCAACAGCGGCCTGGCAGGCGAGTAACCAACTCCTGGAACCACGACCGCGACACGGTCGCGGTCTCCGTCGAAGCGGCTGGGAACGGCGAACGGGACGGGATCGGACATGGCGGCAGACTACTAGCCACATGAAATGGGGGCGCGTCAGTACCAGCCGATCAGGTCGAGGGTCTTGCCGGGGTCGGGGCCGTTGCCGACGGGTTGATTCATGTCGTCGGTGAACGATTCGAAGGCGAGCTTGGGTTCACCCGGCGCCCCGTTCGTCTTCACGAACCAGCCAGCACCGTTGGAGAGCAGGGTCTTGCTTCCGTCGGGGCTGGTCACCTGGGCGCCTCGCCGGGGGATCAGTGCCGAGGGCCGCTTGATGACTTTGCCGTCGGCGCCGAGGTCCCAGAGCAGGTCGCTTCGGCCGCCGAAGAAGGCGCCCGGGTCCATGGTCGCTTCCTCGGTGAGCTGGTCCGGAGAGGCGGGGTCGGCGGAGTACACCTTGTCATCGTTGCCCAGCGCGTAGATCCTCTTGCCGTCCGCGCTGAAGCGGGGCTGACGGTAGGCCCGCTTACCACCGTTGAAGGTCGGCTTGCCCCCGATCCTGATGCCCGGCTTCTTGTCGTACGAAGAGACTACTGCTGAGCCAGTGAAGCTGCCGACGAACAGCTCGCCGTCCTTGACCCAGGTGTACCGCTCCCAGTCCGGTGAAAAGCTGTAGCGCTTCCACGGGTTGTCCTCCGAGGACTGCGGGAGCCAGGTGCCGAAGGTCTGGCGGCCGGTCGAGGGGTCGTAGAAGGCAAGCAGGGTGAGGTTGCCTCGGGTCAGCGACGCGATTCCCTTGGCGACAGGTGCATCAAGCGCCTTCTCGCTGTCAGGTGTCGCGGCGGTCCCGGCAGATCGCTGTGCGGCCTGCCCCCCTTGCGGATCCGACGATCCCCCGGAACCGCAACCAACAGCCCCCAGAACGACCGCGGTTACCACGGCTGCCGCTCGCATCCTCGCGCGCCCGGACCAAGCCGCCTGCCCGAATAAAGGTGTCATTGCCTTCTCCTCCCGTGTGCATGTCACTGTGCCCCGCCCGCTGATCGTCTTCCACCGAAGTCGCCGACATGAGACAGGTACGCCGGCCGCGTAGCGGCCGAGCCCGCACTCCGCGGCCCCGCCCCTTCGCCGGTTGCCGTGAGGAGAAGCCGCACCGTCCGTGGGGCAGCTCATCGTGCCCTCCGGTCTGGTTGTCCGTCCCGGACGTGGAGCGTTCCCGCAGGTCAGGGGCTGATAAGTGGTGGACAACGCGGACAACGGACTGCAAGCGGCCTGCGGTGTGGATGATTCTGCGTTCCGCGGTGTACGAGCCAAGGGCCCCCTCGACAACGTTTCGGGGCTACGGGTCCCTGACGGCCACGTGATGGTGCGAAGTGGTGCTTGTCGGCCGCAGGGTCACTGCGTGCGGGGCAAGGCGAGCTGCGAGACTGCCGGGCCGGCGATGGCAACCGCAGCGGGAGTCTTCGGGGCGCGCTCTCTCGTACGGGTGCGGCCCCGGTCATCCTGCACGGTGGAAGGCGAAGGCACGGGGCTGGGAGCCATCGGGCGGGGTGAACCATTCGACGTGCATCGTGTCGGCTTGCGGCGGGGAGATGATGCGGCTGGGTGTCTGGGTGCAAAACCCGGCGGGCTCCGATGCGGTGACCGTTTCGGGGCCGAACTTGAGGCCGTCGCCAGTGGAGGCGAGGATCGAGACGCCCTTGCAATGGTGGATGTCTCCGTCCCAGGAGAATTCCGCCCTGGCCTGTCCGAGGGGCCCTTGCTGGATGGTCATGCGCACCGAGGACGTCGGGTCGTTGCCGTCCTGGGCGCGCCAGGTGCCGAGGTACGGCGTGGGCACGGCCCGGTCGGCAGAGGCGGCGTGGTGCAGTGTGGTGGTGGTGCTGCCCGACGTCCAGGTGAGGGTGTCGGCGTCGTTGCTGCGGAGGCTGATGTCCCCGGTCGGGTCGCAGGGGCCCGTGGAAGGAGCGGTAGCCGTTCCCGGCCCGATGGTGAGGGAGGCACCTGCGGAGGTAACGGTTCCCTGGCTTTGGCACAGGGCGGTCCGCGACAGCGTGAGTACGTGGGCCACGGCGGTGCCGACCGTGCCTTCGCGCACCACTATTCGGCGGAGAGAAAGGGTGCGCTCACCGGGCTCGGTGAATTCGCCTTCCCAGGTGCCGATGAAAGTCTTCGGCACCGCCGCGGGCCCGGGCGCCCCGGCGGGCGCGTTGGGCGCCGGGCCCGCCGGGCTTGCCGACGGTGACGGCGGCGATGAGCGCAACGCGCTGGGGGTGCGGGCGGTTGCTGTTGAGGGAGAGGCCGGTGTGGAAGCGGGGCTGCTCGCGGGGCCGGCCGCTGGGGGCTTCGCGTTGCGCAGGTCGATCACGGTGTAGACCGCGGCCCCCGAGACTGTCGCAGTGAGCACCAGGGCCGCCACTACGACCGGGAGCCGTTGCCAGGAACGGCGTGGAGTTCCAGATTCCGCGGGGGCTCCACCACCGGTGCGGGGCGGACCGGCAAGGGCCGGCGCCGGTGAGGGAGCGGAGGGTAAGGAGCGGGGGGTGTCTGCCTGCACTGAGCGGGCACTGAGCAGTTGGACGGCCTCGTGCTGTTGCGCCAGTGCCGCGCGGGACACGAGAAGGATCACTGCTGCCTCCCGGGAGGCGGTCGCATAGCGGGCAGGCAGCGACTGAGTCCCTTCTTCCGTACGGCCGGCTTCTGCGGCGCCCGGGGGTACGGCGGCAGGGTCGATGTCGTAGGTGGCTGCTTCGTCGCGTACGCGGGTCACCGCGCTCTGAACGAGGCGGACCTGCACCAATCTGCTTTCGGCTTCCTCAAGGTCGCTGGCCGCCGCCATCCCGCCGGGCTGTTCCTTGGTCCCATCCAGCGGTGAGCTGCTTGTGGGCGAGAGTTGCATCTGGAGCCCAGCGATGACCCCGAGGAGCAGGTGAACGAGTCGCTCGGTGTCCTGCAACGTCGCGGTCGCCTGTTCCACAGCTTCCCTGGGTGTCACACCCCGGTCGGATGCCGTCTCGTTCGCCGGCGGCACGGGCCGCTGCGCGGCAACTGCCGCGGCATGGAGGCTCTGAGCGTCCTCCCAACGTTGGATGCGGGTGCGTTCATCGCGTACTAAATCGTGGACCAGGCGCTTGAGTAAGTGCAGATGAATCAGCTTGGCGCCGGAACGGTATTCACCCCAGCTCGTCTTGCTGATCTTGTATCGCTCGGCCAGCTCCCGGACCGTGAAGTCCTTCGTCAACGCCCGCACGAAGTTCGCCAACGCGTTGGCCTGCTCGCTCTGCCCCTTGGGGCCGCCTTGCGGACGGCCTGCCTTCACCACCCCGAAATCCCCCCGTCGTTGTCCGCGTTGTCCCCTGTCCGCACCGCTCCACCTGCGGACACGCAAGAACGTTGTTGATGGACAATCAGACCAGGTCACACCGTGGGACTCCAGCGCTTCCCAGACAAACCCTGGAGCATCCCGTGATCCGTCTCCTGTCCCGCAGTCGCCCTCCATCCCCGGCCCGTAAAGGCAAGCAGCCCGCGTTCCTCAAGCGGATCAGCCTCATCGTCGCCGGCGCTGTAACGGCGGGCCTGATGTCCACCCTGCCCGCAGCGGCCGACCCCGCAGGCCCACCGGTACCCCTTGCATCGGTGGCCGCCACCGGTGACGACCAGGTGTTCGCGCTCGCCGCCGACCACAGCGCCGTCTACCAGTGGAGTGGGCACGGCACTGACTGGGTCAAGGTCGGCGGACCTGCCCAGGACCTCTACGCCGGCGGCGCGGGCCTCTTCGCCACCAACCCCGACACCCACAAGATCCACAAGTACAACGGCACACCCGACCAATGGACCGAGATCGGCAACCCCGGTGCGGAGTTCGCCGTCACGAGCGACCACCTCTACGGCCTGAACCCCGAACGCACCGCCGTCTACGAATGGAACGGGCACGGCACCGACTGGACCAAGGTCGGCGGACCCGCCCAGGACCTCTACGCCGGCGGCGCAGGCCTCTTCGCCACCAACCCCGACACCCACAAGATCCACAAGTACAACGGCACACCCGACCAATGGACCGAGATCGGCAACCCCGGTGCGGAGTTCGCCGTCACGAGCGACCACCTCTACGGCCTGAACCCCGAACGCACCGCCGTCTACGAATGGAACGGGCACGGCACCGACTGGACCAAGGTCGGCGGACCCGCCCAAGACCTCTACGCCGGCGGCGCAGGCCTCTTCGCCACCAACCCCGACACCAAAGACCTCCACAAGTACGACGACGCCCCCGAGGTCTGGAGCCAGGCAGGCGGGCCGGGTGCGGACTTCACCGTCAGCAATCAGCATGTCTACGGGCTGAGCCCCGAGCGCACCGCGGTCTTCCAGCGGACCGGCGACGGCACCAACTGGACGGCCCTCGGCGCTCCACTCGCCTCCGCACCCGCAGCGGACCCGGGCCCTGCGGCCACTTCCCCGGCAGAGGCCGCGCCGGGGTCCACGGAAAAGCCCGCACATGATGGGGATACAGCTCCCGCGCAGGCCCCGGCCGTCCAGAACACCGGACAACCGAACACCGGCCCCCTGCTGTCGGTGACGGCGAAGGATGATCTGTACGCCGTGGCTCCCGATCACAACAGTGTGTGGAAGCGGGACGGCGACCACTGGACGAGGATCGGCGATGCCGCCCAGAGCGTGCACGCCGGAGCAGGCGGCGTCTTCACCCTCAGCGCCGAGGGCAAGGTCTACCGGTATGCCAAGCCCGACCGCTGGACCGAGATCGCTGACCGCACCATCGATCTCGAAGTCTCCGGCCAGCACGTCTACCGGCTCTCAGCCGATCGCTCGTACGTCTACGAATGGTCTGCGGAGGCGCCGTCCGGCTGGGTGCAGCTCGGCGGGCAGAACGGGCAGCCGCTCGGCTGGTACGTGAAGGAGATCTACGCCGGTGCCGCCGGCCTGTTCGCCGCGAACGCCAATGACGGCAGCATCTCCTGGTTCGACGAAGCCAACTCCCAGTGGCGTCGGGTGGGGGGTCCGGGGGCCGCCTACGCTGTGAGCGACAAGCTCTACGGTCTCACCCCCAACCGGTCCCAGGTCCTTCAGTGGACGCGCGAGGGCGAGAAATGGACCGTGGTCGGCGGCCCGGCGCAGGACATCTTCGCCGGTGGCGCGGGCCTGTTCGCCACGCGTCCCGGCACCGGAGACGTCTACCGTTACCAAGGCACCCCGGACCAGTGGCTTCAGGTCGGTGGTCCCGGAAAGGCCTTCGCCGTCAGCGGCAAGCACCTGTACGCCCTGTCCTCGGATCGCCCCACGATCTCGCGGTGGAGCGCCGAACAATGCCTCTGGACGTCGCTGGGGCTCCCCGAGGACAGTTCCTACGAGCGCGCGCGCCAGACCGGTTTCACCGCCCCCGTCCCCACGGGAGCCACACGCGTAAGGATCAGCGGCAGCCCGGGAAACGACAACGGCATCATCATGGCCCGCTTCTTCATCCCCACCAAGGAAGCCGCTATGGGCATCCTGCATGGCGACGACCGCCCATTCTCCAACGACCCCGGGGAACCCGGATACCGCATGGCGCTGTTCTGGGACACCGCCACCGGGGCGGCGACCTTCACCGTGCTGCCGTCGACGAGGACCACAGCCGGACGCGTCGCAGGCATCCTGGACGGAAACTTCCGCGCTGAGATCCCGGCCCGGCCGATCGTCATGGGCTCCTTCGGCAACGTCGCGAAAATGCAGCGCTCGGCCGGGTGGCTCAACACCATCGAGTCCTTACGCCTGGACGGCACCGAGCTCCACGTGAAGATCCACGGCGTCAACAGCGCGCTGCCGGTCTTCGCGGTCGATACCGACTTCACCGTCAGGCTCGGCCCGGATGGCCTCGCCACCGTGACCCGCGCGGGCGACGCCTACCCGAACCTCGAAGTCCTCCAGTACCGGCCGGGCCAGTCCCCGCGCGTCCTGGCGAGGGACGAGATGGCGTCACGCGAATTGTGGAGGAACGGACTGAACGCGATCCCGACCTTCCCCGACATCAACCGCTCCTGGGTCAACGGAATCCGCACCACCGGCTGACCACCCCTGCGATGGGCCGTCCCAGCAGCCGCCG
Source organism: Streptomyces hundungensis (assembly GCF_003627815.1). NCBI lineage: Bacteria > Bacillati > Actinomycetota > Actinomycetes > Kitasatosporales > Streptomycetaceae > Streptomyces > Streptomyces hundungensis. Next base: position 288,839 of record NZ_CP032698.1, read on the forward strand.
GTACGGCCCTCCACCGGCCCAGGCCCGACGTCAGCGGAATCGCGTGCACGCCCCCCGAACGCATCGACCAGATCAACGGCCGGCTCGAACGGGGCGAAAGACCCCGCGAAGACGACCACTTCCGACGGCCGACCGTTGGCGTGCCAATACCGCCACTCACCTACCGCCGCACCCGTGATGGCCACGCCCTCGGCCCGCTTGGTCCCGTCCGGCCACCACTCCTGCTGCCGCCCGTGCTCGATGCCCGAGCAATAGGTGCCGAGCAACTCGGTGTGCCCGTTGTCCGCGACTTCCTCGACCTCCCCGGTGAACAGTTCCCCTGTGTGACAGGTGCGTCCGCACTCGTCCAAGTAGGTCTGATCGCCTTTGATACGCATCGCCCGTACCGAAGTCGGCGTCGCCCCGGGCAATTTCGCCGGAGACTCGGCACCACCACGAGCCTCGGTGGTGGGGCCTGACTCGCGCTCGGGGGCACGCTGCCCGCGCGCTGCGAACTTGCGCCTGAGCTCTGCGCGCCAGCGCGCGGCGTCGCTGCCGTCCAGTTGCCCCGCGAAGGCGGCGCGGGCGGCGTCGACGAGTTCGGCAGGGGCCTCCGGACCATACTTGGCGATCTCCCACAGCGCGTCATCCGTAGCCATGTCGAGCCCAGTGCAGGCCCGCAAACCCTGGCCACTGAGATGCGCGGTGATCGGCTGACTGAGGACCAGTTGACGAGGACTTTCGGCGCCGTGCTGGAAGAGGTGCCCGCCGTCAGCGCTCGCATCCAGCCGAACGATCGTGACTGGAAAATGCCGAGCTCCCCGCGGATACCGAGAGACCTGTCCGTATCAAGTTCAGGGCGGGTGCCTCGCTCGGTTGGTTCGCCATTTCCGCGTCGGTCGTGGACGGCGTGGGCGGCGCGACTACGTGAGTGATGAGATCCGTCCGAGGTCGTCGCCGCGGCTCCCGTTGAGGAGGGCGGAAGTCAGCCAGGAGATGAGGAGAAGGGATCGGACCAGGAGGGCACCGCCGCGAGGGGTGCTTCCACAGGAATGACCTCTTGCAGTTGCGGTCCGGCCGGACAGCAGCCGTTGCGAGCCGGTACGCGACCTGGGTCGTACGTGCGACTCCCTCTCCAGGCGCATGCCGCGGACGTCCCTCCGCCAGGAGGGGGAACCCTGTTGCCGCCTGCGGCGTGATGTGGCGGGAGCGCGGAGCCGGGAGTGTGGAAGCCGTCCGATCGACTTACACACCACAAGAGGATCGCTATGAACCGCCGTATGAAGACCGCCGTGCTCGGTGCCGTGCTCCTGCTCACCGCCGCTGGCGCGGGATCCGCCGCAGCGTCCGGTGACGACCGCCGGGAAGCAGCCGCGCTCACCGGCACCGCGAAGCTGAACCGGTCGGCCGGGGACGACATCACCTTCTCCTTCGACGCGCATCTGGCGACGAAGGACACCGACGATCCGCTCAAGGCGACGGGGACCTTCCAGTGGAGCCACTACCGCGGCGGCCAGGGCGCGTGGGCGAAGGCGAAGGTCAACTGCCTCGTCACGGGCGGCAAGGTGGCCGTGGTCTCCGGTGTCATCACCGACTCGGACCTGCCGGGCGCCAAGGGAAAGCAGGTCGGAATCACCGTCCACGACCTCGGGAGCCACGACCGGCTCGGCTACAGCTGGGCGGCGACCGGCACGCCCGTGGAGAGTGGCGACATGCCCAAATGCGTGAGTTCGGCGCCCTTCGAGAAGGTCAAGGCGGGCACGGGCGACTTCACGGTCGTCCCATGGCAGCCGAAGTTGTAGACGCCGTCCTGCACGCCGGCGGGGCGTCCGGAACACCCGATGGCGCAGCCGCCGCGCGCCGCAGGCGACGGATTCCGGGCTCGTCCGCGGCGCCGTTGCCCAGGCGCCATGAACAGCGTGGCGGCCGGCCTGTGGAGGAGGTCGTACGCCTTCCGCGTGCCCCGGAACCAAAGACATTCTCGCCGCGGCGTTGTCAGTTGCGGCCGACGAGGGCTGCAAGGCCTGCGTTGCGTCTGGGGTAGTCAGTTGCCCGTCGTTGGGTAACGGCTCCGGGGCCGCCCCTGCGCGGATGCTCGTACTGCCATGCGCCGAGGGCCGCGGCAAGGACGTCGCCCCATCGCGTTTCGATGCACGGCCTGGGGCTCCCGCTCCGGGTGCCCAGGCTCGGGCAAGGCGACCAGGTGCGGCGCTGTTCTTCCTGCCGGGCCAGAAAGTCGCGGGTGCGCATGGGGGACGACGGCTAGGACCGGAACGTCACCTTCGTACGGTTCCGGCGTTTCAACCCGCACTGCGCCAAGGGTTTTTCGCCGAAGGCATGGGGGCCCGCGAAAGCCGGCCGCCTCGGGTCGCACCACTCGCCCTCGGTCGGGGGCAGCTCGTAGCCGTGGACGCCCTGGTAAGCAGGGATGTCCGACTGTTGGGCCGTACCCGTGCGAACGGCGACGTTGCTCCGCGCATGGCTGCCGGAGTCGGACCTTTCCGGGGGGGTCGGCCAGGTCCGGCTCGCAGTGTTACAGCTTGTCAGCGGCCCGCACGCTGTGGAGGTGGACCAGGATGTCGTAGCTGGTGCCGAGGGCGTTCAGGAGGATCTGGTTGGTGGGGTACTGGGTCCCGATGCTGTAGGTCGGCCGTGGCGTGGCGAACCAGGTGCGGGCCGACGCGGGAATCTTGCGCAGGTCGGCGTAATAGTCGCGGTAGCGGACTCGATCGAGCGTGTACTCGTTCGTGCCGGTCTCGGCCGGTCCGACGGCGAACCTCTTCCACTCGCCTCCCAGACTCTGGTCCTTGGAGAGGAAGGAGCCGTGGTCGAACGTGGTGCCGACGGCCAGGTAGCCGGTGCCCAGGGCGTCCCGGAGGAAGGAGCCCTGGGTCTTGGGATACGTCTTGGGGTCGGAAGCCGCGTAGCCCACGTGGTCGTTGTGCGCCGACACCACGGTTTTGCCGCCGGTGCGCCGGTGCCACCACGTGGTGGTCTCCGCCATCACCTGATCCCGGTAGCGCTCCATGGCGGTCAATGACTCCTGGTCGCGAGGATCGATGGTCAGGAAGGTGTAGGTCTGGGCGATGTTGCGGGCGTTCTGAAGCGCGAACTCGAAGTCCGCGCCGCCGCGGCCTTTCTGCTCCTGCATCAGGTCCAGGACCTGGCGCGCCCTGGCCGCGTTCTCCTGCCGTTCGATGAGCGGGCGTCCCAGGTAGGCGATGGCGTCGTCGAGTGGCCGCACCGCCGTGAGCAGCTCGTTCAGACGCTCCGTGGTCTCCGGACGGTTTTGCCGGACGTAGCTGGTGACCGTGTCGAGGACCCGCTGGTCGAGTCTGGGCGCGCCGATGTCGTCTCCCAGGAAGTGGACGGGACGGTCGGGGTGTTGACGGTTGTGGTCGCGCATCCACTGGATCAGGACGGCGAATTCCGATCGGTCCCAAGGGGAATCGGCCATGACCTCGTGCACGACCTGCCGCGCGTCGCGGGTGTCATCGCGGTTCTGGAGGTAGTCGTCGATCTGCAAGCCCGCCGACCAGCTGATCTCCAGGGCGAAAGTGGTGAACCCCTTCTGCTCGACGAGGTAGCGGAAGACGCGGTCCTTGAGAGCGAAGAACTCGTGCGAGCCGTGGGTGGCCTCCCCCACGCCGACCACCTTGGCGCTCCCCACCATCGTCCCCAGCGCGCGTAGATCTGCTGTGCCGGAGCCGGGCTCCGTGGTCCGCAGCGGCTGAGCCATCCAATCCAGAACACGGACGGGGTCGGACGCGGCGGTCCGCGCAGACTCAGCCGGTGCTGCCTGTGCAACCGCCGCGGGGGCCAGTGCCGCGAGCAGGGCCACAGCCGTCGCTGCGTAACGCTTCCTCGTGCCGATCATGTGTGATCACTCCTCAACGTGCCGGGTGCCATGAGCTACACGAAGATCGTCACGTGCAGGGAGGCCCGGGCACACTGGGGCTCGCACGTCAGCCCTTACTGGGGATAACCCCAGGCCATGGCCGTCAACGGCGATCCGGTACGACGCTGTGGCCTCCGCGGAGCCAAATGCGCCCGCGGACGTTCGCGGCACGGATCGGCCGGCCGGCCAGGACGCCGGCGGCCTTCATCACCGTGCCGCGGGTGCTCGTCACGCTTGACGACCGCCCTTCGTCGTGGCGGCCGTTGACGTGAGTGTCCGGGGGCAGGCCGCAGGGTGGACTCCAGCCCCGGACTGCGGCTGCGGCCACCACCGCTGTGGGCTCTGGCACGGAGCCCAGGGCGCCGGCTAGTGGTCCGCTTGCGTGTCCGCGTCGGCCGCCGCGGCGGCCGACTCCGCGTCGCTCACCTTCTTTTCCATCTGCTGCTCGGTACCCGAAGACGCCCCGGACGGGGAGTGGGTGGGGGCGCATCCCGTGGCGAGCGCGACCGCCAGGGCCGTGGCCGCCACAACGAGCGGCACGCCCCGGCCCCGCATCACTTGGCCCCGTTGTTGTTGGCCGTGCACCAGGAGGCCACATCCTTGAGATCCTTCTGGCGCTGCTGAAGGGTCGTCACCAGGCCTTTGCGGTAGGTGAGTTTATGGTCGAGGTAGGTGGCTATCGCGGTGTGGCCCTCCTTCTTGGCGTTGTCCACGCGCTGCTGCATACGGGCCACCGAACCCAGCGTGTCCGCTCCCCCACCAAGCCGGTTCAGGGCGCGTTCGATGCGCTTCTCGCTCTTGGGCTCGCGCTTGCAGATGCTCCTGGCTCCGTCGCCGGCGGGGGCCTTCGCGGTGGCGGCCGGCGAGGGCGCCGAGTCCGCGGAGGCGCTGGGCGCGGTGACGGCCAGTACGGCCGTCGCGGCGAGGGCCGCCGCCGTGACCCGGCGGTGGCTGAAGATGGCGTTGTGCATGGCTGCTGCCTCCCTGAAGGACAGGTTCGCGGTACGTCCCGAGGCTAGGAAGGCTCTTTGTGGGAACTCTGTGATCGCTGGGCGGTGACCGTCAACCAATCGCGGCGGGACGGGAGTTCGCCCTCCTGGGCCGCGTCCCTGGCAGGCAGCCGGACCGTGCACCGGGTGCCTGCCCCGCCCGGCCCCTCACCGATTTCGACGGTGCCGCCATGCAGCGCCGCCTGCTGGGCGACGAGGGTGAGGCCGAGCCCGGAGCCGGTGCTCGCGGGCCCCCGTTGGAAGCGGCGGAACACCTTTTGGCGGTCGGCGGGGGCGATGCCCGGACCCCGGTCGTCGACGGTGATCAGCACTTGGTCACCCTCGGCGCCGACGGCGACCGCGATCCGAGCACGGCCCCGCGCGTCCCTTCCGTGGGCCAGCGCGTTGCCTACGAGGTTGTCGAGCAGGATCCGGATGCCGGGCTCCCAGCCGTGCACCGGCGCGGACCCGGAGCTCAGCGTGATCACCGCGTCCGGGGCGCGCCGCCGGGCCTCGGCGACGGCGGCGTCGGCGACCTCCGCCGCGTCGAGCATCCGGAACGCGTCGGCCTCCACCAGATCGCCGCGTCCGAGCTCGCGCAGCGCCACCAGCATGCCGAGCAGCCGCGCGTGCTCGCGGCGCAGGTCTTCGACCACCTCGGCGCGGTCGGTGTCGGGGAGTTCGGGGTGTGCCAGGACGTCGAGGTTGGTGCCCATGCTCATCAGCGGGTTGCGCAGCTCGTGTGAGGCGGCTGCGGAGAAGGACCGCGCCGTGTCCAGGGCCTGCGCCGTACGGGTGGCCTGCTCGTCGTAGCGGGCGAGGACCGTCTGGAGGGTGGCGGCCAGGTCGTCGACCTCGGCGACGCGGGTCGGCCGGTGCTCCAGACGTACCGAGGTCGCACGGGGATCGAGCCCCGCCGCCGCCTTGCGCAGCCTGCGCAGCGGGCGGGTCGCGCCGCTCGCGATGGCCCAGGCCAGCAGCGCGGACGGCGGGGCGGCGAGCAGCGCGGTGGTGACCACGCGGTTGCGGACCAGGGCGAGCTGGGTACGGCTCGCGGTGTCGGGCGCGAACACCCACAGGGTGCCGGAAACCTGCGTCCCCTTGACGGGCATCGCGTACGCCCGCCAACTGCGGCCCGCGCCGCGAATCGTCACCGGACTCCTTGCCACCGCGGGCAGTGGCACCGAGGCATCGGGCTGAGGACCACCGCTGAACGTCCCGTCGGGCCCGATGAGCCGTACGCCGACATCCAGCGCGGCGCTGAAGAGGCGGCGCTGGCGGTTTCTCCTCTGCGGTCGGCTGATGGTTGGCGGCGGCCCGCAGCAGGGTGCGGGCGTCCAGCGCGATCGCGCCGGCCCGGGTTCGCAGGTGGCTGTCCTCCTCGCGGTGCAGATCGCGGGCGACCAAGGCGAACAGCAGCCAGCCACAGGCCAGAACCAGGAGCGGCACGGTGACGCCGACGGCGAGTGCGATCCGGGTGGAGAGCTTCATCGCTGCTCCCGCAGGACGAAGCCGACGCCGCGTACCGTGTGGACCAGCCGGGGCGCCCCGCCCGCCTCCAGCTTGCGGCGCAGATAGCTGACAAAGGTGTCGACCGCGTCGGTGCGTACGTCGACGTCGTATCCCCAGACCCGTTCGAGCAGTTGGTCGCGGCTGAGGACGAGGCCGGCGTTGCGGGCCAGGACTTCGAGGAGTGCGTACTCGCGCCGGGTGAGGTCGAGGGGGTGGCCGTCGCGCTCGGCGGTGCGTGCCGCCGGGTCGATGACGAGGCCGCAGGCGCGGACCACGTCGTGCGGTGCGGGCGGGCGGCGCCGCAGCAGGGCGTGCAGGCGCAGTACCAGTTCCTTCAGCGCGAACGGCTTGACCAGGTAGTCGTCGCCGCCCGCCTGGAGCCCGGCGATCCGGTCGGCGGTCTCGTCCAGCGCCGACAGCATCAGGACGGGAAGATCGTGCCCGGCGTGCCGCAGCGTCCGGCACACCTCGATGCCGCTCATCCCGGGCATGGACACATCGAGCACCAGCACATCGGGCGGGCTCTGTTCGATTGCGGCGAGCGCGGCCCGGCCGCCGTCGGCGGTGCGGACGCGGAAGCCGTTCAGCCTGAGCCCCCGGTCGAGCGAGCGGCGCACCGCATCGTCGTCGTCCACGACCAGAACGTCCCCGGGACGGCTCGGCCCGCTCATCCGCGCTCCCTCACTTCATCCGGCTACGGCCGGGTCAGCGTACGGGCCTGTCCTGTGTGGCCCCTGACCTGTCCCACGCCGTTTTCAGGAGCCGGTCGAGCGCCGAAGGCCGCGCCTCGCCTTCTCGGCCTTCTTCGGGAAGAAGGTGCAGCTCAGCGCGATGATCACGCAGCCCGCGGCGAGCGCGTGCAGCAGCCCACCCCCAACGCTCGGCGCCGCCGGAGCGAATCCGGCGCGCCCTCAAGGCTGCGGTTCGGTTACAGCCTCGGCGGCTACCTGGTCGCCCGCGCCGCCGCCCACGACCACCGCCTGGCCGCCCTGACCCTCGACGACGGTCTTTACAGCTACGGCGAAGCCCACATCCGCTTCATGCCCCCGTTCCTGCGGGACTGGATCCAGGCCGGCCGCGACGACCTCGCCAACCCCGTCCTGAGCCTGCTCATGCAGAGCGGCACCCAACTCCGCTGGGCCCTGCGCAATGGTGTCTGGGCCTTCGGCGCCACATCACTTGCGGACTACATCCGCCGCACCGCCGACTACACGCTCGACGGCGCCGCCCACCTCATCGACTGCCCCACTCTCGTCCTGGACGCCGAGAACGACCAGTTCTTCCGCGGCCAGCCCCAGCGCGTCCAGGCCGCCCTGACCTGCCCCCACACCCTGGTCACCCTCCCCGAGGCCGAAGGCGCGGGCGAACACTGCCACATGGGGGCCATGGCCCGCGTCAACCAGATCACCTTCGACTGGCTCGACACCACCCTCCCCACCACCTGACGGACGGCGCCGACCACGACATACGGATACGTTGCTGCTGACCGACTTCCCGTCGTTCGCCACCACGATCATGGCCCCTGCCCCGACAACCCGGCCGTAATTGTGACTGAGCGCGACAGAGGTGCAGGTGTCGTCGTTCTGTGCCGAGGCGCCCGCACCGTCACCCAGGAGACGGCACGCACCGGCCGTAAGCCTTGCTGCTGTCTGGAGGCTTGCTGGCTGCGCCGGCGCGACATGTCCGACGCAGCGCGTCTCCGTCACACCGATCAGGCCGTGCCGAACGCGCGTGATGCGGCCGACGTCACGTCAGACGGGACAGAAGGCCCGGCCTGGGTCAGAGCCGCTTCGCGCTGCGCAGCAGCTGTGCGTAGAAGCCGCTTCCGTCGATGCGGGAGACCCCGCCCTTGTCGCCGATCGTCGGGCCGTTGACCTCCTTGCGGCTGGAGATGAACGTCTTGTGGCCCTCGGTGTCCGGTCCCAGGTAGAGGGCTACGTGGTCGAGGCGCGCCCCGGTGTGGTGATCCATCTTGAAGAAGAGGAGGTCACCGGGCTGGAGCACGTCGATGTTCTTGGGGCGTTCGTACCAGGGCGCCGGGCCCGACAGCGGGAGGATGTCCGCGCCGAGGTGGGAGCGGGCCATGCCGTTGGCCGTGCGGGGCAGGCCGTCGCCCTTGTTGTCGTCGGACGCCAGCGGATAGCGGGCCCGGTAGCCGAACACCATGCGCACGAACCCCGAGCAGTCGATGGCTTTGGCACGGGTGGGTTCCGGCTGCTTGGTGGTGCCGTCGCGGAAGGTGTAGGGGATGCCCAAGTAGTGGAAGAAGTCGGACTGTTCGAGCAGGGGCGTGCCGCGGTTTTTGGTGAGGTCCGGGTTGACCGGGCCGAAGTTGGCGTCGCCCGCGTACGCGAGGCCCTTGGCGTCCTTCTTGACCGGCGCTCCGGCGGCGTATTGGAAGGCGGTCGCGAAGAGGTCGTCCTCCTTGGTGGTCGAGGCCTCCTTGAACCAGGTCTTGAACCACGCCTCCTTCTCGGCTCCTTGGCGCCAGGCCTGGGGCATCAGGCGTACCCAGTCCTCCGTGACGACGCGGACCGCGGTGTTCGCCGGTTCGGCGAAGGTGCGTGAGGGGCCCCTGAGGGTCGCCGTGCGCGCCTTGTCGGTGAACGTGGCGAGGATCTGGCCCTGGTCGCCGCGCAGCACGGTGCGCGCGGGGTTGTTCAGGCGTTCCCAGCGCTGCGCACCGCTGTCCTTGTCGATGTCGCCCGCCCCGACAGGGCGGTCCTTGACGGTCTGGACACCGGGCGCCGAGTCCCGCTCCTCGCTGCGCAGTTCCACGGTGAGGTACGCGCTGGACGCCAGCAGGGCCAGCACGGTCAGGGCATGCACAGAGGTGCGCTTCTTCATGGTGGGCATGTCTGCTTCGGCTCCGATCCCAGGTCAGGCGGACGGCATGACGCCGAGGAGGATTCCGGCGGTGAGGACGACATAGGCCATGAGCGTCACCGATCCCGTGGCGAGGAGGGTGGGTCCCTTGGGCTGGCGGACCAGCTGGTACGCGATCAGGCCCGGGACGATGAAGCCGAGGGTCTGGTTGGCGTACATGAGGGGGAACTCCAGGGAGAGCACGATCATTACGGTGGCCTGGAAGGTGACGCCGAGCAGGACGACGGCGGCGAAGAGCCGCTTGCCGTAGAGGATCACGAATTTCTGCATCAAGAGCGTGCCGGCGTAGGTGAGGACGGTGACGCCGGCGACCATCGCGGCGCGTTGCAGGTCCTCGACGAGGGTCAGCGCGAGCCAGCCCGGGGTGATCATGCCGCCGGGTGAGAGGTTGGTCGTCAGGTAGCAGACCAGGGAGAAGAGCAGCCCGATCGCGATGCCGATGGCGGCGATCTCGGGGGTCAGGACGGAGGGGATCAACGGTGCTGCTCTCCTGGGTTGTGCCACTGCGGGGAATCGTCGGCGGGAGGTACGCGTGGCTCGAACGGGCCGCGGATGCGGGCCTGTTCCAGGTGCGCGGGGTGCGCCGGGTTCTGCTGGGGGTACGGGTCCGGGTGCGGGGGCTGCTCCCCCGCGCGCTGCGCGTGGGGTGGCGCGTAGCGGTCCTCGTACGCCTGTGGGTAGGGCTGGTAGGGGTCGAGGTGGGGTGCGTACCGAGCTGTCGTCTCGGCGTCCCGGCCGATGCGCTCGGGTGTGGCAGGGGCGGCGGGCTCCGCGGAGTCGTCCGGCGGGAGGTGCGCGAGGTGTTCGAGGAGGAGTTCGCCCTGGCCGTGGATGTTGCCGATGGCGACGAGCGAGGAGTCGGGCCCGAGCCTGCCGAGCAACTCCCGCATGAACTCCTCGGGGTCGCGCCGGTCTCCGCCGAGGTCGACGGCGCGGTCGCGGTAGGCGGCCGGTATCGCGTCGATGGCGGATTTGGCCGGGTGGCCGATGACGAAGACCTGGTCGGGGTCGAGATCGGGGATGATCTCGCCCATCTGGCCGTTGCGTTCGACGCGGTCGGGCCGGCAGTTGATGACCACGTTCAGGGGGCGGTGGATGGCGCCGAGGTCGAGCAGCTGGTTGATGTTCATCAGCGTCGACTCGGGGTCGTTGGCGGCGAAGACGTTGGCGAAGCGGAGCTTCTTGTCCTCGTGGGTCACGTACCGCTCCACGGAGAGGACTCCGGGGTCCGGCGGGGCGTCGTACATGCCCCGTAGCGCGGTGTCGCGGTCGACGCCGAGGAGTTCGGCGACGACGAGCGCGATGGCCACGTTCTCCTTGAAGGTGAACCAGCTGAAGCCGCGCAGTTCCTCGTCGGTGACCATCTCCGGGTCGGCGTAGACGAGGCGGCAGTTCCGTGCTTCGGCCTCCTCCTGGAGGATGGCGAAGCGGTCCTTCTCGGCGGTGACGCAGATGCCGTTCTCGGGCATCGAGCGGCACAGCGAGCGTGCCACGTCGTCGAGGGTGGGGCCCATCTCGGCAAGGTGGTCCTCGCGGACGTTGCAGAGGACGCCGATCGTCGAGCGGATCAGCTTGGACTGGTTGATCTCCTGGAGCGCGGGCATGACGGCCATGCACTCGATGACCAGGGCGTCCGGATGGTAGGCGCTGGCGCGCCGCACGATGCCGATCTGCTCGACGACGTTGGCGATGCCGAACTTGCGGTAGACCGGCTCCTCGGTGGCGTCCGGATGGATGAACCGGGCGGCGGTTCCGGTGGTCTTGGCGACCGTGACCAGGTTGCCGCCACGCAGCGCGCCCGCGCACAGGCGGGTGATGGAGCTCTTGCCGCGGATGCCGTTGACGAGCACGCGGGTCGGGATGCGGTCGAGGTTGACGTAGTGCCGTCGCTGTTCGATCACTCCGGAGATCAGCAGGACGGCCCCGCACACCACGAGCACGGTGTAGAGGAAAAGCACGGTGTTACTGGTTCCTTCCGGCCGGGGCGTGTGTGCGGGTGGCGCCGTCGCGTTGGCGTTGCTGGTCCTGGAGGCGTTGCCGGATCAGTTCCAGGCTGCGGGCCACGGCCCCTACCTCGTCGTGGTGGCGCGGGTAGAGCACTGTCTTGCGGTCGCCGTCGGCCAGGTTCTCGGCCTGGTCGGCCAGTGCGCGCAGCGGGCGGGCGACGACGATGTGCAGCCAGCCGAGGCAGGCCGCGGCAGCGGTGAGGCCGAGCATGCCGGCGAGGACCGTGCGGTTCTGCCGGCTGTACTCGGGGATGGCGAGCCAAGACGCCGGCTGGGAGCTGACCACCGTCCACCGCAGGGAGTCCGCCACCCCGCCGCCGGAGAACGGCGCTGCGGCGACGACGCGTACGCTCCCGCCGTCGCGCCGCACCTCGCCGTGGTCGGACTTCTGGTCGAGCAGGGGTTGGAGTGAGGAGGGCAGTTTCTGGAAGGCGCGGTATCCCGAGTCGCCGCCGATGACGCGGCCCTCGGTGTCGACGACACGGACCTCGCCGAGTCCCTGGCGCCCGAGCAGTGCGTTGAGGAACTCGATGCGGAACTCCCCTACGACCGCGGCCCCTTGGCGGTCCGGCGCTGCGGCAGTGGCGGTGATGACGGGCTTCTTGCCTCCGTGGCCGCTCACGTCGAAGGCGTTCTCCGAAGGGGCCTCCCCCGCGGAGTGGTGGGGGGCGTGCCCGGCGCGGGCGAGGATCTTGCCGTCGGCGCCGAGGACGTACACCGACTCATAACGCTGGTGATCCTTGAGGGTGCGGCCCAGGACCGCGTTCATTTCCTGGGCGGAGGTGCGGTCGCCGATGAGGGACGCGACGGCGGCAAGGTCGGCGTGGCCCTCGTTGAGGGCGCGGCGCACCCGGTCGCTGAGCGTCGCGGTGCGCGCCTTCTGGTCATGGACGGTCTGGGTCGGCACACGGACGTCGTCCTCGGCCCGGTTGAGCAGCAGCATCAGTGGCGCGGCCCATCCGAGCAGCAGCAGGGCGCAGACGACGAGCAGTGCACGGGTGCCGGGCCTTCTGCGGCGTACGGGACGGGGTGGACCCTCAGCGTCGACGGGTGCTCCGCGCAACTGGCCGCGCAACCGCTCCAGGGCGGCGCCGATCCGCGCGGCCTCACCGGACCTCGGCACGGACACGGGGCGCTCCAGATCGCCGCGGGTGAGACGGCGGCTCTCCAGAAAGAGCCGGATCAAGGGGCGCTGCACCGTGGACAGGAGCAGCATGACCGCGAGGGCGCCGATCACGAGGAGTGCGCCCGCCGCCACGAGGCCGACGGCTGGCCGGGAGAGGCGGGACGCGTGCTTTTCGACACCGACCTGGGTGACGACGGTGAGGCCGAGGGTGCCGGCCGGGGTGGTCTGGCCGGGATCGCCCGCCGCGAGCGTGGCGTAGCCACCGACGGTCTGCCGGTCCGCGACCGTGTCCCCGGTGAGGTGGCCACTGACGCCCGTGTAGCCGCCCGCGCCGGGCGCCTTGGCCGAGATCGCGTTCTGCTTGCCCTTCTTCGCCGCGATGCCCGCGAAGGTCCGCAGTTGCTCCCTGGCGCCCTTGTCACCGAGCGCGCCGTGGCTGTTCAGGACGCGCCCGTCGCCGTCCACGACGCCGATGGCCCGGCCTTCACCGAGATCCACGCCGGGGAAGCTGAGGCTGCTGGAGGCGATCAGGAGCTGCTGGGGCCGGCCTTCCCAGGACAGCAGGGCCAGGGTGACCAGGCGGGTCTGGCCGTTCTCCAGGCGGACCAGGCGCGGAGCGAGTCCTCCCTCGTCGGCCAGGCGGCTTCGGTCGATGGCGGTGAGGGGTACGTTCTCGCCGCGCGCACCGAGGAGCTTGCCCGAAGCGATCTCCATGACGGCGGTGCCGCGCCACTTCTGGTACACGTCGCCGACCTTGTCCAAGACGTCGTCGGCGGCCGCGGGTTGCTGCTGGTTGAACAGGGTCGCGGTGCGGGTCAGATCAGTGATCGATTCGTCGAGAGAGGCACGCAGCGCGATGGCCCCGTCCTCGGCGACGTACTGCTGGGACTTGCGGACGGCCTCGGGGACGAGAGCGTTCTCGGGTTTGCCGAGGGCCAGCGCGGTGATGCCCGCGAGGGTCAGGAGCAGCGTCGCCAGCACAGCAATGGGCGGGCGTATGCCACCTATCAGTGACATGTCCGACCTGCGGCGGACCTTGTGCCGCCGCCTCGATCCCGAAGCCGCCAACGCGACGCTCCTCTTCTGCTTCTTCGGGCGCCAACCCGAGGCGGCCGTCCCACCCCGGGACGCACGAGCGTGCGACGCGAGATCCCCGACCACGAGATAGGTAAAGAGTTGCCTACCTCCGGACAAAATTCACTGAAAAATATATTGGAAAAGATCTTTGCGCAAATCCCTAGCAAATCGCGGGCGAGGAGGGCCACCCGCCTGCGACTCCCAGATAGACAATGCAGGAGGGGATCATTGTCCGAATTAAGCGCATATATAGATAAGCAGTAGATGGGCACTGCACTCCCCTCTTGACCCCCGCCTCCCTTCACGCCCTGCCCCGTATCTTTGGTGCGGCCATGACTGTGCACAGGAAGACAAAAACGATCGCCCTCGCCTCGGCGCTCGTCCTGCTCGGCGCCCTGATCGCGTCGGCCTTCGCCCTCACCGACGGCCGCTCGGGCAGCGGCACGAGCCGGGACGACGAGGCGGCCAGGCACCGCCCAGAGCCCCGCGCGACCCCCTCCCCCAGCGGACCGCCGCGAGATGAACTGGAGCGGCGCGTCGTCGAGTTCGCCGCACCCTTCCGCGGGGACTCCGGATATCGCGTACCAAGCCCCGCCGACCGGCGCGCCGTGGCCGAGTCCGTGGGGCTCGTGCTCGACGGCAAGCGTGAGGAGGCCGGCCAGACCCTCTCCCGCGTCGGCTATCAGCTGCGCACACTCGTCGATGCCGGTACGGGACGGACGTACGCGGAACTGTCCGACCGCAGCGACACCGTGCCCGCGCCCCGCGGCTGGGGCCGGGTCTACATCGATCTGTCCTCACCCGTGCGCTGGTCGGTCCAGGCGCCCCACCCGGTGGCCGATGCCCGCACTGAACGGCTCGGCGCACGGGCCCTGTTGGGCTCCCCCGGCGGTGTCCTCGTCATCGCGGGCGCCCATCGAGACGCGGGGCGGGGCAACTCGGCCGACGTCGCACACCGCCGCGACACGGTCTTCGCGGCGGTGTGCGACGAGCTCGCCGAGCGCGGCCTGCCCGGCATCCAGGTCCACGGCTTCGCCGACGACTCCGATCCCGACCACGATGCCATCGCCTCCACCGGGACCGGCATGGCAGGCCGCGCCGCCGGCAAGATCCTCGCGGACGCCCTACGAGGGGAGGGGTTCGACGTATGCCGGGCGTGGGCGCGCTCCTGCCCCTTGGAAGGCACCGAGAACGTGGAGGGCCGCAAGGCGGCGGCCGAGAACGTCCCCTTCCTGCACGTCGAGTTCAGCAACACGGTGCGCACGGACGACGCCCGCACCAGACGCGCCGTCATAGCCGTGAACACACTCACCGCTCGCTGGGCAGCGGGCCAGAGGAACACGGGGCAGGACTGAGGTCCGGCTCTCGGAGAACCAGCCTGGAGCCGTCATGGCTCGCTGGGGCCCGCCTGCCAGGGGCAGTTGACGTGCCAGTTGCGACCGAGACCTTGTCACACAGGCGCGCCATACAAGGAATTCGCTTCCGCTGCGGCTCTGTGGTCGCTGAAGCATGCGGTCGACGCCTGGGCCACCTCGGTAACTGCCGCACTCGACGCGGGAGTTGTTCTGCGGCACGCAGACCGGGTACTCCAGCGAGCGGAGGATGTCACACGCAACAGCGCGCGTCGTGCGGCACGAGGCTGCGTAACTGCCTGGCCCTATGACCTCTGACTGCTGACGGATGGTCAGGTGTCGCGCCGGCTCGGGGTGGATTCACGAGTGAGCCGTCGGGTGTCGTGCGGAAGGTACCTCCAGGCGATGCCGGTCCTGTCCGCGTGGCGCTTCGAGCGTCGGCGTCGGGCCCTGGTCCATGAGCAGCCACCAGCGGTGCGGCGGCTGGCTGCTGTCCGCGTATCAGGACACGGGGATCGCCGCTGCGGATGACGCCTTATGCTTCCGGATGATCATCTGCGCTTGCCATGCGCACTTCAGCGAAACCAGCGGGGACATGAAGAAGCACACACTGATCACCACAAGCCTCGTCCTGGCTCTCGGCCTTGTCACGGGCTGCTCTTCCGAGGGCGACGGCGACAAGGCAGCCCCCGGGAGCGCGGCCCAGGGTGGCGGCGAGGGCGGCACGCAGGCTCCCAAGGGGCCGGTCTACGCCGGCCCCGCGCTGCCCGGCCTCGCCAAGCGGCAGGCGTGGAGCCTGCCGCCGGCCAGGGCCATCGACCTCGGTGACGTCCTGCTCTTCGCGAAAAACGGTCAGGGTGAGTACGCCCGCGGCGGATACGAGAACGCCCCCTTGGACGGCACGGTCGGCACGCTCTTCTCCGCCTACTCCTCGGACAAGCCTGAGGCGGTGACCCTGGAGTTCAGGAACGTGAACACCGGAGCCGTACGCAAGTCCCTCGACGTGCAGGCCGGCACTGTCGCAGCAACGACCTGGCACAACGGTGTTCCGGCGGTGGCGGTCACCAAGACCCGCACCCAGGAGTCCGACGGGCTGAGCGCGGGGAAGAGCAGCATCACGGTCACTGTCTACGGAGCCGACGGAGCACAGCTCGGCACGATCGAGCACGCGGGCGACGGCAAGGGCGTCTCGATCCACGAAGGCCACCTGATCGAGCAGGATGGGGATGCGACTCTCAAGCTCACATCCATCGACGGCGGCGCACCCCGCAAGGTCACCTGTACGGGCACGCTCGCGCATTGCTCCTTCGACCAGCGCAACAACGAGATCGACGGTGCGCAGGCGCACGCCCCACTGATCACCGGGACGTACGCCTTCCACGTGGAGAACGCGTCCACGTACACGACCGACCCCGAACAGCTCGTCATGTCTGAACTGGCCACCGGGAAAAGGGTGTGGAGCACAGCGGACGTCGTTCCGCCCCAGGGAGTGGCGCTGGACAAGGACCACAAGCGCACCAGTGGTGCCGTCCGCGTCCTCGATGTACGTGACGGGCGGATCCTCACCGCGTGGGCAGCCGGTGCGTTTTCGCCGGACACCTTCGTCACGGCGACGTACGACCTGGCAAGCGGGAAGCAGGTCGGCGGCTCGACCACGTACCGCTACGCCGACTTCCCGGGCGACACGATCAACACGAAGGGCTCCTCGGTCTTTTCTCCCGACCACAAGCTCGCAGCGGCGCACACGAAGAGCGGCACCGCCCTGTGGGACCTCGAAACCGGCAAGGAGCTGTGGAAGCAGGCGGAGGGCGAGACCCGGCTGACGCCCCGCCGCTTCTCCGCGAACGGCGTGTTGTACGGCGACACCGACAAGGCGGGCGGGTCAGGCACGAGCGCGCTCGCGGTGGACGCCCACACGAAGAAGGTGCTGGCCAAGGACCTGCCGAGCGACGGCATTCCGCTGTTTTCCCGGTCCACCGGCTATGGGTACCTCACCACGGACGACGGCTTCTTCGTCTTCCCGGCGGAGCGCCAGGACGGGTGAGGACGACGGGACACCCCCACAGACGTCTTTGCATCGTTGAGACAGGACTGATCACGAGCCGCCACGACCTCACTCCGAGCCAAAAACCTCAGTAGAGGTAGCGGTTCACAACGTCCCGCAGTCTCTCGTCCTCACCCCGCAGCAGTAGCGCACGAGGTTCGTCGACGGGAACGCGCAGAATCTCCCAGTCCTCTGCGTCTCGCTCACCGTCGCCCTCCTCCCCGTAGCCCCCGTCCGTGTCGGAGGGGGGCTACGGCGCCATGACATAGGGCTCGTCGTACTCGTCGGGTGACTGCGCCGGTTCCGGGCGGCGGCACTGCCATACGGTGCCGTAGTTCCGGACCCCGGGTCAGTTCCGGCAGGTGGTAGGCGGAGAAGGTCACCTGAAGAAGACGCGCAACGAAGCGGGATGGCTGGTCATCGCCGTCCGCATTGTCGGCCAGGGACAGCCATGGGTCATCGAGGCGGAACCAGTGCGCGACGCCGTGAGCGCCTGCCGCCAGCACCATCGTCGACTCCCACCAACCGCCAGACTGACCAGCAAGCTATGCCTTATCCAGAGCGGTGACCACGTGGTCCAGTTCTGACGGCATGACCGCGATCAGGACCTCTCCGTCGGACGAATCGCATTCCGCGATCCGGGACCCCGGATTAATTGCCACAGCCTCACGCAGGGACGGCGAGCGGAATCCGGTCTGCAACAGATCGGTCGGCAGAGCAACTTCCTGCTTACCGTAGGAAGACTTCCATACGACGGACCCAGCGCTGATCAGCAGACGTCCGGCCCGCCAACGAGGGCTCCGGGCAGGCCACTTCACCATGCACGGCACTCCAGCAGGCTCCCCGGCGGCTATCGCGGCAGACCTCTGCTGCTGCTTCCGGCGCATCAGCCACCCAACGAAAGCCGCACCGCCCATCCCCATCAAGAGTTCGATCACTCTCGCATTCAAGCACGCGCAGCGAGGTCAGCCCGGAGCGCTATGGCCGGGATCCAGCGCGCGGACGCCCGCGAAGCCACGCCAGGCCGACCGGTACCAGAACCCGTAGCCCAAGAGGTACTGATGGGCAGCGGCATCGAAAAGGCCTCCGGCCGTCCCGCGTACAGGCGGGGGCCGGAGGCCTCAAGTCGGGGGCGAGGAAAGCGAGGGGACTAATTTCAAGGAGTTTGGAGAAGGAAGCCCCCTCATGGCCTCGCCACGGACACGTTAACAGTCAGGCGGGAATCAAGTCACCCAGGTTTTCAGGGGTGATGATCCGTGACTGCGGGTGCAGGCCGTCGGGGCGCTCCAGCCCGATGTACGTGACGGGACCCGCCGGGACCGACTTGCCGTCCCACGAGGTGACCGTCGTCGCGCTGCCGGTCATCAGCTCGGTGAGGTAGCGAACGGTGAGCTGCTCGCGCTCGACGATGCCGCGCAGCAGCGTCGCGACCGTCACCCGGTTCTCCTCCACCCGGTTCGCCGAGGGAGCCCCCTTCAGGTACAAGTGCAGCCACTTGGCCCGCCATGTGCCATCGGATCCGCGCAGGAAGACCAACGGCAGGGCGACCCGGCCCGGACCCCGCAGTTCCGACTTCATGCGTACGGTGCGCGCCTCGAACGGGAGACCCTTCTGCTCGCCCTCGCGCAGCATGAATCCGAAGAACGACTCCTCGACCTCCTCGAAGCCCTCCCCGGAGAAGATGTTGATCTGCGGCACGATGCAGTGGGCGCGCACGGCCCCCAGGCGCAGGTTGATGAACTCCGACGCGCCGTCGGGGGCGTCCGTGATGTCGCCGGAATGCTCCCCCTCGACACCACGCAAATTGGTGTACGACAGCCAGGAGGCGGTCGAGTAGTCGGCATTGAGGAGCGCCGCGGACAGGTCGAAGTCGGTGGTGCGCTCGCTCTGCTTCCAGTGGACGAAGAAGCGGAGCAGCTCTCCGTCGACGCGGGAGACCGAGCCGCGCGGCAGCACTCCGAGTCCGGACGCGGTGGCCTTGCCACTCAGCGGCAAGGCCACGTCCAGGACGTCCGGGTCGATCAACAGGTGCTCGCGGGCCGCCAGTCGGCGACGCAGCTCCGTGTCGAGCACGGTGATCAGCCGCTCGCGCTCGGGCGCGAACACCGGACGACGGGTGTCGTCGGTGACCCAGGCCCGGCCGAGGCGGTTGATGAACACGCGCCGCTCACTGGTTTCCCGCTCACGGTTGTGCAGGTGCTGGCGCACCGACAACAGGACGCGGCCGGAGACGTCGGCAACGCTCCGCTCGGCGGCGGCCACGACCGCGTCGCGCTCGTCCTGGGTGAAGGAGTCGCGCAGCAACTGGTCCAGGGCGCGCAGCAGCTTGCCGGGCGCGACCTTGAGCAGCCCGACCGCGGCGGTGGTGTCGCCACGGGCGAGCAACTCCTCGACCCGGCTGTCGAGAGACCGTGCCGTCTTCTCGCCCCGGGCAACGGCGAACACGTCGGCCGCGTGCGGCCACTGCGGGTATTCGTGCGGGTGCAGCCGCTCGCCGAGTCGCTTCCACA
The DNA here is from genome assembly GCF_003627815.1 of Streptomyces hundungensis. NCBI lineage: Bacteria > Bacillati > Actinomycetota > Actinomycetes > Kitasatosporales > Streptomycetaceae > Streptomyces > Streptomyces hundungensis. The sequence continues at coordinate 308,218 of NZ_CP032698.1, forward strand.
TCTCGCGGTCGGCATGTACGTCAGCGAGTTTCGCCGGCCCCGCGGCGATGACCGCGTCGAGGCCCGCGAGCAGTGCCCGGCGCATCGAACGGGGCAGGCTCCGCAGCCGCGTCGGCTCCCGCAGCGTCACGTCGCCGCCGACGAGCGCGCAAGCCAGGCGCAAAACGTCGGTGACCGTGTCCAGCAGCGGGGCCGCTCCGGTCATCAGCCGGGCCTGGTTGACCACGGCCCGGTTCTCCCGCACGGGGATCTCCTGCGGCTGAGGCCCGTCGGCGCAGTGGCCGGCGAGATCCTGCAGGTCGCGCAGGCCGTCCTCACCAAGTGGGGTGGCACGGCCCGCCAACGCCAAGTAAAGCGCGGTCAGTTCGTCACCGAGCGAGGCGCCCAGGTGAAGGACCGTGATGCGGTCGCCGGCCGCGGCGATCAGCTCGTCGTGGTGGGCGAGCATCTCGGCGTAGGTGTGCCGGGGGTTCCCGTACGAGGGGAGAGTGAGCAGGTCCACCACACCGGTGCTCAGCTGCTCCAGCGTGCTCGTGCGCGTGGTGGCATCGGCGAGCGCGTCGGCGATGCACTCCATCCAGAAGTCGAGGGTGTCCGGGACGTTGGCGGGGAAGTCGATGAAGTACGCGTTGTGCTGGACGTGATCGCCGACCATCTCCCGGACGGTGTGCAGCGTCCGCACGGCGGTGTCGACGACCGCCTCCTCGGAGAACCCCGACAGGTGGGCGAACAACTCTGCTGAGAGCTTGAAGCCCACGGACATCAACGCGGCGTCGAACTGCCGCGCCGCGACGGCGCCTTGACCGGCGGCCCCCGTGAGGCGGGGGACGCGGTGGGTGTGCCGGATGACCAGGGGTTCGAGTCGGTGGACCATCCCGGGATGATCCCAGGGCGGGGCAAGCGGTCGCACCCGGATTTCTTCGGACAGGACAGGAGGCGACGATCAGGCGGTGGATGGCGGCCATGGTCGGCTCGTCTCCGAGGAGGACGGGCTCGACCAGAGCGATGTTCGACCTGGGACCTACCGGACTCAGGGATCCGTTCGTTGCCCGTGGTCCGGGGGCGGGCGGGCTGTCATGGTTGACATATGGCCTTGCAGATCTCGTACAGGGGTGGTCGGCTCGGTGAGGATCTCGACATCACCGTCTACTGGTTCCCCCGGGAGCCGGACCGGCCCGCGCACTACGTCTCCGACATCCTGGGCGCATGGCGCGTGTCGATACCGAGGGACGTGGACGCGAGCGGTACCCCGCAGGAGATCGTGTCATGGAACGACGCCGCGGCCTCGTTCGTGCAGCGAATCGCCGCGGAGGATCGCGAGCTCGCCAAAGCGGAGCGTGCTATCGGGCGTTGGGGTCTGCTGGTGACGCGTCGACGGGCACAGTTGAGGTACGACGACGCCCGGACATCCTTCCTGGAGGCCGTGCGATCGGCGGCAGCGGCCTACCAGCCGGTCCGGGACGTCATCGAAGCGCGCCTGGCCGAGCGCGAGGCCCATGCGCGCGAGGCGGCCCGGCGTGCGTATCAGGGGAAAGAGCGTCAGTGGCGGGACGAAGCGGCCCGGTTCAGGGAATGGGAGCGCCGTCAGGAGGTGGCTGATCGGCCGCTGCCCGGCGGACTCAGTCCCCGCGAGATGGCCGCCAGCGGGGACGCCCCCGTCAACTGGCCGGCAGAAGTGCGGTCGTTGGTGGGTGACACCTCCTCCTGGTGGACAAGTGTTCGCGCGTCGGAACGCAACAGGCGGGCGAACGCACAAGCCGTACGGAAAGTCACCGAGGCGATCAACGGGGTGGCAGCCGCGCTGGAGGAGACCGGCCGACCGGGCATCAGCACGATCAGGGGGCGCCCCTCCGAAGTGCTGTGCGGATGGTGGATCCACTTCGACTGGTCCGGCCTGCCCGACACGACCCGGCTGCGGACACCGCCTGCGAACGTGCCCGCTGTGGGCCTGGAGGACAAGGACTGGCACTACCAGCTGTACCTGCCGTCCTCCCGGGTTTTCGCCGTGTACCGGTCCGGCGAGTTCGGGTTGGCCGACGAACACGGTTCCAAGATCCCGTCGGGGGGCTACGGCACTACGTACACCTGGTTCAAGCGAACCATCGACCAATTCGCGGAGGAGCTGTTCCGCAACCGGGTCATCATCTTCCGGCCCCCCGGTCACGACGGTCACCGGTCCTACCCGATGACCGACCACGCGGACCCCGACGTGTACGAGCCCTACGTCGAAGCCGTGGCAGAGCAGACGGCGGCTCACTTCCACGCCCTGCTCCCGAACCGGCCGTAGGGCACCCGGCGCCATACCTGCCACCGAGAGGTCAGCGGGCGTCCCGCCACTGACCATTGCTCGGCCGCCAACAGGCCGCGCAACTGGGGGCATTCGCCATCGCGCATCGGGACGGCGAGTCACAACTGGAGAAACACCGTGTGTGTTGGGGGTGTGGGGGGCAAGACCGACCGGTTGTGCCTCTCAGACCCCGGCCGTGCAGAAGACGCACGCCTCCCAGAACGGCAGCGCGTCCAGTACCCGGTGGCGTAAACATGAGGCCATCGCGGCCTCCTGCGGCCCGGGCAGGACTCCTGTGCCGCCGTGCGCGGTCGTGACGTCGAATTCCTCCACCATGGCCCGGTACGTGCGCAGGTACCCCTCGGCCCGGGGTGGCTCGTATGTCAGTTCCTCCCACCGGTGCCGGGAGAGCGCCAGATCGAGGACGCGCAGCAGGAAGTCCTTGGCGGCAGCCCGCTCCTGTGGTGTGTCCCCCCAGTCGAGATCCGCCAGGTCGAACCCGACCACCCCACGCCCCATCACGCTCTGGTCCTGGAGCGTCAGCAGCGCGGCGAAGCGAAAACCCCACGGCTCGTGGGCCAGCGCGGACACGGCGAGCATCAGCACGTCCACGAACACCGCTGTGCCGCCGTTGGTCATCTCCAGGTACCGGCCCTCACGGCCGCGGCTGCCAAACACGTTCACGTCATGAGAATAGAGAGCGGGGCAGGCGGACGTACGCAATGCCCGGTCGTCAGGATGCGTGGCCGTAGTGTCAGTGCCTCGCCCTAGATTCCGGGCGATGGGGCCGGAACGGGGCCACCAGCACTGGAGAACGGCAAGTCTCCCTGGTCTGCGCGGGGGTGGTTACGGCCCAACCGGCGTCCAGGCATCCGTTGAGTGCCACACTGCAGCCCGACAGCCCGGCCCCATCACACCCTTACGGCACATTCTGCGGTAAGGGCTGAGCCGACGGGCCGGTCACCGCACTCGCAGCCCGGTTTCTCAGAGCGTGATGACCATGGGGCGAGACAGGCAGGACCAACGGTCAAGTCTGCGGAGCTCAGCGGCGCAACGGCCCTCCCATACCTCCGTGCTCGCATGACACGCCTCTACCTGCTCAACGACGCGCATGCAGGCAACCGTCAGTCGGGAAGGACGCCAGTCACCCGGTCTCGGTAGTTCTGGAACGCATGCCAGCCTGTGGGCTCCTGGTCGGCGAGCACCTTTCCGGTGGAGCAGTCCAGGGCCTTGCAGCCCAAGGCCCTGCCAAGTCGGGTGACAGAGGTCAGTACGTCGTCGCCGGATCCACGGATGTGGAGCATGACCGTGTCCACTGGACTGTCGGCACCAATGTTGAGCTCGATCGACCAGGTGGCTCCGCACAGTTCGCCCCAGGCCGGATCTGAAAGATCGGCCTCAGGCGCGGCTCGCGCGACGGCGGCGAGCACGTCGCGCTGAGATCCGAGAGGGTGCGGGCTAAAGCCGTCGGGTATGTCCTGAACAGAGGCGACGTCGTCGGGCAAATGTAAGAGAAGCACGTCCCAGCTCATGTGAACCTTTCAATGGAGGGGTGGTGAACGGCAGGAGCGGGCCCTGGCTACTGATCCGACCCCGCGCGCAAGCTCTCGAGGACGCTTTCGGGTATGGACGTGCCGAACGGCACTGGCACTGTGACTTCGACTTCGTCCAGGAGGAAAGGCGACCCGGGAGCTTCGGGCGCCCAGCCCTTGGCACGGGCGGTTTGAATGGCTGCGGCAACGCTGGAAGGCAGAGCGGGACTGGTCAGCTCACTCATCCAGTTGCCAGGATGGGGGCGATCGGTGCGAACAATGAGCGTGGTGCCCGCAGCCTCCGTGTGTTCGACCGCGTAGATCAGGGGCGACCAGGACATTCCTTGGTCGTAGGTCGGCCGTCGTCGCACTCTCCACCTATAGGCGACGCCGTCGACGACGATGCGTCGTGAGCCCTTCTTGGGCAGTGCCATGTTCAGCTCCCAGCGGATCAACGGCAGAGTCCAGCCATTCCACCACCCACCACTGACATCACTGCCGTGAGCCTCCACAAGAAGTGGACCGGAGACGTAACTCACCAACAGCGCCACGGAGTTGGATGGAACGTGGCAGAGCAATGTTCCGGACGCGCTCACGCCCGGCGTGCCGCCTGCCGGCCAGCGCGTCGAGGACGTATCACCGCTGTGTGCTGCCCGTATTTCTGCTGAGGAAATGCCCATGAAAGACACTCATGCTCTGGATATCTCCTCGCCATACCCTTCCGAGCTGGTCGCTCTGCGGCCTGGAGCGGGTAGAGCGTCTCCTCACGAGCGACAGCTTTGCGTCCCCGTTCCGTCCGCGCAGGCCTGGTGAGCTGCGGGCCCGGCGGGCTTTCGGGCCGTATGCACGCTCAGCTGACCGCAGCGCCGAACCACTGGCCAAGCCGGTCGAGCAGATCCTGCTGATCGTCGCCAACCCACGCCACATGGCCGTCCGGCCGCAGCAGCACCGCAGGCGCGTCCAGTTCCTTGCTGGTGTCGGCGACGTGGTCGACTCGATCTGCCCAGCCTGCCACCGAGAGGCGGCCGGTCTGGTCGAGCAGCAGCCCGCGGCCTCGGCGCATCAGCTCGTAGAGGCGACCGCGCTTCAGTTCCACGTCCCGGAGTCGTCGGCCGAGCAGTTCATGCCCCTCACCGAAGTCGTAGCGGACCCCAATCGCCGTGATCTTCTCCACCAGGTACCGGCTCACCTCCTCGAAGTCCATCAGTTGCGACACCAGTCGGCGCACTGCTTGGGGACCCGGCTCGACGGACATCAGCTCCATCTGCGCGCGGGTGTTGTCCAGCACATCGGCGGCCACCGGGTGCCGTTCGGTGTGGTACGTGTCCAGCAGTCCCTCCGGTGCCCAGCCGTTGACTTCGGCGGCCAGCTTCCAGCCCAGGTTGAACGCGTCCTGGATGCCGAGGTTGAGCCCCTGGCCGCCGGTCGGCGGGTGGACGTGTGCCGCGTCGCCGGCCAGCAGCACCCGGCCGGTCCGGTAGCGCTCGGCCAGCCTGGTGGCGTCACCGAAGCGGGAGAGCCATCGCGGTGAGTGGACGCCGAAGTCGGTGCCGGCGAGCTTCCGTAGCTGCCGCTTCAGCTCGTCCAGGGTCGGCGGGACCGTGCGGTCCGCGGCCACCCCTTCGGCGGGTGCGACGATGCGGTATACCCCGTCCCCGAGGGGCATGGCGCCGAACCGCTTCTGGGTCTTGCGGACTTCAGTGATCACGGCGTGCAGCGTGTCCGGTGCCGCGGTCAATTCCACCTCGCCCAGAAGTGTCTCGACCCTGGAGGGCTCACCGGGGAAGCCGACGCCGAGCAGCTTGCGCACCGCGCTACGGCCGCCGTCGCACCCGACGAGGTAGCGCGAGCGCAGTCGCGTACCGTCGGCAAGTTCGGCGGTCACGCCGTCTTCGTCCTGGCTCAGCCCTACGAGTTCGCAACCTCGCCGGATCTCGACGCCGAGTTCGATGGCGTACTCGGCAAGCAGGCGATCGGTGGTGGTCTGCGGGATGCCAAGGGTGTACGGATGTGCGGTGTCCAACTGGTCCGGCGCCGGCTTGTCAATGGCGGCGAAGAATCCACCGACCGGGTGCCGCTTGCCGAGCGCGAGGAACCGCTCCAGCAGACCTCGCTGGTCCATCACCTCGACACTGCGCGCGTGCAGGCCGAGCGAGCGGACGATCCTGGTCGGCTCCGCGTCCTTCTCCAACACGAGCGCGTGGACGCCGTGCAGCCGCAACTCGCCGGCCAGCATCAAGCCGGTCGGTCCGCCGCCGACAACGATCACATCAAACATGCCCCCCCTTGAGAAGAGTTTCACGTCGGCCAGCTGCTGCTGCTCTACTCAGTCCGGCGGCGCGCACACCCGGCCCTCCGCGGCGCGCCGCGAGCCCGCAACCACACCACGCGTCCCACCGGGGGCGAGTCCCACCGGGGGGCGAGTCCCACCGGCGGTTTCCATCCCGAGTCCTGGCCTCGGCCGACGATTCTGCGCCACCACCCGGGCCTTGCCGCAAGGCCCCCCTTGCGATATAAGTTGAAAGTGGCAAGGAGTAGATGACCTCCTTGCCTTTCTTTTTTGCTGCCCGTTGCGAACGGACAAATCCCTCCGGCGTCGGGCTCGCGACGCGAGCCGATATCGAGATGTGGTCGCCAAGTATCTGCCATTGCGGATGAAGGGTCGACAAGTCACCCGGACAAGGGCGGCGGGCAGCGTGACACGGGCGCGCACCGCAACGGGCAGGGGGGCGAGGGCAGTTGCTCGGGCGGCCGGCTCGGCGAAGTGCCCGGACTGGCCGGCGCGGACGAGCCAGGCGGCGCCTTCGGGGCGCGGCATTTCGCGCCCCGGGTCCGTCTGCGTGATCCGCGCCTACGCCCGCAGCCGTACGGCCGGCGGCCGGCGGCAGGCGGCCGGCACCCAGGGCCGCGGGGTTTTCTGCCGTCTTTCTTTCCAACAGGCTTCAGTTCTGGCCACGACTCCGGTGTAGTGGCTTCTGCTGGTCAACCGCTTGCGCATATGCCGCCGACCAGTGCGCCACGCCATGCACGGATTCAGGACGACCACCTGTTCATTCACTGGCAGAGGCAGGAAGGATCGCTATGAGCCCCACGCAACTCCAGATCCGCGAGGCGGGTCCGCTCGACCTCGAGGAGCAGCTCATCGAGTTCGAGGACGACGTGGACCCCGCCCGTCGCATCGAGGCCTGTCTGGCCGACCCGTGGGTCACCGCCACCACACGGTTCGCCTGCGACTGAGCCGGTTCGGCCAGCACGGCCCCGGCACTTGAGGCCGGGGCCATGCTGGCGTCCGGAGCGCGGCACGGCAGACACGCGGTGCGGAAGGCCGGGATCCAGGGTCCGTTGGGTGGAATCCGGTGGCGGCAACCGGGGTGGAGGTGGGGACCGCATGCGGTCGGCCCAGCAAGACGACGTACGGAACGCGCGCGGCGATGTACAGAGCGCGCGCGACGACGACGTACGGAACGCGCCCGGCGACGTACAGAGCGCGCGCGGCGACGACCTGCCGGTCCCATGGCACGGGGACTCCCGCGGGACGCGACACGGTGCCATGCCGGACCAGGGGGGCGGGCCGGAGAGCGAGGGCCCAGACGAGCCCGTGGACGACGCGGCGGTATTGCATCGTCACCTTGAGGTGTTGCTCGGAGACGCCCCGCGACGGCTCGTCGCGGACGAGATGTGGCTCTACCTCCTCGACCCGGCCATGCCCTCGTACGAGCACGGCTGGAAGCTCCACGTGTCGACCCGGGCCGAAGGACTCGCTGAGACCATGCGCCTGGTCGCTCCGGTCCTGCTGCGGCATACCTGCGACGCCAAGTTCGCGGTGAGCACCGCCGTGCTGCGTGACCTCAACAGCGGCGAGCGGGATCCGCGACTCGTCGGCAAGGCAGTCACGATCTATCCGCGCGTCCAGGACTTCGTGGCCATCGCCCATGAGCTGGCCGATGTCCTGGCCGGCCGCATCGGCCCCCGCGTGCTCAGCGACCGCCGTGTGCGAAGCGGCGCACCCGTCCACTACCGGTACGGCCCGTTCCGGTCTGCCGGGGCCGACGGAAGCATGCTCGTCATGACTGGTCCCGACGGGCAGACCTTCACCGCTCGCGCGGGAGCCCGATACCGTCAACCTCCTTGGGCCGCCGACCCGTTCGGCCGCCCCGCGCCCGCCGAGACCTCGTCCACCCCGCTGATCGGCGCCCGCTACCGCATCACCGCCGGTGTCGCGCGCTCGCCTCGCGGAGACGTGTTCCGGGGCATCGACACCGTGACCGGCGCCCGGGTGGTCGTCAAACAGGCCAGGGCGTACATGGCGGAGGACGCGCAGGGGATCGACGCACTCGGCCGACTGGGACACGAGCACCGGGTTCTGGCGGCGCTCGACGGCGTCGAGGGTGTCCCCCGCCTGATCGACCATGTGCGGCACGGCGAGGACGAGTACCTGGTCATGACCGACTGCGGGCCGACGGATCTGCGCCGCGACGTGTCGCAGCGCGGCCCGTATGCCGCGCGCGGCAGCGACTCGGATCGTCAACTAGGCTCCCTGGCACGTCAGTTGATAGGCATTCTCGACGCGATCCACGCCCGCGCCGTCGTGGTCGCGGACCTCAAGCCCCACAACGTGGTGCTCGGCTCCGACGGCGCCGTCCACGTCGTCGACTTCGGCATCAGTGCCCTGGACGGCGACCGTCCCGCCGGCGCGACGCGTGGTTACTCCCTCCCGGTGTACCGGCCCGACGCCGAGTCCGACCCGGCGGACGATCTTTATGCGCTGGGAGCGACCCTGCACTTCGCGCTCACCGGCATGGACCCGGTCGTCGTCGACCCCGACCGCGCGGTCAACCGGGACCGGACCCTGGCCTGTCTGGCCGCCGCGGCCCCCGGCGCCACACTGCGCCCGATGCGCCTCCTGGTCGCAGGCCTGCTGAGTCTCGACGGGGCCGAACGGAGCGCCACCGCAAGGCGGTTCATGGCGGGCCTGCCCCTGCCGGCCGGTGCCGGTGGCCCGTCGACGGCCCCACCACGCCCCTCCCCCGCCCTCCTCGACGAAGTGATCGCCCACACGGTCACCATGAGTGTGGCCGCGGCGCGGAACCTGTGCGGGCGGCCCGGCACACACCATCCCGGCGCGTCGCTCACGCTCTACGCGGGCGCGGCCGGTGTGGGACTGGAGCTGCTGCACCACCAAGACCGGCCGGGCGTTGCGGAGGCCGTCGCCGAACTGGCCCGCCAGACCGTCCGCCATCCACAACTCCCGTTCCTCAACGGGTCGTTGTACGTCGGCCGGACCGGTATCGACGTGTTCCTCGACGCCGCAGCCGCACGATACGCAGACCTTCCGGCCCGCCCCGCACCTTCGGCCCCTCCCCTTCCCGACGGGACCGGCGACCAGATCGGCGGAGCCGCAGGCGCCGGCACCGGCCAACTGGTCCTGGCAGCGCAGGCCGAAACCGACGGACGCGCCGCCGATGCCGCCCGGCACACGGCTCTCGCCGCAGACCATGTGGCCGCGCTCCTCGCCCGCGCGGCGGACCCGGCCCCCGAGCTCCCGCGGACGGCATCGTCGTCGGACGCGGCGTACGAACTCGGCTTTGCTCACGGCACCGCGGGCATCGTGCACTTCCTCTACGCGTATCAGCGGGTCACCGCCGACCATTCGGTACGCGCCGCCGCGTTGGCCGGCCTCGATGTCCTCGCGGGCCGCTTCCCGGAGCTGCTGGCCCTGGCCGGCCGCCCCGAAGCCAGCCGTCGCTACGGCTCGTGGTGCCGGGGACTCGCGGGCATCGCGGCCCTCCTGATCGACGTGGGAACCAGCGAACAGGACGAGGCACTCCTCGACCTCGGCCTGAGCGGCGCCCGGACCTGTCACCGCATCGCTCCACGGATGAGTCTGGTGTCCCAGTGCTGCGGCCTGTCGGGCGTCGGTGAGCTGCTCGTCGATGCGGCGCTCGCTACGGGCGACACAGAGTACTGGTCCGCGGCCGAGGACGTCGCCTCCCTCATCCTGACGCGCAGCGGCGGCACCACACGCCGCCCTTTGTTTCCCGACAACACCCTCACCGGCTCCGACGTGGCCTGGGCCACCGGCAGTTCGGGCGTGCTCACCTTTCTGCGCCGACTGCGCGACCGGGACACCGTCCGGCTGTGGGCACCGCCAGGCCCCGTACGTCCATGACCGCTCCCGCCGCCTCGGTCAGACCGGCTCCGGCAGGGGACCCAGGTGCTCGACGACCCGCTCGCGCAGGAGGAGGTATTCGCCCCAGCGACGCGGCAGCGGGCCCGGCGGGCGAGGGACAACCCGGGCCGCGGTGATGCTCTGTCCCCGTATGAACTGCTCGCGCGTCAGGTCGAGTTCCAGACCACTGGGCAGTCGGTTCCACCAGTGGAATCCGTGCCGCTCCCCTTCGAGGTGGACCTCGCCGACCACGAGGTCGCCGCCGAAGATGTCGTGGACGATCAGAGCCGTGATGTCGCAGTGCCCCCAGGCCGGGTTGTCGGACCCCCAACCGGCGCGGGTGATGTCGTCCGGGGAACATGTGTCGGCGGCCCAACTCGCCCGCAGGGCTTGTTCGATGTCGAGCAGACTCCAAGGGTTCATGGCCCCACCATCGCAGCCACCACTGACAACGAGGGCGCCGGCGGACCGTGCTGCCCGCCGTCCCGCGCGCCGGCGTGTGGCCTCGTCGTCCGGGCCGTCCGGGCCGTCCGGGCCGTCCGGACACGCTCCCGTCCTGTTCCCGTTGGCCCCGCGCGAGCGCGAAGCTTCGCTCCCCGCACGACAGCGCACGACAGCGCGTGCGAGCATCTCCGCCCGCCACCACCAGAGGCGACGTGCGTGGCCGGTGACGCGCCGCCCGGTAGGCCCGTTGTGATGGCCCTCGCGGTGCGCCAGGATGTCTGCCCATGAGCGAGATTTCCGACCTGGTCGCCCTGCTTGACCTGCAACCGCACCCGGAAGGCGGGTGGTTCCGGGAGACGTGGCGTACCGGGCCGAGCGCCGTTCCGGATGGATATCCGGGGCAGCGTTCCTTCGCGACCGGCATCTACTACCTCCTGCATCCCGGTGAGACGTCCCGGTGGCACCGCGTGCGGTCGGACGAACTCTGGCTGTGGCACCGAGGCGGTCCTCTGACGCTCCGCCTCGGCGGAACCGGTGCCACCGCCGAGGAGGAGTCCGCCTCGCTCCTCGGACCTGATGTCGCCTCGGGGGAACGGCCCCAGTCCCTGGTACCGGCCGGCGCATGGCAGTGCGCGGAGCCGGCCGGTGACGAGCCGGTCCTGGTCTCGTGTGTCGTCGCCCCGGGCTTCGACTCCGAGGACTTCGAGATGCCGTAAGTGCCGGTAGCCGGTGCGGGGCGTCCCTGGTGTCCGTGGCGTCCGTGGCGTCCGCACCGGGGATGTCCAGGACGCCGGCGTGCCCGAGGTCGACGGCGTCCTTCAGCAACTCCGCGCCGACCAGGATCCATTCCCCATCCCGTATCGGCAGCGGGCGGGCGCCCGCCCGGGCGGCGACGAGGTGGCGCGGCACACACCCGCCTCCCCGGCCGGCCGTCCCGAGAGGGCCGGAAACAGGACGTGCGTGAGCAGTTGGCTCACCCCGACCGGGGCGAGGGCGCCGACGTCCGCCAGGCGCAGCAGCATGCCCAGCACGTGTGGCCCGGTCGGGGCGAGCTCGGCGACGCGGCTGGTCAGCCGCTCCCCCGCGGCATGGGGGGCTGTGGCGGGCAGGTACTCGAGAAACGGGGCCGCGGGTCACACACTGGCCGCCGTGTCGGCCCAGCAGCAGATGCGGGGCGTACTCCTGAAAAGCGGCAGCGCGGCTGGTTCCCCGTGGCTCGGCGCCGAGGTGCCCTAGAGTCGCCGCATGCTGCGAAGAACAGGGCTGGCGATAGCTGGGGTTGCAGCCCTGGCCTGGGGCGAGTGGTTGAACTGGCGCTGGTCTCAAGTTCTCGTGGGGGACGGCAGGGGCGCCTCCGAGGCCGTGGTGGTGTTGGGGTACCGGAATCCACAAGCGACGGCGAACCTGATCAACCGATGGCGAGTCCGTGCCGGAATCCGCTCATGCGCCGAAGGTGCGCATGCGACCTGCGTGATCTTCAGCGGCGGCGCGACCGGCGGCGGCACTGCGGAGGCCAAGTTGATGGCTGACTACGCGAAATCGGTTCTTGGGTTCGATGGCACAGTGCTCCTCGAGGACCGAAGCGCGACGACGTGGGAAAACATCACGAACGTCATCCCGCTGCTTGAGGACGTGGACGTGGACTGCATCAAGATCGCTTCTCAGCCGGCTCATGCGCTCAAGGCGCGAGCGTACTTGCGGCGGCAACGGCCCGATCTTGCGGAGAGGCTGGTGCGCGCTGACGACTACCGCCCTGGCGAGTGGATGGTCGTGAAACCGCTGCTGGCCCTATACGGACTTTGGACACTCCGCGGCCTCAAGGCCAACGAGCGGAAGGTCTTGCTGTAGACGGGCGCGCTATCGCGTGGCTCGCGCATGGTGGCTCGTGACCCGACAGGGCGGCAGATGATGCTGCATCCCGGAGCAAGGCAAGCTTCATGGATTGCCGGCTGACCGTTGCGGCGCGAGTGGCCGTCGGTTGTTCGCGCGTCGGAGTTTCTGGGCGGCCGTCGTCATGGTTGTCGTGGCCGGCTCCGCTTTCGTGGTCAGCCAGGCCTCGGCGGGCACCGTGCGATGCCCACCGGCCCGTGCCCAAGTCGGGCGCTCTGGCCGCTGTGCCGGGGCCGGATCCACGGGCGGAAATCATGCACGTCATGGCAGGCGATTGTGTCAGCATCGCCTGCCATGGAGAACTGGGACGAACTGACCATCACGGAACAGGTGCTGGTCCACCGCGCTGTCAACGGCACCAGTACTCGCGGCAGCGCGCAGCATGTCACGGCCGTGCTGCGCTGGGCGGGCGCGCCCGGGGTGCCCGAGCGCCGCCACGCCTTACCGGCGGAGGAGCTGGAGCGGGTACCGGAGCTGGCGACGGCAACGCTTCGGCTGGTCGCGCTGGAGTGGTTGACGGTGCGCCGGGCTCCGAGCAGCAGCTTCGTCCAGGAGGACGGCCCGGCGGTCACGGGCTTCGAACTGGAGCAGGTGGTGGCCGACCCGGCGACGTGGTTGATGCCATCGGGCAACGAGGACGACCTGCCCGCCCTCTCGCTGCGGGCCACCGCTGAGGGTCACCGCCGCTGGGAGGCCCGGGCGTACGCACCGGACGCCAGGCCAACCATCCACCAGCTGGACCTCACACAGGACGAGGACCGGATCCGGGTGTGTGCCATGGAAGCGAGCGGCTGGCTGACCGGCCCGTTCGGGGTCCTCGCCGATCTGGCGGGCGAGGAGCTGCGGGCGTACGTGGCGGCCCAACTCGCCCCGCTGCTCCGGCTCGTCCGCGCGGGCATGATCGAGGTGCTGCACGTCGCGGAGCCGGACGCCGAGGCGACAATCATCCCGCCGGCGGACCTGCTGGACGCTTTTGGCGACAGGGAGCTGCGCTGCGACGACGGCGACGACTGGGGCATCGGGTTCACCTGCGTCCTGATCCAGTCGCTGGCGAACGCGCTCCGTTAGCCCCCGGAAGCCGGAGCCCCGGAAGCACACCGAAAGCGAGCAGCCAATGTCACTTGGCAACCTGTCAGGACCGCTTGCTTACGGGTTCGAGGAGCGCCGACGGGTCTGTCGACGCATCGCCCCCATGGATCGGACATGGATCGGGCCTGGATCGGACATGCCGGAACGCCACCTATCGCGTCCCGGTGACCTCCGAAGGACTTGGGCTCAGGATGCTGCGCTCAGGTGGCGACCTCCGGGGGGGAGAGCGTCCAGGGGTGGGCTGCACTCGAACCGGAGGATCTGCGGGAGTGTGTGACTCCGCTGCTGCCCGCCGATCCCGAGCGTCATCAGCTCTGTCCCGCGCGATCGCGTTCGACGAACCGGCCGGCACTCGGGGCCTGATGTACGTGCTGCGAACCGGCGGACCGGTGTCATACGGCACGACATTGCAGCGGACGCTACGGACTGCCTCAGCATGACTGCTCGGCACCGACGACTGGCCGCGCCGAGGTCGGCGACCGGCCGGAGCCCCTCGAGGGCCTGCTGGCCGGCGTGCGGTTCAACTGCCTTCTGGGCATGGACAGTTGCGAGAGCGACCGCTATCACCACGTGGCACCCAAACACGAGGCACCCAAAGGGGATTGCATCGCCCCCGGCCCGCATGCGGTTTGGTTCCAGCGAATCGCGGGCGGCTGTTGTTGCGGTCGCGGCCGGGGTGGCGGTGAAGCCGTCACCCCGGCCGCGGTTGTTTCAGGGGGAATTACGCAATTCAGCGATGCGGGACGCTCTTTGATGGGTGATCAAGCACTGCGCGCTTCACGGTAGCAACCAGGCCAGCCCGGATCCCGCGCGAGATCGGAGCCACGAACGGCCCGGAGCTGTGCAGGGGGTCCTGCCTTCGCCGCTGCCCTCCCCGCAACAAACTTCAAGCGGCTTCCGTTCGATCGACAAGCTCCATGATCGATACGACAACGGCCCGTTACAGACTCGCCGTTGCGCTGTAGGCCTCGCTGGTGAACTGCCCGTTCCCGGTGCTGTCGAAGTATCCGAGAATCGCGCCCGATTTCCACTGACCGGCCTGATAGGGCGCCGTAACGGTCACATAGCACGATGTGCAGTTGTGTTTGGTGACATTGTTCTGGCTGACGCTGGATCCGTAGAAGTACAGGGCTGTCCCGAACGACAGTGTGGCCGCGTTGCTGTTGCAATACGCCCAGACCGTGGATGTCACGCCGGCAGTGCCGTGATACGGCTTGCCGGGGCTGACGGTGCAGGTGAGTACGGCCACGGAGGGGGCTGACCTGGAGACGGTCACTGTGCTTCCGCCGACCGTCATGGTCGCGCTGGTCTGACCGGCCGGCACGCTGATGGTGGTCGCGTGGGCGGAGTCGGAGGCGGCAGACGGAGCAGCCTGAGCGCCGGGGGCGCCGATGAGTGCGAAGGCGGTCATCGAGGCCACACCGAACAGGCAGCCCAACATTTTAGTGCGCATGCAACCTCGATCCAGAGAAGGAAAACCGAGCACCGCGGTCAATCACCGCAGCGCACAGCTTGATTGGGGTAAAACGGCCAAGCGCACCATGTACTACTCAAGGCGCCAGCCGCAGGGCAAGCGTCCTAAGGTACGGAAGTTTGCGATCTTCACGGGCCGATCACGAGCTAGATTCTGCGGGATGGCATCCATGCGGCGCCGTGATGTTTCAGGCCATTCTGTTTCCGAAAATGGTCCCGCCGGATTCACTTGCGCCGCCCTCGGCTACACGCAGTGAAGATCCATCCGGGGCTCCTCGGAACCTCCCCCCGAAAGCGCGTTGTACAAGGTTGCGTTTGGGCAGGTCAGGGTTGGCGGCCTGGTACGAGCAGGTCGGGTCCCCTCGCCGCGCGAGGTGGTGTGGGCCGTCACGCCGAGGGCGGCGCACCAAAGAACGCCAGGAGCACCTCGGACGTCTGGAGCGTTCCTGACGCAGCGCCGCTCCCGCCAGGGGCTGTTGCAGACGCAGGACAAGTGGGCAGCCAGCCTCGCGCGCGCGGCACGCGCTGCGGGTTGGGTGTCGGGGACCTTGGTCATTCCGAAGCAACTACGAACCATCCGGCGGCAGCCCATACCGCCCGGTTCTCCAGTACCTGCCTCTCAAGGCGGGGGCCGGACCAGGTGGCGCGCGGATCCCCCCGGCGTCACTGCCTCAGCAGATGCGGATCCTCTGGCGACCGTCGCGCACCGTGACCTGATAGCAAGCTTCGCTGTACGCCGGCCACGGCCCTTCGACCGTCGGCCAGCCGAGGTCGGTGAAGGGCCGCTCGGCGCGCTGTCCGCGCATCTTCATGAAGGCGACGCCAGTGACGAGGCGGCCGGCGCCCCCTCCCTGCCCGTCGGCGACGAGGCGAAGCAGGGCGTCATGGCCGAAGGGCCCGTGGAGCGGGGTGACGATGACAGCGCCGGGTGCGGCCTGGTCGAGCCACGCCCGCGGGATCTGCCGGACGGCTGCGGTGGAGATGATCCTCGTGTACGGCCCGCGATCTGGACATCCCCTTTCGCCGTCGCCAGTCACGACCGCCGGGCGCAGACGGAAGTCGGCGAGCGACCGTCGGGCACGGTCGGCGAGTTGTTCGTCGATCTCGATCGTCACCAGGTTCTCGGGGCGGACGCGTTGGGCCAGAAGTGCCGTGCTGTATCCGGAGCCGGTGCCAATCTCCAGTGCGGTGTCACTGGGGCCGGGGTCGAGGTGGTGCAGCATGTCGACGACGACCGCCGAGCAGGACACGGCGCTGGTGAACGGTGCGTCTGTAGGGCCGTCCTCGGGCCGTACGGCGCCATCGGCGACTTGCGTGATGAGGGAAGCGCGGGGCCGGTAAACGCCCTTGAGCCAGGCCCGTGGGCGCTCGTGACGGTCGATCACGTGATGCAGGCCGTCCGCACGCGGCGTCGGCCACCACACCCGGTCCGGCACGAAATGCTCGCGCGGCACCTCCAAGAATGCCGCACGCAGCCAGGGCCGGTCATTGAAGTGCCCAACCGTCCGGCCGTCGATCTCGGCCGCGCACGCGGCCCGCAGCTCGACCGCCAGTCTCTCCAGCTCGTCGGAAAGAGCCTCAATCATCATCCGGCTCCGGCTCCGGGGCCGGCATCGGGTTCCCGGGGTCGCCCGGGCTCGACGAGTCCCCGCCAACCTGCCCGTCCTGATCACCGCGGCTTCCACCCATGACGCTCCCCAAGACACCCGATCGCGCGCACCTCGACGCGATGACTTCACCGCAAGGGGACCAGCAACTACGCGGCGCCGCAAGCGAGTTGCGGATTGTGCGAATGCGCCGTACACCCCCTCCAGATCACAGCTACGATGCGCCGGCCCCAGCAGGGGCACGCGGGAGGGCGACGACGAATAGCGTCGGTCCCCCTGCTCCGCTTCCGCCGATTCCGGTGCAGGTCAACGCCACGCCTGGCGCTGGGAGTTCACGCCTCCCTCGCGGTCTCCGCCGCTGGGAACGCTCCGCCGATCCCTTCCCTATGCTGGCGGCATGATCAATGTGCCGATGTCAGCGCTGGAAGTCGCGGTGGTCGAGTCAGGGACCCGCGGCGTGGAGACCCTGCGGGACACCGCCGTCTTCGCTCGCAAGCTCGAAGCCTTGGGGTACCGAAGGATCTGGTACGCCGAGCACCACCATTCGCCCGCGATCGGTGCGTTCCCGCCCGTGCTCCTGATTGCCCACGCGGCGGCCTCGACGTCTTCGATCCGGCTCGGTTCGGGCGGAGTGCTGGCGCCCAACCATGCGCCCATCACGCTCGCGGAGCAGTTCGGAACACTGGCCGCGCTGCATGAGGACCGTATCGACCTGGGTATCGGCCGCGGCCCTGGAACTTTCGACGAGGCCACCGCGCGCGCACTGCGCCGCGGAGCGGGGTCGGCGACGGACCAGGAGTACCACGACGACGTCGCCGCGATTCTGTCCCTCCTGGTCGACGAAGTGGCGCTCGGCCTCCTGCCGGAGCCTTGGCTGCTGTGCTCCAGCACCGCGGGGGCCGCCCTGGCCGCGCGACTCGGTCTGCCGATCGCTGTCGCCCACCACATCCGGCCCGACACCACCTTCGCCGTGCTGGAGCGCTACCGGGCCGAGTTCGTGCCGTCCCAATGGTGTGAGCAGCCCCGGGTCCTGACGTGTGTGGAGGTCATCTGTGCTGAGACGGAGCAGGAAGCGGCATGGCGAGCCGGGCCCATGGACGTGGTGAAGGCCGGGCTGCTCAAGGGGCTGAGCGACATCCCGTTCCCCACCCCTGCGGACGCTGCGGCCCATCCCTTCACGCCGGAGGAACGGCAGGCGCTCGCCGGATTCCGTGCACAGCAGGCGTGCGGAACGCCCGAGACCGTGGTGCGCCGGCTCGCGCAACTGGCTGCCGAGACCGGAGCGGACGAACTCATGCTGACCACGCCTGTCTACGATCTCGACGCCCGCGTCCGCTCGTACGAACTCGTCAAGAGGTACTGCGAGGCCACGACAACCCCGTGAGGGCGCCACCTCGGCTCTCGTCATGCCGCAGTGCCGCAGTGCCGCTGTGAGCACACACGCCGCTCGCTCCCGCCCAACGCCTGGGCCCCAGGGGCGAGTTGTGTCCTGGAGCCCTGCGCCCTGCCGAAGTGACTGTCCGGCCCTGTCCGCGTGCGGGCGCGGAGGGGAAGCAGCACGGAATGGCCCTGATCGTCGCGGCTGCCGATCCGCACATGCCTCGCTCCGAACGAACGCGGGAGCGCGGACTTAATCTCCGTCGTGCCCGTGCCGATGAGTTGTGTGCCGATCCGCAGTCGATACGGCTGGACACACCCACAGCCGTGGGCCTGTGCTGGGGACGTTCCAGCCCAGGAGAAGCATATGGAGGCAGTGATGAGCGTCGACGACTCCGAGCAGGAGCGCACCATCCGGACCGGCGAACACGCGACGCGGGTGAGGGGCCCCAAGGTGTTGGTGGCGGGGGCCAGCATCGCGGGCCCCGCGCTGGCCCACTGGCTGCGCCGACGCGGGGCCGAGGCCACCGTGGTGGAGCGGGCTCCTGAGCTGCGGCCCGGCGGTCAGGCGGTGGACGCGCGCGGGGTCGCCAGGGAGGTCATCCGACGCATGGGGCTCGACGCGACAGTGCGCGCGGCATGCACCGACACCGCCGGAGCGCACACCGTGGACGCGGACGGGAAGGTGTTGGAGACCTTCCGCGCGGACGACGACGGCGGCGACGGATTCATCGCGGACATCGAGATCTTGCGCGGAGACCTGTCCCAAGTGCTCTACGACGACACCCGCGACGGCGTCGAGTACGTCTTCGGCGACCGGATCGCCGAGCTGGCCCAGGACGCGGACGGGGTCGACGTGCTCTTCGCGGGCGGCGACCGGCGGCACTTCGACCTGGTGATCGGGGCCGACGGGCTGCACTCCGAACTGCGGGCGATGGTCTTCGGTCCGCATGAGCGGTTCCTGCACCACCTCGGCCACATGCTGGCCTTCTACAGTGTGCCCAATGAGTTCGGACTGGACCGCTGGCTGCTTGAGTACCAGGATCACGAGTCCGGACGTTCGGCCCTCCTGCGGCCGATCCAGGACGCCGCCCGGGCGATGGCCATGTTCTACCTCCCGTCGCCCGACTTCGACGTCGACCACCGTGACGTCGCGGCCCAGAAGCGCCTGCTGCGTGAGCGGATGGCGGGTCTGGGCTGGCTGGTCCCGGACATCCTCGCGCACCTGGACGACACCCCGGACTTCTACCTCGACCAGGTCGCCCAGGTGGTGATGGACCGCTGGTCGAGCGGCCGGGTGGCGCTGCTCGGGGACGCGGCATTCAGCTCGTCGCCCATGTCCGGCCAGGGCACCGGGTTGGCGCTGGTCGGCGCCTACGTGCTGGCCGGGGAGCTGGCCGCCGCCGACTGGGATCCCGAGGCGGGGTTCGCCCGCTACGAGGCGCGGATGCGCTCGTTCGTCGAGGCCAACCAGGAGATCGGCCGTATGAACGCCCGCAGCCGCGACGTCCCGGGGGCGGACGCCGAACCGCAGCCCGATTTCACCAGCGCATGGTTCACCGATCTGGTCGGGCGCGCGATCAACGGCGTCGAGCTGCCGGAATACGGGGGGTTGCCTGACTCCGCGACCTCGGCCGGATCGCCGATCCCCTCCTCGAACAAGCCGTAGGCATCCCGCATCCCACGTGCCGAGAGGGGCCGCCCTCCAGTGGGCCCCGCTCGGCGACATTGCGCCGATGAGCTGACCTCCGGTCCCCCACGGTGCAGACAGGATCCAACCGCCCTCCCCGACCACAAGCCCGGCACCGCACCCAACCACCCCAAGGACACTGCCGAGTTGAAACTGCACACCACGATCTGCTCCGACACGACGTAACTCACGGCAGCGCAGAGCGCCGTCGCCACAGACCACCGACGCCGCCTCAAGGGCACGTCAGAGCCGACCGAGGTCAAACGCCGAGGATGTGACGCAGCTCTTCAGCACGCCCCGGCGGACCACAGCGCGGTTACTGAGGTTGAACTCGTGGTGTCGTGTCGTTGCTCAGGTGGGTCTGATGCTCAGGCCGGTCTCGGCGAGGCAGCCGTCGATGAGCTCGCTGCGGTACTGGATGTGCCGTAAGCCGCGTCGGATGCGCTGGACGAGGTGTTCGGGGGTGCTGAAGGCGACGTTGGAGAGCCAGCCGCGCCGCAGAAGGGACCAGATCCCTTCGACAGGGTTGAGATCGGGCGCGTAGGGCGGCAGGTAGTAGATGGTCAGCCAGTCCCGGGCTTCGGCGAACTCCCGCAGTCCGGCGGCCTTTTGGACGTTGAGGTTGTCCCAGACGAGCACGATCGGGCCGCCGAGCTGCTGGTGGGCTGCGATGAGCAGGTCGCGGTAGTCGCGCCAGGAGAAGCTCTTGCGTCCGTCGCGTCGGCCGTCGTCCCGGCGCGGCCGGTAGATCAGCCGGGACCGGTGTCCGGGTTTGTAGCAGGTCAGCGCCGCGATGGATATCCGTCTGCGGGATCGGCCCCGCACCCGCACCACCGGAGTCCGGCCGCGCTGCGACCAGGTCCTGGCCTGCGGCGGCGTCATGGAGAAACCGGCCTCGTCCTCGAAGACGAGCCAGGCTCCACGGGCCGCCGCGAGTCTTCCGCGCAGGGCCACACCTCCTTGACCCACCCGGCCACCGCCTCGTCGTCCCGCTCAATCGCCCGGCGGGCCGGCACCTGGCAGGACCAGCCGTTGCGCACCAGCAGCTTGCGCACGCCCTGGACGGTGTAGGTCAGGTGGAAGCGCCTGCCGATCACCGTCTTCACACGGCTCAGAGTCCAGCGTTGATCCTCCCAGCCGTGCGCGGCCGGCCCCTTGGCCAGCTCCGCCTCCAACTGGGCGAACTGCTTCTCACTCAGCCTCGGCAGTGAAGCCGGCCCCTGTGACCGCAGAGCCCGCGGACCGCCCTCGTCCCACAGCTGTCGCCATCGCTGCACCGAGCGGACGCTGACCCTCAGGTCCTTGGCGATCACCGAGCTCGCCTCGCCCTGCGCGAACCTCTCGGCCGCCTTGAGCCGTAACTCCTCGCGAAACTGCTGCCGTTCGGCCGTCAGCCCGCCCCCTTGTGGATACCGCATGCCCCGGTGATACCGCACGGGCGACAAGTAGTCAGCCCCTACGACACCACGAGTTCAACCTCAGTAACGCTGACAACGGCCACCTATCGGCCATTACAGCCTGGTGAGGCGCGCAACCCTACGGCAAGGCGGTGCACCGCATCTTCGCCTCGTGCGGCCAGGAGGCGTTCTTCGAGGGCCACGTCCACGCTCTCAGCGTGCTGGGCGGCGTCCCTCGCGGCAAGGTGCGCCATGACAACCTGCGGGCCGCGGTCGCCCCGGTGCTGGGCTTGTCGAGGGCGCGGGTGGAGAACAAGCGATGGACCGCGCGTGCCGTGGGGGGGGCGGGGCAGCGCTACAACCCCTATGGCCGCCATGGCCCGGCTGCCGCGGGCCTGCGGTCGGTACGAACTTTCCTTTGCGCTGTGTGACCGCGCCGACGCCGTCGATCGGGTCATGTGGACGGCAGTCGCACGAGCGGCAACCTGGCGTGTGATGGCGACCTGGATCAGACTTCGCCGTCCGCTTCTTCGGTACGTCGTGCACCGTGGCGTCCTCGACGCTTTCGCCGCGTCCGGCCCGCGCCGCCTCGACGGAGGCGTTGAGCGCGGCCATCAGGTCGACGACCTTCCCGGCCGACTCCGTTGTCTCACCCTCTACCGGCTTGGGCTGCCGGTGTTCGGCCTTCGCGGCCAGGATGGGCTGGTCTCCTGCCAGGGCGGCGAGCCGCGCCGCGGTCTCGGTGTCGGCCTGAGGCCCTCGAGCCGCTGCGCACCACCCCGTAGGGGTGCCATCAACTTGTCCAGCCTTACGAGACGATGACCGGGTTGTTCTGGGGAGAGCTCCTCCCCAGACCCGCCGCCGTCGTACCCGGGATTCGCTATTTCGGCCGAGGTGACGCCGCACGCCTTTTCTTCATCCGGCCTCATCTCAACCGAGACGGCGAGGTCAGTCACCCAGGAACCGTTCCCACTGGAGCGCGTCCCGGTAGCTCCCGCCAAGAAAAGATCTAGGAGTGCGCGACACCATAGGGCGCGAACCCGTTGCGGCGCAGCGCCCGCTGCGACGGCAGATTCTCCAAATGGGTGGACGCCTCGGCCCGGTGCCACCCGGAGTCCGTCCGTCATGACCCGCAGTACAAGCCCGACGGCGTGCCCGGCGTGCCCTTGGCTTGCTTCTTGGCAGTGAATGTCTCCTGAGGGCCTGTCCGATCAGCCTCGGGCGTGGGCGGCTAATCCTGCGGCCTCCGCGCGATCCGCTGCGCTGCGCGCCAGGGCCGTTCGTGTGGCTCCTGAGTCTCCCGGCATGCCTTGCCGCTGATCGGGCTGGTGTGCGGTGTCGAATGCTGGCTATGCCGAAGTCTTGGAGTGCCTGGATCCGTATCGCTCTGGCCGCGTTGAGTGGGTTGTTGGCCGGTTATGCGGCGTTGGCGGTCGCGGAGTTGGTGTCGGCTGCGGTACGCCCACAGGCGAGTCCGGTGGTGGCGGTGGGAGGTGCGGCGATCGACCGGACGCCTCCGCCGGTCAAGGACTGGGCGATCCGCCATTTCGGGACGAACGACAAACTGATCCTTCAGCTGGGCATTCTTGCCGTGCTGGCGGTACTCGCGATGCTGCTCGGGGTCATCGCGCTGCGCTATCGGCGGATCGGCGCTGCCGGGGTGCTGCTCTTCGGGATCGTCGGGGCGCTCGCTGCGACAAGCCGCCCGGACTCCAACGGGGCGGGGGACGCCCTGCCGTCAGTCGTCGGAGCGGTGGTCGCTGCCGGGCTGCTGTACTGGCTGATCGGCCGCCTGCGAACGCACCGCTCCGGCCAGGGCCCCGTTGCCGCTCCCACTGCCGGCGAGCCCCGCGCCGCCTCAACGGGCGACAGCGCCAATGCGGAGGCGTCCGGCTCTCCGGCCGCGCCCATGGCGGCCGATGGCTGGGACCGGCGAGGTTTCGTCGTGGCCGCCACCGTGGCCGCGGCGGCGTCGACAGGAGCGGGCTGGCTTGGCCGGTCGCTCAACGGCTCCAGTGGCCAGAGCGCGGTCGCATCCCGTTCGAAGGTGATCTTGCCCCAGCCTGCTTCTCCCGCTGCCCCTGTGCCCAAGGGGGCAGAGCTGCGGATCCCGGGGGTCAGCCCGTTCTTCACCCCGAACGGGGATTTCTACCGGGTCGACACCGCGCTGGTCGTCCCGAAGGTGGATGCGACCACCTGGCGTCTGACGATCCACGGGAAGGGCGTGACGCGGCCGCGCACGATCACCTTCGACGACCTGATCAAGGGCCGTGCCGGGGAACTGATCGAGCGGGACATCACATTGGCCTGCGTCTCGAACGAGGTCGGCGGCCCCTACGTCGGCAACGCCCGCTGGATCGGTGTGCGGCTCGCCGATCTTCTTCGGGAGGCGGGGGTTCAGCCGCCGTCGAAGGGCGGACCGGCCGATCAGCTGGTGGCCAGGTCGGTGGACGGGATGACGATCGGCAGCCCGGTCGAGGACGTCATGGACGGACGGGACGCGGTGCTCGCGGTCGGTATGAACGGGCAGCCGCTGCCCTTTGAGCACGGCTTCCCTGTCCGCATGCTCGTTCCCGGCCTGTTCGGTTACGTATCGGCGTGCAAGTGGATCGAGGACATTGAGCTGACAACCTTCGATGCCTACGACTCGTACTGGGTGAAGCGCAGTTGGGCGCGTCGGGGGCCGATCAAAACGGAATCGAGGATCGACACTCCCAAGCCGTTCGCCCGCCCGGCGCAGGGGACGGTGATGGTCGCCGGTGTCGCCTGGGCGCAGCACCGCGGCATCGACCGGGTCGAAGTCCGCGTCGACGACGGACCGTGGCAACAGGCGGACCTGGCCGCACAGGACACCACCGACACGTGGCGCCAGTGGTCCTTTCCCTGGAAAGCCACCACCTCCGGCAGCCACACCCTCACCGTCCGCGCCACCGACCGCACCGGCACCGTCCAGACGGAGAAACGCACCCCTACCATTCCCGACGGCGCGAGCGGCTGGCACTCCGTCGTCGTCACCGTCCAATAGCACCGGTCGACGTCCGTCCACCTGCGCGGCTTCGCCAACTTTTTTGCGTGTCACGGCGGTTGCGGCGTCCGCGGTCTGCTTCATGACGGGGCTGAAGAACAAGGGTTTCGTCCCGCCGAGTATACGAACACGTTGATCGGCGTCCGTCATTGCCGTGCCGGGCGTATCGGGGGCCATGACCGCTGCGCCAGCATGTGGCGGGCCAGCGGTGATCAAAGTTGGCCTGGCCTGTGCCAGGGCTACCGCACGGCCGCAAACAGGAGCAATCCGTGAGCACGCCGGCTTCGAATTACCCCTGCAGGCACCAATGCTCAGGAGAATCACCGCGTGAAAGAAATGGCGCACATCAGCGGCGTCCCTTCCGCTGGCCGACCTGCCCGAACTGCTGGGTCGCGTGGCCCAGGGCGACCAGCAGTCATTCAGTTCCCTCTACGACGCGGTGGGGGGTCCCGTACTGGGGCTGGTGCGCACCGTGGTGCGTGATCCGGCCCAGTCCGAGGAGGTGGCTCAAGAGGCGCTGATCGATGTGTGGCGCACTGCGGCCCGCTACCAGCCGGAACGGGGCGGGGTTATGAACTGGGTCCTCACGCTGGCCCACCGCAGGGCGGTGGACCGGGTCCGCTCGGCGTAGGCGGCCAGTGAGCGCGAGCACAAGGCGGCGCTATTGGAACAGACCCCCACCTTCGACGAAGTGACGGACAAGTCGAGGCGCGGCTTGAACGCCAGCAGGTGCGGCGCTGCATGCGCACCCTGACGGAGCTGCAACGCCAGTCGGTGACGCTGGCTTACTACCGGGGACTGACTTACCGGGAAGTCTCCGAATTGCTGGCCGTGCCGCCGGGCACGGTCAAAACCCGACTGCGCGACGGACTGATCCGGCTGCGCGACTGCCTGGGGGTGGCCGCATGAACACCGCCGAACTGCACACGCTCACTGGCGCGTACGCGCTGCATGCGCTGTCAGATGAGGAGCACGCGACATTCGAGCGGCATCTGAGAGCGTGTGATGCCTGTGTTCAGGAGGTGCGCGAACTCGCGGCCACCGCAGGCAAGCTGGGACTTGCTGTCTCGGTTGTCCCACCCCTCGAATTGAAGGATGCGGTACTGCGGCGGATCGCGGCGGTCCGTCAGGACCCCCCGCAGACGCCGGCCCCGGCAAGGACGACGGGCCGCCGGTTCCGCCCGGGACGCTGGTCGCGCTTCGCGCTGGCCGCGTGCCTGGCAGCAGCGGCCGGCCTGGGCGGCATCGCGGTCTGGCAGCACCAGCGGGCCGACGACGCGCAGCAGCAGGCACGTGCGGCGCAACAACAGTCCGAGCAGCTGGCACAGGTCCTCGCAGCCCCGGATGCGAAGGCCACCACCGGCACGTTGAAGGACGGCGCGACCGGCACACTCGTGGTCGCCCACAGCAGGAACCAGGCCGTGTTCGTCGCCTCCGGGCTGCCCCACCCGCCGGACGGCAAGGTCTACCAACTCTGGCTCAACGATGCGGGCACCATGCGCCCGGCGGGTCTGCTGACTCCGTCCCGGACCACTGAAGCAGTCCTGCTAGCGGGTCCGGTCAACCGGGCGTCGGGGATGGGCATCACCGTGGAACCCGCCGGCGGCTCACCTGCGCCGACGTCCGGCCCGCTCGTGCTGATGAGCTTCGCCACCACCTGAAAGCCCGGCGGAGTGACTGTCTCGGGAGTGCGGTTCACCCCGGAGCTTCCGGTGCATGACTCTCAGGCGCTGTCCGTTTTCGTGTCCCTGTAGGGCACGGGTGGGTCGGCCCGTTCGGCCGCCCACAGCGATGGGCGGCAGGCTGTCGGCAAGGAGGCGGCCGGCGAGGCCGATTGCGGTGAACGCCAGGACCGCCTCAGCACGGTTGAGCGGGAGGCCTCGCGACCCTGCGGCCAAGGAGAACGCCCAGGTCAACACGTTCTGCTGATCGGGCTGGATCAGAGGGATGGTCGCCGGGCCCGGCGGTGCGGGGCCAGCGGGAGGAACCCGCTGGTGTGGGCCACGTATGCGCTGTAGTCGGGCCGCCCGACATGCGCCGCTCAAGGAGTTCCCTCGCCTCTGCCACGGGTGACGAGGAAGGACATCACCACCGAGGCGATCACGGTGGACACCGCTGCTGCCGGGGCGTCGCACACCGGCAGACACAGGCCCCACCACATACAGGGGCCCGGGGGTGCTCGTATACGGCAGTGGGGTGGGGGACCGTCGCCATGGCTCTTCCGGGCACTCGATCGCCCGCGAGCAAGCGTGGAGGCGGCCAGGTCTACGGTCCGGCCGCCTCTTGGCGGGTGGTTGCCTGGGGCGTCAGTGGGCAGCGGCCCCGAACTCGGCATGCTGGCTCCGGTGTGCGTAGTCGGGGTCTTCGGGGGGCGGCACAGGGAAGCTGATTTTCCGGGCCTCTGATCGTGCCTGCGCCATCAGAGCATCGAACTCCTGATCAGTCATCGCCATCACCTCGCGCACCATGGGGTCACCTGTGATTCGTGGCCGCCGGCGCGTCGGATTGGCACTGGACAGGAGGAGACGAAGCGAGGAAAGCGGTCACTTCACGCACAGCCAGTAACGGGTGTTTGAGCGGCAACGTGCGTGGTGCTTGCGGCGCCGGACCCCGTGCAGGAGGGATGACGGCTTCTGTCATCGCGTCGATGGAGCCCGGCATCCGATACCCGCCAGGAAGGGGGCGGCCCTCACTGCGGCCGCGGTTACCGGCACTGGCGGAAACGTGCCGCTGCCGCACAGGGGTCGAACCCGAACAGCTCGTGCGGCACGGCGCACTGACGCTTGGACACCTCGCGCATAGTCGGGGAACGAGTCTTCAGCAGCACTCGCCCGATGACTGTTGCTATGTCAGCCCAGGACGTGCGGCAACGCGTTGGGATGAATGACCAATCCGGCTACCCACCGGCTCCGAATAGGAGCCGTGATGAAAATTCTGAGCAGAGGGGTCCGCCTCCCGCTGGCGGCTGTGTCCGGTCTGCTCGCCGGGCTCGCTGCGCTGGCGGTCGCGGAGCTGGTGTCGGCCGCGGTGCGTCCCGAGGCCGGCCCGGTCATCGCAGTCGGGGGAGCAGCGATCGACCGGACACCGCCCGCGGTGAAGGACTGGGCGATCCAGCACTTCGGCACCAACGACAAGTTCGTCCTGCAACTGGGCATTCTCGTCGTACTCGGTCTGCTCGCCCTGGCGCTGGGTGTCGTGGCCCTGCGCTACCGCCGTGTCGGCGCCGCAGGCGTGCTTGCTTTCGGAGTGGTGGGCGCGCTCGCGGCCACCGGCCGGGCCGACTCCACCAGTGCGGCCGACGCCCTTCCCTCAGTGATCGGTGCCCTGGTGGCGGCTGCCCTGCTCTACTTCCTCATGGGCCGTCTCGCCTCATTGCCTGCTGCCTCGGCAGCAGTTGGTGACGGCATCGATGGCCGTGAGCCAGCCGGTTGGGACCGTCGGGGGTTTGTCATCGCGGCGAGTGCCGCTGCCGCCGCCTCGGCCGGGGCAGGGCTGCTGGGCCGCTCGCTGAACGGTTCCCGTGGCCAGGACGCTGTCGCCTCCCGCGGCAAGGTCATCCTGCCGCGTCCCGCATCACCGGCCGCTCCCATCCCTGCGGGAGCTGTGCTGCACACCCCCGGAATCAGCCCGTTCGTGACACCCAACAGTGACTTCTACCGGGTCGACACCGCTTTGGTGATCCCCAAAGTGGATGCCACGACGTGGCGCATGAAAGTCCATGGCAAAGGCGTCACCCGCCCCCTGTCCCTCACATTCCAGGATCTGTTGCAGCGTCAGCTCGTCGAGCGGGACATCACGTTGACCTGCGTCTCCAACGAGGTCGGCGGCCCGTACGTTGGCACCGCACGCTGGATCGGGGTTCCGCTTGCCGACCTGCTCAAAGAGGCCGGAGTGAAGCCGCCGTCACGAGGCGGCTCGGCGGACCAGCTGGTGGCTCGCTCGGTGGACGGCATGACGATCGGCACGCCGGTCGAGGACATCATGGACGGCCGTGCCGCGCTCCTCGCCCTCGGAATGAACGGCGAACCCCTCCCCTTCGTGCACGGTTTTCCCGTCCGCATGGTGGTACCGGGGCTCTACGGCTATGTCTCGGCGTGCAAATGGATCCAGGACCTGGAACTGACCACGTTCGACTCCTACGACTCGTACTGGGTCAAGCGCTCCTGGGCCCGTAAAGCGCCGATCAAGACCGAGTCGCGCATCGACACCCCGAAGCCGTTCGCCCGCCCCAAGCCCGGCACGGTCATGATCGCCGGAGTCGCGTGGGCCCAGCACCGCGGCATCGACCGGGTCGAGTTACGCGTGGACGACGGCCCGTGGATGCAGGCCGACCTCGCCGCCGAAGACACCAAGGACACCTGGCGCCAGTGGTCCCTGCCCTGGAAGGCAACCTCCGGCGGACACACCCTGACCGTCCGCGCCACTGACCGCACCGGTCAGACGCAGACCGACCGGCGCACACCCACCATCCCGGACGGCGCCAGCGGATGGCACTCGGTGGTGGTCACCGTGGACTGACTCATCCCTGTCGCAGTGACCCTTTGCATCTGCCGTGCGCAGCAACCTGCCGCGTCCGCACGGTCTGCCTCATCTATCTCATCTATCTCTTAGGAGCTCTCATGAACGCCCTCCATTTCCGCCGCACCGCGATTGCCGTCTCCGCCGCCGCCGTCCTGCCCTTCGCGCTCAGCGCCTGTGGCGGCGACAGCAGCAAGAAGGACAGCGCCTCCTCGTCGGAGGTCGCCACCCCGCCGTCGGCCTCGCAGTCCTCCGCCGCGGGCGACTCGTCGATGACGGACAAGCCGTTCGGCTCGGCGTGCGCCTCTGTGCCCAAGGACGGTGCGGGTTCGTTCGACGGCATGGCCAAGGACCCGGTCGCCACCGCCGCCTCCCACAACCCGGCACTGTCCACCCTGGTCGCCGCGGTCAAGAAGGCAGGCCTGGTCGACACCCTCAACAACGCCCAGAACATCACCGTGTTCGCCCCCACCAACGACGCCTTCGCGAAGATCCCGAAGGCCGATCTGGACAAGGTCCTCAACGACAAGGCCACCCTCACCAAGATCCTCACCTACCACGTGGTCGGCCAGAAGCTCACCCCCCAGCAGCTGGAGAACGGCTCCTTCGACACCCTGGAGAAGGGGAAGGTCACCACGTCGGGCTCGGGCACCGCGTACAAGGTCAACGACAGCGCCAACGTCGTCTGCGGCAACGTGCCGACCGCCAACGCCACCGTCTACATCATCGACTCCGTCCTCATGCCCAAGTAGCCTCTGCGCCAGCGTTGTCGAGAAACGACTCGGGGCAGGCCGCACCGCGGCCTGCCCCGTCGCGCCATCCACACGTCTTTCAGGAGGACCGACCATGGCATCAGTTCCCGCCCCGGGACAGCCGCCGCCGGACTTCGCCCTCCCCGGAGGCATCCTCACGGAGGGCTCCTTCGTGCGGGGTGAGTACTGGTTGCGCGCGGAACGCAACCGCCCCCTGGTTCTCGCCTTCTACCCTGGCGACGACACCCCGGTGTGCACCCGGCAGCTCTGTTCCTACTCCAGCGGGCTGGAAGCATTCGCCCAATGCGGCGCGGACGTCTGGGCCATCAGCCCACAGTCGCTGGACAGCCACGAGACCTTCGCCCGTAAACACCAGCTCGCCATGCCGCTACTAGCCGATACCGAACGCGTGGTGGCCCGCTCCTACGGCATCACCGCCCCAGGAATCGGACTGCGCCGGTCCGTCTTCCTCATCGCCCCTGACGGCACTCTGTCCTGGAAACATGTCACCCTGCTCGGCGCCACCTTCCCGAGCGTCGACACCCTGACCCAGCAGCTCAGCCTGCTCCAAGAGGAACGCTGACCAGCGCGCGGTCCATCCCAGACAGGAGCCGTTCCGGTGTCCCGTCTGGAACGCTTCCTGCCTCCTGGGCGTAACGGGCCAGCTCCTCGGTTCGCGCGTGTGCGAGGCTGATCAAGTCTCCCGGGGCCGCAGGCCGCGCTCTGCGGCCAGAGTGCGATTCGCCCCCTACGGCGGATCAACGCGGCCTGCGGGCCTGTGGGTTACTTGCTCGTCATCATCCCGGGGGGCATGAGCAGGGAGTCGATGATGTAGACGGTGGCGTTCGCGGTGGACACGTTGCCGCAGACCACGTTGGCGGTCTTGTTGACCTTGTAGGTCGTACCCGACCCGGACGTGGTGAGTTTGCCCGTCTCCAGGGTGGTGAACGAGCCGTTGTTCAACTGCTTTGGAGCGAGCTTCTCACCCACCACGTGGTACGTGAGGATTTTGGTCAGTTCTGCCTTATTGGCCAGGACCTTGTCCAGGGTGGCCTTGGGGACCTTAGCGAACGCGGCGTTGTCCGGCGCGAACACGGTGATGTTCTTCGCGTTGTTCAGGGTGTCGACGAGCCCCGCCTTCTTGAGCGCGGTCACCAAAGTGGAGAGCGCGGGGTTGTGGGAGGCGGCCGTTGCCACCGGGTCCTTGGCCATACCGGCCAGGCTGCCCGCGCCCTGCTTGGGTACGGACGAGCACGCGGGTCCGAACGGCTGCGTGGCCGTGTCCGCGGCGTGGGCTGCCGGGGCCAGGAGCGCGACGGAGAGTGGAAGAGTGAGCGCCGCTGCCCAGATGGCGACGCGAGGCTTACGAGTGGCAGTCACTGGATTCTTCCCTTCGGAGGGGAAAGGCGGGCCGCAGCCCGTTACACCTGCCCAGCCCGGGGGCCGGGGCGCATCCGCGGCCGGGTCCAGCCGTCCGGGGGCCACGCCATGGGGGCGCTCCTCATCCAGACCAGAAAACCCGGTGCGTATTACGCACACCCTCATTATCTGCCACTACCCGGCGCAGTTGTCGACCGGGGAACGGGACAGCATCAGTTCCGGGTGGCAGGTGGGCCCGGGTCGGCGCAGTAGGAATCCACCCGAAAAACCGAGCGTCTTGCACCAAGCGAAGCTGCGCGCGGCAACGAATACCAGTTTGAGCGGGGCGCGCTGCCGCATCCGTGAGTGCGGGACCGTTTACGGCAGCGGCCTGGCTCGCTCACCCCACCGCTCCGGGCTGGATATTGCGGCTGGGATATTCCGATTCGGCACCCGCGGGGACGAAGGAGCCAGGGACATGGCTACGATCCGCAGTACGCATCTGAGACTTCGGCGGCACGTGGTGCTGGATGAGCACCTTCCCGTCGACCACCGCCTGAGCCGCTTCTACCGCGTCGGCGCCGGGGCCGCAGCCCTGTTCCTGGTCACGTTCGGCATCCTCGGGCTCATCGACCAGATCGGCTTCTTCAGTACGGGCGCCAACACGGTCTTGGGCCTGAACAGCAACGGCGCGCTCAGCGCCGTGTCCATCGCGGTCGGCGCCCTGCTGCTGGCCGGCGCGGTCCGGGGCGGCAACACAGCGTCCACCATCAACATGTCCACCGGGATTGCGTTCCTGCTCGCCGGGTTCGTAAGCCTCGCGGTTCTGGACAGCCGCTTCAACATCCTGGCATTCCACCTCCAGAATGTTCTGTTCAGCTTCATTGTCGGGATCATGCTGATGACCTTCGGCATGTACGGGCGCGTCAGCGGCACCCTCCCCCACGACAACCCCTACTGGCAGGCACGACACCCAGAAGAAGAGGGCCCGCGCGCCGCCCACTGTCCTGTGCCGACAGAGTCAGCGCCGAAGCCGCGCGACGTCCGTTCTCCCTGATCACCCATTGCAGCAAGGTCGAGGTTCCCTGCCTGGAAGCGTTCGGCTATCCAAGCGTCCGCGGTGGCGACCCGTTCGCCCTTCGCGGAAGTGGAATGGGACAAGGTCTTCGCCGCCCAGAGGCGCCGCACGGCCATCGCCGTCCGGATCACGTCCCGCTGCACGTTGATCCAGAGAGGCGCCGAGTCCTACCGCTGCCGGGCCACCGAGGGCGGGAAGGCCGGGCGAGGCCTGGCACAGTGACGTTTTGTCTATCTAGCCTCGATCTTTCGTGACGGTCCGTCGGTTCCTACCGGCGGACCGTTTCGGTTGTTCGGGCTGTTGGTGGTCAGGCCGATGGCCCGGCTGTCGCGTCGGGTGGGCGCCGGGTTCCACGGCTCCGGTCGGGGTGGTGCTGCTTGCAGGGACGGGAAAGTGCTGGTCAGCCGGGGCTGGGGAGAGCTTCGAGCCGTGCCAGGGCGTCGGTGATCACGTCGGTCCAGGGCCAGTGGCGGGCGAATCTCAGGTGCCGGCAGCGGGCGGTCGTGACGAGCTGGGCGGCGGCTGAGAAGAGGCGGAGCCGGAGGCGGCGGGGCTCCCACCTCGGGTTTTTCCGGTCAAGGCGAGCATGGGCATCCACGCGAGGAGATCGAGTGCGAGCTGGACGATCTCCAGCCAGATCTGGTTCTGCGCGGTGTCGTGCAGGGGCAGGTTGCGCAGGCCGGTGGCGCGGGCGGCACGGATACGGTCCTCAGCCCGTGCGCGCTGGCGGTGCCGCAGTTCGAGCGCGGCAATCGGGACACCGGTGGTGTTCGTGGCGAACGCGGTGAGCCGCAGTCCGTCGGCGTCGGTGAAGCGCAACTGGGCTCCGGGGTGCGGTCGTTCCTTGCGGACGATCAGCCGCATCCCCTTGGGCCAGCCCCCCAGGACATCGCCGGTAAGTTCGGCGACCCAGGCGCCGTCGCGGATCTCGCCGCCCGGCTCGACGGCCACCGTCCACGCGGCGGGCGGGACCTTGAGCACGGCCTCGTGGATGGCGTGGGTGATGGGCATGCCGACCGAGTAAGACAGCCACCTTCCCCGCTGCGCGAGCCAGGCTGTGAACTCGTGAGTGCCGCCGCCGGAGTCGGTGCGGATCAGCGTCTGGCGTCCACGCCGGTATTTCTTTGGCAGTTGGGCCAGGGCGAGTTGGGCCGTGGTGATGTGGTCAGCGGCGGTGTTGCTGCCTGCGTTGCACGGCCTGAGCAGGCCGGCCACCGGCTCCCCGCTGCCACTGCTTCCGTGATCGACGAAGGCCATCAGGGGATGGTGTCCGAAGGTCTTCTTCCAGGTCGCGGTGGCGTCCTGCTTCTCGGAGTGGGCCAGCACGAGCACACCGTCCAGGTCCACGATCACCTGCCCTGCGGCATCCGGGGCCGCGTTTCTGGCCACGTTCCAGACGTGTTCGCGGGCTTGGGCCCGCGCGGCCCGTATCGCGTGAAGGGCCTTCGGCCCAGCGGCGGCGAGGGTGTCGATGAGGCGGGAGACCGTCGGGTCGGAGGCCACCGGCCCGAACACGGCCGGCTCGGCCCGCAGCATCCCGACATCCGCGAGGCAGTACCCGCCCAACGCGACCGCGAGGGCCACGTCCAGCAGGACCTTGCCCGGATCGTGCACCGCCCGCGGGCGCCGCCACGGCGTCAGCGCCGTCGACATCGCCTGGTCCAGCCCGGCCTTGCGGACGGTTTCGACCAGCAGCACGGCCCCAGCCTGGGACACCACCGCATGACCGCCGCCCTCAATGCGGACGCGTGGATAGGACCCGATACGCTTCTTCACCTGGGAAGTGCCTCCGGCGGTGGCAGGAACAAGGACCTCGACAATCCTCATTCTTGCTGGTCAGGGGCACTTTTCGCTTACCTGACCACCCGTCGGACAGCCCGCTTCATGAAAGCGCGAGGCTAATGCTCTGGCCGCATAGGTTCACCGGTTTGGCGCTGGCGGCCCCCTGGCCGGTTGGATGTCGTGAGACGTTCAGTTCGGGACGGCGCGATGGCAGAGCCGCTCAGGGTCCGCAGGCTGACCGGCCAGGAGGGCCAGCAGTGGGCCGGAGGTAGTGGTCAGCGGCGGTACATCGGGTGCATCACGCCGCTGTGGTTGGCGAGGGCGGGCTGGCCGGGCATGACGGGCTCGTGGGTGGCGTCGTGCTTGTCGTAGTAGTGGTCCCGTTTGGTGGTCCGCACGGCGACGATCCTCCCGTCGTCTCCGCGGACCGCCATCCAGATGCCATCCGGGGCTGATGCGAGTCCGGGATCGTCCGCAGTGCTCCAGCCCGGCGGGGCTTCGACGAAGAATTCCGTCTCGGTTGTGCTTCTGTGCATCAGGCGGAGCGCACCATTCTGGTTCCTGTCATGGAAGGCTACGACCATGTGATCTAGGTATGTCTGTCCGGCCGCCCCCACCTGGTCGTTGGTGAAGACGCTGCGGATCTCCTTCGCGTGGGGCAGCCATTTCCCGGAGGGGTAGTCATAGGTCAGGTAATAGAGATCTCGGGGATCGCCAGTGAAGGCGGACCTGTATATGCAATGCAGTTGGTCGAACGCGCGCACCAGGCAGGGCGCGTCACTGGAGATGTTGATCGGCCGGTCGACGGCGGTCCAGCTGTCGCCGTTGAGGCGGCTGACGACCAAAAAACCATCCAGCGCGACGTGGACAGCGTGCAGCATTCCCCAGTACTCGGCTAGGGCGGGCCTGTAGTCGCTCTTCCAGCCGTTCCTCACCTGGACGGGTACCCGCCAGTCGCCGTCCTCCAGCACACTCCACATCACCGCGCGGTCGCCGGGACGAATGTACATGCAGTGGAGCTTGCCTTGGAACGAGCACAGAGCTGGCGGTGCCGCGCTTTCCCAACCGAGTGTGACCGGGGCGCTCCAGATGGAGAGGCCGGGGTCCCAGGTGACGTACTCCAAGGCCCCGGTAGGGAAGACCGGCCGGTCGCCGGTGTACTTGACCCGCAGGCTGTGATGGCCGTCGCCGTTGAACTCCCAGACGGTGTCCTTACGGCTGTGCAGCGTACCCAAGGCATGGCGGTCGAAGAGGAACATTCGCTCGCAGGACAGGTCGTCACCGTTCTGGAACAGGCCCCTGAGTACCTCTTTGAGGCTGATGAAGATCTGGAGGACCGTTTCGACCGCATCGATGATCTGGCCGCCGACGCCGGTGATTCCTTTGAGGATGGTCAGAGTGAGTTCGACCCAGATGGGTCGTTTCAGCCACGCCTCCAAGGCCATGAAGAGCTTGTCGTACCAGTCGGAGGGGCTCTGGTCGGCTTCCCACACCTGGACGAGGATGACCACGAACTCCGCGGCGGGGCCGTCGAAGACCAACTTCCTGTCCGCGCGGAACGAGCGGGTGTGGCCCTCCACGACCGCACCGAACTCCTCCGACCGGTAGGTACCACCGGTGGTCTTGTCCGACCGCGCGGCGGCCGTGAAGAAGATCTCGTCCCAGCCACCCCACTGGTCACCGACCGCGCGACTGCACGTGAAGCTCTCGAACTGGAACTGCGCCTTGTAGGTCGGATTGAGCCGGTCGGGGTCGGCCGGCGGTGGGCCGGTCAACGCAGTGGCGCCGAATCCGACATCGCCCAGGGCCACGGTGAAGGCGGTGTTGTCGACCGGCTGGCCCGCCGCCACCGCGGCAAGGCCGACCTGCGCACAGTTCGCCCGGCCCGAGTTCTCCTCACGCATCGCGGGCAGGTGCGCCATCAGATCGGTGAGCCCGAACTCCTCGGCCACCGGCTTGGCCGTCCCCACGGGCGGCAACAACGACACCTCGCCGCCCAGGTCTCTCACCGCCGCCCGGTACTCCGAACCCGCCACGGCGATTTCCTGGTCGGTCATCACCGCGCCGAGGATGTCCAGCACGGACTCCTCGAGCTCGGTCAACCCATGCCAGCCCCCGCCGTTCCGCGGCACGCAGTGCCACCCCGAATAGCACGTTGCTCTGCCTGCCCTGACGCAGGCCGCGGCGCCACTTGTTGTCCGCGTGTGCGCCAGTGTCACGCAGCAGGTCCCGTACTCCTCCAGCGACATTGCGCACCGACGCTTGATCGTCCGCCGACCCCATGCTGCCAGCCCTTCGTCCTCGCGGCGCCGAGCGTGGGCACCCGCAGCGAAGGGGGAACCTCTCCTCAGTCGTCTGATCGCAAACCAGGCGAAGACCCGGCTCCCAGGTCAGTCTCAAGCCTCCCCACTCAAGAGGGCAACGGCAGAAAGACGAGTTCAGCCGTGCGGCGGAGCAGAGACAGAAGGGCACGCGTGCCGTGCCAGAAACCCGCCCCCACCCCCGAGGACCCCTGACCCGCCCAGCGGCAACCCGCCTCTGGTACCTGGCCGTGGTCCTTCTCCGCCATGACACAGCGGTGCTTTGGACTGCCGTAGGGGTGGTGACGGTGATGGCCGTCCTCGCCTACCTCGCCTCCAGGCTCACGGCCCTCCCACAGATCGGGGATGACGTCGGGAACTGGAGCGAACAGCTGGGACTTGTCTCCATCACCTCGGAATTCCTTGCTGCCACTCTCGCAGCCACGGCCCTGACCACCGGCAGGACACGGATACCAACTGCGGACAAGAGCAATCTCCAGATTTCTCAGGTTCCGGGGTAGAGAAGAGGCGCAGTGCTGCGGACGGGGTGTCGAGGCGCCGTTCGTGTGGACGAGGGGAAAGCCCCGCTTCGCTTCTTCGGTGGCGGCGTGAGTCTGCGGTGACGACGAGGTTGGAGCGGTAGGTCTGGTGCGTGCTGTCCCAGCCGGTGCATGTGATCAGGGTCAGGACCGGAGTGGTCGTCAGGCCGTAGACGCGTTCGGATGGGAAGGCATCCTTGGCCCACACGTCCAGGCCGGTGACGTTGAAATGGGCAGTGCTTCCGTCGTGTCGGGTGACGATGATGCGGGACCCCTTGCGCAGGGCTCCAAGGTCGTAGAAGGCGGCGGGCCCGGAGTGGGAGTCCACATGGCCGACGGTGATGGCGTTGCCGTTCTCGCCGGGCGTGACGGATCCGGTGTAACAGCCGGCGTGGTCCGGGTCTGCTGGCAGGGAGACGGAGCCGTCGGTCGCCCTGGTGACTTTGTCGACGCGTGTGCGCAGGCCGATCGTTGGGATGACGATCTCAGCGGGTTCCGCGCGGGGCAGGGCCGCGGTGCGCGGTTGCGTCGCGGGATGGTGCTCGCCGGCAGGTGCGGCGTGGGCTGAGCGGGGTCGGAGGCGGCGGCCCGCTCAGGACTGAGGCGAGAAGTGCGAGCGCGCCGGTGGCGAAGACGTGGCCGCCGCGGTGCAGGCACCGCGGCGGCCCCCGGCAGGAAGCCGGACAGGCCTGCCCGGAGGCGCGTGGATGAAACCGGTCGGGCACCGGCACGGGTTGACGCTCACCGACCACCCCTTCGAGCTGGACAGACTCGGCGTTCACGAGGCGATATGGACGGGTCGCTGATGTTGCCCGGGACTGACCGCCGGACTGACCAAAAGCGGGTCCACACAGTGAGCACAGCACGTCAATTGCCGTTGGCCAGAGCGGCTTCGTTGTGGGCTTGAACGCCAGGCCGGCCCCTCAAGTTCGCGGGCCCCGCCTGCGCGGAGCGTGCTGTTAGACGATCCAGTGCGCCCTGCTGGCCGGCCGGACGGCACTGAACCGGGTGGGTCGCGTGAGGGCACTCGCACGGGACAGGGGCTCATCCGATCTCGTCCAATCCACTGGGCGTCAGATGTATGATGCGAAAGTTTGCTGGGAGACAACTGTTTCCGGGTGTTGACGATTGGGGAGTGACTTCCTGATGACAGCGGTGGCGAGACCTGAGCGGATGAGCCAAACAACGAGGGTCAACACAGCGGCGAGGACCGGCATTTCTGCCTGGGCGGAGATGCCCTGGATCGAGGACGCCGGGGCGATCGCCCCCCGGGATGCCCGGGAACTGTCCAAGTTGTTCTTCGAGGGGCTCCGGAAGGTGGAGGAGGGCTCCCGTGAACACCAGTACGTCCGCAACACCCTGATCGAGATGAACCTGACTCTCGTCCGCTACGCCGCAAACCGGTTCCGTAACCGCGGCGGCGGCGACATGGAGGATGTGATCCAGGTAGGGACGATCGGTCTGATCAAGTCGATCGACCGCTTCGACCTGTCACGTGAGATCGAATTCTCCGCCTTCGCGGTGCCGTACATCGTCGGTGAGATCAAGCGGTTCTTCCGCGACACGGCGTGGGCCGTGCACGTCCCGCGTCGGCTGCAAGAACTCCGCGTAGACATCGCCAGGTGCAAGGAGCACCTCGCCGTGACACTTGACCGCGACCCCAGCGTCAAGGAGCTCGCCGCGCACTTGGAGCTGAGCGAGGAGAGAGTGGTCGAGGCACTGATCGCCGCAAATGGTTTCACCGCAAGCTCTCTCGACACGCCCACTGGTCCGGGTGCCGCAGTTCAAGCCTCTGGCGACAAGAGCCGGGCGCTGGCTGACATCCTCGGCGAAGAAGACCCGGGCATGGAGAAGGTCGAGAACCTTCAGACGCTGGGTCTGCTGCTGGAGGAGCTGACTGAGCGCGAGCGTCACATCGTGAGTATGAGGTTCGGGCTGGAATTGACCCAGGCGCAGATCGGCACGGAACTCGGAGTCTCGCAGATGCAGGTCTCGCGACTGGTTTCGCGCATCCTGGCCAAGCTCCGCACGGGCATGCTCGACGACGCCTGCTCACCGGCACCGAAAGGCCCCGCGCCGCGGTCGACTGCCCCGGCCCGGCACACGGCTGGCCCAGGCCTCAACACCGCGTTGAGCCGGGGGTGACCACCACTCCAGGGTTCGCGGCTGTCATCGGTCTACAGCGCAGCGGCGGAACGGTTTCCTGCCTCGCGTTGGAACCGATCTTCTCCGCGCTTGCCGAGCAGTGGGAGGCTGAAGGCCGTCTCGTTCCCGGGCGGCCGG
Source organism: Streptomyces hundungensis (assembly GCF_003627815.1). Classification (NCBI taxonomy): domain Bacteria; kingdom Bacillati; phylum Actinomycetota; class Actinomycetes; order Kitasatosporales; family Streptomycetaceae; genus Streptomyces; species Streptomyces hundungensis. The sequence continues at coordinate 346,809 of NZ_CP032698.1, forward strand.
ACGAGGAATGGACGATCCTCGCCCGCAGCCACCCCAGACCCACACGCTGAGCGCGCGGTAGCGAGCAACGCCCAAGGTGGGCAAGGTGTTCAGGTCACGCGGGGCCGGCCCGCGGACTGTAGCGGGCAAGCCGACTGCCATGGGCCCCCGTGAGGCACCCCGTTAGGAACGTGTGGCGGTCCACGGGACCCCGAGTCCGGTCGGACCCGGGGTTCTGCGCGCCGCCCCACACGTCTGTAGCCGTAACCGGACGCCTCTTCGCTCCCCCGCCTGTGACCCCAGGCCGCCACGGCACCCACTGGGAACGGAGTGGTGCGCTCGCTACCCGAGGCCGTCATGGCGTGGGACAGGGGACGCGCGGCATCGGACGACCTGGTGCTCAGCGGTCCGCACCTCTCAACGCGTCGGCCGGTGCCGACCCGAGCGTCGGATACGCAGGGCCAGGTACGCCAGGGCGGCGACGAACACCACGATCCCGATGATGAGCAGATAGAAGAGCCCCTTGGCGACGACGCCGATGATGCCGAGCACGATCGCCGCGATGACGAGGAGCAGGAAGAACGTCACGACTGGATACCTCCTCGATGGGGCCGGTCAGCGGCGGGCGAGCTGCCGTTCGCCGTTCGCTCCGGGCTGGTAGGGCAGGCCGTAATGCGCGAACACCGCCGCCTCGTCCTCCGCAGGCAGCACGTCGTCCGTGCCGAGCGAGGGGCACTTCTTCACCAGCGACCGCTCGTAGTCGACCTTCACGTAGCCCGGCCCGACGACCGCGCCGTTCAGCGGGACGAAGACCAGATGGCGGCGGGTGGGCAGACCCACCTGGACGGTGGCCATAGCGGGCTCATCGGTGCTGGTGTCCACGTAGACGGCCTCCAGCGTGCCGATCTTGTGGCCGCCCGCGTCAACGACGTCGTGAGTGCGCCACTCACGTATGTCCGTGCTCTGGATCATCCTGGAGTTTCCCTTTCGCACGGCGGTTGTCCCCGAAGGGGGACGCTTCTCAGCATGCCCCGCAAAATGGGCCCGTACCACCGGGGTGCACCTCGGGGAGGCGGCCCGACGCTGCCTGTGTCCCGACTCGTGCACCGCTCATATTCACGGGCACGGCTTGGCCTGCGGAGCACGCCCCCAGGGCCCCTGCCCTCCCCATACGGTGCGCCGTGACGAACACACTCCAGGGGCGAGAGCGGAAAACCACGCTTCCCAGCGGGCTGGACCGGCATGACAAAGAAATGTGCACGTCAAGCCTCTCGCGTCCGTGCCGGGTTCGGGCCGCCGACGCCGAGCCGGCGACCGGGAGTACGGAGCCGCGAGAGCAGCCCAGGCGACCGCAGCGAGCGCGGACAGGCGAGCCGCTCTCCTACGGGTAGGCCAGGACGGCAGGCCATCAACGGCACCACCATGCCCAACCTGCCGACGGCGGCCCGGTCCCCCTAAACGGAACGAATGCCACCGCGTGATCTTGTGGATTCCGGGGGTAACGGGCGCTGCACGGTGGCCGCTGGGACCACGCGTATCGAAGGCGGCGCCCCCGCGGGTGCCCATCAACGGGAGGGGTGTTCGCGCATGCGCGGCACACGCACGTCTGTAGCAGCGGCGACCCTGGGGTTCCTGTGCCTGGCGGGAACCACCGCCTGTGGCGGGGACGACGACGAGGCCTTCAAGGGGCAGAGCGCCGACCAGATCGCGGCAAAGGCACCTCAAGGGCAACACCGCCTACTGGCAAGTCAGCCTCAAACAGCAGCCGCAAGCAGAGAAGACGGTACCGAAGCTCGCCGACAAGTGGGTGCGGATGCCTGCCAACGATGACCAACTGACCGGGCTGTGCGACAAGCAGGGCCTGCTGGCGGCGATGGACGAAGACAAGTCCGAGCGTGAGGGAATGTCCCGCGGCGACTCCACCACCATCGAGGGCAAGAAGGCGCTGCAACTGACGAAGCAGAAGGACGGCAAGACCCAGTCACTGAGCGTTTTCAGCGTTGCCTCTCCAGGGTGAGGACGGCTTTGGTGATGACGGTCATGCGGTTGGGGCTGATGCGGGATCTGCGGAAGATCTGCCAGGACTTCAGCCGTGCCATGCCGCGTTCGACTGGTGCTCGCGCCGCGGCCAGGGCCCGGTTGACGGTGCGCTGGGTGAGTGTGAGTTCACCGCCTGGTGGCCGTTTGAGTCCTGTGGTGACCCAGGGGCCGGCGCCCTGATAGGCGCGGTCGGCGATGATCGGGAGGCCCTGACGTTCGCAGATCCGGATGATGCGGTGGGTGCGGGCGGCGGTCAGGTCGTGGGTGCGGCCCGGCAGCGCGGGCGAGATCCACAGCACCTCGCCGGCGGGGTCGGTGACGACCTGGACGTTCACGCCGTGCCGGCGGTGCTTGGCCGAGTAGTCGGCCCGGCTGTCGCCGACGCGGTCGCACTCGACAAGGGTCCCGTCCAGCAGGATGAACTCCGGATCATGCTCGCGCAGCGTTCTGAGCAGGCCCGGGGCCCGTTCTGCGAGCAGGGCGGTCACGGCGGCGACATACGCGTGGGCGGTGCCGACCGATATCCCGAAGCCGGACGCGAGCCGGGTAAGGGTGTCGTGGTGGCGCAGGTACACCAGAGCGACGAGCGCCCGCTGGTGCGGCGGGAGTTTGCAGCGCCGGTCACCCTCGCGGGTGACGATGAGCATCGTGACCCACTCGACGAGGGCATGCGGGAGGTCGAGTGCGGCAGGATAGGGAACCAACAGGGCTCCTGTGCCGATGGGTTGGGACTTCGAACACCTCCCCCAACGGCACGGGGGCCTTGTGCGTTGTGGCCCTCACCTCGACCTCATCGGCGTCACCCGATCAGTGGCCACGCTGAAAACGCTCACTGTTCGTCGCCACCGAAGGCAAACCCTTCATCCTCAAGGCCACCACCTCCGGCGCCTCCCCCGAGACCACCCTCTTCACCGACTACAACAAGCCCGTCAATCCCCCGCAGCCCCCCGCCGACCAGACCGTCGACCTCAAACAACTCGCGACACAGAAGTAACTCAACCCCATCCCCTGCTGCGCGAAAGCTTTTGGCCGCATTCAGTCTCCCCCAGCACGCCGAGAGATAGGCGCGGCCCGCAGGCCACTACGGCAAGCCAACTACCGGAGGTCCGAAAGCAATTGACCCCCCGCTCGCAGAGGAGGCCGTGGCGTTGCGGAGTTGCATGTTCGTAGAGTCCGACCCACGTGCCGATAGGAACAAGCACCTTCCCTCTCCTGGCTCGCGCGAGCTCAATCAGCAGCCCAGGCAGCCGGTGTTGAGCGTGGGACTGCGGGTAGAAGGATCCTTGTCCGGCAGGCAGGGGCCTGTGCCTGCCGCGGAAGCCAGTCATGGCCGAAGGGTGACCCCGGCTGCGACCCGCCTCTGTCTGCCGGACAGGGGCCGGGTCTCTGGATATGAGCCGGGGTCCTTTGCGCAGCCGCGACCCGAGAATGCGGCGACCCGAGCGCTGGCCGTGAGGGGTATGCGCCGACCCCGGGCGCAAAGGACGTCCGGGCCGTTTCTCTTTTTTCCGTGCGTGAGAGATGCGCGTACGTTTGCGATGTCCGGAGGGGGACATACGGACGGGCAGGCGTGTTCGGCGAGGCGGAGGCCGCCCCGCTTCACCGGCAGCACGTCCTACAGGGCGGATTCGAAACTGCGCACGTGGAAGATGACGTGAACAGGAATAGATCCTTCAGCAAGAGCATATTAGGTGGACACCGTTCGGGGAGCGCCGGGTGGCGAGTGAAATGAGCTCCTGAAGGGGATGTGCACCTGCTCAGTGGGAGAGACGGCCGATGGACAGCGCGGAGTCTTCGGATGACGATTCCCTGCATGGCGTTGCCCAGCAGGTGTCTGAAGCCGCAGAGGATCTGATCACGGCCTGGAACAGGGCGACTCAAACGGCAGTCCCGCGCCTGTCCAACCTCCAGCGGGAGGCTCTGTCGGTCGCCCATCGCCACCCGGGCATCAATCTCACGGGCCTGGCTGAACGCATCGGTGCCTCGCCCCCCGCCGCCAGCAGGCTGTGCGACAGGCTGGAGGCAGCAGGTCTTCTGAAGCGTCGGCGTACCTCGGCCAACCGCCGCGAGATCGAACTGACGCTGACTTCGCAGGGCCGGGACATGCTGGAGGTCCTGTCCGAGCGTCGCCTGGGGGCGATCAGGAGGGTTCTCCGAGGGGTGCCCGCAGCTCAGCGAGGGGCGCTTCTCGCGGGCCTACGGGCCTTTTCCGAAGCCGTGGCGGCGGCCGAAGATGTGGTCCTCGAGCCGTGAACTCGCACGCGCGCTGACGAGCCGGGCCGGGCGTTCAGTTCGTTGACGGCGGCTTCCCTCTCCAGTCCAGGCAGACGACCGCCGCGTCGGTGGGCAGTTCGTCGCCGCCGTGGTACTGCATCAGCCCGTCCACGACAGCACGCGCCGTTTCATGGGTCGAGCCACCGCGAGCCGCAGCGATGGTCTCTGGGAGCGCTTGTGTGCCGAAGGGATGGCTGCCGGCGTTCTGGGCGGCGTGGACGCCGCTGCTCACGATGATGAGACGGTCGCCGGGATCGAGTGTGAACTGTTCCGCGCGGTACAAGGTCTCCTCGAACATGCCGAGCGGCAGCTGAGCGTCGAGGTGAACGCGTTCCACGACGCCCCGGCGCAGGCGGAACAGTTGAGGAGATCCGGCGTCCACGACGTGGGTGTGGCCTGTCGCCAATTCGATACTCAGCAAGAGGGTGGGTGCCGACAGCCTGCCCACGTATTCGCCGTAGACCGCCTGGTCGGCGAGGCATGCCTGGTCCTCGAGGGAGATGCCTGCGCGGCGGGCGTTGCGCAGGGCGTTGACCGTGAGGTTGGTGAGGAGGGCTGCCTCAATGCCTTGTCCCTGGCCGTCGGTGACCGTGATGGTGAGCGCGTCGTCGGTGACGCTCCAGTCGAAGTTGTCACCGCCTACCGCGTAGGCCGGCTCCAGGTGGGCGCCGAGGGTGAATGCGTCGCCGTCGAAACCGCGTCCGGGCAGGAGCTGCCACTGCATTTCGGCGGCCAGCGTGAGGCGCCTGCGTCGGCGGGCCTGGAGGTAGAGGTCGGTGTCGCGGTCCGCGACCAGCAACTCGTGTCCCAGGGCGGTGGCGAAGGCGGCCAGTTCCAGCACGCCGGACGTGCCCTGGATCGACGGCTCGGGGAGGTGGATGGAGAGAACGCCCAGCCGGTCGCCTCGTACCGTGATCGGTACGTGCACCAGCACCATGCCCGGTTTGTCGGTGACCTCCACGACGGGTGCTTCGGCGGTGAAGGCGCGGCCCGCGGCGCTGCCGCCCCGGACGTTGGCCGCGTCACCGGTGTGGGGCAGGTGCGTCACGGGCTGGAGGACGGTCAGGCCGTAGTCGGCCAGGAGGAGCGTGACATCCCGGGCCCGTACGCAATCGGCCAGCAGGGAGCGCGTTGTGGACAGGAGGGCCGTCGGGGGTGCCTGTCTGAGGGCGCTTTCCGCGCGACCGAGCCAGCCTGTCGAATGCCTGTTCATGGCCTTCTTCCCTCACGTGAACGTGTCCGGCCGCCGGTGGACCCGAATGGCGCGGTGTGTTCGTCCACCGCGCCCATCATCCTCACGTCCCGGCGGGAGGCCACCGGCGGGGCACCCAAGGAAGAATCTCGCTGCCCGGCAATTATATCCAGCAGGCAATTATGCATCTGAGGACGGCAGGGGCGAAGGTTCATTGGTGCGCCCCGCTCCTGGGTTGTGGGATGCGGATGGCCAGGGCGAGCGTGTCGTCGGGGTGGAGGACGACGGTGTGCATGTCGGCGGCGATCGCGGCCGGGATGTCGGCGAGCGGCTTCCCGGTGTGTTTGCGCGCCGCTTCGACGAGCCGCTCTTCCCCTTCGACCGGGTCTCTGCGGCTCTCGGTCAGTCCGTCGGTGTACAGGATGAACAGATCCCCGGGGTCAAGCCGGGCCCGCAGGGTCCGTTCGCTGCCCGGCAGCGGGAAGCCCACCCCTCTCCCGGGCACTTGCAGGTAGCGGGCGCTGCCGTCGGACTGGAGCAGCAGGGCCGGCGGGTGGCTTCCGTTGGCCAGCTGCATCTCACCGGTGGTGGGGTCGATCCGGGCGAGGAGCACGGTTGCCATCAGTCCCGGGTCCAGCGGCATGAGCAGTTCGTGGGCGCGGCGCAGGATGGATTGCAGGGGGTACCCCTCAAGAGCGAGGGTGCGGACGGCGTGGGTGACGTCGAGGGCGGTTCTGGTGCTGCGCACGCCGTGGCCGAGTGCGTCCACGACGGTGATGTGGAGCGTTCCGTCCGGCAGAAGGAACCAGTCGTAGAGGTCGCCCCCGGTGGGGGCGTGCGGGTCGGCGGGCTCGTAGTGGACGCCGAGTTCCAGTCCCTCGACTTTCAACGGGGCGGGCCGCAGGGCGTCTTCGAGTTCCTTCAGCATGCAACCGTGCGCTTGGCGCAGCTGTTCGTCGCGCTCTTCTAGTTGGACGTAGAGGGCGAGAACACCACCGTTGGTCTCGGCCAGTTCGTGCTTGAGCCGGCGGTGCTCGGCCCTGAGGGCGTCCGTGATCGCGAGGGCCGTGCGCAACTCCTCGTCCACGGTCCCCGCTTCACTGTGCCGGGCCGCGCCGAAGTCCGGGCGGCCCCCACCGCGGGGTTCGTGTGCGGCGGGCAGGGGGATGCGCCAGGTCAGTGTGGTGGACGGCGCTGCCGGGGCAGGCGGCAGCGGCAGGCCGATCCTGGCGAGCGGGCCGGGGGCTCCGGGCGCGGTCAGCGTGGCGGTCATGAACGAAGCACTACCGTCGAGGTTCGTCTCGATACCGGCGGCGAGGGTAACGGGGCGGCCCACGGTGACCTCGGCCTCCGCCGCATCGGAGATCGAGAGGACGAGGCGGGAGCGGACCTCGGGAGGCAGTCCATAACGCCGCGCGGTGGCGCGCACGGCGGACCGCAGGGCCGGCAAGGAGTAGAACGTGCCGTTCACGGGAGCCTCGGGTGGGGTTTGACCGCGAGGACGGTCGCATCGTCACGGGTGCTGCGGTAGTTGTGCGTCACCGAGGCGGTGAGCAACTGCGGGGGCAGGCGCAGCGCGAACAGGGAGGGGGCGTGAGTCCAGCGGGCGTCGATGCCGTCGGTGTGCAGGACACCCGTGGTGCCCGCGGGCAGCGGAATGGCGTGGGTCTTGGGGGTCGGCATACGCCATCCGACGACGCCGGGTTGTCCGGTCAGACGGTGGTGGACGCCTTCGTGGGACAGGGCCACCGCGCGGATGTTGCCGATCCCGCAGTACACGGCCCGTTCGCCGTCCAGGCGCAGCACGGCGACGGCCGCGCCCCGGGTGTGGCGCAGGGTGCGGTGCAGAGCGGTGAGGATGTCGGGCAGCGGGCGGGCGGAGGCTGCCCGGAAGGAGCGCAGGGCGGCCTGGGCGGCTTCGGCGGCTTCGATCCCATGGCCGAGACCGTCGACGACGACCGCGGTGCGGATGGTGCCGTCGTCGATCACCGCGCCGGCGTCGCCGCAGTGCTCCTCGCGGTCGGCGGGCAGACACACCAGAGCAGCGCTCTGCCGGGCCACGGCCGGCTGGTCGGGGCGGGTGAGGCGGGCGCAGGCCAAGGTGCCCACGCCGACCTGGGTACGGATGGTGAAGTCACTGGCGATGCGGCTGACCGCGCCGAGACCTGCTCCCAGGGTGCCAACAGTGGTGTAGCCGTCGGCCAGGCAGCGTTCCAGTTCGGGCATGCCCGGGCCGCGGTCGGCGGCCAGGATCTCCACTCCGCGCCCCAGGGGAAGCGGCTGTATGTAGAGGGCGCCGTCCCTGGCGTGCTTGTCGATGTTGCTGGCGAGTTCGGAGGCGAGGACCGCCGCCTGGTCCGGCAGGGCGCCAGGGAGCCCGCACTGCTCGCTCAGGGAGCGGGCGGCGGCGGCCGCCAGGTGCACCGCGCTGTAGTGGTCGATGCGGACGTGGGCTGCCGCAGTGAGAGGCAGCATCATTGGCCGGTCCAGCGGGTGACGATCACGGTCGTGCCCCGTCCCGCCTCGGTGTGGACCTCGAAGTCGTGCATGAGCCGGCGCGCGCCGCCGAGCCCGTGGCCAAGGCCGGCGCCGGTCGTGAACCCGTCGGTGAGGGCGGCGTCGATGTCGGGGATGCCGGGGCCGTCGTCGCTTATGGTCAGGCGCAGCCCTGTCCGGCCTGCCCGGCTGAGATATTCGATCGCGAGGGTGCCTCCCCCGCCGTGGACGTAGGCGTTGCGTGCCAATTCGCTGGCGGCAGTGACGACGCGGGTCTGGTCGATGATGCCGAAGCCCGCTTTCAGCGTGGCCGCGCGCACGGCGTGCCGGACCGTCAGCAGGTCCTCTTCCGTCCTTAGAGTCTGGCGCTCGGGCGCCGGGTTCTGCCCCCTCGTCCGCGTAGCGGCGGCTGAGGTGGTTGGGTCAGCGAGTTGTGTCATGGTGTGCCCCTCCCGGGGGCTGCTGGTGCCACCCGAGTGCCGCCATGCCCTGTTCCGCGTTCAGAGCTGTTTCGACGCCGTCGAGTTCGAGGCCCAGTTCGACCAAAGTGATGGCCACCGCCGGCCGCAGACCGGCCACGATGACCCGTGCTCCCAGCAGGCGTGCCATGGACGTCATCTCCATCAGCATGCGCGCCACGAAGGAGTCGACCATTTCCAGCCGCGAGATGTCGATCAGGACACCCCGCGCGCCTTCCGCGGATATGCGGTGCGTGAGTTCGTCGGTGAAGGCCAGCGCGGACTTGTCGTCGAGCTCATTGAGCAGCCCGGTGACCAGGACGTCGCCCAAACGCAGAATCGGGACTCCTCCCGTCGGCTGCTCCCTCACCGACGTACCGCCCCCTGGTGGGCCGTGTCCGAGGTCAGCTTGATTGCCTCGGACAGCGCGTCGGCCAGGCTGGCACGCGTGAGGATCTTCGACAGGTCGATGCCGAGCTGCGCGATGGTCTGCGCGATCGGCGGCCGGATGCCGCTGATGACACAGTCCGCACCCATCAGGCGCACGGCGTTGACAGTCTGCATCAAGTGCTGGGCCACCGCCGTGTCCACCGTCGGCACACCCGTGATGTCGATGATCGCGACCTGCGCCTCGTGTTCCTGGATCGCCTGGAGCAGGTTCTCCATCACGATCTGGGTACGGGCCGTGTCGAGGGTGCCGATCAACGGGACGGCCAGGACGTGCCGCCACAGGCGCACCACCGGCGTCGACAGTTCCAGGAGCTGTCGGCTCTGCCTGCGGATGATCTCTTCGCGGCCCTCGACATACGTATCGAACGACAGCGCCCCGGCCGCGTCCAGCAGCCGGTTGACCAGCAGGGCGGCCGCGAACAACTCGGCTGACTCATCGGTGGCGCTCTGCACCGCCTCCAGCACGGCCTCCTTGAGGAGCAGAACGGCCAGCGATGTCGCGGTCGGCGTGGCACCACCCCGGGCCCGGCGCAGCGAGAGATCAATCACCGCCCGGCGCAGCTCCCCGTGCGTGTTCACCACCTGGGAGACAGGCAGTTCGGTGTCCAGCCCCGCAACGAGGGCGGCGATCAGCGTGTCGGCCTCTTCGCGCAGCTCGCGCTCGCCGATGCCGGTCCTCAGCTCGTCCTGCGCCATCTGAAGCTCGACCCACCGGTCGGCTACCGTGTCAGCGTTCGCCTGCAACGCCTTCGCCACACGCTGACGCACCACGGCCTCGCTGCTACCCACCCGGATCCCTTTCATCGGCCCTGCCGGGGAGCGGATGCTCGCACCGTCCTGCCGAACATACGTCGCCCGCTAACTGTTGTCGTGCGGCAAATATACGCACGCCTCAAGCAAACATGAAAGACCTGTCCCCCTTACGACTCGGCAAAGGGTCCATTGCCCCCTCCGGGGGCTGAACGTCCTGAGCCGCAACGGCGTTGGGGAGAGCCGACTTCCCGGGGCACACAGCGGACGCCCACCCTCGGGCGCCCCCCTCGCGTCCGACGTGATCGCCGGACAGGGGGCGACGCCCCGGGGTCAACGGCGGAAGCCGGAGTCCATCTCCAGAGGAGTGGCACAAGATGGACGGAGGTTCGACACTTCGAGGCCGTGAGGGGCGGGACCGACGACGGTGAACCTGGTGGCACACCGCCCGCGAATCGGCGTCAAGCGGTGCCCGTCGTCTCACCCCGCATGGAACCGGAGGCGCCCTTCTCGCGCAGCACCGCCGACCGGAAACCGGCGAGCCCCCGTGCGAAAGCCGACTGTTCGGCGGACGTCATGCCGGCTACCACCTCGGCCAGCGACGCTTCCCGGCGCGCCCTGAGATCCCTGAGATAGCGCACGCCTTTGCTGGACAGGCGCAGCTCGACTTCCCGCCGGCTGGCCGAACTGGGAGCCCGCTCGATGAAGTCGAGAGCATGCAGGCGATCACACATGCGGCTCACCGACGAAGGAGCCGAACCCAGCTCCTCGCCCAGCGAGCGGAGATTGATGCCGTCGTTGTCGGCGAGAATGTAAAGAACCCGTAGCTGAGAGGTCGAGACTGGGGCCGTCGGCGCCAGGTCCCGGCTCTGGCCCCACAGCACCTCCAGTACCTCGATGACCTCACGGGCCGCGACCGCAGCTGAGCCTTGGTGGCCGGCGGGGCCCTCGTCAAAGTGGTCGCTCTCAACAGGCACGGTCTTCAACCGTCTTGGCAGTCGCTGAGGCACAAAAAGACCCTCCCGCTCCTCTGCATCTTCTCGAACAGGCGGTATACGAACGGTGGACAGGTTCACGGCTACGGAACGCGCGCTGCGTCAAGCGGCGCCGCACGCTCTTCTGCAAGCGGTGCAGGAGGCCCTCGCCGCACACTACGGAGCCGTATCCGTCGACCTGCTCATGGCCGACTACGCGATGACCATACTGCAACCCGTCAGCGAGCTCCCCTACACCGCCGAACCGATTCCTGTCCACACCAGCTCCCCAGGACGAGCCTTCGGCGCGCAGCAACCCTATGCCGTGACGGACGACCGGACCGGGCGGATGACCGCCCACCTGCCCATCAGCGTGCGCGGCGACCGCATCGGCGTCCTCGCCGTGGACCTGCCACAAGAGAGGTACGACCCCGTCGTGGAACGGGAGCTCGGGGACATCGCCGAAGTGCTCGGGCACGAGATCGTCGTCGGCGAGCGGGACACCGACGTCTACCTCCAGGCCCGACGCGCCAACCGCCTGACCCTGGCCGCCGAGATGCAGTGGCAACTGCTGCCCGGAAGGTCCTGTTCCCGTCCCGAGTACGAGATCGGCGCCCAGCTGGAGCCCGCCTACGCGATCTACGGCGACAACTTCGACTGGTCCACATCCGCCGACCACCTCACCCTGGCCATCACCAACGGCATGGGGGAAGGCATCGAAGCCGCCCTCCTCACCAACCTGGCCGTCAACGCGCTGCGCAACGCCCGCCGCGCCGGGCTCTCCCTCGCCGACCAGGCCTACCTCGCCGACCAGGCCGTTTACGGGCATTACCACGGCCACTCCTACCTCTCCACCCTGCTGCTCCGCTTCGACCTCGACACGGGACAGACCCAGATCGTGGACGCCGGCTCCCCCCACATGTGGCGCCTGCGGCAGGGGAAGGCCGAGCAGATCCACTTCGAGGCGCAAATGCCGCTCGGCATGTTCGAGGACACCCCCTACACGACCGAGCCCTTCCAGGTCGAGCCCGGCGACCGCCTCGTCTTCGTCAGCGACGGCGTCTACAACGTCGCCTCCCCCGGTGGCGAGCGCTACAGCGAGAAGGCCCTAATGCGCGCCCTCACCAGCACCCGCCTGCTGCCCGCCCCCCAGGTCCCCCGCGCCGTCCTCCAGGAACTCGCCGGCCACCGCGGCCCCATCGACGCCGACGACGACGCCATGGTCGTCTGCCTCGACTGGCATGGCCGTCAGAACGAGGACTGACCGGCCACCCGGGTGAACGACGGTTTCGGACCGGGCCGCGGGGACATGAGCGACAGGAACGCATTCCCCCCTGTGGTTCAAGGAGTTGGGTGTCATGGCAGGCGACGAGAAGACGAAGTCCAAGGTCGAGCAGGCCAAGGGCAAGGTGAAGGAAACAGCCGGCCGTGCTGTGGGCAACGAGCGCCTGGAGGCCGAAGGCCGCGTCGAGCAGGCCAAGGGCGACGCCCGCCAGGCCAAGGAGAAGATCAAGGACGTCCTGAAGGACTGACCCCGTCCTTCTGCACGTCTACCGGTGGCCCGGCTCCCGCGCCTGATCGCACGGGACCGGGCCACTGGCATAAGTACGCAAACTCCGCAAAGGCGACCGCCCGCCTCCCAACCGCCGGGGCCCAGTCGCCAGCCATGCCCACAAGCTGCCGGACGGCGTGAGCGTGCTCGGTTGTGCGGTGGATCACATAAATACTCCGTGAAGATAGGGCAACTGTTTCAGGCCATCACGGATCATGCTTATGGAACTGGTGGGCCGCCCGTGTCTCTTCCGGCTGCGGACCACCACCCGTGCCGTGCTTCCGTGCGGCACGCCTGACGTCACCGAGGGACTCATGAAGCTTCGCCGTGCCATGGCCGTTGCTGCTGCGACTGCCGCTATAGCACCTGCTGCCTTCCTGGCGGCTCCGGCCGCGCAGGCCGCCGAGAGCATACCCAGCACCGCCTCGCCCAGCCCTTCCGTCCCGTCCAAGCACGGCGTTTCCCCTGCACCGGGTGAGGCATCCAAGTCGCCTAAGAGCCAGACACCTTCCGAAGGAGGCGAGACGCCCGGCAAGGCAGCCCACAAGTCCCCGTCGGCCGGCAAGTCGCCCGTTGCCGAGCCGAGTTCGCCGGACGAGGGTGGCGATGACCCGGCGCCGGGTGAGGGCGTCTGCAAGATCGACGACCCCTCCTACAAGTCGAAGCTGACAGCCAAGATCAGCGGCCTGCCCGGCAAGATTCAGGCAGGCAGCGGCTGGCACAACTTTGACCTGAAGGTGTCGAACACGACCAAGGAAACGGTCAGTGACGTCCTGTTCTACGCGGGCGTCGGCTCCAGCGACCCGGATGCACCACTGCCGTTCGAGGCTTCCAAGGTGGCGCTCCAGGTGAACGTCAACGGCACGTGGACCGACGTGAAGGACGGGGACCACTCCGGTGCCTACCTCGACCTGCACACCTTCGGCCCCAGTGCAGCGGCCACGTTGAAGCTCCGTATGGACGTCAAGAAGAACGCGCCGATCGGCAAGGGCCTCACCATCGGCGGCGGCATCTACATGGACACCACCGGTGACGGCTGCATCGACCCCGTCTTCGACAGCGTCGTCCTTCAGATCGTCGCACCGGGCACAAAGACCGAAGGCACCACCCCGCAGACGGGCGGCCAAGTGCCCATCAGCGGCCAGAAGCCGACCAACAACAACACGACGCAGCTGACTGGTGACCTCGCCGAGACAGGCTCCTCCTCACTCACCCCGACACTCGCCGTCGGCGGCGGTATCGCGGTCCTGGCCGGTGGCGGCGTCCTATTCGCGATGAAGCGCCGCAAGAACAACCTCGCCAGCTAGGCCGTGTTCTAGAAGCGGCTTGCCTGGCGGCGATCAGCGACATGGCGGACTGTCAGCCGGTCCGGAGGCACACACCTTCGTGCTCTGCACTCCGGTCCGGCGGACTCGATGATGGTTCGGTGACGAACATCAGCGACGACCACGTGAAGGTTCAGTTCCGCATGGAGATGGGCGAGGACGGCTAGCCGCCGGTGAGCGTGGAGAGCCTGGCTGCTGCGCGGCCGGTGTGATGGGAGCGGTCGGTGAGGGCCCAGCCCCGCAGCGGACCACATCGCAGGGCTCGATACAACGCCCTGTTGTCCCCACCCGGAACACATGAACAACGTGCACGGGAGAAAGCGTGGTGCCGCATCCCGGCCAGGAACGGGAACGGCCACCGCGTGATCCTCGGAGGTTGTATGGACCCCCGAGGATCACGCGATGGCTGCGGCCCATAACGTAGGCCCTGCTGGCCGGCGCCCTGACCCGCGACCCAACCGCTCGTGTCAACGGGTCCTGCCCGGCCGACTGTGTCCAGCGGGCGGTGCATCCAGTCGCCGTCCCCTGAGGGTCGGGCCCCTATTTCTTCGTACGGGCCTGTACCACTGCGAAGATGATGAAGCCCACGATGGCGATTCCAAACAAGAACCAGTCTGGCACTCCACCGAGCCCCTTGTATGCCAGTACGGTAGGCGTGACGGACGATTGCACGAGAATGCCTTCCTGCTCGGGATCAGAACTGAGCTGGCGGCGTCTTCGTAAGCAGATTCAGCGGCGTTACCGACGGCCATGCCGCCGACGGCGCAGGATCCCCCCTGCTCCCCAGCCGGGTAGGTGCAGCCGGCAGTGAATCCCCTGTCTACAGCGAAGCTGATCGCCGTACCGGCAACGCCCTTGTAATCTCCTGTCGCCAGCTGACCCAGGAACTGACCGGCCGCGATGGCGTCTCCCGCCTTGCCAACGGTGTCCATCACGCCGCTGAGGCTGACGGTGCCCGCCGGGTCGATGCGGTTGACGGGGACGCCCTCGGCATAGAGGTAGGGATCTTTTCCTGGCCGGAGGGGTCGGTCTGGGCGAAGCGGCCCAGTCCAAGCGCGAACACCCTACGCGTGACAGAACGCGGAACTTCGCACAACCCAAGCGATCACAGCGCCCACGCCCTCGCGTAAAAACCCAGCCGTGCCCCCTAATAGGGCCGCTCCCCCGAACAGCGGCCGCCAACTCGCCGAGGTGGGAACGGCGAAACAAGGCAGCGGTGCTGTCCGGGCACCCCCGTTGCGTCAGGAGCACATGCCAGCGGGCCTGGCACCTTCTGGTGGCTGTCGCGCAGGGTGGCGGTGTCGCCGGAAACGGCGGTTGCCGAGCGCGGGTCGACGGCCGGTCCTGGGCCGCGGCCTGGACGGGCGACGACCTCACTGAGCAGCTATTGGTCGGTCTTGTCCCTACGACGGAAGCGCACGGCCGCTATCCCTGAGCCGACGGCCAGAAGTACGGGAAGGGAGGCCACCCACGCTTTGGTGGCAGACGCCCCTGACAAAGTCATGATGACGCCGCCCAACACGTAGATGGCCAGGAAAGCGCCAACTAGGTTGGCCACGGGGTGGCCCCGGGTGCGATCTTCGAAGTCTTCCAAGCGTCCCATCGTGTTCCTCCTGTTGTACACCGGTGGGGACCTGCGGGAGCAGGTCCCCACTTTCCGCGATAGGGATCAGGAGAGCCAGGTCTCCACGCCCTGTGAGGTCAGTTCGCCCGCCGCATAGCATCCAGCCGTCGACAGGAACCCGGACTCCGGGCCCGTCGCTGCTTCACAGATACCACCGACCACGACACCGGCGGCCAGACTCGCAGACCCTCGTGCAGCGCCTACGACATCACCGGAGACCAAGTCTTTGCCCACGTCGTACAGCGACTTCGCATCGCCGATCTTGCCAACCACTCCGTCCACGACGGACAGGGCGGAGGTTCCGTTCGGGTCGATGCGGTTGACGGGGTCGCCTTCGGCGTACAGGTAGGGGTTCTTTTCCTTGCCGGAGGGGTCGGGCTGGGTGAAGCGGCCGAGGTTGGCGTCGTAGTAGCGGGCCTGGAGGTGGTAAAGGCCTGTGGCGTCCTGGTAGTTGCCGGCGAAGCGGTAGGGCTGGGCGACCGGCTCCGTGGACTGCGCCAAGATGCGCACGCCGCGGGGGCTGTAGGCGTAGGCGTCGACCTTGTTGCCGTCGATGTCGGCGAGTGCGACCACCGAGCCGATGGCGTCGGTGAGGTAGAAGTACGTCTTGCCCCCGGTCGTCATGGAGTTCAACGTGCCCCCGGGTTCGCGGTTGAAGCCCATGTCGACGCCGGCAGTTGTCTTTGCGGACAGGCCGAGGGGCCCGTTGTGGAAGAAGGTGTCACCGAGACGGATGCGTTCGCTCTGGTCAGTGGAGCCGTACTGGCCCGCGTACGCCTTGCCGCCCACCGTGATCGACGCCAGCTGGGAGTGGTCCGTGTAGGACTCCCCTGTGCGGGCGTAGTGATCTTTGAGAGCAGCCCCCCGCACGGGTCCCAGCCGCGGCTCGAGGACGGCTACTTCGCCGGCGCCCGCGACGTCGCCGACTACCTGCTGCGCATCGCCAACAAGCGCGCGGCCGGCGCCGGTACCAATCACCGCTGCGCCCGGAGACGGCGATCAGGGCCCGTCGAACCAGGCCCCGGTCGAGCGCCGCCACGAAGGCCGGGCCGCGCGCGGCGGCCGGGGTGTCGTCCCGCGGGTGGGGCAGCCCGGGGTGTGGGGGCCGCGGTGTCCTCGATCGCGGTCAGGCAGCGGGTGACCTCCAGGAGGCGGCAGGCCCCCGTCCCGCTGGTCCCGAACTCCAGCCCGGCCATACGTCTCCCAGCCCGGGGACCCCAGCACGGTCCAGACACGGGCGGCATGCGCGTCACATGGGGGCTTGGTGACTCTCCAGCTCCTACGGCCCACGCCGCCCGTTTCCCCTCTCTGGTGCCGGCCTCGCCGCCTTCACCGGCCACTGAACGCTCCGGCGGATATCGCACAGCGTGGTGCGATCTGTGCCGTGGGATGATCGTCCGGTGACTCGACGTGCAGACCTCGACCGTTCCCTGGAGGAGCTGGAACGCGACTGCTGGGCCGCCCCACCGGCTGAGGCAACTCGCCTTGCTGCGACGGTGCACAAGCTGCGCCGTCGGCCGATCCGCGAGCTGACCGTCGAGGACCTGCGCCTGCTGATCAGACAGAATGTCGGACTCGCCCATCTGCTACCGCTCGCGCTGGAGGTGTTGCGAGACGATCCGATGGCCGCAGGCGACATGTTTGAAGGCGATCTGCTGTCCGCAGTACTCGCCATCAATCCGGCCGTCTGGGAACAGTTGCCCTCCCTCGGCCGGGAGCTGACCATGATCGTCTCTAAGTTGACCGACCTGCCGCCGTCCCTGATGCACGACACCGCAACGTTCCTGGCCCGGTAGACGCTTCGGCGCCGCTGGACAGGGTGACCCGCTGCCCACAAACGCGGCTGCAACAGGGAGCGGACGCGACAGCAGCAAGCAGTCCCGGAACACCGCGGCCACCGGGTCCGGCATCAGCAGTGCACAGGTCGTGATCCACGACGCGGTGAGCCACAGCACCAGCGTGTCTCGCACCCGAGGCACCCCGGACGTCGCGCGGACCTGGGCACCGTGCTCACGACGGCGCGGGCAAGGCGGCCGACCGGGTCGCCGACGGGGCCTCGACAGCTGGCCGTGAAATAGCCAGCGGAGCCAGGAGCGTGGCCCAACACCTCATCCCGTCAAACTCGTACTGGTTCTGACCTCACAGAGACACAGGCAGGTGGAGATGAGCGACGCCTTCACGTTTGAGCTGCACCACTACCGAATGAAGAAGCAGACGGGATTCGAGGGGATCATCGGGCCTTTCGGCAAAGTCGTCACGATCCGGCCCGGGAGCAGGATGCCGGGTCGAAAGAGTCTCCCGGCGGCTGAACTGTGCCTCCAGGGCGCACACATGCCGGAGGTCCGGTACCGCTCGGAGTCCTTCCATCCCCTCTCCCTGGAGAACAGTTCGCTGTTCATCGACGGAACCCGAGCGGCATTGGACTTCAACCGGCGGGCCTTCAGGAACAAGTCCCGGGCACTCACGGTCACTTTCAGGGAGCGGTCGTACACGTACACCGTGCTTCGTACCGGCCGCACCTTCGTCCTGGAACGGCCGGGGGTGAACGTCACGCTGGAACGCGCCGAGACGACGAACAGGAGGAGCGTGAAGTACGTGGGCGCCGCCTCCGATGGTGCGGACGCGGTGGACCTGGCGCTGGCCATCGTCCTCAAAGAGGTCGACACCTCGCCCCTCACCTCGATCGGCGCTGCCTCGGCAGCCGTGAACGCCGTCCTCAGCCCGCGCCGCCCCGAGGGGGGCGACTACTCCGACTACTGATCTTTTCGTAAGTTCGGTGGGTGTGGTGGGTGGATGGTGAGTCCGGTGTGGGTGAGGAATGACCAGGGGAGTTGTGGATTGTTGTTGATGCGGTGGATGCCTTGTTCGGTGGCGTCGGCGACGTCTGCGAGGTGGTCGCCGGCGAGGTTGGCGAGTTCACGTTTCTTGAGCGAGGACCACAACAGTTCCACCGGGTTCAGCTCGGGTGCGTAGGCGGGTAATCGCTCGAGTGTGAGCCAGTCCTGTTCGGCGACCCATGCCCGCATGGCCCGGCTCCAGTGAGCGGACAGGCCGTCCCAGACCAGAACCACGTTCTCGCCGCGGTAGAACACCTTCATCTGTTCCAGGACTTCGATGAGTCCGAGAGTGTCGTAGCTGCCGGGCTTGAGATGGAAACACAGTCGTGCCCCGCGTTCGGGGTCGGTGGAGTGGTAGCCCAGGGCGCCGGCCATCGACGCCCGCTTCCAGTTCAGGCGGTGGCGAAGGAGCGGGGTCCGTCCTCGGGGTGCGTAGGTGCGACGGACCTGCGGCAAGAGTGAGACGCCTGATTCGTCGAGGAACACGATCCAGGCACGTGTGTTCACCGCCCTTTTTTGATGCGCGGCCACTCGTGGGAGACCCAGCGGGCGATCTCCGACTCATCCCGCTCGACCGCCCGCCGCTCAGGGCGCTGAAGACTCCATCCCAGTCGGCCCGTCAGCAGCCGCCACACCGACGCTCTGGACAACACCACCCCTGTCACCCGGGCAACGATCTCTCCGACACGTTCCAGAGTCCACAAGTCGGCCTCGAAACCATGAGCCTGGGCGCCGCGGTCCAACGCGGTCCGAACCGCCTCGACCTGGGAGTCGTCCAGTTTGGGCGGGCGCCCGGTAGATGCCCGCCGCCGCAACGCGGAAGCACCGTCCTTCTCCCACACCCGACGCCATCGCCGCACGCTCTCGGCACATACCCCTACCGCCCGCGCGATCTCCGCATTCGAGACATCCTCCTCGAACAACTCCACCGCCCGAACGCGACGCGCTTCCGCCAACTGCGGCCGCGACAAAGGAGGAAGTGGCGATCCGGCGGCCATAGGCGAAGCTTGATAAGCCATCCCGACAGCGTCCCACCTACACCGCCACTATGCCCACTGAACTTACGAAAAGATCAGTAGAAGGATGCTTTGAAACGCTCCGCTCCGCGATCCCGTATACCCGGCATCCGAAGATCACCCGCCCTGACATCGGCCGTAAGCGCCATCGCCGCCCTGGCCGTTGCTGCGGGGCTGGCCATCCAGCCTGGCGTAGTACCTGGGCCTAGTACGCGGCCAGTCGCTGATGTGGATCCGGTGCTTCAGGCCGGCTCCTCTGTGCGGCGCGACCAGTGCCTGATGGCTGATGTACTGCGCCTGGGCGGCCCGGCGATGGCCCAGATAGCGCAGAACGGCCTGAACCAGCCCGTAGACAAATTGCACGCACTGGCGGACCGGCAGTTCTGGCAGCAGACGCCCCTGGCCACGGCGTACCAAACGGACCGTGACTCAGCGGACCGAGAGCTGAAGAACATCAGTTCAGTCGAGTGGGAGTGGGCCCAGCGGGTCGGCAATTATCTGAATCCCCCAGGGAGTCGTGATGTCGCATCGCGGGGCAGCGACAAGAGCTTCTACGAACAGACCGGGCTGACCAAATGGATCACAGACCGGTGGTGGAAGGACGAGTTCGACTTCTACAACGACCCCACGCCCCGAATGGACGCACCGACACGTCAGGCCGTCAACACGCTGGGCAGCCCGCGCTACACCC
The DNA here is from genome assembly GCF_003627815.1 of Streptomyces hundungensis. NCBI lineage: Bacteria > Bacillati > Actinomycetota > Actinomycetes > Kitasatosporales > Streptomycetaceae > Streptomyces > Streptomyces hundungensis. The sequence continues at coordinate 366,467 of NZ_CP032698.1, forward strand.
TGTACAGCAGCGAAGGCGACGGAAACTACGAAGAGCGGAGCGACTTCCACTGGAAGATGCAGTCCCCAGGCGACTCGGGGGTCGCGTATGCCGGTGCCGACGATGCCCGGATCTTCCTTGCGGCAGGAGGATTCCCGCGATCCGCGCCCCAGCCCGGCACCGCGGAGTACCGCATTGCTGTCGAGGACCTGAAGTCCCGTTTCGCTGCCTGCGGTTGGCAAAACCCCGTCGACCCGAACGGGGTATTGAACGGCATAACCGGCACGGCCGCACAGGAGTGGCAGCAGGAGATCTCCACACAGGCCCCGCAACGCAACCAAATACTGGACGCCAGCAAGGACGCCACGGCTGCACTGGTCGCCGGCTCCAAGTCATTGGGGGAGTTGCTCGGCCACTCGGCAGCGGCTGACCGCCTCGCCCGCTGGCAGGACTACTGGGCTCCGGGCGGCGCCGGCTGGATCGGGGACGCAGCCACGGTGATCCAAGTGCACGCGGCGCAAGGCAAGTGCCTAGATGTCGAGGGCGGCAGCACGGGCAACGGCGTCCCCGTTCAGCTTTGGCCGTGCAACGGGACAAATGCCCAGGACTGGACGGTCATCGCCGACGGCTCGCAGTATGTGCTTGCCAACGCAGGTCCCTTCCACGACGCTCGCAACATACTGACCAAGTGCCTTGAGGTGGCGGGCGGTAAGACCGACGACCGCACGAAGATTCAGGCCTACCAGTGCAATGGAACACCGGCCCAGAAGTGGCAGTTCAACCTGCGGGCCACCACACCTCTGAAGAATCCTGCTTCTGGTAAGTGCTTGGACCTGAACACCTTCGACAACGGCAAGGACGCGTGGCTGTGGACGTGCAATGGAACGGTCGCGCAGCAGTTCGACGTTAAGCCGCTTGGTCACCACAACGACGACCAGCCGGGGCAGGCCGATTTCGACAAGGCCAAGTCCCTCACCGCAGGCGCACAGGCGGGCGCCAAACAACAGCTCGCGAATCTGAAGGCTCAGCTCGCCGCGGCGCAGAAGGCCGCTGCCTCCTCGGAGACGGCGATGCAGACCGCCTACACCAGTGCCGATACGACGGGGGCGCCCCGAGGCCGTGGCCTGTTGGTGGGTCAGCAGAAGGACCAGGTCACCAAGGGCACCCTCGCGGCACTTCAGGCGATGGTGAAGGCCGGCGAGACAGCCGAGGCCGCAACCCGGGCATCCGCGGGTGACAGCCAGACCATCACGCAGCGCGCGCTGGCGCAGGCGGCGCAGGTGCAGACCGAATTCCGTAAAAAGGCCGCGGAGACGGCCGAGTTGCAGGCCAAGGCCGCAGCGGATGCGGCGAAGATCCACCGCGACAACGCCAAGAAGGACAAAGAGACGGCGGAGGCGAAACTCGCCGACACGGTGAAAGCGGAGGCCAAGGCCAAGGCAGCCGCCGCCGACGCGCACGCGAAGCGGCTGGCCGCCGAGGCCGAGTCGGCGACAGCGAAGGCGGAGAAGGAAACAGCCGTCGCCAGGCAAGCCGATGCCGCCCAGCACCGGCAGAACGCCCAGACCGAGGCGGGCAAGGCCAAGGACGCCAAGGACAAGGCCGAGGCCGCCGAATCCACCGCGGTCGAGAAGAAGAACGGCGCGGTCGCGGCACGCGACAATGCCAAGGCCAAGCGAGACGACGCCTGGGACGCCCAGCAGAAGTCCGACGCGGCCCGAGCCAAGGCGGACGCGAAGGAGGCCTACGCCCAGGCACACGAATCCGACGATCAGGCCAAGGCGTCCCGGGCCGCGGCCGATGAGGCGTCCAAGCATGCCGACGACGCCGAAACCGCCGCCGGAAAGGCCCGTGGCGAGGCGGACGCCGCGAGCCAAGCCGCCGCGGACGCGGACGCCGCAGCCACCCGTGCCGAGGCGGCAGCCAAACGGGCCCGCTCCGACGCGGATGGCGCCCAGGCCGCCAAGCTCGTAGCCGACGCCGCGGTGACTACCGCGACCAGCGCCGAGGCCGATGCCGTCGCAGCGTCGCAACACGCTTCCGCCGAGGCCGGCGCGGCAGTCGCTCTCGCCGATGACGCCGAAGAGAAGGCGAAGACCGCTAAGGCTGAGGCCGACGCTGCGAGCAAGGAAGTCCCCAAGGCTGTCGAGGCGGCAGCCAAAGCAGCCGGCTTCGCCCACGTCACCGCGCAGGCCGCCGAAGACGCCGGCAACGCCGCCTCACAGGTCGCCAAGCCCGCCAACGACGCCATCCAGCTCGGCTCCCCCTACATCACCACCGACTCGGCAGCCGGCCTTGTGGTCCTCACCGGTCAGGCGTCAAAGACGATCGCCGAGCAGCAAAAGGCCGTCGCCGACGCCCACGCCAAAAACGCCAAGGAAGAAGCCGCCGCAGCCCAAGCCCTCGCCGACCAGGCCCAAGCCGACACCAAGGAGGCCTACCAGCACGCTGCCAACGCCGCCCGCTACGCCGCCGACGCCCGCGGCTACGCCACCGAAGCCCTCGGCTATGCCTCCGACGCCGCCACTGCGGCGTCCAAAGCTGCCGACTCACTAGCTCGTGCCGTCGAGTACGACCGCCAGGCGACGGAAGACGCGGCAGCCGCCAACACTGCGGCCGGAGCCGCTGCGGGCTATGCCAAGGAAGCCCGTACCGCAGCCGATCAAGCCGCACTCGACGCCACTGCCGCCCATGCGGCAGCGGACAAGGCCACCCAGGACGCCAAGGACGCACGCGCCGCAGCCGACCGCGCCAACACGGCAGCTACTGAAGCCGAACAGGCGGCGAAGGACGCGGACAAGTTCGCCAAGGAAGCCCAGGACGCAGCCGATCAAACCGCGGTCAAGGACAACAACGGCCAGCTGCAATCCGGTGCCACCACCGGTGTCGGGGGAGTCTTCTTCGTCGTCGACCGCATCGAGCAGATCGGTGAACCGGACAACGTCAAGAAGGACAACTGCAACCCCATCATCCACACCGGGGACTGCAAGATCACGGCAACCATCCACTTCAACGAGTACGTCGACCTGTATATGTGCACCGCTGAGGACGCGCCCGCCACACAGTCCGGGTGTCCCTCCTCGGACGTGGTTTTCCTCGGCCCGGCGATGTTCCCCGACCTCACAGAAACAATCACCAAAACCCTCACGATGACCGAGTTCAACTCGGGCATCGACCCCATCAAGATCCTTTTCGGTGACTTCATCGAATGCGCCAAAAAGGTTCTCCCCGGCAACGATGGCGGCAGCTGGACCTCGTGCGCTTGGGCTGCCAGTTGGTTCGTCGGCGGCAAGGCTCTTTCGGCGATAGCTGATGCCCTCCACGCGTTCAACGTGGCCCTCCACACCGGCATCGGTGTCCGAGAGGCGTTCGCAGCCTTGAAGACGTTGAAACTCGACGCAGCGACTGCCGCCGAACTCGAAGAAACCGTCAACGTTTACGAGGAAGCACTCAGCTCCTGCAAGGTGAACAGCTTTCCGGGCAGCACTCAAGTGCTAATGGCTGATCGCAAACCCAAGCCAATCCGGGACGTTCACATCGGCGACCTGGTGCTTGCGACAGACCTCCAGTCCGGGCGATCGGCCCCCCAGCCTGTCACCAATGCATTCAGGCACAACACCCAGCACTTGCTCGACATCACCCTGGGCGGCGACGTGTTGACCAGCACCGTCGGCCACCGCTTCTACGTCGAGGGACGTGGCTGGGTGCCAGTCTCCGCTCTGAGTGTCGGTGACCGGCTGCGCACTCCATCTGGTGCCATGCAGACCGTGACTGGCCTGCGCGACCGGCCCAATGCGGCATCCCAGGAGGTCTATGACCTCACCGTCGACGGCCTCCACACGTTCTATGTCCGCCCCCAGGGCCAAGGGTCACAGGACGTCCTCGTCCACAACTGCACGAATCTCTCGCTGCATGAGGGTGATCTGGAAGCACACACCATCGCAGATCATGTCCGTCCCGACGCAGCACAAGCAGTGGCGAAGGCTGCCAAGGACCTCGCGGCGGGCAAGGGGCAGGGGATCACCGGAATCTGGACAGATCTGGACACCGCACAGGCGACAGTCAACGCAGCAATCGAGAAGTGGATCGCCACAGGCAAGAACGCGCAGAGACTCTCCAAGTGGCTCCGGGAGAACCCGAAGGGTTCTGGTGCCTTGTTCCCCGCTATCAACGTGGACGTCGGTGGATCTGCACTGGGCAAGGTCTACAGATACGACAACATGTGGGACGAGGCAGGAACCACAGTGAGAATTGTGTTGAAGCGCAGTCCACACTCACCTGGGTACCTTGTCTACACCTCGTTCCCCCTTCCCAAATCCGCCCCGGCCTGGCGCGCACTACAGTGAGCAGGAGACTCGACAACGTGACACAGAAGCGCCAGGACATCTGGGTCGACTTCGGGCTCAGTGGGTTGACCAGGTGGTTCGAGGGTCCCTGGGAGAACAAGCCCATCGACGTCGTGGCTGAGGTTGCCGATTGGAGTGGCGGGCTCTACCTGCCGACGCTCTGGCAGGACACCCAGCGTCTGCTGAACTCCCCCCTGGCCTCGGAAGAGATTGCCGCGCTCTGGCTGGCTGCCACGGGGCTGAACTACGACATCAACCGCGTACGAGTCGACGCTCGTGACTGGCTGCAACAGATCAGGGAAGTCTGCCTGGGTCGACTGGGCCAGACACCCGGCCTGGACCCAGTCGTCGGCTGGGAATTGAGCGAGATCGTTCTCGACGAGATCAGGCAGTCAGGGCCGGCGTTGATCGCAGCAGACCAGGTCAACCCTTATGGCTCGGTACCAGGCGTCGTCCCCGCCCTCCAGCACCTTACGTCCGAAACCGACCCCGACCTCGGCTTCCGCCTCTTCCTGCGTGCCCTGAAGGCATTGTGGATTCCCATCACCAGCGGTCAGCTCGCCCGCTATGAGGAAATCGGCAACCGCTTCGGGTACAACGAAGCAGTCGTGTACGACGGAGAGTTCACCTTCGTCTCTGTCGAAGGCTGATCACTTCGGGAGGGCAGGGCGGCGAGCCCGCAAAGACTCGCCGCCCTGCCCACAGGTCAGGTGACCTGGATGGCGAAGAGCGAGGTCATCCCGACGACGGAATCGTGGATGTCTTCTCAGGCACCAACCGCCGGACCGGGAACCCACGTAGGATCCTCGTTTCGGTGTCGGGTGGCAGGCAAATAGCTCCGCACGCTGAGACGCGTGGTACCTGAACGCAGAAAGGCCCGTGCTCCCCGCGAACACCGCAGGGGCACGGGCCTTCGTAGTGCCTACGCATGTTTCTCTGAACTATTGAGTTTGATGCCCGAGAATGGATCCAGGCAGTATGAATCGATACGCCGTTATGGCGATCGGTCCGCCAGAGGATCTGGCTGCATCAGATGGGGGGATTGTGGAAGAACCAGAGTTCGACGTGCAGTTGAGGTCAAGTGGGAGCAAGGGACTCAACCTTGTGCTGGCGGTCCGGTCAGTGACGGGGCTGAGCGCGTGGCGAAGCAAGCAGGTGCTTGAGGCCGCCCCGACGACGGTTGTGGATCGGACATGGTTCGCGGCCGCAGCGGTCGCGGCGGCGCGCCTCAACGCTGCTGGCGCGCGAGCTGACTTGGTCTGCCGGTGGTGTGAGCGGGTGATGTCTCCGGAGGACTGTCCGGTGGACCCGGGGCCGTGCTCATCGCCCTTCATGTCCCCGACGGGCTGCCCCGCGAGCCGATCAAGGGTTTGATCAGACCGCGGCAGACCTGACCCTGGCCCGAGCCCGAAGCCATGCTCCCAATGCCACCATCTCCGGGCTTCGCCGTGCGGACGGAGAGGCACATTGGGCCTTCAGACTCCGGGAGATGGCTGCCGTAATGAAACGGCGGCGACGGGAAACCCAGAACCGTTCAAAACAGAAAAAGCCCTGTCCCGGTGACTGCCGGGACAGCGCTTCAGTGGAGCGAGTTGCGGTCAGACCGCTCAAGCCGCGTGACGGCGCGATCCCCCGTCATCCTCGCCGGTTTCACTCTCGCGCAGGGGCCTGCGCGGTCACGCCCGCCCCCCTGCGACGGCGGCGTCCAGGAGCGCGACGGCGTCGGCCTGGTCGACGACGGCCTGGTCCTTGGGGGAGATGGCGCCAGCCGCCTGGCCGCGCTCCTAGGCCCCCGCCCACACCAGCGCTCCAGCAGCAACGCGCTGTGGCCGACGCAGGACGCAAGCGAAGCGCAGACCGACGCGACCAGGGAAGGGCTCAACCACCGCTTGTAAAGCGACAGACCCCCCGCCTTCCGCCCCGAGATAGGCAGGAAGGCAGGAAGCTGTCGACTCCGATTAATGGTTCAGAAGACCGAACCAGGTGCCGACCCCAGTCCCGGCGCCAAGGGAACACAGGAGGGTCAGAGCCTGCGGGGAGACGTAGACCCCGAGGGTGACGTCGAGGTGCCGACCCACCGAGATGTGCAGGTTGCGACGCTTGTCCTCCGCGCCGTCCGGCGCGGAGGGATAGGTATTACCCGCCATGACAGATCCAATCGCTTCGCTGATATGTCCAGGTCGCCCCTGCTCCGGCCAAAGAGATCGAGGTTTCCGTGACGACATTCTGGTGCACGGCTGAACACAGCACGTAATTGCACAAAAGCCTAAGATCCCCTAATGACGCAGGTCACACGCCCTGTATCCAACGACCTCCGCCCGAGTGAGCGTGACGGTACTCACAGGCAAACTGAGGTCTTCATGCTCGGAGAGTGACTAGAGATAACGCATAGTAAAAACTTAAGTGTGATGTTGCTCACCCCCACCGGCTCGACCTGCGGTGATTACGTGACGCGTATCTGTAGATACCTAGCGTCATGCAATTCTAGCTACGATGAATCACGGATTGAGACCGAAACTCACTGTGTGTAGTCACCTAGCGGCAAATCGACGCTCTGGTGTCGCAGTTGCTAGGTAGGTCTCGCTTCGCTGAGAACCCGCCACTTCTGCTCCGGCCAAGAGATCGAGGTGGCGGGTTTGGCGTTTCTGTGGGACGGCCAACTGCATCGGGCGCGTTCCTCATGTGTCTCCCGTCCCCCCTGCGGGACCTTGCAGAGCTCGGATCAGCGGTCGCTGGGGGCGAGCAAGCTGGTGACCTCCGCCAGGTCGGCCGCGCCGGGCTCGAAGTAGCGCCGGGCGGCGCTCACGGACTTGTGCCGCGACTTCGCCATGAACAGCAGCAGGAAGACGCCCTGCTCGCCGAGGTGGGTCAGGCCGGAGTGTCGGAACTCGTGTGGGTCCCAGCCGGTGCCCTCCTCGCCGCCGACGCAGGTGTGCCGGTCCAGCAGGGCGCGTAGTTGTCCATAGGACAACCGGGCCAGGCCGGTGTCGGGGCAGACGTCGCGCGGGGTGAGGAGCTTGCCGGGGCCGGGCTTTCGATGAGTGACGAGCAGCGGGCCACGGATCTGCTCGCCGATCAGGCGGGGGAGGAGCCGGGCGGTGCCGGCGTCCCAGTAGACCGTCTCCGTGGCGTAGTCCTCGCGCGCGTGGCCCCGGCGGCGGACGGCCTTGGCGCCCTTGGCCTTCACCGGGCACTGGCGACGGCGAGGTTGAGGTCCTCGATGTTCACGCCGAGCAGTTCGTCGGCGCGGGCGACGGTCTCGTAGAGCATCCGGTACGTGACCTTCTCGCGCAGGGCGACGTCGCGCCGCGCGATCAGACGGTCGATGGCGGTCTTGGAGCGGACCGGGGTGTCCGAGCCGGGATCGGGCATCCGCTTGCACCAGGCCGGGATGTGCGGCGGCTGCAGCCCGCTCTCGTGGCACCAGGTGAGCCAGCCGCCGACCGCGCCCCGGCGGGAGTTCCAGGTGCTGGCGGCCGCCGTGCCCCAGAGCTGTTCGAGAACCTGGCCGATCTCGTCATCAGCGACGACGGACAGCGGTCGGCCTTCGCCGAGCTCGGGGACGACCTTGCCGAGCGCCGTGGTGTAGGCCCGGCGGGTGTTGGCCACGGTGATGGAGTCGAGATACCGGTCGGCGGCGGTGCGCACGGTCGCAGCTCCGGAGGCGGTCTTGAGAGGGACGACGGTCGCCACGGAACTCCTTGCCACAGATAACAGGTCCCCTTCGCGTCGGAGAAGAACGAGCGCGTCCTCCGTGGTCAGTGAGCGTTTTCAGCGTTGCCTCTCCAGGGTGAGGACGGCTTTGGTGATGACGGTCATGCGGTTGGGGCTGATGCGGGATCTGCGGAAGATCTGCCAGGACTTCAGCCGTGCCATGCCGCGTTCGACTGGTGCTCGCGCCGCGGCCAGGGCCCGGTTGACGGTGCGCTGGGTGAGTGTGAGTTCACCGCCTGGTGGCCGTTTGAGTCCTGTGGTGACCCAGGGGCCGGCGCCCTGATAGGCGCGGTCGGCGATGATCGGGAGGCCCTGACGTTCGCAGATCCGGATGATGCGGTGGGTGCGGGCGGCGGTCAGGTCGTGGGTGCGGCCCGGCAGCGCGGGCGAGATCCACAGCACCTCGCCGGCGGGGTCGGTGACGACCTGGACGTTCACGCCGTGCCGGCGGTGCTTGGCCGAGTAGTCGGCCCGGCTGTCGCCGACGCGGTCGCACTCGACAAGGGTCCCGTCCAGCAGGATGAACTCCGGATCATGCTCGCGCAGCGTTCTGAGCAGGCCCGGGGCCCGTTCTGCGAGCAGGGCGGTCACGGCGGCGACATACGCGTGGGCGGTGCCGACCGATATCCCGAAGCCGGACGCGAGCCGGGTAAGGGTGTCGTGGTGGCGCAGGTACACCAGAGCGACGAGCGCCCGCTGGTGCGGCGGGAGTTTGCAGCGCCGGTCACCCTCGCGGGTGACGATGAGCATCGTGACCCACTCGACGAGGGCATGCGGGAGGTCGAGTGCGGCAGGATAGGGAACCAACAGGGCTCCTGTGCCGATGGGTTGGGACTTCGAACACCTCCCCCAACGGCACGGGGGCCTTGTGCGTTGTGGCCCTCACCTCGACCTCATCGGCGTCACCCGATCAGTGGCCACGCTGAAAACGCTCAGTGATCACCTTAGAACAACTCCCACAAACCGTCCGGCACCATCCGCTCAACAATCCGCGTTGCCATACAGCCAACATCCCGCAAGATCACACCAAACGAAATGGCTTGTTAGGCCGTGTCCTATGTGGTGAGGCGGAGGTTGAGCTTTTTATGGGGCGGGGTACGTGGAGTTGGGTTGTTCCGGACGGGCTGTGGGAGATCGCGGAACCGCTGATCCCACCTTCGAGGGTGCGGCCGCAGGGTGGCGGAACACGGGACACGCCTGATGAGACGCTGTTCGCGGCCATCGTCTACGTCCTGGTCAGCGGCTGTGCCTGGCGTCACCTACCGCCCTGCTTCGGCGTTTCGAAATCAACCGCCCACCGGCGGTTCATGATCTGGTCCAGAGCTGGTGTCTGGGGCCGCCTCCATGAAGCGGTCCTGCACCGCCTCGACGACGCCGGACTCATCGATGTCACCCGTGTCGTCCTCGATACCGCCCACGTCAGGGCTAAAGGGGGGGCGCACACACAGGTCCGAGCCCGGTGGACAGAGGCAAGCCGGGCTCCAAGATGCACATCCTGTCGGACGCGAACGGCCTGCCCCTCGTCGTCGGCATCTCGGTCGGCAACGTCCATGACAGCGAAGGGCTGAAGCCCATGGTCGAGGGCCACCAAACGCAACACGACCCCTGCCGGGGTCGGTACTTCAAGCCGCAGCGGCTGCACGCGGACAAGGCATACGACATTCCCCACCTGCGAAAATGGCTATGGGGTAAGCACATCGGCATCCGCATCGCCCGCAAAGGGGTCGAGTCCAGCGAGGGGCGTCGTCGGTGGGTGATCGAGCGGACCATGTCCTGGCTCTCGGGTTACCGAAGACTCAGTCCCCGCAACTACCTCGCCTTTCTCGGACTCGCCGCAGCCCTGTGCTGCTACAAACGACTCGTCCGCCTCACCACATAGGACACGGTCTAAACCGCAACCTGAGCCCAAGGTGCCTTGGCTCAGCCCTGCAACCCAACAGGTTGAAAGATGGCTGTCGAAGGAAGGACGCAGGCGGCTACGCCGCGCGCGAGAACACCGTTCACCACGGTCTCCTGCGGAACAACTTCATCGGCTACTTCCCGCCGGTTGAAGCTTCGCCAGGTACCTGGCGGAGCTTCAATTCACATCCGCTTATTCACTTGGGCCACGGGTCGAGTCCTGGGTCGGAGTACAGACACACGAGGGGGCGATCTGCACAGATTGCCAACTCCAAAGCATCTTCGAAAGAGGAACCCATCTCCCAGATCCATCCAAGGCCGGCCGCGACAACCCTCCCGTCGGCCTCCATGAAGACGCTCGAGTAGCTAAGCCACTCACCGATTGGGAAGTACTGCCCGCCCAGGACCTGTTCAATTTCCAACGCCAGGGCTCGCTGGCCAGATCCAGCCGAAATTGGATCGAGATTTAAAGGCTCATCATTGCTGAAATTCGGTCCAGCTTGATTTACCGGCTCAATGGTCAGCCCGCCCAGAGCGGCGAGAACTTCATCGACCTGTTGATTCGGCACATAGCCTTCTTGCCGCAGGGCGTCGCTCCATGCGCTGACATCCACCCTCCTCTGGGGGTCCCAGCCAGCGTCACTAAGAGCCTGCAGGAGTTCAGGGCACAGTGAGTCAAATCTCAGCATGGCGGCTAACCGATATCAAGGTAGTCCAGGAGTCGTTCGCAGCGACCACATGGGGTGGCGGGTTCTCCATGTCCGGCGGTATTCGACGTCGGCATGGAGTTATTCTTTGATTTCACCGTACGCATGTTACCTCCCCTGATGGCATCCGCCCCCTCTTTCTCCTGAGCCTGGATGAGGCAGTGCACTTCAGCGCAACCTCCGTGGTGACCCACATCTTCCAGCGCCTTCCCAAGGGGTCCGCTCGCCTGCTGACCATGCTTGTTGCGCCCGTAATACTTTTGGCCTGACGGAGATGTGTACTCAGAAACAAACTTCACCCCCGGCTCGTTGCGAAGCTCATCGGCCTGCCCAACCAACGGGTCGCCAGTTCCACAGTTGTGAACCAGTACTGCCGCAGCCCCCGCCAGCACGTAATACGTGTGCAGTCGGTCGACGGTGAGGTTATGGGTGGTGACCGCGTATCGGTAGTTCCGGGCTGCGGTGACCGTGAGCATGGCACCATCAGGCTGGCGCAGCTGTTCGCCGATGTGGAGTTCACCAGCGTCGACCCACTGGTGACGAGTCTCGCTCCAGTAGGGGTGGTGGTAGGTGGATGTGACCTTTGCAGGGGGGCCGCGGGGGTTGGCATCGTTGGTGAGGGCGAGGTCGGTGAAGTCCTTGTCGTCGGGGGTGGTGATGGTGGCGGTGACAGTTTCGGGGCGGGTTTCGCCGGTCTGGGGGTCGGTGGCCATGACCTTGTCACCGACGCGGAGGTCTTCCATGGTCTTGGTAGTGCCGTTGGCCATCAGTACCCGAGTGCCAGCGGGGAAGCTGTTCGTCTTGACAGAGCACGATCCGGCTGATTCGGCGTCGCCCTTTTCGCTGCCATGGGTCTCGGCGTCCGATTCCGCCTTGGCAGATTTTGATTCTGTACTTGCTGCGTCCTCTGCCGATTCCTTGGCGGCCTTTTCTTCGGCAGCTTTGGCTGCTGCCTTTTCAGCGGCACGCGCCTCATCTCCGGCCTTCTTGGCCCGGCTGTAGGCTTCGGCTGCCTTTGCTGCGAGGCGCTCTCCGTCGCGGATGGCGTTGTAGGTCTTGTTGATTTCCTTATAGATCTTGAAGGCTTTGATTCCGACCTTGACGGCCTTGAAGATCTTTCCCCAGGGGACGGCACCAAGGGCAGTGTTGATGCAGGCCATGACGTCGCCCTTGGTGAAGCAGTCACGGGCGTCGTTGTAGCCAATCAGGTCACCAATGATGTTGATTACCTGGTGCTGCAGTTCGTCGCGCTTCCTTTTACCCTGCGCTACAGCCTGGCCGGCGCGGTCCACCTCCGCCTGCGCGTCGGTCTCTCCCTTGGTGGTACCCCCGACGATCTTGGCGAGGGTCGTCGCGATGTACTGGCCGATTTCGAAGACGAATAGGAACTTTCCATCGGGGTCGGCGCTGTTGATGGGGTTGTTATTGGAGTAGGCGTAAGCGTTCCACTGCTGAGGGTCGCTTGCGTCGATGATGGGGTCGGGGCTGATGAACCGCCCCGCCTTAGCGTCGTATTCACGCGCCCCGAGGAGAGTCAGGCCGGTGGCTTGCTCCTTGGTGCCACCTACGAAGCCCTTGTTGCCTGCCCACGCACCGTCCGCCGGCTGCATGCCACGCTCGTTGCCGAACGGGTCGGTGGGGCGGCGGACTTGAGCCAGGTCGGTGGCGTTGAGCTGGACGCCATTGGTGCCGTGCGGATCGGCTGCCTGGTAGGCGAGAGTGGACTTGCCGTCAGTGGTGGTGCGGGTGATGGACAGGCCGCCCGGAGCACCATAGGTGCGGATGTTGGTGACCTTGCCGCTGGCCGTGTCCAGGGTCGGCTGGTCAGGGCCCAGGTTGAGGGTGGTCTTGCCCGGGTCGCGGCGAATGAGCTGGTTGCCTGCGGTGTCGTAGAGGTAGCTGGTGCCCGCGCTCTCGCCCGTGCCGGTGATCTTGTCGAGCTTGCCCTGGCCGTTCCAGGTCAGGGACTTGGTGCCGGGGGTGCTGGTGATCGACGCCGTGTTGCCGGTCGCGTCATACGTGTAGGACGTCACCTGCGTGCCGGACGGACCGGTCTCTGTGGAAGAGAGCAGGGCGTGCGGGCCGCCGGTGCCGCCGCCCGTCTTCGGGTCGGAGGACGGGGTGTTGGGGCCGCTGCCGAAGGTCTGGTTGACCGTCACATCCTTTGACGTGTCGCCCGTGACGTCCTTCTTCACCAGCTGCTTGCGGTTGCCCAGCTTGTCGTAGGTGTACTTCTGCCAGTATGGGGCGGGGCCGCCGACGCTCGGCTTGCCGGTGCCGTCGACTGCAGGTCCGTCACTATTGGCGCAGCTACCAATGCCGCGCACGTTGGGCTGCGGTGCGGTGGTCTGCGTGCCTGTGTCGGTCCAGGCTTGGGAGAGGCGGCCGAGGTAGTCGTGGGTAAAGCACTGCAGGTCGGAAGCCGCTCCGTCCTGGGCATCGCGGACCGACGTAATCTGGCCGACCTGGTTATAGGTGTAATCGGTGACGTCGACGCTGGCGTTCGGTGCGTTCTGCTTGTCCAGGGTGGAGCGGATCAGCCGACCGGTGGAGTTGTCGTAGTCCTGGGTGGCCACGATTTGCGCACCGGTGCCACCGACCGTGGTGCGGATGGCGCGGCCGTACGGGTCATAGCGCAGGTCCACGACGTACGGGGTGCGGGTGAGGCCGATCTTGCCGTCGAGCGACGTCATGTTGCCGACGATGTCGACCCCGTAGTTGAGGGTCTCGGCAGCCATACCTGCTATGGCAGGCAGCGTGGTGCTCTTCAAATGACCTAGGGCGTCGTAGGTGTTGCTGGTGCTGTAGGTGCCGGCCAGCCCCTCCTCGCCCTGGATCTTGGGGATGGTGGTCTTGGTGCCGAACGGGTGGTAGCCGTTGTCGTAGCCGGTGATTTCGGAGACATATGCGCTGCCGTTGGCTCCGCCGACGAACCGGGTGCTGGCCGTGGGCTTTCCGAGGGCCAGGGTGTCGTAGGTGAACTTTCCGACCTGTTTGGTCGGGTCGATCGCCGTGCCCTCGTACGTCGCGGAGGTGCGGCCAAGCAGATCAACGACGGTGGTGGCGCTCTTGCCCCGCGCATCGGTGGTAGTCGCGAGATTCTTGCTGTCGTCGTACGTGGTAGTCGCGGTGCCAGCGTCCGGATCGCTGGTCTTCACCAGTCGGCCGAGCAGGTCGTAGGTGGAGGTCCACTCGTTACCGGCCGGGTCCTTGCGCCACTGCTCCTTGCCCTGGGCGTTATAACCGTAGGTGGTCTCGTCGTAGGCGCCGGTCGGGGTGTTGGACTGGTACTGGCGCAGCGCGACGGTCTGGCCAAGGCCGTCGGTGAGGGTTGCAGTGGCGTAACCGCCGGTGGGCGGGATGTGCCGGGTCTCATCGGCGCCCGGGTATTCGGACTTGGAGCGCCACTGCTCGACGCCGTACGACTGGAAGACAGTAGCTGTGGTGCGGCCGAGGCCGTCATAGACCTGGATGCTCTGGGCCAGGACCTTGCTGTCGGGGTTGACTCCGCCGTTGGGCAGGAACAACTGACCGGACGGGGCAGCCTCGTTGTTGTAGTAGGCGGCGCTGGTCTTGGTCTGCCAGCCGTGCGAGTCGAACAGCGCGTCGGTGATGGTCCGGCCGTAGACACCGGACGGGGTCGAGGCCTGAGTCTGGCGGATCCGGCCGAGCCCGTCGTAGATCGTGAAGCTGGAGGTGTAGGTCGGAGCGTCGTCAGTCAGCGCCTGGCTGAGAACGGTGGACGGCGCGTTGGTGCCGTTCATCGCGTATGAAAACTTCCGCGTAGCCGCGGCACCAGAGGCACGCGCGGCGCCAGGCTGCCAGACAGCGGTGACCCGGCCGAGCGCGTCGTAGTCCTGTTCGGCGATGTGGTTGTTCGCGTCGGTCTGCTTCACCGGGATGGAGCGGCCGATGTCGAAGGTGGTGGTCGACTTCCAGCCGAGCGGGCTGGTGTGGACCACTTGGTTGGGCAGGGCGCCGGTGTCCGGGCTGTATTCGGTCTTGGTGGTAGCGCCGCCGGGGTGGTCGGCGTCGGTGCGCTGGGGGTCGGTAGTGGAGACGACCCGTCCGTAGACGTCGAAAGCAGAGGTGACGTTCTTCCGGTAGGCCGGCTTACCGTCCGAACCGTAGCGCTCCAGGACTTCGGTGGCCGTCTGGTCGCCTGCACTCCCGGTCTCGCCGAGCGGCTTGTTGTCGAAGTAGGAACGGGTGTCGGCGACGGTGTTGGTGGCGTCCGGGGTCTGGTCGCAGGCGCCCTTAAGCGTCAGCGTACGGACGGCGAGTTGGGACAGAGGTCCAGTAGCGTAGGTGAAGGCAGTGCAAAGCCGCTGCTCGGGGTGGCTTAGGTCGCTCTTGTCGTCGACCTGGACGGGGCGGGAGGCGAGCGTGTCGTCGTAGGTGGATGTGCGCTCCGCCGTGCGCCAACCGCCGTCGGCGAGCTTGGAGTACGTGGTGACCTTGCCCGTGTTGACGGCACGGGCGGTGATCTCGGGCATGCCCCCTGACTGGGCACGGGTGGCTGTGACCGCTCCCTGCCACGGGGTGGTGATTTCCGAGCCGACGAGGGTGCCGCCGTCGCTGTCGTACGTCTGGGTCTGGCGGACGAAGCCGGACAGGACGTTGTCGTCGGTAATCGTCTGGACCCTGGCCGTGGTGCCGGGCGGTATGGCGTCGACAGAGACGCTGCGCTTGGATCCGTTGGCGAGGATGTCGCCGTCCATGCCGCGCAGGTAGGTGCTGACGGATTTGGTGCGCGGCGCCTCGGTCAGGTTGCCGCTGCCAGTGCGGGTGGTGACGGTGGCGTAGCCGCGGAACTGGTCCCAGGTGCGGGTCTTGGCGTCGGTCAGTTCGGAGTCGTTGCGGTGCCAGGCGATGCCGCCGCCGTACTCGTAGTCTGTGACCTTGGGGACGGCGGTGCCGAACGTGTCCTGCTCGGTAACACTCTGGATGACGATCTTGTTGAACCAGTCGTCGACCGGGTCCGGATAAGACTGGCCGGGCAGATACCACTTGACCGGCATGCAGGCCATCGTGTTCTGGTCCGCGGAGGACGGCATGGTCTTGTTGGTGCGGGAGCACTCGGCCGGGCGGTAGATCACATTGATCTTGCCGCCAGTTTCCGTAGTGATCGTCTGGATGCGGGGTCGCTTGTAACTCGGCGCGGAGGCCTCGGTACCGTCGGGACGAACCACATTGCCGTCGACGCGGTTCGCTATCTGCAACGGAGTAAAGGAAACCGCGGGCAGGGTGACGGGCGTCTTGCCATTCGAGCCAGTGCGCTGGACAGAGTCCAGCCACAAGGACGGCGAGGTGCCGTCCTTGGGGTCCTGGAAGGACTGGTTGAGCGCGAAGGAGTCGACACTGCGGTACGTGCCGTCGAGAACCTCAGTGTCGATGCGGGTGAGCTGCTTGGTGGTCCAGAACGTCGGCGACAGGTTCAAGCACTGCCCTGTGGCACCGCAGACCTGGTCGAGCGGGCTGTCCGGCCAATATTTGGCGTTCTCCTTGGTGCGCTGGTCGTCGGCGCAGGTGACAGAACCACCAGGTACGCAGCGTTCCTTGGTTCGGAACCAAACCTGGGCGGCGGGCTTCGCCGCGCCCTTGGCCTTGATCTGATCGGGCAGGCGCTGACCGTAGCCGATCCAGGTCGGGTAGCTACCGCGCTGGTAGAGGGTGGGCGTGCCGTTGCCGTTGTTCTGGCCGCCGCCCTTACCGTAGTAGTTGTTCTCCTGCGCGTAGCGGTAGGTGATGAGGTTCTGATGGGCATCGACGACGTAGTCGAGGTTCCACTGCCAGCCCATCTGCGACCAGGAGCCCTTGGCCGGGGAGCCGGAGCCCAGGCACTTGTCGGCGTCGCCGGGCCAGTAGACCGGCACAGTCGAGACGGAGTTGGCGGCCGGGTCGCTGCCGTCGCCGCCAGGCAGGTGGTTGGCGCCGAAGTAGAACTGGCTCCCATCGGTGGTGGTGACCTTGAAGCCCTCACCGCTCCAGGCGCCGTTAGCCTGGCCCGTCAGGCGCTCGACCTTGGTGCCGTCCTCACCCTGAAGGTGCCATGCGCACGACTTGTCATCGCGCACCAGTTGACCCGCATGTCCGGCCAGCGACAGGTTGAGCAGGTCACCGCCCCAGCAGTCGTCACCGGAGTCCTTGACGCCCGCGTCGTCGCAGCTCTTGTACGTACGGGAGATGGAGCCGGGGTGATAGTCCCAGCCGTCGCCGATCCAGCTGGCCTGGGCGTTGGTGGAGGCCGTCTTGCCGTCCACCGAGGAGGAGTCATAGCCGAGTGAGATGCTCGGGGCGGGCCCGGCGATCGCGGACGGCACCTCGACGGTGTAGCCGTAGGTGAAGTTTCCCGCGTTCGCGCCGGCCTGCCAGGACGCCGAGGGGTTCAGCGGCGAGGCCTTGTAATCACCCGTGGAACCGGACGGGCCGGGCTCCACGGCCAGAACCACGCCCTGCGGCGCCGAAACCGCCATCATCATTGGCGACTTGACGGTGCTGCGCGCCATGCTGAACGGCATCTCAACCTCGGCCGTCAGGCGGCCCGAGGTATCCCGCTTCGACGCCACTGGCGTACGCGTCCTACAGCCAGCCGCCTGCGGCGAAGCCAGTGCACAGGCAGGGAGCTGTACGAGCCGGGCGCGGTCCCCCCAGTTGGCGCCCGCCGTCTTCGCCCACGCGGAGATGTCCAGTCCGACCTGGACCTTACCCGGCGCGGTGCCTGTACCGGTGTCGGTCAGTGAGATGAGCGCGCCGCTGACACCGGTAGCCGCGGCCTTGCCCGCATCCGCGACGTCGACGCGCACCTTGGCGTCATCGGCCTGCGCCGAGGGGGCAGTTGAGGTCTTGCCTGTCCGGTTCGAGTCACCGCTAGGGGCGATCCAGACTGGCAGGTTGCCCGCCTGCTTGGCAGCTCTGGGGGGAGTCTCCGATCCGCTGACCAGAGGTTCAGTGGCCGTGCCTGATGGTGCGGCTTCCGCAGGTGGCATCCACTTCTGGGTCGGGGTTGCTTGCTTGCCCTGCGTTCCCAGACTGGTGCCCTGCACAGGCGCCGAGGTCGGCAGCGGGGTGTTGGGCGGGGTCCAGATCTTCGGCTGGGGCTCCGCTGCTTCGACAGCGGGGAGTCCGAGTCCGGCGAACAGCACCGAGAGCGCGGCAACCGCGGCTATGCGCGACCGTGCAGCGCTGGAGCGCACAAAAAATCCACGCCGACGAGACACCCGAATCCCCCCACAGGACACAGAACATGCAGAAACACGATATGGCCCGAGCCGGAGAAGGCCCAGGTCAGCGGAACCTTACGGACTGCATGTTCGATGCGTACAGCAGATTCTTAGAATATTCTCAGGTGTCTAATGTCACACATGGCTCAACAGGCAACACATGGCGCCTATTGGACATTTGGCGCTATGTGAGCTTTGACAAGTGAAGACGTGTGGAGGAAATGTGCGCCTGATCTCTGTCCACACACCATTCACAGCGAGGACCTCCATCTTGAGGCCGTCAACTCCCCTTCCGTGGATACCGAGGCCGGGGGCCTCCCCACGCATACACACCGTCAGATCCTGGCTGCGCCCTCTCAGCGGGGCCGTGGCCCTGTCGCTGGGAATCGGGCTCCTGGTCACGCCTGTCGCGGCCGCTGCTGACGTCCGCGATCAGGGACCCGCCGACGTCAGCTGGCCCGCTTCGCCACCCAAGACACCGTCTGAGGAGCAGAGGGCGCTCGACGCCGCGCGGACCCAGGCTAAGAGTTCGGGCAGACCGGTGACGGTCAACTTTCTGACCACTGCGGCGTCGCAGACGGTTGCCAACCCGGACGGCACTCTCAGCACCGACTCTGCTGCCTCCCCCCAGCGAGTGAAGGCTGCGGGGGGCAGTTGGAAGAACATCGACCCGACGCTGCACACCAGTCCTGACGGCACAATCGTCCCCGCCGTTGTCCCGTCCTCGCTGGCATTCTCGGGTGGCGGTGAGGGAGCGATGGCCAGCATGGCCACCAGGGACGGCAAGAAGCTGGCGCTCAAAGCGCCTTTCTCCCTGCCGGCACCCGTCCTCAACGGCGACAGCGCGCTCTACCAGAACGTGCTCCCCGATGTGGACCTCGAGCTCACCGCCACCACTCTGGGCGGCTGGCGCCAGGTCCTGGTGGTGCACAATGCCCAGGCTGCGGCCAACCCTGCCGTCAAAAACCTGCACTTCAATGTGGTGGCAGACGGGCTGACGGTATCCGCTGACCCATCCGGCAACCTGACGGCAGCCGATGCAGAGGGCAAGGCACGCTTCACCGCACCCACCCCGGTCATGTGGGATTCGGCTAAGCCCAGCACGGCGCCGGCTCCCCAAAAGGCGGCCTTCTCCATCTTCTCTGCTCTGGACACGCCAGCCACTCCCGTTACCACGTCGACCACGGACGGCCCCGGCCCGGGGGCAGCTGTCGCCAAGGTCTCCGCGACCGTGACCGGCACGGGCATCGACCTCGTGCCCGACGCCAAGGTGCTCAGTCAGGGCACGGGGCCGTGGTTCATCGACCCGGGCTGGAACCCGTCTACCGACAGCGGCGGGGTGCAGGCCTGGGCTCAGGTCCAGGAGGCATACCCGGACACGAACGAGTACAACGGCACTCAGTACCAGCAGGACACCCCGGCCACCGGCTACTGCGGCTACGTCGACACCGAGCACCCGTGCAGTCCTACAGGGCGCACCCGTGCCTACTTCCAGGTGGGCATCGCGGGCTTCCTCCACAACCAGGGGGCAGTGGTACTTGAGGCGCGGCTGAAGGCCACCATCATCGCCTCGTCCAGCCCGTCCACCAACACCCCGCTGAGCCTGTACGACACAGGTTCGATCGGCAATCCGACCAGCTGGAACCACCAGCCCTGCGGAACCGGGTCCGTCATGGGCGGCTGCAACAAGCTCGGCACCTTGTCGGTCTCCGGCACCGGCGAGATCGACTACGGGGTTCGGGACACCATCAAGTCAGGTGTCGCCAACGGCTGGCCCAACTTCACCTTCGGCCTCGCTCCCGACAACGAAAGCAACAAGTACTACCGTCAACGCTTCAGCTCGAAGTCCGGGCAGGCACCGCACCTCGTCATCACGTATGACATCAAGCCCACCGTGAGCAACCCCCGCACCAGCCCCACACCCGGGTTCGCCAGCACAGGGTCCTTCACTGCATGCAGTCCGACCTGGGACGCTGCCGGCTGGATCGGTGCAAACGCCGACACCGCTCTAGCCGTGAACGCGAACTCGCCCACCAACGAGACCGTCAGCACGAAGTTCAAGATCTGGGACAACGACAACAACAACAGCACCACCAGCTTCGCAACAGGCTGGAACGCGAGCGGCACGGCCACCGTCAACGCGGGTGCCCTGGCCGACGGCCACCGCTACGGCTGGCAAGCCCTGACCACAGACGACACCCTCACCAGCGATGTCAGCGGCACCTGCTACTTCCTTGTCGACCGTACTCCGCCTACCGCTGCCGTCTCCTCCGCCGACTTCCCCGCCTCCGGCACTCTCAACGCCAAGCCTAAGTACGGGGGTCAACCAGGGACGTTCACGCTCACCGGCACCGACCCGGTGCCCGCATCCGGGGGCCGTAGCTCCGGCTTGGCCTGTGCCCGATGGACGACGGATCCGGTCAAAGCTGCGGCCACCGGCTGGAAGTGCACCGACACCAGCGCCGGAATCGTCAAGTTCTCCGGCGGCAAGGCCGACGTCACCATCACGCCCTCGCACTGGGGCACCAATTTCGTTTACCTGCAGACCCAGGACGACGCGGGCAACATGTCCCAGCCCGCCGTCTACAGTTACTACGCGCCATCCAATCCGAACGATCCCGTCAAGCCCGTCTTCGGCGACGTCACCGGCGACAAGATCCCGGATGTCCTCCTTCCAGACTCGGCTGGCGACCTCCGGCGGATCAGCGGCGGCACCGATCCCAACATCGCACCCAGTGCGTCGTTCAAGACAGCCGACGACAGCGACCCCCGGGCCAGTTTCCACGCCTCACCCAGCGGAAACGGCTGGACGAACACCCAGGTCACCCATCGCGGCAGTCTCGGTTACAAGAACGTCGACGACCTAATTGCCCATCAGCCCGGGGATACCAAGCTCTATCTCTACCCCAACGACACAGCTGGCAACCGGTTCGACGGCCAGGCCCGCATCGCCATCGCCAAACCGACCAGCTGCGCACTGGCGGACGCCACCACCAGCATCACCTGTGCCGATTACGGCTTCAGCACGAGCGACTGGTCGAAGGTCACCCAGATCTCGGCCTTCGGCGCCCTGGACGGGGACTCCGCAACTCAGCAGCCCAGCACTGGCCAATACGCCCTGCACCGCTCCTCCCTGCTGTTCGTGGAGAACGGGCGCCTGTGGCTGAGCCTGCCGGCCTCCACCAACACGCTGGACTCCCCAGCCATCCTGCTCTCCGCCAACGACCAGCAGTGGGACAACTACGACCTGATCACCCCCGGCCGAGCCAAGGGCACCAACCTCCCCACCCTGTGGGCCCGCTCCAAGGCCGACGGCACAATCCGTGCCTTCCCGGTCAAGGGGACCACCGACGCACCCGACTTGACCGGATTCACTGCTCCCGGCCAGGGCAGCGTGCTCGGCACGGTCGATTCCGCCCGTTACCCACGGATGGGATCCGACGGTGACCTGACCGGTGACGGCATCCCGGACCTGTGGGCCGTCGATGCCCACCAGCAGCTCGTCTCCTGGAACGGCACCGGCACCGCGCCCACCACCCAGTTCCCCAACCCGGACGTCACCGGGTTGTCCTCGGATCTGACTCCGCAGGGCAACCTCAACATGCCCACCGCGGCCTGGAATTTGACCGGCCCTGCCGCAGACGGCACCGTCCCCAGCAGCACCGGCAACTACCCCGGCACCACGGCCAACATCACCTGGCCAACCGGCATCATCGACGGCCGCCCCAATGACTACGCCGCCTTCAACGGCCCACAGTCGACGATCACCACCAACGCGTCCGCTGTCGACACCCGCAACAGCTTCACCATCAGCGCCTGGGCGAAGGCTTCCGGTGCCGGCGGGGTGATCGTCAGCCAGGACAACACCGCGGCTCAGCGAAGCGACTTCCTCCTCTACCCCGATTCCGACGGCAGCACCTGGCGCTTCGCGCTGACCAACCCCACTAAGCCGAGCACCAGTTGGCAGTACGACAACACCGAAGCGGTCAATTCACAAGCCCGGGTCAATCCCGATGTCTGGACCCGGCTCACTGCCGTCTACAACGCCGACACCGGCCGGATGAGCCTCTATGCCAACGGCGTGCTGGTGGGGTCCGGCAGCCACAACAGGACCAACAGCGCGGCACCCACAGGGCCGCTCGTCTTCGGCCGCTACCAGGCCAAGGGCACATCCAACCCGATGGGCGCGGGCCTGTACGGCGGCGCCAGCAACCTCGCCGTCTATCCGTACGCCGCCTCGATCACAGCGCCTGACGCCCGCGGCCCCGTAACCGTCACGAGTTCGGCAACCACCTGCATCGATTCCGATGGCGGACAGAACACGGACGGCACCAAGGTCCAGATCTACACCTGCAACCAGACCGCTGCCCAGCAGCTCGAACTCCGGGACGACGGCACGTTGCGCATCCTCGGCAAGTGCGTCGACGCCGTCAACAGCGGCACCACCAACGGCACTCTGCTTCAGCTCATGACCTGCAAGGGCACCGCGAACGAGCAGTGGCAGGCACGCGCAGACGGTAGTTACCTCAACGTCAACGCCCAGCGCTGCATCGACCGGAACAACAACACTCTGGCCAACAAGACGCAGTTGCAACTGTGGGACTGCAAGAACATCGACGCACAGACCTGGACGAGCGCAAGCCTCGGCACTGCGTCCCTTCCCGCTCCCCTGCCACTGCCCGACAACGGGAAGGCCCCCACGGTGCCGACCGGCGGCCTCCTCCACAACGTCAACAGCCGTTACTGCCTGGAGATCAACAACTCCAGCAAGGACGATGGAGCGCCCGCCCAGCAGTGGGCCTGCATCGGGCAGGCCGGCGCACAGTGGCAGTTCCGCCCCACCACCACTGTGGGCGTCTACGAGATCCTCAACGCCAACAGCGGGAAGTGCCTGGAGATAGCCAACTCCAACACCGCCGACGGCGCCCACGCCCAGCAGTGGACCTGCAAGGGCATCCCCACCCAGCAGTGGGCCATCAAGCCCATCGACACGACCGGCAACTGGAACATCGCCAACCTGAACAGCGGCAAGACCTTGGAGATCGACAGCTCGAGCAAGGCCGACGGGGCCCCCGCTCAGCAGTGGGCCCGCGTCGGCGACGCCAAGCCCTCACAGAGCTGGTACCTGTAATCGCCAACACCTGAACGAGTCACAGACAAGCCGGCGGCCGGTCACTACCTCGGAGGAGGAAAGCGACCGGCCGCCGGCCGTTCAGGCGCATTAAGGGCACAGTGCCGAACGCGCGCCGCCGGAGTGGAATCCGCACCGGTGCGTCACCTCAGCACATCACAAGCGTCGCTGATGCGGCGCTAAAGCGTGTTGCAGAAGGCTTAGATTCGGGCATCTTGCCTGTATGGGCGGGGTGTTGAAGGCCGAGTCATTGTGGGTGGAGACGTTCACGGGACTGCGGATGCGGCAGTTCGAGCGACTGCTGAAGGTCGTGCGAGAACGGGGCGGAAACGGGGCCCGGTGGCGGCCGCCCTTGGTGTCTGCCACTGGCGGACCGGGTGCTGCTGGTGGCCGTCTACTACCGCACGAACCTCACCATGCGGCAGCTCGCGCCGCTCTTCGGCGTCTCGCCGGCGACGGTGTGCCGGGTGATCCAGCGGCTGCGGCCACTGCTCGCGATCGAGCCCGTCTCCCGGTCGGCCGACGCGGTCGACCGGTTGTGGATCGTAGATGGCACCCTCATCCCGGTCCGCGACCGCAAGACCGGAGCATCCTCACGCAACTACCGGTTCTCGGCAAACGTGCAGGTCATCATCGACGCCGACACCAGACTGGTGATCGCCGCGGCCCGGCCCGTGCCCGGCAACACCGCGGACGCGAAAACGTGGCGGGACTCCGGCCTGGCCGCTGCCTGCGACGGCGTGACCGTGCTAGGAGACGGCGCCTACATCAACACCGGACTCGTCGTCCCACACCGCAAACGCCCCGGCCCTGCCCTGCTGCCCGGCGAAGAGGAGGACAACGCCGAACACCGACGGGTACGGGCCCGCGTCGAGCACGCCTTCGCCCGCATGAAGCACTACAAGATCCTCCGCGACTGCCGACAGCGCGGCAACGGCCTCCACCACGCGGTCCAGGCCGTCGCCCACATGCACAATCTCGCCCTGGTCTCATGAGCGGACCGGCCACAATCTCCGCCTTGACCTATCCTGACACGACCTTCTGCAACACGCTTTACTGATCTTTTCGTAAGTTCAGTGGGCATAGTGGCGGTGTAGGTGGGACGCTGTCGGGATGGCTTATCAAGCTTCGCCTATGGCCGCCGGATCGCCACTTCCTCCTTTGTCGCGGCCGCAGTTGGCGGAAGCGCGTCGCGTTCGGGCGGTGGAGTTGTTCGAGGAGGATGTCTCGAATGCGGAGATCGCGCGGGCGGTAGGGGTATGTGCCGAGAGCGTGCGGCGATGGCGTCGGGTGTGGGAGAAGGACGGTGCTTCCGCGTTGCGGCGGCGGGCATCTACCGGGCGCCCGCCCAAACTGGACGACTCCCAGGTCGAGGCGGTTCGGACCGCGTTGGACCGCGGCGCCCAGGCTCATGGTTTCGAGGCCGACTTGTGGACTCTGGAACGTGTCGGAGAGATCGTTGCCCGGGTGACAGGGGTGGTGTTGTCCAGGGCATCGGTGTGGCGGCTGCTGACGGGCCGACTGGGATGGAGTCTTCAGCGCCCTGAGCGGCGGGCGGTCGAGCGGGATGAGTCGGAGATCGCCCGCTGGGTCTCCCACGAGTGGCCGCGCATCAAAAAAGGGCGGTGAACACACGTGCCTGGATCGTGTTCCTCGACGAATCAGGCGTCTCACTCTTGCCGCAGGTCCGTCGCACCTACGCACCCCGAGGACGGACCCCGCTCCTTCGCCACCGCCTGAACTGGAAGCGGGCGTCGATGGCCGGCGCCCTGGGCTACCACTCCACCGACCCCGAACGCGGGGCACGACTGTGTTTCCATCTCAAGCCCGGCAGCTACGACACTCTCGGACTCATCGAAGTCCTGGAACAGATGAAGGTGTTCTACCGCGGCGAGGACGTGGTTCTGGGCTGGGACGGCCTGTCCGCTCACTGGAGCCGGGCCATGCGGGCATGGGTCGCCGAACAGGACTGGCTCACACTCGAGCGATTACCCGCCTACGCACCCGAGCTGAACCCGGTGGAACTGTTGTGGTCCTCGCTCAAGAAACGTGAACTCGCCAACCTCGCCGGCGACCACCTCGCAGACGTCGCCGACGCCACCGAACAAGGCATCCACCGCATCAACAACAATCCACAACTCCCCTGGTCATTCCTCACCCACACCGGACTCACCATCCACCCACCACACCCACCGAACTTACGAAAAGATCAGTAGTCGTCGTTCACGCAGATGAGATCGACGACCGGGTTCAGTCGAGGCCTGTTGGGACAGCACCTTCGACCACACGTCTCAGACGTGCCACGCAAACGGGATCGTGTGGAGAAACGCAGTACAGGGCGTGGTCGCGCCCTCTCCCCCTTGGTGGCCCCCCGGCCCCCGGATGACGCGCGCACGGTTGCTGTGAAGAAACTGTGTGCGCAGTACACACCATAGGCGTAATGGGCATGTACAGGGCAAGGGATTCTTTGCGCCACGAAAACAAGTCATGGGCGCGCAGTTGGCCTACATCTTGGACTCAGAGTCTCCTGCCCCTGCCGCGAAGCGGAGTCACGGCTGCGCGGAAACCCGACCATCCTCGCCGAACCGAGTCGCTCCGCGCAGCAGACTCACTTAAATGCAGTGTGTTCGAAGGGCCCCTTCGATGCCTGAGGTGTCACCACTGCTCGCCAGTTTGAGGTGGCCCAAGCCAACGCTTCGTGTGGGTTCCATGGGATCCGGTTCGAGCTGCGAAGGCCGCTCGACCCTCCCCGCCCGATGAGTCCCCCATCCCGCACAAGAACCATAGGCCGCGAAGGCTGTCGAGGAAGATCTGCGCTGGTCGTGAACCTGGTGGATGGACTTGCCGTTGGGAGACCCACTCCACCAGGATCCCTCCAGCCGCTCTCGCCTCGGCGGCAGAGTTCACTCCGTGATGATGGAGGCGACCTTCTGAGGCCGTGAACCACATGGCATCGAACCACTCAAGCACGAGTTCGCGCATGCGGCGCAGATCATCCTCCTCGACGGCCAGGAGATGATGAAGGCGCTCCTCGGCGCAGGTCTCCCTTCGCACCGCGCGCTGCTGGCTATGGCAGATCGCCGCAAGCGTCCAGGCAGCCCGCGACCCCTCAGACGGGCCGTCGAAGGCCAGCGCCGCTCGTAGGTCTGCCATCAATGGCTGGTCATCCAGAGGGAGTTCAGGATGGTTCAGCCACGTCAAAATGCCATGAATGCGCCCGTTCACCTCTGACCGCGTCTCGTTCTCGTACCGGGGGCGGCGCTTCAGGTTTGCCCGCATCTGTTTCACTGCGGCGCCGTCTCGCATGTCCAGAGCGCCAGCGACTTCAGCCCAGTTGTACTCGGGCGTTGCAGCGTCCCGGTCATCCTGCGGGATGTTCTCAAGCTCTTGGTGCTCTTCCTCGCGTCGTGCGAAGTAACGAGGGAAGAACGTCTTGGCAAGGGACACCTTGACGCGTTGAGCAGGCACTTTCACATCGTTGAAGAAAGCCAATAGGACCAGATCGTCGAGACGGCGTGCTGACGAAGCACAGGTCAAGAGCCCTGACACGAGCGCGACTGTCTCCCACCGGTAGATCAATTTGCCACTGGACCGGATGAGGGTGCCGGGCCCCGGGCGCGGGATCAAGCCGGCGGTCCGCCATCGCTCAAGGCGAGCGACGCTCAGCTTCACATCGTGCGTGGCCATGATGTCAATTAAGTGCTGATCAGCACTTGTCGGTGTTCCTCGTGTCATGTGGCCACGATAGGAAAGCGCCTCATCCAACCAGAGCCCGCGAGCGCGGGACAGCCGTACGCACAACTCTGCACCAGCGCCCCGGCCAAGGGCGCCCTCTTTAGATCTCCTCATGCCTCCCGGCCAACACCGCGGCCAGAAGAACCACCTCGAGGACGTGCCTACAGACGGAGCAGCACGCGGACGCCCTCCGCAAGTGAGCTGCGTCGCCAGCCCGCAGCCCGCAGCCCGCACCCCGCGCCTGAATGCCCTAAGGCAGCCGTTCCGTCACCGGCCACGTAGCCAACCGGACACCCCGGGACCCTTCTACCCTTCCACAGCCAAGGCACCCTTCACCATGCCCTACGTCGATCCCCTGAATATCCTCATCGGCGCTGAGCCCGCAGCGCAGTTCATCAACGGGGCCCGCACGACCAGCATGTAAGCGCCCAACGGTCCATCGCGGTCCCGGCGATGTCCGTCCGCACGATCCGCGACCGCCGCGACCGCCGCGAAGAGACGTTCCCGGCATGTCCCGCACCGGATGATAGGTGGGCACCGCTCCTTCGCCCATATCTGATCGGCTGGGCCTTGTCTCCTCAGTAGACCTTCCGCACCTGCGACGAATGGATCTGTCCCAACCACCGGTATTCCTCTCCGCCCAGTCGCGGGCTACGAGGACAGAGAGGGTGCGGGCGTAACCACCGTTCGGCTGGCAGCACATGATCAACCGCAATGACCCTGCCCGGTCCCGAACGGCGGCGCGTGACCTGGATGAGCTGGGAGAATCCGTTTCTGCTTTGCCGGTGTCCAGCTGCTGGCGGGCCCGCAGGACGGTGAGGCAGGCGTGGACGGCCATGGCGAGTGTCATGTGGCGGTGCCAGCCGGGATAGCGGCGGACCTGGTAGTCATCCAGGCCGCACTCCTGTTTGGCAGTCTGGAAGCATCCCTCGATGGCCCACCGGCTGCCCGCGACGCGGACCAGGTCATCCATGGTCGTCTCGGCGGGGCAGTAGGCGATGCAGTAGGAAATCTCTTGGGTGATCGCCCGACGCTGCGTCGGGCGATCACCCAGCGCCAGCGGTCGGGCCGGTGCCAGGGCCGGACCTCGACGCGGGCCCAGTCGTAGATCCGCAGGCCGCGAGCCCCGCTGCCGCAGGAACGGCGCTTCCACTTCTGCCGGGCAAGGCCGGTGAACAGGTCATGGACAGGGTGGTCGAGTGCCCAGCGGGTGACCCCGGTCTCGTGCCGGGTGGTGGCCATGACGTGGAAGACGTCCGTCTGCTCGAACCGCCAGCCCTTGCTGAAGCCGTAAGCGGCATCCGCGGTCACCCAGCCGCACGGGATCTTGTCCGCGATGGCTTTGCGGACCATCGCCCTGGCCATGGCCACCTTCGTCTTGAAACCGGTCTCGTCCCCGATGGCGGCCCGGCGACACCGCCCGGTCGTCCGTCCAGGAAGGGGGCAGATACAGACGGCGGTCGATCAGCGTCCTGCCTCGCTCGGTGGCATAGGCGAGGAAGACGCCGATCTGGCAGTTCTCCGTCCGCGCGGCCATGCCGGAATACCGCCGCTGAACACCGCCCGTCCCGGTTCCCTTCTTCAGGAAGCCGATGTCGCCCACCATCAGGACCGCCCTATGGTCCGCGAGGTTCTCCACCACGTACTCACGGACGTCGTTCAGGACTTCGTCGGCGTTCCAGTCAATCCGGTTCAGCATCCGCTGGATGCGGTCCGGACCGTCACGGCCCGCCTGTTCGGCCACGGTCCAGCCGTTCTCGCGCTGCAACGGAGCGATCAGACCCCGCATATACGCCAGAGCCGACTCACGCAGCTCCGACCTGCTGAAACGATGCATGAACCGCTCATGCACCGCGTCCAGTTCAGCCGCCCAGAGCCTGACATCAGCAAGGTCCCCACCCATAACCACACCAACGACCACACTGGCCACCAGTCACGGCAAACACCGTTGCAGTAGTAGGCCCCACCCCAACGCCCCCGCCCATGTCACGAGATCCGGGAAACAATGTCTGGCACGCTCAGTCTTGGCCCATGCCATCGAGCACTGCACTCTCGAGGCAGACTGCGCGTCGCACACACTTCAGTTGGCGGCCAGTGCCATGGAGGGCAGTGGTTCCCATCGGACGGAGAGGTTGCGCATGACCAGGGCGCAGTCGAGAGTCGCGGTCCCGGGCGGGAAGCGGTTGGGGTCGTCGAAGAACGAGGAGGTGGCAGAGCGCACCCGGCAAGCCTCCATCCGCCAGGTGTCGGCGTGGAGTGCCATACCGTCGAGATGGCTGCCAGGTCTGGTGGTGGAGAATCCGTTGGCTTCGCCTTGGAAGAAGGCCGATGCTTCGTTCAGGTCGGTGAACAATTTACTGCCACTCAGCTCGTCGGCCAGGGCGACAGCGACCTCCAACTGGGCAGCGCCGTCCCTGGCATCGAAGGCGATGTGCAGTTCGTCCGGCGTCTCGTGGACCCGGAACTCCGCCAAGCGGTAGTCGCCCGGGAAGAGGCGGCCGCCGGCGGCCGCGTTGACGCGCGAGGCAGTATCGCGACGCGGGATGTAAACGCCGGTTTCGACGCCATCCGGTCCGTCCCACTCGACGGCAAAGCGGTGGGCCGCGTTCTCGCTGCGCAGTCCGACACCCCTGGGGGCCCAGGTGGGGCGGACCTTGCTGAGCCGAAGCATGCAGATACTGGCGAGGGCGTGGCCGTGGATCAGGCGCGGACGCATGCGCACGGGGAGCAGTCGCGCAACAACCTCTGGATCAACTCGGTAGTTCACCAGGAGCCGGCGTTCGATGGTGCTGGAGAGGTGGGGCTGCATCATGTCTCGTCGCTTTCTGTGGCGTGCCGCCATTTGGTGTGGCGGAGCACGATCTGTTCGGGGCAGACGGCACTGAGAAACCGGCCTACACCGATGGCCAGCCGGTCCTCCACGAGCGCGTAGATGATCCGGTTGCCATCTCGACGCTCGGTAAGCAGTCCCGCCTCCTTGAGCACTCTGAGGTGGCGCGAGATGGACGGGGTGCTGATCGCGAACCGGCTCGCGATCTGTCCCGCCGGGAGCTCGCCATCTCTGAGGTGCTCCAGGATTTGTCGTCTCGTCGGGTCGGCGAGGGCGCGGAACACCCCTGCCTCGTCGTCGTCCTGAGTCATATTCAATATTTAGCACAGTAGCTAAATACCTAACAAGGGTAGTCCGAGAGCCCGAGTGGACGTGCTGGCATGGCGCGACGAGCCACGGGCTCCGCTTCGGCCCCTCGCCTGAAGAAGCGGTCGGCACGAACTGAGCACACGGCCACCGAACCTCGCGCTCCACTCGCAAGTGAAGCGCGCTCAGTCAGAGATGCGACGTTCGTGTACGCATGGCCCGCTACCGCTCGTTGTCGAGCCGTTCCACGTCGGTGAACTCCACGTCAAGCCGTGCGCGCGGGAGTTGTCGGCGCGGAAGTACGTCCGGACAGGGCCCTCGATGACGATCTGCCGAACCTGGTCCTCCGAGGCCCAGAGTTACCCGGATAGTCAATGGAGTAGCCCGACTGGGACAGGGTCTGCGAGGACCCCCGCCTATGCATCGACTGGCGCCAGGGGTCGGCAGAAGTCCCGGGCTCCGGGCGCCGTATGGTTCGGCTTCCCACCGCGCGAGAGGAACGATGCGATGTTCGGTTATTGGCTGGGGGTCGTCCGACGGCTGGCCCTGCCCGCGCTGGCGACAGGCGTGGTGTGCACGGCAGCCATGACCGTCGCGCTGGTCCTGGGCGACGGCACGCCCTGGAGTGGCGCCGCTCCCCAGGCCCTGGCCGCATGCGCGGCGGTCGCCCTCGCCTTCACCGTCATTCTGTCCACCTCCATAGTGGTGAGCGCGGCCCGCACAGCCCGCCGCTACGGGCTCACGCTCGGCCCCGAAGCCGTAGCCCTGCCCTCCGTCCGCGAGGTGCGCGTACCCGCCATTGAGGGCAGGACCGCCTTCCAACTGACAGACAGCGTGCGGTACGCGGTCGAGAGGGACCCCGATCTACGGTTGGAGGCGATCACCGCGCTCGGGCACGGCACCCTGGACCTGACTCTGCGCGGACCCTCGGACACGACGGTATTCGTACAGGTCCGTATAACGACCGAGTCGCTGGAGACGGCCGCCGTCGTGGAGGCACGTCCGGCAGCCACGTACAAACGGCTGGACGCGGGAGCCTGCTGGGCCATCGCCCGCGTCGTCGAGGAACGTGTGGCGCAGACGCTGCGTGCCGAGGCTACACACGGCGTTACCGCTCGCTGACAGCCGGCCGCCCACGCGGCCGACGCTTCCTGTCCCGGGCCGCTGACCCGGGACAGGGCCAGAGCGCGGCCAGGAGCAACCGCCGGTCACCGGCACATACTCGATCACCTGGCTCGCAACATCGCCGAGGACCCCAAATCCCGCCTTCCCACAGATTCGGGTGTGGGCGTGGTATCAGGTGCCGCGTCGTCCCGCACGGGATACGCCCCCTCGAACTGCGGGGCGCTGCCGCCTCCGATGAACTGCCCCGTCTGCTGGATCAGTTGACTGCGGCGAACTGGCCGACAGCGCCCTCACTGACACCCACCTCAGCGAAAGCGTCCTCCTCCCCCGCCCCTTTCCCACCCTCGTCCCAGAAGAGGCTCCGTCCTGAGTCCGCTGCGACGGAAAGGGTGTTGCAGGCAGACGAGCCCTCTTGTTGCATGATCGGGCCCATCCGAATCGTGAGGGAGGGGATGCGTATGAAGACCGAAAGCGACACCCGACCGGACTTCCCCTAGAGCGTCGATGGCGACTCGATCTGGGGCTGAAAGCCCGAGTACCAGCTGAGCCCCGGCCGCAGAAAGCGGCCGGGGCTCAGTCGTGATGCGCTGGCAGTACAACTCACCACCCTTAGGGTGTCGTTCAGCAGGCCGTTCCGGAGGCGCCGCGCCGTCTCGCAGCGGGTAGACAGGCGCGTCGTCAGTCCTTCAGGAGCTGCAATTAGTTGTCGCCTGGCCGCATCGGGATGTCGAAGCCCTCGATGCCCCCGTCGGGTTCGTCGTTCCCCGAGGCCGTACTCCAGCATCCGGAGATCAACATCGAGCTGGCAGCGCGCGCACGCAGAGCGAATTTGAAATCGGCTTCTGAGGGGTTGGCCTATGCCAGCCCTGTCAAGCCGTCCGACACCGGGGTGGCGACCCTTCCGTCTGGAACACGACCCGGCGCGGCAGTGCCGGGGCTCAGGTTAGCTGTCGGCGGTCCGCGGCTTCTTCGTCCAGCTCGGGGTGCGTCCGCCCCAGGTCAGGCGGCGGGCCATGAAGGTGATGAACTTCAGATGGGCTTCGGCGGTCCGCCGCCACTTCAAGTCGTCCCCCGAAGCGATCTCGGAGCTGACCAGCCTGCTCGCGCCCGGCGATAGCAGCCGATGAGCCTCGTTCCTTGAACGTTCTCCGCCCGGGACGGGTCCTTGACACCGCTGCGCCTTTTTGGCCTCTTCGCCCCTCGGCCATAGTCGGCGCCATGGACTATGACGTAGTGGTGGCCGGAGGCGGCCCGGTCGGACTGATGCTGGCCTGTGAGCTCCGGCTCGGAGGCGCGCGGGTGGCCGTCCTGGAACGCCTCACCGAAGTGAACCCGACGATCAAGGGCGGGGCGATCACCACGCCCAGCGCCGAGGCGCTCTACCGCCGAGGCATGCTGCCCGCGCTGGCCGAGGTGCAACGGCAGACGATGGACCGCTACCAAGCATTCATGCGCGAGCAGAACGGCGAGGACGGAGGCGGGGGCGCGGGTCAAGGGCTCGGGATCGTCGGGCACTTCGCCGGAATCATGCTGCGCGCCGACCTGGTCGACCGTACGGAGCCGGGCCTCGGCGACGCCGGACCCGCCTCCGAGATCGCTTTCGTGGCGCAGCAGGACATCGAGCGGCTGCTCGGCGGGCGGGCGGACGAGCTCGGCGTCGACATGCGCCGGGGAGTGGCGCTGACCGGCTTCGACGCGGACGACGAGGCCGTCACCGTGCGGACCAGCCACGGGGCCATACGCGCCGGCTGGCTCGTGGGCTGCGACGGCGGCCGCAGCGCGGTCCGCAAGCTCGCGGGGTTCGAATTTCCCGGTACGGAACCGGAGATCACCTGTCACCAGGCGGTCGTGGAGATGACCGGCGCCGAGGACCTGAAGATCGGCTGGACCGCCACGGACACCGGGGTGTGCGCCTACGGGCCGATGCCGGGCCGCGTCGTCACCGTGGAGTTCGACGGGCCGCCGGCCGACCGGGACGCGCCGGTCACCACCGAGGACCTCCAGGCGCGGCTGCGCCGCGTCTCCGGCGTGGACATCACGATCACCCAAGTGCAGACCGCGACCCGCTTCACCGACCACGCCCGCCAGGTGACCGACTACCGCAAGGGCCGGGTGCTGCTGGCGGGTGACGCGGCGCACGTGCACTCCGCGTTCGGCAGCCAGGGGCTGAGCCTGGGTATCGGGGACGCGATGAACCTCGGCTGGAAGCTCGCCGCGGTGATCGCCGGCCGGGCGCCGGAAGGGCTGCTGGACACGTACACCGCCGAGCGGCACCCGGTCGGTGCGTGGGTCCTGGACTGGACCCGGTCCCAGGTCGCGGCCATGCGCCCGGACCCGCAGTCCCGGGCCCTGCGCGAGATCGTCAGCGACCTGGCGGGGACGGTCGCGGGCACCACGTACCTCACCGCGCGGCTCAACGGTGGCGGGGTGCGGTACGAGCTGCCGGGCGAGCACCCGCTGACCGGCCGCAGCACCCCGGACCTCGAACTCACCGACGGCGGCCGCCTCGCGGACCACCTCCACGGCGGCCGGGCACTTTTGCTCGACCTCACCGACGACCCGGAGCTCCGGGCCCTGGCTGCGGGATATGCCGGCCGCGTCGACACCCTGACGGCCGGCTGCCCGTCCCGCCCGGAACTGGCGGCGGTCCTCGTCCGTCCGGACGGCTTCACGGCCTGGGCAGCCGACGCCGGGGCGAAGGCGCCGACGGCCGGGCTGACGGAAGCGCTGGAGGAGTGGTTCGGAGTGCCAGAGGGCGCAGTGACGCCGGGGTGATCCGCCGCTCTGCTGACTGACTCGAACCACGAGCCGATCCCACCACGGCCGCCGCACCCACCCGGTGGGGCGGCCGCCCGCGCCCCAGTCCCGGCCCAGCAGCAGCCGGAGCTACCGGCCGCCTACGTACCCGCCGCCACGCCCTCCACCGGTGTTACCGCTCCCGGGCCCTACGAACCGGTCGCCAGTGCAACCGTCACCGCCGGGACAACCAGCGGTGACGGTCACCCGCACCGGGGTCAAACCTCTTCGGCCGAGTCCGGATCGCGCAGCGGACGCAGGCCGCCCGGCAGTTCGGGAAGTCGTTCCGGGCGTTTGCCCCCGTCGCGGTCGTAGACCGCCCTGCCCGCTTCATCGCCGGGCCGTCCGGCAACGCGTCCTGTCTCAACGTAGCTTGAGCAGTCTCAGCGAAGTTGGATCGGTCGGACGGTGGCGTGCCGTGACGCGATCAGTGTTACCTGGTCCCGATTTCCGTCATCTGCCGTTGTCGATCATCTGCGGCGCTTCGGGATGAACCTCACCTCGGCTGGGCTGCGGGGTCTGCCGCTCGGCGAGCGCGTGCCCCGTTGTCAGTGGCGTGTACTTGGATAGGCCGCATGACTGTTCACGACGTTGCCGAAGCTCTTCCTGATATCGCGACGCTGCGGGACCGGTGTCGGTCGATAGCCATGCTGGAGGCTGTGCTGAACCCTGACGGTGCGCGCCGCTACTCGTTTAACCGGGCCTGGTCCGAAACGGAGGAGATCGCCTCCATGCGCAACGGCTCGGGGGACGAGTTCGACGTCATCTTCTCTCCGGTCGGCGCGTATGTCCGAGGGTTCGACCACGAGTCGGAGATGAGCCCATATGTCGACGACGTGCCTTGGCCGGGCGTAGTGGACTCGGTCCCCGAGGTGTTCCGCAATTGCGTCGAAGAGCCGGCCTTCACAGACGACGGAATGCCAAGGGTGACGGCCTGCATGTGGCGTGAGGTGGGAAGCGAGCACTGGCAGGCAGGAGAGATTGACTTCCCTGAAGACAACGCCGACCCTGACGGCTCGGGTTGGCTGTTCCACCTGCTGGTCGACCCCTCGCCGGAGGCATTCCAGAAGTTCGCGGAGGACTACTACGAAATCCCGGTCGACATCCACGCGGTACGCCACGTATATGCCCTTCGCCCACTGAGCGTTTTCAGCGTTGCCTCTCCAGGGTGAGGACGGCTTTGGTGATGACGGTCATGCGGTTGGGGCTGATGCGGGATCTGCGGAAGATCTGCCAGGACTTCAGCCGTGCCATGCCGCGTTCGACTGGTGCTCGCGCCGCGGCCAGGGCCCGGTTGACGGTGCGCTGGGTGAGTGTGAGTTCACCGCCTGGTGGCCGTTTGAGTCCTGTGGTGACCCAGGGGCCGGCGCCCTGATAGGCGCGGTCGGCGATGATCGGGAGGCCCTGACGTTCGCAGATCCGGATGATGCGGTGGGTGCGGGCGGCGGTCAGGTCGTGGGTGCGGCCCGGCAGCGCGGGCGAGATCCACAGCACCTCGCCGGCGGGGTCGGTGACGACCTGGACGTTCACGCCGTGCCGGCGGTGCTTGGCCGAGTAGTCGGCCCGGCTGTCGCCGACGCGGTCGCACTCGACAAGGGTCCCGTCCAGCAGGATGAACTCCGGATCATGCTCGCGCAGCGTTCTGAGCAGGCCCGGGGCCCGTTCTGCGAGCAGGGCGGTCACGGCGGCGACATACGCGTGGGCGGTGCCGACCGATATCCCGAAGCCGGACGCGAGCCGGGTAAGGGTGTCGTGGTGGCGCAGGTACACCAGAGCGACGAGCGCCCGCTGGTGCGGCGGGAGTTTGCAGCGCCGGTCACCCTCGCGGGTGACGATGAGCATCGTGACCCACTCGACGAGGGCATGCGGGAGGTCGAGTGCGGCAGGATAGGGAACCAACAGGGCTCCTGTGCCGATGGGTTGGGACTTCGAACACCTCCCCCAACGGCACGGGGGCCTTGTGCGTTGTGGCCCTCACCTCGACCTCATCGGCGTCACCCGATCAGTGGCCACGCTGAAAACGCTCACTGACCCAGGACGTGGTCACCGCTTTGAACGACAAGGTATCTCTGGCCGGTATTGCCGACGCAGCCGCCACGATCGGCTATGCCATCGCCACCGGCTCCGCTCCCTGACCTGAACTCCGTCGCGCACCCTCCCGCACGGCGGATGCCGTGTGTGATCCTGACGGGCTCGTGCTCGAACGGGCGTCGCCCGCGCAACACTTCCTCAAGCAGCTCGCGCCGCAGGGCGTGGTGCCGTACGGCCATGGTCAGGCGACGTCCTGGGTGTCCTCAAATGTGACGTCGGGTCCATCCCCGCGTACATGGGGAGCAGACGGTGCGCGGGCCGAGCGCACGGACCTTCATGGGGCCATCCCCGCGCGCGGGGATGGCCCCTGGTGCGCTTCCGGCTTCGCCAGGCGGTAGGCCTGCCTCCCGCGCACGCGGGGACAGGGGCTTGCCACAGCAGGCTGGACGCTTACCGTGGATTCCCTCCGCGGCCCTCTGGAGGTCAGTGATGGAGTGGAAGCACCGCTCATCGATCGGCGACGACGGGCAGCAGCCTGACCGGCCGATCCCTCCCCCGCCCCCACCACCCACGCCCAAGAAGTAGCCCCGTGCCCACCGCTGCACATGCTGCCGCGCTCCTTGCCTCCATCGGCGAGCAGCGCGGTTCTCCCGTGCCCGCGCCGTACGCCGCCGCGTTCCGCGCCGTGCGCCGCCACTTGTTCCTGCCCGGCCGGATCTGGGTCCGCGACGGCCACGGCGGATACCGGCCCCTCGATCGCTCTGCCGACCCCGACGCCTGGGCTCGCGCTGCCTACAGTGACCAGCCGCTGGTCACCCAGCTCGCCGAGGGGGCACCGAAGTCGTCGGCGTCGATACCGTCGATGGTCCTTCACCAGCTCGAACTGGCCGGAATTGCCGACCTCGCCCGCCAGGGAGACGCGACAACCGTGACGGTGTCGTAGCGCCTCAAGTCCTCGAGTTGGGGACCGGGACTGGCTTCAACGCCGGACTCCTGGCCGCGCTCCTCGGCCAGGACGCGGTCACCACCCTCGACCTCGCCCCCTCCCTCACCACGCAGGCACAGCGGAACCTGAAGACGGCCGGCTACGCGCCCACCGTGATCGAGGCCGACGCCGCCGCAGGCTGGCCCCCGGGCGCGCCCTACGATCGGATCCTGGCCACGTTCTCCGTCGACAGCTTCCCCGACGCGTGGCGGGGTCAAGTCCGGCCCGAAGGCCTCATCGTGACGCCCTGGTACTCGGACTGGACCGCCTACGGCATGCTCTCTCTCGCCGTGGCCGCCGACGGTGCCGCGCAGGGACGATTCCACCCACAGGGCTCGTACATGACGATGCGCACCCATCATCCGGCCGCGCAAACCCCCGCCGCGCCCGGCGGAGCCGCCCGGCACCTTGGATCCGGCACCGCGGCGAGGGCAAGTACACCGCCGTTTAGGACCTGCCTGTCGCCCTGGGCCGTCAGCGGAGATCCCGACACCGAATTCCATCTCGGCCTCACCGTGCCCAACACCTCATACGATTGGGACACCACTGGCGAACACGCCCCCATCCGGTTCGCCCTCTACAGCGCCGACGGCTCCGTCGCAGCCGTTGACTACGACGGACAACAGGCCCACGAGTTCACCGTCACCCAGACAGGACGACGCCGCCTGGGGGATGAGACAGAAGCTGCATACGCGCGCTGGGAACGCTTCGGCCGCCCCGGCGTCGAACGCCATGGCCTGACCATCACTCCCGACAGCACCCACCGCGTGTGGATCGATGACCCCAAGCAGCGCCTGCATGCCATCCAGCAGCCTGCGCCCGCCCGGGACAGACCACGGCAGAGATGGGTGACGCTGCGCGACACCCACAATTTTCGACGGGAAAGGCCCGGCCTGCACGGGATTCGACCCCGGGTCGTGGCCGCTATCGAGGATGGCCGCCCATACTCCCCGACCGCTCGCGATGCGGGCCGTCCTGCACAGTCGGCTGTATGCAACCCCCGGGCCGACACAAAGGTCGGCCGATGGCCGCGCCCGAGATGCCCGTTGTGATGGCCCTCGCGGTGCGCCAATATGTTTGCCCATGAGCGAGATCTCCGACCTGGTCGCCCTGCTTCACCTGCAACCGCACCCGGAAGGCGGGTGGTTCCGGGAGACGTGGCGCACCGGGGCAAGCGCCGTTCCGGACGGGTATCCGGGGCAGCGTTCCTTCGCGACCGGCATCTACTTCCTTCTGCATCCCGGTGAGGCGTCCCGGTGGCACCGCGTGCGGTCGGACGAACTCTGGCTGTGGCACCGGGGCGGTCCGTTGACGCTCCGCCTCGGTGGCACCGGTGCGACCGCCGAGGAGGAGTCCGCCTCGGTCGTCGGACCCGATGTTGCCTCGGGGCAGCGGCCCCAGTCCTTGGTGCCGGCCGGCGCATGGCAGTGCGCGGAGCCGGCCGGTGACGAGCCGGTCCTGGTCTCGTGCGTTGTCGCGCCGGGCTTCGACTTCGAGGACTTCGAAATGCCGTAAGAGTCAGCACCGGTGCGGGCAGTTGACCGCCGCACCGTAGACCAGGGCCCCGCGGGCAAGCCCCGAGCACGAACCGGCCAGGCCCGACCACCGGGCCGCGCGGCGCAGCCACGACTGGCTCCGTTCACGTTGTAGAGGCTCGGGCACAGGTTCCGTGGACCTGTTGCGGCGCGTTACCGGTGGCGGCCCCGGTAGCGTGCACCGGTGGACGATCGTGCGGACTGGACACATGGCCAGCGTTGAGAAGAAACCTCACCCACCTTGATCGACTTTCCGAGGGAAAGGGGCCTTGCTTCTTCCCTGTCGAGTCGACCAAGCAGGGGCTGCGGGGCGCGACGTAAATCGTTTGCCTCAACCTGCCGGACGCGCTTCAGACGGCGCTCACCTACGGCTTGTCGTCGGCGGAGCATCCCGATTGGCAGCACGGCTCGCCGGAACTCTGCCTCAGCGTGGACTCGACCAACGTGATCCGGGCCCTCGCCGTGGGGCATGGGTGAGTGCGTCCGGGTCGGTGACGGCCGCGGTGCCGTCGTAGCGGGTGAGGTGATGGCGGCGCATGGCGTACGTCCTTGCCCCGCGGCCGGACGGGGTCGAGGGGGGCCAGCGTGTTGAGGTGCAGACCGGCGGTGGTTGCGCCCCGGGAGCGAAGTGGCCGTCGGAGAGGGGATAGCGTTCCAGCGGGTCGGCCACCACGGCCGGCCCCCTCCACACCAGTGGCAGCAGCGCCTTCCGCGAGCCGGCGGCCCGCCCGGATGAAGGGTTCCGACGTGCCCAACGGACCACACCTGGACGAAGCTCTCCACACCCTGTCAAGCGAACTGGCAGCTGAGCAGCGGGAGTTGACCGACTGGACCACTCGGGACGCATGGCTCGCCTATATGCGCTTCGGACGGCGTCGCTGCTTCAACGCGGCCCTCACGCCCGACTCCGACGGCTTGCTCTTCCAATACGGCACGTATGCCTTCAGCGGACGACCGATGTTCACTCTGCACCTCACCCGGCAGTTCGCCGTCATCGACGCCGACAGCGAGCACGACCATTACGTGCAACTCCATTGCGAACTCCGCTACGAGCCCGAACGGGACCTGGACGCTCTGGGAAGCTTCCACTCCTGGTTCTTCCACGACGCCGGTGCGGACCTTGAGGAGTGGTTCGCCGCCATGGAGGGGCGACTCCGGGTGCTGTTCGCTCGCAGACCCGCCGAGATGGATGTGTACGAGGAACAGGTCTGATCTGACTGTTCCTGTCTGAGAGGCACGCCATCTTGCGAGAAGGCCAGGTGTGCCCAAGACCTCGAGGAGCAGACGCCTCCCGGCGCCGTCACGTGTGTCGTGCACTACCACCCCTTACTCATCCCTGGTCTTTGAACTCAGCGCGCGTCGGCTGAGGCGTCCCGGCCACCAGGCTTTCGAGCCGATGTCGTGGACGAGTGCCGGGACGAGCAGGGAGCGTACGACCAGGGTGTCCAGGAGCACTCCGAAGGCCACGATGAACGCGATCTGCACGAGGAAAGCGAGCGGGATGACCGCGAGAGCGGCGAACGTCGCCGCCAGGACGACACCGGCCGATGTGATCACTCCGCCCGTGGCGACGAGGGCCTTGCGGATGCCCTGGCGTACACCGTGCTCCATGGACTCCTCCCTCGCCCGGGACATGAGGAAGATGTTGTAGTCCACGCCGAGGGCGACCAGGAAGACGAATCCGTACAGCGGCACGGAGGCATCGGTCCCGGTGAAGCCGAGGGCGTGCTGGAAGACGAGCGCCGAAACCCCCAGGGTGGCAAGGAAGTTGAGGGCTACGGTCGCGACGAGGATCAGCGGCATGAGGAGAGATCGCAGCAGTGCGACGAGGATGATCAGGATGATGGCGAGCACGACGGGCACGATCAGCGTCCTGTCGCGCTCGGCGGTGCGCTGGGTGTCGTACTGCTGAGCCGTGTAGCCGCCGGTCAGGGCCTGGGCCCCGTCGACGGAGTGCAGTGCGGGGCGCAGACGGGCGACGGTGTCCTTGGCCGCGTCGCTGTCGGCCGGGTCCTTCAAGGTGACGTCCACGCGGACCTTGCCGTCCACGACGCGGGCGGGCCCTCCGGGGCGGCCCTGATCGCCGAGCACCTCGGCGTTCGCGACGCCGTCGACAGCCTTGGCCCTCTCGACGACGCGGGTTGCGCTGTCGGCGTCGGCGATCACCACGGTCGGGTTGCCCGAGCCGCCGGGGAAGTGCTCCGCGAGGGTGGCCTGGGCGGCGACGGACGGCGCGTCGTTGACGAAGATCTCGTCGAGGGGCACGCCCTTGGAGTGCAGGGCGGGGGCGAAGGCGGCACAGGCGAGCAGTCCGGCCAGTGCGATGGCCCAGATCCTGCGAGGCGTCTTCTCCACCCGGTGCGCGATGCGCCGCCAGACGCCGTGGCCGCCTCCCGGAGCCTCGGCGGGACGAGGAGGAGTCGGCCAGTACGCGGCATTGCCCAGCACGACGAGGATCGCGGGCAGGAAGGTGAGCGTGCTCAGGACCGCGCACACGATGCCGATGGCGCCGACCGGCCCGAGCGCCCGGTTGTTGGTCAGATCGCTCAGCAGCAGGGCGAGCAGCCCCAGGACGACGGTGGCCGCGCTCGCGACGATCGCGCCCGCCGAACGCCGCAGCGCGGCCCGCATCGCGGCGAACTGGTCGGCGGAGGAGGCGAGTTCCTCGCGGTAGCGGGCGGTGAGGAGCAGTGCGTAGTCGGTGGCGGCACCGATCACGAGGATCGACAGAATGCCCTGGACCTGTCCGTCGACGCGTACGAGACCGTGCTCGGCGAGGGCGTGGACGACGGCGCACGCCGCCCCCAGGGCGAACACCGCGCCGAGAATGATCACGAAGGGCAGCAGGACGCTGCGGTAGACCAGGAGCAGGATCACCAGGACGGCGATCAGGGCGACGATGAGCAGCAGTCCGTCGATGCCGGAGAAAGCGCCGGTGAGATCCGCCTGACTGGCGGCCGGACCGGCCAGGGCCACGTTGGTGCCGGCGACCTGCGCCGCCGTGCTCTTGATCTGGTCGAGCGTGGCTCGAAGCTCGGAGCCGAGGTCGGGGCGGAGTGGTACGACGCCCTGGAGAGCGCGGTGGTCGCCGGAGGGCATCGCCGGAGATGCCTGGCCCGCGACACCGGGCGTACCTCGCAGCGAGGCCAGGGCGCGGGTGGCCCGGTTTGCCTGGTCGGCTGTGAGCGGGGCGTTGTCCGGTGCGGTCCATACGACGATGGCGGGGAGGCTCTCGCTCTGCTGGAACGCCCGCTGCGCGGCGATGACTTGGGTGGATTCGGCGTTGCGCGGCAGGAAGGCCGCTT
Source organism: Streptomyces hundungensis (assembly GCF_003627815.1). NCBI lineage: Bacteria > Bacillati > Actinomycetota > Actinomycetes > Kitasatosporales > Streptomycetaceae > Streptomyces > Streptomyces hundungensis. The sequence continues at coordinate 408,114 of NZ_CP032698.1, forward strand.
GGTCGTTGGTCGCGACCTCACCGAGCCGCCCGGCGAAGGGCCCGAGGGTGCCACCGATCACTAGCCAGACGAGCAGCACAACGACGGGCGTCAACCAGCGGGTGCCTCGTGGGTTGCGGACCATGGTTCTCTCCGGGGACGGCCGAGATACTTACTCAACGAGAAAGTATCTCAATGATTGAACTATATGGACTTCAGGTAGCTCCTTCCCCGGTTCCATGCCGACAGACGTTGCGGATGCAGCGAGTTGACAGAAGCCGCCGCCCGCCCAAGGGGCGGCCCCCACGCCCTTTGTTACGTGCTTTTCGTTACGTCCGCAGACGCCCGGGCTCCCCGAGCTCCTCGTTGAGGTGGTCGAGGAACCGCAGCACCACGGCGAGTTCACCGTCACTGAAGCCGCGCCGGACCCGCTCGGTCGCCGACGCCAGCGGACCGAAGTACGAGCGCGCGCGGGCCTGCGCCCCGGGCACATAGTGCAGGTGCACCACTCTGCGGTCGGCGCTCTCGCGCACCCGCGTGATGTGCCCCGCGCGCTCCAGCCGGTCCACGCAGGCACTCACCGCGCCGGAGGTCAGTCCCAGGTGCTGACGCAGCAGACTGGGTGTGAGCGGCACGGGTGAGTCGAGGATCGCGGAGAGCGCCTGAACATCGGTGGGGTGGAGCCCCTGATCGGCCGCGAACCCGTGGACGAGACGGTTGACTTCTCCATTGAGCCGCCGCAACTGCACAGCCAGCGCCAGGAGATCAGGGTGCGGCGCCGCACCCTCGCTCCGCGACCCCACTCGATCGCCGCCCGCACGGCCCTCATCAGCTTGCCGACTGTCCACCCGGCTAAGGTAACCGTGCCGGACGGCGCGCCTCACCTCGGTGCCTGTCTCGGCGGGGGTACGCGCCATCCGGGCCCGCCCAAGTCAACCAAATAGGCGGTCAACCCACAGGCGCTGAACCTGCCATCCCACCAGCGCCGGACTTCCAGCAGCAGCTCGGCCGGCGCGTCATCGCACGGTTCGGCCAGGAACAGGCGGACCGTGCGGTCCTCGTCCTGGGCGAGACGCTTCACGACGTCCGGTTGAAGGCGCCGGGCACGGGCCACGCTTCGGCGGATGAGCGGATGAGTCGATGGGGCAAGGCGGCGCATCGCATCGGGGTCACCATGCAGGGCCACGGCCCAGGGCAGAGCGCGGCGATATCGATGTCGGGTCGAAGCCGTGGCGCACCGCGGCACGCTGCTCCTCGTCGAGGTCCGTAGCACCACGGCCGAGCGGACGTCGGCGGACGAGTCCTTCGCCAGGACGGCAACGTTGTACGCGGTGAGCTGCGGGTTGGCTGCCAAGGACCGGCGTACCTCCACGTTCCCGTCATGGATCAGCTGCGTCTTCACTCGGGCGAGAGACGGCACTGTTCGAGCGCGCGCCGGGGATCGGGCAACGCGGCGAGACGTCGCGCGGCGTAGGGACCTCGGCGTGATGGGCGAGCAGAGCCGTCGTACGCACAGCCACGTCGGGTGTCGGCCAGCAGTCGCGCTCGCAAGGGCGCGGCGAGGTCCTCCCACCTGGCGCAGGCAGCCGTACGCACCTGAGGATCGGCGTCGGCCGCGAGGCCGGGAATGCGGTGCGCGGGAAGCCGTGGAAGTCCGGCGGCCTGGACGCGGGACGAGCCGGTGAGCAGGTCGTCGTACAGGTCCTCGGAGAGTTCGACTCCCCAGGCGCAAGCATGCTCGGCCCACAGCACGCGCCGGCTCGAGGACGGTTCGGTACGGACCAGGCGTTCCCACTGTTCGGACGTGCGCCCGGGTCGGAAGGTATCAGCGGCCGTCGAGCGGACACGTGCATCGGGGTGCGCGACGGCGGCACCGGGTACGGCGGGTCGGTCTCAGCCGTGCAGAAAGCCCTCATCCGCATCTTTGAGCAGCCCCTCGTCCCGACCGGACAGCTCCAGGAGCGCTTCCTTCCCCGTAGGCAAGGCAGCGCTCCGGCCACCCCGCCCGCGACCTCACAGACCGATCGTCTACAGTCCCGTAGACATTCAGCAGAGATGCGAACGGCCGCAAAGGGGCCACCGCCGAAAACCGTTCCACGCAAGGACATTTCAGGTGGGGGCGCCGCGCGCCGCTTGGTGAGGAGCAAGCATGGACCAATCGATGGCGGAGTCAGCAGCCGAGGCCGAAGCACACGCGCATCACCGGCCGGGTGACGCGCCGGAGCACGTCGGCTGGAGCAAGGTTCCCCAGGTCACGGCCGTCTTCTGGATCGTCAAGGTGCTGACGACCGGCATGGGAGAGACCGCGTCGGACTATCTGGGACGCTCACTCGGCCCCATTCCGGCCGGCGGTCTCGGGTTCGTGGGCTTGGTCGTCGCCCTGGTGCTCCAGCTCCGCAGCGCGCGATATCAGCCCTGGACTTACTGGTCGGCGATCGTCATGGTCAGCGTCTTCGGCACCATGGTGGCCGACGTCATCCATGTCATCGCCGGAATCCCGTACACGGTGTCGACGGTCGTCTTCACGCTGGCGCTGGGCGGCGTCTTTGTGGCCTGGTATTCCAGCGAACGGACATTGTCGATCCACGCCATCCGCACCCGCCGCCGGGAGACGTTCTACTGGGCGACCGTCCTCATCACCTTCGCGCTGGGCACTGCTGTCGGAGACCTCACGGCAGGCACACTCGGTCTCGGATACTTCACGTCCGGCTGCCTCTTTACCGTACTCATCGCCGTGCCCGCGCTGTCCAGAAGCGTTTTCGGGCTCAACTCGGTGGCCGCGTTCTGGTGGGCCTACATCCTGACCCGCCCTCTAGGGGCCTCGTTCGCGGACTGGATGGGAGTGCCGGCCGCCCGGCACGGCCTCGGGTGGGGCACCGGGCCGGTCACCCTGGCTCTCATCGTGCCGATCGCAGTACTGGTGGGCTACCTGGCGGCGCGCCACAACAAGCGGAACGATCTCATCGAGAACTTTGCCTCAACGCGCCACCCCCAGGCCTGAGTTGGACAAACGCGCCGCATTTGGCGCTGACCCCAAACACTGCATCGCGGGGAAGGTGCAACGCACCGGGAGGGCTCCCCCGGCGTCGCCGGGGGAGCTGAGATCTGTCGCCTGTCACCCGAGCCAAGGCGGGGTGACAGGCGACAGATCGCACGCGACAGGTCACAGCGAACAGTTGCCACACGACAGATGACAGATGGCGCTACTCGTTGACGATGCGGTAGGCGCTGACCCACGCGCCAATGCTGTTGTAGCCGGAGCCGTCGATGATGATCGCGCCACCCGTGCAGTTGTAGTTGTCCCACAACTCGACCCTGCGGGTGGCTACTTCTGTGCGGGCGGATCGGATCCTGTCGTTCCAGTTGTCGCCGACGTACTTGCACTCCCCCGGGTTGCCGGAGAAGTAGGTGTCCAGGCCCGAGAAGCCCGTTGAGGCGAAGGCGTGCCAGCTGGCAGCCGCCGGACCGGCAGATCCGGTGGCGGAGCCGAGCGACGGGGCCGGGGCGGACTGGGCGGCGGACGACGGCTGAACAAGAGCAACCGTACCGGCCAGAGTCACAGCCGTGAGCAGCAGTTTGCGTGGGACAAACAAGGCGTCTCCTTCGATCAGTTGCAGAGGGTGCCCGCAATGGGGCGGACTGCGCCGGCGTCCGTTGCCGGGCAGAGGTGGCCATCCCCTGGGCAATACACCGCCAAGCCCGTTTCCTGTTTCCTCCCGAACGGGCAACGGGGAAACAAGGCCCGAGCCGATGTCTTCGTCGACGCCACCGGCAGCGAGCAGAGCCGCAAGCGAGGGCCGGCCTTGGTCCCAATGCGCCAGGGGAACCACTGCGTCCATCGACTGCGAAGAAGCATGCCCAGCCAACGAAACTCATCCAGCCCGTCAGGTGTCCGCACCGGCGCCCCCTCGCCAGTCCGCTGTCGACTCCGAGTCTCGCGGGCATCCCTACGGTTGTCCTTCAGTGCGAAGGAGCCTGCCATTCCAGGGCGCGCGCAGACCTTCGGCCGTGTCGCTGCTGGTGATGGCGGGTCACCGCTCCCAGGGGGGTGCGGGGCGGGGCGGTGATCAGTGACTCGATCGTGGTGATGAGCTGCTGGTTCATCCTGGGCTCCAGGCCGACTTCATGCTGGGCTCCAGGCCGACCGGGTGCTCTGCGGCGGTGCTCCGCGGGTGGCGAGGCAGGTGGTCCGGGCGCAACCTGAAGATGTACGGCTCCGCGGAGCCGGTCGCCGGACAGCAAGGAGCCCGGTCATGGCCGATGTCGATGTTCTCGTGGTGGGAGCCGGCCCGGTTGGCCTGACGGCGGCGGCCGAGCTGCGGCGGCACGGCGCCGAATGCCGGGTCGTCGACACTCTGCCGACCCCTCAGCACTATGCCAAGGCCGTCGGGATCCAGCCGCGCACACTCGAGGTCTGGGACGCCATGGGCCTGGTCCGCGAGGCGCTGGACGAGGCCGTGCCGCTGCTCGGTCAGTTGGGCTTCGTCGACGGAAAACCAGCGTCGCGGATGGAGCTGCGGCTACCGAGCGAGGTTCCCTATGCCTTCGCCGCACTTCCCCAGTACACGACGGAGCGGCTGCTCGCCGAGCACCTGGCGCGCTTCGGCACGGCGGTGGAGCGCGGAACCAGGCTCGTGGAGGTGATGCAGCACCCCGACCGGGTCGAGGCCGCGCTCGTCGGCGAGGACGGCACGATCGAGCGCGTGGACGCCCGGTACCTCGTGGGCTGCGACGGCGCGCACAGCTTGGTGCGCAAGGCGGCCGGGCTCAGCTTCGAGGGCGACGCCTTCCCCGAGCAGTACATGCTCGGAGACGTCGAGGTGGACTGGGAGATGCCTGCCGGCTACGCCGTGCGGTCGACGCATCTGGACGCGAACGGCGCGGTGGCCGACGTGCTGGTGTGTATCCCCCTGCCCGGGGGCCGGTACCGAATGTCGATGAAGGTCCCTCCGGAACTGACCGTCGATCAGCAAGCGGACGCCGGCTCCGCGGACACCGTGGCGCACGGGATCGACAACAGCCGCGGTCCGGACCTCCGGCAGATCCAGGCCGTGCTCGACCGGCTGTCGCCGCAGCCCACGACCGCGTCCGGGTTGCGCTGGTCGTCCACTTTCAGGATCAGCCACCGGCTGGTGGACCGCTACCGCGAGGGCCGTCTCTTCGTCGCCGGGGACGCCGCGCACATTCACCCGCCCACCGGCGCGCAGGGCCTGAACACCGGGGTGCAGGACGCCTACAACCTCGCCTGGAAGCTGGCCCTGGCCGTCCGTGGTCTCGGAGCCGAGAGCCTGCTGGACAGTTACCACGCCGAACGCCACCCCGTCGGGGAGGAGGTCGTCGGCCGCACGGTCCGCCATGCCCGCTCCGGATACGACACCGAGAGTGTGGAGACGTTCCTGCTGGGTGAGGCGCAGCTGCTGGTGTCCTACCCGGACAGCCCTCTGGTCGAGCCGCTCCCTCCGGGCGGCGCACCGGTGGGCGGACCCGCGCCGGGGGACCGGGTGCCGGACTGCCGGGGGCTGGTCCACGCCCTCGCCGCGTACCCGCAGCGGCTCTTCGACCTGCTCCGCGGCCCGAGGCACACGCTGCTCCTGTACGCGGGTCCGGAGAACGCCTCAGGCGCAGGCGCGGCTCGGCTCCAGGACTGCGCCGCCGCGGCCCACCGCGCGGCCCACGGCCTGCTCGGCAGCTACCTGGTCCTCGCGGCCGACGTCCCCGACGCGGTCGGCTCGCCAGGGCGGCGCCCGCCCGTCATCCGGGACGGGGCCGGTGGCTTCAGGGACGCCTACGCCCCGCGTGACGGCGAGGCCTACCTGATCCGCCCCGATGGCCACCTCTCTGGCCGGTTCCACCCGGCCACCCCCGACCGCCTGACGGCACACCTGCGCCGGACCTTCGCCTGAAATGAGCAGCCGCCGGATCTGATGAGACACCGCGGTCAGGCCGCACCGCCGCTCGCACCCACTGCCGAAGGCGTCGTGGAGCGGACTTTCGGCTCGATCAACAGCCTGTTCTGCCAGCACCTGCCCGGCTACACCGGCTCCGACGTCACCCGGCAGGCGGCGGCACGGCCGGGTGCTCATGTAGCTGCCGGCATCGAGACACTGCTGCTTGGCCTCGTTGAACATCGTGCCGTTCTTCCACCGAGTACGGCTACCAGGGCAACAGCACATTCGCAGGTGCCGCCAACCGTTGCGGCGACGCCTATGCGCTCAAGACCGCCGACACCGGTGCGCTGGTCTTCTTCTCCCCCACCCCCACCCACACCCACACCGACGCAGTCACCCACCGCGGGTTGCAGCTCAACCCCGGCAAGGACAACCGAGCCTGGCTGCACGACATCCCGCGCACGAGCATCCGGTACGAGTTCGTCTGCAATGATGCCGAGACCTCCCCCGCGAAGGCCGAGACCTCCAAGCTCCTGGGCTACATCTGCGCATGCACCGACGCCTCCGGCCCGCCGGTGAACTCCGCGCCTCTGCCCCGTATTTAGCACGCACCTTCCTGTGCACCTCACTTGAAGGCGTCCTGGCTGACAGGCGAGCCCCCCGGCCCCGGCATGACCGGCCTAGGGAGAGGCCCTGACCATCAGCCAGGCCAGCGCAGTCCAGCATGTGCTCAGCACCCTCCAGGGCGAGGGTGGAGGTGCCCCGTGGCGGTCCGACCGGCGGTGACGATGAACTGGCCGGGCAGTGGGCGTCGAGGCATGATGCTGAGTCCGGCCGTTGCGCGGCCCTGCTCGACATCTGCACCACGATGCCGGCGGGCGTCCTCGAACGGCTCCTCGGCATCAGCCCCGCCGCTGCCGACCGATGGGCAGCAGGAGCCGCCTACGCAGCCGAGGTGGCCCACCGATCAGACGGCTGAGACCGACTCAGCAGCACCCGCGTCTGCTCGGCGGCCCGCCATCGTGCTCGGGTGGCCCACGACATAGTGTTCTTCCTCGCCGCCGACGACGAGACCGCAGCCGCGACGCGCCTGCGGGGACCGAGTGAGGCGTTTGCGTCTGTGACCTGCCGTTTTATTGAGCCGGACAGCGCCATCGCCGAGTGGGACATGTACTTCGAGGCGCCTTCGGCCGAGGCCCCGCCGCTTGAGCAGCTTCTTGGGTGGGCGTGGCCGCAGGGGGTCCCCGCTCCGTTGAACGACGGAGTAGAGGTGTTCGCTCTGCCGAAACGGCTGACCCGAGCGCTGGCCAACGCGAGCTCTACCGAACTTGAAGAGGTTGCAGGCCGCTGGACCACGCGGCTCTGGTCCGAGGACGGCAACGACATGACCGATGATGACCTACTGGCGGTCCTGCGGGGAGTTGCCCGGCTCGCGGTCAGCGCGGTGAACACCGGTGGCGGCCTCTACAGCTGGAGCTTCTGACCACGCATTTTCGAAGGCTTCTCGCGTTTGACCCCGCTGCACGCCAAGAGCTCAGTGCCCGTGGCATCGAAGTACAGCGTGAAGTGCCACGACCTGTCTGCTGCGTCGATGATGCCCGTGCGCAACTGCTTGTCGCGGTGCTGAGCCAGGATCTCGACGGTCTCGTCGAGGCCGAGGGTCGTCAGGCCGATCTTCAACGACCGCCTCAGCCTCGTCGCAGCGATGCCAGCGACCATCCAATGGGGCACCTCGTTGTCCCAGACCGTCACCTGGCCGCCAGCAGCGATGGCATCGCGTGCTGCGTGGCAGGCACGTGTCTGATCGGTAAGCATCGCGGCGATGTTGGACTGGCGTGGGCTCTCGTCCTCGGTGGCCATCCGGTGACTGTAAGGGGCGAGCGTGGGTGTTGCTACAGGATTCGGCGTGGTCTGTTCGGGGCGCTGGGCCTCTCTCCGCCTCCTGCCGTGCAACCGCAGCCTGCCCCCGGAGCTCATCGAGCGCCTGGAGGACGCCGTCGACCACGGCCACGAGCTGACCGTGCTGCTCGCGGATACCGTCCGCACCACCGCCGCGCTCCACGCGGCCAGTTGAACGCCCGGGGCGGCCCCAGGCATCGAACCCGGCCGACCCGGAGCAGCGCCCCCTTCCCTCCCAGAGCGCACTGACAGAAGAAGGGGCCCCAACATCATGACCGCAACCCTGCGCCAGACAGCCAACCGCAGACCTCGTCGCCCGAGTCCGCGAACTCAACACGGTCAACCGAGCTGGAGGCACTTTTTCAACGCCAAGACGAGCAAAGGCTGACGCCCTCGCGAGCCGCGTGACCAAGCTCGAAGATGAGCTCGCCGCAGCCAGCACCAGTCTTCGTCAGATGATCCGAGACCACAGCAGAGGGACATCGCCGACATGACCCACCTGAATGACAGGCGGCCGACGCCTCGGCGACGCCTGACCGGCGAGGTTTCTATCCCCTCAGTAGATCCCCCACTCCCTGTCAGGAATGGGGCCCTCCCAACTATCGGTACTCATCTCCGCCCAGTCTCTGGCCACGAGGACGGGGCGAGTTCGGGCATAGTCACCGTTCTGCTGGCAACGCATGACCAAACCGAGGCCGGGGAGGCCAGCCTCCCCGTTCAACCCGATGCGCAGGCCATTCAGACCAGGCGGCATGTCCTCGAGTGTGTCCGCTGTCGTTTCGATCCAGGGAGAGAGCTCGGAAGGCAGCCGCCCTACCAAGCGGACGCCCTCGTAGTTGATCTGGGGGCCGCGGCAGGCGTCGACGGCGACGGCGGCCAACGTCAGATCTTCCCTGCGGTAGTAGGTGTCAATGCCCTGAGCGCTGAATGACGCCCACTGCTTGTTGGGATCCCAGCCGCTGATCGGCTCGCCTAGGACCGCCGCGACATCGTCGACGCTCTGGCCGAACTGTAGAGGCCCCACGCTCTTGAATGGGACCCATGTCCACTGAGGCCGGTCCAAGTCCGTGACGATCTCCTGCGCCCACCACATAGGTAATTTCCTTCAATCGAACGCACGCATCAGAGGCATCGTCCCACGTCCGTAGTGGCCCAACAGGCATGACGATTGTCTGCCGCTGATCGCACTTGATCGCCGGGCTCGTAAGGAACGTCCCTAACGTCTCTGACAGTCCTGCACCCGCCTGCACTCGACCGCGTGCCGCTGCTTGTAGTCGTCCTTGTCGAAGCGGGGCGGGGGGCCACCGAAGAAGCCGAGCCTTTGACAGTTGCCAATCTGGTCCGCCTTCTCCGAGATGGTGCACTTCACGCCGCATCGGCGCAGGTAGGAGCGGTTCGCGCGAGAGCCGTACGCCTTGTCCGCCCGGACCCTGTCCGGGCGGACAAGGGCGGCCAAGTCCCATCCTGGGCATCCGGACGGCGTTCAGGACTGGTCGGAACTGAGGACTGTCGTGCCGTGGCCGGCGGTGACGAGCAGGGACAGAGGTTTCTGTCCCTGCTCGACCGCCAGGTGCAGCTTCGTGGTCAGCCCGCCTCGGGAGCGGCCGAGGCCGTGGTCGTCAGGCTCGGTGTCGACGCCGCCGGGAGGCTCCTTCTGGAGCTCCCCCCTTTTTTACGCGCTCCAGCGGCATGCTGGTGGGCGCGAGCGATCGTAGCATCAACGCTCACGTCCCACGTGATCAGGCCTGGGCTTCGTTCGGCCCCTGCAACTGCTCGAAGATCCGTTGCCAAGTGCCTAGGGCTGCCAGCGCCGGAACAGGTCATAGGCTCGGTCCCCACGGCCCGTAAGGCTTAGGCAGGTCACGCCAGGGCGTCCGCCACCGTATGCCGTCGATCAACTGCCTGCACGTCCAGGTCCGCGGGCCGCCTGACTTCTTGCCTACGGGCAGCAACGGCTCCAGTCGCTCCCCCTGGCCGTTCGTCAGATCACCACGTCCCACGGATCGTGATCATCTACAACCTTGATCCACTTTCGCTCCAGACCCTAGAAGCGAAATGATGCCCGGTCTCCTCTGATTTGAATAATGCTGGGCCTAATCGTTTGGCCAGCCGACTCGACCGGCACCAGAATCAATTCGAGTTCCTGAACCGCCTTTAGCGCAGCACCAGCCTCTTCAGCGATTCCTTGGTCGACGACCCGCGCCTGCTTCTCGAACAGGTCCGAGAAGTCAGCCCATGCAGGCGACGGGACGAATCGGCACTTAAAGGACGGCTGGTCGATACCCACGAGTTCTATGGTCCCGACGATTCCTCTCACACTCTTGAGGAGCCATACAGCCCCCGCTTCAGGAGCGAGGGGGATGTTGTTTGCCATGGCCCTAATGTACACCCTTACAATCCTACAAGTCTCGGTCCAGGCCTCTCAAGATACCGTCCAGAGTTACACCCGGGCCCCGAAACTTGACGGTAGCGTCGGACTCCAGGTCAAATTTTTCGAGGAATTCGGCATCCCGCAGTGCGTTATTCTTCGCGAAATCAAAAGCACCCTAATAGTGCTCCGGTATCTCCAAGTGGCGGGCGACGTCTACGGCTTCCGAAGTGTAGGGCTCTTGCCTGCTCCGACAACACCATTAACTGTTCCGCCAGTTGACAGCAATCCCTGGGTGGCCCGTCAGGGAGATTCATTGGGAGAATCACCCGCTTCGACGACGTGCCGCCAGGGCTGCACGTTGGGATTGCCGTCGGGGCGGTGAGAGCTGGTCCGCCGGGTCAATGAAGAGGCTCTGGCGGTCTTGGAGCCCCAGGAGCGAGCCTCGGTGCACCAACTCCTCCACCGCCTGGTCACCCACCTCAATCCCGGCGCCCTGCCCCTTGTCTCCCGCCCCACAGCAACGCCCGACCCGTGAAACCACCCACCCCATCCACCGGCGGCAAACCGCGCGGGGGAACCGAAGGGCCGCCCCGGCGCACACTCGGGAGCGGCCCGGTTCTCGTCATACTTCAGAGCTACGCAGCAGAGCAGCACGACGCTGACGCATACGGCGAGGAGCCGGCCCGCATCAATCGCCAGCCGCACGAGGCCACCGACGCGCGGTTCATGGTCTTCCGGGCCCTGGCCGCCGCCGGCATCGGGCACGAGCAGGCCGACGACATCATGGCGAAGCTGGAGGCCGGGGTGGTGGCGCCCACACGTCAATCTCCGAGAGCAGCCGTGTTCGGCGTCAACACCCCACAGTTCTCGGGGCGTCGACACCAAACACTTTCGGCTGAAATGCAACTACGCTATACATCAGTCGCCAATGAACCGAATATAGCCGGTTCTGTAAATGGCCTGATTGGCACCCTCAACTACCTTTTGGACAACGGGGCTTTGTTCGCCCTCGGGCAGCGCTTTCAATTCCGCGACAAGCCGATTCAGTTGAATAGAGTTAAACAAGGTTTCGCCGTACCTGTTTACCCCGTGACGCAAGCTGTCCTCAGGCGCGCTCTCGCATACACCCCTAATGGAATCCGATTCATCATCGGTGAAGGAGTTCATAGCGTCACCGCGGAGGTCCAAGATGTAGATGCCCAGCCCCATTTACCCCCCTTTATGGTTACACGGGGTACATTGTAACCACATCGGCAGGCATATTGATTACGACGGTGCACTCACTGGTCGATCCCCCTTTGTTCGGGCCCGTAGCAGAGGAGAAGCCCACATTCCTTGGCTTCGCGGAGCAATCTGCAAGCCTTTCACCCTGGGACGCCGTCGCTGCGCGAGCGTTGTGATGGGAGCGGTCGGTTCAGCATGCGTGTTCTGGCGCAGTCCGAATCGGTCCCGCTGGATGTGCTTGGTCTCCTCGTCCAGGGGCACGAACGGGGCCAGCTTGAACGGCAGCAGTTCGTTCGGCGTCGCCGCCCTGCGCCAGCGGGTGCCGGTGACGGCGCGCATCAGGGCCCTCTCGCTGTAGCGCTCGCCGTCCGGGGAGGCGACGTTGTAGACGCCGCACCGCACACAAGGACGGGCCGATCCGGTGCTCAAGCCCCCCGAGGAAGCGGAAGCGCTGAGCCTGCCCGCCGTCTGCCTCGACTGGCATGGCCGTCAGAACGAGGACTGACCGGCCACCCATGTGAATGGCGGTTCGCCCCTGGCCGCGGAGACATGAGCGACAGGAACGCCCTCTAATGAGACCGGCGAGCGCGTCGAGGAACTCAACGGTGATCCCATGACCTGCGGCCGGCACCGTCCATGACCTGCGCGTGGGCACCACGGTGGGCACCCTCGCCACTCTGGTCGGTGCCCTGACCCGCGACCCAACCTCTCGTGTCACCGGGTCCTGACCGGCCGACTGTGGTCCAGTGGGCGGCGCTCTTGTCCCAGTCGCCGCCCACTGGGGCTGGGTCTCTATTTCTTCTTACGGGCCTGTATCACTCCGAAGATGATGAAGGCCACGATGGCGATTCCGAACAAGAGCCACAGTGGCACTCCACCGAGCCCCTTGTATGCCAGTACGGTAGGTGTGACGGACGATTGCACGAGAATGCCTTCCTGTTCGGGATCAGAATTCAGCTGGTGGCGTCTTCGTAAGCAGATTCAGTGGCATTACCGACGGCCATGCCGCCGACAGCGCAGGGGATCGCCCCTGCTCCCCCGGTCAGGTAGGTGCAGCCGGCAGTGAATCCCTTGTCCGCGGCGAAGCTGATCGCCGTACCGGCAGCGCCCTTGTAATCTCCTGTCGCCAGCTGACCCAGGAACTGACCGCCCGAGATGGCGTCTCCCGCCTTGCCAACGGTGTCCATCACGCCGCTGAGGCTGACGGTGCCCGCCGGGTCGATGCGGTTGACGGGGTCGCCCTCGGCGTAGAGGTAGGGGTTCTTTTCCTGGCCACTGGGATCGGTTTGGGTGAAGCGGCCGAGGTTGGCGTCGTAGTAGCGGGCCTGGAGGTGGTAAAGGCCTGTGGCGTCCTGGTAGTTGCCGGCGAAACGGTAGGGCTGGGCGACCGGCTCCGTGGACTGCGCAAGGATGCGCACGCCGCGGGGGCTGTAGGCGTAGGCGTCGACCCTGTTGCCGTCGGTGTCGGCGAGCGCGACCACCGAGCCGATGGCGTCGGTGAGGTAGAAGTACGTCTTGCCCCCGGTCGTCATGGAGTTCAGCGTGCCCCCGGGTTCGCGGTTGAAGCCCATGTCGACGCCAGCAGTCGTCTTTGCGGACAGGCCGAGGGGCCCGTTGTGGAAGAAAGTGTCACCGAGCCTGATGCGTTCGCTCTGGTCGGTGGAGCCGTACTGGCCCGCGTACGCCTTGCCGCCCACCGTGATCGACGCCAGCTGGGAGTGGTCCGTGTAGGACTCCCCCGTGCGGGCGTAGTCGTCGGTAGAGGCTCCGGCGGTCTCGTTGCCGATCTGGTCGTAGGACCAGGCGCCCGTCGTACTGGACTTGGCGGTCAGTTCCTGGGCGTCGTTGTAGGTGTACGTGGTGCCGCGCGGGCAGCCCGGGTCGGTGCCCTGGGAGGTGAGGTTGCCGGCCAGGTCGTAGCAGTACTGCCACGAGTCCGTGATCACTTGGGCCTTCTCCTCCTGGGCGTAGGAGAAGCGGCCCGCCCCATCGTAGGAGTACGTGCGCTTGGTGCCGCGGGAGTTGTCCGTGGACGTGCGGATATTGCTTCCGTCGGTGGCGCCGTTGGTTCCGTAGCCGTAGCTGTAGGCGAGGTCGACCAGCGTGCCCTGCGCGGAGGTGGCCTTGATGGTCTTGGGCCGGCTGGAGTTGTCGACCGTGACGCTCTGCACAGTGCCGCCCGGGTAGGTGGTCGTGGTGCGGACGTCGTTGTTGTTGTACTTGTAGGTGGTGATCCGGCCCTGCGGGTCCTTCAGCTGGGTGAGTTTGTTGACCTCGTTCCAGGTGTAGTCCACCGTTCCGGCCGGGTCCTGGTAGTAGTCGACATTGCCGGCCGGGGTGTAGGCGAGCAGGGTCTGGGAGCCGTCCTGCAAGTGCCGGACCGTCTCGCGCTGCAACGGGTCGAACTCGTACTTGGTGACCCCGGTGCCGTCAGAGCGTTGTACGAGGTTGCCGTCGCTGTCGTAGAAGTACTCGACCTTCACCGTGTTCGGTGAAGTGACGGTGCGGATGCGGTCGCGGTTGTCGTACGCGTAGGAGACGGTGATGCCGCGCGCGTCGGTCACGGTCTTCGTGCGGCCCAGGTCGTCGTAGGTGAACGTCGTCTTGTCCAGGGGCGCGGGGGGCTTGACCCAGTCGAGGTTGCCCTTGGCGTCGTAATGGAAGTCGGTCGCGACCGTCTTCGTCGACGTCATCTTCGTCTTGGCCGCGCAACGCTGACCCTCGAAGCCGCCGCAGGTGGGTGTGGCGGGGTTGTAGTCGTAGGAGACGTTGCCGCCGCCGGTCCCGGTCTGCGCCACGGTCGTGGTGTTGCCGACGGCATCGTAGGTGAAGGCGGTCTTCTCGCCGTCGGCGTTGGTGGAGTCCTTCGGCACGTCCCCGCCGGCAATGGTCTGCCAGGTGTTGACCGCCTTCCCGCCGGTCGGGATGGACACGGTCTCGAGGTTGTTGCGGGAGTTGAAGCCGTAGTCGGTGACGTTGCCCGGCGTGGTGCCCGAACCCATCGCATCGGCGGCGGTGTCGACGTTGTGGTTGGCGTCAAACTTCGTCGACCGCTTGCGCTGGAGTGCGTCGGTCACGTCCGTGACCTGACCGTCGCTGTCGTGCGTGTATGTGGTGCCGTGCAGTTCCGGGTCCTTGGCCGTGGTGTTGCCGGCGGCGGTCGGGGACGCGGAGCTGTAGGTGTAGGTCCAGGTCGGGCCGGTGTCACCGGAGGCGTTGAAGCCGGTCGCGCGCAGCATGGAGGTGATGCGGTTGACGTCGTCGTAGGTGAAGACGGTGACGCGGCCTTGGGCGGTGGTGATCTTGCTGATGCGGCCGGAGGCGTCGTAGCCGAAGGCGACGGTCTTCCCCTCGGTGTCGGTCGTGGTGGTGAGGTTGCCGCTGGCGTCGAGGTTGTAGACGGCGGTGCGGCCGGTGTTGTCCTTGGCCTGCCACTGCGACGGGTAGGTCTTGTACAGGTCGATGAAGCGGCCCGAGCGGGTCTCGGTGAGCTTGAAGCCCTTGTTCTCGCCGTTCTCGTCGTGCTGGGTGACGGTGATGGTGCCGTGGTTGCGGTCGGTGACCCTGGTCAGGCAGCCGTTGGCGTTGTAGGTCTCCTTCGCCCCGGACTTCCACTTCGTGAGGGTGTAGGTGCCGTCCGTGTTCTTCTTCAGGTCTTGCGAGTATCCCTTCGGGGTGGTGAAGGAGCCGTCGCTGTTCTTCGTGAAGCGCACGGTGGCGCCGGAGGCGTCGTAGAGGACGACTTCGCTGGAGGAGATGGACAAGTAGCGCTCGTACTCCTGCCACCAGCGCTGAGAGACCCTGCCCCAAGGCGCGTCCAGCGAGTTGTATGTCCGCGCCAGGCGCAGGTTCTGGCCGACGCCGGCGATGTCGAAGTCCGTCGCCGTCAGCATCAGGTTGCCGGTCGAGTAGTCGATCTTCGCCGTCAGAGCGTCGGTGATGGCAAAGCTGGTGTATCGGTGCCAGGGCACGTTGCCCTGCCCCTCGGGCACGAGGTTCAGCACCGAGGCGTGCGCCGTGGCGCTTTGCGTGGTCGACGCCTTGGAGTTAGCAGCGGCACTCGGGCGTTTGGCGTGGTCGCGCTGTTCACGCAGCCACGGAAGGTATGCCGCGTCCGTCGGGAGATTCGAGGGCTCGGACTTGACCGGGCGGTTCGCACCGACCTTCACCGCCGGCATCGTGAAGGCGGGGCTGCCCTTGCCCCAGGCCGACGCGGCCTTGTCTACGGCGGAAGCTGCGCTCGCGCCGGGCAGTACGCAGGCGGCCAGAGCGGCCGAGGTGAGCGCCGCGAGCGTAATAGTCGTGGCTGATCTCTTGCGGACACGCCGAAGCGGCGTGCCGAAGGCACGTGTGTGCACGGACTTCCCCCCACAGGAAGGCAGACCTCAACAGCCCCAGTGGCTGCCGGGCGCACACAAACTGCCACAGGAATCGCACAAAGATCCGGCATCTGCCCGTGAAGCTGCTGAATATGCGCTCAGGAATCAGCCCCTCCCCTTCCACGGATGGATAGGGATGAATGGATATGGAAGGGGTGAGATGATCAAAGAACAAGGACTCTGGGGAGCGACAACTCGACCGAAAAGTTTCCACACGACAATGGATGCAGGACGTGGAAGGCTTCGACGCGGTGGCGCAGCTCGATTGAGGCACCCGGTTGGAGTGACAGGCTGCTGACCAGCTGCCATGCGTGAGGTCGAGGTCCGGACGGGCTGGCCCTCCCGCTGCCGAGGAACCGTGGCCTCAACAACCCCCTACGCTGTGGGAGGCCCAGTCAACAACAACGACAAGTGCAAGCTCGTGGACGTCCTCCACCGCACCACAGGCATGACGGCCCCCCAGCGCCTGGTCGTCATGCTGCACGCGAGGCACCCCAACCGACCGCGCCGGCGCGGTCATCGAGACGAGCGCCCAACTCGCCAACCGGTCGGCATGTCCCCGACCGTGTTCTCCCGCATCCCGCGCCAGGCCGTAGAGGCCGGTTGGCTGGAGGAATCCGAGTGCCCGGCGCACATCAGCTACTACCGGCTCAGCGCAAAAGGCACCGGCGAGGACGTCGTCGTCCCGCTACGCCGAGCCACCTGAACGGTTCTGCACCACAGCGCTCACGTACGTGACGTCAATGAGTGCCGCTCCCGAGAGTTGTTCGCATTGGCCTCACGTACATGCGCAGCCGGTGCATGGGCGGGTGCCAGCTGCGGGACCGCCGCATCGGCTGAAGAAGCCAACCGGACGGATCCGGCTGGCCCCTTCAGCAGGCAGCCGAGGCACGCCTCGGCATGAACGACAGAGCCCAATCCGATTGGAACCGGACCCCTTCGACGCCGTTGTTGTTCCAGACGTAGTCGCGGCGGTCCCGGTATCCGCCATTCCAGCCGCGCGGCCCGCCGGTTCAGCGTGTCCTCGTCGCCGTTGTCCAGGAGCAGGCGCACGACGGGGAACCCGCCCCATCGCTGCGCCGGTACCGCTGTCGCCACAGCAGGCGCGTGGTGCCAATCGTTCCGCACTCGCCCTCCTGGTAGGTCGCGTGGCTGTACGCCGCGTACGCGAACAGCTTCTCGACGAGCCGTGACATCGACATCGTGAAGCGGTCGACCTCCACGAACTCGACCTCAGCACCACGGTTCGGGCGATACAGCACCGCGTCGGAGATGACGCTGCGGACCTTGTCGATGGGGTGGGCGACCTCGACGTCCCAGTCCATGAGGGCGGCGTTCCAGTTCGCCAGGGTCTCGGTGACGGCCAGGCCGTACTCGGCGAGGCCGGCAGCTATCGCCTTCTCCCCTGTCGCGGCGTTGGGGCCGCCAGGCCCTCGATCCGGCGAGCGCGAGCACGGACGAGACGGAGCGCCAGGTGGCCGCCACCTTCGCCGCGGATCCCCAACTCACGCGCCACATAACCCGGTTGTACGAGTCGACGCGGCCCAGCTCCCCGGTGATGCACGGCGGACGGGACATCCACCACGCCCACATCGGTGCGGATCCGGGCTCGGTCAACAAGGCGTACTTCGCGACCGAGGCGTTCGCCAGTGCCGAGACGGCGGCGGCCGGTTACAAGAGGTGGAGCGACGGGATCGCGAGGGAGGGCAAGGACTCGCTCGTGTCGCCTGGATCCGCCGGCGCCATCGACGATCAGAGCGTGTTCTATGCCGGACAGGAACCCTGTCCACGTCACTCGTCCTCTCAGATCACCCGCCCCGAACTCGACCTAACAAGCGGGCGCGCGGTCATCACATGATCGACCGGACAGTTCCTAGCCGTCCCGCCAGGCACTTACGGTCCAAAGGACCGCGAAGCCCGTCCACACGACGGCGAACGCCCAGACCGCGGGGTGGCCGCCGAACAGTGCCATGGAGCCGAGCCAGCCGACCCCAACGACCACGAACAGCAAGCCGAAGTTGGGGAAAGCGAAGAGGCCAGAGGGCCGCCCGCTCAGCAATGCCCATGCGCCGCCCGCCAGGATCAGGCAGCCCAGCGCGATCCATGGGAGAACCGCCTGCTGTGAGGAGGGCGCGTAGGAGTCGACGTGGCCGCGAACCCTCAGCTCCACGACGTCCCCCTGCCACAGCCGGACTTCGGCGTGATCACTCCTCCTGGCGTCGTCGTATGTCTGCGACTTCACGCCCAACCAGGCTGAGCCTCCTGGCCGTTGGATCTTCAGGCTGTAGTACGTCGTACAGGTCGTACCGCCGTCTCCGCCGCCGGCGGCGGTCGCACCGCCGATGGCGCCACCGGCGGTGCTCATACCGCCTCCGGCCGTGATGCCTCCGGTGGTGATGCCTCCCGTCGTGCCGCCGCTCGTGCCGTTGGACGTGCAGCGCTCACCCGTCCGCCGGTCGAGCACCGTACCCGCCTCGCGCCGCACGCACAGTTCCCCGTCTCCGCTCCGGCCCCCACCCGGGCAGTCCGGTGCGTCGCGGTACTGCATGGTCGCTCCGTAGCCTTCAACGACCTGCTGACCGCAGAGCAGGACTCCCCATCCTGCTGCGAGGACGAGCAGCCCCCGTAACCACTGGGGCAGCCGCCGGCGGTACCAACCGTTGCCGTACCCCCTGTTTCTCACCCAGATGTCATCCCCGTTCGGTCGAGCCCTCATACTCCGGACTCGCCACGGAACGTTGCACAAAAGCCACAACAGGCGGGTTGGAATCCCAACCCGCCCTTGTCAGGGCACGGGGCGTCAGATCCAGCCGCCGCAGAGCTTCATGCTGCTGACGTAGTGACCCATGCCCCCTCGGTCCTACCTGCCACGCAGGCCGGTCTTCCAGCCGGGTGGCAAGGGGCGATCGGGTACCGGGCAGGATCAGCACGTCGTGACGGCGGGCTTCGGCGAGGATGACGCGGGCCGGCCACATTTCCGGCGGACGGCGAAGGAGAGCCTGAACCCGCCCAAGCGGGCGGTGCGGCTACTGGAGCAGTGGCTGGAGCACTCCGCCCCCTTGCGGGTCTTCGCCGACGACGAGTTGCGCGAGGCGCTGTGGATCGCGCAGGGCCGGCCAGTGACTCAGCCACCGAAGGGATGGCCGGCCCACGCCACGGATCGCTGTCGGCGGCTCCGCTCACGCGGTGAGGTGCCGCGCCGGCCGAGAGGACCTCATGGCTCACCATACCCCCCAGGTCCCCCTGCCCCCTGCCCCCTGCCCCCTGCCCCCTGTCAGGCGCTGCCACCGCGCTCACTCTGGCGCACCGCCGTGGCCGAGCCGGCATTACCACCACCTGCGCCTGCGGACCCCGAAGTTCGCCCAAGAGGGGCGGACCCGCTCAGCGTCGTTGCCGGAGGGGCTGGCTACTCTCCCGCCATGGATCAGCCCCACACAACCAGGCCCTGCGCGGAGGACATCCTCGCCGCTGAGCCCGGACTCGCACCGTACGCCTTGCCGGCCGTGGTGCTGGCCCCCGCACCGGAAGAACCGGCCGTCCACCAGAGTTCCGTGGGTGGGCCGTTGCTCTGGCCGGCCGACGAGGCGTGGCCGTGCTGCGACCTCCCGGACGAGAAGTCTGATTCCGGTACGCCGGCGACCGCCATGGTGGCGGTGGCGCAGGTGTACCGGAGGGATGCACCGGGCGACTGGTGGCCCGAGGGCAAGGATGTGTTTCAGCTCCTGTGGTGCCCCAACGTGCACTGGGATCCGCCGGCTCCGCATGCCGACGTCAGCCCGGTCGCGGAGATCCGCTGGCGCGACAGCGCAGACGTGAAACGCATACTCACCTCACCCCCGCTGCCCGTTCGGCAGGAGGACCCTGACTACGGATACACCCCGGTGCCGTGCACGCTCACCCCCGTGCCCCTCATCGACTTTCCCCACCCACAGACCCTGCTGGACGGAGAACTCATCAAGTCCGTACAGGAGTACGCGAAGGCGACCGGAGACGGAAGCGATGTCATCACCCGGGTGGCCGGGATCAAGTTCGGCGGGTGGCCCACGTGGCACCTGACCGACCCGTACGACATCCTGTGCCTGACCTGCGGCGCCCCGTGCCACCTGCTGTTCACCGTAGCCAGCGACCACACCACCGGGATCACGGTGGGCAGGTGGGGCGACTTCCGGATCTTTGCCTGTCCAGCCGGAGAAGGACACGGCTACGTCTTCGACCAGCACTGATCCGCGCCTCGCGGGGGCCGCTCCACCCTCACGGAGCCCGAGGGCCGAGCCTCATCCGAACTCCCCGCGTTTCCGCCGCACCTCAGGGCGGCACCAGCGGGGCCGGCGCATTCAGCGCAAAGGGGGGCGGCTAAAGTCACGGCCATGGAGGGGACGAACGACAGTCGGCCGTGCCGGTGGTGCCAGCGGCCGGTCACTCGACGCGGCCGGTGGGGCGTGAAGCGTTACTGCACCGGCTGGCACCGGCTCAAGCAGTACTTGATGTGGCCGTTGGCGGTTGTGCTGCAACTCTTCTCCTGACACCTCGTTCCCGTCCCTCGCGGTGTCCTGTACCGCCGCCACATCGGCGAGCCGCCCGGTCCTCCAGGAATGCACCGCCCCGGACTGGTAGAGGTCCATATCCGCGACGGCGGAGCCCGCCGCCACCACGCCCAGGGCCAGAGCGGCGCTGGCCACAGTCAGAGCCGATCGAGCGGCCCATCTGCGAGTAATCGTCATGTCACAACCCCCTGCTTCTGTGTCATTCACGGAACTAGAGCACCCGCCACCACCGCCCGGTTTCCAGACGCGGAGGACGCGGAAAGTACGCCTGAGGAGGGACGTACGTGACACGAGTCCTGACGACCAGGATGTGTCATGTGCCGCACAAATAGCTCACAGCAACGACGGACGCCACAACACCAATCACTCCTGACGATCGAGATCCAGACTGTCTCAGGACAGCCCCTCGATTGCGTCGCCGGCGGAACCGGAGGCCTCAGCTACCCGCCGTTCACCGCTAGCCTTGCGGTCTTGAGGCATCTAGCGGAAGAGGCAGCCCGACACGCGCTCCTCCCACCTCTACTCACCGCGATGTGCAAGAAATTGGCCTGATCGAATCCCGCAATCGGAGCTGACGTAGCGCGCTCTGACGGCGCACCACCGACCTCGAAACTCGGGCCTGCGTGTATGCGCGGGCGATCAACCCGATCCTCTGGTACTCGTCGGCTTCGTCCCATCCACGGTTCCGGCTGGCGTGTGCCAGCGCTGTGGCTGCGCCATGGGCTGAGCACTGCTGCTGGCAGTGCCCGGCGGAGTAACGGGGATCGTTCACCGGCGCCTGTGCCAGTACGACGGCCACACATTGAAAACCGACGTGCGCCAGTGCTGGGGCTGCGCCACGGGCCAGCGTGGCAGTGCATACTCCGCTCGCGGCCGCCTCCAGCACGTCGAAGGCGCCATGCACCGTCAGTGTCTGTTCATTGGCGAAGGAGCGGGAGTGCAATCAAGCCACGGCGTTCGGCGGGGTGGACCTGCGTAAGCATGAGTGGGCCGGCGGTCAGCCAGACCTCGGAGCCGGAATGCAGGTATCACCGCACGAACGGGAATGGCTCGGCCAACGGCTTGCGGTTCGTCTCATCCCAGAGGTAGCTCAGGGCCGCACCGAGCATGGACAGCAGCTCTCGGGGCGGCACGGCGCCGCCCGCCAGGCCGTCGTCGTCCTGGTCCACGCCGTCACCGCGCCGCGCACCAGCTGGCGCATCATGCGCGCCCCGGCCACCGAGACCCGAGCACCGACGCCCGTACGCGATCCGGACTGGGTCGCCAACCGCACCCACCACGACAAGGGAGGCACCGCGTGAGCACCGAGCAGTACGACGCCGACGCGTACGGCCAGGAGCTGGCCCGCATCAGCCACCACCAGCACGAGGCCACCGACGCGCGGTTCACGGTCTTCCCCTGGGCCGCCGTCGGCATCGGATATGAGCAGGCCGACGACATCGTGGCGAAGCTGGAGGCCGGGGCGGTGGCCGGCGCCCACACCTGGATCTCCGAGAGCAGCGCCCCGCACGGGTCCGAGCAGCGCTTCGAGGACGGCTGGTTCGCCGGAGTCCGCGACGTCGCCAGCTACCTGCTGCGCATCGCCGACACCACCGCCACCACGGGGCGCGGGCGCGCCGCCTCCAGCGCCATGCTCCTCGCCCACCTCCAGCAGCCGCCCTCCCCCGCCCCAGCGAGAGGCCCCGGCGGAGACCCGGCCCGGCCCCGGCCGTGGAGCTGGACGCGAAGGACGTCCTGATGGCCGCGGAACGCTGCCCGTGGACCGCTGCCGCACCCGGTGAGCGGCACTGGCCGGACGACAGTGACTTCCTGGACGTCGCGCTGAGCGTGGTACGCCCAGCTTCACACTCATCTGGTCCACCTTCTCATCCGTAGCAGAGTCACGATCACTCCCGGAGCCACAGCGATGACTATGACGACGGTCTGGGCCGCCCACTGACTGTTACGAGCGTAGAAAATGATGAGGAGTGCAGAGAGAGCCAGGACACCCCATCCCCACGCCGGATCGAGTGACGGGAATCGCGCCGGGACCCACGCGATGAATAACCAGATCAGCGCAAGCACCAAGATCAGACCACCCCTGCCGGAACTCCTCAAGTCGGTTCACTATTCAGGCTGTTGACGGCTCCATACTTCCGGGCAAGCGTCACTACCACGGCCTGCCGACCGCTCAGGTGGACAGCGCACCCGACGACTGGAGAACAGATCACGCCGTCCGGCCAGGAAGTCGGAGCGGTGTGACGCAGGCGGACAGGACCCGGGCACGCTGGACGGCCCGGGGTCCTTCGCTTCCTGGGACCAGCGGCACCGCGCCCCAGGCTCTACACGCACTGGGGTGTGATGCCCGAGGTTCTGAGCTGGGGCATCACGCTGGTGAGCGGGCAGACCCTAGGCTCTTGGCCCGCTCTCCTGCCGAACTATGTGGCGGCCGGTACGGGTTCGTGGCGCAACCGGCCGCAGGGGTATCTCACTGCCCGGGCGTTGCCCGGGGTGGAGATGGCGGAGACGGAGCTCGGCATAGAGCCTTGCGTCCGTGTGCAGAACTCGGCCGCCCCACTCAACGTGGCTGGGACTGGTGGGCTCCTGCCTATGGCGTACGGGTTTCTCGGCATCAACAATCGGTAGATGGCGAACAACGGCGAGGGCGGCTGGCGCCCGCGGGACAGCAAGCACCCTTGGCGACCTCCCAAGGAGGGACGGCCCCTCCTCCCTGAGAGCAGCGATGGTCCTGGCAGGTCGCGAACGCCGCAAAGCGTGGGCGGCTGGATCGCACTCATCGCGATGATCCTTTGGACCCTTGGTGCAATCCAATGGAACAGCCAAGGCTGCACCTTCTTCCCGACTTCCTACCGTCTGGTCATCCAACACGGATTCCCAAGCTCCTACGACAAGTGCAGCAGCGAGACCGAGCAGGGCACCGTCAAGGACGACTGACTCCCAGCGCCTTCCTCCCTCGAAGGTCGGCGTGGGCCGTGCTCGTCAGGGATTAGTTGTCGTACTCGGAGTCGTCGTAGCCGGGGCAATCTTCAGCCGCTGCTTGGATTGCCCATCTCCCGATTCCCCCCCGGGTCCCGGATAGAGCTCGCACAGGCCGCGATTACCGCGCGGAGAAGGGCTTTGTTGCGCTCGGATCTCCTTGAGTGCAAAACGGTGTGGAGCGGTGGACGACGCGGACAACGAACTGAGGGAGCGGCTTGTCGTGCTGTTTCTCCGCCGCGCACAGGATCGGTCAGCCTGTCGGGCTGAACGTGAAGGCCCGGGGTTGGGCGCCGTCGGGGGGAGTGAACCATTCGACGTGCATTGTGTTGTTGTGCGGCTCGGACATGATGCGGCTCGGTGTCTGGGTGCAGAACCCGGCGGGCTCTGATGCGGTGACCGCTTCGGGGCCGAACTTCAGTCCGTTACCGGTGAAGGCGAGGATGGAGACGCCCTTGCAATGGTGGGCATCTCCGTCCCAGGCGAACTCGGCGCGGGCCTGGCCGAGGGGCCCTTGCAGGATGGTCATGCGGACGGAGGAGGTCGGGTCGTTTCCGTCCTGGGCCCGCCAGGTGCCGAGGAATTGTGCGGGCACGGCATGGTCGCTGGAGGTGGCGCGGCGCAAGGTGGTGGTGATGTCTTGCGACTTCCAGGTGATCGTGTCGGCGTCCCTGCCACGCAGGACGATGTCACCGGTCTGGGCGCAGGGGCCCGTGGAGGGGGCGGTGGCCGTTCCTGGCGTGATGACGAGCAGTGTGCCCGCGGAACTGACTGTTCCCTGGCTCTGGCACAGAGAATTCCGGGACAACGTCAGTATGTTGGCCGCCGCGGTTCCCACGGTGCCTGCGCGCAGGACGATGCGTCGCAGGGAGGGGGACCGTTCGCCGGGCTCGGTGAACTCGCCTTCCCAGGCGCCGATGTAGTCCTTCGGCACCGCCGCGGGGGCGGGGGTGCTGGCGGAAGGCGCGCTGGGTGTGGAGTCCGACGGGGCTGCCGACGGTGAAGGCGAGGGCGACGGGCTCAGGCTCGGGGTGCGGGCCGGTGCCGTGGAAGGAGTGGTGGCCACAGGTGCGGGGTTGTTCACCGGGCCGCTTGCCGGGGGCTGCTCGTGGCGCAGGGCGAGCACGGTGAAGACCGTGGTCCCGGAGACGACCGCGGTGAGCGCCAGCGCGGTCGCTATGACCAGCATGCGTCGCCAAGAACGGCGTGGGCCGCCTGCGCGGGGAGAACCGGTGCGGGGTGGGGCGGGGAGAGCCGGGGTGTTCGGGGATGCGGACTGGAAGTAGAGCGCCGTGCCCTGTTGTACCGACCTGGCGCTGAGCTGCCGGACGGCGTTGTACTGCTCGACCAGTGCGGCGCGGGAAACGAGAAGGATCGCGGCTGCCTCACGGGAAGCAGCCGTGTAGCGGGCCGGCAGCGCTGCGGTCTGTTCTTCCGCCCCGGCCGGATCGGCGGGGGTCGGTGACGTAGCCGCGGGGCCGGTGTCGTAGGAGGCCGCTTCGTCACGTACGCGGGTCACCGCGCTCTGTACGAGACGGATCTGTAGCAGCCGGTTTTCGGCTTCCTCCAGGTCTCGTGCCGCCGCCGGCGTCTGACCCTCCCGGCCAGACGGCACGCCGGCGCTGGCGAACGATGAGCCCTCGGCGGGGGCGAGTTGCCTCTGAAGACCGGCGATGATGCCGAGGAGTAGATGGACGAGTCGCTCAGTGTCCCGCAAGGTCGCCGTCGCCTGCTCCACCGCTTCCCAGGCCGTCACCCCCCGATCGGATGCCGCACCGTCCGCCGGGGGCATGGGCTGCTGTGCGGCAACTGCCGCGGCGTGGAGGCGTTGAGCGTCTTCCCAGTGCTGGATGCGGGTGCGTTCATCGCGTACTACTGAGGTTGAACTCGTGGTGTCGTGTCGTTGCTCAGGTGGGTCTGATGCTCAGGCCGGTCTCGGCGAGGCAGCCGTCGATGAGCTCGCTGCGGTACTGGATGTGCCGTAAGCCGCGTCGGATGCGCTGGACGAGGTGTTCGGGGGTGCTGAAGGCGACGTTGGAGAGCCAGCCGCGCCGCAGAAGGGACCAGATCCCTTCGACAGGGTTGAGATCGGGCGCGTAGGGCGGCAGGTAGTAGATGGTCAGCCAGTCCCGGGCTTCGGCGAACTCCCGCAGTCCGGCGGCCTTGTGGACGTTGAGGTTGTCCCAGACGAGCACGATCGGGCCGCCGAGCTGCTGGTGGGCTGCGATGAGCAGGTCGCGGTAGTCGCGCCAGGAGAAGCTCTTGCGTCCGTCGCGTCGGCCGTCGTCCCGGCGCGGCCGGTAGATCAGCCGGGACCGGTGTCCGGGTTTGTAGCAGGTCAGCGCCGCGATGGATATCCGTCTGCGGGATCGGCCCCGCACCCGCACCACCGGAGTCCGGCCGCGCTGCGACCAGGTCCTGGCCTGCGGCGGCGTCATGGAGAAACCGGCCTCGTCCTCGAAGACGAGCCAGGCTCCACGGGCCGCCGCGAGTCTTCCGCGCAGGGCCACACCTCCTTGACCCACCCGGCCACCGCCTCGTCGTCCCGCTCAATCGCCCGGCGGGCCGGCACCTGGCAGGACCAGCCGTTGCGCACCAGCAGCTTGCGCACGCCCTGGACGGTGTAGGTCAGGTGGAAGCGCCTGCCGATCACCGTCTTCACACGGCTCAGAGTCCAGCGTTGATCCTCCCAGCCGTGCGCGGCCGGCCCCTTGGCCAGCTCCGCCTCCAACTGGGCGAACTGCTTCTCACTCAGCCTCGGCAGTGAAGCCGGCCCCTGTGACCGCAGAGCCCGCGGACCGCCCTCGTCCCACAGCTGTCGCCATCGCTGCACCGAGCGGACGCTGACCCTCAGGTCCTTGGCGATCACCGAGCTCGCCTCGCCCTGCGCGAACCTCTCGGCCGCCTTGAGCCGTAACTCCTCGCGAAACTGCTGCCGTTCGGCCGTCAGCCCGCCCCCTTGTGGATACCGCATGCCCCGGTGATACCGCACGGGCGACAAGTAGTCAGCCCCTACGACACCACGAGTTCAACCTCAGTAACTCCTGGACCAGCCGCTTGAGTAAGTGCAGATGAATCAGCTTTGCCCCGGAACGGTATTCACCCCAGCTCGTCTTGCTGATCTTGTATCGCTCGGCCAGCTCCCGGACCGTGAAATCCTTCGTCACCGTCCGCACGAAAAGCGCCAACTCATTGGCCTCATCGCTCTGGCCCTTGGGTCCGCCTTGCGGACGGCCTGCCTTCACCACCCTGAATCCCCCTCGTGGTTGTCCGCGTTGTCCGCTGTCCGCACCCCCTCTACCTGCGGACGTACAAGTGCGTTGTTGATGGACAATCAGATCAGGTCACACCGTGGGACTCCAGCGCTTCCCAGACAAACCCTGGAGCATCCCGTGATCCGTCTCCTGTCCCGCAGCCGCCCTCCATCCCCACCCCGTAGAGGTAAGCAACCCGCGTTCGTCAAGCGGATCAGCCTCATGGTCGCCGGCGCTGTAACGGCGGGTCTGATGTCCACCGTGCCCGCCGCGGCCACGGACACCGCCACCACACCGATACCGCTGGTGTCCGTGGCCGCCATCGGCGACGACGAGGTGTTCGCGCTCGCCGCCGACCACAGCGCCGTCTACCAGTGGAACGGCGCCGGCACCGACTGGGTCAAGGTCGGCGGACCCGCCGAGGACCTGTACGCCGGCGGCGCAGGCCTCTTCGCCACCAACCGCGACTCACACAAGATCTACAAGTACAACGGCGCACCCGACCAGTGGACCGAGATCGGCAATCCTGGCGCGGAGTTCGCAGTCACCGGCGACCACCTCTACGGGCTCAGTACGGACCGGACCGCGGTCTACGAATGGACCGGTACCGGCACCGACTGGGTCAAGGTCGGCGGACCCGCCCAGGACCTATACGCCGGCGGCGCAGGCCTCTTCGCCACCAACTGGGAGACCGGCCGCATCTACAAGTACAACGACCAGCCCGATCAATGGTCCGAGACCGGCAACGCGGGCGCGGAGTTCGCCGTCACCGGCGACCACCTCTACGGCCTCAACCCCGACCGCACCGCCGTCTACGAATGGAATGGCACCGGCATCGACTGGACCAGGATCGGCGGACCCGCCCAGAACCTCTACGCCGGCGGCGCAGGCCTCTTCGCCACCAACCCCGACACCCACAACATCTACAAGTACAACGGGCAGCCCGATGGTTGGGACCACGTCGGCGAAGCGGGCAGCTCCTTTGCCGTCGGCAACGTCCGCCTGTACGGGCTCGCACCCGACGGCAACAGCGTCCATCAATGGAACGGTCAGGGCACTGACTGGGCCAGCCTCGGCGCACCTGTCGCCCCGGCAGCTCCTCGGGCCGAACAGCCGCAGGCGTCGGCCTCCTCCCCGGCACCCACCACACCAGAACCACAGGACGACCCCGAACCAGAAGGCGCGCAAGCCCCCTCCGCCGACGCCCCGGCGGAGGGGGACGGCACGGCCACCTCGCTGGCCGTCACCGCCAAGGATGAGCTCTACATGCTGGCCGTCGACCAGAGCGGCGTGTGGCATCGCGAACAGGACGGGTGGAGGCAACTGAGTGGCCCCGCCATGGCGGTCTACGCCGGCCGCCTCGGGGTGTTCGCCACCAACCCCGACACCGGGCTGATCAACAAGTACAACGACAGATCCGACGGGTCGTCTCCCTGGGGGCCGATCTCAGACGCCGGCGGCGACTTCGCGGTCAGCGGCGACAGCCTCTACCACCTGCCTGCCAACCATTCGGGAGTAGCCGAGTGGCACGGGGACACCTGGACCCAGATCGGTGGCCCGGCGAAGAACATCTACGCGGGCGGCGCAGGCTTCTTCGCCACCAACCGCGAGACCGGCCACATCTACAAGTACGACGGCCGACCCGACCAGTGGACCGAAGTCGGCGGCCCCGGCGCCACCTTCGCCTCAGGTCACGACCGCCTCTACGGCATCGCCACCGACCACAGCGCCGTCTACGAATGGAGCGGCAAGGGCACCACCTGGACCCGGATTGGCGGGCCCGCCGGGAACATCTACGCAGGCGGTGCCGGACTCTTCGCCACCAACCCGGACACCGGCCACCTCTACAAATACGAGGGCCAGCCCGACCAGTGGACCGAAGTCGGCGGCCCCGGCGCCACCTTCGCCGTCAGCGACACCCACCTCTACGGTCTGAGCCCCGACCACAGCACCACCTACCAGTGGAACGGCACCGGCACCGACTGGACCCGCATCGGCGGACCCGCCGACCCCATCCAGGAACAGCTCGACGAAAAACTCCTCAACGAAAACTGCCCGCCCGGACAGAACTGTCTTCAGGAGTACCGAGACGCCAAAAAGATCCTCGAGACCAGCGTCACCGACTGGATGAAGGTAAATGGCTATGAGGCGTCCCTGAACACCCTTGGCATCAACACGATCCTCGAATGCGTCAAAGACCACGACTTCAGCAGCTGTATCGAAGCCCTAGCCGACGCCGGCCAGACCCTGCTCGGCGTTGGTGCCTTCAAGAAAACCTACCGCCTCAAGAAACAACTGGACCACCTGGCACGCGATTTACCCAAGTTCCTGGACACGCTCAACAAGGCCCGGGCCCAGTACAACAAGCTCCAGGCCATCATCGCGCTCGCCAGAGCCGCCAAGCCTCATCTCCCGGACCAGGCCGGCGTGCCGGAGCACCGGAGGCTGGCGCCACAACCCGACGGAACCGGGACCGCCAACAAGGACAAGTGTGGTTGGGCCGAGCTCGAAGACGTGGACAAGAGGAACGGAAACCGCGCTACAGGAATAACGGCCTGCCTCACCCAGTCCTACATCGACGAACACCCGGGCACGGAGACCAGGATCAAGATAACGAAGCCTCCGGGATACGACTGGGCGGGGCGCACGGCAGCTCACCTCGGCGCCCTTCCCGTGAATCAGAACATCAATGCCTGCCATCTTCTCGGCAAGAAGTTGAGCGGCTCAGGAACCGACCCGAGAAACCTGGCTACCTGCGCACGGGGCGCGAACGACTGGCAGACCGGTTCCCAGCAGGGCGACAACAACATGAAGAAATACGAGAGGGATGTAGCTGACGCTGTCAGGGGTGGGCAGGACGTTTTCTACCGGGTGACGGCGACCTACAGTGGCCGCAGGACCGTGCCGATCGGATTCAGGATCAGCGCGTACGGCATAACACCGGGCGGCGGTCCGGGAATTGAGATCAACGTCTTCGTCTCGAACACTCTCGCGGGCCGGAACCTCGGGATGTTCAACGACCAGCACACCAACCGGCAAATTCCCACCGGATCCGAAGCCTGAGAGGGACGCACCGTGGAGACAGAAGACCCCAAAAGAGATCTCGTCACAGAATGGGAAAGGCTGCAACTGCGTATGCCGCCTCCGGCCGAGTGCGGCATGGCAGTCGACTGGTCCCGGATGAGGGAGTCCTGGGGGAAAGAGTTCCCGCCTGACTACCGGCAGTTCATGGGGCTGTACGGGCCGGGGACGATCGAGAGCTACCTGGTGATCGAACTGCCCGAGTGCAAGGGCACCCCGCCGGCATCCCCGTACGGAGGCATGCTCCTGGAAACGGAGAACGCCTGCGCCCTGTGGGAAAGGGAAGAAAAGGCGCAGGAACTGCACGACGCGAACCCCCAGTTGATCGCCTGGGGTGCCGACGCCAACTCGGACCTCCTGTGCTGGGACGCCACTCCCGACGACCCGAGCACCTGGCCGGTCCTCGTCCGCAACAGAGACGACGGACTCTGGCGCGGCTACGACTGCGGGATGGTGGCATTCCTTGCCCGCATCCTGCACGGGGACTTCACCAAGTGCCCCCTCGGCGACCTCTCCCTCTGGAACATCCCGACCGCGTCCTACCTGAACGAACACGAGGAGCGACGCATACGGAAGCAGGGCCTGGATCCCTGGACCGGGGAGCCCGATCCGTACGCCGGAACGTAAGACGACGCCGGACAGCGAGGCCTGGGGTACATCTCCGGGCCTTGCTTTACTGTCCTTTCGGCGAGTGGGGCCCCATGAGGCCGACTGCATCTCGCCGTCGTGAGCTACCAGTTCGAGGGATCAGCACACAGCCCATCGCAGCATCCGGCCCCGGGCACCGGTCGGGGACGTCCCCGAAGTCAGCGCGCTTGACCGGAACACGCGCAGATTGCTCGTGTCTGACACGTGCCGGCTTGAGTTCCTTCCCGTGCTCGTGTCGTGTGATGTGAGGCCCCAGGGCCGGCGGTCAGGGGTGCCAGTGCGTCACGGCAGGGATAGGGGTGAGCAGACGCCGGGCTGAGTTGAGCGCTCCGAGAACGGGCCGGGTGCGAGTCTGCGGGATCTGTGTGTCCCGCCCCTTGATCGGAGCGGGGTTGGTCAGGCTCGGGCTGAAGACGGCCGGCGGCGGCCAGGGTGGTCGTGGCCGGGTGTGCGCGTGTGAACAGGCGGATCCGCCAAGCCGGCGTTGGCGGCGATTTCATGCCCCCTCAGAGCGCGCCGGTACCGGACACGCTCCGGGGCATCCCTGGCGCTGGGACTGCATCACGAAACAGGGCAGGGACACACCGCTACTTCCGCTGCGGAGCCTATGACGAGGGTGCCCGCATCTCATACGGATGCGGCCACCCTCCGCCGTCGCACCACCAGGTGCTCCGGGGCCGCTTCTCAACAGTGGAGGGGTGGTCCGGCACACACCCGGAGAATCGTTCCTGCGACGGGCAGACGTCCCAGCCGATGACAGCCGGACCGAGCGCCCGGGCTCTGCCGCCGCGGCCGGTGACCAACAGGACGTCTGCCACCCGAACCCAAACCACAGACCTGATAACAGCCAGGCGATGGTACGGATCCGTGCGCCTGAGGCCGCGATCGATCCATGACACGTTTGTGGAGCGCACCAGCTACTGAGCATCCTGATAGTCGCCGTCTTCCCGGGGCGTCAGGGGCGCGAGATGATGCGTGCCTGGCTGCTCACCACTTTGGGGGATCCATGCGTGTCACTCGTGTCCGGAATGCAGGATTAGCACTGGCCATCTGCACCCTGACTTTCGTCTCGGCGTGCAGTGACACGCAGAGCGGCGGCGGCTCAGCGACCGGGTCAGCCCCGGCGGTACTAACTGCGAAGGATCTCCAGCTCGCCTCGCTCAGCCGCCTGGATCTGCCCAGCACCTATGAGCTGCGAGGCGAAGGAAGAGCGATGCAGCAGGCAGGCAAGCCGGCGAAAGCGGATGTGCCGGACTGCCAGCCCATCGCCGATATCTACAGCACGAGTCCGCAGGTGGCCCGCAGGGCCAGGACGGGTCAGGAGATGTACGACTTCGGAGGCGGACGTGAGGACTGGTATCACGTCTATCTCGACGCCTACGGTTCGGACAAGGAGGCGCATGAGGTACTCGAAACTCTCCGCTCCGCGGTGGACGAGTGCTCCCGCTTCAACCTCGTCGACGGTCGGGAGTTCGGTACGGTCAGCAAGGTCCTTGCACCGACCGTGAAAGATGAGTCGATGGCATTCCGCTGTGGCCGCTGGGCACTCACCCTGGTTCGGACGGGAACCGTACTCGCGGTTTTCGAGGAACAGGACACCTCGGAGAGGAGTGCTCCGGGCGAGGTGTCCCCTACCCTCGTGAAAGCCCAGTTGACAAAGTTGCGGGAAGCGCTTGCCCAGCACTGACGGGGACTTCGCCGAGTGCCCGGTGCCCTGCAAAGGCCACAGTGCCGCCGCCCAGATGCTGGGCCTTCGCAAGGTCCAGCTCCAACGCGGCTACTCCTGGCCGCAGATGATGCTGCAACCGACGGGTGAGCGTCCCAACTGCGCTCACGTCGTTCTCCCCGTGCAACCGCACCACCACCCGGGAGACCGACACAATCCGCGCTCGGGGCTCTCGCCGGGTCACCCAGTCGGGGACCGCGGCAATCGCCTCCCGCGCGGGTGCCGGGCCATTTCAGACCTTGCCCGTTCGGGGGGGCCGCACACCGGCACGAGCAGGACCGAATCCCTGCCGGGGCACGCCAGCACGACGTGCGTCAGAGTGTTTTCGCGGGCCAGTCGAGCAGCCGGGCGCCGATGACAGCGGTCTGCAAGGTGTAGCGGTGCACCGGATCGGCGGGGTTCGCACCGGTGAGGTGCTGGATGCGCTCCAGGCGATAGGTGAAGGCGCGCACGCTCAGGCTGAGCCGACGGGCCGCCTCGGCCGCGACGCAACCGGAATCGAAGTAGGCGGTGAGGGTTTCCAGCAGCGGCTGGGCTCCGCCTCGGGCCTGTTGCAGCGGGACCAGTACGCTGCGTACGAGGTCGGCCATGGCCTGTCGGTCGCGGGTCAGAACCGGGAAGACGAGCAGGTCCGCGGCTCGCAGTACCGGTCGTCGAGGTTCATCCGCTGGGCCAGGTCGAGGGTGTTGAGCGCTTCCTCGTACGAGTGGGCGACGCCGCCCGTGCCGGGTTGGGGCCGGCCGATGGCGACCCGTCCGCCGTCGGTCACGGCGTGCGCCTGCTTGGCGAAATTCAGCAGCACCTCGTCCTGGTCTGCTGGTGCGATGCAGACGAGCCGACCGTCCTTGGTGACGTACAGGATGCGGCGGTTGCCGAAGCGGCCGAACAGCGCCCGCTCCACGCTCTGCGTCACGGGGTGCGCGTCGTCGTACGCCTCCGGTCCGGCGGCCACGGCGACGGCATGGGTGTGCGAGAGGAGCAGTCCGAAGCATTCCGCGCGCTCGGCGAGGGTGCCGGGGTCGCTGCGTCCGTACAGCAGGTCGTCGATGAACTCACGGCGGGCCGCCTCCTCGTGGCGTAATGCCAGGAGCTGGGCACGCTCGTGTCCCTCGGCCAGCGCATCGACGACCTGGTCGAGCGCGCTGAGGACGCGGCCGAAGGAGGCACGCGGGAGGTCGGGACAGGCCGCCCGGGTCATCGCCAGATGCTGACGGACCACAGCACGTAGCCCGTGTCCGGCCTTCGCCGCCCGCTCCCCCAAGACGCGGCGCGACTCCAGTTCGTCGCGGGTGAGCCGGCGGCCTGTGGCGCCGACCTCAGAGAGGATGCGGTCGTAGCCATCGAGGTAGTCCTCCGATATGTCCCTGCCTGCCACTGGCTCTCCTGAGATTTGATGTGCCGATACCGGCTCTTGACGCCTCGCCGACGTCTCCTTGACGCGGCGGCATCAAGGGTGCCAGACCCCCACCCTGCGTCGGCACCCGGCATCACGAGTGCATGAAGATTGCCGCAAATGCGGCAATGCGAACAGGCGTGCCTCCGGTCAGGATGGCCATACGGGGGGACACGGGGGTGGGCCGCATGCCGGGAAGCGGAAACGCGTCCCGGCCGTGACTCTGCGTTTCGGCACTACAGCGGGCTACGGTCGGGTCGGGGCGACACGACGGGTGAATTCCTCGGCGTCGCTTTTTCGGATGCTGCGCCCCCCAACGGGGAGGACCTTCTGTACGTCTTCCGCGCCCGCGTTGAGGGCCGCAGCCTGCTCCTGCCGTACAACATCATGCGCAAGGCGGTCGCGACCCCGCTCCCCTGCCACGGGCACGCCCTCCTCGACGACGGCACGCTCCTGGTACTGCGCGCGGGCTCCGACCAGGCGGCCCGGGTCCATCCGATCCAGCGCTGGCACCCCCCGTACGTCGCCGATAGCTACGTCGCCGCCCGGCCCGTCGGCGCGAGCGCTCCGGCCCTGATCGGCAATGCGGAACTGGTCCGCGGCATCTCGAACTGCCGGCCCGTCGCTCGTTTGGTCGCCGACAAGACCGCGCCGACGACCGGGGTGTACGAGACGCTCCTCGCCGCCTTCGCCCGGGCCACGGATCAGCACCATTGGCGTGACAGGGCTGAAGTGGGCGATCCGCTGCGGCCGTTGGTCCGTAGGCAGGGCTCCGGGTCATGGCTTTCTGGGGGGGACGGCCTGAACGGGGTGGTCGCGAACCGGGCCAGACAGTCGTCGTCCAGCAGGGCTTCAACCGGGTCGAGGTGGCGAAAACAACCGGCGATATTCGCTGCGCGGGCTGCGGTCACATCGCTTCGGTCTTGGCGCATCCGTTGTCCACGAAGACCTCGACATCGCATCTGGCTTCCTGATGGCGGAAAGTCCGGGCGAGGGGCGGAGCCAGGAAGCGTGCACCGGGAAGCCGGGGCCCGGCATCAGCTGGTCTTCGTGGACCGTTTGGTGTCCACGCTTATCCGTCTGCGGCACGATCTGCCCCATGCAGTCATGGGTGTGTTGTTCGGTGGTGATCGCTCTACTGTCACTCGGGCTGTCGCTGAAGTGCGTCAGCTGCCGGCGGAACGGGGCTTCGCCGTTCCTGACCAGCCCGGCCTGCGGCCTCGCACGCTGGAAGATGTGTTTTCCTAGGTCCGGGCCAAAGGCGTCGAACTGCGCTTGGATGCCACGGAGGTTCAGGTCGCCGACCGGTT
This sequence comes from Streptomyces hundungensis, assembly GCF_003627815.1. Lineage (NCBI taxonomy): Bacteria > Bacillati > Actinomycetota > Actinomycetes > Kitasatosporales > Streptomycetaceae > Streptomyces > Streptomyces hundungensis. The sequence goes on from NZ_CP032698.1 coordinate 442,786, forward strand.
GCGGAACGTGGTGGGCGGAACGAACGGCCACACCATGCATGCACCAGCAGAGCGTGCCCACCGCAATCACACATCAACTCGTTAGTCGCACGGTACTACCCGCGCGCTCTTGGGTTGGGGCGGGGCTGCGTGCGCTGTCGCCGGTGACGACGCGGGACGCAGGCTCATGGCCGAGCGCCCCGCTCACCAGACGATCGGCAACCTGCTAGTCGCCCACGTGGTACTGGCCGGTCACCAGGAAGTACCGCATGTCCTCCGGGGTGCCGTCGAGCGCCTTGTTGCACGCCGCGCGGAGGGCAGTACTGATGCCCGGCCTGGCCAGGATGCGGGAGATGGCAACGCTGTCGTCTTCGGCCTGGGCGATGCGGTAGCCCGTGGTGATGAAGGTGCGCAGGGCTTCGGGGGTGTGGATGTTCAGGACTTTGTTGGCTTCGCGGATGACGGCGCGGTCGCCGTTTTGCTGGGCGATGCCGAGGATGCGGGAGACGGCGACGCTGTCGTCCTCGGCCTGGGCCAGGCGGTAGCCGGTGTCCAGGAACGCGCGCAATACCTCAGGGGTGCCCGCGTCGAGGGCCTTGTTGGCTTCGCGGACGACGGCTCTGTCGCCGTGTTGCTGAGCCGTGCCCAGGATGCGGGCCACCGCGACGCGGTCGTCGTCCTCGGAGGTGGCGGCCGTCGGTGTCCAGGACACCGCTGCGGTCGACGACGTCAGGGCCGGCGTACCCGCGGCGACGGCCGGGGTCGCTACGGCGAGCGCCGGGGCCAGGGCGGCGGCAGCGATGAGCAGGGCGGCGCGAGGGGTGGATCGCATGAGTCTCTGTCTCCGTGATCGAACTGATCGAACTGTGATGGGGGGAATCATCTGCGCTGCGGGACACCGCGTCACTGCCGCATGCAAGCAGTCTTTTCCCTCATCTTCTTGCTCGACTCCTACCCAATACGGCGCTTACCGGATGACTTAACTCCGCTAAGAGGACTCCGTCAGGTCTTCCAGGCGGGTCTGTTTCGGAGGGAGGAGGACAGGCGGACGCACATGAAGTGATGCGTGTCGGGCGACGTTGGCGCTGTTCGTGGCGGACGTGTTCGCCTCGGAGCCGCGCAAGTACCAGCGGACCAAGGGCCACTGCTTTCCGCGGGGGCTGAAGCTGGACGGGCGGCGCAAGTCGATCCAGGCCCCAGACCACCGGGGCCCTGCGTACCGTCTGACTGCCGCGTGGCCTTCGTCCGTCCCGGCGTGGCCGACGTCTTGACTGTGATGGCTGTCGAGCTGGCGATCATCAGCAACATGAGGCTGTACAGCCCGGAACTAGCCACCTACCGGCTCGAACACAGCTCCAAGCATCTCGTCGCCCGCTCCCTGGCCGCCTGGTCGATCGGACCAGCAGGCAGCCATCGCCATCCTCACCGCACTCGCCGGGCTGCTCACCGCCATCATCAGCCCACGCACTGCACTCACGGTCGCAGGACTGCGCATTTTGACCACACCACTCCTGCTTCCCCGACAGGACCGGGCGTCGCAGCACAGGACGGAACTGTCCCGCAACCACTCGTGACGCACCACAACTCGCCATCCTCAGAACGCAGCCGTCCATTGGACGAGGCCGCGCCGTTAGGGAGAAACGCTCGCGTGAGCACTGTCCACGTGTTTGACCCCACCCCCACCGCTCTTCTTGTCATGGACTACCAGACCGCGGTCCTGGCCTTTGCGCTCGAACGCGAGGACCGCAGCATCATCTGCTTGCGACGCCTGCGAACCTCATTCTGAAATGATCAGTACCGCCGAAGCGGCGGAGTTCGACGGCCGCAGCGGACCGGTGCGTGATGCCATCGCCGGCCTGGACTCACTCTGGCGCCGTGACCTGAGCATCCACATCCGTCACGCGGTCACCGTTGGCGAACTGCCGCCGGATACCGACCCCGACCAACTGGTATATGAGCTAGGAGCTGTCCGGTCGATCATGTGACTACTCCGCGCCTGTGTCGTTGATGTGGACATGGGGCGGGGCGATTTGACGGATGCCGAGTGGGAACGGCTGCGACCGTTCCTTCCGGTCAGCAACAGGCGTTGTGGCAGGTGGCGGGACCATCGGCAGGTGATCGACGGGATTCTGCACCGGGTGCGGACCGGCGTTCAGTGGCGTGACCTGCCTGAACGGTTCGGCCCGTGGAAGACGGTCTATGAACGCCACCGCATGTGGTCGGCCGACGGAACCTGGGAACGCCTGCTCCAGCAGGTCCAGGCCGAGGCCGATGCGGTCGGAGAGATCGACTGGGACATCTCGGTTGACTCCACCATCGTGCGGGCGCATCAGCACGCCGCTGGCGCCCGCACCGAACCACCGCCGGCTCCCGCCTCAAAGGGGGACGCAGCGGCAGAACACCAGGGCGAAACGCCGTGGCAGAGCCTCGTCGCCCGCCTGGTGGAGGTGGTGCAGGAGGTGAGGGCCTGGGCCGCTCGCGGGGCGGGTTCACCACCAAGCTCCACCTGAGCGCAGACGGCCGCTGCCGCCCGCTTTCCCTCATCGTCACACCGGGACAGCGGGCGGACTGCACGCAGTTCAAGCCCGTGTTGGAGAAGATTCGCGTCCCGCGGATCGGGTCGGGCAGGCCGCGCAGGAAGCCTGACAGCCTCGCGGCGGACAAGGGTTACAGCAACGGCCCGTGCCGCGAGTACCTGCGGCGCCGGGGCATCCGGCACACGATTCCGGAGAAGACCGACAGCCAGGCCGCCCGCCTGCGCAAAGGGTCATGCGGCGGACGGCCACCTGGCTTCGATGAAGAACGGTACAAGAAACGCAACACCGTCGAACGGGCGATCAACCGGCTCAAGCACGCCAGAGCCGTGGCCACCCGCTACGACAAGCGCGGCTACGTCTTCCTCGGAACCGCAACCGCAGCAGCCCTCGTCATCTGGCTCCGAACATGAGTGCCCGGGCGAGACCTACGGCGTGTTCCTGCCCTTGCCGTTCCCACCGGCGAGCTGGCCAACCATCATGACTACGAGGCCAACCAGGAGAATCACGCCACCGATCAGCGTCCCTGTCGGTCGCGTGCCGGAGTCGCTGATCACCAGTCCGAACACCAGCTGCCAGCACAGCGCGAAGGCCACCACGAGCTGCCCCCAGCCGTAGAGCTGGGGAGCACGGACATGGCGCCGGTTCATGGGGAGCACCCATCCACGGGAAACGGCAGCAATGCCGGAGGCAGCGATGAGCAACGCCATCAGCACAAGAGGTATGGCGAGGTACAGCTTCACGGTCGCTCCCTGCAGGGTCGGGCCCACGCCCGACGCCAGCGTGATCATGACACCCCTCGCATGGCAGGTCCATCCCCTTGAGGAGCTCTGTGATCGACCGGACAGCTCCTAGTCGGGATCATGCTCGCTCTCAACCACTCCCTGCAACTCCATCACGACAAGCACGCACCTGGACGCGCTTCTCGGCCGGGGTGACGTACTCGGTCACCTTGGGTCGCTTCAGCAGGTCGGTGGCGACCTGGGCTGCGACCTCGTCGTCCCGGGTCAGGTCGGCGACGGCCGCGACCTTCTCAGCCAGCGTCACCGGGCGGTCGACCCGCTGGCCCACCACGCGCTTGGCGCCGTCCGGCGTCCACTGCCGGGCTCCGGTGCGCGGGTTGAACGGCGCGTCCTCGATCGCCGCCCACCGCTCGTCCTCATCCGCGACCGATGCCAGGATCCGGTGAACCGTGAACGACACCCCTTCCTTGCGATTGCCTTTGGGCCACCGGTTGGCGCGGTGTAGCGCCAGTCCTCCACGGTGCTCCGCTCCACGCCGATATCGTCCGCGAAGATCTGCAACGACTCCGCGACGGTGAACAGGTCCTCCGTGCCGTTGGGCATCGACCCGCCCCCGTTATGTTTTTCGCGGTCCTGCAAGAGGGCCGCTGGCCTCCGGGCCCGGTATGACTGTGTCCCCCTGTCGAAGGCATGACCTGGGGGGTGGTGTCACCGGGTCCGGGGGTGTTCGTCGGAGACGCTGATGAGAGGTCCGGCCACCGTCCGGTCCGGCGCAATGCCGGACAGTTCGCGGGCGGCAGGTCTGCATAACGTGGATGCGCGAGCACGACACCCGAGCCGAGGCCGGCACCGTCAACTCCCCCGGAAGGGCGCGATGTTCGAGATCGAAGACGTGGGCGTGTTCCTCGGCCTGGACGTCGGCAAGTCCACCCATCACGGACACGGGCTCACCCCGACCGGGAAGAAGATCTGCGATAAGCCGCTGCCCAACAGCGAGCCGAAGCTGCGGACCGTGTTCGACAAGCTGACCGCGAAGTTCGGCACCGTCCTGGTCATCGTGGACCAGCCCGCCTCCATCGGCGCGCTGCCCCTGGCCGTCGCCCGCGACGCCGGCTGCCGCGTCGCCTACCTGCCCGGCCTGGCAATGCGACGGATCGCCGACCTTTACCCCGGCGAGGCCAAGACCGACGCCAAGGACGCGGCCGTCATTGCCGACGCCGCACGAACCATGCCCCACACCCTGCGCTCGCTCGAACTGACCGACGAGATCACCGCCGAGCTGACCGTCCTGACCGGCTTCGACCAGGATCTGGCCGCCGAGGCCACCCGCACCAGCAACCGGATACGCGGCCTGCTCACCCAGTTCCACCCGTCGCTGGAACGGGTCCTGGGACCCCGCCTGGACCACCAGGCCGTGACCTGGCTCCTGGAACGTCACGGATCCCCGGCCGCTCTGCGCAAAGCCGGCCGACGCCGCCTCGTCGAGCTGATCCGGCCCAAGGCCCCGCGCATGGCCGCACGGCTGATCGACGACGTCTTCGACGCCCTGGACGAGCAGACCGTGATCGTTCCCGGCACCGGCACCCTCGACATCGTGGTCCCGTCCCTGGCCCGCTCGCTCGCCGCCGTCCACGAACAGCGCCGGGCCCTGGAAGCCCAGATCAACACCCTGCTGGAGGCCCACCCTCTTTCCCAGGTCCTGACCTCGATGCCCGGCGTCGGCGTCAGGACCGCCGCAGTCCTGCTGACCACCGTCGGCGACGGCACCAACTTCCCCACCGCCGCCCACCTCGCCTCCTACGCCGGCCTCGCTCCGGCCACCCGGCAATCCGGAACCTCAATCCACGGCGAACACGCACCCCGAGGCGGCAACCGGCAGCTCAAACGCGCAATGTTCCTGTCCGCCTTCGCCTGCATGAACGCCGACCCCGCCTCCCGGACCTACTACGACAAGCAACGCGCCCGCGGCAAGACCCACACACAAGCCCTCCTCCGCCTCGCCCGCCAACGCATCAGCGTCCTGTTCGCCATGCTCCGCGACGGCACCTTCTACGAGTCCCGGACAACGAATCACGCCGAACTCGCCGCATAACCCACCACCCGAACCACCCCAAACCCGACAGGAATGCCTTGACGAACGACATAGAGGCACCCCCCGGACGCATCAGCTCGATCTCCAAGGCCATGTCGCCCAGGGCGAACTGGGCGCGGGCGACCTGTGCGATCAGGTCCTTGGCCTGCGCGACGAGCTGTTCGTACGGTGCCGGGTGACGTTCCCGACCCGGTCCTTCACCTCGGTCATGACGACCACCACCCTCACAGGGCTCGGCCCGGCCGCTCAGGATGCGACCGGTCGAAAGGGGCGCCGGCCCCGGTCACCCACCACCCTCGCGTGAGCCCGCCCGGCGCAGACCGAGCGCGAGCCGGGAGCACCTGAAGCACCGCCCAAAGACCCCAACCACCCTGTAAAACAAGGGGTGTTGAAGGTTCAGGCGAGGCGTTCGCAATACCACCTCCGGCCTGACCAGATCAACGAACACCAGGCGGGCGCTTGCCCCCGGCACACCGGGCCGATACCGCTCGGTCCCCAGGCACCACTCCCCGCCTTGACAACGCTGGACTAGCAGAAGCGAGGCTCGTCGCCGCCAACTGGCCCGGTTGAATGGCCGTTCTCATCCCAACGAAGCGTCCACTCAGCGGGCCAACGGACTATCGATGAACCACACTCCCACGCTCCTCACGGCTCTCGCCCCCCGCCAGCTGAACCACTGAACCTGGAAGTTTGAGCGGTCACGTGCACAAGAATGGTGCACCCTGCATTTCCAAGATGCACCATTCACTGTTGATCACGCACCGGGTGGGTGGCACTTTGACAGATTATGTCATGGCGCCCCACCAGCTCGTTCATGTTCCGCGCGCGACGTCGACACGTTGTTGGTCAAGGTCACCCAGCGACGCACCCTGCTGGACGACTACAAGCCCTATCTCTACGAACGCTTCACCCAAGGCTGCCGCAACGCCAGCCTGCTCTTCCGAGAAGTCCGTTACCAGGGATTTCTCGGAGAACGCACCGGCGTCAACCGATACATCCGCCAGCTGAAGCAGGGCCTCGAGACCGCCCCTCCCACACTCGCCCTGCCCAAACCACGGCGGGCACTTCGCTGGGTGATGACACACCCCGACCGGCTCCGGCCACACGAAGTCCTCGGCCTCAAGGCGCTCCGGGCCGCCTGCCCCGAGCTCGACGCAGCCGTCGAGCACGTGCGGACCTTCGCCGCCCTCATGCACGACCGACGCGGGCAAGACGTCTTCGACTGGATCGAGCAGGTCCACAACAGCGACTTGCCATCGCTACAGCAGTTCGCCCGCGGTCTCCTCCACGACCAGGACGCCGTCGTCGCCGCCTCTCCTCAACCCGGATCTCAGGCCAAGTCGAAGGACAGGTCACCAGAGTCAAGCTGATCAAGCGAGCCGGATATGGCCGGGCCAAACTCGACCTCCTCCGAACTCGGATCCTCCTCAGAACCTGACCACCATCCGTCACAAGATCAGCGACAGAGTCCGTTCGTCCGTACGTGACTGGGCACGTTCACGTGTACGCCGACACCCGGTGACCTATCCCGAAACCGTCACCCTCGCCACCTTGCCGAACCAACCGCATCGCACCATCGACGACGCTCTCAGCCTCATCGCTCACCGACTCGGGCTGCCCACCTGGCCAGCAACGCGAACGACCCCCTCCGCGTCTTCCTCACCCACACACGCCACTGACCAGCACCATCCGCAACCCCAAACCCCCAGAGAACGCAGCCCCCTATAGACGTGCCACCACACCTACGAGAAAACCAAGATCAATCCCACGGAACCACCGGACCGCAGACCAAGCCCCCGAACAACCAAACCGAACACGCCTCCAGACCGCGCCCACCACGCCTAAACGCAGCGTCCTCAGCTATCCCGAGTCCCACTCCAGAGAGGGGACACCAGACCAAAGCAGCCCACCTCCCTGAAGATCACTGTTCCGTCACAACTCACCATGTCACCGGAACCTCCCGCAGCGCGTGTACCACCGAACCGACCTTGAACCTCAGCGCGCTCGGCTCCACGGCCAGTGCAAGCTCGGGAAAGCGGTTCAGCAGCATGGGCAGCCCGAGGGTGAGCTCGAGGCGTGCCAGAGGTGCTCCCAGACAATGGTGGATGCCGTGCCCGAAGGCGAGGTGATGGGAGGTATTCCGGTGATATCCAATCGGCCGGGCCTATCGACGAGAGCGGCGTCGTGGGGGCCTCCCCCTGAGTGGTGGACACGCTGATACTGGATCTGCTTGATCCGGAGGAAGCGAGAAGACCGCCGATGGCGCTGAAGGACTACTCGGACGAATTCAAGGCCGATGCCGTGGCCCTGTACGAGTCCACACCCGGGGCGACGTACAAGAGCATCGCCGCTGACCTGGGCATCAACCGGGCGACCCTGCGCGAGTGGGTGCTGCGGGACCGCGAACGCCGTGGCGTCACCGCCGCACCTGCGCGGCCTGCCTCTCCGCCGGCGGCGATCGCGTCCGCTGACCCGGACGAGCGGGTCCGCCGCCTGGAGGCGCGGGTGGCCGAGCTCGAGGCGAGTGAGCGCAAGCTCGCGACCGAGCGGGACATCCTGCGCAAGGCGGCCAAGTATTTCGCCGGAGAGACGAACTGGTGAGCCGCTTCCAGTTCGTCCACGACCACCGGAACACCTATGAGGTGAAGCGGCTCTGCCACGTCCTGGACGTCAGCCGGTCCAGCTACTACAAGTGGTGCGCCGGCGCCGAAGCCCGCGCCGCCCGGCAGCGCCAGGACGTGGCCCTGGTCAAGGAGATCCGCCGGGTTCACGGCGAGTCCGGCGGCGCCTACGGCTCCCCGCGGGTGACCGCCGAGCTCCGCGAGAACGGCCACCGAGTCAACGAGAAGCGGGTCGCCCGGGTCATGCGGGCGTTCTCGATCACCGGGATCCGCCTGCGCAGACGGGTCCGCACGACCGTCCCGGACCCGGCCGCGGGGACCGTCCCCGACCTGTTCGGCCGGGACTTCACCGCCACCGAGCCCGGGCGCAAGCTCATGGGCGACATCACCTATCTCCCGCTCCAGGGAGGGAAGTTCCTCTACCTCGCGACGGTGCTGGACTGCTTCAGCCGCAAAATTGTCGGCTGGTCCATCGCCGACCACATGCGCACGGACCTGGTCGCCGACGCGTTGCGGATGGCCGCCCGCACCCGCGGCTCACTGGAAGGCGCGGTCTTTCACTCCGATCACGGAGCCCAGTACGGATCCAGGGCCTACGCCGGCCTCTGCGACCAGCTCGGGGTGACCCGGTCGATGGGCGCGGTCGGCACCAGCGCCGACAACGCCGCCTGCGAGAGCTTCCACGCCTCCCTGAAACGCGAGACCCTCCAGGGCGACCACGACTACGGCGACGCCACCACCTGCCGCCGCACCGTCTTCGCCTGGCTGACCCGCTACAACACCCGCCGCCGGCACTCCACCAACGGCCACCTCAGCCCCGACGCCTACGAACGACGACACCACAAAGCTAAACTCACGCTCGCCGCGTGATCGATAACCGCGTGCCCACCTTCATGGGGGAAGGCCCGTGGTTGGCGGCGGGCAGCGCGACCAGCAGTAGATCGCCACTGCTGATGGGCTGGCCGCCGACGATCGTGTCCCGGGTCGCGCGACGTGGTGGGTTGATCTGTACCACCGAGAGGTAGCGCAGCAACTCCTCCACAGCCTTGTCGATCAGGGTCGGGTCCGCACGCAACTGCGCCAGTTGGTCCGGGTGTGCGAGCAACGCGACCACAGACGATGCCATCATGTCCGCCGTCGTCTCGTGGCCGGCCTGGAGCAAGGTGGCTCCGATGGCGGCGAGGTTCTTCGGTGTCAGTTCATCACCGTGTTCGACGACCAGTTCGCTGAGCAGGCCGGCACCGGGGTTGGCGCGCGCCCGCAGGGCGAGTTCGTGGATATAGGTGTTGATCCCCTCGTTCGCGCTAGCCCGTTCGGCTTCCGAAATCGTGAAGTCGAAGCTTGCGTCGAGCAGCTTCTGGACCCGCTCGCGCTCGTCCAGCGGAGCGCCGAGCATCTCGCAGATGACCTGAGAGGGCACCTGCCAGGTGAAGTGACTCATCAGGTCGGCAGGCGGGCCCGCCTCCTCCAACGCGTCGAGATGTTCCCTGATGATCTCCACAATCCGCGGTTGCCAGCGTGCGAGCGCTCGGCTGGTGAACCTGGGGGCCAGCATCTTACGAAGAATCGTGTGCTCGGGCGGGTCCATGAACAGCAGCGCCCCGGGCATGTCGAGGATGTCTGGGTCGCCGCTGCGGAACATCGGTGCCGAGTCGCCCGTGGTAAACAGCGAAGAATCACCCAGGACAGTACGTACGTCCTCGGCGGCAGTGACCAGCCATGCCTCCTGTCCGAACACCGTCGTGGTTCGGGTCAGGCGCGCCTGGTCTCTCGCTGCGAGCAGCGCCGGGGCAGGTAGCAGCCCGTCGCGTTGAAGGAAGACGGGTAGTGCATCGAAACCCGGGACCGTCATGACGTCACTTCTTGCCAGGATGGGATGAGACGGACGAGACCGGACCAACATAGAAGCGAGGCCAATTTATGCGATCGTCGCGGACGGTCATGACTACAGGTCCGGCCAAGAGGGCAGGTAGTCCCTCGGGAGAAGTTCCACTCATTTCCCATTCGGACCACACCTCGGACCCCGCAATTGCTGTCCGTAGAATTCTTGCTTTCAGATCGGGCACTCGGGTAAATATCAGCGACCAATTCGTCAGCACTTGCTCCCGCCCGGTAAAGCTTTCTGCAGGACGGTGCGGCACCTCCGCCGCGTAGTCGGCGGTGAAGCAGTCCGCGACTCGTTGCGCCGAATGCGAGTTGATGGCGTCGCAAAGGCGGCCTACCGCGTCAATTAGGTGCACAGAAATACTCCTTCTCAAGGATTGCACGCCATTCGATCCCGGCCAGGCCGCATCGGAATGTCTGGCCAGGTCCTCACGATCCCGTGCCGTAACCAGCGCAAAAGTTATCGAGGGGTGGTTGCGTCACGACCGGCAGGCGCCGTGTGCCTTGCTACGTATACCTGCCGGTCATGACGTGCTGATCAGTCGTTCGCGCCGGCGCCGCGAAATTCTGGGACGTCCGAAAGCATGCCGGGAATCTCCGGGTTCAGGGCGCTGCGGCGGCGGTGCAGTCCTTCGATCTTCGCGTACAGGTCAGGGTCGTCGTCGTCGCTGATGTCGAAGATGTCGAGGCGTTCGAGCAGCGCCAGGCCCAGATGGTCAGTTCCGATAGTCGCGGGGTGGGTCAGGTACTCGTAGAGGCCGTCGAGGTCCTCAACGACGAAGACACAGCTGTAGTCGAAGTCCCCGCCGAGATCGCGGCCAACCATGAAAGACTTCACGGCCGGGTTGGACCGTCCTTGGTTGCGCCAACTTTCCAAGGCAGCCTCGATCTGCTCGGGCGTGACTTCGGCCTTGACCTTCGCGCGGTTGATGTGGTAGATCATGGCCACTCCTGTCGTTGTTTATTACTGCCGAAGAGGGACGCCTTATACGGCACAGCGCAGATGGTGGGCCTCGTCGCAGGATTCACTCGAATGCGATAAGGGCCGATTCACCGGACGTGTCATGACGAAGCACGGCGCCGGAATCGCTGTTTGCTGTCGTACCCGGGAGGCGGGGTCAGGCCGCCGCCGCGCTCACCTGATCATTGATAATGATGTCCAGGTCGGTGGCAGTGAGACCGAAGGTGTCAGCTGTTTTTGAGGCGTCCATGAGGAGCGGCGAGTACCACTGATAGTCCATTTCGGCCATTTCACGGGCTGCCGGTACCAAAAGCCCAGCTGTACGCATTGCCGCGCGTGGCAGCGGGATCAGCTTGACCGGGGGCCGACCTGCGGCGGCGGCGTAGCGCCGCGCCAGTTCACGGATGCTGATGGCCGGAGGAGACGGCACATGCCACGCCTGACCCCACGCACGCTCATCGTTTCCAAGTGCGACCAGGGCCCGGGCCATGTCTCCGTTGAAGGTGAAGGTATGTGGCGCGTCCAGATCGGCAGGCACCCAGGCTGCTCGGCCCGCCTTCATTGCCGGCTCAATGACTATGGAAAATACGCCATTCGAGTCCCTGCCGATGTAGTCGCACCCGCGAACCTCCACGGTGCGGACTCCGGAGTTAAGGGCCTGCTCCCACAGCCGTTTACGGAGAAGACCTTTAGGCCCGGTGGCGGCCATGGGGGTGTATTCGTTCATCACACCGCCAGGCTGCGGGCCGTAAGCGTACATACTGCCAGTGATTGCCAACACGGCCTTGTTTGCTGTCGCGGCTTCGATGACCGCAGTCTGTATGGGCGGCAGCAGCCGTTCCCACATTGTGTAGGAAGGCGGATTCGCACAGTGGTAGATCACCTTTGCATCGAGAGTCAGTTCGGTCAAGCGGTCCGGGTCGGAAGCATCCGCGGCGACCCGTTCCACCTGCGGATACGCCGGGCCCGAGCCGCTGCGCGTGACGATGCGGACGCTTTCACCGCGGGCAGCGAGCAGTCGGGCGACATTGGTACCAATGGAGCCGGCGCCGATAATGACATGCATGGCCATAATGGACTTTCATGTAGAGAGGTGCCACGGGTTCGTTAACTGTTCAGAAAAATCTCGTCGATGGCCGTGTGGAAACTAATCGGCCTGAGTGTGGGCCGCAGTTCAGACCTCTGATGGATCAAGGGGTACGTTTCCGCAGATGCCGTCCGTCAGTGAGCCACGGGCTCGTACCACCTGTGTCGTCCGTCTTCGTACATAGGCAGCGGTGGCGTCGAGCAAGCGTGACGCTATCCCGGCCTCGCCGCGATTTGGCAGCAATAGATTTTTCTGACACTGTCAAAGCAAAAGGTCGGCTTCCTCCGCAATGCGGTGTTATCTGCATTTTCGCGCCCACACGTGATCTGGTGCTGGGGAGTCTGCACTGCTGACCGTGGAGGACGAGGCTGATGGCGCAACTGATGCGCGACACCGAGGAGCCCGCGCCCTTCGATCCGAGACAGCACCGACGTCCTCGGTCTCGGCTCTCTCCTCAGCAACGGCTACGGTTACCGCGCAACGCGTCAGCGGGTTCGTCCTCGCTCATCACGCCCTGAGGCAAGGCGCACCATCACCGCGAGCGTCTTCGGCAATGCTTGCGCCAGATCGCCGGCGCCGTTCCGGTACTTCGACAAGACGGTGATGACGCCCGACGGGTTCCGCTGGGTGCGGGTGAACACCGAGGCGGAATGGGTGCGCAAGGGGCACTTCCTGGGAAGGGGCCGGGGGCACAAGCGCGCGGCTCCCGGCCCATTCCCACGCGGCTACCAGGGCACTTCGCCGTTCTCGTCCTGGAACGTTCCTGTCGTGCCGTCAGCATCGAGGGTGGCCAGACGCACGACGACCTTGGCACTCTCCTCCGGGGTCCTTCCGACTCCGAATGCCGCGGTCATGTCGGTCGCGGTGGTGCCGGGTTCGACCGCATTGAATTTGATGCCCAGCTGGGATTTGGCGTACTGGACTGTGAGCATGGTGGCCGCGGCCTTGGACGCAGAGTAGAGCGCCAACGGCAAGTTGAACTCAGGTCGCTCCGGATTGGTCACTGCCCAGAAGGATCCGGCGCTGCTGGAAACGGTGACCACAGTGGGGTTCGGGGACTTGCGCAGCAGAGGAAGCGCCGCCTCGGTGACGCGCACGATTCCCACCGCGTTGGTGTTGAAGGCCCGGAGTGCCGTGGGACCGTCGGTGACTCCGTGCCCCAGGATGCCCGCGTTGTTCACCAGAACGTCGAGCCGGCCCTCGGCCGAGTCGATCGTCGCCAGAGCGCTGCTCACCGATGCGTCGTCGGTCACGTCGAGCTGCACGAACCGTGCGCCCAGCGCCGCCGCGGCCTTCTCGCCTCGCTCGACGTCACGAGCACCGATGTAGACGACGTGGCCCAGCGCAAGAAGCTGTCTGGCCGTCTCGAACCCGATGCCCTTGTTGGCCCCGGTGATCAGCGTAATGGTCATGCGTATCCCTACGAGTCATGTCGCCCGGCTGGGCCGTTGGCGATGTTGGGTATGTGCGGTGAGTTACTGGCGCTGATCCGGAGCTCAGCCGGTCATTTGCCAGAGAAGTGCGCCGGCGTCGTGCAGGGCGGTCATGTGCACGAACCGTCCGTTGCGGACCTGGTAGATGGCGTACTCGACGATCTCGAAGGAGGCGCCGGTAGGAGTCACGCCGAGCCATTCCTTGACCGGGGTGCCCGTGTTGACGAGTTGCGCGGCCAGACGGTCACCGTCGAGGAGCAGCTCCTTGAGCTCCCAGCGGAGGTCCGGAACCGCGTCCACGTCATGCTCTTGAACCGCGATGAGGTCGTCCCGGGTAGCGGGCTCACCGTTCAGGGTGGTCCGGTCGTTGATGAACTCGTCCATGCCGTCGAACTTGTGGGCGTTGAGCGCCTCGATGTAGCGCAGGTAGAAAGCGCGCAGATCTGTGTCGGACACAAGGTGACCCTTCTGTGGGGCTGTTCCGGATGGGAACTGCGACGGGATGCTGATGACATGCGACGCCCTCGGCGGCTGAGGGAGGGGCATGGGGATTGGGCGGGAACTGCACTCTGGGCGACCCGCGCGGAGGAGGTCGTCCCGGGACACCTTGCTGCGGGGTTCTTACGAGCGCGGTGAAGCGCTGGCGAGTGCGCTGAGCACCCTCGGCCGGCATGGCTCGGGCAATCCATGCCAGGCGTGCTGCTGGAGAAGGTGGCCGTGGTCACCGGAGGGACCAGCGGGATCGGGCTGGCGGTCGCTCACCGCGAACCCCCTCAGTTGTGGAATGGATCGTCAAGAACGTAGGCGATAATGGACGATCGAGTCAAGAATGGATAGGTTGGGACCATGCCGAGACCACGCGCATTCGACGAACGCCAAGTCCTGGAGCGGGCCCGGGAACAGTTCTGGGCGACGGGCTATGCGGGAACCCGGATGGATGACATCGCCCAGGCGACCGGCCTGGGCAAGGGCAGCTTGTACGGCGCATTCGGCGACAAGGGCAAGCTGTTCCACCGCGTGTTCGACGACTGGTGCACCGCAGTCATTGAGGTGGCCGAAGCGCGGTTGGCGGGTGGCCCGGACGCGGAGGCCTTGGCCCGGCTGTCGGGATACGTGCACCTCATGGCGGAGAACACCGCCTCCGACACCGAGCGCCGCGGGTGCCTGTTGGCCAAGGGCGCGGCGGAACTGGCCCAGCACGATCCGGCGGTCGCCGGACGGTCGGCCGAGACCATGACGGCACTGCTGACCCTGCTGCGGACGGAGATCAGCGCCGCCCAGCGCCACGGCGACATCGATAGCGCTGCGGATCCGGAGCGGTTGGCGGCACTGCTGCTGACGGTGGTCCGCGGTATCGAGGCGGTAGGCAAGGCCGGCCTTGACCAGGAGACACTGCGGCACATTGCAGACACCGCACTGGCGGTCCTGCCCATGGCCGAGGGGCAGAAACGCCCAGCAGAGCCGATACGGGGCGAGAGGCGTACAGCCCTTCCCCGGCACGGCCCGGCCCGTTCCGCGCCCCGGTGAGTTCACTCCGTTCAAGCGGCTCCGTATCGCCCGAAGCACGCCTCGGCCGCCCAGCGGCGGCCGGCCACCCGGTGCTGCCGGTAGGGCAACTGCCGGGAGGCGGACTTCGGCCCTCGCCCAGTTGTGGACGCGCGGGCCGTGCGCGCCGTTGCCGCACGAGCGGCGCTTGTTACGCCACCGCCCGGACGCGCGTCACATCTGGAGGCACCTCACACCGCCCCGGCTTCAACGGCGTCCGCGCTTCCCGGGATCCGCCGGTGGATGTCCGCGAGCATGTTGCGCATCGCAAGGCGGAAGAGCTCAGTCTCGTGGTCCCCGAGGAACCCGGTGTGTCCGAACACCTCAAGGATGACCATGCCGTGCATGCGCCCCCATGCCTCCATGAGCAGGGCGACCGCGGGCGGCGGGAGGACTCCCGGCCCGTCCGGGGGCAGCTGGTCCAGGTAGGCCCGGAACTGGGGCGAGAGCGGGGGCATGTCGGCCGCCGCGAGCTGCTCCAGGCTGAAGCCGCCGAAGAGCTCACGCTGGAAGATCGTGCTCATCCGGCGGGCGGCCATGGTGGAGGCGCCGTCGGCCGGGGCCGCGTAGCCCCGCAGCGGTGTCCCGAACAGGAGCTTGAACCGCTCTGGATGGTTGACGGCCCAGCCCCGGTAGCCCTCGGCCGCGTCCAGCAGACGCGACACGAAGGGCCGGTCCGCCACCGGGTCCGCCGCAGTGCCCCCAACGCCCGCAGCCGAGTCGGCCGCCGAGTCGACGGCGGCCTGGACGGCGTCGAACAGATCCTCGTACCCCTTGGCGACGAGCATCGTGACGAGGGCATGCCGGTTGGGGAAGTAGTGGTAGAGCGCCTGCACGGTCATGCCGAGGCTGCGCGCGACGGCCCGCAGGGACAGCCCCTCAGGACCGTGCTCGGTGATGTGCAGTTCGGCGGCGTCCAGGATCTCCCGCACCGCTGTGGCCCGCCGCCGCTCCCGCAGCGTGGGCGGAGCAGATGAGGCGGATCGAGCAACCGGGACGGAGGGAGCAGACGGCGCGGACGCAGCCGGCGGCGCGGCGGTCTTCGGCCGTTCGGTTATGGGCATGGGTCCACCCTACGGTGCATCTCTGGCACCCGAACATAAACCGAGTGCCGTCAGGTAAACCGAGCACTGTCAGGTAGATCTCGCACTGCCAACTTCCACATGGTCTCCCCTAGCGTCGTCGCGTCCCCACAGACACATTGACCGCAAGGAGATTTGGCGTGTTCGAACGCATAGCCGAGCTGGCGATCCGCCGGGCCCGGCTGGTACTCATCGTCGCCGTTGTGGCGACAGCTCTCATGGGTGCCCTCGGCAGCGGCGCCTTCACCAAGCTGCTGGGCGGCGGTTTCGATGACCCGGCTTCCCAGTCCACCCGGGCACGCGATCTCATCGACACGAAATTCGGCGGCGAGACCAACCTCGTGCTGCTGGTCCGCGCCGGCGACGGCCGGGTCGACACCCCTTCTGCCGAGCAGAACGGCAAGGCACTGGTCGCGAGCCTGAGGAAGGAGAAGTCGCTCGCGAACGTCGTCTCCTACTGGGACACGCGCAATGCCCAACTCCTGTCCAAGGACGGCCGCGAGGCCATGGTCCTCGCCCACGTCAAGGGCGACCCGACCCAGCAGCAGAAGAACGCCACGAGCCTGCTCGACGACTACGACGGCACGTACAACAAAGCCCTCACGGTACGGGCCGGTGGGGTGGCCGCCGTCGGCAACGACATGTCGACGCAGGTGGTCGAGGACCTTGAACTGGCTGAGCTGATCGCGATCCCGCTGACCCTCATCCTGCTGCTGTTCGTTTTCGGCGGCGTGGTCGCCGCGCTGCTGCCGCTGGTCATCGCCATCATCGCCATCCTGGGCTCGTTCGCCGAACTGTCCCTGCTCGCTGACGTCACCAGCGTCTCGAACACGGCGACCAACCTCACCACGGCTCTCGGGCTGGGCCTTGGCATCGACTACGGCCTGTTGATGATCAGCCGGTTCAGGGCACAGCTCGCGACCGGCGCGAGCGTGGAGGACGCCGTCCGCCGGACGGTGCACACCGCCGGCCGCACCGTCGCGTTCTCCGCCTCCACCGTGGCCGCCGCACTCGCGGCGCTTCTCGTCTTCCCGCAGTACTTCCTGCGCTCGTTCGGCTTCGCCGGGGTCGGCGTCGTCGCCATCGCGGCCGTCAGCGCGCTGTTCGTCATGCCGCCGCTGCTCGTCGTCCTGGGGCACCGGGTCAACAAGGGGCAGATGCCCTGGGCGAAGACCGCGAACGTCACCACGCGCGTCTCCCTATGGGCGCGGCTGGCGCGTACCGTCATGCGGCGGCCCGCGCTCACCGCGCTGCCCGTCCTCGCGGTCCTGCTGGTGGCGGCGAGCCCGCTGCTCGGCATCACCTTCGGCACCCCGGACGAACGCGTGCTGCCCAAGGGCGCCGAGAGCCGCCAGGTCTCCGCGACGCTCCAGAAGAACTTCAACGGCAGCGACAACGCCGCCCTCCAGATCGTCATCGGCCAGAACGTGGACAAAGCCACGCTGGACAAGTACGCCGATCAACTGTCCCAGCTCAAGGGCGTGGTACGGGTCGAGACCAGCACCGGAACCCACACCCCCGGGCAGGAATCGGCGGCCGGTCCCGGTAGCGCCAACCTCAGCCGACCCGACGGCCAACGCATCAGCGTCGTCAGCTCCTTGACGCCGAAGTCCGACGCGGCACAGAACCTGGTCAGCGACGTACGGGCGCTCACCCCGCCCCCCGGCACCCACCCGCTGGTGGGCGGCATCGACGCCGAACTGGTCGACGCCAGGCACTCCATCAGCGGCCGACTCCTTCTCGCCATCGGCCTGGTCGTCCTGACCACGTTCGTCCTGCTCTTCCTGTTCACCGGCAGTGTCGTGCAGCCGCTGCGCGCCCTGGCCCTGAACGCGATCACCCTGGTGGCGACGCTCGGCATCATGACCTGGATCTTCCAGGACGGCCACCTCTCCTCCCTGCTCGGCTTCACGGCGCAGCCGATGGAGATGTCAATGACCGTGCTGATGTTCTGCATCGTCTTCGGTCTGTCGATGGACTACGAGGTGTTCGTCACCAGCCGGATCAAGGAACTCCACGACCAGGGCGAGGACACCGAGTCCGCCGTCACCAACGGCCTCGGGCACACCGGGCGCATCGTCACCGCCGCCGCCTGCCTGCTCGCTGTCAGCTTCTTCGCCTTCGGTACGTCCAAGCTCAGCTTCATGCAGATGTTCGGCCTCGGCAGCGGGCTGGCCATCCTCATCGACGCCGTCGCAATCCGCGGAGTCCTCGTCCCGGCCGCGATGCGCCTGCTCGGCGGCTCGGCCTGGTACGCGCCCCGCTTCCTGCGCAGGTTCCACAGCCGGTTCGGCCTCAGCGAAAGCGCGCCCGAGCCCGCTGCCGCGCCCGAACCCGCAGTCTCACGGGGTTGACTCCGGCCCACAGCATCCTGCTCGGCGCGGAGTCCGGCCGGGGTGACACCGCCCAGCGGGCCGCGGGCCTGTTGACGAGCGAGGCGGCGCCCCTGGCAGTTTTCGGCGTGCGGATGATCTGGAGGCAGCCGGTCGGCGCTGGCCGAGGCCGGCGCGGTCGGGGCCAGATCGGTCACCAAAGTGGTCCACCAGCCAGCGGATGGCGGCCTTGACCTGCGTGGGGCTGATGCGGCCGCCCTGCCGCAGCTGGGGCTCGCAGCCGCGCAGGACCTGGACGCGCAGCGTCTCGCCGAGGTCGCCCAGGGGGACGAGGCCCAGCATGGTGTGGGCCGCCGGAGCCGTCAGCGCCCACCGGGGCAGGCCGGGCCCGCCCGCATCGGCCCACTGCCGCTGGTGCGGCAAGCACAACCGCCTGCCCTACTGCACCGCCCAGCGCGAGCACACCCATACGACGCACTCCCCCAGGCCCGGACGCGAAGCCGGGCCGGTAGCCAGGCACTCCCCCACCGATAGTCCCGTCGCCTTCCGGGCACTAAGCTTCCTTTTCCATCTACCAGGACCTGCCCGGCTTGCCGATGGCCTTGAGGGTCTCGGGGCGTCTGACGGTTTTGCCGACAGTGCCTATCGGACGCCAGGCGCGCACTCCCCCGCCAGAGCCGGAACGTGCCGGAACGGTGGGGCCGTGCGCGAGGGAGCGCCAGCCTCACATTGCCGCTGAGCCACACACGTAAGACGCCAGGGCGGTCCTGGACATCGTCACGGTCCCGGAAGGCCCTACTGTCCGCTGCGTGGACAATGATTGACGTCCCGGTGCGGGCGCGGCTACTTTCTGCCACATGCAGCAGCGGAAGATCCTCACGACTCGCGGTCACATCGACCACATGCGCGTGTGTTCTGCTGCATGTCGCCCCTGTTGAGAGCCGTTTCGCCTCCAGTGGCATCCGTTCCCGTCCAACAGCCTCATTGGCTTCGCTGTGCGCGGTAGAGCCTTCCTGTAGTTGCCCTCTCTCACTCGCACGCCCGGTCGGGTGTGCGCCTTCTTCGCATGCCCGTGACCGAGCCGACCGCTTCGGCTTCGGGCTGCCAGAAACGGACACTTCATGCGTCGCAATTTCCTGTCCGCGCGGATCCTGATCGCCGCGCCCACCACCGTCGTCACAGGCCTGCTGCCCTTGGCCGGCACCGCAAACGCAGCCCCGGACAGCAAGCCGCTGCCGCCGGTGACCGTCCTTGTCGACAAGGGCACAGCAAGCGGCGGGGACATCTTCATCTCGCCGAACTCGGCGAACAGCGCCTACTCCAGCGGCGTGGAGATCCTGACCGGTGACGGCAAGCGTGTCGTGTGGTCTCACAAGGTACCGGCCGGGCAGCAGGCCGCGGACTTCCGTGCCCAGACCTACCGGGGCAAGCCGGTCCTGACGTGGTGGCAGGGCACGGGGCTCGGCTCCCTCGCGAGCGGGGTGAACTACATCTATGACGATGCGTATCGGAAGGTCGGCGAGGTACATGCCGGCAACGGGTATACGGCCGACGGGCACGAGTTCCTGATCACCAGCCGTGACACGGCACTCATCCTCGCGTACAAGCAGGAGACAGCCGATCTCACGGGCATCGGCGGCTCCGCGCACCAGGCAGTCATCGACGGGGTGGTACAGGAGATAGACATCCGCACGGGCCGAGTCCTGTTCCAGTGGAAGGCGGCCGATCACGTGCCGTATGCGCAGAGCGAGCAGCCACTGCCGGCGTCACCGGACAAGCCATGGGACTGGTTCCACATCAATGCAGTGAAGCCCGACGCCGATGGGGATCTGCTCATCGACGCCCGGAACACCTGGGCCACGTACAAGGTCGACCGGCACGCCGGCAGCGTTGTGTGGCAGCTCGGCGGCAAGGCCAGCACATTCAAGGAACAGGCCGCGCCCGGCCAGTACTTGAACACAGCGGGGACCGTCTTCTCATGGCAGCACGATCCCGAACCGCTCGGCGGTGGCCTATACAGCTGGTTCGACAACGAGTCCGCGGGCGCCGCAAACACCGGGACCGGCGCGGTGGAGGAACTCCCGTTCAGCCGTGTCGTCACCGTCCGCCTCGATGAGAGGGCGCGTACCGCGACGCTGGTGAAGTCCACGAACCAGCCGGACTACCTCAGCGCATCCTCGCAAGGCAACGCGCAACCACTGCGCAGGGGAGGGACGTTCGTCGGCTGGGGATCGCTCCCATACATTTCCGAGTTCAACGCCTCGGGGAAGGTCGTGTTCAAGGCACAGTTCCCCACGGGCGTCAACAGCTACCGCGCGTACCGCTCCCCCTGGAAGTAGGCCAGGATCGAGAAAAACAGTAACCTGCCGAAGATCGCTCGCTCGGGTGTTCCACCCGGCCGGGCTGATCAGCGCTAGACACGGCACCCGACCACTCGTCGGCTGCACCTCCCGCTCGCCGCAACGAAGGCGAGCGGCCAGGCGTGATCGCTGCCGCCGATGATTAAGACGGTTAGATCTCCACGCGAATCCGGTGATCATCACAGACCATGATCCACTTCTGGGGACAGTGCCGCTAAACGAGAAACCGAGACCATGGCCAAACACTGCTGCGAGGCGATGAGCCGTTGCGTGAACGCGCCTTGCGACCAGCACAACGACCCCTTCGACTGTCCGGACGCATTGATCAAGTTCAGTGCCAAGTTCCAGGAGTACGGGCTGATCATCCACGACGGCGGCACATCGAGCAGCACCATCGACTTCTGCCCCTGGTGCGGACGACGCCTTCCCCAATCACAGCGGGACCGATGGTTTGATGAACTGGAACGCCGCGGGATCGACCCGGGGGAGGACGAAGTCCCAGCCGAGTTCCAGGACGACCGCTGGCTCACCATCCCACCTCGCAACTGACGAACCAACAGCCAGACGCCGGGCGAAGGGATAGTGATCCGGTTCTACCCAAGAGGCAGGGGCAAGGAAGTTCAACGTCGCGCGCGCAAGGGGGCCTTGACGATGACGGTCGGCCACGCCCCCGGCCTCTCAGTCTTCAAGATCCCCGGCTCGTCCCCGCGATCAGAGCTGCGTCTCCTACTGATCTTTTCGTAAGTTCAGTGGGCATAGTGGCGGTGTAGGTGGGACGCTGTCGGGATGGCTTATCAAGCTTCGCCTATGGCCGCCGGATCGCCACTTCCTCCTTTGTCGCGGCCGCAGTTGGCGGAAGCGCGTCGCGTTCGGGCGGTGGAGTTGTTCGAGGAGGATGTCTCGAATGCGGAGATCGCGCGGGCGGTAGGGGTATGTGCCGAGAGCGTGCGGCGATGGCGTCGGGTGTGGGAGAAGGACGGTGCTTCCGCGTTGCGGCGGCGGGCATCTACCGGGCGCCCGCCCAAACTGGACGACTCCCAGGTCGAGGCGGTTCGGACCGCGTTGGACCGCGGCGCCCAGGCTCATGGTTTCGAGGCCGACTTGTGGACTCTGGAACGTGTCGGAGAGATCGTTGCCCGGGTGACAGGGGTGGTGTTGTCCAGGGCATCGGTGTGGCGGCTGCTGACGGGCCGACTGGGATGGAGTCTTCAGCGCCCTGAGCGGCGGGCGGTCGAGCGGGATGAGTCGGAGATCGCCCGCTGGGTCTCCCACGAGTGGCCGCGCATCAAAAAAGGGCGGTGAACACACGTGCCTGGATCGTGTTCCTCGACGAATCAGGCGTCTCACTCTTGCCGCAGGTCCGTCGCACCTACGCACCCCGAGGACGGACCCCGCTCCTTCGCCACCGCCTGAACTGGAAGCGGGCGTCGATGGCCGGCGCCCTGGGCTACCACTCCACCGACCCCGAACGCGGGGCACGACTGTGTTTCCATCTCAAGCCCGGCAGCTACGACACTCTCGGACTCATCGAAGTCCTGGAACAGATGAAGGTGTTCTACCGCGGCGAGGACGTGGTTCTGGTCTGGGACGGCCTGTCCGCTCACTGGAGCCGGGCCATGCGGGCATGGGTCGCCGAACAGGACTGGCTCACACTCGAGCGATTACCCGCCTACGCACCCGAGCTGAACCCGGTGGAACTGTTGTGGTCCTCGCTCAAGAAACGTGAACTCGCCAACCTCGCCGGCGACCACCTCGCAGACGTCGCCGACGCCACCGAACAAGGCATCCACCGCATCAACAACAATCCACAACTCCCCTGGTCATTCCTCACCCACACCGGACTCACCATCCACCCACCACACCCACCGAACTTACGAAAAGATCAGTAGTACCGCAATCACAGTTATGGGGTGTGTCCGCGTTGTTTGTAGTGGCTGTCGCGGGCACGTGTCTGGCTGAGTCTTCGCCAGTGTGACCAGTGCAGATGGTGGTGGATGGTGAGGTGGGCGGGGTGGAGAAGGTGGCCGATGAGGCGGCGTATCTCCGCTACGGACAGCGGTATCAGGCCACCGCTGTTTCCCCTTTTGAGAGTTCGCAGGCGCGGACGGCGGTGAGGGCCGCGAGGGCGGCCATGGCCAGGGTGATGTGCCGGTACCAGGCGTGGTAGAGACGGACTTGGTAGTGGTCCAGGCCGCACTCGCCCTTCGCGGTCTGGAAGCATTCTTCGACTGCCCAGCGGGCGCCGGCCACCCTGACCAGGTCTTTCAGCCGGGTAGCGACGGGGCCGTAGCAGACGTAGTAGGCGAGGTCCGTGGGGTCTTTGAGGCTCCGGCGGGCCAGGACCCAGTGGCCGTGGCCGTTCTCCCACCAGATCCGGATCGGGATCCGCGCCCACTGGTACATGCGCTCGCCATGGGATCCCTTCCCGGCGGACAGGCGCTTCCACGCCTGCGGCGCGAGACCGGTGACGAGGTCGTCGACACGGCGTTCACCCATGCCGCGGGTGATGACGGTGTCGCTGGTCTTCACGCACATCACATGGCTGATGGCCCGCTGTTCCATCCAGCACCTGAGGGATTTCGACTGTCCGTAGGCCTCGTCCGCGGTGACCCACGCGAACGGGACGCCGGCCTCCACCGCACGAAGGAGCATGGCCTTGAAGTGCTCCGTCTTCGTCGCGAACAACACCTCGTCCGGAATCCCCGCGTCCCGGCACCGCTCACGGTCGTCCGTCCACGAGGCGGGCACATACAGCTCCCGGTCGATCAGAGCCCGGCCTTTCGGCGAGGCGTAGGCCAGAAAGGTGCCGACCTGGCAATTTTCCGTACGTCCAGCCGTTCCGGAATACTGCCGCTGGACGCCGGCCGAGCGCACACCCTTCTTCAGGAAGCCAGTGTCGTCCCCGATCAGGACGCCGTCCTTGTCACCGATCGTCTCCACAACGTAGTCCCGCACATCGTCACGGACTGCGTCCGCGTCCCAGTCCGCCTCGCCCAACAGCCGCTGCATCCCGATCGGCAGCCGGTCACCAGCCCGTTCCGCCAGAGTCCAGCCGTTCTTCCGCTCCAATGGAGCGATCAGGCCTCGCATATACGCAAGCGCCCGCGCACGAGGCTCCGACCTCACGAAACGCGACGCGAACCTGGCATGTAAACCCGCCAGCACCCCGTCCCACTGCCCAACCAACCCCACCCCGAGCTCAGCCATACACCAACTCAACCACACACAAGTGTGATTGCAGTACTAGGGCGTGTGTGATGTCGTGATCAGTCGGCGGTTTTCACGAGGTCGTCGATCCAGATCATGGCGGCGCGGAGGTGGAGGCCGGCGAGGTAGCTGTCCGGGGTTTTGTCGTAGCGGGTGGCGATGCCTCGCCAGGCTTTCAGCTTGTTGATCAGACGCTCGACGGTGTTCCGTTCCTTGTAGAGGCCGGGGTCGTGGCTGATGGGCCGGCCGCCTCGCGCGCCCTTCTTCCTGCGTTGGCGGCCTGGTCCCTCTTCTCTGGGATGACGGCCTTGATTCCGCGTTTGCGCAGGTAGGCGCGGTTGCCGCGGGACGAGTAGGCCTTGTCCCCGGCGACCGCGCCGGGCGTTGTGCGAGGGCGGCCGACGGGCAGGCGAACTCGAACCTTCTTGAGCACGGGGATGAACTGCGGGCTGCCCCCGGCCTGCCCGGCGGTCAGGACCAGCGCGAGCGGACGGCACTGGCGGTCCGCGGCGAGGTGAATCTTGCTGGTGAGGCCGCCCCGGGACCTGCCGAGCAGGCTTGCTTCAGGCGGATCCTGCGTCGGCGCCGGATGCGCCGGCGTTCGTCCTGTCCGTTCTGTTCCTCCGAGCCGCCCCCTTTTGGCGGGCTGTCTCCTCTTCCCGCACGGCTTCTTCCAAGGTCTTCATGAGGTGCTTGCTGACCCGCATGCCCGCGGCATCGTGGTGAGCACGAACCGTGGTGGAGTCCACACTGACCAGCGACAAGTCCGTCCCGCCGACGCCGGCCCCCTGGGCGATCAGGCCTTCCAGCAGAGCGGTGAACACACCCGCGTCCCGCCACACGCGAAAGCGGCCGTAGACGGTCGCCCAGGGTCCGAACTCGGCAGGCATCTCCCGCCACTGCCCACTGGAACGGAACCGCCAGATCACACCCTCGAACTGCTCCCGCAACCGCTCCGGATACGGCCCGTACCTACCGATCGGCAGATACGGCTCGATGAACTTCCACTGAACATTAGTGAGTTGCCTCCGCGTCACGACAACAGTCCTACCGGACTCCACCCCGCTAACGGGGCAGAACCCAACAGTTGATCACGACATCACACAGGCCCTAGTTTTCCGGAACGCGGCGTGTCCGGCAGGGTCCCGATGTGGCCCCCGCATCGGCCCAACCCTCAATGGCAGGGCGTTCTGACGTCGTCCGACACAAGATCGTTCTCACGGGATCCCCTGTACGCCAACTGCTCACACCCGGCAACGCCCCACCGGGGCGCGCTACTTCCTTCGTCTGCGGATCAAGCCGGTCACAACGAAGACTGCCGCGACCAGGAAGACGACCACGAACGCCACCTGCCCCCACGCCGGAAGCTCCGTAGGATGGCTGTTCACCGCGGCCAGCCGCGAATTCATCATGTGCGTACTGTTCCCGCAAACCCACGCCCCAGACGGGCCGGAAACGGACGCACGGCTACCGAATCCCGCACTCCCCCGGAGCTCACGATGTGCTCCAACATTGGGTCGCGGGCCTGCGACGCGACCCCCGCGATCCCATCCTCGATGGCCCCACGCGCTCCTCGGCCTCGGATGATCACAAACCGGACGTAACGCGATTACGCCGAGGCCCTGCCCGTTGACGCAAGAGGAGGTATTTCCCTGAAGGCCTTTGAGGACGTCCTCGCCCTTCTTGATCAACTTCTTTGCGGCAGCGGACTCCTCGAGAAACTTCTCGATACCCCCGTCAGGCGCGCAACAACTTTGAGTATCTCCGCATATTACTTGACGGCCTGGGCCATCTTGCCGACGGAGAGGTTTCCAACAATGGCCCCCGAAGCAACTTTCCAACGGACGCGGCCGCGTGGTTGCGCACACACCTGCCGGAGCTAGGCGTGGTCGATACGGACCATGACGCCGGTGACGTGCGTGCGGGCCAGCTTCACCCCCGCCTGAGGGAGGCGGTCGGGTCCGACGGCGGCTCTGCGGGCGGCGGGGGCGGTGCGGTCGTCGCGGGCGGCCAGGCGGGCTGCGGTTCACACGGTCGGCTCAGCGAGGGCCTGGAGCCGCTGTGGGTGTGCGCCGCGCGTCGGCGCGCATTGCCCCGCGATGACATCCGCACGACCGGAGATGTCGATAAAGGCACCGCGGCGCGGACTAGCCGTCCATGTGCCGCCGGGTACGGGTTTCCTTTCTCACCTGGCCTTGGTTGATCGGGGCGAGCGTGACGGTGACGCCCCCTTGGGAGAACGCTCCGCCGTGCCGCCCATGGAAGCTGGCCGGCAGCGCCGCGCCACCCGCGAGGCTTCCCGACGTGTAGATGTCGATGATGCCTTCATAGCCTTGGTGCTGGACGGCGTCGCTCGATCCCACGGTCTGCTCGATTGCGATGCGGTCATCGCCGTCCATGGCCACGACCGCGGCGACGTGGTAGGGCCACCCGGACTCGTTCATCGGAGAGGCGTCCTCGTGGTCGGCGTCCTCCATGTCCCACTGGGTCTCGATGATGGAGAACGCTTCACCGGGATCCGGCCGTTCCTCGCCGTTCCCCACTCCCCGGTTCTGCGCGTAGGTGACGGCTTCCCGGATGTTGCCGTTGTGCCCGTCGCCCCCGAACACCGCACCGCTGCGGATCCGGCTGGCGTCCTGCCCCATCAGGAGCCGCTTGCGGTGCATGATTTCCTCGGCAGTGTGCGAACAGTCCGCCAGGAACGTCGTTTCCGGCTCGTACTCCGTGTAGACACCGGTGAGTGTGTCGTTTCCCACCTGGAGCGTGAGGGTCACATTCTGCTGCTCAGTGGGCCTACAGTATCGCGGCGCGGCCGCATTGGTACTGCCCCAGATGGTGGTGGTGTCGTACTCGTTGACGATCATGAAGTACTGACCGGTCGCCGACACCTTCAGGTTCAGTACCTCATGGTCCGGGGCACGGAGAATGCCCTGGTGATACCGCTGGACGACCGCCGGACCAAGTGTGGGCGTCCGCTCCTGCGCGGTCTCCACGGCGTCCCGCTGCACCGGCGAACTCGCCATGGCCCGCCGCGCGTTGGCTTCCGCCTTCCGCTCGAACCGGTCCCCCGGGTCGGACAACCTTGAGACCACTGCCGTTGTCCGTGCCCGCCACGGGCCCCTGCCGCTGTTGGATCACATGCGTGAGCTCATGGGCAAGGGTGTGCTTGTCCGCGCCCCCCTTGCCCATGACGACATGACTGCCTGAAGTGTAGGCATGGGCCCCGACCTCGCCGGCCGAAGCCTGGGCCGCAGCGTCGTCATGGATACGGACGTCGGAGAAGTCCGCCCCCAGCCGGGACTCCATGTCGGTGCGGGTCGCCTCGTCCAGGGGGCGGCCGGGAGCCTTGAGGACATCGTGGACCGCTGAACGCTGCACGGCCTGCCCATGCCCGCAGCCGGCGTCGTGCTGGTGTTGCTCCTGGACCCAGGCACGGCCTGCCTGGCGCAGCAGCTGCACCACCGCCACGTTGCCCGCGACCGGCTGAAGGGCCGGCAGCCAGCCCGTCGCCGTCCCGCGCCCCGGCTCGGCGGCCTTACGAGACGGAAGCCGCGCCTGGTCGCCGGTCTCCCGGGCCGGTCCGCCCCGGGAATACCTTGCAGTCATACGATTACCTTCCAGATGTTCGGGTCACCTGGGGTGAGGGACATCGTCGGACAGCCTCGAACATCGAGCTAACGCGGGCCTAGCGTTCCCTCAACGCCCCCTCGCTCGCCCGTACCGCCTCGCTCCTGACGCTCTGACAGGCACCGCCTGGCTTCCTCGCGGCCAACAGAAGCCTTTTCTGGGCGCTAATCCCAAGGCAGGCCGGTCGGCGCAGCTCGGCCTGGCTCGGCGGGTCCGGGTCGTTGAGTATGCGGCCATGCCGTAAGCCCTGTGGCGGGGCGCTGACGGCGTGGTGGGATGAGCAAGCCGGGCCGATGCCATAAACGGTCTCCCACCTCACGGATCGGCAGCGCGCCCTGCTCATCACGGATTCGTCACCGGGCAGCGTTTGGCTTGGTACAAGGACCCGGTTTTTGCGGCGTCCTTCCTCCTGCACCGACAAGCCCGGCCCGCCGTCTCGGAGCGGATCTTCGATGGTGCTCTGATGGCGCGTCTGTCCGGTCGACAACCACGTCCTGGCCTCTCGAGGATGCGCGGGTGACACAGACGGAACCGCCGAACCGGCTCCGGGAAACCGCCGCCGCGAGACGAGACCCACACCCGGGTCACGCCTCCGGTGCAGCCGCATGCCCGACCTATGGTGGAAACGGCCCTGGCAGACCACCCGCGCTTCTGGGCCGCCTGACAACCTGAGCACCGCCGCGGCGCTGAACCGCCCCCAGCCCAGTTGCCCCACCGCGTCACTCCAACTTCCGCGGAGCAGGCGGGGCGTCGTCGCGATAGACAGCCTGCGGGATGTCCATCCCGTCCTCGTCCACCAGCAGCGCCCATGGCGAACTTCGGGGCACTCGGCGAAGGTGCCGTGCGGCGAAAGTGCCGTGCTTGGTGGTCTGCCCGTTGTACGTGCCCTTGTTCCCCGAAGCCGAATCGACGCGCAGCACCTGGCCGCCCCGGAACAGCCAAATCTCACTGATCACCGCCACTACTGCACTCACCACGGCGCACTCCCCCCTCGACGCAGGGCCGCCCTCTCGTGAGCGGCACACGCCACTGCTACGGCATTCGCGGCGTGGTTGCCGTCCCGACGAGCGGAGCGGGCGTCTCGGGATGTAGTCCGCATCCGCCGCAATGACGCCTGCGAACACGGCACTTCGACGGGTTCACGCGATTTGGGCCGGAAATGCAACCTGCCCGACTGGGGGCACTTGCCGGATGCTCCGCTGCGAGGCCGTTCTCTTGTCACCTGCCGAGCTGCCCAGGATGCAGGAATGGCGTGACTCGAGGTTTCGAACAGGGCAACCATGGCGAGGTACTTCGACTATGGGCTTATCAACGGTTGCCGGTCATCCTGCTGTCGCTGTCTTTCGTGAACCCCGAGGCGGGCGGTCGGCCCCGGCGCTGGGCCCGCGGGTCGGTGCCGAGGCGGGGCGGGCCGCGTGTGTGCTGGCGGGTGTGGCCACCCATGCGGGCCCTGCCGAGCGGGCCCGGACGCTGCGGCACGCCGCCGCGGCTACCGGTCGGCTGGTAGCCGCTCTGTCGGATCAGGCTCCGGCCGTGGCCGGTGAGGAACTGCCGGCCGAGTCGGTCAGCCAGTCCTTCTTCCGGGTCCGCGAGGAAGAGCTGTCCGATCAACAGGCCGCCCTGCACGGCACGTTGGTGATCCACCGTGCCCTGGAGGACCTGTGTGAGGCTCCGCTGTCGGGCGGTGACCTGGCGCTGGAGCTGACTGGGATGCGGCAGGCGCTGGTCGACCTCACGGGCGCGGGGCCGGGCTCCGGCCGTGACTCCGGTCCGGCCGCCACCGTCCCTGATCCTGGTACGGGGGCCTCGTTGGAGGAGGCGTGGACCGCCCGCTGGCTCATCGGCCACCAGGTCCATGTCCTGTTCAACGTCTGCGCCGCCGTCGCCGTGGCCGACGCCACCGGCCATCTGCGCCACGGCGACAGGGACAGCGCGCTGCTGCGGCTGTCGGACGCGACGGTGTACGTACGGGGCTTCCCGGCGGCCATGACCCACGCCAGTACGATCCCGGCCGAGTACTACAGGGCGTCGGTACGCCACACCATGGCGCCGCCGTCGGTGGACATTCCGTTGAGCGGGCGCCAGCACCGCGGGTACAAGCTGTTCCGGGCGGCGATGAGGGACCTGCTGGCCGTGGTCCCCGACTCCTACGAGCAGTTGGCGGCTCGCGACCCCGAGCTGGCTGAGACGCGGGGCGCTCTTCTCGAAGCCGACATCGTCGACGGTGAACGGCACGTCACCCTCGCGTACTCGATGGTGCATCTGGACCGTTCCATCGCCCAGAACCCCGAAGGTCCCGACAACGCCGTCGCCGAACTACGGCTCATGCGCCATCGCCGCGCCGCCCAGTACTCCTCGCTGATCCGGTTCGGAGACCACTACATCGCCGACGCCGTGGCCGGCCTGCGCCACAAGTGAATCCACGCGTCCGCCGCCGGCCCTTCGGCAGGAGATCCTGATGCCCCGTACATCACCTGACAGCGTCACCAGCGGCGGCACCACCCGCCAACAACTGGACCCGGGCGACACCGACGCGTGCGAGCGAGTGGCCCGCGCCTTGCATACGAGCGGGACAGATGAGGTCGACAGCCCGGACTGGGTAGCACGGGCGCGGGACGCCTGGGAAGATCTTCCGTTACGGATACGCCGCGAGGTGCGGCGGTTTCGCAGGCATTCCGGCCCGGACGGCACCTTGGTGATCGGCGGTCTTCCCGTTGACGAGGCGGCCCTGCCCCCGACACCGTCCGTGCCCGGCTCGGTCCAGCGCCAGGCCGCCATGCCGGCGGCGGTGCTCACCATGGTGGCCTGTGGGCTCGGCGAACCCCTCGCCTACCTGGCGGAGAAATCCGGTGCTCTGGTCCAGGACGTCGTACCCGTACCAGGGCAGGAGACCTTCCACGGCAACGCCGGGTCGGTTCCGCTGTCCTTCCACACCGAGAACGGCTTCCACCCCCACCCGCCCGACTACGTGGTCTTCCTGTGCCTGCGCGCCGATCACGACCGCATCGCCGGCATGCGGGTCGCCGGCATCCGCCGGGCACTGCCTCTCCTGACCGACGCCAGCCGCCGGGCCCTGTTCACACCGGAGTTCCGCACCACGCCCCCTCCCTCCTTCGGCCCCGCCGCCACGGAACCGGACGTCGAGCCCCGAGCGGTGCTCTCCGGCGCGGCCGACGATCCCGACATACGCATGGCCCAACTCGTCACCACCCCGCTCACCGCCCGCGCCGCCACCGCGTTGGACGAATTCGGCCGGGCCTGCGAGGCAACCGCCCGCACCCTGCGCCTGACACCCGGTGACCTGGTCATCATCGACAACCGCGTGACCGTCCACGGGCGCACCGCCTTCCACCCCCGTTACGACGGAGCCGACCGCTGGCTGCAACGCACTTACGTCGCCAGCGATTTGCGCCGCTCACGCGACCACCGCCCCCACGACGGCCACGTACTCGCCCAGTAACCCACCCGCGGAGCCCGGAGCGTTTTCCGCGCCGCCACGGCGCGGAACACGCACGGCGTGAACGATGGGCAGTTGAAGACGGTCGAATACCGGAACTCCGTCCGGTGACGTACCGCAGCCGCACACCGACATGGGGCCTCCTCATCGAGGACTACGGCAGCAACGCCATGCTCACCAGCCTCGCTCTGCTACCCGGCGCATCCGTGAGCGGGCACGGCCACGAAGCGGGCCGCCTGCTCATGGCCTACGGCTTCGGACGCCTGGGCCTGCACCGCATCTGGGCCGGCCACCGCAGCGACCACCACCACATGGCCCGGCTCATGCACGCGGCGGGTCTGCACCCCGAGGCAACCCTGCGCCAGCTCTTCCACACCCAGGGTTGCTGGCATGACGTCACCACGTACGCCGCCGTCGCCCCAGAGTGGAAAACCCAGGCCAGCACCCGGGAACTGGCCATCCTCGACGGCAAGCCCAACCTCTGTCAGTCCCACCGGTAGGTCGTTGGCTTGGGTGCGGGCGGGGAGGTATGCCGAGGAGGGGTGCGTGCGAGGTCTGACGGTTGGGCGCGATCGCAAAGACCTCATCCACGGTTCCGTTGCGGCGGCCCCGACACCGTGCGGGACCATCTCGTGGCGTCTGACGGCGTGCCCATCAATGTCGCGGATCCAAGTCCCGCCGTACCGCAGAACCAGATGCCCGGATCTGACAGGTCACAGCGGCGGTGTCCGCCGCCCGGTGGTCCACGGCCTGATCTCTCCGCCCGTATGCGCCGACCAGTCGCTATATCTGGCAACCGTGGCCCGATGGCCCGTCAGGTGCATTGCACGTCAAGCTACTTGCTGCGCCGCGCGCGGTCAGTCACAGTGTGGATTGCTGTGCAGCCAGCGCAAGCAGGCCGAGGAGGTCTCGTGATCCACCAGCACCAGGGGGATGGTCCGGTCGGTGAAAACCACGCGACGACGATGGGCGACGGTCTTGACCTCCCAGCACCTCAGCCAGTGCCTTGGGAGTGGTGGCCGCAGTACCGGCGAGCGCCGAGGTCAAGTCCACGTGCGGCACTTACATTTGCGTGGCCACCGCCTATGAGGGGCGCGATTACGTCCAGGACATCACCGTCACGACCCGAGAGGGACTGCCCGGGACGTTGCGCGCCTTCGTGGGCGATTACCGGGGAAGCAAGGCCGGTGTGTCCCGGTGGCGGTTCATCGTCAACCGCGAGATCAGGGCGTATCCGAAGCTGGCCGTTTGCGGTGGTCTGGACCGTAGCGGCAGGTTCATCGAGAACCACTGCGTGCTTATCCCCTGACCACCCCTCGCTCGGCTGGTTCGCGCCAGCCCGTGGGGGTCGCCATGGCACCCCCACAGGCTGGCGTGCACCGGAGAAGACCTCGACGACGCGCAGATCGGTCTGCCGATCCGGGAGATTGCCCCCATCGGCACGGTGTCAGGCTGAACGGACGACGGAGATCGAGGCGCTGGCATCCTGCTGTGCCGCCGCCTTGGGCTTGTCCGCCGACGACTGTCTGGCCGATGATCGGGATACGGCGGGCCGAAGCACCGCCGAGAGACCCAAGAGACCCAGCGGCCAACATAAGTCGCCCCAGTAACAGCGCCAACCACATTGAACAGTGCTTGCCGGGGCACACGGGTCGGCATGGCATCCAAGACCGAACTCCTCATGTCCCTGCGGGCCGTGCGGCAACTGCGCCGGGTTCGAGCCTTCTACGCTCTGGGCTTTGTCCTGTGGGCCACATCAACCGCCTGGACAACCTGGCAGTCTCCGGGCAGTCGGCAGATGTGGGCCTCCGCGCTGCTCCTGGCCATCTTCACCGGCCTCCTGAGCGTGGCATCCGTGTGGCTCCAGCGCCTCCGGGCCCACGGCACGCGCCCCGCCCACCATGCCCTGTCGCGCAGGACCACTACGTCAGGTCACGCACACGCTTAAGGCGTGCGAGCGGCCCCGCCTGTTTGGACCATGCACGCGTTCCTGGGGAACAGCCGGACTGGGCTTGCCAAGTGATCGCGATGTGCGGCGAGAGTTGCCCGCACGACAGCGCGCCCGGCCGTGGAGGTCGGGGGCGTTTCAGCGTCTATCCGAGGTGGGTGATCTGGAGGATGCGGAGGATCTTGCGAGGGGCGTGGCTGACGAGGAGTACGGCGGCAGTCTCGGGCAGTACGAGGGTGCGGGTGATCCCGTCGTCGATGCCGTAGGGCTCGGTCGTACCGAACGGGTCTTCGCAGGCGGCGAGGATGGCGCGGTCGAATCGGTCTCTGGCCTGGTCGGGCAGGGAATCCCAGACCGTTTCGATGATCGGGTCGTAGCGCAGCTCGTACACCCGCTACAGCGTGTCAGGTCACGCCGCTCCGCGGGAGCGGATTCGGGCAGATGCCTGCTGGAGGCGGTCGCTCCCGTCGATCCACTTCCCGGGGGGGTCTTCGCCGCGTGCCTCTGCTGCCGCGATCTCGCGGCCGCGCTGGACAGCGGTGCGGGTGGTCTGGGCGATGCTCTGCCATTTCGCGAACACGGCGAGGAGGTCATGGGCCGGCGCCCGGTTGATCTCACCGAGGAAGCGCTGCGCGAGGGCGGGGTTGCCGAGAGCGTCACAGATCCGCTCGATGGTCCACGGCTCGCTGCTCATCAGGGCCTCCGAACGTTAACGGACTATTGCTTCGAGACTATCGCTTCCAATTTCCAGAGACATCCGAATCACAGTTCGTGAATCCAGTCCGCGACGAGATCCGTGAACTTATTACGCGAAGCTGTCCGCGAACTGAGTACCGGAACCCCAGCCGGAAGTCGCCGCGGGCCGCAGTTCCGGGCATGCGGTGTACGAGCCGGCCCAGCGCCGACCGGGCAGGCGTCGTCATTCGCGCGGCGGAGCATGCGCCTCATCGGCGCTGACCAGGGCGACGACGCAGGGCATGAAGCTCTTGGTGATGACGACGGAGCCGTCGAGGTCTCCGCCATCGAGGCCGCAGTATTCGTTACAGCCACCTCCGCCGTGATCTGCCGACCGTGTACGACAGCGTCATCCCGGGCCCGGAAAGATCTGAGGACCCTGGAAGAGCGGCAGGCTGTACAGACCCCGTCCGGATCGAACGCCAGCGGCGCGCCCGCCGGTTCGAGGTCTGCCCCCGGGCGCTCGGTGCAGGAGGCGGCCGTCCGGCAGGGGTACGGCGCCGGGGCCGGACCGGGCCGGCGGTGTACGGCGCCCGAGCCGACCGGTCCCGCGAGTGGCCAACGGCGTACCGTGCCGGCGGGGGCCGCTCGCAGCCGCCAGGGTTCACGCGTCGGCAGGCGGCCTACAGCATCCCCCCGGTGGCCGAGATGGTCTGTCCGGTGATCCAGCCGGAGTCAGGGCCGGCCAGGAATGCGACGATGCCGGCGATGTCGTCGCCGGTGCCGAGGCGGCCCAGCACGGTATTGCGGGCGGCGCGTTCGAGGAGCCGCGGAGGCAGGGACTGCCGCAGCATTTCGGTGTCGGTGGCGCCGGGGGCCACGCAGTTCACCGTGATGCGGCGCGGGCCGAGTTCCTGGGCCGCCACCGCGGTGAACTGCTCGACGGCGGCCTTGCTGGCGGCGTACACGGCGTTGCCCGGCGTGGGGCGGCGTACTCCGATCGAGGACATGGTGATCACGCGGCCGCCGTCGCGCAGCCGGGTGGAGGCGTGCTGGAGGGCGAGAAAGGTGCCCTTCGTGTTGACGGCCATCACTCGGTCGTAGGTCTCCTCACTCGCCTCCTCGATGCGCGAGTGGGGAAGCCAGACCGCCGCGTTGGCAACCAGCACGTCGAGGGGGCCGGTCTCCCGTTCCGCCGCGGCGAACAGTCCGGCGACCGCGGCGGAGTCGGCCAGGTCGGCACGTACCGGATGGGCTCCGGTGGCCGCAGCGACCTCCTTGGCCGCATCCTCCGCCTGGTGGTAGCCGAAGACCACCCGGGCGCCGTCGGTGGTGAGCCGCTCGACGATCGCCCGCCCGATTCCGCGTGAGCCGCCCGTGACCAGCACCGTACGTCCCGCCAGACTTCCCATCAGACCCCGCCCGACTACAGTGAGTTGACAAAACGTTGCGTAGAGTAGCATTTCCAGGGGTCAGGTAATCGGCGGAGGGGAACGCAAGTTGAGCGAGCGACGGATGACCAGGTCGGAGGTCCGGACCGTCCTCCTGGACGCGGTACGGGAGTTGCGGCCCGAGTTCGCCGGACTGCGGCTCACCGGTAACGAGCACCTCGGCGCGGAGCTGGGGCTGGACTCGGTGGCGCGGGTGGAGCTTCTGGTGGTGTTGGAGGAGGAGTTCGGGATCGAGGACGAGGTGGACCCGCGGATCTTCATGACGCCCGCGACGGTCAACGCGCTCGTGGACCAGATCGTGGTGGCCGAGGGCGTCTGCCGGTGAGCGCCCCAGCGGTGGGTGTCCCCGCGGCCGGGGCAGGCGAAGGGGCGGCCGGTCACGGCGCCGGGTGCCCGGCGGGCGCGGGCCGAGTGCACCTCGCGGGTCCCCCGGTGGGCCCGGGGCGGGTGCACCTCGCGGGTCCCGCGGTGGCGGAGCGGTTCTTCGCCGCCGGGGACGACGAGCTGTCCCACGCCGATGGCTGGAACGCCGTCTTCGGCGGACGGTTCGGCCGCGGTGTCCTCAACCTCGACGGAGAGCGGCACCGCTCCTGCCGCCAGGCACTCGCACCCCTGCTGCGACGCAGTGCGGTGAAGGACCACCAGGACCTCATCACGGAACTCCTCGCACGGGCCGCACGGAAGCTGCCCGTGGGCACGCCGGTGGACCTGCACGCCTTCACCCAGCCGCTCGCCTTCACGGTGGCGGCCCGGCTGTTCGCCGGCATGGACGAGGACGAGGCGAACGAACTGCTGGCCCTGTTCGGCGAGTTGCGGACGCCGCCCGCCGGGGAACTCGGTACGCCCGGTGGCAACCGCGCCGCCCGGCGGGTGGGCCGCGCACGACGCCGGGTGCGCGAGATGCTGCGTGTCGCCGTCGGGCGCCTCGAAGACGTGGACGGGCCCGTGCGACGGCTGCGGGCGCTGCCCGATCCGCCGCCCGACGAGCTGATCGGCGAGAACATCGCGATCCTGATCCTCGCCGGGTACGAGACCACCGGGTACCTCAGTGCCCGGCTGCTGTGGCTGCTGGCCCGCCACCCGCGCGAACAGCAGGCGGTACGCGAAGAGGGCGGCGACCCGTCGACGGCGCCACGCCTGGACGCGGTGTTCCAGGAGACGGCGCGGCTGCACCCGCCGCTCGCATGGCTGCCCCGCCGGGCACGCAGCCACCTCGACCTCGGGGGCTTGCAGGTCCCGGCCGGCACCGAGGTCTTCTACTCGGTCTCCAACACCCAGCGCGATCCCGAGCTGTTCGCCGACCCGCACACGTTCCGGCCGGAACGCTTCGCGGAGCGCGCCACCGGGGATGCCGCCGAGGGGTCTACCGGAGCCGAGCGGCACGGCCGCTTCGCGCTGACACCATTCGGTGCCGGGCGGCGGATCTGCGTCGGCATCCATCTCGGCACGCTGGAGACGAAGCTGATCGTCTCCGGCCTCGTACGGGAGTTCCGTCTCACGGCCCCTGACGGCCTCCCGATCGGCGACGTCTCGCACAACGGCTCCACCGTCACCTCCGCCGCGCCGCTCCTGGCCCGGCTCGACTGGCTCTTTGGATGACCATGGACACGCTCAACAGCCCCACCCTCGACAGTCCCGCACCCGACTCCCCCGCACCTGTCTCTCCCACGCTCGACCACACCGCGCCGACCTTGCGCGCACTCGACTCCCCCACGCTCTGCGACGCCGTCCGGGCACTCGGCCCCGGGGTGTCGGTGTCCTACCCGCGCACCGGCGAGCGGCTGGATGCCGCCGGACTGGACACGGCATCGGAGCGGTTCGCCCACCGCCTGGTGGAGGCCGGGGTGCGCCCCGGCGACGTCGTGGGGCTGCTGTCCCCGACGGGTCCCCAGGTCCTGGTGGGTCTGCTGGGGATCGTACGGGCCGGGGCCGCGGCCAGCATGCTCCCGACCACCGCGGGTACGCCCGAGCGGGAGGCCGAGCGGCTGGCCCCCGCCGTCGGGGCGGCCGGCATGCGGCACCTGGTGGTGCGCCGGGACTGCGCCGACACGGCACGGGCGCTGCACGGTCTGCACCCCGCCCTGACGGTGGTGGACACCGAGTCGTCTCCCTCCCGCTCCCCCGCCGGGCGGCTGCCGCGGGTCGCGCCCGAGGACCTCGCGGTGGTCCAGTTCACCTCGGGCAGCACCTCCGCTCCCAAGGGGGTGATGCTCTCGCACGCCACCGTGCTGGCCGGGCTGCGGGCGATCGCCGCCTCCGCCCGGATGGGCGGGGACGACGTGATGGTGACCTGGGTACCGCACTTCCACGACATGGGTCTGTTCGGCCCGTTGGCCGTCCTCTTCGCGGGCGGCAGCGTGCACGTCATCCCGCCGCTGGACTTCGTACGGCGTCCCGGCCGGGTCCTGCGGCTGCTGGCCGAGACCGGTGCCACCCTGCTGACCGGGCCGGACTTCTCCTACCAGCGGCTCGCGGCGGCCGCGACACCGGAGCTGGCGGCGGAGCTGGACCTGTCGCGCTGGCGGCTCGCCTTCAACGGTGCCGAGCCGGTCCGGTCCGCCACCGTCAGCGCCTTCCGCACCCGGATGGCGCCCGCGAAGGTCGCCGCGTCGACGATGTACCCGGTGTACGGCATGGCCGAGGCCACCTTGGCCATCACCTTCCCGGCGCCGGGCACCACGCCGCGTGTCGTCCACGTGGACCGCCAACGCCTGTCGGACGACGGGCTCGCCATCGAAGTGCCGCCCGGGCACCCGCAGGCGAAGCCGCTGGTCGCAGTCGGCCGGCCGGTGCTGGGAATGGAGCTGCGGCTGGTGGACGCGGCGGGATCGGTGTGCGGGCCGGGGCAGTTGGGCGAGATCCAGATCTCCGGCCCGGCGGTCACCTCCGGCTACTACGGGGACCCGGTCGCCACCGCCGCGGCCTTCGACGGGCCTTGGCTGCGCACCGGCGACCTCGGTCTCCAGCTCGACGGAGACCTGTTCGTCACCGGCCGCCGCAAGGAGATGATCGTCGTGAACGGGCAGAACCACTTCCCCGAGGACGCCGAGAGCCTCACCCGCGACCTGCCCGGCGTGCACCGGGGGCGGTGCGTCGCCTACGCGGACATCGCAGGTGAGCGTCTCACTGTCGCGGTGGAGATCGCTCCCGGCGGTGACCCGGACGTCGTAGCCCGGCAGATCCACCGCACGCTCGCCGAACGCCTGGGCACCGCTTCCGTCCACGTCCACCCGCTGCGCCCCGGCTGGCTGCCCCTCACCACCAGTGGCAAGTGGCAGCGCGGCCTGGTCCGCGAACTGCTGGCGGACGAGGCGGGGGCCCCGCAGCGGTGAGGCCGGGGACGCCGTCCTCTCGGACGGCGTGCCCCCGGGCCTCGTTATCTCTTCGGCACTCTGTCCCGTGCCGGTCAGATCCGGCCGAAGAGGTGGTTGCCTGCGGCGTCGCAGTCCTCGCTCAGGAAGAACTCCCCGATGGCCTGGGCGAGTTCGGCCTCGGTGACATAGCCATCACCGTCGAGGTCGATGCGCTCCATGGCGGCCTCGTGGTCCGCGTCGCCCATGCCCAGACCGGCGTGGGCCTTGGCCAGCTCCGCCCCGTCCAGCCTGCCATCGCCGTTGGTGTCGCACAGGGAGATGATCGCCTTGGCCACGGGCTGGATGTGCTGCCGGTACCCCGCACCGGTCGCGGCGTCGGCCTTCATCCCGGCGACGTACTCCTCACGGCTGACGGAACCGTCCCCGTCGGTGTCGAGCGCCTCCCGCATGCCCTGCCACAGCGCCCGGTAGGCGTCGCTGAGCGCACGGTACTTGGGCGAGTTCGGAGCCTGCGCGAACTCCTGGCCCACCCGGGAAACGATCAGGTCGAAGTCCTCCTGGCTGATCCTGCCGTCGCCGTTGGTGTCGATCAGGTCGAAGTGCCGGGCGATCTTGCGGGACAAGCCACGAAGCGTGCTCCTTGCTGCGGAATGGATCACGTCGTTACGTAGCGTGAATGCTTGACTGCGCAGCGGAGTTGACTCGCCAGGATGGTGACCCTGGAACCGCCGGAACGGGCCCAAGAGCTGATTGCCGTCCCCCGCGCGGTGGATGTGACCACCAATGTGCTGAGTGCCGGTCCTGTGCACCTGCTTTCGCGCCCCGCGCGGCAGGGAATGGCTGAACGGCGAGGATGAGTGTGGGGGTACTGACCACGAGAGGGGGCCTCCCCCTGAGTGGTGGACACGCTGATACTGGATCTGCTTGATCCGGAGGAAGCGAGAAGACCGCCGATGGCGCTGAAGGACTACTCGGACGAATTCAAGGCCGATGCCGTGGCCCTGTACGAGTCCACACCCGGGGCGACGTACAAGAGCATCGCCGCTGACCTGGGCATCAACCGGGCGACCCTGCGCGAGTGGGTGCTGCGGGACCGCGAACGCCGTGGCGTCACCGCCGCACCTGCGCGGCCTGCCTCTCCGCCGGCGGCGATCGCGTCCGCTGACCCGGACGAGCGGGTCCGCCGCCTGGAGGCGCGGGTGGCCGAGCTCGAGGCGAGTGAGCGCAAGCTCGCGACCGAGCGGGACATCCTGCGCAAGGCGGCCAAGTATTTCGCCGGAGAGACGAACTGGTGAGCCGCTTCCAGTTCGTCCACGACCACCGGAACACCTATGAGGTGAAGCGGCTCTGCCACGTCCTGGACGTCAGCCGGTCCAGCTACTACAAGTGGTGCGCCGGCGCCGAAGCCCGCGCCGCCCGGCAGCGCCAGGACGTGGCCCTGGTCAAGGAGATCCGCCGGGTTCACGGCGAGTCCGGCGGCGCCTACGGCTCCCCGCGGGTGACCGCCGAGCTCCGCGAGAACGGCCACCGAGTCAACGAGAAGCGGGTCGCCCGGGTCATGCGGGCGTTCTCGATCACCGGGATCCGCCTGCGCAGACGGGTCCGCACGACCGTCCCGGACCCGGCCGCGGGGACCGTCCCCGACCTGTTCGGCCGGGACTTCACCGCCACCGAGCCCGGGCGCAAGCTCATGGGCGACATCACCTATCTCCCGCTCCAGGGAGGGAAGTTCCTCTACCTCGCGACGGTGCTGGACTGCTTCAGCCGCAAAATTGTCGGCTGGTCCATCGCCGACCACATGCGCACGGACCTGGTCGCCGACGCGTTGCGGATGGCCGCCCGCACCCGCGGCTCACTGGAAGGCGCGGTCTTTCACTCCGATCACGGAGCCCAGTACGGATCCAGGGCCTACGCCGGCCTCTGCGACCAGCTCGGGGTGACCCGGTCGATGGGCGCGGTCGGCACCAGCGCCGACAACGCCGCCTGCGAGAGCTTCCACGCCTCCCTGAAACGCGAGACCCTCCAGGGCGACCACGACTACGGCGACGCCACCACCTGCCGCCGCACCGTCTTCGCCTGGCTGACCCGCTACAACACCCGCCGCCGGCACTCCACCAACGGCCACCTCAGCCCCGACGCCTACGAACGACGACACCACAAAGCTAAACTCACGCTCGCCGCGTGATCGATAACCGCGTGCCCACCTTCATGGGGGAAGGCCCGAGTGGCGCTGACAAGAGCGGTCGCACAGGCCATGCGCCCGTCGGGCTCGTCACGGCCACCGCCCCCTTGACCCAAAGCATCCAGGCCGGCCAGAGCACCGCCGGGGGTAAAAGGAGCCGTCGCACCGCGCCGATCGGGTCACTTGATGTCGGGCGGACATGGCTTTTCCACGTGTGAGATCCAGGTGGTGAGCAGTCCTTCGAGCGCCTTCGCCTCGGCGGGCGTCAGCAGGCTCAGCAGGCGGCGTTCGTTGCGCATGTGGTCGGTGAATGCCTGGTCGATCAGAGCGCGACCGGGCTTGGTCAGGGCCACGATCCGGCCGCGCTGGTCGTCGTCGGAACGACGGCGGGTGACGAGTCCAGCCTGCTCCAGGCGATCGACTCGCTTCGTCATCGCGCCGGTGGTGACCATGGTGTGTGCGGCGAGTTCACCGGGCGCGCGCTCATAGGGCTCACCGGCGCGGCGCAGTGCGCACAGGACGTCGAACTCTCCCTCGCTGAGTCCGTAGCGCCCGTAGACGAGGCGAAGTTCCTCGGTGAGACGGTTGGCCAGGCGGTGCAGTCGGCCGATCACGCCCTGCGGGGACATGTCGAGGTCGGGCCGCTCGCGGCGCCAGTCGGCCTGGATGCGGGCCACTCGATCCAGGGGTTGCGGATTGTCCATGCCTATCAATATAGCTTCCCAGGAAGCTATATTGTCTTCCATGGAAGCTAATACTCGGTGGGTGGCCCTGACCGCTGTCGCACCGGTGGCCTGGGGCGCCAACTATTACGTCACCCATGAGTTTCTGCCGCCCGACAGCCCCCTCTACGGGGCGGCTCTGCGAGCGCTGCCCGCCGGTCTCGTCCTGTTGGGGCTGTGCAGGCAGCGACCGCGCGGTGCGTGGTGGTGGCGCTCCGCCGTGCTCGGGCTGCTCAACGTGAGCGTCTTCTTCGTCCTCGTCTACGCCGCCTCACAGCTACTTCCGTCGAGCATCGCCTCGACCGTTATGGCGGTGTCCCCGCTCGCGATGATGCTCATCGCCTCGGTCCTGGTGTCCGAGCGGCCCGGCATCGCACACCTGGCCGGCGCCGCGATCGGGCTCGGCGGGGTCTGCCTCATGCTGCTCACGGGAACGGGAGGGGTGAGCGTGCCGGGAGTTCTTGCCTCGGCCGCGGCCATGCTCGTGTCATCCTTCGGCCACATCCTGACCAAGCGGTGGAACGCCGGTAGCGACGTGCTCGCCTCGACCGCTTGGCAGCTCACCGCCGGAGGGTTGTTCCTGCTGCCGGTCGCCGCAGCCGTGGAGGGCCCTCCGCCCACCCTCTCCACCCCGGCGCTCCTCGCGTTCGGCTACGTCACCCTCGTCGCCACCGCGCTCGCTTTCGCCGCCTGGTTCACCGGGCTACGGCACCTGCCCGCCGGGACCGTGGGCCTGGTCGGACTGCTCAACCCTGTCACAGGTGTACTGCTCGGCACGGCAGTGGCCGGAGAGGCGCTGACAGCCCAGCAGGTGTGCGGGCTGGCACTCGTCCTGGTCGGAGTTGTCCTGGGACGGCCTACACGCGCAGGGCGACGGGGCGCCAGTCGGGCTCCTCTACAACTTCCAGTCCCCTGCGGAAATCAGGGGACACGGAAGCAGGGAGCAGCGCCGATAGCCTGCCGGGATGAGTGAGCGGATAAGGCGGTGCGCCGCCGGCCCGATCTGTCCTCCACCCCGGAGATGCCCCACCAACGAGCCCATGGGCCAGCGGCGTTGGATACACGGGCCTGCTGTCGCCGGGCGCCATCTGCTGCCTTCAGCGATCGCCTCCGCCAAGGAGTGGAAGTAGCGCCGAACGTCGGCACCGACGACGTCCTGCTCAAGTACGGCGGGGTCCTGGTCCGGCTCGGCGACCGGTCGTCGCCCGTTCCGGCCCCCTTCACGGGGCGGCGTCCGCGCAGGGCTGCTCCCCCAGGACAAGGTCACAGCCGTCCGCGAACTCGAGGCGACCGGGCGGCGGGTGCTGGTCAGCGGCGCCGGCCTCGCCGACCTGCCCGACCTCTATACCTTCCAGCCCCGCCGAGGCCGGCACGAACTGTACTGACCAGGGCGATCGCAGCGTCCGATGGGTAGGAGTAGGCAGGCCATCGTCCCATCGCCCGGGGCACTCAGTTCGCGTAGAGGGCGGGAACAGGCGGCGTTCTCAGTCTCTACCTGTTAAGCAGCGCCGGATGAGGCCGGGCCCCGACACCGATCTGGAGGGTCGACGTGGCCGAGCACCCACCGACCGACGCCCTCCGCGCCTCGCGCTCGTCGGCCCGCGCAGTTGCAGATTCCGGCCTCGGGCAGCCTCAGCTCAACGCGTGAGCACTCCAGGCTTACTTCCTGCTCTCGTTCAATGACCCTGCGGGGTTGGCTGCCGAACGGTGACGAGGGTGGGTGGGACGGACGAGCGTGCGGCCATCCTGAACCGTCCGGCGCAAGGCGCCTGTCCGCTCTCCGCCACCGGGCGGCTTCCGCTGCGGCACGGGACGAACCGAGGCTGCCATGTGGCTGAGAGCGTGGACGAGTCGCAGAGTAGAGGGAACGGGGTGTTCACGAGCAGGTCTGATCAACCACAATTCGCCAGCTTGAGAGGTTTTCCCGTGAGACGGGTGTCGTTGCCCGTCAGACTGCGGTCACCCACTGCGGAGGTACCAACCGCCGCGACCCCGGAGATGCGCGCCGCCCTGCGCAAGGAGGTCGGGAATTGACGTGTCCGCCTTTACCCTGAGATCCGGGCGAAGCGCTCGTCCGGAGCCTTTTCGGTGAGGCCCTGATAGGTCTCGCTCCGGCGTCCCAGCAGCACTAAGACAAGACTGCATACCGCCAAAATCCCGGACGTCACCAGGCCGATAGCGAGGCGGCCGCCGAAAGTCGCGGCCACGAGGCAGGCGCCTCCGACGGCGAGGAAGAAGCCAGGGACGGACCGCCTGGCTGTGCTACTGGTCATCTGCTGGGCTCTCTTCGGCATGAAACATCTCCTCAACGGTGACTTCAAAGAACTTAGCCATGGACATGGCCAGCGGCAGGGAGGGCGTGTACCGCTCGGTCTCGATGGCGTTGATCGTTTGCCGCGAGACCCCCAGGGCCGTGCCTAGCCGGCCCTGGGAGAGCCCTCGTGACGACCGCAGTTTCCTGACGCTGTTTCGCACGTGTAAAGCTTACTTGTCACCCTTCAGTGGTTGTCAAGCTTGCTTTACAGGCAGGCGGGCAGGGTTCACACGGCGTCTCGGGCACCGTGTTCACCGTGCTGGCGGCCGGCCCGGCACAGACGGGCGAGTGCATCCCCAACCACCCCTCGGGGCCGGTGCCGAAGAACAGACGGAACAGCGTCGCTTAACCGGTTCCGCAGAAAGCGTTGTGCTCCGACCCGGGCACCTCTAATGTCGGGGCCGTCGCCGGGCAACAGCACCGGAGCGGCCCGCCGTCACTGCGTTCGCGCAGGCAGGACGGGGGGCTG
Organism: Streptomyces hundungensis; assembly: GCF_003627815.1. Taxonomy (NCBI): domain Bacteria; kingdom Bacillati; phylum Actinomycetota; class Actinomycetes; order Kitasatosporales; family Streptomycetaceae; genus Streptomyces; species Streptomyces hundungensis. Next base: position 486,806 of record NZ_CP032698.1, read on the forward strand.
CTCTGTTCTCGCATACCGCTCAGGCGCACCGCTGCCCGGGTAAAGAGCCGCGTTCCGGGTGGCGGCCGCCCCGGCACCGTGTCTTGGGTGCCGGGTGGCGATGCCCGCCGTTTCGTGGGTGTCGCCGCGCACAGCCCCTGCTGACAAGTCGCGCCGTGCCCAGTCGATCCGTCCTGTCCGGAGCCGGCGCGCACCGATCGAACCAGGAGCCGTAGATGAGACGAACCCGAGCCGCCGCGATGACGGGTGCCCTCCTCGCCGTCTGTGCCTCGCTCTTCACCGCCATCCCCTCCGCCCAAGCCGCCGACTCCCCCGGCTTCCACGTCCAGGACGGACGCCTGCTGGACGCCACCGGCCAGGATTTCGTCATGCGTGGGGTCAATCACGCGCATGCCTGGTACCCGGACAGGACCGACCAGGCGCTCAAGGACATCAAGGCCAAGGGCGCCAACTCCGTCCGGGTCGTGCTCGCCACCGGCGACCGATGGGCCAAGAACGGCACGGCCGACGTCACCCACGTGGTTGAGCAGTGCAAGCAGAACCGGCTCGTCTGCGTCCTTGAGGCACACGACACCACCGGGTACGGCGAGGCGGGGGCCGCCGTGCCGCTGTCCAAGGCCGTGGACTACTGGCTGAGCGTCAAGGACGCCCTCGTCGGCCAGGAGAAGTACGTCCTGATCAACATCGGCAACGAACCGTACGGCAACACGAACTACACCGCCTGGACTGCCGAGACGAAGACGGCGATCGGGCGCCTGCGGGCCGCGGGCATCCACCACGCCCTCATGGCGGACGCCCCCAACTGGGGCCAGGATTGGTCCTTCACGATGCGTGACAACGCCGCCCAGGTGTTTGCGGCCGACCCGGACCGGAACACCCTCTTCGATATCCACATGTACGGCGTCTACGACAGTCCGGCCAAGGTCACTGACTACCTCGGCCGGTTCGTCGCCGCCCATCTCCCCCTCACCATCGGCGAGTTCGGGAACAAGCACAGCGATGGCGACCCCGACGAGGACGCCATCATGGCCGCGGCCCAGACCCTCGGCATCGGATACCTCGGCTGGTCATGGAGTGGCAACGGCGGTGGCGTGGAGTATCTGGACCTGGTCCGGAACTTCGACGCGAACCAGCTCTCCGACTGGGGCACGCGCCTGTTCGACGGCCCCAACGGCATCCGTTCCACCGCCAAGGAGGCCGGCGTCTTCGGCGGCGGTACGGGTCCGGGGCAGCAAGGTTCATGCGCCGTGACCTACCGGCTCAGCGACTGGGGCAGTTCCTTCAACGCCGACGTCACCACCCGGAACACCTCCGCTCGGGAGACCCTCGACTGGAAGCTGGACTTCACCTTCTCCGGTCGGCAGAAGATCAACTCGGTGTGGAACGCCAAGGCCGTCCAGAGCGGGACGGATGTGCACATCACCCCCGAGGCATGGACCCGGTCCCTCCCCGCGGGTGGTTCGGTGGGCTTCGGCCTCAGTGGGTCTTCCGTCGGCCCCAACACCATTCCCGGCGCCTTCGTCCTCAACGGCACCACCTGCGCCGTCTCCTGAACGCTGGTTGTGTGGCAGACGCGATAGGTTCGGGCGGCCGACCGGTAAGGTCGGCCGCCCAGTCATGGAACCGGAAGAGAGGAAGGGCACGTGAAACGGCCGACGATCGCCGACATCGCGCGCGAGGCGGGCGTCTCCAAGGTCGCGGTCTCCTATGCCCTCAACGACCAGCCCGGTGTCTCCGAACAGACCCGTGCCAAGATCAAGGCCATCGCGCAGGAGGTCGGCTGGAGACCGAGCAGCGCGGCCAGGGCACTCAACGGCGCCCGCGCCCGGGCGGTGGGTCTCGCCGTGTGCCGGCCTCCGCGCACGCTGAGCGTCGAGCCGTTCTTCATGGAACTGATCAGCGGCATCGAATCCGAACTCGCCCCCCGGTCCATTGCCCTGATGCTCCAGACCGTCTCCAGCCACGCGGACGAGATCGAGCTGTACCGCGTCTGGTGGGGGGAGGGCAGGGTGGACGGCGCCCTCCTGGTGGACCTGCACGTCAGTGACGCACGTGTGCCCGCGCTTGCCGCCCTGGACCTGCCCGTCGTGGCACTGGGGCCGCCGCAGTCGGCAGGCGCTCTGCCCACGGTGTGGTCCGACGACGCCACGAGCATGCGCGAGACCGTCGCCTACCTGGCCGCGCTGGGTCACCGCGCCCTCGCCCGCGTGGCCGGGCTGCCGAAGTTGGCCCACACCGCCGTGCGCGATGCCGCGTTCGAGGCGGCCTGCCGGGCCGCCGGTCTGCCCGACCCCGTCGTGACGCACACCGACTACTCGGGCGAGGACGGAGCGCGGGCCACGCGCCGGCTCCTCATCGCGGAACAGCGACCCACGGCGATCATCTACGACAACGACGTCATGGCGGTCGCCGGCCTTTCCGTCGCGCAGGAACTCGCCATCGACGTTCCGCACGAACTTTCCCTGGTGGCCTGGGACGACTCGCCCTTCACTCAGGCCGTGCGGCCCCAACTGACCGCGCTGACACGGGACATCGCCGCCTACGGGGCGTGCGCCGCGCGGACCCTGCTCGCTGCCGTCGACAAGGGAGCCGTCACCAGCAGCCAGGTTCCGGCGGCGCAGCTCGTCCCGCGCGCGAGCACCAGTCCGCCACGACGCGGCTGACGCGGCGGCACGCGCGCTCGTCCGAGCGGTACGGCCGCGCCCTTCCGATCAGGGGCGCACGCGGGGAGCGGCGGTGGAGGCGCGTGGCGTCAGCGACGGCGTGGACATCGGACGGGAAGCGAGGTCTCTTCCCTCGACGACGTCGAACAGGGCGCGCGCGACAGCCGTGCCGAAGCCGTGCACGTCGTGGCTCATCGCCGACAGTGTGGGGTGGGTGAGCCGGCAGAGCTGGGAGTCGTCCCAGGCCAGCAGGGACAGATCGTCCGGGACCGTAATGCCCATCTCGGCCGCGACACCGAGCCCAGCCACCGCCATGATGTCGTTGTCATAGACGATGGCGGTGGGCCGGTCGCAGTGGAGCAGCAGTGACCTGGTGGCCCGGGCACCGTCCTCCCCGGCGAACCCGGTGGCCATCTGCACGCTCCCGTCCAGCCCCAACGACTCCAGTGTGCGCCGGAACGCCTGCTCCCGGATGGCGCTGTGTCCCAGCGCCACCGGTCCGCCCACCCGCGCGATCCGGCGGTGGCCGAGTGCGGCCAGGTACCTGACGGCCTCGGTCATGGCGTGGGCGTCGTCGGTCCACACGGCCGGGAGGCCGCCCGTCAGGTCGGGGTGGGCGACTGCCACGGCGGGGATGCCGAGCTCCTTGAGCGGCTCGATCCGCGGATCGTCCCGGTCGAAGTCGACCAGCACGGAGCCCGCGACCTGCCGCTCGCGCCACCAGGACCGCTGCACGTCGATCTCCTCCCTTCTGCTGCTGACCAGACGCAGCAGAAGGGAGCACGACTGCTCGGCCAGCACGCTCTCGATTCCCGAGATGAACTCCATGTAGAACGGCTCAAGACCGAGGAGCCTGGCGGGACGGCACAGGGCAAGGCCGATCGTGTCGGTCTTCTGTGTGGAGAGGCTGCGTGCCGACGAGTTCGGCGCCCAGCCCATCTCCTGGGCCACCGCGAAAATCCGTGCACGGGTACCTTCGGACAGCCCCGGCCGGTGGTTGAACGCGAGGGACACCGCGCCCTTGGACACCCCGGCGGCGGCCGCGACGTCCTTGATGGTGACGCGTGCGGCGGGTGCGCTCACGCCGGTTCCACGCAGAACAACGCCGCCCGGAACGCGTTGGCCCCGGCGCCCCGTGCCCCGCGCACGCGGATCCGGGTGCGTTCGCCGGGCAGCAGGGTGATCAGGCCCCGGTCGGCGGTGGCGTGCGGGGCTATCCGGTCCGGCTGGAGCAGGAGGTCGCGTACGAGGGTCCGGGCCGTCACCACGACATCGACCGCGTCGCGGTCCGGGCCGGTGGCCTCGACCATGATCTCGAAGCGGGGCTCGGGGTAGGCGAACTCGCGGTCGCGCACCTCGAAGTGGAGCGCCCGCAGGCCGTCGGCGTCGGCGTCGGCGTCGGCGTCGGCGTCGGCGACCAGGTACTCCTTGTCGGAGCCGGTGGCCGGAAGGACGTCCGGCGGCACGGGAACCCTCAGCACTTCGCGGGGCGGGGCGGTCAGGCCGAGTGAGACGCGCGCGGCCAGGGTTCCATCGGCCCTCATGAGCCGCAGCGTCACCTCGCAGTTCCAGGCTTCGGCCCCCTGGTTGGCCACCACGAGCTCGGGGCCGTCCGTGCCCGGCAGGAGACTGAGGAGACGGTCGGCGTAGACGCGGCGCAGTTCGTGGTGGAGCGGCTTGAGACGGCCGTCGCCGTCGATCGCGGACCAGGAGCTGACGGGCCAGCAGTCGTTGATCTGCCAGACGATCGTGCCGGCGCAGCGCGGCCAGTTGGCGCGCCAGTGCTCGATGCCGGTGGCGACGGCGCGGGCCTGGACGACCTGGGTGAGGTAATGCCATCGGTCGAAGTCCCCGTCAGGCAGCGTGAAGTGGCGGGCCACTCCGCGGTTCAGCTTGCCGTTGCCGTCCTCGGCCTTCTGGTGGTGCAGCATGCCGGGTGAGTCCGGTGCGAGGTCCTCGCCGGGCAGCGCCCGGTGCAAAGTGGCCAGCGCCGGGGGTGCCTGCCAACCGAACTCCGAGACGAAACGCGGCACTTGAGCACGGTACTCGGTGTAGTCCTGCCGATTCCACACCTCCCACGAGTGGTGCGTTCCGTGATCGGGGTCGTTGGGGTGGTGATCCCAGGAGCCGGACCAGGGGCTGCCCGCGATGTACGGCCGGGTGGGGTCCAGCTCGGCGACGACGCGTGGCAGCAGACCCAGGTAGTAGCCCTCCCCCCAGGAGTTCCCGGCGAGCGGGTCCTCCCAGTCCCAGTCCCGAAAGCCCCACAGGTTCTCGTTGTTGCCGTTCCACAGGACGAGACTGGGATGCGGCATGAGGCGTACCACGTTCTCGCGGGCCTCCGCCTCGACCTCACCGCGCAGCGGCTGCTCCTCGGGATAGGCGGCGCAGGCGAAGAGGAAGTCCTGCCAGACCATCAGACCCAGTTCGTCACAGGCGTCGTAGAACGCCTCGTCCTCGTAGATGCCGCCGCCCCACACCCGGACGAGGTCCACATGGGCGTCGGCGGTCTGGGTCAGGCGGGTGCGGTAGTGCTCGGGGGTGATCCGGGAGGGCAGCACATCGTCCGGGATCCAGTTGACCCCGCGCACGAAGATCCTCACGCCATTGACCACGAAGGTGAAGCCGGTGCCGTGCTCGTCGGCGCGCTGGTCGAGTTCGAGGGTCCTGAAGCCCACCCGGCGCCGCCACGTGTCCAAGGGCGCGTCACCGTCGCGGAGCGTCAACTCGACGTCGTACAGCGGTTGTTCGCCATACCCGCGGGGCCACCACAGATGCGCGTCCGGTACGTCCAGGGCCACCACGGCGCTGTCGCCCAGCACCTCGGCGTGTGCCTCGATGCCCGCCACCGTCACATGGAGGCCGAGGGTGCGGCCGGCGCCGTGCGCGGTGCGCTCCACATCGACGTGCAGCTCCACCCGTCCCGTGGTGCCGTCGACGGTGACCAGCGGACGCACGCGTGCGAGGCGCGCGGTGGACCAGCGTTCGAGCCGGACCGGACGCCACATTCCGGCGGTGACCACGGTCGGCCCCCAGTCCCAGCCGAACGCGCAGGCCATTTTGCGGATGTACTGGGACGGCGCCGGATAGACGTTGGGACGCTCCCCGGTCAGCGCCCGCACGGATTCCGCCTCCTCGTAGGCGGAGGCGAACGCGACGGACAGCCGGCCCGAGCGGCCGGTGACATCGAAACGGTAGGAGCGGTGCATGTTGCGTGTGCGGCCCAACTCCCGGCCGCCGAGGGTGATACAAGCGACTGTGTCGAGGCCGTCGAAGACCAGATCCGTCCGCTCGTGGTGCTCCTCCCCCGTGTACGCGGAGGGCAGTTCCAGACTGTACGTCCAGGCGCGGCGCCCCACCCAGGCGACGTGCTGCTCGTTGTGCCCGATATGAGGGTCCTGGATCAGACCGGCGGCGAGCAGATCGGTATGGACACAGCCGGGCACCTGGGCGGGGACCGGTGTTCCGTCGTAGTCGAGACTCCATCTCTCGTTCAGATGGACGGCGTCCTTCACAGGGGGCTCCAATCGGACAGTCACGACCCGGTAGGCATGAGACGTCCGCCACCGTAACCGGTGTTACTTAACCGGTCCATCCCCAACTCCCCACTCCGAGCTCCACAGAAGACGCCTGGGAAGCAACTTGCCCCCGACGTACGGTAACGATTACGCATCACGACCGAAATCTTAGCTTTACCGGTTCATGAATGGCTGACATAGTGGCGTCAGCCGCCAGGTCTGAGACGAACCCCTCGAAGGAAGTTGGGCACATGAGCAGAAAGCCGCTGAGCGCCGCCGCGCTGCTTGCCACCGCGATGCTGACGATCGCGGGGTGCAGTGGAGGCGCGGCGCCGTCCACCGAGACGGCCGTCGCACCCTCGGACGCCTCCAAGGCGTCGGGCACCATCACCGTGCTGACCAACCGCACGGACCTCGTGCAGGACGGAACGATGGGACGGTACGCCGCCGCGTTCAACGCCATCTATCCCAAGGTGACGGTGAAGTTCCAGGGCATCACCGACTACGAGGGCGAGGTCAAGATCGGGATGAACACCGCGGACTACGGCGACGTCCTGCTCATTCCCTCCGCGATCGCCAAGGGCGACTATCCCAAGTTCTTCGCCCCGCTGGGCAGTACGGCCGCAATGTCGCAGAAGTACCGCTTCACCGGCAAGACCGATGTCAAAGGCATGACGTACGGCATCGCCAACTTCGGCAGCGTGAACGGCTTCGTCTACAACAAGGCGCTGTGGACGAAGGCCGGCATCGCCAACTGGCCCACCAGTCCGGCCCAGTTCCTCGGTGACCTCAAGGAGATCAAGGCGAAGTCGGCCGCGGCGCCCTACTACACGAACTACAAGGACGGCTGGCCCCTCAGCAGCCAGTGGACCAACAGCGCCGGTTCGGTCAGCTGCGACGCCAAGGCGTCCGACGCCCTCGCCGGCTCCGACAAGCCCTGGGGCGAGGGCAGCGATCTCCATGTGATCGACACCCTGCTGTACGACATCGTCCACGAGGGGCTGTCGGAGAAGGATCCCACGACGACGAACTGGGAGACGTCCAAGACGGAGCTGGCCAAGGGCAAGGTCGGCAGCATGCTGCTCGGCTCCTGGGCCGTACACCAGGTGCGCGACGCCGCGACCGCGGCCGGGCAGAACCCGGACGACATCGGCTTCATGCCCTTCCCCGCCCAGAAGAACGGCGCCTTCTGCGCCACCCTGGTCTCCGACTACCAACTGGCCGTCAACGCCCACTCCAAGAACAAGGCCGCTGCCCGGGCCTGGCTCGACTGGTTCACCGACAAGTCCGGCTTCGCCACGAAGGAAGGCGGTGTCTCCGCCCTGAAGGCCGCAGCGCTGCCCAGCGTCCTCAAGCCCTACGAAGACAACGATGTCAAACTGGTCGAGCGCTCCGATGCGAAGACCGAGCAGGTCAATGCCATCGACAATGCCGCCGAGATCGGCCTGGCCAAGCAGGACTACCGGCAGAAGCTGATCGACCTTGCCCGTGGCGCACAACAGGGCTCGTTGCAGGGCTACTTCGCCGACCTCGACAAGCGCTGGGCCGCCGCAGCCGCCGTCGCGGGCTCCTGACCCGGGCAGGCGCAGGGGTACCGCGTCACCCGCGGATCCGTCCCGCCACCCGCCGACCCTGGCCGCGGACTAAGAAAGGTCCAGTCCGACATGACTGACACAACGCAGAAGGCGGCGCCGGCCCGGCACCCGGCCCCCGTACGGCGGCGCCGCCACGACACCGTGTCCTCCCGCTCCTGGCGCGATCATCCGCTGCGAAGGATCACCCCGTGGCTCTTCCTGCTGGCGCCGCTCGCGCTGCTGGTGACGTTCACCTACGTCCCCGTGGGCAACATGATCTATTACAGCTTCACCGACTGGGACGGCGTCAGTCCCGACCGGAACTTCACCGGCCTGCACAACTACGCCCAACTGTTCACCCGACCCGAGCTGTTCCGGGTGTTCTTCGTCAGTTTCTACTACCTGGCGGCGTCGGCGGTACAGATCGTCATCGCCCTGTACTTCGCGACGATCCTCAGTTTCGACCTGCGCCTGCGCAACCTCTTCAAGGGGATCCTCTTCTTCCCCTACCTGATCAACGGCGTAGCCATCGGCTTCGTCTTCCTCTACTTCTTCCAGGACGGCGGCACCCTCGACTCGATCCTCTCCTGGTTCGGCGCCGGCGGCGACCACGCCTGGCTGGGCGAACCCGAGTCCGCCAACACCTCCCTCGCTGGGGTGTCCGTCTGGCGCTTCACCGGACTCAACTTCGTCCTCTTCCTCGGCGCGATCCAGTCGATCCCCGGCGAACTGTACGAGGCGGCCCAGCTCGACGGAGCAACCCGCCGGCAGCAGTTCCGGCATATCATCGCGCCGGGCATCCGGCCGGTCCTCGGCCTGAGCGTCATCCTGGCGATCTCCGGATCCCTCGCGGTCTTCGAGATCCCGTACATCATGACCGGGGGTTCGACCGGCACGTCGACCTTCGTGATCCAGTCGGTCAAGCTCGCCTTCCAGTTCAACAAGACGGGCCTGGCTTCGGCCTGCGCCGTCGTGCTGCTCCTGGTCATCCTGATGGTCACGTGGATCCAGCGGAGGCTCGTGCCCGACGACAAGGTGGACCTCGTATGACCACGCTCACCACTCCCGACCGTGCAGTCAGTCGCAGGCCTCCCCCCATCGGCGCGGTCCTGACCTACCTCTCCCTGGTCGTGGCATCACTCGTGGTGCTGGTTCCGCTCGTCGTCGTCTTCCTCACCTCCTTGAAATCGTCTCGGGAGGTGAGCGACGGCGGGGCATTGAGCCTGCCCCACGACTGGCTGAACTTCTCCAACTACGCCACCGCGTTCAACGACGGGAAGATGCTGACGGCGTTCGGCAACACGGCGTTCATCCTGCTGTTCTCGATCACCGGCACCGTGCTCATCGGCTCCATGACGGCGTACGCCATCGACCGGTTCGAGTTCCGCCTCAAGAAGACGGTCATGGCGCTGTTCCTCATCGCCACCCTCGTTCCGGGCGTCACGACACAGGTGGCCACGTTCCACGTGGTCAACAGCTTCGGCCTGGTGGACACCCGCTGGGCGCCCATCCTGCTCTACATGGGCACCGACATCGTGTCGATCTATATCTTCCTGCAGTTCATCCGGTCCATACCGGTATCGCTCGACGAGGCGGCCCGGCTCGACGGCGCGAACACCTTCACCATCTACCGCAGGATCATTCTGCCGTTGCTCAAGCCGGCCATCGCCACCGTCGTCATCGTCAAGGGCATCACGACATACAACGACTTCTACATCCCGTTCCTCTACATGCCCTCGCAGGACAAGGGGACGATCTCCACCGCCCTGTTCCGGTTCAAGGGGCCCTTCGGGGCGCACTGGGAGGACATCTGCGCGGGGGCGGTCCTTGTGATCCTGCCGACCCTGCTCATCTTCCTGTTCCTCCAGCGCTACATCTACAACGGCTTCGCCCAAGGGGCGACCAAATAGCGCGCGGCACAGGGCGATGGTGACGCGCGATGCCCCCGGGTGGGGAAGGCGCGGCTCTGCCTCTCGGCCGAAAAGCCATTACGGGTGCGGGGAGCCCTGGGCACCGGCAGCGTCTTCCACGGCGGGATGCGGGACGGCGGACGGCTCGTACAACCCGAAGGCTCTGGGCAGCACCCAGCGAACGGCCGGAGTCAGCGGAAGTGGGCGGCCAGTTCGACGCGGGAGCGCACACCAAGTCGGGTGAAGACGTTCCTGAGGTGATAGTCGACGGTTCGGTTGCTGACCATCAGGACTTCGGCGATCTCCTGGTTGGTCGCGCCTCGGGCGACCAGCTCGCAGATCCGCGTCTGTTGCGGCGTCAGTTCCACACCCCCTCCTGATCCGCGACTGCCGGGGCGGGCGGGAGCCTGGGCGCCGGTGGCGCGGAGTTCAGCGGTGGCCCGCCGGGCCCAGGAGGCGGCATCGAACTGCTGGAAGATCTGCAACGCTTCGCGCAGCAGCTCGCGCGCTGGGCGGGGCTTGCGGGCGCGCCGCAGCCGGTGGGCGTGGAACAGCTCGGTCTTGGCCAACTCCAGTGCTGCGCCGTCTTGTTGGTGGAGCAGGGCGGCCTGCCGGAACTGCTCGTCGGCGGCCGCGTCATCGCATTCCAGGAGTGCGCGGCAGCGGTGTGCCAGGGCGAGCCGGGCGGCGCTTGTCCCGTTGGCCGCCCAGGCGTGGTAGGAGCGCAGCGCTTCAGCCGCCTTGGCGCGCCGGTCGCAGCGCGCCGCGGCCTCCACGAAGTGCGGTGTGGCCATCTGGCGGATGCCCAGGTTGGGCTGGTTGCCCACGGCGGCGTCGGTCATGCCGGTGAGGTGGATCAGTGCGTCGGCCGGCCGGTCGTCCGCGAGATCGGCACAGGCGGACGCCCACCGGCCGAACGCGGCCGGCCGGCCCTGGCCGCGCGCGGACACCTGATGGGTGATGGTCCGCACTCGGGCCGCCGCGGCTTCCCCGTCACCCTGGAGCGCCGACACCAGGGCGAGCACCACCAGATGATCCACGGCAAGGTTGCGTTGCCCCGTCCGGCGCGCCGGCCGCAGACCGTCCAGGGCCGCTTCCTCGGCCGCCGCGCAGCGGTCTGTCAGCAACGCGGCCAGGGCCTGGTAGACGAGCGCGGCGGGCACGAGGGAGACCGCTCCCTCGCGCCGGGCCCGGTCGGCTGCGGCCACGGCGAACGCGTGGGCGCGGGCGGCGTCGCCCAGGGTGTAGGCGGCCTGCCCGGCCCATAAGGCGCAGTACGCATCCGGAACCTCCTCGGCGAGCCGCATCGCCCGGCGCAGCGCCCGTCCCGCCTCCCGGTGCCGGCCTTCGTAGGTGGCCGTCAACCCCGCGAAGTGGTCGAGGACCAGACGCGTGGCGGGGGCATCGCCGTCGTGCCCAAGCGCTGCCACCCGCCGCGCCAGCGCGAAGTACTGCGCGAAGTCACCGGCGAGGCATGCGGCCTCAGCGGCCAGCATGAGCGCCCGCACGGCAGACTCCTGGCACTGGTCCACGAGCACACCGGCCGCCCTGGAGAGTTCTCGGCACGCCTCGGCGGGCGGCCCCGTCGCGCAGCAGGCGCTCCCCCTGACCCAGGACTGGTAGTGACGCACCGGATCGCCGGCCACCTTGAGCTGGGCGCTGCTGGTCTGTTGTCCGTGCTGACTGACAACAGCGAGCGGGTAGGTGCCTGCCCGCAGGGATGTCGTCCCGCAGGGTGGTGTGTCCGGCGAAGACGGTGGTCCCGCCGTCACCACGGGGCGGCCGCCGCTGACGGCCCTCACGGGATACACCCCCGGCGCGATGTCGTCCCGGACGGCCTCTCCTTTGGCCCTGGGAAAGCGGCTGGACTCCGGGGCGCCCAGAGGCGCGCCCGGCGGGTGCCCGGCGCCTTCCGCGCTCCCCCGGGGCGACTCCACGGGAGTCAGCTCCACCGGCTCTTTCAGGGCGGGGGACGAGACGGTTACCAGGTCCCAGCCCGGGGGCATGCCCGTAATGCTGACCGCGACCTGCGCCCCCGCCTCGACCTTGTCCCAGTCGAACTCCAGGCGCGCGCCACTGGACGGGCTCGCGACGGCCGTGGCCGGGAGCGTGCACGCGTCCGCCGCCGCCTCGTCCGCGGCCCCCGCCGCAAGTACCACAAAGCTGACAGCGGCCAAGGCACGCACTGCTCCGCCGAACACAGTTCCCCTCCCCCGATGGTCACTCACTCGACAAGAGGGTGACTCGACAGGTTGGGGTGCCTCACACGGTGATCTTTCTTCGATTCCCCCTCTTCCGTGTGCGGGCGCTCCGGCTGTTTCACAGCCCGCACACGGTCATGGCTGGCGAGGATGGAGTCTTGCGTTCCTTCCGGAACCGGCCCGACTGCCAGGAGGCCGGCACGGCCGCCAGCCGCCTGGCCGCAGCGGCTCGATACCCGGCGCGGCAGGCGCCATATCTCAACCGGTGCTGCCGCCAACGCTGTTCAGCACGCCCGCACCCGCCGTCTTGGCGAGCTTGGCAGGCAGACCGCTCGCGGGTTCCAGGCCCGCGTTCAGCTTCGGTGCCCAGTTCACGGTCGTCGCGATCTTCTTGCTGGAGTGTTCGGCGTTGTACGCGGCGACGAGGTCGGTCGCGGTGCCATTGACCAGGTTGCCACTGCCCGCCACCGCGCCGGTGCCGTCCCCACTGAGCAGTTGCGAGGCCTTCCGGTTGCTGGAAAGAGCCCAGTAGTTGTTCTGGGCGACAACCTGGGCGTGGGCCCGGGAGTTGATGCTGTAGCTGTGGGCGTAGCCGTTGAGCGTCGCCGTGTCGTAGTAGTTGTCGTACAGGTGGATCTGGCCGACCCGGGCGAGCGGGGCGCGCTGGACGATCCCCTGGAAGACGTTGTGATGCAGCGTCACCCGCAGCTTGGTGTCCTTGTCACTGCTGCCGATGAGCATCGTCTTGTCGTGGTTGGTGAAGCGGTTGTACTCGACGGTCACGAGGTCGGAGGCGTTGGTGATGTCGAGGGCGCCGTCGTGGACCTGGTATTCGCGGCCGAAGTAGGTGGGATTCGAGCTGTCGTAGTGCGGGCCGTCGCCGAAGGTGTTGTGATCGGCCCACACGTGTGTGGAGCGGCGCACCGAGACCGCGTCGTACTGGGAGTTCCAGTTGCCCGTCGAGCCGTCGGTCGGATCCCACTGGGGGAAGCAGTCGCGGGTGTCGCTGAAGCCGAGGTTGCGGATGATGACGTTGTCCGCGTTGCTCACCTGGAGGCTGCCCCCGACGATCGCCGCGCCGGTTCCGGGCACGCCGACGATCGTCGTCTTGGAAGGAACGCTCAGGACCACGCGGGCGGCCTGCCGCGCCTGCGCCGCGGCACGCGCCGACTCCTGTGCGCCGGACGGCAGCTTGGAGCGTCCCCAGGTAGCAGGGTCGTAGGCCTTCAGGTAAGCGTTCAGCGAGTAGCCCGTCCCGGCCGCGTAGTCGGCACAGTCGAGGGGCTTGCCGGAATCGTCGGTGTTGGCGTCTATCGCCCCCTTGATCTGGACGATTCGGGGGGCTCCGGCAGGGCCGGCCCCGAGGGCCTTGGCCAGCTCGGCGCGGGTCGAGACGGTGAAGGTGTGGGCCACGTCGGCGTCCCGTCCGCCCGTGGTGCCGGTGCCACTGGAGGCCCAGCCGTCGTTCGCGGGCAGTACCGCGTGCGCGAGGTCGACGGCGGCGGCACCCGCACTCATGGTCAACGGTACGGCCGCGAGTCCGGCGGCCACGAGGGAGGCGGTGGCGGCGCCGATCAGAACCCGACGTTTACGGGCGGGCGAGCGGCGGTGCGATGAAGCAGACACGTGATGTCGTTCCTTCGGTGAGACGTCCTGTCAGTGCCTCAGTTGCCGCCGCTACTCGAAAGGTTGCCGTCCCTGCTCGAAAGATCGTCGCCGTTCTGGACGTCCGCCGCCCAGGGCGGGGCTGCGTGCTGTGTGCGGCCACGAATCCGCGGGCGCGGGCCAAGGGGAGTCGCGATCAAGGAGTTCGGCGTGCGACAAGGCCGACCGACCGTTCTGACCGCGGATACGCTGGCGAGCTCGGTCGCCGGCATCGCCCGGCTCGGCCCGCTTCTCGGCTCCAGGTGGTTGCCCCGCACGCATACCTCGACGATAGGAGCAAGCGCGCACGCCGCTGCGCTCGGTCTACCTGGCTCATTGCGGGGGGTGAGGAGCCGGGCACCGCCGTCCCTGTGTCGGCGTATGCGGCAGAGGTGAAAACGTGACGGTAAAGCGACCCGAGTGGCGCCCAAATGCAGCCGGATTCAGCGCAGTTGCCCTGCCCTTTCCGCATCCGCCCCACCCGGTAGCCGCGGATCTTCACCTGCCGGTCTCGGCGTCCCAGGTATTCGAGCACCCCGTCAGCACGCCAGCGGGCCATGTCACCGGTCCGGTACAGCCGGGTCCGCACTTCCTGGGGGGTTCACGGGTCCTCGACGAAGTGCTGGGCCGTCTTCTCGGGATCCCTCAAGTAGCCCAGTGCGACGCCGTCCCCACCGACACACAGTTCGCCGGTCTCCCCAGGGTTCGGCGATCGTTCCGTCGTCCCGCATCACATAGGCCGTCGAGCCGGGAACGTTGATCCCGATGGGCACGGTCTCCGCGCGCGGACAAATCATCGACGCGGTAGGTCGTCGACAGCGAGGAATTCTCGGTAGGACCGTAGCCGTTGAGGAACATCCCCGGGCGACCGCTCTTCAGCACGGCACGCACGGCACGGGGGCCGATCGTGCCGCCGCCCACGATGAGACATCGAAGGCCGGCGAACATCTCGGGTACGGCGTGGGCGTGTTGGTGGAACAGTCCCGCGCTCAGCCACATCACGCTGATCCGCCGATCCCGCAGCACGGTTTCCAAGGCCTTGGAGTCCAGCAGGTCCTCACTGTGGGCCAGGACCAGACAGGCGCCGTTGAGCAGGGTGACGAACATTTCGTAGCACGAGATGTCGAAGGTCAGGTTCGTGGTCGCCAGTAGCCGGTCCTCGGCGAACATGCGCAAGTCGCCATCGTCTCGGGCCAGTCGGGTCTGACCCCGATGGGGACACACCACGCCCTTGGGGCGCCACAGGGCTGCGATCGCATGGCGTGCGCGGCGGAGACGTCGTCGCCGTGGTGATCGAACGTTCGCCGACCGCGGTGGCCGCGGTCCTGCATGCGGGCGCGACATACCTGCCACTGGACCCCCACCACCCGGCGGACCGGATCGGGCAGATCCGTCACTTGCTCCGCGAAGAGGGAAGGGATGGTCATGTCCCGCGCATACCCGACACGCACCCGATTCCAGGCACCCGCATGGGGGCAGTGGGGCACAAACAATGAAACAGCGATAGCGAGGTAAGAACTCATCGAATAAGCCCGCCCGGGCACAGGAGATCCGATGTCGCGAATGGGATCGACGTCGAATCACCAACAGCAGTACGCCGAACGCGCAGCGGCCCGTGAGCCCTGACCCAGTCAAGAAACCCCGGACGAGAAGATTCGAACTGGCTGGCATTGCTTCAAGTACCCCGGCGCTTGCACCGTATGCCGACCCATCTCGATGTGACCGAAAAGGGAACTCAATGGAGCCACTCTGTTTTTATTTAGCCACTGTTTCATCAAAACCCCGGGCGTTGACCGGTATTTCCGGGATGCGCGGGTTATGTATCAGCCAGCCATACCTACAGCGAAGACGCGAAACGCCGACCCGCGCCCCTGCTCCCACCAGTCCGCCGTGGCACGCGATGCCGCCTGGCGGCCCCCGCGCGGCGACCAGCTACTGGTCCCGGCCGGGCTCGAGCGGGACGAACAGACCGCGGCCGACCATGATTCGGACACCGACCGAAAGAGCCGGAACCCGGCCGTCAAGCGAGACTCCAGCCGTCCGAAGGGGGCACTAATCCGGCGTTTGGTTGATCGCATCGTGGCTGGGCGCAAATGGAGGGCCAGGGGCTACCAATGCGAAAATTGTGTCGCGCACGATTTGGACATGAGCGATTGCTCGGTGGTCGACGCGCCGGTCGGCTCAGGACGAGGAACTCTCGCCGGATCCACGCAGGCCAGGGGTGGCATCGCACACTCCCTGACGGAGGAATGGAACGATCAACGAAATGGCGGAATCATTCGCGGAGGCGTCGAATGCATGCACCAAACAGGTCTCTCGTGGGTAACTCTGTAATTACGCCGGGCGGGCACCCGACCGCTGCCCGCGAATCCCATCGGAAGCCTGTCTGTATCGGCCGAGTCCGGCGTCTGCGGGTTCCACCCCGAGACGTTCCGGGCCGGCTGCACTTTTCTGCCGGAAAGGACATTCCTCTGTGCCTGCCACCGAGTTCATCGACAGTGTCGGAGTAAATATCCCCGACCACCTCGGCGCCAACGAATTCTTGTCTCTGGCCCGCGAGGGAATGATCGAGGAAAAGCATCTGAAGAGTTTCGCGCTCGCGGAGTTCCAGTCGCAGGAGGCCGAGTTCACGGCGTACGGTCTGCTGCTGGCCCGGTATCCGCACGAAGTGCCCGGCGGCTTCTTCTCCTTCGTCGCGCACGAGCTGGTGCAGGCCCGTCACCGGATGGTCACCGGGCTCGCGCCCGCGTTGGGCATGTCGCCCGACGAGATGCGCCGGGCACCCCGCCTTGAACCGGTTCGGCGGTTCACCGAGTTCATCTCGTGGGTCGCCCTGCACGCCGGCGCGGCGGAGGCGGCACTCCTGGCGCGTACCGACTTCACTCTGTGGTGCAACTCCTGCGCGGCCCTCGCCGATGTGCTGAGCGAGGCGGAACAAATTCCGGAGGCCGCGGTCGCGTACATCGAGGCCTACCGGGACAACCCACCGGAGGTGGCGGACGGAGTGCTGCAAGTCATCGAGTACGGCAGGACGCACCACGAACCGGACGACTGGATCACCCGCAGCGCGGTGCGGATGGAGCCGGCACTGCGGGCCTGGTGGAGCGCGGTCGCCTCGGCCGGCTGAACCCCCAAGGCCCCACGCTGCGGTTCGGCCGGTGCATGTGAAGTCCAGACGGGAGTGACATGGGCCGCGAGGTCGGACGAGTGACGTTCACGGCGCGGGACTACGCACTTTTCCGGGCCCGCTTGACGGAGGGTCTCACCCTTCTGGAAAAGGCCGTCGAGCACCCGCATTTCGGGACGGCGCCGGCCACGCTGGGTGCGGAACTCGAAGTGTCTCTGATCGGGCCGGACGCCTGTCCGGTCCCGGTCGCCGCAGCCGTACGTGAAGCGTCGGACGACGACCGGCTGTCCTTGGAGGTGGCCCGTTTCAATCTCGAGGTGAACTTGACACCGGTCCCCGTGCGCGGGCATCCCTTCACGGCTCTGGCCGAACAGACGTCGCAGGCACTGAAGCGGATCGCCTCGGTATCCCTGCGCCACCACGGGGCCAGAGCGGTTCCGATGGGGACACTGCCCACCCTGACGCCGCCGGATGTGACCGCGCAGGCCCTGACCGACCAGCCGCGCTTCCGCGCGCTGGAACGCGCATGGGCCCGCCGCCGCTCCACCCCGTTCATTCTGCCGGTGGGAGAGCAGGGCTTGTTGCGGGCCGAGTCCGTGGCGGTCCAGGGCGCCGCCTGCTCGTGGCAGACACACCTGACGGTGACCCCGAACCTCTTCTCCCGTACTTTCAACGCCGCCCAACTCGCCACCGGACCAGCCCTGGCCGCGTCGGGCAACTCCCCGTTCCCCCTCGGGCACCCTGGATGGCAGGAGGCTCGTATACCGCTGTACGAGCGGGGCTTCGGCGACCGCTGTCACCCTGGCGCAGGCACCCGGCGCCCCCGAGTCGGATTTGGCCGTGACTGGATGCGCGGCGGCCCGCAAGCGGCGTTCGCGGAAGCCGTGCGCTGTTACGACGTCCTGCTGCCGGCGGCCCGCGCCGACGCCGCCCACATGCCCGGCGGGTATCCGGTACTGGAGGAACTTCGCCTGCACCTGAGCACAGTGTGGTGGTGGAACCGCCCGGTGTACGACCCTCTGGGGCATCTGAGGATCGAGTTCCGGGCGCTGCCTTCCGGCCCAACGCCGGTGGACATGGCCGCGAACACCGCCTTTCTGGTCGGTCTCACCCTCTTCTTGGCAGCCGAGGGACGCGATGTGGCCCGAGAGCTTCCCTTCGCCTGCGCCAGGACCAACTTCTACCGAGCCGCGCGCGACGGCCTGCGCGCCTCCCTGTGGTGGCCCACGCCCGGGTCCGCGCCGCGAGAACACCATGCCGGCGCTCTGATCAAAGACTTGTTGCCGCGGGCCCGCGATGGACTGGCGCTGGCCGCGGTGGACGCAGACGAAGCCGACACCCTGCTGGGCGTACTCGACCAGCGGGTCACCACGGGACATACGGGAGCGTGGTGGCAGCAGCGAACACGTGAGGTGCTGCGACGGCGACGAGCGAGCGCGGTCGACGCATGCCGAGGGCCGGCCGAGTCCCCCAGTCCCGGCGTACGAACCACATCCACGACCGGGCGGGATGACGCCATGAAAGAGCGGGGAGCGTGTGGGGACCATCGAGCCGAACCACTGGATCCACCTCGCCCCGCGGCGGCCCAACGGCCCCCCGATCTCGTGGAGTTGACGCTTCGCTATGCGCTGCTCGCCGAGGAGGCCGCCCCCGTACACACTTGGAAGCCGCCCGCCCTTCCACCAAGGAGCCAGCGATGAGTCCGAGCACGCCCCCGCCCGCCAGCGATCTTCAGGTCGACTTTCCCTTCGACTACGCCGCCCACGTCAGCGGCGGCCGACGCATGGGACGGCTGCCCGACAGGACTGACGGCGCGCCCATCGCGGTCATCGGTGCCGGGGGCAGCGGGCTCGCCGCCGCCTACGAGCTGTTGCGGGCAGGCTGCCGCCCCATCGTGTACGAGGCCGAGCGGAGTCAGGACGGGCCCGGGGGGCGGCGCCTGGGAGGCCGCATGTACAGCAGACGTCTGCGAGAAGCCGACAGCGCGGTCGTGGAGCTCGGCTGTCTGCGCTTTCCCGAAAACGCCCGCCTACTGCGCCACTACGCTCAGACACTCGGAGTCCCCCTGGAGCCGTTCCGCGACAACTACGCCGCTCCCACCACACCGCTGACCGTGCTGGATGTCGACGGCCGGCAATACCCCGCCGAACAGATCCAGGACCTCTACAGTCAGCACGACGAGTTTCGCCAAGCGCACACGCGCTGGCAGCAGGCGCTGGCGCGCATCGGCCTCTTCGAGATCCAGCGGCATGTGGCCGCCCGCGACCTCACCGCGGTGCGCCGCTCCTGGCGCACCATCCTCACCCGCTTCGAACTGTGGTCCTTCTACCGTTTCCTGCGGGACCCGGACGGGGTGGGCCTCACCCACGACCAGGCGCGGCTCCTGGGGACCGCCGGGGTGGGGCCCGCCGTGTGGGACTCCTTCTTCGATCTCAGCACAGTGGAGATCCTGCGGTTGCTGCTGTGCACCGAGGGCAGCGACATGCTGTACGCCCCCGACGGCATCAGCCGGCTCGCCGAGGGCTTTTGGACCCACCACACCACCGGGCCAAAGGGACGCCCGTCCAGCCTGGAGATGCTCAACGAGGGCTCGCCGCGACCCGCCGTGCGCGCCCTGGACGTTGAACCGGATGCTGCCCGCGGCATCGTGGTGCACAGCACGGACGGGCACAGTGAACGGTTCGCGGCCGTCGTCTTCACTCCGCAGCTACGGCTTCTGGAGACGAACGTCGAGATACGTTCCACCAGCGCACACGTTCCCGTACTCGGCCCCCGGCTATGGAGAGCAGTCCGTCGTCTCCACTACTGGCAGTCCTCCAAAACAGCACTCGTGGTCGACCAGCCGTTCTGGGCGAAGACATCCATGGACGGGGTCACCCTCACCGACCGGCTGCCGCGCGCCGCCTATACCATGGACTACGGGCCCCCACGCGGACCCGGAGGCCGCCGCGGCGTGCTGGATCTCAGCTTCACCTGGGCACAGGACGCCATGAAGATCGCCCCGTCCGGCCTGGAGGACCGAGTCGCCCTCTTCATCCGTGAACTCGCGGCCATCCATCCCAAGCTGGCGGACGAACTGCGCACCCAAGCGCGAACAGGCGAGGCCGTGACCGTGTCCTGGGAGAACGAGCAGCACTTCCGCGGCCTGAGTCGCTGGTCCTGTCCCGGCGACTACCCCTATCAGCGCGATCTGTTCGCCCACTTCATGAAGGAATTCACCGGCTCCCCCGCCGTCCCGGGCGAACCGCCGAACGCGCTGTACCTCGCCGGTGACGACACCTCCTGGTCTCCAGGCTGGCTCAACCACGCCCTCGCCTCCGGCCTCAACGCTGCCTGGGGAGTCCTGCGCCAACTCGGTGCCCGGCCCGACCCCGGCAATCCCGGACCCGGCGATGTCTGGAACGACCCCCGCTACACACCACTCATCCCCTCCTGAAACAGACAGCGCACCGCCGTTCCCGCCCCCCTGGGCGCCTGCCGACCACCCACGTGCCCGCCACCACCCGGAGGTATCCGTGCACGCATCCGCCGGCCGAGACCTACTTCTGCGACCTGACCGTGTGTGGGACGCGATAGCGGACACGCCCGTCGACGGGCTGACTGTCCTCGTGCGCGACGGCCGGATCGCCGCGGTCGCGCACGACCTCCCCACCGGTCCGGATACGGACGTCATCGAGATGCCCGGCTGCACGCTCCTGCCCGGCCTCATCGACTGTCACGTCCACCTACTGGACGAGAGCGCGGAGACTGCGCCCTCCGCCTACCAAACCCTCACCGCCGTCCCGGTACTGCGCGCCCTGCTGCACAGCGGATTCACCACCGTCCGGGACCTGGGCAGCGCCCATCTCCCCCTGAACGTATCGCTGCGCACAGCACTCGAAGACGGTCTGATCCAAGGTCCACGCATCATCGCGGCCCCCAACATCCTTTCGCCCCGCGGTGGCCACGGTGACAAGCAACCCGACCTGGCCCTGCGCTATGGACACCAGATCGGAACCCTGGCCGAGGGCGTCGACGAATTGCGCCGTGCGGTACGCGAGCAGTCCCGCGCCGGAGCCGACTGGATCAAATTCGCCGGCGGCGGCGGATTCTCCTCACCGGTCGACAGCCCCACCAGCACCGCCTACTCGCGGGTCGAAATGCACACCATCGTCTCGACCGCAGCCGACCTCGGGTTGCCCTGCGCGGCACACGTTTTCAGCGACAATGCCGTCCTGCGCGCCGTCATGGCCGGAGTCCGCAGTGTGGAACACGGTTGTTTCGCCACCACAACGACCTACCAGGAGATGGAGCGCGCGGGCACCTTCCTGGTCGCCACCCACTACGCCCAGACCTACTTCCTCGACCGGCTCGACGACGACACCTTCTGGGACAGCTCCATGACCACCACCCGCCGGAACTACCGCGAACACGCCGAGGCTCTGCGCGAAGGGCTCCAACGGCCCGCCCGCACCAATGTGAAGGCGGCCTTCGGCACCGACGCCGGCATGTTCCCCCATGCCGAGAACTGGCACGAGTTTCCCACCATGCTCGCCCACGGCTACACCCCCTTGCGCGCCCTGCGGGCAGCCACGTGCGTCGCGGCGGAACTCCTCCACCGTCCCGACCTGGGCGTCATCACGTCCGGCGCCACGGCGGACCTCGTCGCCCTGGAAGGCGATCCCTTCACCGACATCACCGCCACCCACCGCGCGCGGTATGTGCTTCAGCAAGGCCGCCTGATCACCGAAAGACCGGCCCGGACCTCGACCCGCCCGCACCCCGGACGGCCCTGAGCACGCGCACCCCCCTCCGCGGGCTCACGTGTAGGGGCCCCGAGGCCAGGACCGCCGGAGGCTCCGAATCAGTTCCGCAAGGTCTCCGGCCTGCTCCCAAGCCACCCGGACCCAATCGGACAGCAAGGACCGTCCCAAGCCCCTCCACGAAGGAGAGCCCGATTCCCGCTCACACCAGGCGGAAGCGGAGCCGGCAGATGGCCGCGTCCGTCTCCCGCCGTACGGAATGCGCGACCACGGCGCCCCGCTGGTTGTGCAGGAGCCGCTGCCACAGGTGCTCCGGCTCGGTCTCCGCGATCAGCACGGTGATACGCGAGCCGGGTTCCGCGGCAGCCACCTCACGCACATACGCCGCGATCGGACGCCCCAGACTGCGGCGCGCGCAGGACAGTCGCACCAGCTCCACCCCGGGGTCCCACTGGGCCCAGCGCCGCTCCAGGGTGTGCAGGGCGGCACGGTCTTCCGGATCGGGGTGGGACACAGTGACCGCGCGGACCTCGTCGCCGAGGGATGCGGCGGCCGTCAACGCCTCCGACGTGAGCCGGGAAAGGGAGGACACAGGGACGATGACCAGGGAGCGCTCGCGATGCGGGGGCGCGGGTATACGGCCGAGACCGAGGCACTCGCCGATCCGGCCGTAGGCCCGGTGGACGGTTTCGAAGGTGGCCATGAGGACAGGCAGAGCGATCACGATCAGCCAGGCCCCCTCCGTGAACTTGCTCGCGGTGACGACGACCGCCGCGACGCCCGTGAGCAGCGCTCCGCAACCGTTGAGCAGCACCCTGCCGCGCCACCCGGCATCCTTGGCGAGACACCAGTGACGGACCATGCCCACTTGGGCGATGGTGAAGCCGACGAAGACACCGATCGCGAACAGCGGCACCAGCGTGTTGGTGTCCCCGCCGGAGAACACCAGCAGCGCGGCCGACACGACGGCCAGGGTGAGTACTCCGTGCCGGTGGACCTGGCGGTCGGCCTTCAGCGCGAAGACATGGGGGAGGTAGTTGTCGCGAGCCAGCAGCTTGAGCAGCACCGGCAGTCCGCCGAACGAAGTGTTGGCCGACAGCGCCAGCAGGATCATCGTCGCGAACTGGATCACGTAGAAGGCAGCGTTGTGGCCGAGTGAGGCGTCCGCCAGTTGCGCGAGGACCGTGACGCCCTCGACCGGCTGGAGGTGGAAGCGGCCGATCAGCACGGACAGTCCGATGAGCATCAGGCCGAGGACCGCGCCGAGAGCGACCTCGGCACGCTGGGCCCGCCGGGCGCGGGGCGCCCGGAAGGACGGGACCGCGTTGGCGATGGCCTCCACGCCGGTCAGGGCGGCACAGCCAGAGGCGAACGCCTTCAACAATAGCAGGGCTCCCACCTGGGAGGCGTTGTCGGCGAGCACCAAGGCGTGACCGGCGGCGGCCTGCGTGCTCGCGGGATGGGTACGGAGCAGACCGACGCCGATGAGGACGAACATGAAGCCGACGAAAATGGCGGTCGGCACGATGAACGCGCGGGCAGACTCCGCGATCCCACGCAGGTTGACGCACGTGACCAGCGCGAGGGCCGCGAGGCACAGCCACACCCGGTCGCCGTACAGGCTCGGGAACGCCGATGTCAGCGCGGCGACGCCCGCCGTGACCGCCACCGCCACGTTGAGCACGTAGTCGAGCACCAGGGACGCCGCCGCCACCAGACTCGTGCGGGCGCCCAGGTGTTTCTTCGCGACCGCGTAGGAACCGCCGCCGTCCGGGAAGGCCGCGATCACCTGCCGGTAGGAGACGACCAGCACCGCCAGCAGAGCGGCGATGGCCAGTGTCACGGGCAGGGTGAAACCCAGACCGTGCGTGCCGGCGGCGGCCAGGACCACGACGATCGCCTCCGGGCCGTAGGCCACCGACGCCATGGCGTCCAGAGACAACGCGGCCAGGCCGGTGACGGCGGTCAGCCGGTGCCGTTCCCCGTTGTCGGGCGGTTCCTCGCCGTCGGGGCCGGCATCCGGCTCGGTGGTCAGGAGGGACATGGGCGCGTGCTCCTTCTTTCTCCAACCGCGCATGAGGACTGAGAAACGCGCGGAGGATCAGGTTCGGTCCTTGCGCGTCGCATCCGGCCGGTCCTTGCGGCATCTTCGCGCCCGTTCGCGTGACCTTGACGCACCCTTGACGGGCGCCATCCTCTGGCAGCCCCGTAGTGGCAGCGAACGACCATCAAGAAAGACGGGGCCGGGCAATACAAGCCCTTGCCAGAATTCGCCATGGACACCGCGTCGTCCTGACGGGCGGCGGATACTGCTCCTGCTCATCCGTCTTAACGGAAGCTTGACGCGCGCGGAGGATTCTGCCGGGGGCCTGAGCATCACTCTCTGCATACGCTGGTGCCGGCCGTCCGCGTGATGGCCTGGAAAGAGCTGGGCCGCACATCAGGAGCACGCCGATGGCCACGACCGAACGCCCCCATGCCAGTCGCCTGCGCGCCTGGATGCTGGAGGGGCTGTCCGACATGGGCAAGCCGGGTGGAGTGACCGGCCCCCACGCCGAACCTGAGCCACCTCACAAGGGCCAGCGCTGGTGGCGCGTGATGTGTCTGACCGGTGTGGACTACTTCTCCACTCTCGGTTACCAGCCGGGCATCGCGGCGCTGGCCGCCGGCCTGCTGTCACCCATCGCGACGATCGTGCTTGTCATCGTGACTCTGGCAGGTGCTCTCCCGGTGTACCGGCGAGTGGCTGCGGAGAGCCCCCACGGTGAGGGCTCGATCGCGATGCTGGAGCGGCTGCTGTCGTTCTGGCAGGGCAAGCTGTTCGTGCTCACCCTGCTCGGTTTCGCCGCCACCGACTTCCTGATCACCATCACCCTGTCGGCGGCGGACGCCTCCACCCACCTGGTGGAGAACCCGCACCTGACCGGTGCCCTGCACGACAAGCAGGTGCTGATCACGCTGCTGCTGGTGGCCCTGCTCGGCGCGGTGTTCCTCAAGGGCTTCCTGGAGGCCATCGGGGTGGCGGTCGCCCTGGTCGGCCTCTACCTGATGCTCAATGTGGTTGTGGTGGCCGTCGGCCTCTGGCACGTCCTGACCGCCGGCCACGTGGTCAGTGACTGGACCAGCGCCCTGACCACCGAGCACGGCAACATCTTCGTGATGGTCGGCGTGGCCTTGATCGTCTTTCCGAAGCTGGCACTCGGCTTGTCCGGCTTCGAGACCGGCGTCGCGGTGATGCCACACGTCAGGGGCGACCGCAGCGACACGGAGGAGAACCCGGCCGGCCGCATCCGGGACGCCAGGAAGCTGCTGACCACCGCCGCCGTGATCATGAGCTGCTTCCTCATCGCGACCAGCTTCATCACCACGCTGCTGATCCCGGAGAACGAGTTCAAGCCGGGCGGCGCCGCCAACGGCCGCGCGCTGGCCTACCTCGCCCACCACTACCTGGGCGGCGCCTTCGGCACGGTCTACGACATCTCGACCATCGCCATCCTGTGGTTCGCCGGCGCCTCCGCGATGGCAGGGCTGCTCAACCTGATGCCGCGCTATCTGCCCCGCTACGGCATGGCCCCGCACTGGGCGCGTGCCGTGCGCCCGATGGTCCTCGTCTTCACCCTGGTCGCCTTCCTGGTCACCTGGCTCTTCGACGCCAACGTCGACAAGCAGGGCGGCGCCTACGCCACCGGCGTGCTCGTACTGATCAGCTCCGCCGCCATCGCGGTGACCATCGCCGCCCACAAGGCCGGCCAGCGCGGCTGGACCATCGGCTTCGCGGTGATCTCGACGGTGTTCCTCTACACCACCGTCGTCAACGTCATCGAGCGCCCGGACGGTGTGAAGATCGGCGCCTGCTTCATCGCCGGCATCATCCTCATCTCCCTCCTGTCGCGCCTGCTGCGCGCCTTCGAACTGCGGGTGACCAGCGTGTCGTTCGACCCGATGGCCGAACGGTTCATACGCGACATGGCCAGCCGCAGGATACGTTTCATCGCCAACGAGCCCGCCCGGCGGGACAAGGCGGAATACCGCGACAAGATGGAGCAGATCCGCGCCGACAACGACATGCCGGAGCAGGAGGACTTCGTCTTCGCCGAGGTGACGGTCACCGACCCGTCGGAGTTCGAGGGCAGCCTCACCGTGCGCGGCGAGGTCCTGCACGGCCGTTACCGGGTCCTCACGCTGGAGTCGCCCTCCATCCCCAACGCGCTTGCGGCGCTCCTACTGCACGCCCGGGACATGACCGGCTGCACCCCGCACATCTACTTCGAGTGGACCGAGGGCAATCCAT
Source organism: Streptomyces hundungensis (assembly GCF_003627815.1). Classification (NCBI taxonomy): domain Bacteria; kingdom Bacillati; phylum Actinomycetota; class Actinomycetes; order Kitasatosporales; family Streptomycetaceae; genus Streptomyces; species Streptomyces hundungensis. The sequence continues at coordinate 512,476 of NZ_CP032698.1, forward strand.
TCCGCAATTTCCTGCGCTTCTTCCTCTTCGGCCAGGGGGAGGTCGCCCCGGTCACCCGCGAGGTGCTGCGCGAGGCGGAACCGGACCGCGACCGGCGCCCCCGGGTCCACGCGGGCTGACAACAGCGGCCTTGTCTTTTCCCTCGCAGCGTGGCGTCCGGGATGGCGGGGGCAGGCGCAGCGTGAAGTCGCCGCCTCCATCGGATCAGACGAGGACGCCTACGACTGCCAGCCTTCTCGTACCGGATCTCCAAGGATCGGCAGCCCCGGCCATAACAGTCTGACCGCCTCTCCCTCTCCTGGCGGGGAGTCCGTGATTGCAGGGGGAGTTGAGGTCCATGGGGTTCACGCGGCGGACGCACACGCCTGAGTTCCGTGCGGGTGGTGCTCAAAACCCCTCTCGTACGTCCCATCTGGCCCTCTGCCACCGTCCCCCGCATGTCCGGGGGGAACCTCATCCTCGCCATCGCCGTCAGCCTCCCCGCCGAGGAAGGTGCGCGAGCTTCAGCAGAGACGTGCTGCGGATCACACAAAGATCCGGTGCAGTAGGGCAACCATTCAAAGCCCTCGCGGATCATGCTTACGGATCTGGTAGGCCGCCTGCGATTTCTGTGGCTGCGGACCGTGCCGCCCGTGCCGTGCTCCCGTACGACACGACTGACGTCGCTGAGGACCTCATGAAGCTTCACCGTATGGTGGCTGTCGCCGCCGCGACCGCCGCTATGGCACCCGCCGCCTTTCTGGCCGTCCCGGCCGCTCAGGCGGCCGGTTCGTCACCGCGCCCCACCGCCTCGCCCAGCCCCTCCGCCTCGTCCAAGGAGCACGCCTCGCCCGCCCTGAGCGAGGCGTCCAAGTCACCCGAGGACCGGACGAAGGCGCCTGCGGCGGGCGACGCACCCGGCAGCGCGGGCCACAAGACCCCCGCGGCCGGAAAGTCGCCGAGCGCCACGCCGAGTTCACCGGAAGAGGGCGGCGATGAGCCGGCGCCGGGTGAGGGCGTTTGCAAGATCGACGACCCCTCCTACAAGTCGAAGCTGGCAGCGAAGATCAGCGGCCTGCCTGGCAAGATTCAGGCCGGCAGCGGCTGGCACGCCTTTGACCTGAAGGTGTCCAACACGTCTGCGAAAACCGTCAGCGATGTCCTGTTCTACGCGGGCGTCGGCTCCAGCGACCCGAACGCGCCGCTGCCTTTCGAGGCTTCCAAGGTCGCACTCCAGGTGAACGTCGACGGCACGTGGACCGACGTCAAGGACGGGGACCACTCCGGCGCCTACCTCGACCTGCGCACCTTCGGTCCGAGCGAATCCGTCACCTTGAAGTTCCGTATGGACGTCAAGAAGAACGCCCCCATCGGTGAGGGCCTCACCATCGGCGGTGGCATCTACATGGACACCACCGGCGACGGTTGCATCGACCCCGTCTTCGACAGCGTCGTCCTTCAGATCGTCGCGCCCGGCACCAAGACCGAAGGCACCACCCCGCAGACGGGCGGTCAAGTGCCCATCGCCACCGGGCAGAAGCCCACCGGCGACAACACGACGCGGTTGACCGGTGACCTCGCGGAGACAGGCTCCTCCTCGCTCACCTCGACGCTCGCCATCGGCGGCGGTGTCGCCGTGCTCGCCGGTGGCGGAGTTCTTTTCGCGATGAAGCGCCGCAAGAACAGCCTCGCGGGCTAGCCAGTTCCGCAGCGGGCTCCGCACCTCGCCGCATCAGACGACCGAGCCGCGGAGCCCGCTGCGCGGCGGCAGCCCGCGACCATGCTTCTCTTCTGCTGCCAAGCCGTGGTTCGGTGGCGCTCCCAGCTCAGCGGGACCGCCACCGCGCGCGGAGCCCCGAGGGCCGGGATGTTGCGTACTCCCCGCCCTTCCGTATGGACGACCGTGCCGGGCGGCATCTGCCCTCCTTCGCGCCTGAGGTCCGCCAGTCTGCCGCGAGGTCCTTCGCCCTCGGTGTCGGCTCCGCCCGGACCTCCCGCGCGTCCCCGCGCGCCCCGGCGAGGGTTCGCGTGCACGCGAAGAGCCTCGACATCCCGCCGGCGAGGGTGGGTCGTCTTCAGGCGGACACAGGCGGCAACCAACCCGCCGTCCCGAGCGGCAACCGTCACGGCACCGGCGAGATGCGCGCCAAAGCCGACGCCGAAGACAACGGCGGACCGACGGCAGGTAGGGTCACCCATCCGCAACATCCGCCGCACGTACGGTCGTTCGACGACCGGACGGCGCCCTTCCCGCCCAGGAGGACTTCGTGAACCGCACCCGCACAGTCGTCCTCGCCGCCGCGGGCCTGCTCCTCGCCGGATGCGGCAGCAGCCCGGAACCGGTGCCCGCCAAGACTGTGGGGGTGGCCAGCCCCGGAACGGCCTGCACCGGCAAGAAGTGGCCACAGTCCATCCCGCCGGTCATGGGCACGCCACTGGCCGACGCCGTCGACGGTCCACTCCTCTGCTTCACCATCACGGCGGCAGTCGCGCCCGACGGCCACGATGCCCTCCAGGACCCCGCCAACGACACCGACTGGATCGTCACGGGTACGAAGCGCGCGGCCGGAACCAAGGTCATCGAAGATCAGCCGATCACGCTCTTGCTCAACAGCCCCGACCAATGACGGCGGCAGGCGTCCGTAGCGCGACGCAGGGCCGGTATCGCACGGTGAACCGGCCGCCCACCGACGGCACTTCGGGCCGAGCATGGTGGCAAGCGCGGCTGGTTCTCCCACTCCGCCCGACCGCCGCCGGCTCCGCGTCGGACTCCATACGCCGGCTTCCCTCATGCATGAGTGAGAGCGACCATCGCGGCAGTGTTGCGGGGGTCAGTCGACGGCGATCAGGCCGTCGCCCGCCAGATAAGAGCAGGTCGTGGCCAGGGCCGCGTGCGTGTCCAGGGCGTCTCGGGTCCCTCGCGGGCTCTCACGTCTCGTCGGAGTAGGCGCCGGTCCCTGCGGGGCCCGGCGGTGTACAGCCAGGACCGGGCGGACCCAGCAGGTGCTTCGGTGTTCACGGTGCGGTGGAGACGGGTGTCACCGCCCACACCGGGATAGCTGCGCTGTTCCGTTCCGGCGAAGCAACCGCGCAGGGTCTCCGCGACTGCTCGGGCGGCCTCGGGCGTGTGCGCGATGATCCGTACCTCGGCGTGCCCGAACGACGGCAGTGTCTGAGTCTCGATGTACTTCACGTGAGCGGGTCCCCCTTCGGGGTGGGCGGGAAGCCGACGGGCGGGAAACGGCGTACCGCCCGGCCGCTGCCCCTCGCCGGAGCAGGGTCTGCGCCTCACCGGTCCGCATCCATGCGGTGGGCTCGGCGACGGGTGTCATCCGGCAGGCCCGGAGGCCTCGGCAGAGCCTCGCTGAAGTGGTGGGCCGCGATACGTGCATCGTGCTGGGCATTGAGCAGGTGGATCAGGCGCATGCCGATACCGGTCGCGAGAACGATCACCGCGACGATGACGAGGGTCTCCATGTCGCTCACCTCCAGCCCTTTCCGGGCAGAGGGAGGGCGCCTGTTCCCATCGGGACTCCCAGGGGGGACATACAGGCCCCGCCTTCGCTCTCCCAGATCGCTTCCCGGCGTACGGCGTCGTGGACGAGCCGATCCGGCCCCGGTCGCATCGCCGCTGTTCGTGCGGACCTACCCAGCGATCTACCTAGGCGTTCACATCGCCCTGTGGCTCCTCGCGTTGCCGGCCTGCTTCGCCGCAACCGACGGCCTCACACAGCAACACACCCCGATCGGCAGCCTCTGGTACGTCGCACTGTGCGCGATCCCCGCGACCGGACTCAATCCTGGCCGCACTCCGCGCCACAACGCCCCAACGGGCCGCGGAGCGTATGCGATCCTGAAATCATGGGGCACCACGGCTGGGGAGGCCGACCTCCCGCATCGGACGCGGAGGCACGACAGCGCATCATCGACGCGACCGCTCGCTGCATCGACCGGCACGGTGTCGCCAAGACCACCCTGTCCGACGTCGTCGGCGACTCTGCGTCACCCGCCAGACGGTCTACCGTCACTTCAGCCGCCTCAACGACATCATCGCCGAGGTCGCTGCCCAGGGGGCCGAGTCGTTCGTCGAGCTGATGATCGCTCACCTTCAAGGGACCACCGACCCGGCCGAAGCCGTGGTCGAGGCCATGGTCTTCTGCGTGCGAACCATACCCACCCAGCCGCGCCTGAGCCTGCTGCTGCAACTCGCGGACACAACCGTCTTCGGCCGCGGCGCCACCACGCGGGACACCATCACCTACGGGTGAGGGCCCAGATGACGAAGATGCCGAGGGCGATGCCGACCAGCGCCCACCAGGGCTGGTACGGCAGGAAGAAGAAGTCGGCGATGACGCTGACGCTCGCCAGGACCGGAGCGGTGAGGCGCGCCCAGGGCGCCGGGCCGGCGAGCAGGCCGAGGCCGGTGACGAGGAGAAGGACTCCAAGGACCAGGTGGATCCAGCCCACGCGGTGAGGTTGAACGCGTAGACGTAGGAGCCGAACCGGGCGTACACGTCGTCCTTGGCGACGGCGACGACACCCTCCAGGATGCCGACGACGCCCCTCACCAGCAGCAGGACGGCCGCGAACATGATGCCGCCCGAAGCCCAGACACTACCGGGTCCGTGCGCGGTCCTTGCCGACAGAGCTCATGGGACGAGTCCCTTCCAGGTGCGGTTCACGGCTGCACCCGGCGGTTGCTGCGCTGGTGCCAGGTGCGCTTCTCGGTGCCCTCGTTCGCTCGGACACCGACGGGCATGGCATCGCAGACGGTCATCACGGGCTGCTTGACCCAAGGTAAAAAAATGCTAGATGTGCTGTATGCCGCATCCTGGCGTCCTCATTCTGATCATGGTCGTGGCGGTCCTGGCTCCTCTGCTGGCCTACTGGGTCGGACACCGACTGCCCATCCCGCCAGCCGTCTTCGAGATCACTCTGGGGATCGTCATCGGCCCTGACGTGCTCAGATGGGCCCACGGCGACCAGCTCGTGGACGCCCTCTCCAGCCTCGGCCTGTCCATGTTGATCTTCCTCGCCGGATACGAGATCGAGTTCGCGGCGATCCGTGGCGATACCCTGCGCCGCGCCGTGGGCGCCTGGACCGTCACGCTCGCCCTGTCTCTCGGCATCGCCTTCGCGCTCACCGGCGCCCAAGCCGGCAAGAGCTTCGTCATCGGCACCGCGCTGACCAGCACCGCGCTCGGCGCCGTGCTGCCCATCCTGCGTGACGCCGGGGCCCTCGGCGGACGCTTCGCGACCGTGGTCATGGCCTTCGGCCCCGTAGGGGAGTTCGGGCCGATCGTCGCGATGTCCGTACGGCTCGGCGGGCGCAGCCCCGGCCGCGCCACCGCCGTCCTGTTCGCCTTCGCCCTCATCACTGTGGTCGCCGTGATCTGGGCGCTGCGCCCGCCCCCGCCGTGGTTCCCCCGCGTCGTCACCCAAACCCTGCACAGCAGCGGACAGTTCACGGTCCTATTCGTGATGCTCCTTCTCGCCTGCATGCTCGGCCTCTCGGCCGCCTTCGGAGTCGACACCCTGCTGGGCGCCTTCGTGGCCGGACTGCTCACCCGCCTGGTCCTGCGGCGATCCGCACCCGACGGGGGTGAGGCCGTCCTCGGCAAGATCGAGGCGATGGGCTTCGGGTTCCTCGTCCCGATCTTCTTCGTCGTCACTGGCATGCAGTTCGACCTCGATGCCCTGCTCCACGGCGGCCGACCGTTGCTGCTGCTCCCGGTCTTCCTGCTCCTGTTCCTCCTGGTGCGCGGCGGCCCCGCCTACCTTCTCGCGCCGTCCGACTTCTCCCGCAGAGACCGCGGCGCGCTCGCCCTGTACTGCTCCACCTGCCTGCCCCTGGTCGTGGCCGTCACCACCATCGGGGTGTAGGACGGCGCCCTCGACACGGGCGCCGCCGCGGCGTTGACCGGGGCAGCCATGCTCTCCGTACTCGTCCTGCCCCTCATCGCTCCTCGCGTACGCGGAGGCACGCCCGCAGCGCCGGCCCCGACGAGCCCGGAGGTGGTGGACGAGCCTTGGTGAACAGGGGCAGCGGTCTGATAGGTGGTAGAGGCGATGTCCCCATCGGCCCGGTCGTCTCGGCGCCCCGCCTGCTCCTCCCCGCGGACGCGGCCCAGTACCGCGCAAAGCCGGGCGTGGTGTCCATATACCTGCCCGACCACACCGGCCGGCGGCGCCGATGGGCATCAGCAGATCTGGATCTCCTGGCGCCCACGAACCACCGTCACCCGGTACTCCGCGTCGGCGTAAGCGGGCCAAGGGCCGCCCATAGCCGGCCAGCCGAGGTCGGCATAGGGAACGGGGCGGCGCTGCCCGCGCAGCTTCATGAACGCTACGCCCGACACCAGACGCCCCTCGCCGTTGCCCCGGCCATCGGCGACCAGTCGCAACAGCGCGTCGTGGCCGAAGGGCCCGTTCAGCGGGACCACGATCACCGCGCCGGGAGCGGCCTGGAGGAGCCAGGACTGCGGGACCTGGCGGACCGCCGCAGTGGAAATGATCCGGGTGTACGGAGCCCGCTCGCCATGGCCCTGCTCTGCGTCCCCGGCCACGACGGTGGGCCGCAACCCGAAACCCGCCAACTTCTCGCGGGCCAGGTCGGCGAGACGCGTGTCGATCTCCATGGTGACCAAGTTGGCGGGCCGGACCCGCTGAGCCAGCAGAGCGGTGCTGTATCCGGACCCCGTACCGATTTCGAGAACTACGTCCTGGGGGCCGGGGTCGAGGTAGTGCAGCATGTCGACGACGACCGCGGGGCATGAGGCGGCGGAGGTGAACTCGGCCTTGGTCGGACCCTCCTCGGGCCGCACCCGCCCGTCGTCCACCTGCGTGATCAACGAGGCCTGCGCCGTATAGACGGCACGCATCCACTCCCGCGGCCTGACTGTGCGGTCGAGGACGGGGTGCAGACCGTCCTTACCAGGCCACGGCCACCACACCCGGTCCGGTATGAACTGCTCGCGCGGCACTCGCAGAAACGCCTCGCGCAGCCATGGCCGACCGTGGAAGTGTCCGCCGTCGCGTGCGTCCAGCACGTCGGCGCATTGCGCCCGTAGCTCCGATGGATCCACCGGAGCCGGCATGTGACTGCCCACGCGGCTAGTCGCCCTCCGGTGGAGGCATGGGGTCGGGTTCGGGAGCCGGGTTTCCCGGGTCCCCCGGTGAGCTGTAGGGGCCGCCCACCTGGCCGTCCGAGTCCTGGCGATGAGTCATGGCCGACAACTCCTTGGCTGCGAGCAAGACGTAACATTCCTGAAGGACGTCACCCATTCTGGCGGCCAACACCCCTCCTCGGAAGGCGACTTGCCCATACTGCACTGCGTCCGGTAGGCCCTCTGTATGCCGATGCAGTGGCAGGCACGGTGTCGCAGGTGGTGTCTGCACCTATGCGGGATCGTCTCGGACAGTGCGTTTGCTCGGCCTCATCCGCGGCATCGACCTACTTCCGCATCACCGCCGGTGTCGCGCGCTCTCCTCGCGGGGACGTACTGCGGGGCGTCGACACGGTGACCGGCGCCCGGGTGGTCGCCATACAGGCCAGGGCGTACATGGTGGAGGACGCGCGAGGAATCGACGCACTCGGCCGGCTGCGCCACGAGCATCGGGTGCTGGGGGCGCTCGACGGCATCGAGGGTGTCCCCTGTCTGATCGACCATGTGCGGCACGGCGAGGACGAGTACCTGGTCATGACCGACTGCGGGACGGCGGACCTGCGCCGCGACGTGTCGCAGCGCGGCCCGTATGCCGCGCGCGGCCGCGGTGCGGCCCGCCAAGTCAGCTTCTTGGCAGGTCAGTTGACAGGCATCCTCGACGCGCTCCACGCCCGCGCCGTCGTTGTCGCAGCCCTCAAGCCCCACAACGTGGTGCTCGGCTAGTGCGAGCTGACCTCTGCGAGAAGTGACGGCCTTCCGGGCCGGGGTGACGCGGGTCCTGGGGCTGCTGATGATCGTGGTGTCCGTGGCCCTGGCTGCTGCTGCGTCCTCGCGTTCACCGACTGGCTGCCCGCCAACGTCGTGCGATACGAGGCATACCGGGCGGCCGAACGTTGCCCGGCCGGCCCGATGCCGGATACGTGGCGGGAGGACTGCCTGGGGGAGATCGAGCTCGACGTCGTGAACACGGTGGTCCACGACAGAGGCAGGAACCGCGAGTACCGGGCGATCGTGGACAGCAAACGGTTCCACGGCAAGCAGGACTTCGGCGACCCCGGACCGCTCCTGGACACGCTCCAGAAGGGCGACAAAGCCGTCGACAGCGTCTGGCGCGGCGACATCGTCGCACTCACCAAAGGCACGATCCGGCAGAAGACCTCTGACGAGCCGCCCGACAAGCCCCAGATGATCGCCGCCGCAGGCGCGGGCCTCGGCCTGCTCGCGGTGTTCAGCCTCGCCTTCGGCGCGGCACGCCTAGCCACGCCGCGCCGCCCCGACCCCTTCACCTGGCGCAGGTCCGGCAAGAGGCTGTTCCTCATCAACCTGGCAGCCACCTTCGGCGTGGGGCTTCCCCCAGTGTGGCTCGGCGTTCCCTGGCAGCTCGTGGCACCGGCGATCGTGGCAATCGTGCTGGGTGTGGGCTTCTCCCTCCTGAACCAGCGGCTCGCAGCCGCGGCCACATCCGAGCTGACGGCGGAGCTGGACCTGTCACGGTGGCGGCTCGCCCTCAACGGCGCCGAGCCGGTCCGGGCCGCCACCGTCGACGCCTTCAGCACGCGGATGACGGCCGCGGGCGTCGCCCCGTCAACGATGTACCCGGTGTACGGCATGGCCGAGGCCACCTTGGCCATCACCTTCCCCACCCCGGGCACCGCGCCGCGCATCGTCCACCTGGACCGCCGACACCTGTCCGAAGACGGGCTCGCCGTCGAAATGCCTTCGGACCACCCGCTGGCGAAGCCGCTGGTCAGCGTCGGACGACCGGTGCTGGGAATCCGGCTGCGGCTGGTGGACACGGCCGGCGCGACACGCGGGCCGGGGCGGTTGGGCGAGATCCAAATCTCCGGGCCGGCGGTCACCACCGGCTATTACGGAGCCCCCGCCGCCACCGCCGAAACATTCGACGGGCCCTGGCTGCGCACCGGCGACCTCGGACTCCAACTCGACGGCGACCTGTTCGTCACCGGCCGCCGCAAGGAAATGATCAGTGTGAACGGGCAGAACCACTTTCCCGAGGACGCCGAGAGCCTCACCCGTGTACTGCCCGGCGTGCACCGGGGGCGGTGCGTCGCCTACGCGGACACCGTCCGTGAGCGCCTCACCGTCGCGGTGGAGATCGCCCCCGGCAGCGACCCCGACCACGTGGCCGGGCAAGTACACCGGACGATCTGCGAACGTCTGGGCACGGCGTCGGTGCACGTCCACCCCCTGCCCCCGGCTGGCTGCCCCGCACCACCAGTGGCAAGTGGCAGCGCGGCCTGGTCCGCGGCAGCGCGGCCTGGTCCGCGAACTCCTGGCAGACAGGCCCTGAGGCACTGAGGCCCGGGTGTGCTGCCTCCTTGGACGGGGGGCAGCACACCCGGGCCCGCTGGGTCAGAACTTGCCGAACAGGTGGTTGCCCCCGGCGTTCGCGTCCTCGCTCAGGAAGAACTCCTCGATGGCCTTGGCCAGTTCGGCCTCGGTGACGTAGCCGTCACCGTCGAGGTCGATGCGCGCCATGGCGGCCTCGTGGTCCGCGTCGCCCATACCCAGGCCGGTGTGCGCCTTGGCCAGCTCCGCGCCGTCCAGTTTGCCGTCGCCGTTGGTGTCGCACAGGTCGATGATGGCCTTGGCCACCGGCTGGATGTGCTGCCGGTACCCCTCGCCGGTCGCGGCGTCGGACCGCAGCCCGGCCACATACTCCTCGCGGCTGACCGAACCGTCACCGTCAGTGTCGAGGGCCTGCCGCATGCCCTCCCACAGCGCCTGGTAAGCGTCGCTGAGCGCACGGTACTTGGGCGATTCCGGAGCCTGGGCGAATTCCTGTCCCATACGGGCGACGATCAGATCAAAGTCCTCCTGGCTGATCCTGCCGTCACCGTTGGTGTCGATCAGGTCGAAGTGCCGAGTGATCTTGCGGGTCAAAAGGTCAGCGGCCATGAAGCTTTCTCCTTGTTGCGGGGGATGAACCGGATCGTCACTCAGCGTACACGTCTGAACGCGGTACGGAGTCACCGATGGTCGTGACGTCGGTGACCACCCCGCCCGGAGAGCGCCCACCCACCGAAGCCATGACCCACGTGCACAGCGACAGGCTCCAGAACGGCACTGCACACGAACGGCCCTGTCGCACATCCGGCGGCGCCGGCGAGCAGACCGAACCGCAACAGCCGACCTGCGCCGTAGCCCGCGCGGTCGTACCCCCGCATCGCCGCGTCGACCTGGCGAGCCTGCTCCTTGAGGTCCACGCCGGCAGACCGCGCCCCACGGAGCGGGCCCACCACCAGGGTGGCCGGCAGCGAGACGGCAACGCCGTGACCCATGGCATGGGTGACCGAAACTGTGACCGAAACTGCACGATGCCCCGGTCAACCACGCAATAGAAGGTGACCCCTCGGGCACTCCAGGTCCGGTGCCCTCCGGCAGAGCAGCAACGTGTCGCGGCCGCTCACCAACGCGCGGCAGACGACGGGCCACCATGCGCTCCCGGGAGCGCTCCGATTCACCGCAGGGGCGTACCTACTCCCCCGCACGCTGTCACCATGCCGTCCTCGGCCAGCTCGCCGCCGACACACCCGACCGCACGCTGCGCGTGATCGCGCCCGGCGCCCTGTTCGACGACCTCGGCACCTCGCTCTATCAGCAAGCCGCTCCATGGACGGCCCTGTCCGCCGTCCAGCAAGAGCACCTCACCGACCTCGGCATCCGACCCACGCCCCAACCGCCAAACCGGCCGCACAGACCACCGCGGCCAGAGCGGCTCGAGCCTTCGCACGCGGTACGGCAGCACCCGGGCAGTTCATCGCCCGGGAAGGTCACTCCGTGTCCCCAGCAGCCAGGAGCGCAGTGAGTCGCCGGGCATATGGCGGTTGCTGGCGGCCATGGCGTTGCCTATCGGTGCTCTCGAAAAACCAAGCTAAGGGGGAACCGTGGCCGTGGACCCAATGCGGCGCCTGCATTCGGTAGCAGCTGGAGGTCAGGAGACAGATCGGCCCTCGTCTCTCAGAGTAATCATCTCGGCTCGGTCCATGGCGTAAGACGGTCTGGTGGCACTCATCCGGCTTTGGTACTAGTGGCCGTACGTTCTGAACCGATGGCACAAGGAAACCGGGGCCACCTGGCCGCGGCAGCCGGACCGGGGGAAATGATGAGTGCTCAGAACGACGAGCCGGAGCAGGCACTTGTCCTGACGCTGTACACAAGGGTCATGGCGGAGTCGATATTCGTGGAGGAGGCGAGCGCCTGGCTGGATCACGTGGTGGCTGTCGGCGGGCACCGTACGGAGGAGAATGCCAGGCTCCTGCGGAAGATGCATCGCCATATGATCGGCTGTCAATTGGGCGTCGGCTGGTATGAGCTCGGCGCTTCCCACCCAGCATTCCAGCCGGAGCCGTTTCCTCCCGAGGCCTCCCCTGTTCCGGATGCGGTGTTGGCTGTCGTGGGGGTGACTGTCTCCGCCGCGGTTCTGCCCTTCCTTCAGTCACTCGCTTCGCAGGCGGGGCAGCAGGCCTTCGACGCGGCACGGGCGACGGCCCGCCGCGTCATCAACCGGTACGCCACTGAGGCACCTGCCATCCACCACCGCAAGAAGGTGGTCGTCGAGGAGACCGCAACAGGCCTGCGCTTCATTGTGCCGCCAGACCTTCCCGACGCGGCACTGGCTGCTCTCGCCGTCACCGACCTCGAATCCCTGGCAGCACCCACCGGCGAGGGAGTGACCACGACGATCTCCTGGAACGAAACGGCGCAGAGGTGGCAGCGAGAAGTCACTGACAGCAGAGCTTGACCCCAACGTCCCAACAGCGACCGGGAGGTTGAGGATCTAGCTGAGAAGCAGATCCGCGGCTCGACGTCAGCTAGTTGGTGGCATGATCGTCGGCCATGGGTGATGACTTTGTGCAGGCTGGCCATGGTGTGCGTATGGAGTGGGGGCCGGAGGGGGCGAAACGACTCGCGCGTGAGGTGACGTGCCTGGTGGTCGTCGACGTGCTGTCGTTCACCACGTCCGTGACCGTGGCAGTCGAGGCAGGCACGCAAGTGTTCCCCTATCGCTGGCGGGATGAGTCGGCTGTGGGCTTTGCCCAACAGGTAGATGCCGTCTTGGCGGTGGGACGAAGCGCGGCCACCCAGGCTTCGCCGTGGTCACTGTCCCCGGCCTCGCTGCGACGCGCCCCGTTTGTTCCTCGGCTTGTACTGCCGTCGCCCAACGGGTCGACGATCGCCGCCGCAGCCGGGGGCCAAACCCCCGTGGTCGCCGCCTCGTTGGCCCGACCCCCGTCATCGCGAAGGCACTCGGCTATCGCGACAGGACCGTCACCCGCCTGGTCACCGAAGCTGGCGGGACCTGGGGCGGATACGCCCCTGGCGGCCCCACACGCTGACAGGGGCGACGTGGCTGCTCCGATGAGCCAAGCACCCCACCTCATCTCGGCTGGGACCGCTACTCGCTGAGAGAGGCGCTGTAGGAGGCGGCGTCAAGGAGCTTCGCGAGGTCGCGTACGTCGGATGCCTTGATGCGCAAGAACCACCACTTCGCGCAGGGCGCGCTGTTGATCAGGTCGGGGGCGTCGACGCCTCACCCATCACCAGAGCCTCCGACAAGAAGTCCGCCATCAGCCGACGCTGGTCAAGAACGACCGGCTCAACCACGCCGGCTACCTCTGGGCCTTGCCTCACTCCGAGCGTCCACCGGAGCCAACGCCTACTACCGACGCCTCCGCGAACAAGGCGACTGGCGCGCCCCCGCCCAACGCAACCTCTTCAACCGCATGATCGGCCAGCTCTACCCCTGCCTCCAGAAGCGCGAACCCCTCTACGAGCGATTCGCCTTCCCAGCGCCGTCGCAGGCAGGGGTTGCGGCAGCCTGACCGGCGAACACACCTTGCTTGCGGTGACGGTGAAAGCTGATCATGCGCTCATGAGACCCGAGGTACAGGCGTTCGTCGCCGACGGCCCGCTCCCCGATTGGGATGCGAGCGAAGAAGAGATCGACAGGCGCGTCGCGCAACTCGAAGCGATCCCGAAGCCGGCTACGGGAGAGGAAGCCCGAGCGCTCGTCTCCTGCTTCGGCCCCGACGACTGCTACGGCGTCGCCTGGACGCTCCTGCACCTCATCGAGACCCGGCCCCCACCCCGTCCTGGCCACCGACCCCGGACCGGACGCCAACGAGTGGCACCAGCGGCTCTACCTCCGCAGCGTGAACGGCGGACTTCTCCCTTGAACTTGGCGCCCTCGAAGCTACCCTCGACCCTCGACAGGGCTCGTCGCCGCTACGGTCCCGGCATCGCGGGGGTCACAGGAGTCGCATCAACCTTTGGGTCTCAGCGCGGGACCGCAGACATTGTCCGGCCCCAGCACTCGTACCGGTCCCGGACGTTTCAGGCCCCGGATCCACTGGCCGGAGCGGGATTGTGATCGTCGCGAGTGTGATCAGTCTCGGCGCGGGACCCGTCGGTGCCCTGGTGGGCGGCGCCTTTGCGTCTCTGTCCCTCGTGACGCTGGGGGTCATGTTCCTGCAAGGCATCCGAGGCGCAGACGCACTGCGACGGTCCTATCTCTTCACCTTCGGGTGGGCGAACTGGTTCTAGCCTCCATGTGGATCGCCCACCGCAGGGGGCGCACAGCTGGCCCCTGCGGTGGGCGGTCACGTGATCCCATTGCTCCTGCGGATCCTGCTGGTTTCACAAGGAGGTTGGTGGGTGGCTAGAGCGCCTACGGCCTCGGCAGCGGCCATGTGGCCACCGCGGCGACTCCTCGGACGGCACGGTGCACGGCGGCTGGTGCGGGCCCTGCAACCACCAGTGCTTCAGCCGTGGCATGGCGGTCAGCAACGCCGACGCCACCGGCTGGCACCAGCTCGGCCTTCCCGTCGAAGGAACGATCGACCCCACACCACTACATCTCGGGCCTTGAAGCCGACCCGGCCAACGCCCAGCACACCTACGTCGCGGTCAACGGCTTCTCCCGGAAGTGGACAGAAGGCCTCGCTCATCGCGAACTGATCGCTGAGTACGTACCGGGCACTGAGCAGATGGCCCGCGCCTGCATCGCCGCTGCGCGCACCGCACCGCCGCAGGCGCCACCCCCGCCGCCGACCGCGAGGCGGGTCACCAGCTGCCTCACCCGTCACGCATCAACCCCTGAAGGAATCCGTGTTCCTCATCAGGGCAAGTCTCGGCCGAGGAGGCGCCACACCCCGAGGAGCTCGCGCCTCGCCTACCCCTTCGCTTTGGTACCCAAGGCCGCCGCCACGTGCGCCGCCAGCTTCTTCGCGCTCGCGGCGCCATTGTCATGGCCAGCAGTCGAAAGCACCGTCACCACGGCCGTACCGCGCCGCACCGCGATCAACGTAGAGCCGTTCTGCCAGGCCGGGTCGGTGACTGTGATGGTGTACGCCTCGTCGCCGATGCCGGACGTGGTCGCACCCTTGACCTTGGCCGTCGTCTTCGTGTCCTCGTCCTTAAGGGTCGGGCAGGCGGCGACCGCCTTCTTGAGGTGGGTGAGGACCGTCGGGGCGGTCGTCCCCCTGAACACGTCGATCTCCTGCGCCATCTCGGCGGAGGTGTTCTTGTTCGCGTAGTCGTTCTGCGCGAAGGAAACGCCGGTGTCACCGGTGATCGCTATCCAGCTGGTACCCCCCAACTTGGTGCAGTCCGGCTTGGCCAGGGAGGCCGGCGCGCTGCTCGGCTCCTGATACATGGGCCCCGAGTCACGTACCCCAGACTCATCCACCGCATAGCCGGCACCGAAGAACGACGTGGGCGCGAGCGCGGCCTTCAACTGCGCTCCGGTCGCCAGGCCCATGTTGGGGTCCTTGGGGGTCACGGAAGCACTAGAGGTTGGCTTTACAGCTCCGGCGGGGGTTGAGCTGCCGCCTGAGGAACAAGCGGTCAGCGCCAGCGAGAGCGGCGCGACGGCGAGCAAAGCAGCGGTTCTCGGTACGAGACGCATGAAAGTCCTTCGTGGTGCTGAACAGATGAAGCAGTGAATTTGTTGGCGCCCTACCCATCGAAGGCAGCCTGGTAGTCCCTACGGGCCTGCTGCCCAGATGACTAGCGGGAGCACCACATGCATCCAGTCACAGGCCGGGCGAGCAGGCACGCCAACCACCTTGTAACGGTGGTCGAGGACCGGCACAGCCCGGCCTGCGCGGAATAGATGTGCAGTTCCGAGGGTGAGGCTATAGGTCCGTGGCATCTACGTTGGACAGGTCGCGCCCAACCCTTCGGCCACGCCCGCCCGCGGGCCAGGAAGCCATCCTCGAGAAGGTACTTCGCTCCGCCGAAGTCGGTTCGCGTCTTGTTGCAGCGGATAGCTGGAGGCAAACTCGAGGTGGCCGTCGCCTCGCGGTGCAACACCGACACCAACCGGATGCGGCTGGGGCAACCGTCATCTGCACCAACGTATGCCACTGGTCGCACTGGCGACCGGCGTCGCCTTGGCTGGCCCCGCTGGGCTCGCCTGGCGACCCCAGCGACGGTATGGATGCAAGACCCTCACTGCAACCTGTGGCAAAGAGACCAACGTTCCCACTCAATACCCTGAGTGCAGCGTGTGGAAGACCTGTCAGGGTGCGTCGTAGTACCCGGGCCGCGCCACCAAAACGGAGTCGAAATGCAGCCCCGCCTCGGGGTTTTCAGGCCGGGGGATATCCTCCCGCCCGAATACGACCATACGCCCGGGAAGAATGATGGTGCGCCCTCGATCCTCGGTTACTAGCTCGCCACGGGCGGCGAATCGTGCAATTACCTCATCGGCCAACCCTGCAAAAACATCGACGCCATCCAGCATAACTGGAGTTCCACCCAGGGGACGAAACACCTCGATAGCTTCCACTTTCCCGCCCGTCCCGAGATGAGCGGCGATTGCCATGCCATCGGAGTACGTCGCGAAACCCCGGGTCTCCAAAGTGCCGCCCTCCGTACCCAGCCGCACGAAGCCAGGAAGGGAACGGAGGGCCTCCTCTGCCTCGCCCATTGACATCCCGACGGCCACGGGCCCCACCCGGTCCGGAGGGTTGAGCTCAATCGACATCAGTACTCCCGCGTCAGGTACAACTGGATGAACGCCACGAACTCTCCCGGGCTGACGCCACACGGACGTCCGCCGAACACAACGCCAACCCGGGAGGGGCAGACTAGCCCACCGCGCTAGGCACTGTCCTCAAGGCCTGATATACCGGATTGTTTGGCAATTGTCCAATCATTTCTTTGATAGCGCCGTCATACTTGGCGCCGAATCTATTTCGAATGTCATTGATATCCATCTGGAGCGCCTCATCGATCCTACCATTACCCACCAGTTCCTTCTGGAGAGCCCTGAAAGCGTTGGCGGCGCGCGCTCTACCAGTCGTGTACACGGCTCGGTGATCGACGTAGTCCATCTGGATTGCCGGCGCATCACCGTACGGCATACCAAAGTCTTCGACGCTTTGGAACGAGGGCATGTGGTTTATCTCGGTTCCTGGAACGTTTGTTGTCTTGAGTTTTCCGGTAACCGGGTCAATGTCCTTCAGGCCCTTGTACTGGCCGCCTCGATATGTGTGCCCCGGCGCTGCCCGGTCCGGGCCGCATGGATTGGCATTATGGACAAGGACATCAATGCTCCCCGCCTTCACGTAGTACGTGTGCAGAGCCCCGATGGTGAGGTCATACGTTGTGGTGTTCGCATGGAACAGCCGCACGTCCGTGACCTCGGCCGTGCCGGTCGGGGTCTGGAGGACGTCGCCCTCGTGCAGGTCCTTCGCCTCGACGAAGGCGGCCTGGGTCTCGTCGTAGAACGGGTGGTGGAAGGTGGTCGTGAGGTGGTCGCCCTGCGCGGTCGCCTCCGAAGCCGAAGCCGGAGCCGAAGTCGGAACCGAAGACGATGTCGAGGCCGACGTGGGCTCCGGTTGCTCCGCCGCGTGGGCCGGGGCCGCCGTCGCGAACAGCGTCGCCGCGGCCGCCAGGCCCAGCGCTGCCTTGCGGGTCGCCTTGCTTCCCAGGGCCTTGGCCGAAGTCGCGGCCTTGGTCCGCGCCTTCACCGCCACGTCCACGAAGTCGTGGTCCGTCTTCGTCACGATGACCGCTGTCACCTTGTGCGCCTGCGTGCCCTTCGCGCCCGGGACCGCGTTGGCCACCGTGTCGCCGACCTTGATCTGGTCAATGGCCTTCGCGGTGCCGTTGGCCATCAGGACCTTGGTGCTGCCGGTGAAGCTGTGCGGCCCTCCGATGCGGCAGCCGCCGCCCTCGCTGCTGGATCCGGCTTCGTCCGCGTGGGCCCGTGACGATGCTGATTCCGTCGCATCCGTCGCGGCTGTTTCCTCCGCTTCGCTCGCGCCCTTGCCGAAGAGCCCGCCCACTGCCTCCATCGCCTTGGGGGCGAACTTGTTCAGGAGCTTGCCGCCGAGGGAGCCGAGGGCTCCACCGAGCGCACCAGAGACCGCGCCTGTCACCGCCGAACCCGCGAACGCCCCGACGCTGCAACTGGATCCGCCGTGTTCGGCACACTTGAAGCCTTGGTCCACCAGCGAGCCCGCGGCGCCGGCCACCGCGGCGCAGCCGATCGTGCCGACGCCGACCGTGACTGCTTCACAGCCCATGAACACTGCGGTGGACACGACGAACGAAGTGATCGCGGCCGCATGGTGCTTGACGAAGGTCCCCGCCGTCTTGGCGGCCGCCACGGTGTTCTTGAGCGCTGCCTTGCCTATCTTGAGCGCACCCTTGCCCGCGCTCTTCGCTAGATGGATCGCGGAGGACAGGGGGTGCTTCGCCACCTGTCTGACGGCGTGGTAGGCGGAGTGCACGATGTGCACCGCGGCTCGGACATAGGGGCGGGCCTTGCGAACGGCGTAGTGGTAGACGCGGCGCGAGAATCGGACGGTCGCGCGGTAGCCGTCGTAGAGCCGGTGCACCGTGCGGGTGGCGATGTGCCTGGCAACCTTGGTCACCGTGTGCACGACCGGTGCGACATAGGTGTTGTACGTGCTGCTCGCCCAGGAGGTGGCGGAGTTCCACCCGCTGGAGACCGACGAAGTGACCGAGTTCCAGCCGGAACTGAGGGCGTGTCCGATGGAGCCCCAGCCCCAGTGGCCGGAGGGGTCCGTGCCGTCCAGGGGGTTGTCCCCGACGTAAGCGAACGGGTTGGCCGCGGCCTCGTTCGGCATCGGGTTCAGCGAGACCGAGTCCTTGTTGAGGAAGGTTCCTGTGGCCGGGTTGTACCACCGTGAGGCGGTGCCGACCTTGCCGGTGTCAGCCTCTGTCCAGCCGGACTGGAAGCCGAGGTGGCCGGTCATGCCGACGCCGGCCGTCACATTGCCCATGGGGTCGTACGTCGCCGAACCGGCCAGCGCGTTGGCGCCCGCTGTGAACGTGCCGATGACGTCGTTGTGGGTGTCGGTGAGGGCCAGGACGCCCGAGCCCGGTGTGGTCCCGGTGTTGATGCCGGTCAGGCTGCCCGACGGGTCGTAGGAGTAGGTGTACTCGCCGTCGGAGGCGATGGTGTTGCCCGCGCCCGAGTACTGGAACGTGCGCGTGGACCCGTTCGCGGTGACCGCGTCGGTGATGTTGCGTCCGGCGGCGTCCAGTGTGTAGGAGTGCGAACCGGCGGTGATCTGGTTGCCGAACGCGTCCGTGGTGTAGGTGACTTGGCCGTTGGCCGCCGAGGTGTCCGAGGTCAGGGTGCCGCGGGCCGAGTACGCGTAGGTGTGCACTCCGTCCGAGGTGACCTGGTCACGGGCGTCGTAGGTGAAGACGTTGGCTCCGACCTGGGTGCGGTTGCCCGAGGCGTCATAGCCGTACGCGGTGGTGGTGGAGCCGTTGTTCCACGAGGTGAGTCGGTCGGCCTGGTCGTAGGTGTAGGTGTTGTTGGAGGCTCCGGTTACCCCGGTGGTGTTTTTCGAGGTGAGATTGTCGTTGGGGTCATACCCGTAGGTGATCGAGGCCAGGGTTGTTGTGCCCTGCATGAGGGTGTCGCCGGTGAGGTCGTGCGAGCTGTTGTAGGTGTAGGAACGCAGCTGGCCGCTGGTCCCGTACTTGATGGACCCGACCTCGTTCAGCTTTCCGTAGGTGTAGGTCAGTGCCGTGCCGCTCGCCGCGTCGTTGAGGGTCGACAGGCGGCCCGCCGTGTCGTAGCCGTAGGACGTGGTGCCGGCGGCGTCGGTGCGGGTCAGGGGTGAGGCGTCGTTGTTGTAGGTGAAGCTGGAGGAGCCGGCCGCGCCCGAGGCGGAGAGCAGGTCGCCCCGGTCGTCGTAGGAGAACGATTCGTGGGTGGCGGCCTGGTGGTCCTTGGCGCCGACCGTGCCCGCCTCGGCAGTGTCGGCGGTCAGCATCTGGCCGTTGTGGTCGTAGGTGAAGCTACGGCTGGCGGTCGCGGCGTCGGCGCCGGTGCCGGACGCGGTCAGCAGGTTGCCGACCTTGTCATAGGTCATGGCGGTAGTGACTCCGCCGGGCTGTGTGGTGGCCGTCAGCTGGCCGTTGGCGTCATAGGTGTTGGTGGTGGTGGAGTCGGCCACCGAGTTGTACTGGCTGGTGGCCGGCTGTACGGCCGTCTCCTGCTGGCCCCACGGGGTGTAGGTGTACAGCCAGGAGTTGTTGCGCCCGTCGGTGAACCGGGTGCGGTTTCCTGCGGCGTCGTATCCGAAGGAGGTGGTGATCGACGTGGTGGCGGTGACCGGCTGGATCTCCTGGGTGGCGGTGCCCGCCGCGTCGTAGGTGAAGTGGCGGGTGTTTCCGTTGGCGTCGGTGGAAGCAACCATGTTGCCCACCGCGTCGTACGTCTGGTGTGTCTGCCTGAGCTGCTTGTTCGCGGCGTCGTACTGCGTGTTGAGGGTGGGGTGGCCCTGGGCGTCGTAGTCCGTCTGGGTCCAGGTGTTGTCGGGCAGCGTGGTCTTCTGCCGGTTGCCCATGAAGTCGTACGTGTACTTCGTGGCGTTGCCCGCGGCATCCGTGACGGAGGTCAGTTCGCCTGCCCGGTCATAGCCGTAGGCCGTGGTGACTCCACCGGGCGTAGTGGTGGAGGCGAGGTTCGCACCGTAAGGATTGCCCGTGGTGACCGCGTACGAGTTGGTGGTGGTCAGGGTCCGGGCGGTCGGGTAGCGCTCAAGGCGGGTCGAGGTGAGCTGCCGGCCGAGGTAGTCGTAGGTCGCCTGGGTGCTGGCACCGGTGCCGTCTGTCAGCGACAGCTTTTCGCCGTTGGTGTCGTAGGTGTAGTGCAGGGTGGCGCCGTTGGGTTCCGTGATCTGCGCGACGTCGCCCATCTGGTCGTACAGGTAGCTGGTGGTCTGGCCGCCAGGGGTGGTTGCCGTCAGCCGGTTTCCGTCGCTGTCGTACGTCCACGTCGAAGGCGCCGTGATGGAGGTCGAGGAACCTGCGGGAGTGTACGGGGGCAGGGTCTCGGAGACCTTGTTGCCGTTGGCGTCGTAGACCGTCGTGGTCTGGTTTCCGTTGGGGTCGACTTCTTCGACGGCTTCGCCGAAGGCGTTGAATCCGACGGTGGTCACCGGGCGCTGGGTGACGGGCGTGCCGCCTGCCGTCTCCACCTGGAGGGCGGGCGCGGTGGTGACGGCGAGGTTGCCGGCCTCGTCGTAGGAGTAGTTGGTGGTGTTGGTGTTGGCGTCGGTCATCGACGTCGGAAGGCCACGCTTGTCATAGGTGTAGCTGGTGGTCTGTTGGCTGGAGGAGCCGACCGTGCCGCCGGTACGCCCGTTTCCGTAGAGGGAGCCGACTTCCGTGTTGGTCAGGGCTCGCGGATAGACCTGAACGTTGGAGACCGACCCGCCCAGAAGGTCGGCGGCGGCGCCCGCGTACTTGCCGGCGCCGATCGTCAGCGGCCCGGACGCGTTCCACGCAGTGGTGTTGGTGCCGGTCCCGGACAGCGTGCCGTTGACGTAGATCTGGCTGGTGCCGTTCGAGACGTTGTAGACGCCGACCAGGTGCGTCCACGTGTTGGCCGTCGGGACGGCGGTGGC
The DNA here is from genome assembly GCF_003627815.1 of Streptomyces hundungensis. Lineage (NCBI taxonomy): Bacteria > Bacillati > Actinomycetota > Actinomycetes > Kitasatosporales > Streptomycetaceae > Streptomyces > Streptomyces hundungensis. The sequence goes on from NZ_CP032698.1 coordinate 533,549, forward strand.
GTAGGCGGACGGGAAGGACGGAGCAGCCGTGTCCCCGTTCGTCTGCTCCATGCTCCACATCGGGGCGCCGGTGTGCGCGTAGTTGTACTGGAGGTAGAAGGAGCTGGCGTTGGTGCCGCTCTGGGAGACGATCGTCGCGTTGTGGGTCGGCAGGGAGGCCATGTTGACCCAGGCGGAGACGGTGTAGGAGGCACTGGTGTCGAGCACCGGGCCGTTGGTGGCGACCTGCTGTCCGTTGGTCGCGGCGAAGGTGGCCGCGTCGTTGCCCCAGGTCACTCCCGTGGCCGTGCCGGTGTAACCGCTGCCGGAGACATCGGTGACGTTCGTTCCGGCACTCTGGTTGAGTTTCCACCAGGCGGACGGGTGGCCCGAGGCGTCACCATAGAGCGTCTGGGTAAGGGGGTTGCCCGCCGCGTCGTAGGTGGCCGAGGTGGTCCGGTCCCAGCCCGAGGAGTCGTGCTCGGTGCGGGTGGCGACCCTGTCGTCCGGGGTGTACGAGAGGGCGGTCACCCGGTCGACGCCGGTCGGGTCGACGACAGTGGAGGTGGTCCGGGAAGCCGCGTCCACCGTGTAGTTGGTGACGGTCTGCCCGTTGTCGGTGGTCTGCGTGAGGGGGTTGCGGGCCGCGTCGTAAGTCGTCGACTGGATCAGCGTCGAGGAGCTCCCGTCGGCGCTCTTCTTGGTGGCGCTCGCGGTGAGCCCGTCGTCGGTGTAGGTGTAGGAGGTGGTGGCGCCCATGGAGTCGGTGATCGACGCGAGGCGGCCCGCCGGGTCGTACGCCCGGGACGACTCGGTCAGTTGGGTCGCGGTCTGGGGGTTGACCGGGTCACCGGTGTAGGTGAGCACCTGGGTGAGCAGGTGGCCGTTGTCGTCGTAGGTGTACTGGGTCGTCGTGCCCGACTTCGACACCTCCTGGATCTTGTTGCCGGAGGTGTCGTAGGTGTAGGTGACGGTGCCGCCGTTGGTGCCGCCCGCGTTGGCGTTGGCGTCGGTTTTGGTGGCGACGTGGTTGTACGCGTCGTAGGTCTGGGTTTCGGTACGCGGTGCGTCACCGCCGCCGGTGTCCTTGATGGTCTGCGAGGTGACGTTGCCGTCGATGTCGAAGACGGTGGTGGTGGCGGCGGCGTGGGTGGCGCCCGTGACCCGGTTCAGAAGCTGCGGGTCGTCCTCCTCGACGATCTGACCGGCCTTGTCGTAGGTGTACGACGTGGTGAGGCCGGCGGGGTAGGTGTCGGAGACGACCTTCTTCGACTTGACCCGGCCCAGCCCGTCGTAGCCGTAGGTGGTGATGAGTCCGGCGGCATCCGTGGTGGAGGCGACGTCACCGGTGTGCAGGTAGGCGACGGTTCTGACAGCGCCGCCCGGCGAGACGGTCTTGACCGGCAGGCCCTTGGGTACGTTCCCGGAGTCGGCCGCCGGATAGGCGGCGGTGCCGTCGCTGAACACGGTCGTCGAGGTGCGCCCCTTGGGGAAGCCCGCGACCGGCGGTCCGGTGACGGCCGTCTCGTCCCCTGCGGCGTCGTAGCTGAAACTGGTCAGGTAGGTCGGGTCCGTCGCTGACGCCGAGCGGCCGTCGCGGTGGGTGAGCAGAATGTCGTTACGCGGGTCGGCCGTGGTGAGCTGTGCGCTCGTGTCGTCCGGGAAGTACGTGAAGTAGTCCGTGGAACAGACGTTGGCTGCCTGGTTCTGGCAGGCCGTCGTGGAGACGACGTTGCCGCGCACGTCGTGGCCGGTGGTGGTGGTCGCGCCGTTGGGGTCGGTGACGGTGTGCTCGAAGCCGCCGGTGTCGTACCCGAAGCTGTGGGTGTTGCCCAGGCCGTCGGTCTCGGACAGCTTGCGCATGTTGTTGTCGACGTCGTAGGTGTACGTGGAGACCACGTTCGCCGGGGAGGTCACCTTGACGGTTTCCACCGGCAGCAGACCGGTGGAGTTCAGGCCCGCGTGGAAGTGTGCGGCGGCGTCCTGCGCGGTGAGCTCGGTGCGGTAGGAGGCAGCTTCGGCGAGGGTGCCGTTGAAGTAGGCGACCGTGCCGTTGGGCAGACCCGTCCAGCCCGCACCTGTGGTGCCCGCGCCGAGGTAGTCGGTGGTGCGGCTGCCGGAGGCGAGCGCTGCGGTGCCGGTCTTGGTGGCGGCCTGCACGCCGTCCAGGTAGAGCGTCTGGCTGGTGGGCGACGCGGAGAGCAGCACGTGGTGCCACTTGCCGTCGGTCACCGTTCCCGTGGTGCCCATCTGAACCGCGCCGGTGGCGGTGTAGAAGCCGCCGTACAGCTTGTTGTCGCTCCCGATCCACAGCTGGGGCGCCATGCTGGTCGGTGAGGCGCCGATGGCCGCGTTCTGCGCGTTCATCAGGATCGCGGTGCCGTGGGTGGTGTTGAACCACAGTTCGGCCGATGCGGAGGTGTTCCCGCTCTGGGCGTCCGGGACCTTCACATAGGAGCTGGTGCCGTTGAAGGTCGCGGCTTTCTGGTCGCTGAAGGGGCCGGCGGCGCCGAGGGTGACCGCGTTGTAGGTGCCGGTGCCACCTCTCGTCTCATCCAGTGCGGTGGAGGCGCCGGCCGCTTCGCCCAGCCGGTAGTACGTGGCGGGCGCGCCGCCCAGGACCGCGCCCCGGTAGGTCTGGCTGGAGCCGGTAACGGTGGGTGCCCCGAGTTTCCAGGTGCCGCCGTTCTCGTCGGTGAGCTGAGTGAGTGTGGTGGTCGCAGCGTCGTACGTCATGGCGGCGTACGTCTTGCCGGAGGGCCGGGTGACCGAGGAGAGCAGGCTCGCCCCGTGGGTGCCGTACTGGTAGAGCGCCGTGACGTCCGCGGACACCAGCGGCCGGTCGTACCAGGCGGCATCCGCTATGGAGCCGTTGAAGTAGGTGGCGTAACCGGTCTTGTCGCTGCTGCTCTGGTGCGGCTCATCGGGCCAGTTGCCGCCGAGGAAGCCCGAACCGAGCGTGTTGTACTGCTGGTTCTTGCCGAAGGCGACGCCCGGCTGGATGGAGACGGTGCCCGCGAGGGAGCCGACCTTGGCGCTGTCGAGGTAGAGCGACTGGGTGTTGCCGGCGGCGGACAGCACGACGTGGTGCCACTTGCCGTCGGTGACCGCTCCGCTGGTGCTGATCGGGGCGATGCCCGCACTGTTCCAGAACTCGGCCTTCAACTTGCCGTCGGTACCGACGTACACCGTGGGCGTGTACGCGCCGGGCGAGTTGCCGGCGGTGACCGGCTGGGAGGCGTAGGAGTACAGGACGCCGGGACCGGCAGAGGTCTTGAACCAGAGGGACAGCGCACCCGAGTCGGTGTTGTTGCCCATGTCGAACGGCAGGGTCGCGTACGAGCTGGTGCCGTTGAACGAGGCTGCGGTGCCGGTGCTGCCGGCCATCGGGCCAGGAGTGCCGAGGGTGACGTTGCTGTAGGTGGTGTTGTTGGTGCCCTGGTTCGCGAGGACAGCGTCCTGGGCGGTGGTCCCGGAGGACTCCCCCATCGGCCACAAGGCGTGCGGGCCGAGGTCGAGCGAGGCGTTCTGGTACTGCGAACCGGAGGTGTAGGTGTACTTGGTGCATTCGGTCGTGGTCAGCGGCGCACACACGGAAGTGAGCTGGTCGCCCGCGTATCCGTACGTCCAGGTCTGTGCACTGGTCGGGTCGGCCGCATCAGCGAGGTCAGTGACGACCGTCGATACGTGCGCGGTGTTCGCGCCGGACGGCGTGGACCAGGTCAGGGTGAGCGAACGGCCGGAGGTGGCCGAGCTCAGCTTGGCGACATGGCCGCTGGTCCATGTGGCGTTGATGGCACGGCCGTTGGCGTCGGTGACCGAGGTCAGGCCGTAGGCGCCGGAGCCCAGCGACTGGGTGAAGGCATAGGTCGTGTCGTTCTTGTCGGTCAGCGTGTAGCCGCCAGTGACCGGCTTGAACGTGGCGAAGCGCCCCGATGGTGGCGAGAACGTGCCGTCGCCGTTCTTTCCGTAGCCGACCTGCGAGCCGTCGGGATAGCTGACGACGGCGGATGCCACGGCGCCCGCCGGGTTGTACTGCTCGGTGGCGCGGGAGTCGAAGATGGACGACCAGCCGGCGCCGAAGGCACCGGTCCAGCGCGGGTCGCGGGAGTTGTAGTCGCGGCTGACGTCCAGCGAGGGGCCGACCGTGGAGATGGTGGCGTCGGTCTCCGAGGTCGTGTAGTTGCCGATGGCCGGGTCGAAGCCGTGGTCACTGGCGTTCTGCGAGAGTCCCGAGGTGACCAGCGGCTGGGGTACCTGGATGTTCAGGGAGTACCAGGTGGCGCCGGAATAGAGGCCGGCGTCGTAGGACTGCACGGTCCAGTAATAGGTCTGGCCCCACTTGAGTTTGCCCGCCGGGACGACGTAGTCGCCGGTGGCGAGCAGCCCCGAGTCGACGATCTTGGCGTTGGTGTTGTCGTAGACCTGGAACTGGTACTTGGTGGTGGTGTTGGCCTGCGAGTCGGCGCCGCCGGACCAGGCGGTGAGCTCGGGCGTGGTGGTGTAGGCGGTGGCGTTGTTGTTCGGGTACTGCTGGTAGACCTGCGGCGGCGTGGTCCCGGTGTAGGTCACCACGATGCGCGGAGTAAGGGTGCCGTCGTTGAACGAGCCGAACTGCTTCCAGTGCAGCGTGTCGTTGGTGGCCGCGTAGACGGCGAGGCCGTAGTCCGCGGTGGTGCCGTTCATCCAGCCCTGGATGGACGCGGTGGCCAGGGGGACATCCACCCAGTCGCCCACACTGTGGTCAGCGGCGGTGTTGGCACAGGCGTGGGGCACGGACGGGGTGACGTTGCCGATGGACGCGCCGTAGGAGGGGCCCGGGTAGCTGGTCACTCCCGTCGGTGTCCAGGCTTTGGTGACCTGGGCGACGTCCAGGCGCTCGGGCGTGCAGGTCGAGGCCCAGGTGTCGAAGAGCTTCAGGTCGGCCGCCGTCACGGTGACCTTGGAGCCGTCCCAGCCGCTGTACCAGTGGTTGACGTAGGCGGCCGCCGAGTGAGGACCGGAGTCGTACGAGCCGATCTTCACCGTCTGCTCGAAGGAATGGTCACCGGTGGTGCCCGACTCGGCGTAAGTCGTGGTCCAGCCATCGGTGATGACCGGCGGGTCGACGGTGACGGGGAAGACACGGGCCTGGTCGTGCAGCCAGGCCGCGTCCAAGGTGACCTTGAGTGCCTGGTGGCCCGAGGCGCCGGTCAGCTGGTACTTCACGGCATAGGTGGTGGCCGGGTCGCCGGAACGCGGGTCGACCTTGGAGTCATAGGCGTAGGCGGCCGGGATCCGTTCAACGACCTTGCCGCTCGTGTCTCGCAGGTCGATGGCGCCGTCCTTGTTCTGGACGGCGGTGAGGCCTTTGAGGGTAAGAGGGAAGGTCCAGGAGTCGGCGGCTTGCGCGGAGTGCAGGACGACGGCTTCCTTGACACCGGTGGTGGTCGGCACGACCGTCAGATCGGTGGCAGGCAGGATGCCGGGGTAGGTGACCTTGGAGCCGTCCGCCTTGCCCGCGACCTCGGCCGCACCCTGGAGCCCGAACGACAGGGCGTGGTCGCTGTCGGTACTGACCGAGACGACGGCGGGGTCGGTGCTGCGGGGCGCGAGGTCGATGCCGAGCGAGTTGGCACTCTCGTGCAGGCGACCGTCACTGCCGACCTTGACCCGGGTATCGATGGGCTGCCAGTTTCCGTCCGCGTCACGGTAGTTGACGGGCTTCTGGGCGATCTGGCGTGTCGTCGTGCCGTCAGCGTTGTCGAAGACGCTCTCGGTGGCGGTGGACTTGGCGGCGTCTCGCTTGCTGGTGTTCGCGGAGAAGCCACCGATCGCCGCGCTCGGGCCGGACTTCGAGGCCTTCGCGTACGGGTGGTAGGCGTCGAGTTCGCCCTTGCCCTTACCCGGGGCCCGCCCCGCACCCTTACCGGCCTGGGTCGACGCGGTGCTGGCCCGGTGACTCAACCCGGCCGCGCTGCCGCCCTGTTGACGGGGTATGTGCCCCCACGTCGGATCCTTGAACCAGTCGGCGAGGGCCGACCAGGACAGGTGCGGCATGGAGAGCGCGGGCAGCGTGGCGCCGTCGGCAGAGGCCTGTTCCGTCGTCAGAACCAGGGCCATGGCGACGAACGCCATCATCGCGGTGGCACGCAGCCACCGACGACGTAGAGCATTCCACCGGGGATGACGGCGGAAGGGGCGAGCGCGCACGGCACGGACTCCAGACAAGATCGACACACAAAACTCACAGAGCTTGCGGGTTCCACTTACGACTTGGAAACCCCTCAAGGGCTCCTCTTGTCCAGGTGTTTACTGGGCCGTTGGAATCCCTCGCAGATCGCCCTGTTACTTCCGCTTTCGTACTTACAGATCTTTGCCGGACCAAGGCCTCAGGGATACCTGGGAGGGGTGCTCGCGGCTGAAGCCGGGGCGGGCGCGGAGCGTCGGTGCACGCCAGGCGGTGTCGGAGGGAAGAGCTCCGAGGGTGGCCAGCAGTGCACTCACCCGCCCGCCTCGCGTGGTTGGCCTGGTGGATGTCTGGCCAGCGGGTTTTCCCTGAGCGGGCTTCGTCCATAGACCCAGACGCTGGGTCAGGACCGGACGCTGCGTCAGGACCGGACGCTGCGTCAGGACCGGACGGTGCGAATCAGCGCACCCGGTCGGCTGGATCAGGCACAGCCGTCGACTTCGACACTGCCGCCGCGTGTCACGTCCTGTCCACGGCGTGAGGTATCCCCCTGCCCGGCTACGCCGGCTCAGCCTCGGTTCGCAGTGACGGGTGGTGCGGATGCGGGCCACAACTGACAACTGCACGCCTGTAGGCGGAGCCGCCCTCAGAGGGGCCGGCCGGATACACGTATGCTGCGCGCTCGATATGCGGACCAGCCTGCGGTGCGGGCCGCGGGGCTCTTGGGAGGATTGCCGTGAAGGCATGGATCGGTGCGCACTGGCGATGGACGCTGGGCGGGGTGGGGTTGATAGCAGTAGCAGTCGCCATCATTGCTCTAGCAACTTCTGGTGGTTCGACCGACGCCCGCATCCCGCCCACACGAGCACGCGCATACACCGAGCAGCAAGCCTGCCTCCTCACGCCGGAAAGTGGGCTCGCAGAGGCGGCGGCCGGTCAGGTGTGGGGCGGCTTGCAGGATGCCTCGGCGGAAACCCATGCCAAGGTGAGCTACCTTGCCGTGGCGGGAGAGCAGAGCGCGGGTAACGCGGCGCCGTACCTTGCCGCGCTGGCGGGCCGCAAGTGCACGGTCGTCCTAACGGTGGGCGCGGCACCCGAAGGCGCGGTAGCCCTCAACAGCCAGAAGTTCCCGAAGACACGCTTCCTCGTCGTGAAGGACAGCACGAAGACATCGCCGAGCCAGACGCCGTCCGGGGAAAACGTGAAGATCCTCTCCCTTACGGGCGACACCGGTAAGGACAGCAACGTACGCAGCCGAGTGGCCTCAGCCGTCGAGAGCGCGCTCCGGGACTAGGTTCTGTCCGGCGGATCAGGGCGTCGTAGGCTCCAGGACATGCACAGCACCCTGACGGAGCATGCCCGATGTCTCTACGGAGATGAGTATCGACCCACGCCGGAGTGCGGCCTCGAACACCGGGAGCACCACTTCGTCGAGGAGCTGACCTTCGCCGACGCGGATTCGATCGTCGCCATGCTGCGTGAGCTATGTCCGCACATAGTTGACGGCCGGTTGCCGATTCGGGTCCGCAACCTGTCCTATCGGCTGGTGCTCTTGCAGCGACCGGACGAGCTGGCGTTGATGCGAGAGGCCGCCGAGAACCTGTGGCTGCACGGACCGGACTGGGACCACATCGCAACAGATCTCACGAGGCGGGCAGAGGCCCCGGAGACGGGCTGATCACGGCCTGAGCCAGAGGCGTATCGACGCGACGGTGACGGTGCCGTGGCAGACGATCGCCCCGCCCCACGACCAACACAATGGTCCACGCGAGGCGATCACATGATCCGTCGGACAGACCTAGACCGTAGCAGGAACGGGGCTGACCCGCAGAGCATTTGGTCGATATCCACATAGCGGCCCCAGATCAGCAGGGCTCGCAGTCCGCGCACTCTAGTTATCCCGCCCTCTGTGCAGGCCGGGCCCTGCGAGCCCGGCGAAGATGATGCGGCGGGCCGGATCACGGTCGAGGCAGAGCGACTGAGAGCCGGTGCGGCACATGCTGGGAAGGTCGTGACGATCATCTTGGAGGGCGCCTGCTACCGCGTCCTCGGCGGAGATACCGAGCTGTCCACCCGCCCCCGCGATGACGACGAGCCGCTCACCAAGGTCAGGGCAGTCAGTCGCAGGGAGAAGCAGCAACTGTCCGGTATCTGCCGGGGACATCAAGCATGTCCTTGAGCCACCCGCCCAACATCTCCCGGGACCTCACACGTCACATGAGCTTCAGAACGGCAGAACCCACTCGCGATCGTCAACCGTCTTCGTTGCTGAAGGGCCTGTGGGCGGCCAGGAACCGGGAATGGCTTCGACTGCACGTTGGACATCAGCCGCCGTCCTGCCGATGACAGCAAGGCCCAGTCCTTCCAAGCCGGGCTCCAGACAGAGCAGCAACCCAGCGGCAGAGAACCAGCGCACGGGCGGCCCCATGGGGTCGAACCACGCTGGATACGGCGACAGAGCCACCTGAGCGAACTCCTCCTCCAGACAGGCAACCACCTCGGGCGTTGCCTGACAGGTGCGGCCCTCGATCCCGCTGGCCGACGCGGCTTCGCTGAGGACGGTTTCCACGCAGGCCAGCGAGAAGCGGTCGAGGTAATCAAGCCGACTGGAACCGGGCAGGCGATCACCGAAGAGGGCGACCGGTGGATCCTCACGGGAAAGGTCGGCCAGAGCCACGCCCCACCCGGCGCAGCCCTGGTTCTCGCTGCGAAACACCAACAGTTCACCCGTGGGGTCGAGCAGCAACTCGTCCGGCTCCAGCATCGGATTGTGCCGCGCAACCAGGTCACGCCGTCGACCGAACAACGCGTACGCCTCCCTGAGAGCCGCTGGGAGACGCAACCCGAGACGGTCCTCAGCTCGTTGTACATCGGCCGATGTAAATCTGTCAGTTGGCGACAACGGAGTGGACCAGGCAGCAGCAAAGTCTCGGATGAATGCCCATGCGTCTGCCCGTGTCGGGCACCCACCAGCCAGTGCCTCAGCTACATCGAACCTGTCGGCCATGGCGCTGACCCTACGCGGCGGCCAGTCTTGTGTTGGATGGCGCGGTGACCGTCACGAAATATCCGCCGCAGCCGATTTCAACGAGCCCCGTCACGGCCACCATGAGTAGGGTTTTCTCCCAGGTCACGGGGCATGTGCTTCCGCCGAGCCCGTCGCCACCGTCGAGAAAGCGGGCCTACTGCACCCGAGGATCGTGGATGGCCGCTGGACCCAACGTCAGGATATGGCGCGGTACCGACTGGATCGTCCGCGCACTCGGGCGTCCGATAGTGAGTGTTTTCGAACCGGATCCGAGCTGTCTGTCGGTTGGTCGACACTGCCTGATGGACCGCTCTGATGGACCGCTCTGTAGGCTTTCAGCTGATCAGGAGGTGTGGTGGGCGTAGGGGGCAGCGCAGGAGAAGGGCGCAAGTACGCCTTGACGAGCGACGAGGAAGAGAGCGACTTCTGGGGCTTCGCGGAGGAGGCAAGGGGATTGTTCATTCCGAGTGAGGACGGTCTTCGTCAAGTCGCACTCCTGGGATGCTCACCTCAAGGAACACTCCTGACCTGCCTCGGTCATCTCGGTGGCCGCCGCGCATCTGCCGGTAGCGCGCACCTGACCTTCCTCGACGCTGAAGGCGTGGAGATGGGTTCGTACTTCGTGAGCAATGTCACCGCGACCGCGGCCGAGCCGTCACAGCGCGGGGAGGGTCTTCTCGATGTCACTGTGCGTCTGTGGTGCGAGGAGCTTCTTCCTGGTTCGGCAGGGGTGTGGGATGCAGTTCGAGCTGGGCGACTAAACCGGAAGGGATTGTGGCACTCTCTCGACGCGGAAGGGCAGAAAGCCTGGTTGTCCGTGGCTCTGTCGTCACGGCAGTACCAGCGCCGCGAACGCCCGGAGGATGCCGCACCAGGGCAGGTGTTCACCTTGGACGGCCGGCAGGTCGTTGATGCGGCCAGCTTCTACTGTGCGCTGGGCGAGGCCATCAACGGGCCCGGCGGGTACTTCGGTCGGAATCTCGCTGCCGTGGACGACTGTCTCAGAGGAGGCTTCGGTGCCAGACCTCCGTTCACACTGGAGTGGCAGACCTCAGGAATAGCGACGTCACGGCTGGTCAACAACCAAGGCCCAGGCAGGGACACCGGGGCCGGGGCCTTTTACGAAGTGCTCTTAGAGATCTTCGCCGACCATGACATCGACGTTGTACTGCGGTGAAGCACGGGGTCGTTTTCTTCTCACAGATGGACCGCCTGCGGGTCAGCCGCTTGGTCATGAGGGTGATGAGTGACCAGTTCAGGTGCGCTTCACTGTGCCCGGGAAGCCCCTCGTAGTCCCTCGCCTTACGACGGCGTTCGCGATCCATCCCTATGCGCGTTCGATGTGCCAGCGGCGTGAGAGGACGACAAACCCTTGGCCCTTTGGGGCGGGAGACGGTCTTGAGAGTGATGTGAGGGAAGTGTCCTCGGCCCAGTTCACAGGCTGGTCCGCGTAGGCGGAATCGGCCCAGGCCGCCTGGGTGATCTCTGGTACGTGAGACGCTCGCCTCCGAGGGTTACCGCGGCGAGGAAAGAAAGACCCACGCCAAGGACGCCGCCCTCATCGCTGACCAGGCCCGCATCCGCAGCGACCTGCACCCTTTACGCACCGGCAGCGAGACCGTCACCGATCTCAAGATCCTCACCGGTCGTGGCATAGACCTGGTCGCCGACCGCACCCGCACCCTCAGACGGCTCCGCGCCCAGCTCGCACGCCTCTCCCCGCGCCTGGAGCGTGCGCTCGACGTGACCGACGTCGGACCACTCGTCCTGCTGACCGGCTACCAAACGCCGGCCGCCCTCCCCGGATCGGCCGCATTGGCTGAAGGCCTGGCTGCGCAACCGCGAGGTCCACCGTTCCGACCAGCTGGCCGAGGCAGCCCTTTCAGGCCGCCGAGAGCCAGCACCCCAGGCCTGCCGCCTCCCCCTACACCAACTCGCCTCCTGCAAGCGTCAGGCGTCGGGGGGGGTGAGCGAGGCGATGGGGCGAGATTCGCTCCATTCCGGTTCTGACCGGGCTATCGTGCGGCCAGAACTGCCCGGGGGGAGGCTTCCATGAACACGTCCGTACTGGCGCATCTGGCTGCACGGTTCAAAGTGCCGCACCCGGAGACGCTGCTCACCGAAGCCCTGCATTTCGTACTGACCCGACACCCAGCCGCGCGTGAGGCGGTGATCGCACTCCTCGCGACGGATTCGGTGCCCGACGATGTGCGGGACTGGATCAAGTTCACCAGCGAGGCATCCGGCACGGAGCCCAGTGGTCGTGTGGACATCGCCGGGCGGGTCGGCAGCAGAACGTGGCTGTCGATCGAAGGGAAGCTTGGTGCGCCCTTGACTCCCCATCAACCGGTCGAATACGTAAGAGCACTGGAGAAGGGCGGCTCGATCCTGTTCGTGTGTCCAGCCCCGCGTATCCCCCGCCTCCTTGCCGAATTGGCCGCCCGGACCACAAGGGCTGGTCAGTCCTCCCCGGGCGAAGAATGGCGGGCAGGCCGGGCCGGGGACATGTGGCTGACGCTGGCCGAGGGTCGCCGGATGGGCGTTACGTCCTGGCGGTACCTGCTCACCGAACTCGGCGACGCCGTACCCGAATTCGACGGGCCGATGACCTCGGACCTGCACCAACTGGAGGGACTCGTGGCGAAGTTCGAGGACGAGTTGCTGGACTGGACAACGGAGGAGCTGACCTCGGGCGGCCTGGGGGCCACGTTCGCCAAGGCACTGCACACAACACGGGTACTGAGCCGGATCGTCGCCGAGGAACTGGGCACCGCCCACGCCCCGCACTGGCATACGCCCAGCAAGAACGCGGTGCTGCCGTCCTTGGAGCTCTGGGACTGGTATGGCCAGCGATTCCGCGCGGCCGGGTCGGGATTCGCCGTTTGCCTGGAGCCCACCACCTACTGGGGCCTTGAGGGCTGCCGGTCACCTCTGCGCGTGGGCTTCGAAGTCGCCGAGGCGCGGCTCCCGTTGGACCGCTTATACCAGGTTTACCTGCACATGCACGCCCTGTCCGACGGCTGCTTCCACGAACTGTCCCATCCACCGACCAACGCGGTCGACCCTGCGCCCCGGAGCGACGGGTGGTGGCTCCTCCCCTTCCCTCTTCGTCCAGGGCTCGCCGGCGAGGAAGCCGTCGACGAGATGAGGGCCACCGCGCGCACACTCCTCACGCCGCTTCTCAGCGCGGTGCAGGTGCCACCGCTGGTAGGAACGGCGAAGGCGCCAATCCCAGCTTCGTCAACGCCTGGTGACACTCCCAGTGAACCTCTGCCACCTCCGAGCTACTGAGGTTGAACTCGTGGTGTCGTGTCGTTGCTCAGGTGGGTCTGATGCTCAGGCCGGTCTCGGCGAGGCAGCCGTCGATGAGCTCGCTGCGGTACTGGATGTGCCGTAAGCCGCGTCGGATGCGCTGGACGAGGTGTTCGGGGGTGCTGAAGGCGACGTTGGAGAGCCAGCCGCGCCGCAGAAGGGACCAGATCCCTTCGACAGGGTTGAGATCGGGCGCGTAGGGCGGCAGGTAGTAGATGGTCAGCCAGTCCCGGGCTTCGGCGAACTCCCGCAGTCCGGCGGCCTTGTGGACGTTGAGGTTGTCCCAGACGAGCACGATCGGGCCGCCGAGCTGCTGGTGGGCTGCGATGAGCAGGTCGCGGTAGTCGCGCCAGGAGAAGCTCTTGCGTCCGTCGCGTCGGCCGTCGTCCCGGCGCGGCCGGTAGATCAGCCGGGACCGGTGTCCGGGTTTGTAGCAGGTCAGCGCCGCGATGGATATCCGTCTGCGGGATCGGCCCCGCACCCGCACCACCGGAGTCCGGCCGCGCTGCGACCAGGTCCTGGCCTGCGGCGGCGTCATGGAGAAACCGGCCTCGTCCTCGAAGACGAGCCAGGCTCCACGGGCCGCCGCGAGTCTTCCGCGCAGGGCCACACCTCCTTGACCCACCCGGCCACCGCCTCGTCGTCCCGCTCAATCGCCCGGCGGGCCGGCACCTGGCAGGACCAGCCGTTGCGCACCAGCAGCTTGCGCACGCCCTGGACGGTGTAGGTCAGGTGGAAGCGCCTGCCGATCACCGTCTTCACACGGCTCAGAGTCCAGCGTTGATCCTCCCAGCCGTGCGCGGCCGGCCCCTTGGCCAGCTCCGCCTCCAACTGGGCGAACTGCTTCTCACTCAGCCTCGGCAGTGAAGCCGGCCCCTGTGACCGCAGAGCCCGCGGACCGCCCTCGTCCCACAGCTGTCGCCATCGCTGCACCGAGCGGACGCTGACCCTCAGGTCCTTGGCGATCACCGAGCTCGCCTCGCCCTGCGCGAACCTCTCGGCCGCCTTGAGCCGTAACTCCTCGCGAAACTGCTGCCGTTCGGCCGTCAGCCCGCCCCCTTGTGGATACCGCATGCCCCGGTGATACCGCACGGGCGACAAGTAGTCAGCCCCTACGACACCACGAGTTCAACCTCAGTAACCGCCGTACGCCAGCTCGGGCCGCCGCGGGCGTTGTTCCAGCTCTTCCAGCTGGCCGAGATCGCGAGCGCCTGCGGTCGGCAAATTTGGCTTCAGTGTTGCTGACCGCCGATGCTGCGATCCCTGCGTGTTCGCCCGGACTGTCGGAGCCGGACAGCCCTCGCACGGTCCGCTCGGCCCCAATCGCGGTTCTGCACCGCCTCACCGATCGCCACCCAAATCGGGCGGCCGAGGCCGAGGAGTACGTGAACCTGCGCCAATCTCCTTCTCTCCTCGAAAGCGTTGAGGTCTGGGATCGCTGCCTGGCGGGTCTACAGACGGGGGAGTACGAGGTCGACTGCCCGTACTGCGGAATTCGGCGATTGCATGGCGGGCCTGATGGGGCTCGGAGGTGAATGATACGAGCAGGTGGATGACTGTCCCGGCCCGCTCGCAGAGCATCCTGCGGTACGCATCACGGCGGCCCGCGGGGACCAGAACGTCATCTTCGATGAGCACTTCGGTTTCGTAGCATCTAGGGCTTGTGAGCGGCTGACCGGTGACTCGGACGCCGTCTGGGAGTCTGGGAGGCCTACACCGACGCTCGCGCCACCCCCCAGAGCAGAAGGCAGCGAGGACACGGGAGAGTTATTCGGCTTTGGAGCCGCCCAGCAGAAGCGCCGGCGTCTGCCGCGGCGGGCCGCGCTTCATCTCGGTCCTGAGAACAGACCGACTCAACCAGGGGGCAGGTGAGTTCCGGAACCCTTACGTGGCGGGTGGCGCATCAGCAGATACCTCACAACCTGGTAGCGGCCGATCACAGCACGACGAGCCCCCGCTGATCAGAAGCTTTGCGGCCATAACGAACATCAAGTGCTGACCTGAGGTTCATTCTCAGGCTCAGCTTGACCTTTAACCAACTATCGCATCCCGAGCCGGCCGGGGCCGTTCGGGTCCCGTTCCGCCCAAGGGTAGGTTCGCTACTGTCAGCGATGACTGATCGAAGTAGTAGCGCAAAGGGGGCTGGTGTGATGCACGAGACGGACATCGAGATCGGGACTGAGGTGCGGATTACAAGGGGACCGTTCACAGACTTCACGAGCCCTGTCGTGGGTATTGACCATGTTCGGGGCCGTGTCGAATTGACGGTGGACATCTTCGGCGACGCGAACAGGATCGACATCTCCTTTTCGGATGTCGCGAGGATTGTGTGATTGCCCCTTACGGTCTGATCCGGTCGCGTTCACTGATGGTTTCGGGGCGGCGGACGGTGTTACCCACGTCGTAGTCGGTGGCAGGCCGCTGGTTCTTCGAGCCGAGCGGCCTGCCGGGACCCATCCGTGATGGTTTCGGCGCACGGGCCGGACAAGGCAAGGCGGCGCGGAGGTTTCTGAATCCCCGGCGGCCCGGGGCGGGGGTGAGCCTGTTCGGTTCATCGGTCGCTCCCAAGGCCGGCGGATGTCCTCGGCGAGCGGCCGGGCGAGACCGAGCCGGGTGTGCGCGACGATGATCAGCCACATCCAGCGGTCTGCCGCTTCCGGGGTGCGGAGCTTCGGGTGGGTCCAGCCGAGTGTCTGCTTGATCATGCGGAACGTGTGTTCCAGGTCGAACCTCCGAAGGGACGCCTGCCAGCGCAGATCGATGGCGGTGGCAGTCATTGCGGTGGCGGAGGACCACAGCCATAGCGGCAGCGGGTTTCCGCCGCCAGGCAGCCGGTCGTGCTGAGGGTTGACCAATGCCCCTCGATAATGGGGAGTTCGCCGTCGTGGCCGATCCAGGTGGAGCGGGTGGTTAGCCGGGGGTGGATGCGGTCCCGCGCCATCGCGCGTGCGGTGCCGTAGCGGTCGGCGACCTGGACAGTCGCCGCGTTCGGCTCGCCCCCAGGACTCGGGCTTGGCGAAGCGGAACTTCTTGCCGTGCTTCGGCGGCCGCCCGCCGCGGGGATACGCCTCGGCGTACTCCTACTGCGTGGGCGTCGGTCGGCGCATGACACGGTTCGAGCGCATCCGCCCCAGCACCAGCACCTCAACCGGCAGGCTTGGCGATCAGTCGCTCGTGGCGGGCGACCTCCTCCCGGCCGTCGTAAACGACCAGGTGAGACGCGTGTAGCATCGCGCGGACACTCCGACCGATCAGCCGTACCTGCACCGAGTAACGGTTGGTCCGGACGCTGATCTGGCTGTAACGGTCGGCCCCCAGGGTGAAGAGTCGGCCCGTCGCGAACGGCTCATCCGGCAGCGGCGCCAGCAGCGACTGCTCAGCCGTGAAGTACTAGGAGCTGTCCGGTCGATCACAGAGCTCCTCAAGGGGATGGACCTGCCATGCGAGGGGTGTCATGATCACGCTGGCGTCGGGCGTGGGCCCGACCCTGCAGGGAGCGACCGTGAAGCTGTACCTCGCCATACCTCTTGTGCTGATGGCGTTGCTCATCGCTGCCTCCGGCATTGCTGCCGTTTCCCGTGGATGGGTGCTCCCCATGAACCGGCGCCATGTCCGTGCTCCCCAGCTCTACGGCTGGGGGCAGCTCGTGGTGGCCTTCGCGCTGTGCTGGCAGCTGGTGTTCGGACTGGTGATCAGCGACTCCGGCACGCGACCGACAGGGACGCTGATCGGTGGCGTGATTCTCCTGGTTGGCCTCGTAGTCATGATGGTTGGCCAGCTCGCCGGTGGGAACGGCAAGGGCAGGAACACACCGTAGGTCTCGCCCGGGCACTCATGTTCGGAGCCAGATGACGAGGGCTGCTGCGGTTGCGGTTCCGAGGAAGACGTAGCCGCGCTTGTCGTAGCGGGTGGCCACGGCTCTGGCGTGCTTGAGCCGGTTGATCGCCCGTTCGACGGTGTTGCGTTTCTTGTACCGTTCTTCATCAAAGCCAGGTGGCCGTCCGCCGCATGACCCTTTGCGCAGGCGGGCGGCCTGGCTGTCGGTCTTCTCCGGAATCGTGTGCCGGATGCCCCGGCGCCGCAGGTACTCGCGGCACGGGCCGTTGCTGTAACCCTTGTCCGCCGCGAGGCTGTCAGGCTTCCTGCGCGGCCTGCCCGACCCGATCCGCGGGACGCGAATCTTCTCCAACACGGGCTTGAACTGCGTGCAGTCCGCCCGCTGTCCCGGTGTGACGATGAGGGAAAGCGGGCGGCAGCGGCCGTCTGCGCTCAGGTGGAGCTTGGTGGTGAACCCGCCCCGCGAGCGGCCCAGGCCCTCACCTCCTGCACCACCTCCACCAGGCGGGCGACGAGGCTCTGCCACGGCGTTTCGCCCTGGTGTTCTGCCGCTGCGTCCCCCTTTGAGGCGGGAGCCGGCGGTGGTTCGGTGCGGGCGCCAGCGGCGTGCTGATGCGCCCGCACGATGGTGGAGTCAACCGAGATGTCCCAGTCGATCTCTCCGACCGCATCGGCCTCGGCCTGGACCTGCTGGAGCAAGCGTTCCCAGGTTCCGTCGGCCGACCACATGCGGTGGCGTTCATAGACCGTCTTCCACGGGCCGAACCGTTCAGGCAGGTCACGCCACTGAACGCCGGTCCGCACCCGGTGCAGAATCCCGTCGATCACCTGCCGATGGTCCCGCCACCTGCCACAACGCCTGTTGCTGACCGGAAGGAACGGTCGCAGCCGTTCCCACTCGGCATCCGTCAAATCGCCCCGCCCCATGTCCACATCAACGACACAGGCGCGGAGTAGTCACATGATCGACCGGACAGCTCCTAGCCGATTGTGCGCGGACGGGACGGGATCCACGTGCGTTGTCCGCCTCCTCCCACCGCTCAAACACTGCGTTGAGCTGGGCGAGGGTGCCGACTCATCAACGTGTGGCGACTCGACCCCGAACGCCCCCGGACCGCGGTCAACAGATATGCGCCGCATGTGCCGGTCCTTGCGTATGCACAGCCTCACCTTGTAGTGGAACTGGACGGCATAGTGACGACCCGCGTGGACGCGCAGCTCTGGCATGTCCGCAGACTGTCACAGCCCCGCCTCGGGGTCTCGTGAGCATCCAGCTCAGCACCTGACCTGGACGTCAACCGGCCTTTACGGGACAGCTCTTAGCCTGCTTAGCCTGCCGCACGGCGACACCCCGCGGGGTTGGCAAAGTCCTGGAATTGCGGGAGAGCCCGCTGCTCGACCTCAGCTGGCGGCAGCTCAGCCGCCGCGCCGCCGGGGCGTGCGGCTTCCAGCATTCGTTTGTGGAGGGCCTGCGGAGTCAGGCCAGTCCGCCCGTCGCCCGCAGGTTCTGGCCGGTGATCCACCTGCCGTCCGGACCCGTGAGGAACGCGACGACAGCGGCGACGTCGGATGCCTCCCCGAGGCGGCCGAGAGGTGTCATGCCGGCGACTGCTCGAAGCGCCTCTGCGGGATTGGCGCCACGGAGCATGTCCGTGTCCGTCGCGCCGGGAGAGACGACGTTGACCGTGATGCCCCGGGGCCCGAGCTCCCGGGCGGCGACCGCGGTCAGTTGCTCGATCGCGCCTTTGCTGGCGGCGTACGGCCCAATACCAGGCACGGGACGCACGGTGTTCATGGTGGAGATGTTCACGATCCGCCCGCCATCGCGCATCTGCCGGGCTGCGTAACGCATCGTCAGGAAGACCGATCTGGTGTTGATCGCCATCACGCTGTCGAACACCTCCACCTCGGTCTCGGCGAGCGGGACCGGGCTGAAGGCCATAGCCGCGTTGTTGACCAGGATGTCCAGACCGCCGAGATGCGCCTGCGCGGCTTCCATCAGCCGCTCCGGCGCGTCCGGGTTCTTCAGATCAAGGCACACCGCCCGGACGCTGCCACCGACCGCCTCAACGGCGCGCACCACATCGGCCGCGGCTTCCTTACTCGTGGCGTAGTTGAACACTACGTTCGCCCCGTCACGGCACAGGCGTTCAACAATTGCCCGGCCGATCCCGCGGGATCCGCCCGTGACGACGGCCGTCATGCCTTTGAGCACTGTTCCTCCACGTCGGCGAGAAAACGATCCGGGGCCTTCGAACGTACTGGCGCCACCGCTCCCGCTCAACGGCCTTCGCTCCATGGCCCACGCCCCGGTCGGGCCCCTCGGTGCGCAACGCGGTGTGCCACGCGGACGGTCGTACGAACCGTATTGCCTCTCGCGAACCCGCGAACTCGCGAATTGGGAGACCGAGTCCGCACCGTCCGGCCACCGTTCGGTGTGTAACTCCCCGGTAGCCGGGGCGGCGTCGCCACGTCCGGCGAGTCCGGCGCGGCGTAGTGAACTCGTCGCCGATTGCGGCGGGTAGGCATGAGGACTTGCCATCCCGGCCGAAGGACCTGCGCTACTTCAACGCGTGATCGTTATTCGGGACGTTTGGCCATGACGACCAGGCCGGGGCCGCTGTACTCCGTCGGAGGGAGCCGCAATTCGGCGACCGGGTTCAGGCCGGCCTGCTCGATCAGGTTGACGAGTTGTTCCGGCCGCCACTTATGGGTCGTCCAGCGGACGGGTACGCCTCCGTAGGCCTCGGTGCGCACCGCGTCCTCGTCGCCTACGTGCGTTGCGGTGATGAGGTGTCCGCCCGGTTTCAACGCGTGCGCGAACAGGGCGAGGACCTGGGGAAGGACGTCACGGGGGAGGTTGAACAGCGACCACCACCCGAGCACGCCGCCCAAGGATGCTTCGCCGAGATCGAGCTCGGTGGCGGAAGCGACAGCGAAACGGCACTCCGGATGGAGGCGGCGCGCGTTCTCGATCATGCGGGGAGAGAGATCCACCCCGGACACGTCGAGTCCGCGTTCGGCGAGGTAGGCGGTAACTGTTCCGGGCCCGCAGCCGACGTCGAGGACGGGCCCGAGGCCGCGCACGGTGTCGGCGAAGGCGTCGATCGACGCCTTGAGCCACGGATCCCTGCGGATGTCGCCGATTCCAGTCGTCACGACCATGTCGGCGTAGTTGTCGGCTACCCGGTCGTAGGACTCACGTACGACGTCGAGATCGGCGGGGCGGTCAATAGGGTGTGCGCGCATCGGCCAACCATAGGCCCACTCGCGGGACTTGGGGACGGCGAAGCGGTCAGCACCAAGCCGTTCCTTTACGGCCCGGCCGACCTCCTGAAGCACTTCGGGGGCGCTTACCCCTCGAGCCAGGTCATGAAGCGCGTCCGCTCTTCGCCGCACCGGCCGCCACCGCCGGAGGCTTGGGCGCTGTTTGGGCTGTAGGTGGAGCCGTACGCTCCGGAGGTGAGCGCGCAAGCTTCCCGGACCGGCCGCAGCGCGTAGTAGCTGAACGCGATCAGCGCTACCACCAGGACGGTGGCCAGCCAGTAGCGGCGGGCTATGGGGGAAGGCATGCCGTGATGCTATGCCCCGCCACGCTCACACCGAGCCGCACACTTGGGAATCCCCTACCTGCTACTGCGCCGTTTCCGCCCACCGTGCCGCACGGCGGCGCCACATAGCACGTGTGTCGGACGGGTCCGGGTCCGAGCCCGCGGTGGTTCTCCAACGAATCGGTGCGTGCTAGCGGGTGAGGTGTGTTGGCCTTGCTCACGGCTGCCTTCAGATGGTGGCTGTGTGGTCGGAGACACGGCCATCGTGGCGCGGTAGGTGTCGGGGAGGCGGTCGCGGGGGGGTGGGTCCAGCCCTGGAGCTGTTTCCAGCTTTTGTGGTCGGCGAGGGGGTGTTCGACCGCGAGGTGCCGGCCGCGATCGACTTCGTCCCCAGCCCCGGCTGCACCTGGCGCCGACTCCCACCGGCCTTCGGACCCCGCTGGCAGAGGGTCTACCCCGGTTTGCCCCCAGGAGCCGGGACCGAGTAGCCGACTCGCAGGTCTGGTACAGGCGCCTCAGCATCCGAGACGTAAAGGAGAAGGCGGGCCCCGCGCGCTTGACGTGAACAGCGCGCCTCCATCCGTCCGATGCGGTTCGAGCGACTGGGCGGCTGAGCCAACAGGACCACCATCGTCCACCCCCAGTCAACACGGGGACATCGCGCTCCTACGTCACAATCACCCATGGTTCTGGCAGTCGTGAGAAGTTCGCCCTCTCAATGTGCCGATGCGTCACGGCAGATACGGATCCTCTGGTGGCTGTCGTGAACGCTGACCTGGTAGTCGACATCGGCGTACGCCGGCCACGGCCCCTCCACCGCCGGCCAGCCGAGGTCAGCGAATGACCGCTCCGTACGGCGCTGTCCGCGCATCTTCATGAAGGCGACGCCGGTGACAAGGCGGCCTCGCCGCCTCCGTGTCCGTCGGCGACGAGGCGGAGCAGGGCGTCGTGGCCGAAGGGCCCGTAGAGCGGGGTGACGAGCACGGCGTCGGGTGCGGCCTGGTCGAGCCAGGCTTGCGGGACCTGCCGGACGGCCGCTGTGGAGATGATCCTGGTGTACGGCCCGCGGGCGGGATAACCGGCTTCGCCGTCGCCGGCCACGACCGTCGGGTACAGCCCGAGGGTGGCGAGCGACTGTCGGGCACGGTCGGCGAGCTCTTCAGCCGGCGGAGAAGTAGGAAGTAGCGGGGGCGGTTGGCCGCGCTTCGAGCCCGTAGGGCACGGCTCTTCGCCCGCTTCGCCAGCCGCGGCACCGGGCTCAAACCCGGGCACCTCGTCTGCTGGTCCGTGCCGCACCGCCATGCCCATGGCCTCACCTTCGGCACCGCCCGCTGGACGGGCCCGCAGGGCACCATCGACAGCGACATACGCTGGGGCCGACGCACGCCGCCTCCTCTACCACGACGCCCTGCCCACCGCGGATCGCATCGCCGGACTGCTGATGATCCTCGACGCACAGAAGATCTCCACCATCAGCCAACTCGCCGTGGACGCCGTCAACATCACCGGGGAGACCGTCGCGATCACCTTCGGGACTTCGCCGGTCGTCCTCCCCGTGCCGCTGGTCACCCTGGTCCGCGAACTCATCGCTAACTGACGAGGCAAAGCCACGGTCGACACACCGAATATTGGCCCCCTGGCTCATTCCCGGAGGCCAGCCGGGACGCCCGCTCAGCGACAGTCAGATCGGCCAGCGGCTCCACAAGATCATCATCCACCCCCCACGGGCCCGCCCCACAGCCCTGTTCACCCTCGCCGCGGAACTCCCCGCCGCGATCCGCGCCGGGATGCTCGGCGTCCACATCCTCTTCGCCGTCCAGTGGCAGAAGGCATCCGGCGGCGAATAGGCCGCCGGAGGTCAGCAGTCTGACAGCTCATCTGGAAATGCTGGTCGGCCACCTGCAACCCAGCCGCGAACGAGATCAGCTGCGCGCCTGGGCCGAGACACGCCAGCACCTGCCCTGATCTAGGGCGGCAGTTCACCGCACTCCCTCGACGCCGACCCCAGAGTTCCGAGAATCCTGCGTCCGTTGCCCGGTCCTGATCGTCACCCCGGACGAGAAGCCTTGCCTCGAAGAGATCCGCGACAACCCGAAAGACAAGGTCGCCCAGATCAAAGCCCAGCACCAGAGACTGAAGCAGTCCCCCGTATTCCTGGGCCGACCCAGCCTCTCCCAGCTCACGCCCGGCACCGGCGAAGCCACCGGGAGCGGCCGGGGGGGCACACGGCCCCGGCTTCCGTAGCCGCTCCCGACCAACCCTCAGTTCACAGAGCAGCACGCTTGCGTCCGACGTAGCTCTACGCGGAAAATCCGCCGTGCTGGCGCTCGCATGTGTCGTACTGCAAGTGCAGCCGACGGAGGTCGTGCAGCGCAGCAACGGGGAATGGGTGCTGAACCCACTTCGCCCTGTACCCGTCCTCCCCGTGGAGTCGGACCGCCGCTCGAGCAGCCGCCAAGACAACGTGCCCACGAAGGCTGAGGGATTGAGTGGAGGTCCACGAGAGTGCGGCTGGCTGGTCCGGCGCGTCGAAGCCCGTGGACATGTCGGGAAACCGGTAGATCGCGACTTGAACGTCTAAGCCTCTGCGGTGGAGCCCCCCTCACTTCGACTGGCTGAAGATCGAAACGCGATGTGGCAGGTTGCCCAACCACTACCACTGAGTTCCCAGCTGAACTCAAGGTGACTCATTCCCCCGCTGCCAGTGGTCCACTTACGAAGACGGTACTGCGGCGTTGAGGGCAGCCCTCCCCCCTCCCTGCGCGCCAACTAGCCGCTATACGTATAGGGCAGAGAAGGCACACCGCACGTGATCGCCGCATCAGCATCCACGGCACCCTCACCGGGCCCCGAGCGGCTTTCACCCAGGGCTTTCACCCCAGTGCGGTGTCTGCGGGATCTCACGGAGCAGGAACGCGTCTGTGAGCTGTGGTGATCAGGCTGCGGATGCTCGGTTCTGCCGCAGTCGCGGAGGCACTCGGGAGGTGAAGGAGCCAGGGTTGGCCTGATCGTCACTCCCCTGCTGGGGCAATCGATCACTGGTTTTAGTTCAGGGTGAGAAGCACTTCGTCGATCTCGTCATCTCGAGCTTGGGCGAAGCATGTGCCATGTCGGGTGATGACAAAGCCGCACTCTTCCAGTCGCGGATCAAGCCTGCGTTATCGGCCGCCGCGCGAGCATGCAGCGGTCGAGTGCTGACTCTGGTCGAGAACCTGGCGCTTCGTCGAGCGCGTCTCTGGCGACTGGTCAAACACAGGGAAGTAGGTGCTCTCCGGGTGAAGAAGCGTAACGGGTCGTCTCCGTAAGGGAGAATGCGCCATGGACCGCTTGTTGTGGCCGCGTACGCCGGGTGATTATTGATCTTCTCGTGCGGGTGGGATCTCTGATGGGGGTTGTCCGATGGCCAGTCACGTCGCTCTCGATGGTGCGCTGACTCGCCTCGTCCCGACCACCGAGAACGATCTCGATTTGCTGGCCTCATGGTTCGCAGACTCCGACTTCGTAGAGCATTGGGGTGGGGTGCCGCTGTCACGGCAAGAGGTCGCCGAGAAGTATGTGGGGCGGCGCCGCCCGCAGGTGGAGTCCTTCCTGGTACTCGCCCAGGGCACAGCGGTGGGTTACGCGCAGTATTGGCACTCTGATGCGACCGAGGGCGGCATCGACTTGGTGCTGACCTCTGGGGCCCGGGGCCGGGGTCTGGGGCCGGATGCGGCTCATGCATTGGTCACACATCTGTGTTCGGAACGTGGATGGCGGCGCGTAACCGTCGATCCCGCATCAACCAACCTCCGGGCTGTGCACGCTTGGGAGAAGGCCGGCTTCCAACGCCTGGCGCAGGAAGGCCCAACCTCCTCATGGAGTGGCGCCCGGCAGGATGACCCTGCCTACGCGACCACGCAAAGTGGGCCAGAGCCCGTTCCCGTGCACAAAGCCAACGAGTCGTACCCGCATGTTCAAGTCGAGGATGGCGGCCCGTGCAGTGGACAGGCCGGGGTGGTTCTGGTGAAGACGGTCCGCAAAACAGGCCTGAACACTGCGACATCTGCCACGCATCTCGTGACGCAAGCCGCAGGCGGTGCACGATCCGGGCAAGTTACGTCGGTGATCACTAAGCGGACAGGAATGTCCGATCAATTGACCAACCCATCAACGGTTACGTACTTGGCCCTGCGCGCCGTATCCATACAGGTTGAGGATGGTGGTGAGGTGAGCCGCAGCGTGAACTCTGACTAGCGCGGCGACAGCTCACCCATCGCACTCCAACCCTTGTTGGGCGCCTCGGTGCTGATGATCTGCGGAGTGGTCTCGATGGCACCGGCCATGGTGTCCATGGCAGCGCGGAAGTGCTGGGAGTTGACGTGTGCGTCTCCCGCCTCGCGGTCGGCGAAGCCCTCAACGAGGACGAACTCGCGAGGGTTGTCCACGCTGACCGACCACTCGAAGAAGAGGTTGCCTGGCTCATCACGTGTGGCCCGCGTGAATTCAT
Source organism: Streptomyces hundungensis (assembly GCF_003627815.1). Lineage (NCBI taxonomy): Bacteria > Bacillati > Actinomycetota > Actinomycetes > Kitasatosporales > Streptomycetaceae > Streptomyces > Streptomyces hundungensis. The sequence continues at coordinate 557,911 of NZ_CP032698.1, forward strand.
CCACCAGCGACAGCCACTCGTCCCGGTACTCGGGCCGGACGGTGAACTTGACGACAATAAGGATCATGCTACTGCTCCCTGTGTTGGGGATGGTTGCGCTGGACATCAGTGCGTTACCAGGCGCCCGAACATGATCAGTCTTCCCAAGGCAGCCGCCGAAACACGGGCACTCCCCCGCTCGCGAAAAGCAATTCACCCCCACGAGGGGAGGGCAGCTACTCCCCGCGGTGCACAAGGTGTGGCTAAGGGTTGCTTATTGCAGAAGATCCGCTTCGGGCAGGCCAGATCGGTGTCTGGGCCGCTGTTTCACCGGGCCAGGGCGAGGTCGTGCACGGCGACGATGGCCTCGCCGGTCATGACCTCGCCCTCGAGCGCGTCGCCGCACTGCGGCCCGCGGACCACGACGAAGTCGCCCCTCTGCTGGACCAGTTGACCTACAGGAACCGCCGGATGGGAAGGACCGCGGCCTCCCGTGCGCGTTGCAGTGCGGCGCGATGCTTCCACCGGGCCTCGTCGATGGCTGTGCTGCGTTCGAGGTCGGCGTCGAAGTCCTGGTCCAGGCCGGCGGTGAAATCCTCGTCGAGGACGGCGAGCATGACTTCCTCGTCGTGGTCCATGGAGCGCCTGTTGAAGTTGGTCGACCCGATCAGGGACGCCACCCCGTCCACAGTGATGATCTTGGCGTGCATCATGGTCGGTTGGTATTGGAAGATCGATATGCCGGCTTCCAGTAGCTTCGTGTAGTGGTGCTGGCCGGCGAGTTGGCAGGCGCGCTGATCGGTGTGCGGGCCGGGCAGCACGATCTCGACCGTCACTCCCCGGCGCGCAGTCGCACAGAGCAGGTCGACGAAGTAGGTGTCCGGGGCGAAGTAGGCGGTGGCCAGGCGGAAGCGGCGCTCGGCGGAGGTGAGCATGACGCGCATGAGGGTCTGCATGTCCTGCCAGCCAAAGCTGGCGGAGCCCCGTACCACCTGCACGATCGACGTACCGGGCTGGGCATGTTCGATGAAACGGTCTCGCTCGTCGTAGAGGTCGTCGTGACATTCTGCCCAGTTCTGCGCGAAGGCCGCCGCGATGCCGTCCACGGCTGGTCCCCGTACTTTGACGTGGGTGTCGCGCCACTCGTCGGGGTTGCGGGCATTGCCACACCATTCCTGGGCGATGCCGACGCCGCCGGTGAAGGCGGTGTGCTCGTCGACGATCAGTGCTTTACGGTGACAGCGGTGGTTCTGCTTGAGCGGGGAAAGCCACAGCGGCTTGCGAAACCAGGCGACATGCACGCCGGCGGCGTCCATCTCGTCCAGTAGTTGCTGTTCGATCTCCTTGGCACCGAACCCGTCCAACAGCAGCCGTACGCGTACCCCGGCTCGGGCCCGCTCGGCGAGAGCGGCGGCGAAGTCCCGGGCTATCTGCCCCCGCCAGTACACGAACGTCATCATGTCGACGGTGTGTTCGGCGCCTCGGACGGCCTCCAGCATGGCCGGGAAGATCGCGTCCCCGTTGCGCAGCGCTACGAGTTCGTTTCCTTCTGTGGCAGCCACGCCGATCAGGCGCTCCAGTCGGCGGCGCAGCCGTTGAATCTCGGCCGGAACAGCATCGGAGCGTATGTCGATCGCAGTCACTGTTCTTTTCCTCAGCAGGGTCTGTCGGCGAACTCGTCGGGCGGCTAGGTGGGTGGCAGCACGTTATCCAATGCGCCGGCTCGCGCCGTACGCCTTACTCTCACGTGCCGAGGATGTCTTGGGCAGCGCTGAGGTTACAGCGACCCTGGTTGGGGCGCCGACAGGCCATGTCCGCATCGATCACTACAGCGCCGTGTACCTGGCCGCCGCGGGCCACCCCGTCCCTCGAAGAGCGATGCGGGCTGCCCGGTGCCATGACGGAGCAAGCCGCGGTGCTGACCTCGGAGCTGCCAGACCCGACGACCGGACTGGCCACCAGTCAAGGCAACGACCGTTGCAGCATTCCTTATCCGGAATGAATGCCACCGCGTGATCCCGTGGATTGCGGGGGTAGCGGAAGGTGCATGGTGGCCGCTGGGGCCACACACGCATCACACGTGGCACCCGCGGGTGCCCGTCAACGGGAGGGGTGTTCGCGAATGCGCGGCACACGCACGTCTGTAGCAGCGGCGACCCTGGGGTTCTTGTGCCTGGCGGGAACCACCGCCTGTGGCGGGGACGACGACGAGGCCTTCAAGGGGCAGAGCGCCGACCAGATCGCGGCGAAGGCGGTCGAAGCCACCCGCCAGGCCGAATCCATGCACATCAAGGGCAATATCACCCAGTCCGGCGGGCAGAAGGTGGCCATCGATCTCGCCGTCGACAGCCAGAAGAACTGTCAGGGCACCGTCACCAACGCCCAGGCAGTAACCGACGTCCGGCACAAGGACGCAACGCTCTACCTCAAGGGCAACACCGCCTACTGGCAAGCCAGCCTCAAACAGCAGCCGCAGGCAGAGAAGACGGTGCCGAAGCTCGCCGACAAGTGGGTGCGCATGCCTGCCAACGATGACCAACTGACCGGGCTGTGCGACAAGCAGGGCCTGCTGGCGGCGATGGACGAAGACAAGTCCGAGCGTGAGGGGATGTCCCGCGGCGACTCCACCACCATCGAGGGCAAGAAGGCGCTGGAACTGACGAAGCAGAAGGACGGCAAGACCCAGTCACTGTTCGTCGCCACCGAAGGCAAACCCTTCATCCTCAAGGCCACCACCTCCGGCGCCTCCCCCGAGACCACCCTCTTCACCGACTACAACAAGCCCGTCAATCCCCCGCAGCCCCCCGCCGACCAGACCGTCGACCTCAAGCAACTCGCGACACAGAAGTAACCCACCCACCCCGCTCCCCTGCCGTCAAGGCACCTTCCGGCCGCGATCGATGTCCCCCTCCATCACACCGAGGATCATCAATCGCGGCTGGAAGCCACCAAGACTCGCCAACTAGCGGGCCCCCGACGGCAGATGGCGTTTCGGTAAGGCCAGGAAGCCTGGGGAGGTCGACGGGCCTCGTATGGTGTCCACAGATCTGCCACGGTTCACAAGGAGCAAACGGCGGGACGCCATAATGCGCGGCGCCCTCAGGGGGCCGTCGTGAAGGCGAGTACGGCGTTCTGGCCACCGAAGCCCAAGGAGTTGCTGACGGCGGCTTCCATTCGCAGTGGGCGGGGCACCTTGGCGACCACATCCAGGTCCAGCGTCGGATCGAGGGTGTCGAGGTTGGCGGTGGGTGGAATCAGCTGGTGTTGCAGGGTGAGCACGGTGCACGCCGCTTCGATGGCACCCGCGCCGCCGATGGCATGTCCGATGGTGCTTTTGACGGCGGTGACGGGCGGAGGCCGCCGGAAGACCTGGTGCAGCGCGTTGTGCTCGGCTGCGTCTCCTTGCGGGGTGGCGGTGCCGTGTGCGTTGACATGGTCGATGTCTTGCGGGGTCAGGCCGGCGTCCGAGAGAGCGGCGCGCATAGCCCTGGCGGCGGCGTCGCCGTCGGGCTGCGGGGCGGTGAAGTGGTGGGCGTCGCAGGAGGCTCCGTAACCCGCGAGCAAGGCTTGGGGGCGGGCGCGCCGCGCCCGGGCATCCTTGATGCGTTCCAGGACGAGGACGGCCGCTCCCTCGCCGAGGACGAAGCCGTCGCGGTCCCGGTCGAACGGGCGGGAGGCGGTCGCGGGACTGTCCGCGCGGCGCGAGAGAGCGCGCATCTGGGCGAAGCAGGCTGCGGTCATGCGCAGGCGTGCCGACTCGCTGCCGCCGGCCAGGACCACGTCGCAGCTGCCGGAGAGCAGCCAGTCACGTCCCATTCCGATCGCGCTGGCGCCGGAGGCACAGGCGGCGCTGACCACCAGGTTGGGCCCTTGCGCACCGAGATCGAGGGCGATCTCTGCGGCGGCCATGTTCGGCAGGCTGCGGGGAAGGGCCAGGGGTGAGAGGCGTTCGGGAAGGTGGGCTCCGAGCCGGTCGAACTCGGCCTGCCAGTTCTGTATGGAACCCATGCCGACACCCATCACCACGCCGATACGGGCCCCGTCCCAGCCGTTGGGCATCAGGCCCGCGTCGGAAACCGCCTCCCGGGCGGCGAGCAGCGCGAAAATCGTGAAGCGGTCGAGGCGTCGGGCGAGTCGGTGACCGAGCAGACCGGCCGCGTCGAGGCCGGGCACCTGGCAGGAGAAGGCCACGGGCAATCCGCTGAGGTCGGGGTCGGTGGTCGCCGTGGACAGTCCGGCCTTGAGGCCCGCCCACGCAGTCTCTCTGCCAATGCCAGCGGGGGTGACGAGTCCCAGTCCGGTGACGGCCACGGGGGCGCGCCGCGCGGGGCCATGTGCTGTCACGAGGTGCATGGGGTCATTGTCCGGGCAGGGGCAGGGGCAGCGAGGACACCGCAACTCGTTCGGCTCAGGCGGCGGGAGCCGCACCACCCGTACGAGGGAAAGGTGGTGCCCCCTCATCAGCCCTGGTCGTGCGGGGCCGGGTCTTCGCTCGGCAGCCCGCCCCGGAGCCCGTGCACCGCGCGGGACCAGGTGACACCGAGTGCGGCCTCCAGTTGTTCCATCGGCTGGTCCGAGGCGTCGAGCCGAAGCCCCGGACCGATGTGCACATGGACGCGCGGCCGGCGCACCGGCGCGGTGGCCCAGCCCGCCAGTTGCTTGGCCCGGCTCCCCGAAGCGACCTTGCGGGCACCCGCGTGCCCGATCGGGATCACGGGCGCACCGATGGACAGCGCGAGCCGGACGACACCGGTCTTGAGAGGGCCGGGCGGCCGGTCGTGGGAGGTGTGATGGCGGGGCAGGCCCCCTTCGGGGTAGATGAGTACGCTGCGCCCCCCGGCGAGTGCCTCGGCGGCGTGGTGCAGGGCGTCCCCGGCGCGGCGGCTCCCCCTGTGCACCGGCACGTATCCCTCCCGGGTGAGGGCCCGTGACAGCAGAGGTACCCGCCATAGTCCGGCTGTGGCCAGCACGGCGGGCCGCAGGCCGAGTCGGTGCAGGGTGCCGATCAGCAGAACCGGGTCGAAGAACGAGGTGTGGTTGGCGGCGAGGACACACCCGCTGTCCGTGGCCCGGCTCAGGTGCTCGACACCGCTCACCGTCGTGTCGCTGAAAACGGGCACCAGGGATCCGGCCCATGCGGACAGCATCCGGGCCCTCCTTTTCCGACGAATATGACGAACGTGCGGCGGGTCGCTGCAAGGGATGCGGCGGCAGGGCGGACGGCAGACCGAGTACTGCGCGCGGCGGGGGCCCGGATGGAGCCCCGCCCGCCAGGATGCGCTCGAATCCCGGCGGCCGCCAGGACCGGTTGGCGTGGATGGGCCCGGCCGCGCCACGATCCTCACACCGGCTCGGCTCGTTCGCACGGTGACACTGCCCCGGATGCCTGCCCGACGTGCGACGCCCGCCGTCCGGTGGGTCAATGGCGGTCATGGACTTCCTCACCGCGTACGACGCGCTCCCGGAGGATGACGTCCCGCGGCGGGTGGCCCTGCTGCGGAAGAGCATGGCAGCCGACAAGGCAGCCCTGTTCACCGAACTGCGGGCACACCGGCCGGTGTTCAGCACCCCCGTGGGAGTGTTCGTCACCCGGCACCCAGACGTTCTGGAGGTGTTGTCGGCGCCCGAGACGTTCACCGTCGGCGTGTTCGGGCCGGTGTTGGAGGAGGTGCTCGGTGCACCCTTCGTCCTCGCCCGGGACGGCGCCGACCTGCACTGGCGTGAGCGCGGATACGGGCAGATGCTCCTGGCGGCCGAGGACGCGCCCCGGGTACGCGAGCTGACGGCGCGGGTCGCCGACGCCGTCCTGGACGAGGCTCTCGCCCAAGCGGGCGACACCTTCGACCTGATCCAGGAGTACGCCCGTCGTGCCGCCGCCCAGGTGGCCATCTCCTACCTGGGCTTGGACGGCGTCGACGAGGGGGCCCTGCATTCCTGCACCCGCCGCATGCAGTGGGCGTTCGCCGTCAATCCCGACCGCGACCCGGCGATCCACGCGGCCGGGGTGGCAGCCGGGCGCGAGCTGCACGAGCGGGTGGACGAGGTGATCTCCCGGCGTCGGGCCGCGTCCGAGGACGGCGGCGACGGGTCCCCCGACGTCCTTGGCCGGATGCTACGCATGCGGCTGCCCGCCGAGTACGGCTTCGACGACGAGCGGATCAACGCCAACCTGGCCGGCTATCTGACGGGTTATCAGCAGAACGCCACGCAGTGCACGGCCACCGCGCTCAAGGAGCTCGCGCTGCGCCCCGAGGCGCTGGCCGAGGCCGAGCGGGCGGCGGGCGCGGGCGACCCGGAGCGCTTCGACGCCCATGTCTGGGAGGCGCTGCGGTTCCACCCGTTCGTGCCCGTCACGCCCCGGCTGTGCCTGCGCGACCATGTGCTGGCCGCCGGGACGCCGCGACAGACGGTGATCCCGGCCAAGAGTGTGGTGCTGGCCTGCTTCGCGTCCGCCATGTTCGACGAGGAGGTGCTGGACGCGCCCGGCGAGTTCCGCCCCGGCCGCCCGCCTGCGCACAACCTCGTCCTCGGGTACGGCGCCCATGACTGCCTCGGGAAGTACGCCGCCCAGGTGATCGTGCCGGAGCTGGTGCGACGGGTGCTGCTGCGTCCCGGTGTGCGTCCGCTACCCGGCGGTGAACGCGCCCTCGACTACGCGGGCACCCCGTTCCCGCAGCACTACCCGGTGAGTTCCGGCCGTCGGGCCGTACCCGCGGTCTGACCGCCGCCCACCGCACCGCCCCGCGCACCCGGAGGACCCATGACCGCCACGTCTCGCGAGACCGAGGGCCGGACGGCGCCGCGCAAGGAAGCCCGAGACAGGTCCCGCGACGGCCGGCGCAACCGGTTCGAGACCCATCTGCTGACCCACTACCGTCCGGTGTGGCAGGCGGCCCAGCGCAGCAGGTGGCTGCACCGCAGGCTCAACTCGACCCTCACCGACCTGGCGGTCCTCAAAGCGCCACCGCGCCCGGAGCCGTTGAGCACGAAGAGCCCGTACACCTCCTGGGACTCTCTCACCGACCGCTCCTGGGTGGGCCGCCACCTGCCGCCGACGGCCGGACCGCCCGGGAGCATGCCGCCCCCGCAGGAAGTCGCCGAGCTGTTCCGCCGCGAGGGCGAGGGGAAGTACTGCGCGCGTTCCACGGCGCTGCTGCCCGCGTTCGCGCAGTGGTTCACCGACGGCTTCCTGCGCGGACACGCCGCCACTGGCGACCCGCGCCGCACGGACTCCCCGCACACCCTGGACATGTGCCAGCTCTACGGCGACCGCGAGGAGGTCACCGCGTGCCTGCGTACCTTCGAGGGCGGCAGGCTGAAGAGCCGAATGATGGACGGAGCCGAGTTCCCGCCCGCGCTGTGCCGGGACGGCGAGATCCTCGACGAGTTCAAAGCCATCCGGCCGGTCCGCTTCGACGAGGTGCCCAAGGACTGCGTCGACACACTCTTCGCATGCGGCGGCGATCGTGTGCACGCGCACGTCGGCCCGATGGCGCTGAACGTCCTGTTCCTGCGCGAGCACAACCGGGTCGCCGGCCTCCTCGGCGCCGCTCACCCGGAGTGGGACGACGAGCGTGTCTTCCAGACCACCCGGAACACCCTGATCGTGATGATGATCCGGGTGATGCTGGAGGAGTACATCAACCACATCACGCCGTACCACTTCGGCTTCGTCCTCGACCCGGTACGCGTCGACCGCGGAGTGTGGCACCGGGAGAACTGGGCGACGATCGAGTTCAGCCTCGTCTACCGCTGGCACAGCCTGATCCCGTCCACCTACCGGATCGCGGGCCAGGACCTGCCGCTCGCCCGGACGATCGCCAACGGGCAGCTCGTCCTCGATCGCGGCCTCGGGCCGCTGTTCGACGATCTGTCACGACAACCCGCCGGTCTTTCGGGGTTGTTCAACACCGACGAGCTCCTGCTGCCCATCGAGGCGCGCTCCGTCGCGGTCGGCCGGGAGCTGCGGCTGGCGTCGTACAACGACTACCGCGTCCACTACGGATTCCCGCCGGTCACCCATCCACGGCAGATCACCGGTGACTCCCGGGTCCAGGAGGCACTGCTCGACCTGTACGGCGGTGTCGACGGCATCGACCTGTACGTCGGTCTGTTCGCGGAGGAGCCGGAGCCCGGCGCCATCTTCGGCCGGCTCCTCGAACGGATCATCTCCGTCGACGCGTTCTCCGAGGCGTTGAACAACCCGCTTCTCGCGCCCCGCCTGTTCGCTCCCTCGACGTTCTCGCAGGAGGGCATTCAGGTGGTCCGGGAGACCAGGAGCTTCTCGGACCTGGTGCACCGCAACCTGCCGGAGGAGTCGGGACGTTACCTCGTGTCGCTGGGCAGCGCCGCGGGCGACACTCGGTCCCCGGCCCGCTGAGCGGGGCGTCCCGCGGCGCGCCGCCACAGTGCCCCGTGGCCGCCCCGCGCGGTTCAGCCGCGGACGTGAACGAGCAACGCATCGGCGGCGGTGCGCAGTTGCTCCGCCGCCGTGACGCACGCGGCGGCCTGCTGCTCCAGGGCGGCCCGGCTCCACTCGGGCGCCGCCGGGCAGCCGCTGAGCGTGGCGGCGGTGGCGAGCAGCCGGCGCGCGTACTCCCCCATGAGGTCGGCGTCCTGCCGCAATGTACGTACCCTGCCGAGGAGTTCGTCGGAAGCGGAGGCGGCTGCTCGGGGGGACTCGGTCACCATGGCGGCTCCCACTCGGTTCGGTGCGGTACGGGACTTCAGCGTGGCAGGACGGCGCCCGCGCTGCGGTGCAGCATGAGCTGGGGGCAGCTCAGGACGAACAGCGGGCGGGCCCCGTCGATGCCGAGTTCGCGCAGCTGACCGGCGAGCGGTCCGGCCGCCGCACTGTTCAGCCGCAGCCGGACTCCACGGCCGGGGTGCAGCCGCAGCTTGCCGTGGACCCGGACCAGGGTGCGTACGGTGCTGGCGCTGCGGCGGCCGTAGAGCAACCAGTCCGCCTCCAGGCAGCGCACGCCCGGGCCGAGCCGGCCCTCGACGGCGAGCCCGAGGCCTGGGGCGCGGGCGGTGATGTGCCGGCCCATCAGGTCGGTCTCGGCCGCCGTGCATACCGCGGGCTGGCCCCAGATCTCCTGGGCGACGATCCGGGCCTCCTCGCTCGTCACGGCGAGCGACAGGACGTATCGACCGGTGCGGCGCAGGTCCACCCGCCGCAGCAGGTCCGCCGCGACATCGTAGGGACGGGGCCGCCACAGGTCGTCGACGAGAACGGACAGGGCGATCTCCGTGTACGGGCCGATCGTGGTGCAACGGTGCTCGTACAGCGACAGCACGGCCAGGGCCCGTCGGGGCAGTCGGCTGGGGGACATCCAGGTGACGTCGGGCAGCAGCGTGCGTGCCGTATCGGGGCGGACCGCGAAGCAGAGATGGGCGGCGGAGGAGTCGTAGTAGCGCACGGGGACATCGACCGGGCCGGCCGTCGTGGGGAAGGCGCTGGTCGGCATGGTGAGGAAGGGGTACCCCTCCGGCGGGCGGGCGCGGTCCTTGAGCTGGTACACCTGGCTGCGTACGACAGCGCCGCGGTAGGCACTGAGCGCTTGGTCCACGTCTTCACGGGCCTGAGGGATGACGGACGTGAGGTGCTTGATGTATTCGCGGAGCATGTGGCACAGCGGGAACTCGTGGGTGGGGCCGGTGTAGTCGACCTCGTACCAGTTCGGGTGAGGGTCGAACGCGGCGCCCGCACCCCGGCCGTCGAGGACGGGGACGATGTCGTGCTGGTTGGTGATGCTCGCGACCCAGGTGCGTGGATCGGCGGGCTTCTTGTTGTCGACCGGCGAGCCGACGGTCACCACATGGGTGACCCGGTAGGCGCGGCAGAACTCCTCGTTCTGCGCGAGGTTCATCAGTGCGATGCCGCCCTCGCTGTGCCCGATCAGCGCGAGCTCGGCTCCCCGCGGGATGTCGTAGTCCGCAAGGGCCAGCAGGATCGAGCGGGTGTAGGGCGAGTCGGCCATGAACAGGTTGCGCCAAGCGCCGATGAAGTCCTGCGGGGAGTCGTTGCGGGGGCGTCCCGGGGCCATGCCGGGTGCCTGTAGGACGTAGCGGACGACGCCGTCGGGGCCACGCACGTTCTGCACCAGGATGCGTCCGTCGGTGCGGAGCGCCTCGATGTTGCCCAGGAACCCGAGGAAGGACCCCTCGGTGGCGATCAGCTGCTGCTCCTGGTCGGAGAGGTCCACCGGCTCGGCGGCGCCCTCCCCCTTGTCCATGGCCGCCAGATGGGCGGCGCTGATGCCGTGCAGCGGGTCCGCCGACAGCTCCCGTCCGGCGGCGAGCGCCCAGCCGGTCTCGTCATTCTGGGGGTCCTCGTCCAACAGGGCGCGGATGGCGAGGAGTTCGGCCATCAGCGGCGCGAGTCCGGACAGCGCGCGCTGGGCGCCCTGGTCCCGGAACAGGGCGCGCAGGGCCCGTACGGCCTCCAGGTCGCGGTCGGCGGTGACCGCGACCATCAGTCGGCGCATACCGGGGTCGCGTTCGAACTCGGGGTGGTCGATCAGCACGGCGGTGATTCTCAGCCGCAGCGAGGTGACGGCGACCAACGCGGCGAGGCTCTCCCGACCCAGCACCTCCCCCGCCGCGCCGAGCACCTGTCCCATGCCCTTCGGCGCGGTGATCGCCGAGCCACCCAGGCCCTGCTTGTTCGTCAGAGCGCGCAGCAGCGCCCACTGGGCGGCGAGGCCGGTGCGGGGCCGCCGGCGTGCGGAGGCGGTCAGGGGCGGTGCGAACAGCGCGCTGCTGGTGCGCGCGGACACCGCGCGGATGCCTTCAGCGGCCTCGACCACGTCCCGCGCGCACCGGCGCAGCAACTCCCGATCGTCCTCTCCGTCCGGCGTGGGCCGTCCGGGTGCGTGGCCGTCCGCTCGCATCCCTCGCTCCCTCCCTCGACTACCTACGGCGGCACGTCTCGCGCGTACGACGACATGTGCCGACCGGGGCCCGTGCCCGCGGAACGCGTCCCGGGTCCGGGGTCCCGGGTCCGGGGTCACGGGTCCCATCGTCGGGCAGAGATTCCCGGCCCGCACCTTCATCCATCCAGGTAGAGGATGTCGCCAAGATCCGCCGCGGCCGCCGCGCCTGAGCTCCGAGGGCATATCTCTTCCGCATAATCGCCCCACATGACTCTCTCCACTCCCCCGCTCGTGAGAGCACCGTCCTTTGTGCGTCCGCGTCCGGGTCCGGGAGGGTCTTCCTCCCCACTCGTGGGAGGTACGCCGTGACCGCCTCCCTCGACCGCGCGGAAGGCCCGCGAGCCCCGCTTCCCGACACCGTCCCGGTCAGCCTCCCGCTGCGCACCGGGTACCTGCTGACGCTCGTCGTCGGACCACTTGCCGTGCTGGCCCTGGCCCTGGCCGCCGCCCTGGCCGGCGGCTGGGGGCCGCACTGGTACGACGCGGTCCTCGGCGCCGGGATGTACGCCCTGTCCATCATGGGCATCACGGCTGGCTACCACCGGCACTTCACCCATCTGTCCTTCAAGGCGAAACGTCCCCTGCGGATCGCCCTGGGCATCGCGGGCGGGCTCGCCCTGGAGGGGCCAGTGACGATGTGGGTGGCCGAGCATCGGCGCCACCACCAGTACGCGGACCGGGAGGGCGACCCGCACTCGCCGTGGAAGTACGGCACCACCCGACGGGCCCTGCTCAAGGGTCTCTGGCATGCCCAGGTGGGTTGGTTCGCGTCGTCGCCGGTCCGCTCCCACTACCCGCGGTACGCGCCCGATCTGCTCGCCGACCGCGACGTGCGCCGCCTGGACCGCTGCTACCCCCTCACCATGGCCGTCTCGCTCGGGCTCCCTCCGGCGCTCGTCCTGGCGGTGACCCGCGACTGGAGGGCGGCGGCGGTCACCCTCCTGTGGGCGAGCCTGGTCCGCTATGCCGTCGTCCACCACGTCACCTGGTCCGTGAACTCCGTGGCGCACGCCTTCGGCAACCGGCACTACCGCACCCGCGACCAGTCCCGGGACGTGGCCTGGGTGGCCCTTCTGACCTTCGGCGAAGGCTGGCACAACCTCCACCACGCCGACCCCAACAGCGCCCGGCACGGCGGCCTGCCGGGCCAGCCCGACCTCACGGCATGGCTCATCGCCCGGTTCGAGCGGTGGGGCTGGGCCCACGACGTGCGCTGGCCGGACACACGGCGGATCACCGCACGGCACAGCGCGGAGACGACCGCCCGGCGCACGCCGCCCACCCGAGCCCTCGGCGAGTAGCCCGGCCCCACCGGGCTGCCCCGGTCAACCCGTTGGCGCAGGTGAGGGCCGAGCGGGACGAACTCGCGGCCGTGAACGGGGCTTTGAGGCAAGGCCGTTGGGTTGCCGTTCCTCGGCCCAGTACGGTCCGCTCGGCCGAACACCCCGGCGCGAGGTGTGCCAATCGGCGATGCTGCTGCGCGACACCACCGATCTCGCATCCGCGAGGCCCGCAGCCGAGGCCGTCCCGGACGGTGCACGGGAGGCGGTGGCCGACCGGCCCCTGCTTGGTGGGGTCGCCGACAACCAATTCCCGCGCTCAGGAGGCGTGTCGGACCGGTTCTGCTCCTGTTTGGATCAAGAAGTCGGTGAGTACCTGGGCGAGTCGTTCGGGCTGGTCTTCCGGGATGAGGGTGGACGAGTCGGCGATCTCGATCAGTCGGCCCTGCGGGTACAGCTCGGCCAGCCGGCGGCCGTGCTCACGCGGCATCATCCGGTCCTCGGTCGCCCAGACGACGAGTACCGGGCGGTCGAAGTCACGAAGTCGCTCGCTCCAGGCGAGCAAGGTCTTGCGTCCGGGTGCCCCGGTGGCGAATTTGGCGAAGTCCCTGCGGATGGCTCTGCTGCGGGTGGCGGGAGCGAACCAGTCGTCCATGATCTCGTCCGGGACCCCACGCAGGCTCATCCCGCCGTAACCGCCGCGGCTGTGGCGGATGGCGGGAACGCGCATGAGGCGGGTCAGGAACCAGACGCCGCCCGGAACCCTGCACATCTGCGCCATGGCCTTGGCCGGCCCCGGGGGGAAGTTGTCGAAGGCCTCGCAGGCCACCAGCACCAGGCGCGCGATGTGCCGGCCCGGCTCTTCCGACACCAGGAACTGGCCCCCGCCCCAGTCATTGAGGACGAGGGTCACCTGGCCCAGACCGAGCTGCTCGATGAACTCCCCTACGATCCGGGCGACACCGCGCGGGGACAGGTCGGCATCCGGGTGCATCGGCTGACGGTGGCCACCCATGGGCAGTGTGGGCAGGACGCAGCGGTATCCGTCCAGCAGCGGGACCACCTTGCGCCACTGGGTCTCGTTCATCGGCAGACCGTGGCCGAACACCAGCACTGGCCCCTCACCGCCGGTGTCCTCGTAGTCGATCGGTCCGCAAGACAACGTGATTCTCGGCATCCCGACCCCCGCTTGATAGAGCGTTCCCCCTGTGACTTTGGAGGGAAAAGGGGTGGAAGGCAATGGGACAAACGGACCCGCGAGGCAGGATCCAGGGCGCCGCCAGGGTGCTGTTCCGCCCCCACGGCTACCCGGCCACCGGCCTGAAGCGGATCGCAACGGAGCCGGACGCGCCGTTCGGCTCGATCTACCACTTCGTCCCCCGTCCGCCGGCGTCGGCTTGGCGGCCGTCCAGACCGGCGGACGGGACGACGTCACGCAGGGACGCCGAGCGGCGGGTGCTCGAGCACGCGGGGCTTGTACTCGACCAGCTGGATGCGGCCGTCGAAGGTGCGGTGCTCGATCATCTCGAGGGCAACGTCCGGGTAGCCGTCGTAGATGCGTTCTTCGCCCGTGGCCCCGGTGATCACCGGGAACATCACGACCCGGAAGCGGTCGACGAGCCCGGCCCGTAGCAGGGACCGGCACAAGCTGAGGCTGCCGATCGTACTGAGGAGCCCCGAGCCGCTCGCCTTCATGACGCGGACCGCCTCGACGGCGTCGCCGCGGACGAGCCTGGAGTTGGCCCACGTCAGCGGCTCATCGAGTGCGGAGGAGAACACCACTTTGGACGCTTGAGTGAGCTCGTCGACCGACGCCTCCTCCTCGGGCCTGAACTCGTCTTGGCCATGCGGAACCTCGCCTGCGGCGAAGCCCGACATCAGCCGGTAGGTGTTGGCTCCCATCAGATAGGTGACCTCGGGCTGCTCGCCGAGCCATGCGAGGTACTCCGGGCCCTCAAGGCCCCAAAACCCGGGCCATCCCTCGCCCGACGCGTAGCCGTCGAGGGAGGTGATGAAGTCGACGAGAAGCTCCGACATGGTGGTGTCCCTTCTGAGGTGTCACGAGCTTGGACCGACCGGGGGCCACAAACTCATCGGTTCCGCTGGGAGTAGCGAGAAAAACCTTGACGCTTCAGGCGATCAGGTCGGAGGAGTGACACTGCTTCGGACAGCCCGGAGGCAAGCGCCACGCACGGTGTCCAGTGCGGTCCTGTCCTGGATAGCCCCGTTCACCGGACTGAGCCCGCGTGTCTTCTTCAAGTTGATGAAGCAGCTGCGCCGCGAGGGCGGCGACGTGCCGGCCCGTGGTCGGCCGTGGAAACTGTCCCTGGAGGACCGGGTGCTACTCGTGGCCGCGTACTGGCACACCAACGTGACCCTGCGCCAACTCGCGCTGCTCTTCGGAGTGTCGAAGTCCACCGCCGATCGCGTCATCAACCACCTCGGCCCCAGGCTCGCGCCGGCCCCGCGCAGGCGTTCCGCCAAGGACGCGGTGCTGATCGTGGACGGGACGCTGGTACCCACCCGCTACCACTAGGTCGCTGATCAGTCGAAGAACTATCGCTACTCGACGAACCACCAAGTGGTCATCGACGCCGACACCCGCCTGGTCGTGGTGGTCGGTCGGCCTCTGCCGGGGAACCGCAACGACTGCCGGGCATGGGCCGAGTCCGGCCTGGAAGATCCTGCGCGTCTGCCGCCTGAGGGGCGACGGTGTGCGCCACGCGATGCACGGCATTGCCCGCCTACACAACCTCGCTCTCACGGGTGACTCCGGCCGCACGCGGCCCTGAGAAATCCGCCGGAGATGGCTTGCCACCTCGCAGGGTCTCAGAGGAAGTCAGGCGAGGCAGAACTCGTTGCCCTCGATGTCCTGCATCGTGATGCACGACTCGTTGATGCCATCGGCACGCTGCGTCAGCACGTGTTTCGCGCCGAGTGCCATCAAGCGTGCGCATTCGGCCTCGAGTGTGGCCAGGCGCTCATCACCCACGAGCCCTGTGCCGATCCGCACATCGAGATGCACCCGGTTCTTGACGATCTTGCCTTCGGGAACTCGCTGGAAGAGCAAGCGCGGGGCCGCACCCGAGGGATCAGCGCACGCGAAGTAGACCTCATCCTCGGGCGGCAGCGAGAGGTGGTACTCCTCCCACGTGGCGAAGCCCTCCGGGACCGTCGGTACGACGTACCCCAGCACCTCACACCAGAAGGCGGCGAGGCGCGCGGGCTCCGCGCAGTCGAAGGTCACTTGGAACTGTTTGATCGTTGACATCGGCGCACGATAACAGGGCCCTGTTCATCTCCCCAGGTCGGGAGGTCCGCACGTTGACGGGAGGAAGCGTCTGCTACCCGCTGCTGTGTCGTGCTGTCGCAGGGATGAACCGTGGTCAGTGCCTCCGCAAGGAGAACCTGAGATGCGATTCCGGCCAGCCACTCTCGTGCTGCGAAAGACGATGTGCGGGCATCCGGACTCTTCATCCGCAAGGCGATCGGGCGAGCCCCGCGTGACAGTCAGCCGCTAGGGATGAGCCAACCGCGCAGGACTCTGCTCACGGCGGGCATCGCCACGTACGTCATGAGCACGTTGAAGACGCAGGCCACGATCGCGCTGGCGAGCAGGACGGGGAGCGACGCGAGGTGGGGAGTGAGGAAGAGGCTGCCGAGTAGGGAGATCGGGTAGATCGCCAGGGTCGCGCTGATCGCCATCTTCCACCTCGGTGGCGCGGGCCGGGTCGAGCCGGGCTTGGCGAACCAGGTCTCCATGCCGGTCAGCCTGCGCCGGGCGATCTCGGTGTGGTGGTGTCCCTCGCAGTCGGCGAACCAGGCGGCCCGCTCAGGTGACTCCTGCCAGGCGCGGCATGCCTCGGCGTCCCGGAAGCGGTGGACGAGGAACCAGGGCGCGTCTCCGCCGGAGGAACGGAAGAGGCCGTAGCCGAGGTGGCCGGGGAAGGTGGCCGCGGTCTCGAGGATGCCTTTGGCCCACTGCTCGAAGGTGGCCTCGTAGCCGGGTTCCACCCGGCGGGCTATCAGGAGGGTCACTTCTCCCGAGTCGGCGGGAACAGCGTGCTGCTCAAGACTGACGACGGTCACACGTACTCCTTGTGATCTCACCGCGCCCGCCCACACCATACGCGGTGCACACCTGCGTCAAGCCGTCGGAGGCGATGTCGGAGTCAGCGGGCGGTGCCGGTTGGCGGCATCCCCTCAGAGGTCCCGGGAACGGTCGCCATCGCCCCAGCGTGGCGCCCTGCAAGCCCTGCAAACGCCGCCTGTTCACCCCGCTCCGCGACGGCACCTTCTACGCCCCCCCGCCCTACGCGCGCCTCAAGCACCGCAAGGTCGCCCACCCGGCCGGGGGCAAAGGCGCCGGGACCGGTCCAAGCACTCACCGGGACCCGTGATGCCGGAATTCCTCCACGCCTTTCCGGAGGAATTCCCGACGACGCTACCGAGACAAAGGGGCTTCGAGAAGAGCATCGGGGACATGTAAATGCCAGCCCTGTCACCCGAGTTCAGAGATGCGCCTCAACCTGCCTCAGGGGCATCCGAAATGCAATCTCCCGTCGGCCACCTTGCCCTTCCGTACCTTCCCTCTGGCCCTTTCGGGCAGAACGCCCGGTCAGCGGCGTGGCAGGGTGGCGCACCCGGACGGACGGCCATTGACAGAGTCAGAAGCACTGATCAATCATCTCAACCACCGCTCGGGGGACCGGCGTCGGTCAGCAACTCGGCCGTGCGATCGCCCGTGTACGGCTCATCGGACCATGCGCCGGAATTCCCCCTGGAATCCCCCAACTCCCGCACCCACTTCCGCACCGACTCCCGCAGCACCTCACGTGCTCAGTTCAGGACCATTCAGTGCGTTGCGTGGGCGCATTGACGCTCGAAAGACCCGCTGAGACAGATATCAGGTCACGGCTGTGAAGAGGAATCCCACAGAGGGGAAGAGCTGGCCTTGCCCGCGAATCAGGAATTGCGGCATTCCACCCCGGAATCGCCCGGCACGACATCCTCGCGACCGGGACCCGTGCCGCCCGTCGACCGGACCACTCCCCTGGCGCTGTCCTATGCGCAGCAGCGCCTATGGGTCCTGTCGCAGATGCAGGGCGCGAGCGAGGCCTACCACATGCCCATGGCGGTGGAGCTGCGCGGCGCATTGGACCGAGCGGCGCTGGGCAGGGCGCTGGACGCGCTCGTCGCCCGCCATGAGGTGCTGCGTACTCGGCTGGTCGCGGTGGCCGGCGTGCCCTTCCAGCGGGTCGGTCCCGCCGACGCGGGCTTTCCCCTCGCCTTCGCGGACCTCACCGGCGCACCCGATACACAGGCACAACTCGCCATCCTGCAACGGGAGGAAGCCTCAGCGCCGTTCGATCTGGAGCGCGGGCCGTTGGCCCGGGGGCGTCTGGTGATGCTGGGCACCGAACGGCACGTACTGCTTCTGACGCTCCATCACACCGTTTGTGATGGCTGGTCGATGTCCGTCTTGAACCGGGAACTCGGCGCGGTGTACGCCGCGTTCACGTCCGGCGCCGGCGACCCGCTGCTGCCGCTGCCCGTCCAGTACGCCGACTACGCGGCCTGGCAGCGACAGTGGCTCTCCGAGGGTGCCACGGAGCGGCAGAGTGCCTACTGGCGGAAGGCCCTCGCCGGTGCCCCCGCGCTCCTCGAGTTGCCCACGGACCGGCCGCGTCCCGCCGAGCAGGACTACCGGGGCGCGCAGGTGCCCGTCGCCATCGACAAGGAGCTGACCGCCGCGCTGCGGGCGCTGGGCAAGCAGAACGGCAGCACCCTCTTCAAGACCGTGCTGACGGGCTGGGCGCTGACCCTTTCGCGTCTGGCGGGCACAGAGGACGTGGTGATCGGGGCGCCGGCGGCCAACCGGACCCGCCCCGAACTCGAAGGCCTCATCGGCTTCTTCGTCAACACCGTCGCCCTGCGCGTCGATCTGTCGGGCGAACCGACGGTGGCGGACCTGCTGCGCAGAACGGATGCGGCCACGCTGTCGGCGCTCCACCACCAGGACCTGCCTTTCGAGCAGGTCGTCGAAGCGGTGAACCCTCCCAGGAACCTTGGGCACACCCCCCTGTTCCAGGCGATGCTGGCCTGGCAGAAGGCCACCGAGGAAACGTTGGAGCTGCCCGGCGTCGAGAGCGTGCCGCTGGAGTTCCCTCGCTTCACCGCCGCGTTCGATCTGACGCTCTGCCTCACGGCGCGGGACGGCCGCGTCACGGGGGAGCTCGACTACGCGACCGCACTCTTCGACGCGGCGACCGCCGAGCGCCACGTACGTCAACTGCTGCACGTACTGCGGCAGATGGCCGACGACCCGCACCAGTCCGTCGCCTCCCTGACGCTCCTGGACGAGCGGGAGCTTCGCCAGGTGTTGGTGGAGTTCAACGACACCGAGCTCGTGCCGAACCCCGCCGGGCTCGTGGAGCGGTTCGAGGTGCGGGTGCGCGAGCGGCCCGATCAGGTCGCCGTGGTTCACGAGGCCGAGCGGCTCGACTACGCGACGCTCGACCGGCGTGCCAACCGCGTCGCCCAGGCCTTGATCGCCCGGGGCGTAGGCACCGACCGGGTCGTGGGGCTGCACATGAGCCTCTCGGTCGACCTGGTGGTCGCCATGCTCGGCGTGCTCAAGGCGAGCGGCGCGTATCTGCCGCTCGACCCCGCGCTCCCCCACGCACGCCTCGCGGGCATGGTGGCCGACTCGGGGGCCGTGCTGGTCCTCGGCGACACGGACGGCGCCCCCGCGCCGAGCGCGAGGCCACAGGACGACACCGCCCCGGGTCCCGACGACGACGCGCCGTCGACTCCCTGGCTGCGGCTCGCCTCCGTCGAGGCCGACGCCCCGCGCGACGACGCGCCCGGGACGTCTTTCCGGCCGGACGACCTCGCGTACGTCATATACACCTCGGGGTCGACCGGCCACCCCAAGGGCGTCGCCGCCACCCACCGGGGCATCCTCAACCTGCTGGACTACTGGAGTGAGGAGTTCGGCGCGACGCCGGGGCTGCCGTCCGCGATGTGGCCGAGCTTCGCGTTCGACGCCTCGGTGCAGGAGTTCCTGCTGCCGCTCACCACGGGCGGCGTGCTCCAGCTCGTACCGCGGGACGTGCGCGAGGACCCCGAGACGCTGACCGCCTGGATGCGCGAGCACCGCATCGTGGACATCCTGCTGCCGCCCTCCTTCGTACGGTGGATCTGCGAGGCCCCCGAGGAGCGGCTGGCCGGCCTCGCGCTGCGCTGCGTCCGCACGGGCCTGGAGCCGCTGCCCGAGGACGCGCTGCACCGCATGGAGCAGGCCCTGCCCGGGCTGCGCGTGCTCAACGGGTACGGCCCCACCGAGACCGCGCTGTACTGCACCGCACATCTCGACCCGCAGCCGCTGGCGCGCCAGGCGCCGATCGGCCGCCCGGTCGCCAACACCCGGATGTATGTGCTGGACGAGCGGTTGCGGCCGGTGCCGATCGGTGTCGCGGGCGAGCTGTACATCGCCGGCTCCGGCCTGGCCCGCGGCTATCTGAACCGGCCGGAGCTGACGGCCGAGCGGTTCGTGCCCGACCCGTTCGTGCCCGGCGCGCGCATGTACCGCAGTGGTGACATCGCCCGCTGGCTGCCCGACGGCCAGTTGCTCTACGTCGGCCGCCGCGACCACCAGGTCAAACTGCGCGGCTTCCGGATCGAGTTGGGCGAGATCGAGGCGACGCTCCTCGAACAGCGGGGCGTGCGCGAAGCCGCGGTCCTCGCCGATCGTGACGCCGCCGGTGAACCGCGGCTGGTGGCCGCCGTCGGGGTGGGCGACGCGGCGCCGCGGCGGGTGGCCGAGTGGCGTGCCGCGCTCGCCCTTCGCCTGCCGGGCCACATGATCCCCGCGGTCTTCGTCGAGCTGCCGAGGCTGCCGGTCACCGACAACGGGAAGCTGGACCGCGCGGCGCTTCTGGCTCTGGCGCACACCAGCCTCCCCGCCCAGGTGAACCAGGCGACTCCGCGCGACCACATCGAGCTGACGCTCTATCAGATATGGCAGGACCTGCTACTGCGGCCCGAGATGGGCATCCGCGACGACTTCTTCGACATCGGCGGCACCTCCATCTCCGCCATCAAACTGGCCCACGCGGTCCGGGAGGCCTTCGGCGAGGACCTGTCGGTCCGCGACGTCCTCCTGCACCCGACCATCGAGGATCTGGGCGGAAGGCTGCGCCGGGGCGCGTCGGGGGCGCCGCCGAGCAACCTTCTCGACTTCCGCGCGGGAGATGGGGGCGCCCGGGTCGTCTGCGTCCATCCGGCGGGCGGCACCGCCTTCTGCTACCTCTCGCTGGCCAAGGCGCTGCCGGACTCCGTGGGCGTCCACGGCATCCAGTCGCCGGGCGTCAACCCGGGTGAGTCGTTCCTGCCGACGGTCGAGGCCATGGCCGCCTCGTACGTGGAACTCCTCACCCCGCTGCTCGACGCACCGCTCGTCCTCACGGGCCTCTCGTACGGCGGTCTGGTCGCCCACGAGATGGGGCGCCTCCTCGCCGCGGCGGGGCACGACCGAGTGAGCGTGGTGCTGCTCGACACGCAGGGCACCGACGATCCGGGGCGCCGCGCCGCCGTCGCGCCGGTGGACATGGCGGAGTTCCGCGACAAGCTGGTCAAGTTCAACGGGATGTACCCCGGCATCGAGGACCGGCAGATCGCACAGTACTTCCACATCTACAACCACAACCGGCTCACGGCCGCCTCCCACATACCGGCACCGACACCCGCGCGCACGGTCCTGATGCAGGCCGTCGAAGGCGCGCCGGGACCCCTGCTCGAGGAGGTGCGGGGCTTCTGGCGCCGTCGCGCGGAAGGCGACTACCTGGTGGAGCGGGTGCGGTGTGACCACTGGGAGATGCTGGAGTCCGAAGCGGTACTGCGGGTGGCCGCGGCGATCGAGGCAGAGCTGACGGGCCTGGCCGAACCCCGCCCGCTGCCGGCCACCACACGGACCGCCGCCGCCGGCTCCGTTCGGGAGACCACCACACGGACCGCCGCCGGCTCCGCACGGGAGAACTGATGGGCGCCGCACCGCACTTCCCCGACCCCGGTCTCGCCGCCGCCGTACTCCACCGCGCTCGCCGCCACCCGTCCGCCCCCGCGGTCATCGACGGCGAACACACCCTGGACTACGCGCGCCTCGACACCGCGAGCGCGGCCGTCGCCGACGCCCTGCACCGGCACGGCGTGCGGCCGGGACAGGCGGTGGCGGTCTGTCTGCCGCGCTCCTGGGAGCTGGTCTGCGCCATGCTCGGGATCCTGCGCCTGGGCGCGGTGGTCGTTCCCCTGGACGCGCAGAGCCCGACCGAGCGACAACACCACATCCTGACCGACTCGGCGAGCGTGGCGGTGCTCCACGGCGCGGTCGCACCGGAGGGACTTCCCAGGGGCGTGCGGCCCCTGCCGGTCAACGAACTCCTTTGCGGCGATGTGGACTTGACCGCGTCGGACCCGCACACCGTGCCGAAGGGCGCCGCACCGGTCTCCTTCGTCTTCTACACCTCGGGCACTACAGGGCTGCCCAAGGGCGTCGAGGTGCGGGACGCCGGAATCCTGCGCCTCGCCCAGCCCGGTTACATCGCTCTGCCTGAAGGCGCCCGCTACTCGTGCCTGTCCAACCCCGCCTTCGACGCGCTCAGTTTCGAGGTCTGGGTGCCGCTGCTGACCGGCGGCTGCTGTGTGATCGTCGACGACGAAACGGCGCAGACACCCGACGTCCTGGCGGCCGAACTGGAGCGGCTGCGCATCGACACCCTCTTCGTCACCGTCGCGCTGTTCAACGCGGTGGTCGACCAGGTGCCGCACTGCTTCGCCGGCATCGGCCAGGTGCTGGTGGGTGGAGAGCAGCTGAACGCCCGACTGATCCGCCGCTGGTACGCCTCCAATGTCACCGCTGCCACCCAGCTCTACAACGTCTACGGCCCCACGGAAGCCACCACGTTCGCGCTGTGTCACCCCGTGCCCCGGGACTTCGCGGGCGATGTGGTGCCCATCGGGCGGGCGCTGCCGGGCACCGAGGCCCTCGTGCTGGCCGAAGGTCACCGTCCCGCCGAGCCCGGCGAGACCGCCGAACTGTGCCTGGCCGGTGAGGCGTTGGCGATCGGCTACCGCAACCTCCCCGAGGAGGCCGCACGCCGCTTCGTCACCCTGGAGCGGCCCGACGGCACGCCGGTGCGCCACTACCGCACCGGCGATCTGGTCCGGCTCGACGCCACAGGGCACGTCGAGTACGTCGGGCGCGCCGACCGCCAGGTCAAGGTGCGGGGCTTCCGCATCGAACCGGGCGAGCTGGAGCGCCGGATCGTGACGCACCCCGCGGTGCGCCAGGCGTATGTGTGCACCCGCCGTGACGGAAACGGCGTCAACGAACTGCTCGCTTATCTCATCCCCGGCTCCGAGCTCACCTTCGACGACTTCCACCGGCACCTGGACGCCGCCCTGCCCGCGTACATGCGCCCCCACCGGGCCTACCTGGTCGAGGAGTTCCCGCTCAACGCCAACGGCAAGGTCGACCGGGAGGCCCTGCTGCGGCGCCACGTCACACCCTGGCGGCGCACCACAGCCGCCCCAACCCGTGCCGTCCGCACCGCCCGGCAGCGGGAGGTTCTCGCCCTCGCGGAACGGATCCTGGACACCGAGGGCCTGCACCTCACCGACCGCTGGATCGCCTGTGGCGGCGACTCGCTCAAGGCGCTGCGGCTGCGCTTCGAGGCGCGCCGTCTCTGGGGCTGCGAACTGCCGCCGTCCCTGGTCCTGCGGGCCGACTTCGCCGAGCTGGCGGCAGCGACGGAGGCAACCCCTTCCCCCTACCCCGAGATACCCGCACCGGCGCCGACCGAAGCGGCGGGTCCGCGCACCGCGCCCGCCACCTCCGAGCAGCAGCGGCTGTGGCTCCTACAGCAGCGCGATCCGGCGTCCCTCGCGTACAGCGTGCCGATGGTTTTCCGCGTCGAGGGCGCCGTCGACACCACCGCGCTGCGCGACACGCTGCGACGCCTCGTGGCCCGCCACCCCGCGCTGCGCACCTCCTTCACCGCCACGCCCGAGGGGCTGCTCCAGACGGTGAACGAGCCGTACGACCCGTGGACCGAGCCCCCGGCGGCGGCCCTCCGCGACGCGGCAGGGCGAAGAGCCTTCGCCGACCGGCTGTTCGCCACGCCCTTCGACCTGGCACGGCCCCACTTGTTCCAGGCGTGCTGGCTGCCCCGTCCGGGCGGCGGCGAACTGTATCTGCGCATGCATCACATCGCGGTCGACGGCTGGTCGCTCAACGTGCTGTTCGGCGAGGTGTCGGCCGACTACGCGGCAGCCGTCGGCAGCGCGGGAGAGGCAATCACGCGACCGGCGCCGACGCCGCTCGACTACGCCCGCTGGCAGTCCGAGTGGTTCAGCCGCGACGCCTATCGCTCCCAGCGGTCCGAACTGGCAGCCCTGTACGCCGACTTGCTGCACGACCCGGCGGGTGCGGACCCGGCTCCCCTGGAGCCGGTCCACCCGTCGGACGGCCCCACGGGGCGGCTGTTGCACACCTCCCTCGACACGGCCCGTCGCACCGCGCTCGACCGGCTCTGCGGCGACCTCGGACTCACCCGCTTCCAACTCCTCCTGGGCGTCTACGCCTGGAGCCTGTACGGGGTGACGGGCCGCACCCGGCCCCGGATCGCCGCGCCGGTGGCCAACCGGCCCGTGCAGGACTTCGAGTCCAGCATCGGCATGTTCGCCAACACCGTGCTGCTCCCCCTGGCCGTGGCCCCGCGCGAGCACCTGCGCTCCCAGCTCCTGCGGTACGGCGCCGCCACGCAAGCCGTCCTGGACCGCCAGGACGTCGTCCTCGCCGACGTCGTCGCCGATCTGACAGGGCCGGCCGGCACCACGCCGTTCGACTTCATGTTCGTCCTGGAGAACACCGACTACGACACCCTGGCGCTGCCCGGCTGCGACGTCCGTCCGCAGTGGCGGGCACCGGTCGACGCGAAGTGTCCTGCGACCCTGACGGTGGTCGAGCGGGCGACGGGCTTCGACTGCCTGTGGGAGTACGACGCCGGCCACTTCGACGCCGCCGAAGTGACGGCGCTGGCCGCGCTGTTCGAGCGCGGCATCGAGGCGCTCGCCGACGGCGTCGACCGTCCCCTGTCCGAGCTGGTGGCACCGTTCCGCCGTCAACTGCCCGAGCCGGGACGCGCCGAGCCGGCACCCCTCGCCCATGCCACGGTCGCCGAGGGCTTCGCCCTTCAGGCGCGGCGCACACCCGACGCGCCCGCGCTGGTGCACGCGGGCCGCACGCTCACGTACGCCCAACTCGACGCCTGGGCAGGCGCGTTCGCCGCCGAGCTCCAGCGACTCCACCCGCTGGAGCCGGGAGACAGCGACCCGCGCAGTGTCGCCCTGTACCTCCAGCCATCGGCGGAGCACGTGGTGGCGCTGCTGGCACTGGCCCGGCTGAACCTGACCATCGTGCCGCTCGATCCCGCCTATCCGCAGGAGTTGCTGCGGCAGATCCTGTCCCAAGTGGAGCCCCTGTGCGTACTGGTGGCCCCTCAGGACGCGGACGCTCTCGACGCCATCGCACCGAGCGGTCTGCCGCGTCACCCGGTTTCCTCGATGGACCGCCTTCCAGCGGCCGTCCCCGCCCTGCCGCCGCACGACGGCCTGCGTCCGCTGTACACGCTGTTCACCTCGGGCTCCACCGGCACCCCCAAGGGCGTACAGGTGTCCGACCGGACGCTGTGCAACCTGTTGCAGTGGCAGCGCGACTGTGGGGACCTGCGGGCCCCCGCCGTCACTCAGCAGTTCTCCATGCTGTCCTTCGACGTCTCCTTCCAGGAGATCTTCACCACGCTGTGCGGCGGCGGTGCGCTGCATGTGGTGAACCCGCAGTGGCGCCACGACGCGCCCGCGCTGCTCGACCAGCTCGAAGCGGCCGGTACCGAGCGCCTGTTCCTGCCGTACGTGGCCCTGAACCTGCTCGCCGAGCACGGCGTACGGCTCGGCCGCTACCCCTCCCGGCTGCGCGAAGTGGTCACCGCGGGCGAGCAACTGCTGTGCACCGACGCCATCCGCCGCTGGTTCGCCAGGCTGCCCGGAGCCCGCCTGTTCAACCACTACGGGCCGACCGAGACCCATGTGGTCAGCGGCCTCTGTCTGGAGGGCGACCCCGCGCAGTGGCCGGAGCGCCCGGCCATCGGCAGGCCGGTGACGGCTGCCTGGCTCCGGGTGGTCGACGAGGCGGACCAACCCCTACCGCCGGGCCGAACCGGCCGGCTGCTCATCGGCGGCCCGATGGCCGCGCCCTGCTATCTGGGCGACGCGCGGCTCAACACGGAGCGCTTCGTCGACCTGCCCGGCCTGGGAACCTTCTACCGCAGCGGCGACCTGGCCCGCTTCGACCGGGACGGCCTGCTGCACTATCAGGGCCGCGACGACCAACAGATCAAGCTGAGCGGCCACCGCTTGGAACTGGGCCAGGTCGAGGCGGCACTGCTGCGCCACCCCGACGTCGTCAACGCGGTGGTGGTACGGGACGGTGAACGCCTCGTTGCCTGCCTGGAGTTCGGCGCGACACCCACAGCCCAGGCCCCGGCTCCGGGCCCCACCGGCGCGGAGCTGACACGCCATCTGGCGCCGCTGCTGC
Organism: Streptomyces hundungensis; assembly: GCF_003627815.1. NCBI lineage: Bacteria > Bacillati > Actinomycetota > Actinomycetes > Kitasatosporales > Streptomycetaceae > Streptomyces > Streptomyces hundungensis. The sequence goes on from NZ_CP032698.1 coordinate 583,761, forward strand.
CGCCATACGTACGGATCGACCGCTTCCGGCGCCTGGCGAGGCTGCCGCTCACACCGAGCGGCAAACTGGACCGCCGCGCGGCCCTGACCGCGCCCGGTGACGAACTGCCGTCATCCGCCTCCCCGGACCCGCAGGTCCTGTCGCCACGCGAGGCCCGGCTCACCGAACTGCTCGGCGAGGTGCTCGGCCGCACCGTCGCACCCGATGAGCGCTTCTTCGACGCGGGCGCCTCCAGCCTCGATCTGATGCGCTTCCAGCTGCGCTGCACCGCCGAGCCCGATCTGCGCTTCGCCGTCCCCGACCTGTTCGAGCACGTCACCATCCGCCGCCTCGCCGGGTTCCTGGACGGTGCGCGGTGCACGACCGACACGGGCCGTCCTCCGCACGCCGCGGCGGACGAACCGATCGCCGTCATCGGCATGGCCGTACGGCTGCCGGGCGCCGACGACCTCGCCTCCTTCTGGGAAATGGTGCGCACCGGCGCACGCGGTGTGGAGCACTTCGAGGCGGCCGATGGACTGGTCGGCGCCCGCAGTCAGATGTCGGGGCTCCTCTCCTTCGACCCCGAGCACTTCGGCATCAGCCGCCAGGAGGCGCGGCTGATGGATCCGCAGCAGCGCCATCTGCTCATGAGTTCCGTGCAGGCGCTGGCCCATGCCGGGATCGCGGACCCGTCCGGGCAGCGCATCGGGCTCGTCGCCGGCTGCGGCGAGAACACCTACTTCCAGTCCCTGCTGCGCGAGGCCGAACCGGAGCAACTGCCGGACGGCTTCCAGCTGGCGCTCCACCACGACAAGGACTTCCTCACCACCAAGGTCGCCTACCACCTCGATCTGACGGGCCCCGCGTTCACCGTGCAGGCAGCGTGCGCCAGTTCACTGGTCGCCGTGCACGTCGCGGCGGGCCTGCTGCGTCAGGGCGAGGCCGATGTCATGCTGGCGGGCGGCGTACTCGTCGACACGCTCCTCACGGACGGCTACGCGTACCGCCCGCAGCACATCTTCTCCCGGGACGGTCACTGCCGGCCGTTCAGTGACGACGCCGACGGCACGATCGGCGCCAGCGGTGTCGGTGTGGTGGTGCTCAAGCCGTTGCGCCTCGCGCGGCGCGACGGCGACACCGTGTACGCGGTGGTCACGGGATCGGCACTGAACAACGACGGTGCGGGCAAGCTCAGTTACAGCGCACCCTCGCTGCCGGGCCAGCGCGAGGTGATCCGCGCCGCGCTGCGCCGCAGTGGCCGCGACAGCGCCGACCTGGGGTACGTCGAGGCGCACGGCACGGGCACCCAGCTCGGCGACCCGGTCGAGGTCGGCGCGCTGCGCCAGGCGTTCGACCTGGCCGAGGCCGACCGGTGCGCCCTGACCTCGGTGAAGAGCCAGATCGGCCACCTGGGCGCCGCGGCGGGAGTGGTGGGTCTCGTACGGGCCTCACTCGCCGTCCATCACGGGCTGATCCCGCCCAACGTCGGTTTCCGTGCGCTCAATCCGCAGATCGGCTCCGACACGGCGCCGTTCTTCGTCCCGACCGCGGCCGTGCCCTGGCCCGCGGGACGGCCCCGGGTGGCCGCGGTGAGCAGCTTCGGCATCGGCGGCACCAATGCCCATTTGGTGCTCGAAGCGGACGAACCACGGGAGGAGGGCGATCCCCAACTACCCCTCATTGCCTGCCTGTTGCTGTCCAGCACCAGCGTTGCCGGGCTGCGCGCCGACGCCGCCCGCATCGCCGACTACCTTCAGGCACGGCCCGAGACGTACGCCCTGGTGCTCCGCCATCTCCAGGCGGGGCGGCCCGCGCGCCGCCTGCGGGCCGCGGCGGTCTGCGCCGACGCGTCCGCAGCGGTGGCCTGGCTGCGTACGGTGTCCGGCGTCGAGGTGGCGGCGGCGCGCGGGGAGGAGTGCCGCGCCGAGGAGCACACGGCCGATGATGTGGTGACGGCGTGGCTGGCCGGCCGGCCGGTCCGCTGGCCCGCCGGAGCCGCGCAGGCCCCCTGGGACTTGCCGCCGCCGAGTTTCGCGCTCGCCGAGTACGACTTCGAACGCGCCACCGCCCCGGCCGAGGACGGTGGAAGGCCGCAGCGCCTGCCCGAGGCCGACTGGCTGCACCAGCCGCACTGGGTCCGGCTGAGCCGTGCCGTCACCGCGGCCGGGCCACGAACAGCGGGAGTGCTGGTGGCGATGACCGCCACCCCGCTGCCGCCCGACACGCTGGCCCCCTTCGAAGCGGCTTACGACCGGGTGGTACGCGTCAGCGCTGCGGACGCCTTCGCCCAACTAGCGCACGACATCTATCAGTTGAACCCGACTGACCCCGATTCAGTACGGCAGCTGCTCGACGTGCTGGCCCCCGCGTCGACCGACGCGCACGAGGTCGCAGTCGACTGGCTGCACGCCCTTCCGCTGTCCGTGGCCGGCCCGATCGGCGAGGAGGCGATGGAGCGCGCCCGCTGGGCGTGCCTGGACACCCCGGCCGCCCTGCTGCGGGCGGTCGGCGAGTCGTCGCGGCCGGTGCGGCTGCGGACCTGGTGGCTTTCGTACGGGACGCAGCCGGCCGAAGACGCCGTACGCCGCCCGGAGTTGGGGCTGCTCGTGGGCGCCGGAGAAGTGGCGCCACAGGAGTGTGCCCTCGCAGGACACTGGGTGGACCTGCCCGTCGCGGACCCGGCCGACTGGAGTGGGGCGCTGGCGGCGCTGCTCTCCGGGGCCGACGCCGCGACGGAACTGCCCCGGCGCCTCGCGCTGCGGCACGGCTACTGGTGGCGGCAGGCCCTGCTGCCCGTGCCCGCCCCCGTCGCGACCGCGCCCTTTGCGCTGCCCGCCGCGCCGGCCACGTATCTCGTCATCGGCGGCACGGGAGGCATCGGCCGTTCCCTGGCCGCGTGGCTCCTCGCGCACTCCGAGTGCCGGGTCGTGCTGCTCTCCCGCAGCGCGCGGCTGCCCGAGGATCTCGCGCAGTGGGCGGACCGCGTCGAGCTGGTCGAAGCCGATCTGGCCGAGGACCCGCTCGATGCGATCCTCGCCCGGGTCGCCTCGCACACCTCAGGAGCCGGCGGGATCGACGGCGTGGTGCATGCCGCGGGCTCGGCGGGCGGCGGCCTGATCTCCCGGCGCGACTCCGTGGCGATGCGGCGGGCCACGGCCGCCAAGCTGCGCGGCGCGCTCCTGGTCGAGCGGCTGATCGAGCACTACCGGCCGGGCTTCGCGGCGTACTGCTCATCGATGGCCGCGCAGTACGGCGGGGTCGGCCAGTTCGACTACGCGGCCGCGAACGGCGTTCTTGACGGCTTCGCCCGGTACCGCTCGGACGCCACCGCCACCGACACCGCCACCACGCTGCGGATCGGCATCAGCTGGGACATCTGGAGCGAGGTCGGCATGGCCCGGGACGCCCTGCGGTCGGACGCCCGCCACCAGGAACACCTCGCGGTCGGTCTTGCGGTCAAGGAGGGGCAGCGGCTGTTCGCGCGGGCGATGCAGCTCCAGCTTCCGCACCTTCTGGTGTCCACCACCGACATCGAGCGGGCCCGCGCCTTCTACGCTCCGTCGGCCGCGCCGAACACGGCGTCCCGCGCAAGGGGCGCGCACGTCACGCAGGACGCGGTCGCGGCACGACCGGAAGCGATCGCCGCCCGGCTCAGTGGCTGGCTGTGCGGCTGGCTGGGGCTTGACGAGATCGATCCGGCGGTCTCGCTGTACGACCACGGCGTGGATTCGCTGACCATGCTCGACCTCGTCGCCAAGGTCGAGCAGCACTACGGCGTCGTCCTCGAACTCTCCCAACTGGGCCATCGCATCAGCCTCAACGGCGTGCTGGCCCTCATCGAGAAGACCGAGGCCGCCGATCCCGGCGCGGCTCCCCCTGCGGACCAGGTGCCCGTCGAGGTGTGGCAGGAGGGCACCGGGAGCGATGTGATGTGCCTGATCCATCCGGTCGGCGGTGACGTCCAGGCGTACCGTGCACTCGTGTCGGGCCTCGACCCGCACCTGACGGTCTGTCTGATCGCCGACCCCGCGCTGCGCACCCCCGACCGGCCTTCCTGGTCGCTGGCCGAGCGGGCCCGTCACTACCACGCCGCACTGGGTGCACGCTTCCCGCACGGCCAGTGGCGCTGGCACCTCGCGGGCTGGTCGTTCGGCGCCTGGGTGGCACACGCCGTGGCCGCAGAGGCGGAGGCAGCCGGCCACCCGGCCGCCGGGCTCCAACTCCTCGACCCACCCCCGCCGAACGCCGCGCCGCACTTCCTGGCGTACGACGAAGCGCGGTACGCGGCGGTGTTCGCACACGAGCTGAGCCACAGCGGCCCCGGACAGGACGGCACGGACGAGCGCCGCACCGGAACCGGCCCGAGCCCGGAGGCGCTGGCGTACGCCGAACGTCTGGCGCGCTGCTGCCGGGCCAACGTAGCCGCCATGGCCCACCACCAGCCACCCCGGCTCACCCGCACGCCAAGCCACCTGTGGCTCGCATCCCACCCGGTGGACGGTCTGCCGGTGCTGGGCTCCCCGGAGGAGCAACGGCGGCTGTGGCAGGAGCGGCTGACGCTGCTCGACGGTTTCCACGAGCTGGACACCACGCACTATGGGGTCGTCAGGACACCATGGGTGCGGGAGGTGGCGAACGCCGTCAACACCGCGACGGGAACGGCGGCCGAACCCGCCGAGAGGACTTCATGACCCCCTTGGCCCCTCACGCGTGTCAAGGCGCGAGAGGCCGTGCGGCTGCCGCCTCTCACCCATCATGAGGCGGCCGATGAGACCTACGAGGCGCGGCAGTTGGTCGCGGAGATCACCTCGCCGCTGGCCGTTCGGCCAGACGGGGAAGGCCCGTGCCTCGCTCTTCGCCATGCGTCCGGGAGGGCCCGAACCGTGCCTGGTACGAGGCCCCTGGACTGGACGGCACCTCTGCTATCGATCGGTGGCGGCGGTCGGCGCGGTGGGCGGCTCTGTTTCGGTGCACACCCTGCCGCCGAGTTCGATCAGGCCATGCGGTAGCGGCCGGGTGAGGAGCTGGGATCCGCGGCCCTGGGTGATCGTCAGCGGGCGTTGCAGCTGATGGGTGAGGAGCAAGGCGGCGGCGCCCGTGGCTTCGTCTTCGTCGATGCCGTCACCCCGGCCGGGGAAGCCCCTGGCTCGGACGTGGCCGGCCTCCTCGTCCTCCCAGGCCCAGGCATAGATCCATTCACCTGGCTCGGGGATGGCGAGTGTGCTGACGACGTCGGCGGACGCGTGCTGTCTCAGCGTCCGCTGTGGCGCCCACTCGGCTCGCGCGGTGATCCAGGTAAGACCGTGCTCGTGACGGGCGGCGACCTTGCCGACCGGGAGGATGAGGTGTTCGAGTGCGAGCAGCCAGGCCACGCCGATCAGCGGGTAGCCGGCGAAAGGCAGGCGAAAGCCGGGAGTGAAGATGTCGACGGCCCCGGTTTGCATGTCGTCGACGAACACCGTCTCACTCAAGCCGAGTTCCCGCGCCAGAGCCTGCCGCGACGCCTCGTCCGGGACCGCGGCGCCATCGCGGACCACCGCAAGGATGTTGCCGTGGCGCCCCTCTGGGTTGACGAAGACGCGCAGCCGCTCGATGCCGTTGATCACCGGTGTATTCAAACACCGGGCGGGGCCCGGTTGCCGCGCAGGTGGGCGCTGTTGAGGAAGTACGGGGCGCGGCCTCGCCTGCTGCGGGGCTACGAGAGAAGCGGGGCGGCCCAGTATTCGAGGAGGTCTTCGCGCTGACGCGACCGCAGGACTCCCACCGGTCGGGTTTCCTTCCACCAGTCCGTCAGGAGGGCGGGCGATGCGGTGCCCCGGACGAAGTGGGCGAGCAGCGCGTGCGAGAGGTCGACTTCGCGCTGGGTGTACGCCGTGGCCGCAGCGGAGAAGACCGGCACTTCGGTCCGGTGCGTACCCGAGCTCACCGCCACGGTCATCTCCGCGGGAGTGCCGGGAACCCAGGCGTCCAGGGCGGCAGCGGCGAAAGTCGCGGCGCGGGTCGCCCACCGCACCACGGCCGAGCGGACCGGCACCTGGTCCACCTGTAGGTCCGTCACTTCCGGCCACGTCCACACGCGTTCATCAGGGCCGACGCGTCGCACCCCGCTGGGGGATATGGATACGCCTGTCATCCGCGCGGCTGGTGGCAGCCCCAGGTGGACGTCTTCCTCGGTCACCCAGAACAGGCCGATCATGCTCCCGTCCTTCCGAGGAGTGCTCGGCATTGATGAAACGTCCAACTTCAGGTCCAGCTCTCTGGTCGGCCCACATCAGGCGCACGGTCTGCACGCCCAAGGCTAAGGGAGGAACGGCCCCTCACAGGCCGGCCCCCTCGCAGGCCAGCAGTTGGAGGCCGGACTGCGGGTGCGCCCATACGTATGCATCGCTGCATCGCTCCCCTCTGGAGGAGGAAGCCCTTCGTCGAGCACGAGCAGGTCAGGGACCGACGCAGTGCTGGGCGGCCGCGCCTTCGAGCATCCCCTCCCGGATCGGAGCCCATTGCAGCGCGTGGCGGATGGCGTCGCGGAGCGTGAACTCGGGCTTCAAGCCCAGCAGTTCGGCGGCCCGCTCGCTGCGCGCGTAGGCCCCGGCGACATCCCCGGGGCGTCGGCCGGTCTCGCGTGAGGTCAGTTGGGCGCCGGTGACCTCGTTGAAGGCGTCGAGGAGCTCGAAGACGGTCGTGCCCCGCCCGGTGCCGAGGTTGATGGCGGTGGAACGGGGGGTGTCCGCCGCGCCCGTGAGGATGGTGTCGAAGTTCCGCAGCGCCTGGACGTGGGCGGCGGCCAGGTCCCACACGTGGATGTAGTCGCGGATCCCGGAGCCGTCCCTGGTCGCGTAGTCGGTCCCGGTGACGATGAACGGCGTCCCGGCTTCACGCGCTTCGAGCATCTTGCCCAGGGCGTGCGAGGGGCGGGCGTACTGGAGGCCGGTCCGCATCCAGGGGTCGGCTCCGATCGGGTTGAAGTAGCGCAGGGACAGGGTGCGCAGGGGGTGGGCCGCGGACACGTCGGCGAACAGTGCCTCGCAGTGGGCCTTCGTGCGGCCGTACGGGCTCTGCGGGCTGATGGGTGAGGACTCGTCGACGCTGAAGTCTTCGCCCGGTTCGTACAGCGAGGCCGAGGAGCTGAAGATCAGCCGGCCGCACCGGTTGCGCAGCAGATGGGTCACGAAGGACAGGCTCTTGGTGACGTTGGCGATGTAGTAGCCCAGCGGATCGCTGACCGAGTCGGGGACGACGGTGAGGGCCGCGCAGTGGACGGCCGCTTCGATGTCGGGATGGTCGGCGAAGATGTGGTCGACGACAGTGCCGTCGGCGATGTCTCCCTCGTAGAACAGCCTTCCCTCGGTGTACTCACGTCGGCCGGTGATCAGGCTGTCGAGGAGAACGGGGGTGATTCCGGCGTCCAGGCAGGCGGACGCGATGGTGCTGCCGATGTATCCGGCTCCGCCGGAGATCAGGATCTTCATAGGTGACTTTCCTTGAACTGGGTTGCACGGGGCGGGGCGTTGCGCACGACGGCGGCGCTCTCCTCAGGCGAACTGGGCATACCCGAGGCGGACCACCATGACGGCGACGACCGCGAGCAGCACCACACGCACGAAGCCGCTGCCCCGGGCGAGTGTCATGCGTGCGCCGACGAGCGCGCCCGCCACGTTGAAGACGGCCATGGCCAGGCCGAGGGCCCAGAGCACGTGGCCCTGGAGGGCGAAGACGAGCAGGGCGCCGAGGTTGGTCCCCACGTTGATCATCTTGACCGTGGCGAGGGCCTTGATGAACTCCAGGCTGAGCAGGGTCGTGAAGGTGATGATGAGGAAGGTGCCGGTGCCGGGGCCCACCAGGCCGTCGTAGAAGCCGATGGCGCCGCCCGCGACGAGCACCAGGCGGGCCGCCCGACGCCTGGCCGGCGCCGTGACGGCCGCCTCGGCCGGTTCGGAGCGGCCGAACTGAGGGCGAAGGAGGACGAAGACGGCGACGCCGATCAGGGCGATGAGGACGAAGGGGCGCAGGAAGTCCGAGGAGATCCAGGTGGCGACGAGGGCACCGCCGGCCGATGCCGTCACCGCCGCGGCGCCGCCGGTGGCGACGGCCCTCAGGTCCGCGGGGTGGCGGCGCTGGTAGGTCAGGGCGGCGGCCAGGGTGCCGAGGGTCGCGGCCAGTTTGTTGGTGCCGAGGACGGAAGCCACCGGCAGGGACGCGCCGCCGATGAGGAGGGCCGGCAGCTGGAGCAGGCCGCCCCCGCCGACGACGGCGTCGATCCAGCCTGCGGCGGCGGCTACGGCCAGGAGTGCGCATACGGTCTGCCAGTCCATGGTGGTTCAGCCCGCGATGGGGGCTGCGATCTGGACGCGCTTGAGGTGGCGCGCGGGGTCCTCGAAGGCGTTGCGGGAGTGCAGCATCCGCCAGTTGTTCCACACCACCATGTCGCGGGGCGCGTAGCTCACCGCGGTGTGGCTCTCCTCGTACAACTGGCCGCAGAAGGCGAGGAGTTGGACGGCTGCCTCGTCGCCCTCGGGGACGATGAGGTTGTTGTGCGAGTAGCGCAGGATCACGTGGCCCGCGTACTCCTCGAGAACCGGGTGGGTGGCGGTGTTCTCGACGCCGTGCCGGGCCAGGCCCTCGGTGGACTTCCACCGGTAGGGGGTGGTGAGGAAGCCGTGGTGTTCGTCCTCGGTGAGCCGGGACAGCAGCGGCCGGGAGTCGAGCAGTGTGGTTTCGCCGCCCGGTCCCGACGCCGGCGTCACGCACCACAGGGCGAGGAATTGCGGGGGTATCCCCTCGTATTCGTACCCCTCGGTGTGCGGAAGGAGCGAGCGGTGATTCTGTGCATGGTAGACGTCCTCCATTCCCGCTTCGGGTTTCAGGTCGCCGACGACGGCGCCGGTGGGAGTGGGCTGGAATTCCCCCATCTCCTTGAGGAAGGCGACGTGGTCGAAGCTCTCGGGAACATTGACCAGGTGGACGTAGCCGTTATTGGTGAGGAGTTGGTCGAACGCGTACCGCAGCACGGAATCGGGCAGCAGCTTTCCATTGACGTCGTGGCACGAAAGCACGCTGTCGGGGAGTTTGGGCATGGCATAGCTCCAGGGTCAGGGGGTGGGTGGCACAGGGAGGCGGCGGAGGTCCGGGCAACCGACAGGGGGTGCGCCGCCGGACCTCCGCCGCGTCTTCCGCGCCGCGAATCGCCGCCAGGGGGCGGTGACTACTTGGCGAGGAAGTTCTCGAGGAGGGTCGCCAGCGCGACCGGGGTCTCCACCATGGGGTAGTGGCCGGAGTTGCCGATGACCGCCAGTTCGGCGTTGGGGTAGTGCTTCATCCACGTCTCGTTCATGGCGTCCGGCGTGACAGCGGGGTCGTTCTCGCCGACGACCGCGAGGGCGGGCACATCGGCGCCGGTGATCCGCGCCGAGAAGTCGGTGGTGCGGAAGGAGTCCAGGTAGCTGCGGAAGGCGACCGGGCCGACCTGCTTCATCGAGGCCTCGGCCCAGGCGTCGACCCAGGTGGGCGTGAGCTTGTTACCGGTGGTGAGGTCGATGATGATGCGACGGTTCTCCACCTTGTGGGCCGCTTCGGCGAACAGCGGGAAGTCGGAGTCGGGTATCGGCATGCCGCTTGCCGGGACCGGGCTGAGCCCGATCAGCTTGCGCACCCGGTGCGGCGCCTTGAGCAGGACCTGCTGGATGGGCTGTCCGCCGAGGGAGTGCCCGATCAGGGAGAACTCCTGCCAGCCCAGGCTGTCGGCCAGGGAGAGCACGTCCGAGGCGATTTCGTCGGTGCTGTACGTCCCGGCCGCGTCCAGCGCCTTGCCGAAACCCCGTGCGTCCATGAACGCGTAGCTGTAGCGCGTCCCGTCCAGGTAGGGCCACCAGGTGCGGAAGGACTCGTGCCCGCCGAACAGTGAGTGCAGCACGATCACCTTGTGCGTGCCGTCTCCGACGATGTGGGCGGGCGGAACGTACTGGCTCGGAGCGGACATGTCTTCCTCCACAGGAGAATCGGTGCGGGAGTCCACGATGGGTTCGTCGCGGCGGATGAAAAGGCGGTCGAGCATCTGGTGCAGTTCGTCGAGTTCCTCGCGGTGGCCGTGCAGGACGATGTGCCCGTCCGGCCGGACGAGGTGGAAGCCGGCCCGCTTGCAGTGCAGTTCGCGGGCGGCTCGATCGGCCAGGGCCGGCTTGCGGCGTCGGGTCCCGGTCCGGACGGCGGCGGCGTCGACCACCCGGACCTGGGCCCGCCAGGGGGCGGCCAGGTGGCGCACCGCTTCGGCCAGGTCTCGCGTTCCGCCGCGGGCGTCCGGCAGCACCACGAGCGTATGGAGGCCCGGGTCGGCCGAGGGGCCGGCGACGCCGAGGTCAACCGCCAACTGCCTTGGCAGGGCGGCGCCTTCACGTGCGTGGCGGCGCAGCGTGGACTTCATCGAACACCAACTGGTGCGGCCGGCACGCCCCTTGGCGCCCTGGTCGTCCTGCGGGGTGTCGTACACCCACCGTCGCCCTGCGGCGATCGGCAGGTAATAGCGGTCCAGGGTGCGGGTGCGGTCCAGGGTGCGCATGGTGACGTCGCGCAGAGCGACCTGGCTGTTCCTGGACCACATCGCGGCCCGGGTCTGGAGGTCGGTGTCGCGCACCACCGCATCGGCGACCGCGGCCCGCTCGGGCGTGTAGGAGTCGAGCAGTGCGGGCCGCGCGTCGCCGCGGATGACCGAGGCGAGCTTCCAGGCCAGGTTCTGCGCGTCCTGGATGCCGGTGTTGAGGCCTTGCCCGCCCATCGGGCTGTGGGCGTGCGCGGCGTCGCCGGCCAGAAAGACCCGGCTCAGCTGGAAGGAGGCGGCCCGGCGCCGGTGCACCCGGAAGGTGGTGACCCAGTCGGGGTCGACGAGCTTGAGCCCGCCGGGCCCGCGCAGGTCCACCAGGCGCTGCATGTCCTCCAGGGTGCCGTCGTCGAGCTCCGCCGGCGCGTTGGTGAAGAACCGGTAGAGGCCGTAGGGCTGGGGCACGATCGCGAGGACACCCAGCCTGGACTGGTAGTAGTGGACCTCGTCGGGGTCCAGCGGATTGTCCGCGACCTTGGCGTCGGTGATGAGGAAGCGGTTCTCGTACGTCGCGCCCTCGTAGGCGATACCGAGCTGGTTGCGCACGACGCTGGTCGCGCCGTCCGCGCCGATCACCCAGGGAACGGTGAACCGCTCGACCGTGCCGTCCGCGTGTTCCAGGGTGGCCGTCACGTTCCGGCCCGGCGTGATGGCGCCGGAGAAGTCCACTCCGTGCAGCGCCAGGAGGCGGACCTCCCGTTCGATGGTGCCGCCCAGGCCCGCGAGGCCGTCGGTGAGGATCTCCTCGGTGAGGCGCTGGGGCAGGCAGAAGGGGGCCAGATCCTCGGTCATGCGCATCCGGCTGACCGGCCGCTTCTCCGAGTAGTAGGTCATCTGGCGCAGCTTCACGGCGTACTTGTCCACGCCGTCGGCCAGTCCCAGGTCCTCCAGGATGTCGAGCGTCCGCGGCCACACCAGCATGGCCTTGGAGTGCACGCTCGCCCCGGGCGCCTGGTCGATGAGGCGGACCCGGACACCGCGCCGCAACAGCTCGCAGGCCGCGGTGAGGCCGGTTGGTCCCGCTCCGACGATGAGTACGTCGCAATCGTTCTCGGTGAACATGAATGTCTCCCGCGCGCTCGCCTTTCGGATTCGACTCAGAGGAAGGCCAGCGAGATGGCGTAGCTGTCCTCGTGCATGTGGTAGCGGTCGATGAGGCCGTCGGTGACGCGGAGTTCGAGGGCGAATTCCGAGGAGAAGCTCTTCCCTGTCGCGTTGACCCGGAACTGAAGTCGTCCGAGCACTACGGCGAACCGGTCGACCGTGATGGTGCGAGTGACCTCGAAGGCCTCGGCCGTCATGTTGTCTCCGGCCGCCTTGAAGAACTCACGGATCTCCGCGTGCGTCGTCCGCTTTCCCATCCACGGAATGAGTTCGGTGGATCCGGGGGTGAACCAGTCGATGGGTTCCGCGACGAGTTCGAGGGCGCTTTCTATGTCGCCGCTACCGACGCGCCGGAGGTATTCGCTGACGACGTCCTGTGTGTTTGTGGGCATGTCCTGAACCGTATTCACAGTCGGCGTGCGGGAGACAGACCCAGCCAGTGGTACCCAACGCAGCCATATGAAGAGGCGGGTACTGGCTGGTACGGCTGCTGTCCCGGAGGCTCATGGACGAATCAACCGACAGGAAGCGAAAGGCATCTCATGTCAACGGTCAACAGTTCAGGGGAAACCCGGACGCTTCAGGAGCTGCCGAAGGAACCGGCGCCCGAGCGGATGACTCGGCGGCAGACGCTCGTCCTCGTCCTGCTCCTCGGCGCCCAGTTCACCCTTGCCGTGGACTTCTCGATCATGAACGTGGCTGTTCCGGTCATCGGCCGGGAGCTCGGCTTCGCCCAGGAAAACCTTCAGTGGATCGCCACCGCCTTCGCGCTCAGCGCGGCGGGCTTCAGCCTCCTCTTCGGCCGCATCGCCGACATGGTGGGAGCCCGCCGGATCTTCCTGGCAGGGCTCAGCCTGCTGACCCTCGCCTCCCTGGTCGGCGGCCTCGTCGACGCCCAGGGTCCGCTGCTCGCGGCCCGCGTCGCGCAGGGCCTGGCCACCGCCATGGTCACCCCGGCCGGCCTCGCCCTGCTCATCACGTCCTTCCCCGAAGGGCCCCTGCGTGACCGGGCCCTGGGCCTCAACGGCGCGATGCTCTCGGCCGGATTCACCTGCGGCGCGGTCGTCGGCGGCCTGCTCACCGACGTGCTGAGCTGGCGCTGGGGCTTCTTCATCAACGTGCCGATCGGTGTGCTGCTCCTCGTGGTCTCCCCGATGCTCCTGAGCAAGAGCCGGGCCCGCCAGGGTGGCAAGCTCGACATCCCCGGCGCGATCACGGTCAGCGCGGGCCTGATCGCCCTGGTGTACGGCATCTCCTCGGCCGGCCAGTACGGCTGGGGCAGCTCCACCACGCTGCTCTCGCTCGGCATCGGTGTGGTCCTCCTGGTCGCCTTCGGCTTCGTGGAGCTGCGGGCGCCCGAGCCTCTGGCACCGCTGCGCATCCTGGCTCGCCGCACCGTCACCTGGGGCAACATCGGCGGCGCCGCCACCTTCATCGGGTTCACCGCGATGATCTTCCTGCTCACCCTGTACCTTCAGGAAGTCCTCGGCTACTCGGCCATGGCGACCGGACTGACCTTCGGCGTCCTCGGTGTCGGCGCCTTCCTCGGCGGCATCACCGCGCCGCGCTGGATCGGCGCCCTCGGCAGCAGCCACGCCGTCCTGGTGGGCGGCCTGCTCGTTCAGGGCATCACGGTGGGCGCGCTGTACTTCGCCGGCGACAGCCGCAGCTGGCTCTACCCGGTGCTGGCGCTCGCCTTCCTCAGCAGCTACAGCCACGTCGTCGCCATCGTCGGCTTCATGGTCACGGCCACCTCCGGCCTCCCCAATGAGCAGCAGGGCCTGGCCACCGGCATCACCACGCTGACCCAGCAGGTCAGCATCACGGTCGGCATCCCGATCATGAGCGCCGTCGCGACCGCCCAGATCCGTGCGGCGCACGGCAAGTCCCAGGAACTCGCCACGCTCGGCGGCATCAACGTGGCGATCCTCGTCAACGGCCTGATCCTGGTGGCCGTCGCCGCCCTGGTGGCCCTCTTCGTCAAGCGCCGCGCCGCCGCGGCCATCGACTGAGCGCCTCACCCCCCGCCGCGCATCAGCAGGACCACCGCGAGACGTCTGCGCGGTCCGCTGCCGGAACCCCCTGCCCGGCAGCGGACCCGCAGACCGGCCGGCCGCCCGATGACCTGGCCGGCCATCCCCAAGTCCGTCACCTGCGAGGGAAACTGATGAACCGTCATACCGAGGCTGGAGCCGCTGCGGTCCTTGGCACCACCGACGTTCTGGTCGTCGGAGCCGGCCCCACGGGTCTGATGCTCGGCTGCGAACTGCGGGCCCGGGGCGTCGAGTGCACCTTGGTCGACGCCGCGCCGCATATCGACCGCCGCACCCGCGCGGTCATGGTCCACGCGGCGAGCCTGGAAGCCCTGGAGTCGCTCGGGCTGCGCGACGCCGTCGAGCGGCACGGGGTGCGCCAGGAGCGCGTCTCCTTCCACACCCACCACGGGGCCGTCCACACCGTCGAGTTCGCCGGCCTGGACACCCCCTTCCCCTACTACGTCAACGTCCCGCAGCCCGAGGTGGAGGAGGTGCTCGCCGCCGCCTTCGTGGCCTGCGGCGGCCGCCTGGTCAGGGGCGTGCAGTACAACAGTCAACGCGAGGACCCGTCGGGCACGTATGTCGAGGCCGAACTGACCGGTCCTGAGGGCTTCTTGGTGATGCGCGCCGCGTACCTGGTCGGCGCCGACGGTGCGAGCAGCACGGTCCGCGAAGGACTCGGGATCCCGTTTCCCGGGGTCACCTACCCCATGAGCTACCTGCTGGCGGAGGGGCAGCCACTGCACCGGCCCGAGCCGGGCGCCTCCTCCATGTACATCGGCCCGGGCGGCGCCGTCTCGCTGCTCCCGCTGCCCGGCGGCGCGGTGCGGGTCGCCGGCCCCGTGTCGTCACAGTCGCTCGGCCGCGGCGCACAGGTGAGCGCAGCCGAATTCGCCGCCGCCGTGGGCCAGTTGGGCTTCGGCGACACGCTGGCCCTCGGCTCGGTGGACCGCCTGGCCCACTATCAGGTGCACGAGCGGCTCGCCGACCACTTCCGGATGGGCCGCACGGCCCTCGCCGGGGACGCGGCCCACCTCAACTCCCCCGCCGGGGGACAGGCGATGAACACCGGCTTCGCCGACGCGGCCGCGCTCGCCTGGCGTCTGGAGGCGCTCGGCCGCGGCGCCGGCACCGACCTGCTCGCCGACTACGCCCGCGAACGGCGCGCGGCCGCGGCCGACGTGGCCCGGACCACCGGAGTCCTCGGTCTGCTCCAGGACATGCGGGACGCAACGGGCGCCGACGCCCAGCGCCGGGTGCGCGAAGCGCTCGGGGGCGTCGCGGAAGCGTGGAGCCAGCTCTACACGACCTACGGGCGCCCCGCCGATGCGCCGCTGCCCCGCCGCGAGACCCACCGGCTCGACGTCGGCGCGCGCCTGCCCGGGCAGGTGCCCCCCGGCGACCACCACGTGCTGCTCCACCACCCCGCAGTCCCCGCCCCGCTACGGGCGCTCCCTGCCGAGGTGGCTGGCGAAAGGCCCGTACACCAGGGCACGTTGACGAGCCGTCAGGCGTCCTGGCTGCCCGTGGGAGCGGGTGCCGTCCTGGTCCGGCCCGACCGCCATGTCGCGGCCGTCCTGCCGGCCCGGCAGCCGGACCCCGCACCCGGGGCCCACCGAATCCATGCGGAGGCATCCCTGTGACCCTGACCGACCTCACCATCACCGGCACGGGCAGCTACCTTCCCGGCACGCGCCTGGACGTGGCCGCCGCGGCCGCGGGCTACCCCGAGGACACCGACCGCATCCGCGCGACCGGCTACGCCACCGTATGCGCCGAGGAGACCCTCTACCCGGCGGACATGGCGCTCATCGCCGCCCGGAGCGCGCTGGCGGCCGCCGCGCTCGAACCGCACGAGATCGATCTCATCGCCGTCACCGCCATCCACCGACACGGCCACAAACGCCTGTGGTCGCCCGCATCCTGGCTCCAGTCCCAGCTCGGCAGCGTCGGCGCGCTTCCGCTCACCGTCAACCAGGGCTGCAACGGGCAGATGCTGGTCCTCCAAGTGGCCGGCGGCTACCTGACGGGCCGCCCGCGCGGCAACGCGCTCGTGGTGGCCACCGACCAGTTCGCCTCCTCCGGCTTCGACCGCTTCACCGCCGACTACGGGATCGTGTACGGCGACGGAGCGTCCGCCGCCGTCCTGTCCACCGGCCAGGAGCAGCCGGGCTGGCGGGTGCTGGCGGCCCACAGCGTCTCCGCGCCCGAACTCGAAGGCCTGCACCGCGCCGACGCCCCCGCCCCCGAGCGCCCCGACCTGCTTCGAGACGAGCACGATGTGCGGTCGGCCAAACGCAGGTTCCTCAAGGAGAAGGGGCGCGAGGCACTGACCGAGACCACCCGCTCGGCGGTCCGCGAGATCCGCAAGGAGCTGCTGCCCGACGGCGACCACCCCACGCTGCGCCGGATCGTCTACCCCAACCTGGGGCTCCCGCTCCTTCAGGAGAACTACTTTCCCGAACTGCCCGGCGGCGCCGACCGGTCCCTGTGGGACTTCGGGCGCACCGTTGGACACCTCGGCAGCGGCGACCAGATCGCCGGCCTCGACCACCTCACGGCGCAAGGCGTGTACGCCACCGGAGACCGGGTGCTGCTCCTGGGCGCCGGCGCCGGATTCACCTGGACGGGAACCCTGCTTGAACTCCGCTGAACCGCAGCGAAGCCGGCCCGACCGACACCCTCACGTCACCGTCCGCCCTCGTACGAGACCCCACACGGGAAAGGCTCCGAACATGACCGCCACCCTCCCCGAAACCCCCGAGCTGAGCTACACCCGCACCGTCGACCGAGCTCTGGTGCACCGCGACTCGCTGGGCGAGGTGTTCCTCACCGACCTCCAGCAGCTGGCCGAGTCGGACTACGCGGCGGCCGCCCAGCTCCCGCGCTCCCACGCCTACTACGGTGACCACCTGCTGCGCCCCAGCACCTACGACCCGGTGCTGCTACTGGAGGCCTGCCGACAATCGGCGCTGGCCGGCGCCCACGCCTTCTACGGTGTGCCGGAGGACCACAAGTTCATCCTCACCCACCTGCGCATCCACCTGGAGCGCCCCGAGCGGATCGCGGTCGGCGCCGAGCCGTGCGCGCTCACCCTCCGGGTCTCGGTCACCAGTCACCGCAAGCGGGAGGGCCGCACCACCGGCCTCGACTACGACATCGAACTCCTGGTCAAGGGCGTCGGCATAGGCCGCGCCTCGGTCGGGCTGCGCTTCAAGTCCCCTGCGGACTACCTGGAGTTGAGGCTCCGCAACCGGGACGGCAAGACCCCGCCGTCCTCGGCGACCTATCTCGCGGCGGGTCCCGGCACCCCCGTCGCCCCCTACCTCGTGGGCCGTGGCAACGCCGACAACGTGGTGCTCGCCGATGCCACGAGCCAGGCCGACAGCGCCCGGGCCGCGCTCCGGGTGCCCGCCGACCACCCCAGCATGTTCGACCACCCGCAGGACCACCTGCCCGGCATGGTTATCGCCGAGGCGGCCCGCCAGCTGGCGCTCTTCGCCGCCCTGGACGTCCGCGGCATGTCTCCCTCGCGCACCTTCCCCACCGACCTGTCCGTCGTCTTCAGCCGCTTCGGTGAGCTGGAGCACGCCACCCACCTCACCGCCGAGGTGGGTGAGCAGAGCACTGCCGACCCGGACGATTCCGGCTCGTACTACACGCAGGGCGGTCTGGTGGAGCTGGGCGGGACGGGCCCGCAGAGGGTCGACCAGCTGCCGGTGCGCATCGAGGCCACCCAGAACGGCGACTCCCTGTGCATCCTGTCGCTTTCCCTCACACGCGTCGGGGCCAGACGCTGATGGCCGGACACGGCGCGGCGTTCTTCGACGTCGACGAAACCCTCATCCGGGCCAAGAGCATGTTCAGCTTCCTCCGCTTCCACCTCGCCCGGCGCGGCGAACCGGAGGGCACGTACGACCGCCTCACGGCGCCACTGCATCGCGGCGCGGCGGCCGGTGTGCCGCGTCAGGAGATCAACCGCCGCTACTACCGCCTGTACGAGGGGGAGAGTGCGGCCGCTCTCGCCGATGCGGGGCGTGCGTGGTTCGACGAACAGTGCACGCTGGGCGGACTGTTCATCGAAGAGACCGTCTCCCGGCTCCAACTCCACCGTGCGACAGGTGACTTCGTGGTACTGCTCTCCGGGTCCTTCGCGGCCTGCCTGGATCCGGTAGCCGAACACGTCGGTGCGGACTGGGCGATCGGGACCCACCCGACGATCCGTCGCGGCACTCTCACCGGTGAGGTGGTGACGCCCATGATCGGCGCCGCCAAAGGCCGGGCCGCGCACGCCGTGGCGGGAGTCCGCGGCCTGGACCTCGCGGCCAGTACGGCCTACGCGGACCACAGCAGCGACCTCGACCTGCTCACTGCCGTCGGCACGGCCGTGGTGGTCGGTGACGACCCCGTACTCACCGACCAGGCCGTGCGCCGCGGCTGGGAGCGTCTGACACCGCAGGCGCACGCGTCACTGCCCTTCTGACACTCCCCGCGACCCACCGGAACCCAGGCACCCTCAGGAACCCTTCAGGAGACACACCATGCACAGCCCCAGTCCCGCGGGAAGCAGAAGCCCTGCGGGAAGACCTACCGGAGTCGTCAGTACCGGCTCCTATCTGCCCACCGAGGTGGTGGGCAACGACGAGATCGCCCGGCGGGCCGACGTCACGTCGGAGTGGATCGTCCGCAAGACCGGCATCAGGGAGCGGCGCCGTGCCGCCCCGCACGAGGCCACCTCCGACCTTGCCGCCGAGGCCGCCCGAAGGGCTCTGCGACAGGCGGGCCTGGACCCCGCCGCTCTCTCCTACGTCGTCGTCGCCACCTCCACACCCGACCATCCGCAGCCGGCCACCGCCGCCATCGTGCAGGATCTGATCGGCGCGCGGAACGCGGCGTGCTTCGATCTCAACGCCGTCTGTAGCGGCTTCGTCTACGCCCTGGCCGTCACCGAGCGCATGCTGCGGGCCGACGGCGGCACCGGGTACGGCGTGGTCGTGGGCGCCGACATCTACTCCCGGATCCTCGACTACAGCGACCGAAAGACCGCCATCCTGTTCGGCGACGGGGCCGGCGCGGTGGTGCTCGGTCCGGTGCCCGCGGGACGGGGGGTGCTGACCACCGATCTGCGCAGCCGAGGCGACGCTCACGGCCTGATCAGTGTTCCGGCCGGCGGCAGTCGGCGGCCGGCTTCGGCTGCCACCCTCGACGACGGTGGGCACTTCTTCCAGATGGACGGGCGGGCCGTGCGCTCCTTCGTCCACGAGAACCTGCCCGGCGCGGTCGGCGACCTCCTCGCCAGGGCGCGGGTGGACGCCGACCGGGTCGCCCACTTCGTGCCCCACCAGGCCAACGGGGTGATGCTCGCGGAGGTCTGGCCCGACCTCGGCCTCGGCTCCGCGGCCCTTCACCTGTCCCTGGAACGGTACGGGAACACCGGCGCCGCGTCCGTGCCGGTCACCCTGGACGCGGTGCACCGCCAGGGCCTGCTCTGCGAGTCCGACCTGGTCCTGCTGATCGCCTTCGGGGGCGGCATGTCCCTGGGCGCGGCCCTGTTGGACTGGGCACCCACCGCCCATGCGGCACCGCCCGCCCTGAAGCGCCCCTTGGCGGTTGCCGGGGCACACTGACCGCCGGGGCCCCCGTCCCCCCGCGGGCCCCGGTGCAGCACCGGCCCGGCCGACACCACGAGTGAAGGCCGGGCCGACGTGCTGTCCGCATCAACGAGCCCTGCACACAGCGGGGTTCACTCCTCGATCCAGCCCCGCTGCCGGGCTGTCGCGACGGCGGCCTCCTCGAAGCGGGCCGCCGTCGGCGTGACCGCCACCTCGGGCAGCACCAGCTGGGCCTCCAGCGGCGGGACACCTGTCAGCGGCATCCAGCGCAGCCAGTCGGGCTGGTCCTGCCCCACCGCCTCACCCACCAACCCGACCGCGTCACCGTCCCGGAGCGGCCGCTGGGTCGGATCGAACGACACCGACCGCTCGGTCAGGCGCGGTTCGATCTCCGCCTGGCGGAACAGGCCGAGCAGTCCGTCGTAGTGTCCGGGATTGGCCTCACGGCCGTGCACGAGCACCGGGAAGCGGGCGACCGCCGCCAAGGTGACCCCGCAACCGTCCGGCGTCGCCGCCAGCGGATGCTCCCGGGACACCAGGATGCCTCGGCGCTCGCGACGTACCGGACGCAGCCGTACCCCCGGGACCGGTTCGGCGGCCCGTGCCACCCCCGCGTCCGCCCGTCCGTCGAGGACCGCGTGCGCGATGTCGGGCGTGCTGAGAACCTCCGCGCTCACCTGGATCTCCGGGTACTCCCGGCGCACCGCCTCGACCAGTTCGGGCACCGTGCCGTAACCGGTGCTCGCGCTGTACACGAGCCGCAGCCGCCCCAATTCACCGCGCCCCGCCCGCTGTGCCGCGTCCCACACGTCGTCGAGGGCGGCGAGCGCCGCGGCGCCGCGCTCCTGCACCGCCCGCCCCGCGTCGGTCAGCCGCACCACCCGGGTGGTGCGGAACAGCAGGCGCACGCCCAGCCTGCTCTCCAAGAGGCGTATCTGCGCACTGAGCGCGGGCTGCGCGATATGCAGCCGTGCCGCGGCGCGGGTGAAGCTGGTCTCTTCGGCCACTGCCAGGAAGTACCGCAGCAATCTGGCCTCGGGCATCATGCGATCTACTCTAGGCCGCCCCCGCACCATTCATAAGCAGATCCCATGAATCGATAGCCACCTGGTCTTTCCCTTCGCACGGGTGGCTTTCCTACGGTGGCCGCATGACCTCAATCACCCCTGTTCCCATGGCCATGCGCGCCTACGTCGGTACACCCGCCGGCCCCGAGCTGCGCAAGGCCCCCACTCCTCAACAGGCCGCGAACGAGGCCCTGGTACGCGTCGGCGCGTTCTCCGTGAACCGAGGAGAGCTGAACCTGTTCGCCAAGCGCGCCGAGGGCTGGCTGCCCGGCCAGGACCTGGCCGGCATCGTCGTTGCGGAGGCCGCCGACGGCAGCGGCCCGCGAGCCGGCACGCGGGTCGCCGCCATGGCCGACTTCGGCGGCTGGGCCGAGTTCACCGCCGTTCCCACCGACCGCATCGCCGTGGTCCCCGAAGGCGTCGCCACCAAGCACGCCGCTCCCCTGGGCGTCGCGGGCCTCACCGCCCTGCGGGCGCTGCGCCGGGGCGGCCCGCTGGCCGGCCGCCGGGTCCTGATCACCGGCGCCAGCGGCGGTGTCGGGTCCTTCGCCGTGCAGCTCGCGGCGGCCGAGGGCGCCGAAGTGACCGCGCTCAGCGGAACGCGCCGCTCACTCGACCTCGCCGCACTCGGAGCCACCCACGTGATCAGCTCACTGGCTGACTCCGAGGGAGAGTTCGACCTCATCCTGGAGTCGGTGGGCGGCGAAGTCCTGGTCACCGCATTGAAGTTGCTCTCCCCGCGCGGACACATCGTGCTGCTCGGCACGTCGTCGGGCCGCACGGCCGCGCTCTCCATCTCCTCCTTCGTCCCGCACGTACGCCAGACCCTGCATCCCTTCTGGGTGTTCGGCTCCGGCGAGGCGGTCGGAGAAGACCTCGCCATCCTGCTCGGTCTGATCGCGGACGGGAAGCTCGACCCGGTGATCGGCCGCACCGACACCTGGGAGCGGCTGCCCGAGGTGATGACCGACCTGCGGGAGCGCCGCCTGGCCGGCAAGGCCGTCCTTCTCGTCGACGGCACGGTGTGACCATGGCCCGCATCGCCGTCGCCTCCTCCTGGTTCAAACTCTCCACCGGCCGCATCGTCGCCGAACAGGCCACCGCGCGTGGCCATGACGTCCGTCCCCTCACCGACATCGAGGACCCCGACTCCCTGAGGGCCGCGCTCACGGACACCGATGCCGTGATCCTGGTCCCCAAGCGCGGGGACGCCCTGCGCCACACCGAGCAGGCAACGACAGCGCTGCTGCGGGAGGCAGAGCGGTCCGCGTCGGCACCCCACATCATCCTGCTCAGCTCCTTCGCGGTGGGACATGGCCCGGCCCACCCCCTCAACCGCACCGCCACGAGCCTGCTGCCCAGTCGCGTCGCGGCCGAGCAAGCCGTGCGCGACAGCCATCTGCCCCACACCATCGTTCGCGCCACCTGGATGACGGACGACCCGCAGGGCTCGCATGCTCTGACGTTCACTCAGGATGCGTACGCCGACGGCATGGTGGCCCGTGCCGACATCGCGGCGGCCATCGTCGCCGCCGTTGAGGAGCCCGCCGCGCGCGGCACCACCTTCGCCCTGTTCAACGAGCCCGGCGCCCCGCCTCGCGACTGGCATACGGCTTTCGCTGCGCTGCGACGCGACACCGACGCGCCCGCCCACCACCTCTAGGGACCCGACATGACCACCGAACTCCCCGCCGCCCAGCACGCCTGGGAAGCGACCTTCCACGCCGACGAGGCCGGCCGCCCCCTTGCGCCGCGCTTCCACCGACTCCTCATGCTGGACGTCCTCGGCCGTCCGGCGCCGACAGCCGCCGCCCACCTGGAGCAGGCGCTCCAGAACATCGAGGCTCAACTCCCTTATGGACCACAGGGTTTGCTCACCTGTCTGGGCTGGGGGCCGGGCTGGTTCGAGACGCACACCGGCGCCCGCTCCCCGGTGGGACGCCCAGTCCCGATGGCCCGCTGGGAGAACCCTCGCCTGGAAAGCTTCGACGCCTGTCTGCACCTCGCGTCGGACGACGAGGGCACGCTGGCGGAGATCACCGGCCAACTCTTCGGCGACAGCCCTCTGGACCAGCGCGAGCACCTGGAGCTGCGGGAGATCCGCACCGGATTCGTCGGCCGCGGGCTTCCCGCCGTACGCCGCCCCGGCAGCGCCATCCCGGACCGGGCCCCGCTCATGCTGGGCTTCCACTCGGGGCTGCGCGGCAACCAGGCCCCCGAGGACCGCATCACCATCACCTCGGGTCCCCTCGCCGGCGGCACCACCATGCACGTCAGTTACATCGACCTCGACGTGGACAGCTGGTACGAGCAGGACCCGGACACCCGCAGCGCGCACATGTACTCGCCCCTGGTCACGGCCGACGCCGCGGAGAAACTGGTGGACGACGCGAAGAGCGATGCCGACAGCCTGCCGCAACTCGCCGCCGCCCACGGCCGCGTCGGCCACGCGCAAGCCACCGGGCGCGCCCGCCTAGGAGGTGTGCCGCGGATCAACCGGCGCGACTTCGCCACTCTCGACCACGGCTCGCCCGGCACCCACTTCGTGTCGCTGCAACGCACCATGGAGGATTTCCACGCCACCCGCGCGGTGATGAACGCGGGCGACGCGACGGGCTACCACGCGGGCATCGGGGTGCGCAGGAACAACGGGATCAACTCCGTGATGGACGTGCGCAGCCGGGCCACGTTCGCGGTGCCGCCGCGCCGCGAACGCGCCTATCCGCTGCTCAACGGCTGAGCTTCCCTCGGCATGGGCTCTCCGGAGCATCGTCCGGACCGCATCCGGTATCCGTGGGGAGCTTGGCAAGCAGCGCGTCCAGGGCCCGTTGGGAAGGGGAGCCCGGCTCCGCGCTGAACAGCAGCGCCCATGTGCCGGACGCGTCGCCGGGCTCAAGGAGCGCACGGTTCAGCCGCATCGGCCCCACAGAAGGATGGGTGAACCATGTGGGAGCGTCCGCATCCGGATGTGCGGCCGCGCGCTTCGCGGGGTGCTGCCACAGCTCCGCGAATTCGGGGCTCTCGGCGACCAGTTCAGCGACGAGGCCGGTCAGGCCGGGGTCCTGGGGTTCCTGCTCGGCGGCCCGACGCAGCAGCGTGACATTCCACGCGGCCTCTGTGTGCCACTCACCGAAGAGAGCGCGGGTGCGTGGATCGAGAAACAGCATCCGGGACAGATTGGGCCGCGATTCCGCCCGGGTGTGAGGCCGCCCCGTCCCGTCGCTGGACGACAGCAGATGCCAGGCGAACAGCGCCTGCCCCGCCGGATTCCACTCGACCACGTCGTGACCCCGGTTGAGGACAACCACCGGCAGGGTGCTGAGCGAGGAGGCGATCTGATGCAGCCCCCCACCTGCCGGTGCGGCGGCCCCGCGACGCGCGAGCCAGTAGAAGTGGGCCCGCCCCGCGCCGTCGAGCATCAGCACCCGGGCCAGCCGGTCTAGGACCGAGCCCGAGACCCGCGGCGCCCGCCCCTGTTCGACACGGGCATAGTAGTCCGGACTGATGCCGGCCAGCCGCGCCACCTCCTCACGGCGCAGTCCTGGCACCCGGCGGCTTTCGGGGCTTCTGACGAGCCCCACATCCTCGGGTTTGATGCGGCAGCGCTGGGAGCGCAAGAAGTTTCCTAAGCAGGCGGGAAGATCCATGACGGCAAGTCTCTACTGGTACGCGGCCCTGGTCAGGCCCTCAGCCTGCCCCAGCTGATCATCCCTCGCCGATGGAGGGGCAGGTTCCGGCCGTCTCCCCCGCTGTTTGCACCCGGAAGGTTTGAACGGCGGATGGGCGGCCGCGTACACATGCGGCCGCCCTCCGTGCAGGGCCGGCTACCCGTTCTGTCCGTTCCGTCCCGCGAGCAGCGAGCGCAGGGCCCGTTCGGACTCCGAACCGGCTTCGGCCTGGTACAGGATGACGCACTGGTCAGGACTGTCGGGCAGCCTCAGCGTCTCGAAGGACAGCGTGAGGCGGTCCACCTCGGGGTGGTGCAGGTAGCGCGTTCCGTGGGTCTTGTCCCACACCACGTGGCCGGACCAGATCTTGGCGAACTCCGGGCTGTTGTCGGACAGTTTCGACACCAGCGCGGAAAGGGCCGGATCACCGGGATAGCGGCCCACCATGACGCGCAGATAGCCCGCCAGCTCATGCGCCTCGTCGGTCCAGACCGGATACAGTCGGCGGGCACCCGGTTCCAGGAAGACGAGTTCGGCCAGGTTGGGCAGCGTCTCGGTGGCGCCGAGGTCGATGTGCCCGGAGAACAGGATCCGCGCCAGTTCGTTCCAGGCGAGGATGTTCAGCTGGCGGCCGAGGACCACCGCCGGGCCCTGCTCGTACACGCTGATCATGCGGGCCACGGCCGGGCGCACATGCTCCGCCACGGGCTCCGGCCTGGCCTGAGTGCCCGCGCTGCCGGCGAGGTCGTGCAGGTGGGCGCGTTCGTCCTGGCTCAGCCGCAGCGCACCGGCCAGGGCGTCCAGGACCTCGGGTGAGGCACTGCGGTTCTGTCCCTGTTCAAGACGCGTGTAGTAGTTGACGCTCACGCGGGCGAGCTGGGCCACCTCCTCACGGCGAAGCCCGGCCACCCGCCGGTGCTTGCCGTCACTGTCGAGGCCGACGTCCTCAGGTCTGAGCCTGGAGCGTCTCGCCTGGAGGAAGCTTCCCAGTGCGGTCCCGTGTGCCCCCGTGGTGTTGCGCATGGTCAATCGCCCTTCGAGAATGACGGCGCCCCCCTGGGCGACCGTTTGGTGGTGAATGTGCCCGGAAAGCACCGGGCCCGGGTCCCATCCGAGCGCTACGCGGCACCCCAATGCCGCGTTGTTCCCTCCGGGCGCGATCTCCCGCGAGACCCTCTCTCACCTGACATTCCGTCTGCTAACGACATTTGACTCCCCCCGTCGCAAATAAACGCCAATCGGCCTTACCTCGCCGACTGTTAGCCGGTCAGTAACCGGTCCTCGTCGCGGGCGCTTCGGGTCGCGATCCACCGGAGGCTCGAGCGCATCGCTCCCGCCGGCCTGCGCACGACCCGGCGCGTCACCTCAACGTGTCACAACTCGACTATATCCAAAGGAGGTTAACGAGTCCCGCACGTATCGGCAGTCCTGGCAACGCATAGGGTCCGGCACCGAAGAAATAAATTCGGAATTCAATTAACCGCGAGGTGCGCCGGTGAGCCGCGGGCCGCCCTCTCGCCCGCCAGACCTGTCCGGAACCCGGAGCGGAGATCCACATTCCGCTCAACCGGGTGGAACTTCCGTGCTTTCGTTGTCATCCGGGGTTGGTGAGGTGGCTTGTGTCCGCGTCGGCAGAACGTGCTGTTCTGCCAGCTTTTCCATTGTTCGACCAAACTTTTCCCGTCCCTTTGGCATTGGGCAATCGGGAGCGAGCGACAACGACAAAGGCACGGCAGTACCTAGCGCAGATACATCGGAACCAAGGGCCCCGCGCAGCGGCCGGTCACGGTTGTCCAGACCTGCGTGGTCCGGCCTTCTTCACTCTGCGGACGCCGTGGAGACCGACAGGCCCCACACGGTCGCGCGGACCTGCATGGCGCACCCGGGTGACTACTGCTCTGCATCGCGTAGCTGCGCAGGAGTTGCTGTGCTGGTCAAGGCCGGGCGGGATCCCCGGCGAAGGTCGGCGAACCGCGGTGGCCCGTTCTGGTACTTGCTGCGATACGTGGCCTCGGGGCCAGTGCCGCACGGAGCGTCGGGACGAGGATGTGGCGGACCTCGGACGGGGTGAGCGCGGCGGGTGTGGGGAGGGGGTTGAGGTAACGGGTGTAGACGAGGCCGCCGAGGATCGTCACCACGGCCGTGGCGCGGGCGGTCGCGTCCCGGCCGCCGAGAAATTCAACAAGCCGGGCCAGCAGCTCCCGTTCCAGGTATCCGCGGATGGCCTCGGCAGCCTCGTCGCCCTGGGCGGTGAGACGGCGGAAGTCGGCGTCTTCCCACAGGTCCGTCACCGCGTCGATCAGCCGGTCGGGGAGGGTGGTCCGGTCGCCGTCGAGGACATCGTCCACGGTCAGCGCCTGGGCACACTGGAACTGCATGACGTCCGCGAACAGCCCCTTCTTCGAGCCGAAGTGGTACGCGATCAGCGCGGGGTCGACCCCGGCTGCCCGGGCTACCGCACGCAAGGTGGTGCGCCGGTAGCCGAGTTCCAGGAACAGCGACCGGGCCGCCGAGACAATCGACTCACGGGTGGGCGGATTGCCGCGGGGACGGCCTCGGGGGCGGGCGGGGGCAGGGGCGGCGTTATTCATCAGCGTTGAGCCTGCGTTTCGTGATCGGCACAGTCAAGGGCGTTCCGCGATCCATACGAAGGGATGCCCCAACACCATGCGCATCGCAGTCTTCGGCGCCAATGGGCCGACCGGCCGCCACCTCACTGACCAGGCCCTCGCTGCCGGACACGAGGTCGTCGCCGTGACCCGCCGCCCCGGCTCTCTGCCCGCACGGCCCGGCCTGACCGTGGCTGTCGCCGACGCCACCGACCCGGCGGCCGTCGACGCCGCGGTCAGCGGGACGAACGCCGTTCTCTCCGCGCTGGGTTCGCGCTTCAGCAAGGAGACCGTCACCACGTACTCGGCGAGCGCCACGGCCATCACCGCGGCCATGGCCCGTCACGGCGTCAAGCGCCTGCTCGCCGTCAGCTCCAGCATCGCCGACCCGAAGTGGCGGCCAACCGGCGCGCACTTCTTCAATCACGTACTCGACCCGCTGGTCAACCGGCGCCTGGGCCGCACCCTCCACGAGGACATGCGCCGCATGGAGGCCGTGATCCGTGAGACGCACCTCGACTGGACCCTCGTCCGGCCTTCGGGCCTCTTCGAGCACCCGGCCGTCACGGACTACCACACCGCTGAGACCAGCGCCGACGGCGTCTTCACCGCCCGCGCGGACCTCGCCGCGAGCATGCTGCACGAACTGGAGGAACAACGGTACGTCCACACGGCCATGGGCGTCATCACCACGGCCGTGAAGCCGAACATCGCGAAGCTGATCTGGAACGAGGGCGTGAAGAAGAGGTGAGCGTACGCGGCGGGCGTCGGGGAACCTGGGAGGCCACCAACTGACAGCCATTGCACGGGCGTTCCTCACCAGCCCGCACGGACGCCGTCCACCTTGCGGAGCGCGCCAGGGTCACCCCCGAAGGCCGGCCCGCGCCCGGGGCCGCGCTCAGGTGGCCGGCGGTCTCCAACTGCTGGGCCGGGCGCCTCAGTTCGCCCCGCCCTCACCGCCCGATCGGCGCCGATACTCGCGGTACATGCGCGCATTCGCCTCCAGCGTGGCGTCGACGGCCCTCTTCAACGGGCTGCCGCCCCTGGCCCGCTCCTCCTGAAGGGCTTCCGCCATCTCGGCCTGGCGGCGCCGCTGCACCGGCTTCAGTTTCGCATCGGCATCCGCCGCTCGCTCAGCTTCCGCCTGGCGCTCCTCGGCCTCTTCCCGCGCCCTGGCGGCCGACCACCACCGTGGGCCGCACTCCGGAAGATCGTAAGTGCGAGGGGCGAAGCGTTGAACCGTCCCTTCGTTTTCCATCTGCTCCAGCATCGCCCGGAGGGTGGCCGCCGAGGTCCGTGGAGCATCTCCCTTCAGCGCGCACCGGTTCGCGTCGATCGCCAGCGCGATCCGCTCTTCCCCGTCCGGGCCCGGCAGCAGATCCAGCGCCTCCAGGATCTCTTCCGCACTCGGCTGATGGACGTCCTCGTGGTCCGGCCTTCGCCGCCTCATCGCCGCCGCCTCTCTCTCCGCCCGGGTCGCCCCGGCATCGCCCGTCGGGGCCACACGGGAAATCCCATCATGTCCCCCACCGCCTGAGCGCGGTCAACTACTGTCCTGACGGGAGCGAGGCGTCGGCGAGGTCGGCACCAGTGGCGGCGGCGCGCTGGACATGGCGGATCCCGTGCCAGTCCAGGCACATCACGGTCGCATCATCGTCCAGGTGCCCGTCGCCGGCGTCGACGATCGCCCCTATGAGGGTGCGGGCGGCTTCTCGGGGATGCAGCGCCTGGGTGCGGACGATCAGGTCGGGAAGGTTGACGCTGTCGGCGTTGCGTTCCAGCATGCCGTCGGTCAGCATCACCAGCCGGTCCCCGGGCCGCAAGTCCAACGTCTGCACCCGGTACGTGTGCGGGTTCAGAACCCCGAAGGGCAGATCGATTTTCGGCACGATCTGGGTTACTTCGCCGTCTCGCAGCCGTAGCGGCCAGGGGTGCCCGGCGTTGATGAATTCGGTGGTGCCGTCGAGCAGGCTGATGCGCAGCAGCTGACCGGTGACGTAACCCGCGCGCCCGTGCTCGCGCATGGCCGCGTCGGCCTGGCTGGCCTGCTCCTGTAGGTCCGCGCCGGCCCGCCGGGCCCGGCGAAGGGCGCCGACCACCAGGGTCGCCAGCAGCGCGGCGGCGACGTCGTGCCCCATGGCGTCGGTGACCGACAGCTGAACGGTGTCCCGGTCGATCACGTAGTCGAAGGTGTCCCCTCCGACGTGGTCGGCGGGTTCCAGCGCCCCGGCGACCGTGAACTGGGCGGCCTCGCACGCCAGCGAGGCCGGCAGCAGCCGGTGCTGGATCTCCGCGGCCAGGCTGAGCGGGCGGGTACGCCGCCCCCATTGGTAGACGTCGGTGAAGGGCCGGTTGGTGATGACGATGTAGGCCAGCGCGTGCGCGGTCTCGCCGATTTCCCGCATCACCTCGGCGTCCGGTGCCGTGGGCAGGAACAGCTCCAGGAGTCCGATGGCGTCGCCACGATTGGTCACCGGAGCGACGATCCGCACCAGCGCGTCCTCGCCCGTGTCCTCGACCCCTGGCCGCTGGCTGCGGATCACGTCGTCGTACAGCGTGCCGCGCAGCGCGATGCGCTCGGCCGGCTCGCCGATGTCGACGCTGCCCGCCGCGCCCAGCCGTACGACGGAGCTGCCGTTGAAGTCGGTGATCAGGAAGGACACCGACGCCGCGCCCAGGCGCTCCTTGAGCATGCGCGCGACCACGTCGAGCGACTCGACCGGGGCCGCGGCCTCCGCCGCTTCCAACGTCCTCGCCAGCGTCAACGGATCGCCCGCGCGGCTGTCACCTGTCTGCCCTGCGGTCACAACGTCTCCTCGCTCCTCGGCTCAAGGCCGTCCAGGACTCGCGTCCCGGACATGCGCCACCGGACGCATTTCCGCACCGAGCAGGTCAATTGGATCACGTGTCCCACGCCCGCACCCGGATAACCAGCCCGTCCAGCGCGGTGGTTCAGCGGCCCGGGGCGAGCGGGCCCAGGGTGTTGTCGGCGAGGATGTCCCGCAGCTGGACCCGGTCCGTGTACCCGGAGCTGTCGCGGACCGTGGTGAGCTGGGCCCGGGTGAGCAGCCCGGAGCACACGCCGTCGTTGTCGCACACGAGCAGGTGCCCGGTGTGGGCGCTCGCCATGACGGACAGGGCCACCTCGACGGTCATGTCGTCGAAGACCCGCGGTCCGGCGGTGTCCATAACGTCGCCCGCCGCCCTCGCTACGGAGGTGTCGGCCGCCGTCCTGAGTATGGGGGCGACGGCCGCCGAGCGAGATACAGGGGTGGCGACCATCGAGCGGGGAGGCATCTGAACCATCGTCAAAGGGTGCTCCTGGGGATATCGGACAGTTCCTGAAGACGGGGGTTGCTAGGCCGCGGTGTCGAACGAGGACTGCCGACCGGTCCTGCGCCGGGCGGCCGAGGCGGGGCTACGCCGACCGCGTGACGATGACGTGCTGCGCTGGCGCCGCTCGACGACCGGTGCGGTGATCGTCACGGCGATGCCGGAGGGGGCCTGCGCGCCGGTGATCCGGGTGAGCGCCTCGTCGCCGGAGCTGACCTGGGTGATCTGGGGCACGATCCCGGCGGTGGTCATGAGACGGCTCATGTCGCGGCGCTGCTGGGGGGTGACGAGGGTGACGACGCTGCCGGACTCGCCGGCGCGGGCGGTGCGGCCGCCGCGGTGCAGGTAGTCCTTGTGGTCGGTCGGCGGGTCGACGTTGACGACGAGGTCGAGGTTGTCGACGTGGATGCCGCGGGCGGCGACGTTGGTGGCCACGAGCACGGTGACGTGCCCGGTCTTGAACTGGGCCAGGGTGCGGGTGCGCTGCGGCTGGGACTTGCCTCCGTGCAGGGCGGCGGCACGCACCCCGCTGTCCAGGAGGTCCTGCGTCAGCCGGTCGACAGCGTGCTTGGTGTCCAGGAACATGATGACCCGGCCGTCGCGTGCCGCGATGCGCGTCGTGGTGCGGTGCTTGTCGGCGCCGTGGACGTGCAGCACGTGGTGCTCCATCGTGGTGACGGCACCCGCGGACGGGTCGACGGAGTGGACGACCGGGTCGACGAGGTATCGACGGACCAGGCGGTCGACGTTGCGGTCCAGAGTGGCCGAGAACAGCATCCGCTGTCCCTCGGGGCGCACTTGGTCCAGCAGCGCGGTGACCTGGGGCATGAAGCCCATGTCGGCCATCTGGTCGGCCTCGTCCAGGACGGTGATCGCGACCTGGTTCAGCCGGCAGTCACCGCGGTCGATGAGGTCCTTGAGGCGGCCCGGCGTGGCGACGACGACCTCGGCACCACCGCGCAGCGCATTGGCCTGCCGACTGATCGACATGCCGCCGACGACGGTGGCGAGGCGCAACTGCACCGACCGGGCGTAGGGGGTGAGCGCGTCGGTCACCTGCTGAGCCAGCTCCCGCGTCGGCACGAGGACCAGGGCCAGCGGCTGGCGCGGCTCTGCGCGCTGTCCTGCGGTGCGGGCCAGCAGTGCGAGGCCGAAGGCGAGGGTCTTGCCGGAACCGGTGCGCCCGCGTCCCAGAACGTCACGGCCCGCGAGGGTGTTGGGCAACGTCGCCCCCTGGATCGGGAACGGCACGCTGACACCTTGCGTCGTCAGCGCCGCCAGCAGTTGCTGGGGCATGTCGAGGTCGGCGAACGCCTCGACCGCGGGCAGCGCGGGAGTGATCGTCTTCGGCAGGGCGAACTCGCCCTGGACCGCACCGGACCGGCGGCCATAGCCGCCCGACCGGCTCGAGGCGCCGGTGCGGGCAGGGCCGCCCGAACGGGCAGGGGCGGACGATCCGAAGCGCGCGTCTCGCCGCGAACCGCCGCCGGCAGCGACTGCGGGGGCGCCACCCTCGGTCCGGCGGGGGCGGGAGGAACGGCTGTTGGTACGTACGGGGTTCATCGAGAACCTTCCTGATACGGCCATACGGCACGCATCAAGGAATTCCCGCAGCACAAAGCAGCGCGGGGAATCACAAGAACGAACCGAATGAATTGTGAAAAGAATGTGAAATAAGGTGGATCTGCCGCAGGTTGCATCGACGGAATTTCCCACGCCATTGGAAGGGAAATTCCGGACGCCTACCGCGCACGCTTTTGGACGCAGCGCGCGCCCCTGGATACGGGACAGCGGGCGCTCCCCGCCCGCAGGTCAGACCTGCTGCGGAAAATGCTCGTAGCTGGGGCCCGCACCCCGAGGGATGCGGGCCCCAGCTACGAAGTGCGCGTCGACGTCAGGCGAGAGCGATGTTCTCGGCCATCGGGCCCTTCTGGCCCGACGCGATGTCGAAGTTGACCTTCTGGCCTTCCAGCAACTCGCTGAAGCCCTGGGCGGCGATGTTCGAGAAGTGGGCGAACACGTCGGCACCCCCGCCGTCCTGCTCGATGAAGCCGAAGCCCTTGGCCGGGTTGAACCACTTCACTGTGCCTGACGCCATGCCATATCTCCTCTTGGGCAGTACGCCGGTATCCGCGATCGCGGATACCGGGTCGCCGCGATGACGCCCCGTCCGGAAAATGACCGGCCATACGAAAACGCCGCCGAGTAACTGAAAATACCGGCGAAGGCGCTTGAAGTTTTGGGAACCACAACTGCAACTGAGATCGACAGTAGCACGAAATAATTGCCTCAGTGTGGTAAATGACGCCACCCTGCCGATTGCAGCAAAAACATACACGGCGTGACGCGGCAAACTCTGCCTTCGCGGCCATAGATATTGACTCGGCCGAAGCGCAGCGTTTCAGCAAAAGACAGCCGGCAGCACGTCCTCAAAAAGAGCCCGATTTCTCCGTGGCTGCGACCTGCCCCGCGAGGCGGCGCGCCCCCGTTCCTGCCTGCTCGCCGGCGCCGTCGACTTCTGCCCTCCGGCAAACCCCGTCTCCTGGGACAAGCCCCCTCCCGGCAAGGGCCACGACGGCCAGGCTCCCGGGATTGCGGGACAGCCCTTGGCGCGCGTTTCGAAAGCACTTTCTACGGAACCAGCACGATCTTCCCCCGGACCCGCCCGGTCTCACTGAGCTCGTGTGCCTTCGCCGCCTCGGTGAGCGGGAGGGTCTCGGAGATGGTGGGCCGGATGCCGTGGTCGTCGATCAGCGCGGCGAAGTCGGTCAGTACGGCAGGGGTCGGTTCGAGGAAGAACTCCACGAAGCGCACGCCCAGTTCGGCGGCGCGAGCGGTGACCTCGGTGCGGTCGACGCCGACCCCGACCACGTCCACCAGGATGCCGCCCGGCTTGAGCGTGCCGAGGGAGCGCGGCCCGTAGTCGTGGCTGATGGTGTCCAGTACGGCGTCGATGTCGCGGAGCGCGCCGAAGTCCGCCACCGTGTAGTCGATCAGCTCATCGGCGCCGAGCTCCCGCAGGTACGCGTGCTTGGCGGCGCTCGCCGTGCCGATGACGTACGCGCCCCGCGCCTTGGCGATCTGGACGGCAAGGTGGCCGACGCCGCCGGCCGCGCCGTGGATGAGCACCCGTTGGCCGGGCCGCACGTCCGCGAGGGTGATCAGTGCCTGGTAGGCGGTAAAGCCCGAGATGGGCAGGGCCGCCGCACCGACGTGGTCGAGAGTGCGGGGCTTGGGAGCGATCCGATCCTCGGGAACGACGACGTGGTCGGCGTGGCTGCCGTGCGGCGGCACGGTCCAGCCGTACACCTCCTCGCCCTCCGCGAAGCGGTCCACGCCTTCACCGAGCCGTTCCACGGTGCCGCTGAACTCGTGGCCGAGGACGTAGGGGGGCGGCCCGAAGAAGTCCACCTTGCCCACCCGGACCTTCCAGTCGGCCGGGTTCATACCGGTGGCCCGCACCCGGACCAGCACCTCGCCGGGGCCGGGCGCAGGGAGGGGTACCTCAGCGAGCTCCAGCACGTCGGAGCCGCCGATGCTTCGCTGGATGATCACACGCGTCGTCGTCATGAAGATCATCTTCTCACCGGACGCGGTTGGTTGAACAGACATCACGTCAGTGACTGAGCAGGTAGTGCGCCTCGGCCGCGAAGGCGAAAAGGGACACCGCCACCGCGACGACCCCGGTCGCGATGGTCGTCCGCTGGACCTGGCGTGCCTTCTCCGGGGTGCGGCCGTGTCGGGCGTACGACGTGCGGATGCCGCGGAAGTCGGCGAGAACGGCGACACCGAGGAAGAGCGGGATCAGGAAGACGAGCACCGCCACGGTTCCTTACCTTCCTTCGTGGGTGGGCCCGGGCCGGCCCGGGAGCGATGGTCGCTCCCGGGCCGGACTCGCGCGGTGCGGGTTCGAGGAACCCTACTTCGGAATCACCCATGAGCAGCCGGCCTGGAAGCTGCACTGGCCTCCGAGCGTGGTCGGGCCCTGCGGAGCCCAGCCGGCGCCGCCGGCCCAGCCTCCGTAGTAGTAGTAGCCGCCGGAACTGCGCTGTCCCACACCGCCGCTGGCGCCCCACGGTCCGTCCGCCACGGTGGCGCCGCCCAGCTGGATCTTCTGGTCACTGGGCTTGGCGGTGTTCCAGCCGGCGGAGACCCCGAAGTAGGCCCCGAACTTTCCCGGGAAGAGCGACTTGGCGCCCTTGATGGTGTCGAAGGTCATGCCGCCCGACACCCCGACCGACACATTGCCGTTCTGGAACCCGCCGCTGACGCAGAGCATCAGACAGAACGACCCACTCACATAGACGTGTTCCCAGAGCTGTTCCTGAAGGGTCGTCCCCGACTTCGTGTACGGGTCGTCCGTGCTCTCCTTGCCCTTGCCCGTTCCCATGACCGCGATCATGTTGAGGGTCTGGTCGGCCTTGGAGCCCTTCTTGGGGCTGCCGAGGAGGCCCGAGTCACCGGCGTCGCTACAGAAGTGCGCCATCTTGTCGCTGGCGGCGGACATGGAGCACTCCTGCCTGATCCAGTCCGCGATGAGCCGTTTGTACGTGGGCAGTTTCTTGCTGCCTCCGGGGTTGCGGCTGAGCAGTTCGCGGTAGGTCGGCACCCGCACCCCGTCGAGGGTGGGTCGGCCGTCGTCGCTCTTGCCGTTGTCCATCGTGCCGGTGTGCGACGAGCCCTGGGGACCGCAGGGCACGCCCTGCACGCCCGCGCACTCTTCCTTGGTGCAGTTGCGCAGGTCGTAGCTGCACGAGTTCTGGGTGCCGGGCGGGTCGGTGCCCGCCGGATCGGAGAGGTTGACCGGGTTGTCGTTGCTGTAGGAGTAGCCGTTCCACTGCTGCGGCTGGTTCTCGTCCAGCACGGGGTCGGGGTTGATGAAGCGGCCCGAGGCGGGCTGGTACTCGCGGGCTCCGAGGTTGGTGAGGCCGGTGGCCACGTCCTGGGTGCCGCCGACGAAGCCGTGTTCGCCGGCCCATCGGGAGGGCTGGGTGCCGCGTGGCACGCCGAACGGGTCGGCCGGTCGTCTCGTCTCCGCCAGCGAGGCCGAGTCGAGGGCGAGCACCGCGGTGCCGTGGTGGTCGCTGGTCTGCCAGGTGAGGCCGGTCCCCTGCCGTACGGCGGTGAGGCCGTTGGGCAGGGCGTAGGTGCGGGTCGCGGTGAGGGCGCCGGTGGTGGTGTCCAGGGTCAGGTCGTCCGGCCCCACGTGGAGGGTGCTTCTGCCGGGGTCGTGCCGGATGAGCTGGTTGCCGGTGGCGTCATAGACGTAACTCGTCGCGGTGGAGGCCCCGTTGGGGGTGAGTGAGGTCAGTTCGGACTGGGCGTCCCAGGTGAGGCTGGTGGTACCGGAGGGGGTGGTGATCGCGGTGGTGTTGCCGGTGGCGTCGTACTGGTAGGAGCTGGTGCCGGGGTTGCCGGGACCGCTGCTGTCGGTGGAGAGCAGGGCGTGGGCGCCTCCGGTGCCGCCCCCGGTGTTCGGGGCGGTGGTGGGCTGGTTGTTCTGTCCCGCGGGGGCGAATGTCTGGGTGGTGGTGATGTCCTTGCCGGTGTCGCCGCTGATGTCGTGCTGGGTGAGCCCGGTGCGGTTGCCCGTGCGGTCGTAGGCGTACGACGTCCAGTACGCGGCCGGGCCGCGCACGGTGGTCCTGCCTGCCGGGGCCCCGCTGGTGGGGGTGGCGTTCTTGCAGCCGCCGGTGCCGGGCACGGAGGGCTGCGGTTTGGCGGTGACGCCGCCGGTGTCGGTCCAGGCGCTGGTCAGCCGGCCGAGGTAGTCGTAGCCGAAGCACTGGAGGTCGGTCTGGGCCGGGGTGTTGTCGGGGACGTTCTGGATCGCGGTGATCTGCCCGGCCGCGTTGCGGCTGTAGGAGGTCTGCTGGACGGCGCCGGTGGCGGCGGTCTGCTTGTCGACCCAGGAGGACAGGAGGTTGCCGGTGGCCTGGTCGTAGGTGTCGGTGACGACGACCTCGGTGCCCCACGGGTTGACGGTGGTGCGCACCGCCCGGCCGAAGGCGTCGTAGTCGCTGGACAGGTCGTAGGTGGTGGTCGGCGAACCGAAGCTGAGCAGTGGTCCGTTGACGTCGTAGCTGTAGGTGAGTGACTCGGCGGGCAGATCGCCGCGGGCGTCCGTCGTCGAGGCGGTGAGGTCTCCGGTGAACGGGTTGAACGTGGACGTCGACTTGTAAGCGCGGGCGAGGGCGCCTTCCTGACCGGGGATGGTGACGGTGGTCGCGGTCGCCCGGTAGCCGAGGTCGTAGGCGGTGACCTCGCTGGTGTACGCCTGGTCCGTCCTGCCGTCCACGAAGCGGCTCGACTTCACGGCCTGGCCCTTGGCGCCGCTGACGCTGTCATAGGTCCAGGCCGAGACCGGGACCCGGTCGGTGGACGGGGGCGTGGTGCTGTAGGAGGCGGTCTTGCGGCCGAGCAGGTCGTAGTCGTAGCTCAGGACCTGCTTGCGGGCGTCGGTGGCCGTCGTGAGGCGGCCGTCGGCGTCATAGGTGCGGCTGGCGGCGCCGGTGTCCGGGTCGCTCGCGGCGACCTGGTGGCCGCGCAGGTCGTAGCCGTAGGACCAGTGGTTCTTGGTGGTGCCGTCGGTGCGGCCGGCCGTCTTGCCGTCGGGTGTGTAGGTCAGCCTGGTGATGTCGGCGTCGAGCGGGCTGCCGGTCGCCGTGGGCGTCGTGTACTGCCACAGCTCGTGCGTGCGGCCCAGGGTGTCGGTGACGGTGGTGGTGGGGGTGCCGCCCTGGGGCGGTGTGGTGTCGGTGCGGTCCGCGCCCGGGTAGGCCTTGGTGGTGCGCCACTGCTCGACGGCGTACGAGGAGAAGACGGTTGCCGTCGGGCGGCCCCGGCCGTCGAAGAGGGTGCCGGTCTCGCCGGGCACCTGCTTGTCGTCGACGGTGACCAGGCCCGTGCCGGGGGCGTCGGTGTCGTCGTAGTAAGGGGAGCGGGTCTCGACGGTCCAGCCGTGCGAGTCGTACAGCGTGTCGGTGATGACGCGGCCGGTGTAGGCGGAGATGCCGGGCGTCGTCTGGGTCTGCCGGCTGCGGCCCGATCCGTCGTAGAGGGTGACGGACTTGGCGTAGTGCGCGCCGTCGTTCTGGAGGGTGGAGGTGGTGACCGCGGACGGCGCCGTGCTGCCGTTCACCGCGTACGCGAAGGTGGTGTTCGCCTTCTGGGTGGTGGTGCGGCCCGGCTGCCACACCGCGGTGAGCCGGCCGAGCGCGTCATATGTCTTGGTGGTGGCCCGGCCGTTCATGTCGGAGCTGGTGAGTTCCTGGTCGCGGCCCACATCGAGGGTGGTGGTCGCGGTCCAGTCGGTGGCGGAGCCGGGCGCGGGGCTGGTGACGGTGATGGTTGCGGGCACCTCACCCGGCTTGGCGGGCAGGTAACTCGTGCTGGTGGTGGCCCCGTTGGGGTGCTGGGTGTCGGTGGCGTTGGGATCGGTGACCGAGGTGGCGCGGCCGTAGTCGTCGTACACACTGGTCTTGGTGGTGACGTAGACGGGGTTGCCCGAGGCGTCGTAGTGGTCGAGTTCCTGGGCGGCCGTGGCGTCGCCCTGGCTGCCCGCCTTGCCGAAGGGCTGGCTGTCGTAGAGCGTCCGATCGGCCTTGACGGTGTTGTCCTTGGCGGGAGTCGCGGTGCAGGCCCCGGCGCCGTACAGCGTCTTCACCTCGTCCGCGAGTCCGGTGATGAGGGGGTCGCCGCTCGTGGCGTACGAGGTGAGGGTGCACTGGTCGGGCTCGCCGTCGGCGGCCGTGAGGACGCTCGTGGTGCGGTTGGCGTGGCCGGCGTCACTCTTGGTCGTGGTGGTCTTGGTGCGCCAACTCCCGTCCGCCTTCCGCTCCTTGGAGGTCTCGGCGACGGCGGTGGCCCGGTAGCGGGCCACGAGGTCGGGCAGCCCGGAGCCGCGTACGTGCGTCGCCGTGGTGCTCGGGGCGGTGGCGTCGGTGACGGTGTACGCGGCGAGTGCGCCGCCCGCCTTGTCGTAGGTGTCGCTCTCCAGGGCCGACCCGGAGAGCCAGTCGGCGTCGGTGACCTGCTCGCCGAGCGCGTCGGCGACCTTGACCGAGCGGGTGGCGCCGCCCGGCAGGGTGTCACCGTCCATGCCTTGCAGATACTTGGTCACCATCTGGGTGACCGGCCCGTCCTGACCGTCGCCGGTGGTGGTCATGACGGTGGCGAAGCCGCGGAACTGGTCCCACGTTCGGGTCTTGGGGTCGATGACCTCACTGGTCCCGTAGTGCCAGGCGGCGGGCCCGTACTGGTACTTGGTCACCTGCGAGGGGCTGTGCGCCACCGGGTCGTTGGCGCTGACGCTCGCCACGGTGTAGTGGTTGAACCAGTCGGAGACCGGGTCGCCGCCGTAGACGCTGCCCGGCGGGTACCACTTCACGTTGTAGCAGGTCATGGTGTCGGTGTCGGCCGACGCCGGCATCACTTTCTTCACCCGGGAGCAGGCCGGCGGGTTGTAGTCGACCTGGATCTGTTCGCCGGTCTCGGTGGTGACGGTCTGGATGCGCGGCCGGTTGAAGGCGGTCGGCGCCGGGACGAGATTGGTGCCGTCGACCCGGTTGGGCAGCTCGACCGGTGTGAAGGACACCTTGGGGAGCGTGAGGGGCGAGGGGCCGTTCTGTCCGGTGCGCTGGATGCCGGCGAGCCACAGGGTGGGCTTGTTGCTGTCGGCCGGGTCGGGGTAACTGTGGCTGAGCGTGTAGGTGTCGATGTTCTTGTACGCGCCGTTGGAGAGCACCTGGGTGGTGATCGAGGCGAGCCGGATGTTGGTCCAGAAGGTGGGCCCGTACTGGGTGCAGGTGCCGGTGGCGGTGCAGTTCTGGTCGTAGGGCACGTCCGGCCAGTGCGCGGCGTTGGTCGAACTCAGCGTGGCGCCCGCGCAGGTGAAGGAGCCGGCGGTGGAGCAGCGGCCCTCGGGCGCCGCGGTGAAGACCACCTTCGCCGCGGGCTTGAGGGTGCCCTTGGCGGTGACCTGGTCGGCGAGTCGCTGCCCGTATCCGATGGAGGTGAGGGCGCCGCCCCGGATGTAGGACGTCTGGGTGCCCTTGCCCTGGTTCTGGGCGCCGCCGCGGGCGTAGTAGTTGGACTGCGTGGCGTAGGTGTACGTCGTCACGTTGCCGTGCGGGTCGACGGCGTAGTCGAGGTTCCAGCGCCAGGCCATCTGGCACCAGGATGCGTTGCCCTTGGCCGAGTCGTAGCAGGGGTCGCCGCTCTTGGGCGAGTAGACCGGCAAGGTCCAGGCGGAGTTCGCGGCGGGGTCGCTCTTGTCGCCGCCGGGCAGGTGGTTGAGGCCGAAGTAGTAGACGCTGCCGGAGGTGGTGGAGACCTTGACGTATTCGCCGTCGTGGGCGCCGTTGGCCGCGCCGGTCAGGAACTCGACCTTGGAGCCGTCGTCGTTCCTGAGCCGCCAGGTGCCGGTCGCGTCGTCGCGCACCAGCTCGCTGGAGTGCCCTTCCAGGGAGAGGCTGGCGTTGTGGCCGCCCCAGCAGGAGTCGGCGGAGTACTTGATCCCGTCCTTGTCGCAGTTCTTGTACGAGCGCTCCACGAAGCCCGGTGTGTAGTCCCAGCCGTCACCGATCCAGGAGGACTGGGCGTTGGTGGAGGAGGTGCGTCCGTCGACGGCGGACGAGCTGTAGGACAGGGCGATCTGCGGGGCGTCCTGCCCGATCGAGGGGGGCACCTGGATGGGGTAGCTGTAGTCGAAGCCGCCGCTGCTGGAGCCGCCGGACCAGGCGGCGCTGGGATTGAGGGCGCTTGCGGTGTAGTCGCCGCCACCGCCTCCCGAGGCGGTCTCGGCGGCGAACACCATCGGCTGGGCGCTGTCGTGGGAGCTCCCGGCGGGGACGGTCACGTCCGCGAGGAGCCGGCCGGTGCCCGCGTCGTAGTGGGACGGCAGCGCCGTGCGCTGTCGGCAGCCGTCCGCGTCCGGGGTGGTGAGAGCGCAGCCGGGCAGGGCGACCAGATGGGCGCGGGCGGACGCGTCGGCGCCGAAGGCGGCGTCGAGGCGGCGTACGTCGACGCCCACCTGGATGCGTCCCGAGGGTGCGGCGGCGCCGCGTTCCACGGTGACGACGGGGCCCCGCTCGCCCAGCGCCTGGGCCTTGGCGGTGTCGACGACGCCGGTCTTCAGCGAGACCCCGGCGGAGGTGACCGCCGTGGGTGCGGAGCCGCTCGAGGTGGCGGCGGGACCCGGCCACTCCCCCGGCACCGAGTAGTGCGGCTTGGCTCCGGCCGGCCCGGGGGCCGCCTTGCCATGCACGGGCTTGGTGTGCGGGAGGGCCGTGTGCGGCGGCGACCACCGCTGGTTCGGGTCGACGGGCCGGGCCGCGGCCATGGCCTGGGCCGATGCCGGCGCGATCAAGGCGGCGGTGCTCGCCAGCACGCTCACCACCCCGAGCCATCGCCGGCCTCTTCGCCGCCCCGGTCTCCAGCCGTTCCCCGGTCTTCCCCAAGCCCCCACGACGTTCCCCCTCGCACCCGAAGCACGCAAAATTGGCCGCCCTGTCCGAAACAGGCGACGTCGACCGGGGTGAACGTAACGCCGGATCCGAACACCAGACCCGCACGTGCCTCACACTTGACGCACTCATTAACTTCGGTATGGCAGACATCAATTGACGCAACGTCATAACTGCGTACACATCCGGCATCCCTGCTTGACCTGAGTCCGTCGAGCCCCGCTACTGTGCCCCCTCCATCGGCGCGCAGCAGCGCGCCATACCCGGGAGGGGCCCTCATGGGGGGTATCAGCGCCTACTCGCGCGACCTACGACGACGCAGACCGCGGCAGCGCGCGGCGGTCGGAATCATCACCGCCGCGCTGGCCGCCGCGGTGGTCGGGCTGCCGACGCCCGCCGTGGCGGGCGGCACGCCGGAGCCGAAGGGTGGCGACGCCCAGCACGTCCAGCAACTGCCACCCGACGAACGGGCCACACTCACCGCCAAGGCGCAGGCCGCCGCGAGCGGGCACCCGGTCGTGATCGACACCCTGACCACGCCGTACGCGCAGACCGTCGCCAACCCCGACGGCACCCTCACCGAAACGTCGACGGCGGTTCCCACCCGGGCGAGGACCGGCGGCACGTGGGCCCCGGTGGACGCGACGCTCCGGGCGCGGGGTGACGGCACCCTCGCGCCGAAGGCGGCCGTCAACGGGCTCACCCTCTCCGGCGGCGGCAGCGGCCCCCTCGCCACCCTGACCAGCGCGTCCGGCAAGAGCCTCGCCGTCACGATGCCCTTCGCGCTGCCCCGGCCGACGGTGTCCGGCGACACCGCCACGTATGCGAATGTGCTGCCGGACGTCGACCTGACGGTGACGGCCACCGAACTCGGCGGGATCCGGGAGGTGTTGGTGGTCAAGACCCCCGCCGCCGCGGCCAACCCCGCGCTCACCTCCCTCCATCTGGGCACGTCGGGACCGGGCCTCACCCTCGGTTCCGACGCCCATGGCGCCCTTCAGGCCGTGGACACCGCGACGGGCCGACCGCAGTTCACCGCGCCGGCGCCACAGATGTGGGACTCCAGCACAGCACCCGCGGCCGGCGCCTCCACCAGCTCCACCGCACCGGCCGCACCCGCCGCATCTGCAAAGACGACGAAGACAGCGAAGACAGCGTTCAGTGCGGCGGCCGCCCAGGACTCCCCCGCCGACGCCAGCACCGCCGACGGTCCCGGGCCGGGCGCCCGTTCCGCCACCATGGTGACCGCCGTGTCGTCGGGCAGTGTCGACATCACCCCGGTCGCGGACATCCTGCACGGGAGCACCACCCACTACCCGGTGTACATCGACCCGTCGTACATCCCCTGGAGCCCGGGGGACCCCGCGTGGACATGGATCCAGTCCGCCCACACCGGCAGCAGCAACTACGGCGTGTACGGGTCCTCGCACTCCCAGCAGCCCGGCGTCGGTGTCTGCGGCACCTACCCGGGTGGCGGGAGTTGCAGCCCCGTCGACAAGGAGCGCACCTACTACCAGTTCAACATCGCCGCCCTCGGCGACAACAACGATGTGGTCGGCAGCGCCGAACTGCACGTCACCCAGACGTACTCGGCGGACTGGAGCTGCACCAACAAGTACGGCATCCGGCTGTACTACTCCCATGACACCATCGGCTCCGGCACCGACTGGAACAGCCACCCGTCGGACACCTCGACCGGCCTGACCGACCAGGTGGGTGGCACCGGCTCGTCGGGGTGCGGCGGTGACGTGGCGTTCGCGTACAACGTGAAGTCGCAGGTCGAGGGCGCCGCCAACGGCAACTGGAAGACGATCACCTTCGGCCTGTACGGGGACGAGAGCGACGCCAATGGACTCAAGCGCCTGTCCAACAAGGCGAGCCTCGCGGTCACCTATGACCACACGCCCAACATGCCCTCGGGGATGACGAGTTCACCTGTTCCCAGCTACTCCTCCACCGGCACCACCCAGCCGTGCGAGGCGACGACCAACCCCACCGACAGGGCGTTCGTCGGCGCACCCGGTCTCACCTCCGGTCTCCAGCTGAAGGCCACCGTCTCCAGCCCGACCACCCCGCGCCAGCCGGTCCGCGGCTATTTCAACACCTGGGACGACTCGGTCAGCGGAATTCCGGACACCCCTCACGGCACCGGGTACAGCAACGGCGGCGGCTATGTCTCCTCGGGCAGCCAGGTCTCCTTCACCGTGCCCAGGGCCGACTTCACCGACGGGCACGCCTACGCGTGGGACGTGTCGGCCAGTGACGGCCTGCTCTCCTCGGCCTCGACCACGCCCTGCCACTTCCGTGTCGATCTGACCGCGCCGACGGTCAGCACACCCTCCGCGCCGGACTACCAGGTGGGCAACCTCAACACCGTCTTCCCTCCGGCGGGCAACGGACAGACGGCCAACATCTACGCGGGCAAGGGCGGCTGGGTCCCCTTCACCGCCGCCGACCCGACCCCGTCGGTCGGCGTCGCCTCCCAACTCGCCTGTATGCGCTGGGGGTTCGACCCCACCCTGACGACCGCGGCGTGGCAGTGCGGCAGCGCACTGCCGAAGGGCTTCCTC
Source organism: Streptomyces hundungensis (assembly GCF_003627815.1). Lineage (NCBI taxonomy): Bacteria > Bacillati > Actinomycetota > Actinomycetes > Kitasatosporales > Streptomycetaceae > Streptomyces > Streptomyces hundungensis. The sequence goes on from NZ_CP032698.1 coordinate 626,799, forward strand.
GCCGCGTTCCCCCAGCACTGGGGCACCAACATTCTGTACATCCAGGCGATGGACAACGCGGGGAACCTCTCGCAGCTCGCGACCTACGCCTTCTATGTGCCGTGGAACCCCAACGGCCCGGCCCCCGTGTTCGGCGACACCACGGGTGACGGGTCCGCCGACATCGTCACGCCCGGCACCGACGGCAATCTGTACACACACACCGTCCCCGGGAACACCCAGGCCACCAGCCCCGCCGCCTCGCTCGCCGCACGGGTCGCGAACACCCCCGACGGCGACAGCTGGGCGGGGTATCAGATCGCCCACCGCGGCAGTCTGCGCGGCGGCCTGAACGTCGACGACCTGATCGTGCACAAGAGCGGAGCGGCCCAGCTGTACTTCTACTACAACCCCGGCAACACCGGCACCGACGGCCGCTTCGACAAGCGGGCCGCACTCACCAAACCGGTCTGCAAGGACGACGGTTCGGGCAGCTACTGCACCGGGTACGCCGCCGACTGGTCCACCACCTCCCGGATCGCCGCGCTCGGGGACGTCTCCACGACCGCCCTGGACGCGGGCACCTTCCGCGACCGTACGGGGCTGCTGACCGAGGAGGCCACCGCCTCCGGGGACGCCGCGCTGTGGTTCTACCCGACCGTCTCCGACGGCCAGTTGGGCTCGCCGGTGCGGCTGGCCGCGAGCGGCTGGAAAACCCTGGAGCCGATAGCTCCGGGCGACTGGAACCACTCGGGGCATCCCGGACTGTGGGCGCGCAACATCACCACCGGTGACATCACCGCGTACACCTTCACCACCGGCACCACACCGGTCCCCGGCAGCACCACCACACCCCCGGAGACCGTGCCCACCGTGACCGGTATCGCGGTCGGACCCAAGCTCGGCAACCTCTCCGCCACCGACGTCCCGGTGATCGGCTCGGACGGTGATCTGACCGGCGACGGCATCGCCGATCTGTGGTGCGTCACCAAGGGCGGCGTCCTGAACACGTGGATCGGCCACACTCCGGACGGCACGTCGGGCACGGCCGTGGACTACTTCCTCTCTCCCATCAACAGCGGGAGCATCGCGGGCGCCCCCGACCAGTGGCGGCTCAACGGCAACGGCGCGGACGCGGCCGGCCTGAACGCCGTCACCGCGGTCGGTACGGTCGGCTGGTCCGCCGACCACACCGGGGCCACGCCGGGCGCGGCCACCTTCACGGGGAGCGGCAGCTACCTCAAGGCCGCCGCGCACGCCGTGGACACCAGCAAGAGCTACACCGTCTCGGCATGGGTCAAGCTCGGCTCGCTGGCCACCACCCAGGTCGCGGTGAGCCAGGGGACCGCCACCCACCAGGCCTTCTACCTGGGGTACAACAACCCCAAGAAGTCCTGGCAGTTCATGACCACGACGACCGAGGCCGCCACCACCACCTACCCGGTGGCCTACGGCGGGCCGGCCCCGGCCCTCGACACCTGGACCCATCTGACGGGCGTGTACGACGCCGACACCGAGGTGCTGTCCCTGTACGTCAACGGCGCCCTCACCGACACGGCGGACCGCAATGCCACTCCCGCCTACAACGCGTCGGGGCCGCTGACGATCGGAGCCAACGTCACTGTGGGCAGCACCAGCCCATACGACCAGCTGACGGGCGCGGTCTCGAACGTCCGCACCTATCCCGTCGCCCTCACGGCCGCTCAGGTGAAGGCGGCGTACACCAACTCATAGGCCGTGAGGCTTGGTTGAGGGGTCGTTCCGCCGTCGGCGGGCCGGCCCCTCGTGCCGGTTCCCGTGCGTGGGAGGGCACTGGAGACAGGTTACGCACGCCGACACCGCCAGCGGGAGACGACCGTCGAAGCGACCGCCACGACCAGGGCGATCCGGGCGACGCACTTCACGCACAAGAGCGGTGAGGTCCGCTCGGGATTCGGCATGGCTGCTCCGTGGTCAGTGGAGTCCGGGCGACGGACCGTCAGGGGCGCACCCGTCGAGGAGGGGGTGGGTGGTCCAGGAGTTCTCCGGGCGGTTCTGCGCGGCCCACACGGCGAGTTGCCCGGGTGTCATGGACGCCACTTGCGCGGGGCTCAGCCCGCCGCCCTGACGCGGGTCCGGAGGCGGCGGCGCCTCTGCCAGCAGACGGCACCACCGCTCATGGGTGGCCCTGATCGCCGCTCTGTCCGCGTGGGAGATGCCGTTGCCGCTGGTGGGGTCGTAGTCCGCCGCCCCGGGCCGGATCTCGGGCGGAAGCGTCTGCGGCGGCGTCGTCAGTTTCACGATGGCCTTGACCGGATGGAGTTCGGTGTGACCGGAGTGACCGGCGTCCCAGTCCCAGCGGCCCTGGACGAGGACGACGTCGCCCACATGGATTTGCTTTGCGACCGGTCCCGTGATGAACAGGTCGTCGAAGGCCTGCGCCGCCTCCCAAGCGGCCCCGAAGGCCGCCGCGATCACCGGCGCGAGTGCCGCCGCGACCGCCAGGCCGATCAGGTCCTCGGCGATGGTGCACACGGCGTTGACCACGACATTTAGCGGCCACGGAAGCTTGTGCGCCGTCGCGTGGCACACCTCCCCGGGGCTCGGACCGCTGCTCCCGGGCACCTTGCCCTGCATCAGGTCGAGGAAGGGGTCCATCGCCTGGCAGACGAAGAAGATCCGGGAACCTTCGCACTCGCAGTGCAGCACGGGCAGCGGGACCCACCAGCCCGTGTCGGGTCCGGGCGGGGCGGCCCACTTGGCTCCTCCTGATGGCTGGTCGTACAGCTTGTGCAGGTTGTCGCCCTCCTGCCCCTTGTCGTGCAGGTGGTGGCCGGCGTAATGCCAGAGCACGCCATAGCCGTCCACCGGCCATGTGGCCTTGCCCTTCGGCTGCGACTTGTCGACCGGCCACCCTGGGGCACCGCTCTGGTCCACTGGACGGGGAAGTGGCTGCGGATTCGGGGAGTCGACCATGAGATAGCCCAGCGGGCCGTGCTTGACGGCGTCATCCCTGACGCGGTGCGGCTCCACGATGTTGGTGTCGGGGTGGGACGGAGGAAGGTAGCCGACGAAGTCCTGCACCTGGAAGGGCGCGAGAAGCAGGTTGAAGGAGAAGTCGTTGTCCAGCGCGTCCAGGCCCTCTTTTCCCGCTCCCACGGCTTCGAGCCCGGCGACCGTACCGATGACGCACTGGTCACCGCCGCCGCTGAGGCAGACGAGCTTGCCACCGAGCAGGTACTCGCACAGCAGAAACTTCAGCGTGCTCGGCACTCCTACTTGGAGGGGACTCGGCACATCGCGATAGTCCTTGCGATCGACGCAGTGGGTGTACTGGCCCGGTGGTGTGATCACCGGTCCGAAGTCAACCATGGCGGCGTCCTCCTCTCAGCCCGTACCGTCGACGTACAGCGTGACCCCGCCCAGGAGGCCGTCGCCGATGGCCGCGTTCACGTTGATCGCCTGGCGACCGGTGAAACCGTCCGGCGCCGTGATGTCCACCGAGATGTCGGCCTGTTCACCCGGCGCCAGTGCCAACCGGTCCGGGTTCACCTCCACGCGCCAGCCGTCCGGTACCGGCCAGTGCTCCGCGCGGTGTCTGTCCATACGCATCCGCCGCGTGTCCTCACCCTCCGAGGCACCGCAGGACTCGAGCGGCGGGATGGCATAGCCGTCGCACCACAGGGTGACGAGCGCACGCTCGGCCCTGTCGTTGCGGACGGGGAAGGTGAACGCCGCATGGGGTGAATTCAGCGGTTTCACATCGGTGTTGCTCTGTCCCATGTTGTTGTCGGGGTTGGCGTCGTCGTCCCACAACAGCTCGACTTGCAGGCAGTAGTGGCCGGGCGCCGCCGGAGTGCGCCATGGCACCGTCGCCGTCGCCGGGCACCCGACCGCGCCCTTCACCGGCACATCCACTTTCGTCGTGCCGACCTCGTGCCAGGTGGTGCCCGCACCGAATTCCAAGTAGCCCACCCTGACGGGCAGTCCGGGGGCCGGAGCGGTGGTCGAACCGTTCCAGATCCGGGCGACCACCTGATACTCCGTTTCCGGTGTCAGGGCATGCGCGTCCACGAACACCCCCGGAGCGGAGGCCAGTTGGACATGGATGTCCGGGTTGTCCCAGGTGACGGCGAAGCCTTGCCCCTGCAAATACTGCTGGCTGTAGATCAGCGGGTCGGGCCGGCGGTAGGCCCAGGACGGCACCCGGCCGTCCGCGGGTCTGCCACGATCCCGGCCGGCCAGCCGACACAGCCTCTTCAGCTCTCTGAGGAGCCAGATCAGCCAGCCCAGAGCGAGTGCCACCCACAGCAGACGCAGCCAACGGCAGGGGCCACGCGCTAGACAGCGGCAACGGCTCTCCGGCATTCCGCAGTGGCATCGGCGCCACCGCAAGGCAGCACCAGCTACGTTCATACTTCCAATGTTCCACTCCCCCCGGCCCCCGGCCAGCCAGGGCGGTACGGCAGCTCCGCGAGGTGCATTTGACAGGGCCTGCGGACAGGAACCTACTGAGAGTGACGGCATTGTCGTCGTCCCTGCCCGCGCGATCCGGAAGGGAGCACGGCATGAAGAGAGACGTCCGGATACGGGGCTGGGTCGAGGCGGTCGCCGCGGCCATCAGCGCAGCACTCTTCCTCCTGACGCTGGTGTGGCCCGCCTGGATCGAGGCGCTGTTCGGAGTCGATCCCGACGAGCACAGCGGAGCCCTGGAGTGGGCCGTCGTCGCGCTCGCCGTATGCGCCACGATCCTCCTCTCCCTCCTCGCCCGAGCCGAATGGCACCGAGCCCGCACACCGCGCACGCCTTGACCGCCCGATCCGGCGCGCCTGCGCTCCTGGCACGGGCGCGGATTCACCTGCGCGGAGGGATGGCAACCGCTCCTAGCCGATGACTCCGCACGCGTACAGCAGTCCTGCCAGCGCGATGAGCGAGCCGATCACGCGGAAGGCGATGACATTGGACGGGGTGAAGGCGCGCCCCTCGCGGGTGCCGCCGAAGGTGGCCAGGCGGGGGGCGAAGGCGGCGGCGACCAGGCCGCCGACCAGGAGGAAGATTCCTACGAGAACGTGCATCGGGGCACCCTTCCGGTGGCGGGGGGGGTCGGGGTTCGAGGTGTGAAAAGGATGAAGGGGCGGCCCCTGGTTCGGGGCCGCCCAAGTGCGTGCCTAGCGGCGCCTGTTCAGGAAACGGACGACGAGGAAGATACCGACCAGCACCGCCACCGCCAGGAAGGCGTAGGGGAACCAGGACGGGCCGTCGGGACGGTTGCCCTGAGCCAGTGTCATCAGGTCGTACATCTCGTCACTCTCCTCTTCAGAACGTGTACTTGGCGCTCGCCGAGCACTTCCCGCTGTCGCCACCGGTGCCCACGCCCTCCGACCCGTCCGTCGACACCGAGAGCTCCGCAGGACCGAACCCACAGGCCACCTCACCGGTGAGGCCGGAGTCCGCGCTGCCCGACGCGAGGCTGGCATCGGCGCTCACGCCGGGCGTACCCGCCCCCACGGAGACGTACGGGTGAAGGCTGCCGTCCTCGTTGATGCTGATGCCCCCGCCGAGGCACAGCACGTCGCAGGCTTCGATGCCCAGGTCGAGCGAGAGCAGTCCCCGCGGGTCGATGCGGTTGACCGGGTCGCCTTCGGCGTAGAGGTAGGGGTTCTTCTCCTGACCGGAGGGGTCGGTCTGGGTGAAGCGGCCGATGTTGGGGTCGTAGTAGCGGGCGCCGAAGTGGTAGAGGCCGGTCGGATCCTGGTGGCCGCCGGCGAAGCGGTAGGGCTGCGGCGCCTTCTCGGTGGTGGTGCGGGACACGCCTCGGGGGCTGTACGTGTACGTGTTGACCTTGGTGCCGGACTCGTCGGCGAGGCCGATCACCGAACCGAGCGCGTCGGTCAGGTAGTAGTAGGCCTTGCCCCCGGTCGTCATGGAGTTCAGGGTGCCCCCGGGCTCCCGGTTGAATCCGGTGTCGACGCCGCCGGTGGTCTCCGCCGACAAGCCCAACGGGCCGTTGTGGAAGGCGGTTTGGCCAAGCTGTGTGCGCTCGGACTGGTCGGTCGAGGCGTACTGGCCGGCGTAGGTGGTGCTGCCCACGGTGAGGGACTTCAGCTGCGAGTAGTCGGACCACTTCTCGGCGGTGCGGGTGCCTTCGGGGGTGGACGCCCCGGCGGTCTCGTTGCCGGCCCTGTCGTACGACCAGTTGGTGGTGGAGCCGTTCTTGCCGGTGATCTGCTGCGCGTCGTTCACGGTGTACGTGGTGCCGCGCGGGCAGCCGGGGTCGACGCCCTGGGAGGTCAGGTTGCCGGCGAGGTCGTAGCAGTACTGCCAGGACGAGTTGAGGGTGCTCCCCTTCTCCTCCTTGGCGTAGGAGAAACGGCCCGCCACGTCATAGGTGTACGACGTCTTCAGCCCGGCCAGGACGTCGGTCGCGGTGCGGATCTTCGTCCCGTCGGTCGCGGCGCCGGTCCCATAGCCGTACGTGTACGTGAGGTTGGTCAGCGTGCCCTTGGGCGAGGTGGTCTTGATGGTGGTGGGCCGCCCCGACGTGTCGACGTCCACGCTCTGCACCGTGTTGCCCGGGTAGGTGGTGCTGGTGCGCTTGTCGTTGTTGTTGTAGCCGTACGTCGTCTTGCGGCCCGCCTGGTCCTTGAGTTCGGTGAGCCGGTTGGCCTTGTCCCAGGTGTAGTCGATGACGCCCGAGGGGTCGGTGTAGGTGTCGACGTTGCCGTTGGCCGTGTAGGCCAGGACCGTCTGCGAGCCGTCCTGGAGCGTGCGGATGGTCTCTCGCGACAGCGGGTCGAACTGGTAGCTCTGGGTTCCCGTGCGGTCGGTGCGCGAGGTCAGATTGCCGTCACCGTCGTAGACATAGGTGACGGTGTCATAGCTCCCGGTGTCGACCTTCTTGATCCGGCCCCGGTTGTCGTAGGTGTAGAGGGTGGTGACGCCTCGGCCGTCCTTGGAGTCGGTGACGCGGCCCAGCACGTCGTAGTGGTAGGTCACCTTGCCGATCTGGGTGGGCGGAGTCACCGAGTCCAAATTGCCCCGGGTGTCGTAGTGGAACGACGTCACCGAGTTCTGGGTGCCGCTCATCTTCGTGGTGGCCTTGCACCGCTGGCCCTGGAAACCGCCGCAGGTCACGGTCGCCGGGTTGTAGTCGATGGTCGCGGAGCCGCCGCCGGTGCCGCTCTGCGCCACGGAGATCGTGTTGCCGACCGTGTCGTACCCGTAGTCCGTCTTGTCACCGTCGGCCGAGGTCGCCGAACCGGGCACGTCCCGGCCCGCCTTCGTCGACCAGCCGGCCACCGCCGACGTCGCACCCGTCGGCAGCTTCGCCGAGGTCGGGTTGCCACGCGTGTCCCAGCCGTACGTGGTCACGTTCCCGGAGTTGGTGCCCACGCCCATCGCGTCCGTCGCGGTCTGCGTCAGATGCGCCTTGTACGACGTGGACCGCTCGTGCCCGAGCGCGTCGGTCACCTTGGTGACTTCGGCGCCGTCGTTGTGCTGGAACTTGGTGGTGTTCAGGAGCGGGTCGGTGAGGGTCGTGGTGCCGGCGTTCAAGCGGTAGGTCGTGTCGTAGGAGTACGTGTAGGTGGGGGCGTCGCCGCCCGAGCCACCGAATTCGGTGAAGCGGCGCATCGACGTGACGCGGCTCTGCTCGTCATAGGTGAACACCGTCGCCCGGGACTCGGGCGTCGTCACCTTGATCAGCCGCCCGTCCTCGTCGTACCCGTAGGTCGTGGCGTTGTTGGTGGTGTCCCAGGACCGTACGAGGTGGCCGGCCGCGTCGATGTCGTACTTGACGGTCCGCCCGCTGTTGTCCGTCGCGGTCCACAGCGTGGCGCTCGTCTTGACGAGGTCGATGGTGCGGCCCGACCGGTCCTCGGTCAGCTTGAATCCGGCCGCATAACCGTCGGCGTCCTTGTGGGCGGCGATGGAGATGGTGCCCTTGTTGCGGTCGGTCACCTTGGTGAGGTCACCCGCCGCGCTATAGGTGTCCTTGGAGCCGGACTTGCGATCGGTGAGGGTGTAGGTGCCGTCGCTGTTCTTCGCGAAGTCCTTGCTGTACCCGTCCGGCGTCTTGAACGTGCCGTCGGCGTTCTTCGTGAAACTGACGGTCGCGCCGGAGGAGTCGTACCAGATCACCTCGTCGGTGAACCAGGTGTCCAGGCGGCGCTCATACCCCGCCCACCAGGGGCCGGCGACCTGGCCGGAGGGGCCGTCGAAGGAGTTGTAGGTGCGGGTGAGCTGGAGCGCGTCGCCCACACCCGCGATGTCGAAGTCGGTGGCGGCCAGCATCAGGTTGCCGGTCGAGTAGTCGATCCGCCCCACCAGGGCGTCCGTGATGCGGAAGTTGGATATCTGGTGCCACGGCACATCGCCCTGGCCCTCGGGCACGTACACCTTCACCGACGGCGCGTCGGCTCCACCGGACTGCGACGCCTGCGGCTTTCCGCCGAGCCGGGCTTTCTGCCGGGCCTCCCACTGACGCTGAGCGGGGCCCGAGGCCGCCTTCCGCTGGTTCTGCGGCGGCTTGTTCTTACCCACCTTCACCGCCGGCATGACGGCGTGGCCCTTGGCCTGTCCCCACACGGAACCTTGCGGCGGCACGGGACCCGCTGCCAGGGCCGGCAGCGCGGACGCGCTCAGGCCCAGGACCGCGATGGAAGCAATCAGAGAACTTCTCACTGTGAAACGCGCATGCCGAGAAGGCATGCCGAAGGTACGCGAACGCACGGTCTTCCCCCCGTTAGGAAGTCACATCCGGCAGCCCCACCGGCCACCAGAGGCACACACGTTCGCACAGGACCCACACAGAACTGCCGCCCCTTCCCCGGAAGTTGCGCCCCATCCCCGCAGGAATCAGCCCCTCCCCTTACGGCCACTTTCATCAGCCAAAAGGGAAGCGGCTGCCCATACCAGGGCGTTGCAGCAGGCCTCTCCCCTTAGACCCTTTCAAGCCGCACGTCCACGTCGGCCAAAAACCGAGCCTGCGGTTCGCCGGGAGGTTGCTTGGCCCCCGGGCATTGGGGAGGGTCAGAGGAACCCGCAATGTCTCACTTTGCGCTCGCGCCGCTGCCTGGCACGGTCTTGGCCGATGGAACGCAAGGGCCGGCCACTGAGGCCAACCGTGCTCCGGCAGCTACCCGTACCGAAGGGAACTCCATGGGGTCGTCCCGCAGCACCGTGATCCGTTCCCAGGTCTGGGGTTGGAGGGGTGCCGAAGCGATTCCCAGTAGCCGTGAACGCTCTTCGCAGTCCCAGAGCGACTCGGTATACATGTCCTCCAGCCCGAACGGGTCGATGGCGGCCAGCGCCGTCAGGTAGTCGGCCCGCTCATAAGAGTGTGGTGTGCGCAGCCATAGCCGACGCAGTACAGGGGCGGCTTGGGCGGCAGCGGAGCCGAAGCGGGCCAGCCGCTTCGCCGTTTCGTCCGGGCCGCACCAGTCCCGTCTCTGCCACTGCTCGGCAAGTTCAGTCACGAGTCCCGGCAGCGCCTCGGGCGCGGGATGGTTGGCCAGGACGTCCATCCCCAGCCGCGACAGCCACTCCCGCTCGTCCGCCGCCCACTCCCGTGCGGCCGGCACCGCCAGGGCTCCGAGGTGATCGACCACCGTCCGCCGGAGCCAAGGCATGGTCCGACGGCCGTCAGCGATGCCGAGCGAGGGCACCAGCGGAATCAGGCCCTCGACCGGAGGCCGACCGCACAGAGCCCGCAGTGAGGCGACCTTCGTGTTGTATTCCGTGCCGTCGGCGGCCAGCAGAGCGAGTAGCTGCTCATCACTCAGGCCGTCCAGGGACGGTCGCGGGGCAACCGCGGGAGCCATCCCGAACCGGATCCACGGCTCGCAGGACTGGAGGGGATCCTCTTCGCGGTCGATTCGCCGACGCGCAACGTCGCCCAGGTCCTCCCACCACTCGGCCGGCCAGTCGGTTGCGACCGACTCCAGAACACGGACCCAGTGCTCGCCCTCCCGGACATACGCCCGAAGCCCCTCACGGGCCTCGTCCGATCCGGCGAGGGCCAGCAGTTCGAGAACGTACGAGGCTCGCGACCACTCCCCCTCGTCTCCCATCAGCTGGTCGACGACGGGCGTCGGCGACAGATCCAGGTCCCGGATCAACCGCGCTTGATAGTGGGCGCGGCCATCACCCTGCTCGTGCCACTTCCAGTCCCGCCGGATCCCGTCGTACACCAGGGGCGCAGCGCCCGCCGGATCCTGCGCGGCCCGCACCGCGCCCAGGCCACGGCCGCGTTGCAGCAACCCTTCGAGGGAGTTGTGGGAGGCGTAGGACAGGCGGCGGGACATCGTGTCGTCATGGTTCATCACCCCGAACCGTGCCCGAGGGGACCGCCGAACGCCAAGCGATATCGCCCCGGCCGGGATGCCGTCGGAGCGGGTGGCTGTTAGGGGCGTGGCTTGGGTGCCGCGGTGCTTCGGTGTCTGGGTGTCTCGGTGCCGCCCGAACCAGTGTCGAAGCGCTGTCCACTCCCATGTACAGCCACCGTGCTCATCGTGGACGGAACGCTCGTTCCCACCCAGAAACTGACCGGGGCCAATGCGTGAGTCGCGCCGGCGCACCCCAGCGGCCGGGTCAGGGTTTCGGGTCTGTGGTGAGAGTCCGCTCATCCTGTGCGCGGTCTTCCTGCTCCTGGTTTCCCTCCGGCTCCTCCCCGAGCGAGCTGGCAGAGGAGAGATGGTGTGTCCGCCAGGCGGCGTTGGCGTAGAGGGTCCTAGAGGTTTGGGCTACTTCCTTCTCGCCGCCATAGTCGGGCCCCTCTTGCAGGTGCCTATTCGTGTGGCTTACGAAGCGGAGCGTGTCGCCCGCCCGGAGCACCCGATTTCCTCCGGCCGTGATATTCCCTGCGGCGGTGACGTTGTTGCCGGGCAAGACGTTGACGTGACTGTCGATTTTGAGCGGTACGCCGTACGGGCCGCGGAGGTCGGCGATCCGGACGACCTTCCCGGCCCCGACAGCGGTGACAGAGCCGTTGGCAGTCACGTCGCCGTTGAAGGTGCTCGCCCCGGTGACGTTCAGGACCGCGTCGACCTTCAGGCCCGCGTTCTGGCTGACCCGCAGTGGGTTGCTGCCCGCGCCGCGCACCGATCCGGCGACCGTCAGGTCCTTGGCGGTGTTGCTGAGGCTGACGCTGTCGGCGAATGTGGCCGGGCCTTGGACGGTGAGGTTCCTGACGACGAGGTCAGGGATGCGTACGGTGACCGCCGTGGTCAGGGTGTGGGTGAGGGTGACGCCACCGGCTGTGACTTCGGCGCGGAGCATGAAGCCGGTGACGGTGGTCAGGCCGCGCGGGGTGGGCCAGACACGTTCCTTGTCGAGGGAGACTCCGGCGGGGGTGTCGCCCCAGTGCATCGTGTACTTCGCGTCCGAGCCCTCCCAGCGGAGCACGGCGACCTCACCGTTCTCCACCATGATCTTCTCGGGCGCGAAATTCCGGAACACGAACCCGGCCGGGAACTTGTCCACCTCGACCGCAGCGTCCTTGTTGGTGAAGCTCCCGTTCGTCCTTGACGAACTCTCGACGATCGCGATGGAGACCTGACCCGCCGTGCGGTTGACTGCGATGTTGGACAGGGTGAGGGTGACGATCTGCCCGGTGAACTGCACCGCGCGGGCCGGGGTGAAGGTGATGACCGCGAAGCCGCCGGAGACGGCGGGAGCGGACGGCGTCCAGCCGGTGCTGGCACCGGTCTTGATGTCGGCGCCTTCGGTGGTGAGGTGCTCGGCCCCCGCGCCGACCGGCACCCGGACGGTGATTTTGTTGCACCAGGCCGACGTGGTGATCCCGCCGCCGACATTGATGTTGACGGAGCCGTATTCGGTTTCCTCGGCGGAGCTCACCCGCAACGGCTTCGGGTCGGTCGACGGTTCGTACGGCAGCAGGTTGGTGGCGTTCACCATGATGACGCTCATGCAACAGCCTTTCCATAAACGGAGGTTCAGGACGTCTCGGTCGCGTCGAGCAGCAGGTATCCGTACCGGGCTTCCGCCTGCGGATCGCCGAAGTGCGCCGCGGGATCAGCCGGAACGATCGGCAGCTCCACCCACTCGGTCTCCGACCCGCGCGGCTCGGCCCAACTCCACGTTCCGTGCCACGACGCGGGCTGCGGCAGCACCACGCCTGCCTCCGTCGGTTCCTCCCCCGCCCGCGCCCGCCGGGCCTCCTCGGCCTTGTCGACCCGCTCGGCCGCGAGCAGGGGGCCGAGCCGGAAGGACGCCCGGATCCGCCGCATCGCCTCGGACACCAGGTCGTCGGGCAGCTGGACCTTGGTCACCGGGAGGATGTCCGTGGTGGCATGCACCGCCGCATACGGATCCATCAGCAGCGTCAGGTGGTGCTTCACCGGCTGGTCCGGGGTGCGCGCGGGCACGGCCAGGCCGTGGCCCTTGCCGATCGGGGTCAGATAGCCCCCGCCGCCCTCCGGCATGACCGCGTGGAAGAGCTCGTACGAAGTCTCCTGGTCGGGCCCGGTCGCCCCGGCGAAGTAGCCGATGAGGCCGTCGCCGAGCCGCTTCTCGTTGCCGAGGCGGACCGGCCAGCGGTAGCCGTCGTACTCCTCCTCCGACTCCCCAAGGACCTGGTCCCAGCTCGGGTTGCTCAGCAGCGGTCCTTCGAGCTCGACGCCCAGATCGGCGCGCACCAGCGCGAGCGGGCGGCCGATGAGCCGCAGCGGAGAGCCGTCCTCCTGGGCCGCGTCGTCGAGGATGGTGTCGAGGGTCTGGTCGATGGTGTCGAGCAGACCGGTGAGCGCGGCGGCGGGTTTGTCCTTCAGGGTGCGGACGAACCGGGCCAGGTGCGGCATGGCCTCCTCGAACTCCCGGGCGTCGACGTCGGGATGCGGCGAGCCGGGGAGCGGCAGCCACACGCTGTCGTCCGCGCCGTCGATGTCCTTGACGACGCGGAGTTCGCCGAGGGAGACGCCGTCGGGTCCGTGGACGACGAGGGTCTGGTCGAGATGGTTGAGCAGCAGCCAGCCGGCCAGGGGGTTTTCCGTCGTGGCCGCGCGGGCCATCGGCGAGAGCCGCTGTCCGTCCACGGCGCGTACGGTCTCCAGCCGGACGCGGGCGCCCTGGAGAAGACGCGGGCCGAGCTGGACGAAGCGGGCGGTGCCGATGAGGTCCTCGTCGAGGACGCTGTCAGGGGCAACGCTCTCCGCGAGGGTGAGGGAGACCTGTTCGTAGTTGTTGCTGTTGACGATGTCGTAGGTTCGGCCGAAGCGGTCGACGATGCGCAGGTCGTGGAAGGCGAACTGGCCGGCGCGGACAGGCTGGAACGGTGTTCCGGGGTCGCCGGCGGGCGGTTCGAGCAGCCCGCCCTCCGGGACGCTCTGGATGTCGCCGACGAGCCTGGCGGTGGCCTCGGGGACGTGCACGGTGGTCCTGGCGGTGCCGTCCTGCTGGACGAGCCAGTCGTGGAAGCCGTCGAGGCACTGGGAGAGCATTCCGGGGTCGCCGAGTTCCTCGCGCAGGGCGAGCAGGCCTTCGGTGGGGGCGCCGGAGTAGGTGTCGAGGTAGCGGTCGATCTGCTTCTGTAGGACGAACGGCGCGCTCGGGGTGAGGAACGCCCGGTTCTTGAAGGTGAGCCAGCGCAGGTCGGCTTCGCCGCCGCCGGGCTGGGCTCCCCGTCCGGACCATTCGTAGCGGCTGCCGTTGAAGGTCCAGTAGGTGGTGTCGTCGGCATGGAAGGGCGTGGGGCAGTACTTCAGTTCGTACTCGAGGTGCATGGGAAGCCAGGGTTGTCGCCACGGCGCGGTGTGCTCGGGGACGGGCCCGGCGACGGCGGCGGGGTCCTTGAGCGCCGCGTCGAGAGCGCCGGGGACCCGGGCCACCTGGTCCAGGAGGGCGAACTCGGCGAGCAGCGGGGTGCAGGCGTCGGGGAGTCCGGCGAGTCCCGGGCTGGGCGGAGTGGTGGGCCGGTCGTAGGTTTTGCCGCCGACGGTGATCCGGGTGATCAGGGCCTCGGGAAGGCGGCAGGGCAGCGGGGTGTCCCGGGTGAGGGGTTCCTTGGCACCGGTGTCCTTGATGAGCACGACCGGGTCGGCGGGGCGGTAGTAGGACTCGCGGGCGGTGCGCTCCAGCTGGTAGCGCGGGTCGAGTCCGCGCTCGGTCGCGTACTTCCCGATGTCGGCCGCGAGTTCCTCCGGGGTGCCGCCGGTGGGCAGTTGCCTCGACAGCACGAACTGGTCGTCGAGCAAGGCCTTGGTCCGCCCGGCCAGACTCGTCGCATCGCTCTCGTTGAGCTGGACATCAGCTGCGGCGTCGAACCCTGCGGGGTGCTCAGGGGTGAACGGGGGAACCGGCTTGTTGCGCAGCCACCAGATGTTCCACAGGCGCTGCTGGAAGCGGCGGAGCCTGAGCGTGAGGTCGTCGTACTGCCGTTGTACATCGTTGAGTTCGGTCAGCCACCCGGGTTCCGGCGGCGGGGGCGGCAACTCGTCGTCGCCCTCGACGGGGCGCGCGGTCACCTTCCACACATGGCCGCCGTCGGAGCCGGAGAACCAGGAGTGGTGGGTGAGGGTGTCGAGGTCCTCTTCGCCGTCGGCGGTGTCGAGCGTTTCGAGGGTGCCGTGGAAGAGCGAGCGTACGAGGTCCCCGGTGCGCGCGGACCGGGTCTGCCGGGCGGCGAGCCGGCCGAGGGCTTCGGCGCTGCTGCTGCCCAGCGTGAGGATCTCGCTGAGCTCGATGTTGCTCGGTTTGTCGGACTCATAGGTGGCGCCTTCGCGCTGCCAGTCGACTCCCAGTGCCGAACCGCTGTAGAGGGTGCGGTCCAGGGCGTCGGCGGCGGTGCCTTCGGGGGTGTCCCAGCCGAGGGCTTCGAGGAGGTCGGCCGTCCCCCGCGCGTCCGGTGGGAGCAGGCCGGGCACGGCCGCGGCGCGGTTGAGGTAGTCGAGTTCGTCGTCGCTGTACCAGCCGACGACGAAGTAGCTCAGCGTCGCGTCGGGCGGGTAGTTGTCCAGGCCGCCTTTGAGGTCCTCAAGGGTGTCGTGGATCGAGAACACGTCTTTGTTGTACGGCTGGTAGGCCGCGAAGCCGGGCAGTCCGGGCCCGGCCGCGGTCAGGTGCGGCTTCTGGGCAGGCGGTTCGGTCCACGGCGCCTGGGTGAGGTCGTGGCGGCGGCCGAGGAAGGTCAGCTCCAGCGGAGCACCCTCCGGGGATTCGGGGTTCGGGTGCTTGTTGGTGCCGTAGACGTCGTTGCCGTCGGCGTCCTGGACCGGGCGACTCTCCAGGTAGTCGCTCTGCACGATCCACCCGACGGCCTTGCGGTCCGCCGAGGCCGCTGTGGTGCTGTAGCGCACGACCAGCCAGCGGTTGGGGACGAAGGGGAAGGTCGTCTCCCCCGTCGTCTGGTCGTAGTGCCCGTTGGTCAGCGCCTCGGGCAACTGCCAGTGGATGTAGACGCCTTCGCTGTCCGGGCCCATGGTCTCGGTGCCGACGCCGGGGGGCGGCTCCGCGCCCGCTCCCTCCTCGATCATGGCGTCGAAGTTCGGCGTCCACCGGTTGAACGTCTCGGCGGCGCGGGTCAGCCGGTTGACGACAAGGGCGTTCACCTTGACGGGGACGATCAGGTCCGTGGCGCTCATCAGGCGGTCTCCGTCCGGGCAGCGGTGCCGGTGGGGCTGAGGATTTCCTGTTCCAGCGGGGCGTTGACGAGTTCCAGGGCCAGTTGTCCGGGGTCCAGGTCGGTGAGCCCGAACTCCCGGGCCAGGGCGGGCACCAGGCCGCCGGTGCCGAACATCTGAAGCACCGCGGGTCCGGTGTCCGGGTCGGAGCGCAGGTGGAGGTCGAAGAGGCTGCCGGTGGCCGGGTAGTAGGTCTCCAGCGGGGTGCCGATCGGCGGGTCGGCGGCCAGGCTGCGCAGGCCGAGGCGGTTCCCGGCGTCGATGCCGTAGTGGATGCCCTGTCCCGGTTCGCGGAGGACGACCTTGTCGGGAACGCCGTCCCAGAGGACGAGCAGGATCCTCTTGTCCGGTTTGGCGCGGCGCAGTTCGGTGAGGACGGTGCCGTCCTTGAGGTAGGCGGTGACCTTGATGTCCGGCCAGGCGGGGATGAGTTCGGAGTGGATGAGCAGCCCGCCGGCGGCCCGCTTCGCGCTGCCGGACCGGGCGGTGGCCCGGTTGAGCTCGGGGGCGAGGCGGCTGTCGACGGAGGTGTGCACGCCGACGTCGGCGGCTCCGGCGACGAGCGCGTCGAGCCAGCCCTGGTCGAGGCGGAACATCCGGAGGGATTCGAGGGGCAGCATGCGCGGGTCGGGAACGAGGTGGTGGAACGGCACGCCCTGGAGCAGGCCGAGGCGGGCCTGCCAGGCGGCGATGGCCCCGGCGTTGCGTTCCGCGGTGGTCCGCAGCAGGGAGACGGCGCGTTCTTCCGCGAGCACGGACCTCGACTGTGTGCGTGTCACTCTCAGCTGCGGCGTCCGGCGTCCGGCGTCGTCCGGAAGCTGGGGGCTCGTGAGCCCGGTGCTGAGCCGCTCCCGGAAGCGTGCGGAGGCGAGTTCGCGCAGTGCGCCGAGGGCGGGCGGGGCATCCGGGTCGAGCGAGGCGCGCGCCGGATCCCCGGCCAGCGCCATCAACGTAGTCGCCCGGTTGGCGAGTTCGCGGCGGGCCCGGCTGACGGCGGTGGTGTATTCGGGGTCGGCCAGGCCGATGGTGCGGCCGAGGGTCCAGGCGACGGCATAGCTGACGTCGAAGATCCCGTGCCTGGGCTCGTAGATGAGCGCGTGGTCGGAGGTGGTGTGCGGGCCGGGGCTGTGCTCGGTGGGCACGTCAAAGGCGGTGACCGGCGTGGCCGGGCCGCGGTACCAGGCGAAGGTGCGTTCGCCGGAGAGGGCCACCTGCGGGACGGCGGTGTAGCCGCGTTCGAGGCGGTCGCGGACGTATTCGTCCTCGGGGTCGTCGGTGACCGGTGCGGTCACCGGCAGCCGTAACGCTAGTTCTTCGGGGTCCTCGGCGCCGGGGGCGACGAGGTTCTCCAGCAGCGCTCCGGGGTCGGCGGCGGGCCCTTCGCTGCTGGTGAAGCTCCAGCTGTGCAGCGAGCAGAGGCGGACGGCCGTGGTGCCGCCGGGCAGGGTGCCGGACAGGCGGCCCTCGAAGCCTTCGAGGGAGACGAGGTGGACGGCGTAGTTACCGGGGTTGTGGGGGAAGCGGTTGGCGTTGACGACCGCGTACTCCCCTTCTTCGAGGACTTCGCCGTCGGCCCGGGTCTTGTTCGCGTCGACTACCTTGCGGACGTGGGCGAGGTAGTACATCTCGTCGTCGCGCGGGGCGATCGCGTTGAAGAGGTCCGCCGGGACGTCGATGGTCTGGCACGTGCTCCGGGCCTCGGCCTCGTCGACGCCGCCGGAAGGGAGGTTCGGGCCCTTGACCCCCGCCTCGGCAGGGTTGCGGAGCTCCTCGACGGTGCGCAGCACGGTGTCCCCGGACGCGGCGGGGTCGTCGGGCAGTTCGTTCTCGCCGAAGACGAGCAGGGCCAGCCAGGGCGGGCGGGCCGGAGGCTGCTCGGCGAGGGTTCCGGCGAGGTTGCGTTCCCAGGGCAGGATCGACCGGCTGAGGGTGATGTGCGGCAGGGTCCTGGTGTAGGCGCCGGTGCTCTCGCGCGGCGGGTAGTAGGCGTGGACGGACGCTTCGCTGAGCACGAAGCGGACGGCCTTGATCTCGAAGGTCTCCTCGGACGGGAGCAGCTTGTCCTGGGCGTCCAGTTCGCCGCTGGGGTCGCTGAGGGTGTTTTTGACCACGACCCGGTAGTCGCCGGGGGTGGCACGCGGGATCAGGTGGTCGAGGAAGTGGATGCGCAGATCCGGTTCAGCGGTCACGGCCGGTCACCTCGTCGCGGTGGTGGTCAGGGGCGGGGTGGTCAGGCTGCGGCCGGCGAGTGCGGCGTAGCCGGTGAGCGGACTGTCGGTGTCGGCGCCGGGTCCCGCGCCGAGCCGGGCGAGGGTGCTGAGCGCGGCGGTGCGGCGGCCCTGGACGGTGGGGGTGGCGATGGTGTTGACGATGGTCCGGACGCTCTGGTCGTCGGCCCGCGGCTCGGGCCCGGCGGGGTCGGACACGCGGAGCGGCATGCGACCGTCCGGGAGTCCTTCGTACGCAAGTGCCTTTGAGGTGACGGGCCCGGTGTCGGTGCCGTAGTCCGGCTCGGGGAGGGTGATCCTCAGTCCGGTGAGGCGGTTTTCGAGCAGTTGGTCGCCGTCGAGCGCATCACCGGGTTTGGCCAGGGGCTTGCCCCACAGGCCGGGGGCGACGGTGCCGGTGACCGGCTTGACCACCCAGTAGTGGTCGGTGGGGTGGAAGGTCCTGCCGTCCTTGGTGATGGTGACCCGGTGGGCGGAGGTGACACCGGTCTTCCGCATGGGGCGGATGTCGATGGTCCCCTCGTCGGACTGCTTGATCAGTCGTTCGTTGATGTAGAGGTGCGAGGCGGGGATGCCGGCTTCGGTGGTGAAGGTGAATCCGGCCGAGGAGACGAGGGTCGGTTCCTTGGCGGCCGCGCGCCGGGCGATCTCGCCCTGGTCGGCGTCGGCGAGCAGGCCCTCGTTGGGGATGATCCGGACGGGTGCGGGGATCTGGGTGCGGAACTCGGGCCAGTCCACGGTGGGGGTGTTGTCGCGGGAGGAGCCGAAGCCGAAGCTGAAGGAGATGAACCAGAGTTTGACGGTGGCCCGGCCCCCGAAGGGCGGCAGCCACAGGTGGAGGTCGATGCCGACCTCGACGGAGATGCGGACCCGGACGAACCAGACCTTGATGGTGGCCGCGACACCGATGCTGATGCCGAGCCGGACATCGAGGTAGAAGGGTTTCCACTGGACCAGCACGTCGAGGTGTGCGGTGAACCACGCGGAGAAGATGCCCTTGTCGTAGACGGCGGCCAGGCGCCCGCCGAACATGAGCGCGGCGGGGGTGATCGCGGCGTAGGCCTCGGCCCGCACGGTGATGTCGCTGGCCGGGGACCACACGAACCCCAGGCGCTTGGGCCGGGGGTAGTGCGTGGGGGCGTTGTAGTCGGGGTGGTAGCCGCCGAGGCTGATGGCGAAGTCCCCGGCGCGGCTTCCGCCGGTCCAGACGTAGACCGCAATGCCACCGGTGAGTTCGATCGACGGATCGAACACATAGCTGCCGGGCAGCAGAGCCACGTCCATGGACAGGCAGTGCTCGGCGGAGCTGAAGCCGAGGCTCAGACCGATGTTCAGCCTGGCGATGGCCCGGGCGCTCGGGTTGAGGGTGCGCGGCAGGCTGACGGAGGTGCGGCCGAGCAGCATGGCCTTGACGGAGTCACCGAGTTCGATGACGGCGAGGGCCTTGGTCTCGATGAAGCCGAAGCTGGTGAACTTCACTCCGGCGGCGATCCAGTACTGGCCCTCGGTGGGGCGGATCCAGCCGGTGGGTCCGGTGAGGGCCTTGAGCGCGTCCTCGGGGGTGTACGGCGTCGGGGCCGGCATGCCGGGCAGGGCCTGGGCCGCGTCCAGCCTTGCCACCAGCGGGAATTCGGCGATCTCGGCACCGGTGGGGACCTTCTTGAAGGAGCTGTTGATCCCGAATCCGGCGGAGAAACCGGTGACGGTGAAGGGCGGCGGACCGAAGACCGAGGCGCCACCGAGGAGGGAGATCTCACCGTAGATGAAGACTGAGTGCCAGCCTTCGACGCTGCGTGCCCACACGGCCTGAGCGCCGAGTTCGACCGCCATCGCCTGAACCAGGACCAGCCCGGCGAGTTCGAAGCCGAGGGTGGGGTCGTCAGGTGTCTTGTTGAGCAGTCCGCCCTTGAAGCCGATGAGCCCGTCGGCGGCGGTGGCTTCGATGTTCATGCCGTGCAGGAAAGGCAGCAGCGGGAAGCCGCCGCTCATGCCGACGTAGAAGCCGAGTCCGGCGACCTGCCAGGTGAGAGAACCGATCGTGACCTGGCCCTGGAGCTCGATCAGCAAGCCCTTTTTGAAGTCGTAGCGGAATACGATCGACGAGAGGTAGACCGGCCCGAACTGCTTGCCGATCACGAACTCGTATTCGAGCTTCGGCTTCTCCGGGCTCTGCGGATCCGGTCCGAACTTCGGCGGGACGGTGATCACCAGCGCCGGGGTCGGCTTGCCCATGACCGCCAGGTAGAGCGCCGCACTCACCTTTTTGCCCAGCGGGACTCCTGCCGCCTCGTTCACCACCGGCAACTGCTGGAGCGGGCCGAGGTTGTACTCCGCGACGACCCGGTTGATCTTGATGACGTCTTCGGCGCTGAGGTTCTCGGAGACGTACATGATCTGGAGCGCGGGCAGGGACAGCAGCCCGGTGCCGATCATCGGTCCGACCACCGGCAGCCCGGAACCGTCCCAGTCCGTGCGGGCCCGGACCATGGCGACGGTGGTGGCCTTGGGTTTGCCGTCCTGGCCGGTGCGGCCGAGCACCGTGGTCCGCAGCACCAGCAGTTCCACCGGGTTCGCGCCGGTGCCGTGGTTCACCGGCGCTTCGGCGGTGACCATCAGGTTGTCCATCTTGCCCATCGGATGCTGGTGCAGCTGGACCCGCTCCAGCCAGTCGACCAGCGGTCCGGGCAGTTCCACCCCGTACTCGCCGAGGGCTTCGAGCAGCGGGGTGATCAGCAGCGGCGGTCCGTCGAGGGGCTGGGCCGTGCCGATGGACTCCTTGCGCAGTTCGGCGCGGAACTCCAGCGGGTCGGCGACCGCCCCGCCGAGCTGGAAGCCCACCCAGGGCCCGGTGCCGGGGCACCGTCCTGCCTCAGCCGCGGCCTGTCCGGCGGCCAGCAGGACCCGCAGTGACCGGCCGCCGGACAGTCCGGACAAGTCGACGCGGGCGACGGCGGTCTGGAGCAGCCAGGTCGCCGGGCTCGCCTCGAAGAGCAGCGCGTCGACCGCCGTGCCGGTGGCGAAGAACCGGGCGCTGGCCGGCATCTCCTCACCGGCCAAAGTGACTTTGCCGGTCACTGTCAGAGCGGCGCTGTCGGCAGCCGCCTCAGTGAGGGTCAGAACGCCGCTGGGCAGGTGCTCCAGGGACTCGGACTCGCCGCTCAGCCCGAGCCGCCCGGTGTCGAGCTCGAACGTACCGGCACCCCCCGCCGGGAACAGTGCAACCAGTTCGTCGACCGTCAGCGCCATGGGTGACCCCCGCCTGTAGACACGGTTTGGTGAGGCGCCCGCAGAAATGCGGGGCCCCTGTGCCGTTATGTGCCCTTACGGAAAATAAAATAGGCGAGGGTCACGGAAACATCAATACGGAGCGCGTGTGTGGTACAGCCATCCGGCCATTATGTCTGGAAAGCACCGGCGAGGAACCTGGAAATGGACACCTCTTTCCCGCCGAACGCGCTTTCACGGGAGGAGATTGCGGATATCGTACTGGCCACCGGAAGCGGACACCCGGCCGAAGGGCCGTTCGGAGAATCGATTCGGCCAGCGCATTTTCAGACGACCGAATCCGCTGCCCGCCACCCTCTCCGCGTCGCGATCCGCCGCCCCGAATGAATGACCGAATTACAGGATTCGGCCATGCACCTCCAGGACAGCACCAAAGTCAGTTGATCAGGTAGCGGGGCGGTCCAGACCGGCGGGCGGATAGTGCGACCCGTGGGAACGCTCGGTTTGGACGTGCTCCTCCGCTCCGGGACCGCGGGTGGCAGAGCTGCGTGGACCCAGGCAAGCGGGGCCGCCTGGTTGCCCTTGGCCGACACTCGGAGGGCGTCGAGGGCACACTTCATCGTTCCGGTTGATGGGCCGCCGCCGTTCTACGGGTCAGAGGTCCCCGAGCCGTCCCCGGTCACACTTCCCGCACGGCACGGTCAGCGGATTGACGTTGCACTGCGTTTGCGAGGGTGGAATAGGTCGGTGGGTCATTGACTAACTTACGATGGAAATCGGACGGAATGGCTCACACGGCAGTGCGGGACGCGGCTGCTAAAGGTCAAACTTAAGGTGCTCGATGTCCATGAACCGGAATTCGTCCACACTGTCAGCATTACCTCGGGTACGAGAGAGCGCAGACAGGCGCGGGGAGGCAAGTAGCCCGCAGCGAACCGTTCCTGACAAGCATTTACTGATTGTTTATTGGCTCTGTAGCTGGAGCGGGGTCGGCCGTCTTCGAGGAACACTGGGGTGGCGCTCGACGACGGCACTCCCCAGGGTGCAACGGACTTTCGCAAAGCCGTTCTTCCGCCACCACGGGCCCAGACTGCTGACCCACGAGGCATCCGTCCTGACGCTGCTCACCGCGCATCATCCCGAAGGCCGACTCAAGGCTCCCCCATGCAGACGGCGGTACCGCCTCGGGGATGATGACCAGCCGCCGAGGCGTCGAAGAGGCTGATGCCATGACAGCGATCGACGGACCTCACCCGACCACGACTGCGTATGGCACCGAACGGCCGGTCCCACCATGGGCTTCCATCACCGCCCATGCGATCCCTCTGCTCCTGCTGCCCCAGTGCTCGTGGCGGTTACCGTTCGCCTTCGGCTTTGAGATGGGGCTGGACGCGGATGGGACGATGCCGTCGTCGTTGTGGGTGTCCGTCCCCTATGTGTTCGGGCTCAGTTTGATCACGGAGGGATTGGCACTGCTGTCCTTCGGATTGGTGCGGGGATGGGGCGAAGTCGCCCCCGCATGGCTGCCGTTCATCGGCGGTAAGCGGATCGCTTCCTCCGCGGCGATCATCCCCGCCACCCTCGGCGGCCTGGGCGCGACCGCGTTCTGGGCACCCGTGCTGCTGAGCTGGTTCGGTGTGGGTGACGCCGCCCGGTTCAGCAGTGCCGGCTGGCAGACACTGGCCCGCATCTGCATCGCCCCCGGGATGCTGTGGGGTCCGCTCGTACTGGTGCTGACCTACGCCTACTACACCCGGCGCCACCGCCCTGCCCAACACCATGGGCACAGTGGCGGTTCCGTGGCCGCCTGACAACACGTCACGGGGTCCGAACGGGCGTCACCGAGTCGGTCACGCCAGCAGCACCACACGACCGGAGTCCGTGAACTCGTCACTGCGCTAGGCATCCCCGCGTGGCCGCTGACGCCCTGCCGCCGACCCGGGTCCATCTCGATTGACCCGCACTTTACTTGTGGCTTATGTTCCTCGCCTTGACTTGCTCCGTTCGGGACAAGCACATCCATCTGTCCCGTGGGCGGATCAACCATGCATTACTACATTGATGTGCTCAAGAAGTACGCCACGTTCAAGGGCCGGGCCACCCGCGCCGAGTTCTGGATGTTCGTGCTGATCGACACCATCATCACGGCCGCGCTCTACTTCGGCGGACCGGCTCTGGGCCTCGGCATGACGCCCGTACTCGTCTACACCCTGGCGACGGCCCTGCCGAACATGGCCGTGACCGTCCGCCGGTTCCACGACACCGGCCGGTCCGGCTGGAACGTGCTGTGGAGCATCATCCCCATCGGGGCGCTCGCAGTACTGATCATGTGCGCCGGCGCAAGCTCGACCGACGAGTCGTACGGGGCGTACCCCGGCACCGCCGACCCGCTGCCCGCCGTCTAATCCTCCGCCACACGTCGGGACCCGGTGACAGCCACCATGGCTTCCGCCGGGGCCCGACGTGTTGCTCAGCCGGTGGCTGTCCGCTGGTGCACCGACCGCGGGCGGTCGACCACGTCGCGGACGTCGGAAGGCGTCGACTTGCCCAGTGTGATGCTGCTCGCTGGGCGCCCTGGCAGGACTGCGGCACGGCTGGGGCCCGCTCGGTTCGGGCTGCGGCACGGCGCCATTCCCTCCACCCAGTACCCCGACATGCGGCGCCCCGCTTGGAAGCGCGATACCCGCTGAGCGTCGTCCCGCAATCCCGTGGGGCTGACGGTCAGGCTGTGTGTGCCGATGGCGCCGGCCGAGCGAAGCGAACACCCGAGGTCTCCGGTGAGGATGCGGGGATGTCGCCGCCACCACCACAGGTCGGGGCCGGGGAGCCTGTGGAACTGGTCGAGTGCTTGCCCGTCGTCGTCGACGGTCGCGGCCTCGTACCGGTCGTCCAGAGCTTTGATCTGACGGGCCCATAGCTGGACGATGTGTTCGTCCAGCAGAAGCCACGCCTCGTGCAGCCAGTTTCGGCAGTAGAGGTCGTTGGTGTACTCGTAGATGTCGTCGCCGTAGCCGCGCTCGATGGCGCTCACCAGGGCGGCCCACGCGTGCACCCTTTCAGGACCGAGCCCTGCTGGTGGCCGCGTACTGGCGCACGCCGGGCGGGGGAACCTCGCCACGCGGCAACTCAGCGGAGGTTCGGCTTCGTTCACGTGAAGTAGCAGCCATCGGGGGAACACTATGGGCAGCAGCCAGTGACCTTGAGTGCTCCGGATGGGCACCAGATACGACGTCACCCGGCGGTGGTGGGGCGTCGTGGCCGGCTCCGCTCACGGTAGTGGATCCCGGCCGGGCGGGCCTGCCCGTGAGTCCGTCGGAGTCGTAGGCGAGCATGCCACCGTGGACAACTTTAAGCAGTTGGTTGAACGAGTCGCAGCCAAGGCAGCCGAAAGCGAGCGGCTCCGGCCCCCGGTCTCAACGGAGGCTCTGAACGAAGCCGAGCAGAGGCTCGGCTTTCCTCTGCACCCTCTCCTCGCCGCGCTGTACTCGAAGGTGGGCAACGGCGGGTTCGGCCCGATGGATGCGCTGCTGCCTCTGTCCGGTAACTCAAATCCGGATGACGAGGAGGCCGCGGTCGAGGGCTACTTGGGACGGGTCCCGGCTACGGATGCGGACACCTGGTGGTCGTGGCCCAAGGGCGTCCTGCCCATCCTGGACTGGGGTTGTGCCATGGTCGCGTGCGTCGACTGCCGGAACGACGACGGAACGGTCCTCCTCTTCGAGCCGAATGCGATCAGCGAGCAGGACCTGTCCCGAGCGTGGTTTGTGGATGCGGGCAGTTTGGCAGAGTGGCTTGAGACCTGGCTGGCGGGCCGGGGATGGTACGAGGAGGACGTAGCGGACGAAGGCTTCGACATGGCGCCGTGGCCCGAGGCTTCCGCGCGGTTGTAGCCGTTCCCTGGCCAGGCGGTCGATGGGGAGGGCTCCCGGCGGGGGGTGGCCCCGGATGCGGCTTAGAAGAAAGGCTTGGCGCCGGCCCATGACCACGTTCCGACCAGTTGAATCTCGCCCTGCGACGTCCCGGAATGTTTGGGAAGGAGTCGGAGCTGGCCCTGCGCATGCTGATGGACCATTTGCTGTTCGCGGAGTGCCGGTCCGGGGCTTTGTCCGAGCAACAACGCGTCTGGGAAGAGCGGGGCGCCTGGTCCAGCACCGGCGTCGCGGGCGTGTTCCGCGATCTGATCCCGGAGCGCTACTACGAGTACGGCATCGCCTCGGTTTATGCCGAGTTCGCGCACCACCGCGTCTGGCTCAAGCCCGACCGCGTACTGGACGCTGACGAACATGCGGTCCTGCTGGGTGCGGTCCGCCAGTGGGCAGGCGAGGACCGCGTGTGGAGGGGCGTCGTCGACGAGTTCGGTACCCGGTCCATGCTGTTCGGCAGCAACAACTCCCGCATCGTCAGCCCCGGCAGATAGGCGACAGGCCAGCCCATGTCCCTCGCGACCGCCAGCGGCAGGGCGCCGATCGAGGCCGGCTGGTCGACCACGACCACAACCAGTACCGTTCCGTACTTGGCCTGGAGTTTCGCGAAGAGCTCGCGGAGCTTGCGTCGGCGTTGGGCAGACGCTTGTCGAACGCTTTCTTGCCGGCCGGTGTGACGGCGGTGGCGTGGTGTTCGCCCCTGCCGACGTCCAGGCTGATGCCTCCGGACCCGGTGACACCACCCCCCACATCATGAACAACAAGGCGGGGAGTCATGCCGGACCCGAAGGCCGGAGGCCCCATTGTGGAGCCACGAAAAAGGTAAGGGGGTGAACTGAACGCGCCCAAGGGGATGTCAAGCAGCTGCCGGTGCCGGGTCGGCGACCGGGTTGGGGCCCGTGCGTCTGTTGGCGGGGCGCAAGGGCGCGAGGCCGGTCCATGGCTCGGTTACAGCATGCACCTCCTCTACGGCCTCCGCCCTGCGGATTTCGCGGGGCGGGTGCCGTTCTTCTGGGGGCAGGGCGAT
The DNA here is from genome assembly GCF_003627815.1 of Streptomyces hundungensis. NCBI lineage: Bacteria > Bacillati > Actinomycetota > Actinomycetes > Kitasatosporales > Streptomycetaceae > Streptomyces > Streptomyces hundungensis. The sequence continues at coordinate 652,795 of NZ_CP032698.1, forward strand.
CCCGGCTGTCGGCGCTCAAGCGCCGCAAGAGCTCTGCCGGAACTACGTCAGATCATCAGCAGCAGCCGCGTGTGCGCAACGAGCTTGCGGTTCACGCTGGTGCTCTGTACGAAGATCGTGAAGTCGTCGTTGTGGTCCGCCTTGACGCGGACCTCCGTGTCGGGCAGGCCGAGCAGGGCGCGGGCCTGCGGCCCCGTGAACACCCGGTCCGTCTTCTTCTCCAGCACCGCGATCTGCTTGCCGGCCTGAATCTTCTCCGCCTTGCTCAACTGGTAGTACGCACCCCCCGTCCGGTAGGTGTGTCCACATTCGACGACCCACTCCCGTATCCCCGCGTCGCGGGCCACCGGAATCAGTTGGTACTTCGCCGGGTCGACCGGGGTGAGACCCGCTGCCTCGATGGTGTCCTTGTTGACGGCGTCGGCCCCCGTGGAGAACACCGCCCGCGAACCGCGGATGCCCTGGGCGCGGCCCACCATGAACTTTTCGGTGGCCTGCTGAATGACCTGCCCCGCCTCCTCGAGGCCCTGGGTGCTCGTGGCGTCCCATATCGCGATGTTGTCCTTCGGGAAGCCGCACTGCATGGCTTCACGCTTGCCCATCTGGTCCGGCACGAGCACGGCCAGCGTCCAGTTGTCCTGCTGCGTCGCAACCAACTGGGCTACGGCTTGCACGAGTTCCCGCGGGTTGGTGCTGGGGGCGTCGGGACAGCGGTGGCTGGCGTTCTCCTGTCCGTCGGTCAGGACGAACGTCAGGAAGCTGTGGTCGCCGTACAGCTGCGCCGTCTGCCCGAGCTCCCCTTGCGACTTGAGGGTCGCGGCGAGCAGCGCCGTCATCCCGCCAGTCCGGTACATCTCCTTGAGGGACGGCATGCGCAACACGTCCTTGTCATAGATGACGCACTCCACCTTGTCGGCGAAGACGTACACCGTGACACGAGTCTCCTGGTCCAACTCCTGTGAGCGGCGGGCCAGATACGTGATCTGCTGGTCGGCTACCTCGACGACCTTCCGGCTCAGATGCGACATGGACGAACTCGCGTCCAGCACCAGGGCAACGTGATTGATGTAGTTCTGGACTCCGGGCATGGGCCATCCCCTCGATCGGCTCTTCGACTCGATGCATCGATCATCGCACCCACCACTGACAATCGATCTTGGACCGAGAGGTCGCCTTCGCGGGTCGGGGAAGCGGAGGGAGCGCTCGCTGCGGCGGTGGCAGCGGTGGCGGTGGCAGCGGTGGCGGTGGCAGCGGTGGCGGTGGCAGCGGTGGCGGTGGCAGCGGTGGCGGTGGCAGCGGTGGCGGTGGCGGTGGCAGCGGTGGCGGTGGCGGTGGCAGCGGTGGCGGTGGCGGTGGCGGTGGCGACAGGGTCGGGGAACCGGTCCTGGATGGGGGAACCGCGAGCAGCAACTGGAGCAGCACACACCCGCCCGGCTCGGCGGGGGTGAAGGGGATCGGGTGCCGCGGATGGACGGGACGACTGTGCCGACACGTAGAGCGATGTAGCCACCGCCGGGGCCGTTTTGGGTGCCGGATGCGGTCACGGCCCACTGCTCGTCGCCGATCTTCGGCATCGGAACAGTGAGACCGTCCGCCTCCGCCCGGCCGCTATCGTCATTCGCTTTCTTGACCGCGTTGGAAAATTCATGCGCTTTTTCCGCATTGATGCAAGCCGCGGCCATGAAGGAGACCTTGGCTTCCGGCGTCCCCATCAGATAGTCGGCAGATGCCGCGACGATCAACCCCGGTCCCTGAGCCGATGTCAGAGTCTCCGCCGGCTTGGGCTGCGTCCACTTCGCGGCCAGGCTCTCTTGCGTGGGCAGCACTTGATGCAGGGAACCGCTGTTGAGCGCCGCCACGAGGGGCCCAGGGAGTTCCGGAACCTCCGCGTGAAGGGAACCGCATCGGCCGTCCAGGAGGCCAATCCGAGGTGGAAACGCAACCTCAGCCTCGAAGGCAAGCGGAAACAGTGCACGGCGCAACCACAGCTAAGTCAGGCCGGCGCCCCCTTGTTCAGGCGAGGGCTTCACTCGCGCTGGGATTCCGTTGGGGAACGTCGGCGGGGCTCACGTCTGGCACTGAGAGGTGGCGGCCGTCGACCAGTTACTCCAGGCGCCGCCGTCGGCCTTCGCGTGCACGCGGATCTCCGCCTTGACGTTGAAGGGCCCGCAGACGCGGCTGGTGTCACCGATCGCCATCGGCCCCTCGGTCGCTCCGGCTGCCACATAGGTGCGGCCGGTGCCGATCTTGACCCAGTGGCCACCGGACACGATGCGGAAGAACGCCTCGTAGGCAACGTTCACGCCGCGCGGGCCAGTGTTCCGAAGTTTCGCGTAGGCGGTGATGTCACGGAAGAAGACCTTGCCGTCCTTCCAACGCTGGGCGCTGATGCAGCCGTTGACTGCGACCCGGCCGCTGGAGACGCCACCCCCACAAGCCACCCCGGCGGCATTCGCGTCAGCGGCGGGAATGAGCAGGGCGAGCGCGGTGGCCGTGGTCAGGGCGGCGGTACGTCGCAGGCGCATCGCTGGTCCTTCCTGTTGGGAATCTCGTTCTGCCGTACCGTGGAGGGCGGAGGGGCACCCCTCGGCACTCTCGCACAGGGACAGCCCGAGCGGAACGCGACAGATACCACGACCCTCGGATGGGTGGTTCTTCAGGTTGTGGACATGCGTACGGTCAACCCGCAGGTGAAGCCTCCTGCCGACCACACTTGCCGCGCTGTGTCCGCACCGAATACTGGGGGCGCGGTGGCCGAGCCCGTCCGGCGCTGCCCGTAGCGGCCATGACACTCCGGCTGGCGAACCAGGCGGGCCAGGCCTGGTCTGGCCCGGCGGGGAACCTCGTGCAAGTCACGAATGGCCGCTCAAAACCTTACGCCCGCGCGGCTGTTGCCGGTCCAGCTAGCCGTGCCGCCGATCCGGCCCTTATTGCTTGAGCCATGTGGACTCGACAGTTCGTGTGACGGTGAGTGGCCGCTTGTCGTTGCGCGGCACGTACTGACGGTCAGTCATGAATCCCGTGAAGTTCCGTTCAGGGGCGCTGAGTTGAAGGCTGACCGCGTGCGCACCCTCAGGTCTCGGCTACGTCGACCGCTTCGTAGCCTTCGCGACGCATTCGCTGAGTCCCCCACGCGCCGAGCGGCCCGAGCGCTTGATTGAGCGTGCGCCCGTGCTCAGTCAGGGAGTACTCCACACGCGGAGGCACCTCGGCATGGACCTTCCGGTGCACGAGTCCGTCCACCTCCATCTCGCGGAGGTGCTGCGTCAGCATCTTCTCGCTCACTCCCGGCAGACCGCGACGGAGCTCGGCGAAGCGGCGTACGCCATGGGTATCGAGTTCCCAGAGGATCAGCCCCTTCCACTTGCCGCTCACCACGTCGAGCGCAGCATCGATGCCGCAGATATAAGGCCCGCGTCTCGGCGCCTTGGCCATCGCTGATCCCCTTACGAAAAGGTAAGTACCGCAGAAAATAGTGGGTACTTCCGAGAGTACGGCCGCTCTCCGAGCATGGAGGGGTGAACGAACAACAGAACCGCATCACCAGGCAGAAGAGCCCTGTCACCGTGATCGGGCTTGGTCCTATGGGGCAGGCGATGACACGCACCCTCCTCACTGCCGGCCACCCAGTCACCGTTTGGAACCGCACCGCCAGTCGGGCCGACGGCGTCGTCACCGCCGGAGCGGCGCTCGCGTCGACACCCGGGGAGGCGGTCGAAGCAGGCGACCTCGTCATCCTCAGCCTCACCGACTACCGGGCCATGTACGACGTCCTCGACAGCACCACCGAATCGCTCGCCGGACGGACGCTGGTCAACCTGAGCTCTGACACTCCCGACCGCACACGTGAGGCGGCAACTTGGGCAGCGGGCCACGGCGCCGCCTTCCTTACGGGAGGTGTCATGGTCCCCGCGCCGATGGTCGGCACCGAGGCAGCGCATGTCTACTACAGCGGCCCCGAAGAGGCGATGAAGAGTCACTTGGCGACGTTGACTCTGCTCGGCACACCAAGGTATCTGGGCGATGACCCGGGCCTCGCCCAGATGATGTACCAAGCTCAACTCGCCTTGTTCCTCACCACCCTGTCCGGACTGATGCACGCCACCGCGATGCTGGGCACCGCAGGAATGAAGGCCCGGGAAGCACTGCCGGAGTTGCTCTCCTCCGCCGACTCGATCGGCGACATCCTGAGGGCTGGAGAGGAGAACCCCGGTGCCGCGCTCGATGCTGGAGAGCATCCCGGCGACCTCAGCACGGTCACCATGATGGGTGCGACGTCCGATCACATCGTCGAGACCAGCACGTCACTCGGCCTCGACCTAGCGCTCCCGCTGGCCGTGCAGACCCACTATCGGCGCGCGATCAAGGATGGACACGGCAGCGACAACTGGACCCGAATCATCGACAGCATCCGCGGACCGCGCTGACCAAACGCGCGGGCGGTAGCCACACGCCTCGGCATGACTCCGCCCAGCCCCCGCCGGCCCCGGTGCAGTCCCTGGGTCTGCCTCCATTTCTACTCGCCGCCGTGATGCAGGCACTGTCGCGGCGCGGTGTTCGCGAACTCCCTACCCTATGTAGGGGAGTTGGGCGCCACCATGGACGTCCATCCATCTCACCGTAAGTGAAGAACAGACTGCGGCCGTAGCCCGGTCCTGGCGGAGGCGATTTCCGCCAGGCCGCGCACCCGCGCAGAATGCATTGCTATGACACCTGCCACGGCACCTGCTTCATCTGACTTGCAACAGATCGCCCCTGGAGTGTTCGTGTGGCGACCCGGACAGGACGGCGTATGGGGGCTGGCCAACTGCGGTCTGATCACGTCTCAAGGTGAGTCGCTGTTGATCGATACCCCCTACACGCCCGCCCTGACCGACGATTTCCTCGAAGCCGCCCGCGCGGCAACCGGTCACAACGCGCTGACCCGGGTCGCCATCACCCACGCCAATGGTGACCACACCTGGGGTCTTCAGCAGCTCCCCGACGCCGAGATCATCGCGACCCGGGCCACTCTGGAACACCAATGTCTGGAGCCAACACCCCCACAACTGACCGCACTTGGTCGCTCCAGCGACCCCGACCAGCCCCTGGGCTGGTACTTCCGCCAGCACTTCGGACGGTTCGACTTCTCGGACATACGGGTGCTCGCCCCGACCACCACGTTCGCTGGCCGGCTCGACGTGCAGGTCGGTGCCGTACCCGCGGTGCTGCTCGAAGTCGGCCCGGCACACACCGTAGGTGACCTGATCGTCCATCTGCCCGAGCAGCGCGTCGTCTTCGCCGGTGACATCGCTTTCGCCGGCGATCACCCGCCCCACTGGGCCGGCCCCCTCCACCGGATCTCCGACGCCTGTGCGCGCATCCTGGCACTCGACCCGGAGTGGATCGTGCCCGGCCACGGCCCCGTCATGACCCCCGACGACCTGCGCGCGTACATGGCCTACCTCGACGACCTGGCCGACCAAGCGGCCACGATGTACGCCCAGGGCCGGACCTCGAGCGAAGCCGTCCGCATCCTGATCAAGGAAGGTCGCTACCCCGGCCTGGGGCTGCCGGAGCGGCTCGCGATCACCCTCGGCACGGAGTTCCGCCACCTCAGCGAGGACTCCGCCGACGTCGACATGGTCGCCCTGGTGAACCAGGCAGCGCACATCGCATGGGACCTCGCGTCGGCGGACTCGCGATCGCGCTAGGGGACAGAGCCCCCTACCCCAGGTCCTCCCACCTCCGGCCTCGGAACCACAGCCCGCACACCCTCTCAGGCAATGGGACAACGTACTGATCCCAGGCCGCTCCGGGGCCGGTCAATGGGGATCAGGGGAATTACACCAATCCGGCGACCTTCCGGCTCCGAATCACCCGAGTAGACACCGAGTAGACACGAACTCCGGGAGGATCAGCGGGTGAAAGAAACCGTGCACATCGGTGGAGTACGGCAGGCCGGCCCCGACCTGGCCGAGCTCCTGGCCCTGTCCGCCCGCGGTGACGAGCAGGCGTTCTCCTCCGTGTACGACGCCGTCATCGGGCCCGTCTTCGGGCTGGTCCGCAGCGTCCTGCGCGACCCTGCCCAGTCCGAGGAAGTCGCTCAGGAGGTACTGGTCGACGTGTGGCGCACGGCCGCCCGGTACGAGCCCGCGCGGGGAGGCGTCATGAACTGGGTCCTCACCCTCGCCCACCGCCGGGCCGTGGACCGGGTCCGCTCGGCGCAGGCCGCGGCCGAACGCGACACGAAAGCGGCACTGCTCGCCCGCACCCCCGACTTCGACCAGGTGAGCGACGAAGTGGAGACCCGTCTCGAACGGGAGTCCGTACGCCGCTGCCTGCGCACCCTGACCGAACTCCAGCGCGAGTCGGTCACCCTCGCCTACTACCGCGGGTTGACCTATCGCGAAGTCAGCGAGCTGCTGTCCGTGCCGCTCGGCACCATCAAGACCCGCCTGCGCGACGGACTCATCCGACTGCGCGACTGCCTGGGGGTGACCGCGTGACCAGCGCCGACCTGCACACGCTGACCGGTGCCTACGCACTGAACGCGCTCTCTGACGACGAACGCGAGGAGTTCGAGCGCCACCTCTCCGTCTGCGCGTCCTGCACCCTGGAAGTGCGTGAACTGGCCGCCACCGCAGGCCGTTTGGGGCTTGCCATGACCGCCCCTCCCCCGGCGGCGCTCAAAGCGGACGTGCTGCGCAGGATCAGCACCGTACGGCAAGAAGCCCCCCACACCGGACGTCCGCTCCCCGCCAGGGGACGCACCGGCCGCCGGCGCGCCCTGACGCGGTACGCACTCGCCGCCTGTCTCGCCGCCGCGGTCGGGCTCGGCGGGGTCGCCGCCTGGCAGCATCAGCAAGCCGACACCGCACGGGAGCAGGCCCAGGCCGCGCAGCGACAGGCACAGCAACTGGCCGACGTCCTTGCCGCCCCCGACGCCAAGGCGACCCACGGTCGGCTCGCGGGTGACGCCAGCGGCACCCTCGTCGTCGCCCGGAGCCGGAACCAGGCGGTGTTCCTGGCGTCCAACATGGCTCGACCGCCCGCGGGAAAGGTCTACCAGCTCTGGTTCGACGACGCGGGCACCATGCGGTCGGCCGGCCTCATGAACCCCGCCCACACCGCTGAAGCGGTGCTGCTGTCCGGTCACGTCGACCAGGCGTCCGGCATGGGCATCACCGTCGAACCGGCGGGCGGTTCCGTCCGGCCCACCTCCGCACCCCTCGCCCTCATGGCGTTCCCCAACGCCTGAGCCGCGTACGGGACGCAGGCAATCCGTATGCCGAGGCGCGCCGAATCCCTTGTGAGGCCTCCGATGCGGTGACGGCCGGGAGGACGTGATCTCTGATGACGGACGAGGAGTTCCGGGTTCTGGTGTCCCGAGCGCGTGAGGAAGCACGCCGAACCGCCCTGCCCCCTCCGAAGGACGCGCCTGGGGACGACGCCGACTTCCAACAGCGCGCTCGGCATGCCGAGTTCGGCGCGTCGGCCCACTGAAGGGACGAGCTCCCACTCGCTGCTCAGTTCGCTGGGGGCGGGTCCACTTCGCCGCCGACGCCGGAGCGCCCTGCGGGGACGCCGACGACGTACACAGTCACATGCCGTCGGACGGATTCGCCGAAGACCTCGACCACGGCATCGGTGATGGACGTGATCAGTTGCGTGGGGGCGTTGTCGACGCCCGGCACGTGCAACGCCGCTTCTCGCACGTTCAGCGAGACGATCGGTGTGCTCATGGTGGCGGGCACGCCGCCGATGCCCCAGCGGTGGCGTGGAATGCCGAACAGCTCGACGACCGCCATGGCGCGTACTCGCTCTCCATATACCTTGACCGGTGATGGTCGATGTCAATCGAGAGCGGCAGCGGCCGCGGCGGCCGCAAGGCGAACCGGGAGGGACACGAGCCGGGAGTCGACGAGGCGATCAGGGCACTGCTGCTTCTCATGCCGCGCATGGTGGGACGCGCGAAGCGGATCCGGGTGCCCGAGGAGCTCCAGTCGCTCGCGCTCGCGCCGCGGCACCTGTCGCTGCTGTCCTATCTGCTGTTCGACGGTCCGATGACCGTGAACGATCTGGCCGCCCGTCTGGAGGTCGCCCCGACCACCGTCAGCCTCATGGTCAGCGAGCTGAGCCGGAAGGACATCCTGGAACGGCGCGAGGACGCATCGGACCGGCGTCGGCGCATCGTCAGTATCACTGAGAGCAAACGACCCTCCATCGACGCCTGGTTGGCACGGGGAGCACGCGCCTGGCATCAGGCACTGCACCCCCTGACCGCCGAACAGCGGCAGATGTTCGTCCAGACTCTGCGGGCATACGAGGCGGCCATGGCCGATGAAGGCGACTGAGGAAGGGGCGCCTCGGTGATGCGGACGCCTGCCCGGGGCTGATGGATGTTGCCGTCCTCCCGCCTCCGGCCACCTCGTACTCGCCGAAGGGCGTCTCAAGCGTCGCCGACCGCATCTGGGACCAGTCTCGTCGAAGCCTGAAGCAGGGCCACTCCAGGGCTGGTTGCGGACGGCACGTACCGGCTAGGGTCCGGGTAAGCGAACGCTTAGCCGCACCGGTGCAGCGCGCTGGAGCGCCAGCAGAGAGGCAGGGCCCCGATGCCGGTCATCGATGCGTGGATGCAGCACCCCACGCTCCGTCACTCCAACCACGAGATGTTCGCGTCGTTGCGCCGGTGGACGGGTCAGGGGCTGCTGGAGGAACCGTTGCCCGTAAAGGCGACGGTGGCCGCGCTGGCCGCGGCCGATGTCGAGATCGGTCTTTCGGCCGCGTGGTACGGACCGCAGGGGCCGCTGATCAGCAATGACGAGGTGGCCGGGTTCGTCGCCGAGTCCGAGGGCCGGTTGCGCGGAGTGGCCGGCGCAGATCTCACGCGGCCGGTCCAGGCCGTGCGCGAAGTACGCCGGGCCGTGGAGGAACTCGGCTTCGTAGCCCTGCGGATCGTGCCCTGGCTGTGGCAGCTTCCACCCACCGACCGGCTGTACTACCCGCTGTACGCCGCCTGCGTCGAACTCGACATCCCGTTCTGCACCCAGGTCGGACACACCGGTCCGCTGCGTCCGTCCGAGACCGGACGCCCCATCCCGTACATCGACCAGGTCGCCCTCGACTTCCCCGAACTGACCATCGTGTGCGGACACATCGGCTACCCATGGACCACGGAGATGATCGCGGTGGCCGACAAGCACGCGAACGTCTACATCGACACCAGCGCCTACACCACCCGCCGCTATCCGCCCGAACTCACCGACTACCTGCGTGGCCGCGGCCGCAGGAAAGTGCTGTTCGGGAGCAACTACCCCATGATCACCCCCGCTCAGGCGCTGGAACACCTCGACGAGCTGGGCCTGGACGAGGAAGCCACCCAGCTGTTCCTGTCAGGCAACGCACGACGGGTCTTCAGCCTCTGACCACGATGGCTCAGCGCGCCGAGCAGCGAGGAAAGTGCGGCCTGACGGGTGAGGGTGCGGTGCCCGGGGTCGCTGAGATCGGTGGCTGCTTGCAGGGCCGCTAATGCCGCGCGACGTACGGGAGTTAAGGGCGCGGCGAAGCTGGGAGGACGCGGCGTGCGCCTGTTGCCTTACCCCGTTCCACCCGCCGCCCTCAGAATCACGGGCGTGTCGGCCAGGTCGTCGACCACGGCCAGCGTTTTCGCCGCGAGAGCTGCCGACGGCGTGCCGACCGCGATGCAGGAGGCGCCGCTCGAACGGGCCGCTTCGATGCCCGCGGCCGAGTCCTCGAAGACGAGCGCGTCCCTCGGACGCACGCCCAGTCGGCGGCACGCCAGCAGGTATCCCTCGGGGTCCGGTGTGCCGCACGTGACGTCGTCCGCCGTGACGAGCGTCGCGAAGTGAGCCTCGATGTCGAGGCGGGCCAGGTGGTGGGTCGCGTATGCCAGTCCGCCGGAGGTGACCAGGGCGGTGGGGATGTCCGCGTCGCGGAGCCGGGTCAGCAACGTGCGGGCGCCGCGCACCAGTTACCCCATCGAGCTCCTGGCCGAGCCGGCGGATCTGGCGGCCTGGGTGACTCAGGCGGGCCTGACCGACCGCCCGGGCCGGGTGGGGCCGCGCGGCGCTCGACCGCGCCAGGCTGCTGCGCGAGGCCGTCTACCGCACGGCCCTCGCGGCGGAGTGCGGCGAGGGCGCCGCGGCGGCCGATGTACGCCTGATCCGGGAGTACGCTGCCGGACCCCAGGTCGTCGTCGCTCTCAAGGCGCTGGGCGAGGCCGAGCGGCGCGGCGGCATCGACCAGGCGCTGGCCACCGTCGCGGCCAGGGCGGCGAACTGTTCGGCGGTGACGACCGACACCTCGTACGGCACTGCGCCGGCGCGAGCTGCACCCGGCTCTTCCTCGACCGTTCGCGAGCGGGCAATCGGCGCTGGTGCGACAAGCTGTCCTGCGGGAGCCGGGCCAACGCCTCCGCCTATCGCCGCCGCAAGTCCGCCTCCCTTCCCTCCGGGGCGGTGCCGCCCAGCCCTCACGACGCCTGACGGGCCGGGGGCGGGAATCCGCGCGTACTCCGCAGGGCGGCGAGCCCGCGCGGCGAAAATTCGATCTCTCCCAGCTCGACCCGATACCCGTTGTCTTGACCTGGCGGTCAAGGCGTCCCAGATGGACCAGCCCGGCGGTTGTCTTGGCGTACCCGGTCGCCGGTCCGGTGCCAGTCCTTGTGCGGCCAGTGCGTTAAGTCGGCGCGGCAAGGTGAACTCGGCGCAAATGATGGTCAGTTAGGTGGGGCCGTAGAGATTGGCGGCGGTGCTGTTCGGGGCGGGCCTCGGCCCACGCGAAGAAGCCGCAAACTCACCGTGAACCTCGTCCCCCGTCACGACATCCGCGGCCGTGCCGTCCTCAACTCCCGTTCCTGCGCCCGCACATGGAAGGCCAGGAGCACCCGCATCTGCGCGATCAAGCCTGAGACACACGGCTCGCCGCCCGCTACGTCGCCGGGTCCCCGCCCGCGCCAAGCCGCAACCGTGCGGCCGCAGGGCACAACCGACCTACTGCGACCGGTCCACCTCGCGGTAGAGCCCCGCACGCGCCGCCGCGCACGCCGCGGCCGCCGCCCGGTCGGCTTGAGCCTCGTCGACGGGGTCACCCGTGTTGAGCATCGCGTAGTAAAGCGGGGCGGAGACGGCCGCGACGACCGCCTTGGCGTCGGTGCCTTCGGGTACCTCGCCGCGCTGTTCGGCCTCGGTGACGCAGCCCGCCCATTCCTCGATGCGGACGGCGTAGAAGCGGTGAAGTGCCTGCTGGGCCTGGGAGTTGCAGAGGGACGCCGCGATCAGCGCGCGGAAGAGCGGACCCTGGCGCGGATCGACAAGGGTGCGGGCGACCAGACGGGCGTTGGCGCGCAGGTCCCCTTCGAGGCTCCCGGTGTGTGCGCGGGGCAGGGACTGCTCGGCCATGTCCTCCAGGAGGTCGGCGGCGAGGAGGGCCGGGGTACCCCAGCGGCGGTAGACGGTGGTCTTGCCGACGCCTGCGATGCGGGCGATGTCGGCGAGGTCGAGGCCCTCGAAGCCCTGCTCGGCGAGGGTGTCCCCGGCTGCCTTCAGCACCGCTTCACGGACGCGTGCGGTACGCCCGCCAGGGCGGAGACTGCCCGGCGTCGGGGCGGGCGCCATCTCACCATCGAGCGTCATAACGGGTCTCCAGTTCCATTAAAGCGGCCACGGTGCTACGTTCTCCAGCGTAACGGAACAACAGAACCGTTTGTGGGGCGCGGCGCCTTGCGCGCGGTCATCGATCACACCCGCACTCACTCCGACGTCGCCGCCCGCCCAGCCGGCCGGTGAACGCGAAAGGAAGCCACGCTCATGTCCACGACTCGAACCGTGTCCCGGGGCGAAACCACCCGGGTTGCAGCCGCCACCCTCGAGGCGGAACCGCAGCACCTCACCCGCCGCCTGAAGGTGGTCCTCGCCGTCCTCCTCGTCGCCCAGTTCATGCTGGCCGTCGACTTCTCCATCCTCAACGTGGCTCTTCCCGCGATCGGCGACGGCCTCGGCTTCTCCCTCTCCAACCTCCAGTGGATCGCCACCGCTTTCGCCCTTTCCGCCGCCGGCTTCACCCTCTTCTTCGGCCGCATCGGCGACCTGATGGGCCGCAAGCGCGTCTTCCTGGGCGGCCTGGCCGTCCTCGGTCTGTCCTCCCTGATCGGCGGCCTCGCCACGACACCCGAAGTCCTGATCGCCGCCCGCATCGCCCAGGGCCTGGCCACCGCCGCCGTCACCCCGGCCGGCCTCTCCCTCCTCACCACCGCCTTCCCCGAAGGCCCGCTGCGGCAGAAGGCGCTCGGTCTCAACGGCGCCCTGATGTCGGCGGGTTTCACCACCGGAGCCATCCTTGGCGGCATCCTGACCGACCTGCTCTCCTGGCGCTGGGCGTTCTTCATCAACGTCCCCGTCGCCGTGGCCGTACTCCTCATCGCCCCGGCCGTCATCAAGGACTCCCGGCCCGAGCGGCGCCCGAAGATGGACTTGCCCGGCGCGCTGTCGGTCACCCTTGGCCTGCTCGGCATCGTCTACGGCCTGACCCAGGCCGGCGAACACGGCTTCGCCCACCCGGCCGCCCTCATGGGACTGCTCGTCGGCGCCGTACTCCTGGTCGTCTTCTGGTTCGTCGAGCGCCGGGTCGAAGAGCCGCTGGTCCCGCTGCGGATCCTCAAGCGGCCCTCGGTGACCTGGGGCAACATCCTCGGCCTGCTTGCCTTCGTCACCGAGACCTCCTTGGTCTACCTCCTCACCCTCTACATGCAGAAGACCCTGAACTTCTCCGCCCTCACCGCCGGCATCTCCTTCGGCGTGCTCGGCCTGGGCACCGTCGTCGGCGGCATGCTCGCCCCGCGCGTCATCGCCAAGTACTCGACCCTCACCGCGCTGGTCGCCGGCGGTCTGATCCAGACCGCCTTCACCGCGGTCCTGCTCCTGCTCGGCCCCGAGAGCGCCTCCATGTGGCTGCTGTTGCCCGCCACCTTCTTCGGCGGCATCGGCAACATGCTGGTCATTGTCGGCTTCATGGTCACCGCCACCTCCGGGCTCCCGGACAGTGAGCAGGGACTGGCCACCGGCCTGGCCACCATGTCCCAGCAGATCGGCATCACCATGGGCACGCCGGTCATGTCGGCCGTCGTCACGGCCGCCACCTCCGGGGCCGTCACCGCAGGCGCCATCCTCCACGGCGTCACCGTCGCCATCGGCGTCAACGCCGCCTTGGTCCTTCTCGGTGTCCTCATCGCCACGGTCTTCCTCCGCAACCGCAAGCAGCCCGCGCATTCCTGACTGCCAACCGGCCTGTCTTCTGCACGCTCCGGCCGGCGGCGAACCCCCACTAGCCACCGGCCCGCTCGCCCTGGGCCGACCATTCCTGCGCCGGAACCGGCCGCCCCTGAGCGCGCCAGCCGACCGCCACCGGCGAGACCCCCGATGAGCATCCCGGGCACGTGAAGAGGACCGAACGTGCGCGGATCAAACGGCAAGGGCCGACCGCGCGCGCCCCCAGTTCGCCAGGAGTTCCTCCCCCGCGGGCCACCGGAGGGCCTGCTGCCGACGCATCGGACAAGCGCGTTCAAACGGCTGGGGGGCAGACGCAGGGGCGGTGCCCGCGAGGCACCGCCCCTGCCCCTGCACGTGTCAGCCGTCAGGAAGTCCGGGTCAGACCCAGATGCGTACGGCCTCCATGCGGCGGGACTGGCCCGTCGTTCCGGCGTAGACCGGGTTTCCGGCGACCGAGCTCAACCACCCGTAGCCCTCCACGTGCGCCTGCGCCCCTACGCTGCCCGAGCCGACCTGGACACCCAGCGCCTCCATACGGCGCGACTGCCCGGTGGTGCCCACCGTCACGACCTGTCCGTCCGAGCCGCACGCCCAGCCCTGCCAACCGATGTCGGCGAGGTGGGCGTTGGCACAGACGCCGCCGACGCCGCTGGTCGAAACGGCCAGCGCCTCCATCCGGCGGCTCTGCCCCGTCGTGCCCGCCACGGCGCCGTCGCATACGGCGGACTGCCAGCCGATGTCCTGGACGTGGGCGGCGTAGCAGATGACCCGGGCGTTGGGTGCCAGCGCGGCGCGTGCCCTGCTCGTCGCCGCCTTCAGGTCCGCGACGACCGAGGCAGGCGCCTCGACGGCCGGACCGGCCGCGCCCGCCGCGCCGAGCACGGGTGCCGGTGCCGGTGCCGCGACTGACGGCTGCGCCTGCGCCTCAGCAGCACCTGCGGTCCCCAGCGTGCCCGCAAGCGCCAGGCCCAGGACGACGCCGACAGCGTTCTTCATGGTCCACTTCGTGGTCTTCTTCATGACTTTCCCCTCCTTGTACTGACTGGTCGCGCATATCTGTACCTGTGCGGAGAGGACGGGAACAACCGTTTGTCCCGGTTACGGCTGAGACCAGCCCGGGCATGGCGCGCACCGGGACCTTGTGCCCCTACCGGTAGGTGTGCCTCGACTGCTCACGGTCAACTACGTTGCGAGGTGCGGAAGTTGGTGGACTCAGGGCGCGCGCACCCCCGGGTCCCGTGCAGGGACCCGTTCATGTTCGGCACCGACCGACAGACCATGACGGAATCGTGTTCGAGACGTGACGCACATGCCTGAGCGCTCACTGTGTCTGGTCTGCACATACGCGCACGTCCTGGCAGCAGAACCGAATCGCCTGTGCCGTGTTGGATCAGGACCGTCCCGGCTTCCCGATAAAAATCTTGGAGTTGGGGGTTCACGGACGCGGGTCCTCCAGGCTCCTCCTTCACGAGGGCCCCCGGCGGGCTCAACGATCCGACAGAAAAGGGACCATGGACCCGGCCATCATCGTCACGGTCGTCTCAATCGTGACCGCCCAGGTGGGGACGCTCCTCACCCTGTGGTTGCGGCTTCGGTGGCGAAGCCAGACCGACACCGCACACCGCGACCACCTGCTGGGACTGGTTCGGGCTGCTCCGTCCCACTCTTTGGAAGTCGATGACGAGCAAGGGGACGGGCGGCGCATTCGTGTTCGCCTCGACCCCGGGGCTCCTGGGCGAGAGGACACCTCGCGATGAGTGGCCTCGAGCCCACAGACGGAGGACCTCTGAAGCAGCCCGCCACGCTGGAAGGGGCATCAGCCGACAGCCTCAACATCCTGGCCCGCACGCACGAGTTCCCCGCCTTCTACCGCAGCATGATCCGCTCGCTTGTCTGGTTCCTCATGAACCAGGGTGCCAATGCCCACCTGGCCGCGGACATCGCGCAGGACACCATGATGAAGGCGTACAGACGCTGGAATGACATCGAACAGCCACGTGCCTGGGTCCACCGGGTCGCGTCCCGGGCCCTGGTTCGGCACATCGCCACCGTGCTTGAAGAGCCCGCCGAAGACGTTCCCGAACCGAGTTCTCTGCTGCCGCGGCCGGACGCCATCGCCACGTGGGAGTCGGAACAGGACATACTCCGCGTTCTCAGAGCGCTCCCCCCTCGCCAACGCCAAGTCCTCGCTTGGACGTTGAGCGGATACAGCTCGACGGAGATCGCCGAGGAGCTGGGGATGACCGCCGAGGCCGTCCGCAGCAGCCTCAAGAAGGCCCGGCGTACCGCCACCCAGTTCCTCTCGCAGACGGGGGACGCCAAATGACAACCCCTTCTTTCACTGACTGGTTTTCGAACGAACAGATCCGCCTGGCTCATGCCCTTGGGAGCCACTTGGACGTCGATGCAGGGCTCCGCGAGATTCTGCTCCAGCAGCATCACGACGCTTCAGTGGAAGACATGCGCCGCCTGACCGACACCGAAGCCGGTCTGGCCGCGATCCTCAAGGACGCCACCGCATCGAAGTCCGTGGCCCAGACGCCCCTTTCACAGAACCTGGCGCTCGGGGAGGCGGCCGACAGGGTCTGGTCTTCCGCCTTGGAGGGGTCTCTTCACTCACTCGTCGCAGCGGAGGACCGCATGCGGCTCCGTGGCTTCCCCTCGGTCAGCGCCCTGCTGCAATGCACCGAGTTCGCGTGGCACTTCTGCGTTGATCTCACCCAGCTCAACCAACCGCAACCGTATCCGTGGGGGCACGAACTGCTGCCACGGCTGATCTCCTTGGTCGCCTTTATCGGCCGCGTCGTCCCCGACCGGGAGCTGGTGCAGGTCGACGAGACGATGTCCCTCCTGGACGAGGTCACCAGCATGGTCGGCGCCTATCCCAATGAGTTGGTGCAGGTGGCCTTCAACCATGCGATGAAGCAGGCTACGGAACACGCTCTGCACCTGGCTCTCCTGATCGTTCCGCTCCTGTCCCGACCGACCGGCAACCCGCCCGTTCTCCTGAGCACGCAGAGCGCGCAGCTCACCGTCAGCGTCCGCAAGGCCAGGAACGTCCTGGCGCACAGCTTTCCCTCTCACCGGAGTTACGGAAATGGACGCGGTGACGCCGAGCTCCTTGCGGAGACACTCCGGACCGCGAAGGGGCTGAGCGCTGTCTGTGTGTCGGCCTTGCGAGCGGAGATCGAAGAACGCCTGGACATGTCGCTGCCCGAGCTGTCGGGAGAGGCACTGCACTGCCTCCTCAGTGATTTCACCACCGCCGATCTGGGCAGCGCCCATCTCGACGGGATCGACCTGACGGGGGTCCGCTGGTCAGAGCGCGAGACTCGTTGGCCGCCCTTGACGGACGTGGAGGAATTGCGGATTCAGTCGGAAGAGACGCCTGCCGGCAGCGGCCTCTTCATCGTCCGCACCGGTACGGCGACGGTCCGCGGCCTCGCCGACCTGGCATGAGCTCGGTGACCACGGTTGCTGGGCCAGGCAGGAATGGAGCCCTTAATACCTCAGCGCGCCTTCGCAGTTCCCCATCATTTGCCGCGAGTGGTGACTATTGGGCGGTGGTTTGCCCGATCGCACGGAGGACATCGGCGAGCCAGACCAGGTGCTGGCCCACGGCCCGGTCCGGGTCGGCGAGGAGGTCCTCGAGGTGCTGCCATGACTCGGAGAGCTGCCCGATTGTGATCGTTCTCGGTTGGTTGGGGACGTCATAGAGTTCGTCGCCCGGAACAGACCAGAAGTAGTCGTGCTCGAGCGCCACCACTGCGTTGCCGGATGACGCTTCGATGTGGTGCAGCGCCAGCTCGAAGGCGTGCCGGAGCTGATCGAGCGGAATCTGAAGAGGGTCGTTGTCCATGTGCTCATTTCGTGGATTCGGGGCCGCCGGATTGAAGCGAGGAGTTGGCACTGCTCAGGACCTGGCCCGGGGCGGGAGCGGCCTCCGCGTGATCATCGGGGGGCGCGTGGGCTCCTGAAGATCGTGCGGTGGCCGCGAGCCATAGCGTAGAGCCGTACCGGTGGGGGGCGTTGTCCGGCCAGGCCATGGCCCGGATCGCGGGCTGGTTCCGGCGGGATGGAACCGCCGGCACCCCCGCACGTAACCGCTCGGGCTGTTGTCCGGCGTCAAGCGCAAGACCTGTTGGCGGCCGATTAAACAGGCTGGTCACACCGGGCACGCACGCCCTCGCCCGTCCGCCAACGCGCCCTCCGCCAGGGCGGCGAACCTGCGCGTGGCTGGCGCTAGTTGGCCCAGGGCGGCGTGAGGGTGTCGCCGTCTGCCAGTTTGGCGGTGAGGCCGACGCGTGTGGTTACCCAGATGTGGGCGGGCTGGTCGGTGGTGTTGGCGATCGCCAGTTCGGAACCTGCGGGTGCCACCGCGGCGTCACCCGCGACGAGTTCGGCGCTCTCACCGTCGATGGCGAGTTGGAGGCAACCGGACAGGATGTAGAAGGTCTCCTCGGCGCTGATCGTGTGGGTCGGCCCCACCATGGCCGCCGGAATCTCAACGCGCCAGCCGGCGAGGTCCCGGCTGCCGGTGTCCGGACGGACGTAGGAAGCGAAACGACCACCGTGAATCTCGTGCACAACGGCCTCTTCACTGCGGATGAACGGCATGCTTCGACCCAACCCTTCTCTAGACAAGCTTCTTGTCTAGATAGACAAGCTGATTGACGAGCTATAGTCAAGCCCATGGACGACGCCCTGGCCTTCTCCGCAGTCGTGCTGGCACTTTCCGGACAGCTGGTGCAGGAAATCCACGCCAATGTGTCCCAGCAGGGATTCGAAGACCTACGCCCCGCACACGGCTTCGCCTTCGCCCGCATCTCTATGGGCGGCGCCACGACGGCCGACCTGGCGGAGCACCTGGGGGTGACCAAGCAGGCCGCCGCCCAGCTGGTCGAGGAACTCGTCCGCAAGGGGTACGTGGAGCGGCATCCACACCCGCACGATGCCCGCGCCCGGCTCCTGGGACTGACCGAGGCCGGCCGAGCCGCCACCCGCGCCGCCGACCAGGCGGCCCGGGCTGCCGTCGCACCCTGGCGCGAAGGACTGGGCGAGGCGCGCTTCAGCCAACTCGTCGCCGACCTGACACGCCTCGCACCACCAGGACCGATCCGCCCCGCGTGGTGAACCGACGGCCCCACCGCTCCGGAGGTCGGGTAGGCCCGCGGTCCGGGCTGGTCGAGACGTGGCGTAAGGTGGTGTTCACCGACGCGGGGTGGAGCAGCTCGGTAGCTCGCTGGGCTCATAACCCAGAGGTCGCAGGTTCAAATCCTGTCCCCGCTACTGCACGAGAAGGCCCGGAGCATCGATGCTCCGGGCCTTTTTGTCGTCCTGGACGCCCGCTCCGGCCCGGGGGCTAGCGCGCGCTCTCGCCGTGCGCCCGGATCCGGTGCTCCTGCCAGAACGGGGTCAGGTCCTTGGCGGTCGCCGCCTGCGCGGCGCGCATGAAGGCGTCGTCGGTCGAGACGCCGTACCAGTGGTCGCGGGCGTAGCGTCGCAGCATCTGTTCCATCGCCGGGGTGCCGAGTTCGCGCTCCAGGTCGTGCAGCGCGCACGAACCCGCCCGGTACACGACGGCGGTCCAGCCGTTGTGGCCCGGAGGCCGAGCCCAGTAGGCCATGTCGGCGGTGACCGTCGCGTCGGGCCGCGGCCAGAACACGTCGGGCCAACAGCCCTCCGCGTTGTCGCCGTAGAAGAGGTCCTGGGCGTACGTCGCGAACGCCTCGTCCAGCCAGGGATCGGCGTACTCGTCGTCGCCGACGATCCCGTACCACCACTGGTGCGCGATCTCGTGGACCACGGCGCTGCCGTCCGGGCCCGTCGACACCAGTACGAAGCCCGCGTACTCCATGCTCCCGAACGTGAAGTCCGGGCTGAGGACGACGTCGAGTTCCCCGTACGGGTAGCTGCCGAAGCGCTTCCCGAACGCGTCCACCGCCTCCGCGCTCTCCTGCCGGGCCGACGCGACGCCGGACGGGTCCGTGTTCTCGGTCCAGTAGGCGCGCACCCGCACACCGCCCGGGCTGGTCGACGTGGCGGTACGGAACGGCCCCGCCGCCCACGCGAAGTCCCGTACTCGGTGGGCCGTTGAGACGGTGACCGCACGCCCCGGCTCGCCCGGCCGGGTCGTTGTCGTGCCGGTCGCGGGCACAGCGAGCCGGGCGGGATGGTCGAGGGCGACGCGGAAGTCGGCGGCGAGCGTGAAGTAGCTCTCGCCGAAGCCCACATCGGGATCCAGGTGCCAGCCGCGCCCGTCGCGCACGGCCAGGACCGGCAGCGCGTTGCCAAGGTAGCGGTAGGCGCCACCCCGGCCGAAGCGCGCCATCCGGTCCGGCACCGCGAGCGACACGTCGAAGGCCACGGAGGTCCGGGCGCCAGGGGCGAGGGGACGGGCCAGGCGGATGCGCAGGGCCGTGCAGTTCACCGATGGAGCGTCGGCCACACCACCGCTGACCCGGGAAACGCTGACGGGCGACGGGGCTCCCGGACTGCCGCAGCCGTCGGCGCCGTTGCCCCACAGCCGTACGTACACCTCGCGCAGGGCCGGGCCCCCGCCGGTGTGGGTGAACGAGATCCGCTCCCTTCCCACCCATCGGGTGCCCGAGTCATCGGCACGCAGGACGACGTCATAGCCGATCCGGTCGGGGGTGCGCACGGGTTGATCGGCTGCCCGCGCGGCCGGGACGCCGATCAGGAGGGCGGCGAGCATGCTCAACGGCCCAACGAGCAGTAAATGGCGGTGAGTTGGGGTCATACGCGGGAGGCTAGGGAGAAGCGTGCACGGACGCGACCCCTCCGACAGTCGACCGCCGAGCCTTCGGCCTCACGGCCCGTTGGGTGGCTGCCCTGTTCAGATGCTGGCGAGGAACTCCTGTACCGCCCTGGCGTAGCCCTCGGGGTCGGCCTGCGGGACGAAGTGGTCGGTGTCCAGGGGGCGGTAGGTCGTGGCGGGGCGTGTGGAGCACATGGCCAGGGCCTGTTCGGCGGGCAGCACTTGGCTGCGCAGCCCGTGGATCACCAGGGCCGGGCAGTCCGTGGCAAGCCACTTGCTCCAGTGGTCGCCGTGGACCAGGTTCTCGGAGTCGACGGTGTCCCGCGGGTGGAAGGGCAGCCGCCAACCGGAGCCGTCGGGCAGGGGGCGCAGCAGGGGGCCGAGCGCGGCGGCCAGGGGCCCGCAGGCGGCGGCCAGCTCCTGGCGGGTGGCCGCGGTGTAGGGGAAGTCGAGGACGAAGGCGAGGGGGCTGTGGCCGTGGTCGGGCAGGTCCACCGCAGTGTCGACGATGATCAAGGACTCCACCAACTCCGTTCGCCTGACGGCGAGTTGAATGGCGTTGTACGCGCCGAGGGAGTGGCCCAGGAGGACCGTACGGTCGATGCCGAGGTGGTCTAGCAGGGCGAGGAGGTCGGCGACGTAACCGGCGCGGGTGTATTCGCGGGCGCGCTCCGAGTCGCCGTGGCCGCGCTGGTCGGGTGCGATCACCCGCCACTCGGGCCCGAGGGCGTCGGCGAGAGCGGTGAAGGACGCCCCTTCGGAGAGGTGGCCGTGCAGCGTCACCAGGGGGCGGCCGGTTCCGCCGAAGTCGAGGTACGACAGGGTGCGGCCATCGATGGTCAGGGCGGCGCGGGTCGGCTGAACGGGCATGGCGGGCAAATCTCCCTTGGTTCGGCATGTCGTGGTGACGGTCCTTCCGCGAACGCCGTCCGGATCCGCACGCCCAATCGGCAGGGGGAGGCGGGATCAACCTCCTCGAGGAAAGCGACCGTCCGGCGCGGGCGGGGGGCGAAGATGCGCAGGCCCTCATTGAAGATCCGCGTGGGCGGCGAACAGCCCGTGATCCGCGTTCGCCTACACGCGCGGTTCCGCTCCCGGGATCAGGGCCGCCGTACGGCGAACGGCAATCGTCAGGGATGCAGTTCCAGGGTGATGTGCGGGGCCAGCGCGTGCAGGAAGTCGGGTGCGTCGAACATCTGGCCCGCGGAGGCGACGCCGACCGCGCGGGTGCGTCCGTCGAGGACGCGGTCGAGGGCCTCCACCACGAGGGGGGCGGTGACGGCGTAGATGTCCTGGCCCCGTGCGACGGCCCGTCGCACGGTGTCGCCCGAGCGCACGACGGCGTCGATGAGGAACGTCTGGTCGGACCGGCCGCTCGCATCGGACGGGGCCGGCGCGGGCGTGTCGGGCGACACCACGTCGCGGGCCGCCTCGGCCGTCATGTACGTGGTCACGTCCGGGATGGACAAATGGGTGGGTATGGTCACCACGTCGGCCATGGTGAACTCCCCGATCACCTGTCGTGATCCCATCGGCTCGGGGAAGGACCATTCAAGGACGGGTGCGGCGTCGGTGCGTCGCTCCCACTGGCCGCCGGCGTAGCGAAGGCGGTGGTCGCCGCGCCGCTCCCGGGAGACCGCCCCGGACAGGCGCGTGCCGGCGGTGGGGTGCCAGTGGCTCAGCCCGTAGGCCACGTGCGCCGAGTCGGCCTCGGTCCAGTCGCCCATCGCCGCCGTGGCCAGCAGGTCGCCCAGGCCGCCGAAGAAGGCCATCGCCGGGACGACGAGCGCGCCCGCTTCCCGCGCCCGGTCGGCGAAGTGCGCGAAGGTGTCGAGGTTGGCCTCGATTTCGGCCGCGACGTCCAGGTACGCGATCCCGGCCCGCAGGGCGGCTTCGATGACGGGGGCCGTTGTGGACGCGAAAGGCCCGGCGCAGTTGATCACGGCAGACGTACCGGCCAGGGCACGGTCGAGCGAGGCCGGGTCGTCGGCCGACGCCACCCGGGCCTCCAGGCCGGCCTCGTGTGCCAGCGCCTTCAGCTTGTCGGCGTCACGGCCGCTCGGCACGGGAACGTATCCGCGCTGGAGCAGCTCCGCCACGACGAACCGTCCGGTGTGCCCATACGCGCCGAAAACCGCCACCTGCTGGCCCGAGTTCATGAGTTGCTCCCTGCGATCCGGCTGATCCGCGGTTGCTCCGCTGTGATCCGTTGTGGACATCCTGTCGAGGAACAGCAGCCCTCAGGAGTGTCTGGAACGACACGCGTCATACACTTTCGGACATGCCCACCGTCGCACTGGCCGTCACCGACGGCATGCTGCCTTTCGAACTGTCCCTGGCGATCGAGGTGTTCGGCTCGGACCTGACCCACGTCGTGGACCCCTGGTACGACTTCGCGCTGTGCGGACCGGGTGCCGTGCGGATCGACCGCTACCGCCTCGAAATGGACCACGGACTCGACCACCTCGCACACGCCGACACCGTGATCGTCCCCGGCTGGGCCGACACCGATGTGGACCCGCCCGTGGAGCTCCTCGACGCGGTCCGCGCCGCCCATGCGGCGGGCGCACGCGTGGCCTCCCTGTGCACCGGGGCATTCGTCCTGGCCGCCGCCGGGCTGCTGGACGGCAAACGCGCCACCACGCACTGGGCGCACACCGAGGCACTCGCCCGACGCCATCCCCACATCACGGTGGACCCGGACGTCCTCTACGTCGACAACGGCGACGTGCTCACCTCCGCCGGCAAGGCCGCCGCCATGGACCTGTGCCTGCACCTCGTTCGCCTCGACCACGGCTCGGCGAACGCCAACAAGATCGCCCGCCGCCTCGTCGTTCCGCCCCACCGGGACGGCGGGCAGGCCCAGTTCATCCGCACCCCGGTTCCCGACCCCGGCAACCACCCGCTCGCCGAGCTCCTGCCCTGGGTCCTGCAACGCCTGGACGAGCCGCTCACCGTGGAGGACCTGGCCCGCCAGGCACGGATGAGCTCACGCCACCTGGCCCGCCACTTCACCTCCCTCACCGGCACCACGCCGTTGCAGTGGCTCCACACCCAGCGCATCCGCCACGCCCAGGAACTCCTGGAGACCACGGACGACACGATCGACGCCATCGCCACGGCCACCGGCATGGGCACCTCCACCACCCTGCGCCGACACTTCCACCGCACCGTCGGCGTGGCTCCGGACACCTACCGCCGCACCTTCCGCTCCCACATCGACCTACGGAATGCGCCGACGGGCCGAGACGACCGAAAGCCCGCCGCCCGCCACGCCGTCGCGAACTGACAAGGGACAGCGCAGAGTTGGGGCCGGCGAGCGGTCAGTCGGGGAGGCCGGAACCAGCCGATCACCCCCTGAGTACTCGACCAGAGGATCGCTGACTTCCGTGCGGCACCTTCACCGCAACCGTTCGGAAGGCGCATGGCGGCCTTCTCGGGAGCCCGTGTACGCCGTGGTCCGCAGGCGGGCGAAACGGGCGGTGGGCCGAAGATCCGGAAGGTGGTTTCGGTAGGGGTCGAACGCGATGGGCGTATCGTCCGCCGGTTCCCGTAGGGACAGGATGCCGAACGTACGCCAGGCCCCGGAGAAGGGATCCTGGGCGCGGAGTTCGAACCGCAGGGTGAGGTGCGCGAGGGCTTGGGCGAAGCGGCTGGGTGTGGCCGGGACGGGAGGGGTGCCGCGTGCGGGGAAGGCGGCGATCACGCAGGTGCGGGTCCCGACTTCATAGCTGAGCAGCGTCGAGTACGGCCCGGAGGTCGCGCTCCACCGAGCGCGCGGGAGGTGCCGAGAGAGCCGGCCGCTTCCCGCTGTCGTCATCAGCAGGTCCAGGGGGTGGCCTTCGGCGTCCGTGGTCCGCAGCGCGATTCCGGCACCGTCGGGCAGCGCGTCGGGCAGTCCCAGGGCGCGGGACCAGCGGCCCGTCGCCGGGTAACTCCCTGGCGTATCAAGCCAGTTGACACCCCAGAGCGGCCCCGGCTCTGGACGCATGACGAGCTCCGCGTCGAAGCGGGTCCCTCTCGTGTGGAGGGCGGGACCACGACGCGACGCCGCCACCCCTCTGGCCATCGCGCGAACCGCTCGGTCAGCCTTTCGCTGCTCCTGCGGACCCGCGCCGCCTCCGCGGTGTTCCTTCACCGGCCTCAACCCTTTCTCCTCGGTACCCCGTACAAGTCAGTACCCCGTACGGGCCGGGACGGTCACGGGTGCACCCGCCGGAAGCACCCACTCCCCCGCTGTCTCGTCCCGCCGTGGCGGCACCTTGCGTAAGGGTTCAGCCTTCCGGGTTGGCGAGGCGGCCGAGCAGGGTTACGGCGTCGCCGTGCGCCACGGGCTGGAAGAAGCGTGCGTCGACGCCCTCGACGGCCGCGATCGCGCGCGGGGCCAGTTCGGCTCCGGCGCTGGTGACGCGCAGCCGTTTGGCACGGGTGTCGCCGGGGTCGACCTCGCGCTCGATCAGCCCCTTGGTCTCCAGGGCGCGCAACACCTGCGAGGTCATCTTGACGTCGGTGCCGGCCTGACGGGCGAGGGTCAGCTGGTTGGGATGTTCGTCGTGGGTGTTCATCCACCAGGTGCAGGCGAGCAGAACGAACTGGACGTGGGTGAGGTTCAGGGGACCGAGAGCCGCGGCGATGTCGCGCTGCCAGCGCAGTGTGGCGTGCCAGAGCAGGAAGCCGGGGCTGTCGCCGGGTTTGAGGGTCATCGGGCCTGCGCCAGCTGGACGAGGGCGGCCATGGTGTCCGGCCAGTCCCCGGTGATGGCCGGGCCGATCTGCGGGCCGACCTCGTCGGCCCCGGTCCCGGTGATCTCCATCCGGTACGTCACCTGAGTGCGCAGGCTCTCGCCCTGGTCGAGCCGATGGGTGGTGCGCAGGAGCAGCCCGTCGAAACGTGCCTCGTCCACGAACAGTTCGTTCACAGCCGTCTCGGCAACGAGCAAGTGCACCGGGTCGTCCCCGGCCGGCGTCATGACGATCTCGGCGCCCGCCTCGAAGGGGCCACTGATCCGGATGTTCGCGATGTCCGCGTTCCAGTCGCCCCAGTTCGGCACATCGGCCCACAGGCCCCAGATCGCCTCGGGCGCGGCGTCGGTCTCGATGCTGTGCTCATACGTCCACATGAGTACGTCACTCTTCCTGGTTCGGACGGGTTGGATATTTCGTCTTCGGACAGATTATCTGTGCGAAGAATATCTGTCGACACGTTCTCTGCTTCCGCGCCCTACCTGCACCTTCGGCCGTCTGCACCGGCGGGCAGGGCAGGCAGGGGCGGGCAGGGGCGCCCAAAAATAGGCGCCGATTCCGAACGCCCTCTCGGATCCGCTCATGAGCGCAGGCCTGCGTGCGCGTATCCGCCCGCTCCCGTCGGAGGCGTCACCCCCTCGGGCCTCGGGACGCCGGCCCCTCACTCTGGGGCCTGCGCCCGCCTGGAGCGCATCAGTCGACGATCACCACCATCTTGCCCAGCGCCTCCCCCGCCTCCATGACCCGGTGGGCTTCGACGATCTCGTGGAAGCGGAAGACGCGGACGGGCCGAGCGGACACGGCTCCTGATTCGACCTTGGCGTAGATCGCGTCCAGAGGTACGTCGGTGAGCGGGAACTCGGGGCTGCCCAGGACGAACGCGCTGCCGAAGAAGCTGAGCTGCACGCCGGTGGGGAGGTCGGCGATCGGGTTGAAGTCCCGTACGGGTTCGAAGCCGCCGAGGAAGCCGAGTTGGCACACCCGGCCGCGGGGGCGGACCGAGGCCAGGGAGTCGCGCAGGACGTTGTTGCCGACGAGGTCGAACACCGCGTCGACGGCGTGGTCGCCGCTACGGACCTGGGCGGCCAGGTCGCCGTCGTCGATGAGGACGCGCTCGGCGCCCAGTTCCTTCAGGAGCGGCGCGTGTGCGGGGTTGCGGGTGGTGGCCAGCACGCTCGCGCCGTGGTCGACGGCGAGGTTGACGGCGGCCTGGCCGAGGGAGGACGTCGCGCCCCGGACCAGGACCCGCTCTCCGCGGCGCAGGCCGAGGTTGCCGAACAATCCGTGCCACGCCGTCGCGTAGACCTCGGGCACGGCCGCCAACTCGGGCCAATCCAATGGTGAGTTCACCGTCACCACATTGGTGGCCGGTACGGTGACGAGCTCGGCGTAGCTGCCGTTTCGGGTGCGTCCCATACCACCGAGGATCGCCACCACCCTTGTGCCGGGGGCGAGTTGACCCGAGGGGTCGGACTCGACCCATCCGGCGCACTCGATCCCCGGGACGGCCGCGACCTCACCCCAGGCGCCTGCGCGCATGTACACCTCGGCGTGGTTGAGGCCGAAGGCCTTCACCCGGATCAGCACCTCACCGGGCGCGGGGACGGGGTCGGGCAGCTCGGTGATGTGCAGTGCCTCGGGGGCGCCGTAGGCGGAGATGACTATGGCCTTCATGGCTGTGAGGTCCATTCTTGAATAGGCGTTCAATTACTGGGCCGAAAAACGAGCCACCGGCATGACATGCGGTGGCCCGAGGGGAGACGGTCAGGCGAGGACGGCGAAGGCGGTGTCGACGATGGCGCGCAGCACCGTCTCGTCAGGGTTGGCTTTGCCCACGACCATTAGGCCCTGGCACGTCGCGACCAAGAGCTTGGCGTTGGCCACCGGATCCACCGACACGCGGACTTCCCCGGTGTCGCGAGCGTTGCGCAGGGCGGTGGCCATGCACTGTTCCAGGCGGGCCAGGTGACCCCGTACGACAGCGGCGGCCTCGTCGTCCTCGGCCGCGTTCTCGATCGCGGTGTTGACCAGCAGGCACCCCTGACGGCCCTCCGGACTGAGCAGGTCGCTCACCAGCCCGTCGAAGTAGCCGCGCAGCGCGTCCATCGAGGCGCCGGGCGCCGTCAACTCGCCCAGCTTCCGCGGGACGACCAACGTGGAATAGCGCTCCAGCGACTTCAGGAACAGCGTGCGCTTTCCGCCGGGGAACGCGCCGTAGAGACTGCCGGGCTTCACCCCGGTCGCCCGTACGAGATCCTCGATGGAGGTGGCCCGATAGCCCTGCTGCCAGAACCGCAGCATGGCCTGGTCCAGTACGGCGTCAGGTTCGAACTCGCGCGGTCGGGGCATGACACGAAAATACATGAGCACTCATTCAAGAACAAGCCCGGGCTAGCGCGGATCGCCCGCAGAGCGGTCGTGTGCCGGGCCGGCGGACTCGGTGAGTGAGAGCGCGGCGAGGAGACGCAGTTTCTCGTCGCTGTCACTGTCCTTGTCGGGGTAGTACAGGACCAGGATGACGTCGTCGATGGTGAGTTTGTCGCGGTGGAGGCGCAGTTCACCGACGACGGGGTGGTTGATCGTGGTCGTGCCTCCGTCGAGACCGCGGACGTCGTGGCGGGCCCACAGGCTCCGGAACCGCTCGCTGGACAGCGCGAGTTCTCCGACGAGTTCCACGAACCGGGGGTTGTCGATGTCGTCCCCGATGGTGGTGCGCAGGGCGGCGACGAAATCGGCGGTGGCCTTCAACCAGTCCTGCTGGAAGGCCTGTTCCTCGGGGTCGAGGAGGAGAGAACGCAGCCGGTTCTGGCCTGGCCGCAGACGGGGGGAGAGCGCGACGGCCATGGGGTTGGAGGCCAGGACGTCGAACGCCCGCCCTTCGACGAACGCGGGGATCTGAAGGTGGGCTAGCAGTTCGTGCACCCGTGCCGGTACGTGTTCGGGCCGCTTGCGACGCGGAGCCCTCGGGCGTGCTGCCACGAGGCCGAGCAAATAGGCCCGTTCGATGTCGTCGAGGTGCAGGACGCGCGCGAGCGATTCGAGAACCTGCGGTGAGGGGTTCTTGTCGCGGCCCCGTTCCAGCCGCAGGTAGTAGTCGGGGCTGATTCCGGCGAGCAGGGCGACCTCCTCACGGCGCAGGCCCGGCACACGGCGGTGGCCGCCGGGCGGTAGTCCTGCCTGCGCCGGGGAGACCAGCTGCCGTCGAGCGCGCAGGTAGCTGCCGAGCCGGTTACCGGATCCCTCATCCTTCATATCGACACCGTAATGCGGTGCACGTGACTCAGCGGGGGCCCTGGCAGGACCAGGGAAGACGGGGGTACTGCCGCGCCCGGGTGGATGCCGTCAAGACTGCGACAGCACCGTCTCCCAAGAGACGGAGAGCATCACTGTCTGCGCCGTGGGCCTGAACGCCGTCGGCGCCCTGGACTGAAGGGAAGATCGCGTGGACCTCTCCAACCGCACCGTTCTCATCGTCGGCGGGACCTCGGGCATCGGGCGGGAGCTGGCCCGGCGGTTCGCCGCGGCAGGCAGCACCGTGGCCGTCGGCGGCCGCAGCCCCAAGGCACTCACGGAGCTCGCCGACGAAGGCTTCGGCAAGATCACCATCGACGTCACCGACAGTGCCTCCGTCGCATCGGCCCGCGACGCCGTCCTCGCCCGGTATCCCGAACTGGACACCGTGGTGACGATGTCGGGCGTCATGCTCCTTGAGGATTTGCGCGACCCCGCGCACTTCGAGGCGGCGGCAACGACGATCGACACCAATCTGCTCGGCACCATCCGGGTCGTCGACGCGTTCACCCCGCACCTCATCCGGCGGGGCGGCGGCACCCTCATCACCGTCACCTCCGGCATCGCCTTCCTGCCGTTCCCGCCCATGCCCAGCTACGCCGCCTCGAAGGCCGCGGTGCACGCCTACTCCGAGGCACTGCGCGCGCAGCTCGACGGCACCGGCGTCGGTGTCGTCGAGCTCGTCCCCCCGGCCGTCGCCACGGCAGGACAGGAAAAGGTGAACCCGCACGCGCTACCGCTCGACGACTTCGCCACCGAGGTCATGCACCTGCTCTCGCAGGACCCCACCCCGCACGAGATCCTCGTGAAGGGCGTCCTCATGCACCGCTGGGCCGAGCGCGACGGCACCTACGACGCCCTCGTCGCGCAGCGCTCCCAGGCCCTGGCCATGCTCCCCGGCCGCCAGGGCTGACCCCCGTTCCCCGCGATGGGCGGCCTCCTCAACCCCGTCACTCGTCAGGTCCCGGACAGCTCCGAGGAGAACCCGGGCGGTCCCACGCCGTGGGTTGCCCCGTGCCGAGGGCGCTGCCGCGCACAACTGAGTCGCCGGACACGGTTTGGCGAGTTGTCGCCCTGGCACACTTGCTGGGAGCGGCGATCGTCTCGCGCCACTGACGGCTGCGTGGCTGCATTGCGGGCAAGTGTGGCAGGGCGGCTTTCGCCAGCTAGGGAGATGGACATGACGGGTCACGACGTTGGGGGCGCCTCCCATCCAGGTCCTGCCGCGGTGTCGGACGCGCTGCTCGGCACGGCTTCGGAGGTCGTGCGGGCAGCTGTCATCGTCATCGACATCGACGGCCGCATCGTCTCGAGCAACCCCGCCGCGCACAGCATGCTGGGCTACCGCGCCGAGGAGTTCCAGGGACAGGACCTGCACGACCTGCTGCACCGCAACAGTCACGGGCACCCCGTGCCGCGCGTGCGCTGCCGATTGAGGAGGGCCCTTCTCGCCGGCGCCACGCAGCACGGGGAGGAGGAGTGGTTCGTCCGCAAGGACGGCGCTCTCGTCCAGCTCTCCTGGCTCAGCACCCCGTGGACGTCGAGCTCGGGCGAGAGCGGCGCATGGGTGGTGCTGTACGAGGCGGATGCCGTCACCCTGGACGAAATGGGCGATGTCCATGCGGGCCGGCTGACGGAGCTGGACCGCCTGGCGCTGCTGGCCGAGACGACCACGCAGCTGACCTCCACCTTGGATGTGGACGACGCGTTGCGTCGCCTGGCATCCCTCACCGTGCCGCGGCTCGCGGACTGGGCGGTGATCGATCTGCTCACGGAGCAGGACGAAGTACGGCGTGCTCTGGTGGTGGAACACAAGGAAGGTCTTCTGATCGAGCGCGAGGACCTGCAAGGTCCCATGCCCCCCGTGCTGGAGGACTCCCCCATGCCGCTCTCGCGGGCTCTGCGTGGAGCGGCGTCTTCCCTGGCCGGGCCGGCCACCTATCAGGGCCCTCCCGACTCCGGGATCGCGGTCGAACAAGCTCGCCTGTTCACCGAGACCGGGATGCACTCCGCGATCATCGCGCCCATCCGGGGCCTGCGGAACGTGCTCGGAGCCCTGACCTTGGGACGCGCGGAACGGCCCGACGCCTTCACCTCCACCGACCTGCCGCTCCTGGAGGACATCACCCGCCGCGCCGGTCTGGCACTGGACAACGCGCGCCTGTACGAGCGTCAGCGCAAGGTCGCCGAGACCATGCAACGCCACCTCTTGCCCCAGCTGCCCCGGGTACCGGGGATCCAGATGACGGCCCGATACGTGCCCGCCCCGCACGCCTCCTACGTCGGCGGAGACTGGTACGACGCCTTCGCCCTCACCGAGGGCACCCATGCCCTGGTCATCGGTGACGTCGTCGGGCACGATCTCACGGCCGCCGCGGGCATGGCGCAGGTACGCAACATGCTGCGGGCCTTCGCCTGGTCCCGGCCGCGCGACGCGCCCAGCGCCGTCGCCGCCCAACTCGACGAAGCCCTGAAAAACATAGCCGAGGTGCCCATGGCGACCATGATCCTCGGCACCCTCGCCATGGGGGACGACGGTTTGTGGCGACTGCGCTGGACGAATGCCGGCCATCCTCCGCCGTTGCTCGTCGAGCACGACGGTCAAGCCCGCTACCTCACCGACGGTCACGGCATTTTGCTGGGGGCCGGATCGAACGCGCCCCGCCCCGATGCGGTCACCGTCCTGCCGCCGAGCAGCACCGTCATGTTCTACACCGACGGCCTGGTCGAATCGCCGCACCACTGCATCGACGACGGCCTGGACCGGCTCCGCCGCCACGCGGCCGCCCTCGCCCGCCGCCCCCTCGAATCGTTCTGCGATCTACTTCTCCAGCAGGTCCGCCCGAGCGACAACGACGACGACGTCGCCGTGCTGGCGCTCCGCACACCCGCAAGAACCAGACAGGACACCGCCCACAGACGTGACGCTCCCTAGCCCGCGCCCCCCTCGACGCCTTCCGGCCAACGCGCGCCGCCTCTCGTGACCTCTCGTCACCTTGAGCGACAGACTGGTGACCATGACGAGCGAGAAGCGGACATCCCTCTCCGACGCTGCCCCGGTCGACAGTCCCTCCCCTTCCCGTCACGCCGGTCCGCCCGTGGTGCGGGTGGGTGTGGAGGAGGAGTACCTCGTGGTGGACCCGATCTCCCGGCAGCTGAGCACCCGCGCGGACAAGGTCGTCGCCGAAGCGGCGACCGAACTCGGCCCCCGCGTCACCACCGAACTGACCCGCTATCAGGTCGAGGTCCGCACCCGGCCCCACACCAGCCTCGGCGCGCTCGGCGAGGAGTTGCGTCACACCCGCCACGCCGTGGCACGGGCCGCCGGCCGCCTGGGATTGCGCATCGTCTCCACCGGAACTCCGGTCCTGGGCCAGCACACTCCCCTGCCGCTCACCGCCGGCGAACGCTACGCGCAGAGCCTGGCCACGTTCCGCGCCCTGGACCACGAACAAACCGTGTGCGCCTGCCACATCCACGTGGAGATCCCCGACCTGGCAACCGCGCTCGCCGTCAGCAACCACCTGCGTCCCTGGCTTCCGGCACTCATCGCGTTGAGCGCCAACTCGCCCTACTGGGACGGCCAGGACACCGGTTACGACAGCTGGCGCACCCTCACCTGGGGCCGC
The DNA here is from genome assembly GCF_003627815.1 of Streptomyces hundungensis. Taxonomy (NCBI): domain Bacteria; kingdom Bacillati; phylum Actinomycetota; class Actinomycetes; order Kitasatosporales; family Streptomycetaceae; genus Streptomyces; species Streptomyces hundungensis. The sequence continues at coordinate 684,503 of NZ_CP032698.1, forward strand.
TGGCCCGTGGCCGGGCCACCGCCCTACTTCGAGTCCCCCCGACAGTACGAGGACCTCGTCAGCACACTCCTCACCAGCCAGACCCTGCTGGACCGCGCGGGCGTGTACTGGGACATCCGTCCCTCCCACCACGTCCCGACCCTCGAAGTACGGGTCGCCGACGCCGCCCCCACCCCGGACGACACGCTCCTCCTGGCCGCCGCCGTCAAGGGCCTCGCCATCGCGGCCCTCACAGCGGTACGCGACGGACGGACCGCGCCGCGCCCCCAGGTGGAACTGCTCCGGGCCGCGTACTGGCGCGCGGCGCGGGACGGCATCCGGGGCCAGAGCATGGACCTGACCACCGGTCGGCTCCAGCCCGCCACCCGCCATCTCGACCACCTCTGGAACACGGCCCTGCCCGGGCTGCCCCCCGACGACCTCGCCACCGTGCAGTTGGCGCGCCAACGCCTAGCCGATCAGGGCAACGGAGCCGACCGACAGCGAGCCGCCTATCGTCGGCGCCACAGCTACCAGGACGTCGTCGACCACCTCGTCCAACAGACGACCGCCTGACTCAGGGACGTCTCCCGCGGTACTCGGGCCGCGCCACACCCTCGCCGATGCGGTTCGCTGCCCGCCCGGCATGACGGGTCTCCGTCACGTGCGGGTGCGAGGGAGAACGGGGGCGCCTGGACCATGTGGCCCGGGCGTTCAACTACCCGTACGGATGACACGTCCGGCGATCACCCGAGCCGGGGGGTAGTTCCTTCTACATGACCCGTGAGCCGGCGTCCGGCCGCCACCACGCACCCCTACCTCACCCCGGCAGCGACGGCCCCAGCCCTGTGCCGGACGGCCCTCGCGCCGGGCGGCGGCGTACCGTCGCCTTCCTGCTCCTGGCCGTGTCCGCCCTGACGTACAACGACTGGCTGCTGCAATTCCTGGTCCCGACCGGTCTGGACCAGGCCAACTCGTACGTCAGTGAAACGTTCGCCGCCAATCAGCCCCACCGCGTGCTCTTCAGCGGCATCGAGCTCCTCTGCGCCTGCCTGCTCATCCTCGCGGCGCTGTGCGCGTACCGGGACGACCAAAGGACTCTTGCCCGGGCCGGGTGGGCTGCGATCGTCGCCTTCGCTTCGTTCTCCATCCTCGACGTGCTGGTGCCGATGCAGTGCGCACCGTCCGTCGACGCGCAGTGCGCTCCCGTCCACGCCTGGCACACCACCACCAGCGCACTGGTCCATGTGTCGCTGTTCGCCTCGATGGTCCTGTTCATCGCGGACGCACGCGCGCACGGCCCTCGCGGCCCGGCAGGCCACCTTCGCGTCCACCGCTGGGGGCGATGGCTGCTCGCGTTCTCCCTCACCGCGGCCGTCGCCACGGTGGGCCCCCTGCTTGGCCACCCGGGTGGCCAAGGTGTTGCCCAGCGGCTGCATCTGCTGTCCGTCGGACTCTGGTTCCTGCTCCTGGCGGGCCGGACCATACCTCCCGGAGCCCCGGCAGGGCCGGACTCCAGCGGGGAACCAAGTGGGCGCTGGGGGCGCAAGTGGTACGGGGGGCGTAGAGGGCGTTGCGCATGATCTGTTCGGCCGTACGGGACGGCCGGGGCAGGAACTTCCGGGGCCGGAACGTCCGGTGCGCCCGGCCTCAGTGCCCGATCTGCTCGATCGATCCGTACCGCTCGTCCGGCTCATCGGGCCGGCTCTGCTCATCGGCCGGTTCTGCCCGTCGTGCCCGTGCTGCGCATCCTGCTCGTCCTGCTCGTGCGTCTCGGGCGTGCGGATCAGCCACGTCGAGGTCAGGGACAGCGCGGCCGTGGCGCTCGCGATCCAGGGCACGAGCCCGATGTGGCCGGCCTCGGCCAGGGCTTCGGCCACGAGGGGAAAGGTGCCGCCGAACAAGGCGATCGAGAGGGTCAGGGGAAGGCCCAGAGCCACCACGCGCACCCGTACCGGGAAGAGGCTCGCGAAGAAAACGTTCGCGGTGGCCAGTGGACCGGCCAGGCAGGCCAGGTGGAGGGTGGCCGCGATCCACGGCGTCAGGCGCTCTGCGCTTATCGCCGCATAGAGCGGGATCGTGGCCAGCATGGTCAGCAGCAGGCCGCCGCGGAAGACGGGCCGGGCGCCGATCCGGTCCGCAAGGGCCCCCATCGCGGCCATGGCGACGAGCAGGACCAGGATCGGTGCGATCAGCAGCGCGGTCCCCTGCGCCCCGGACGTCCCGGTGGTGTGTGCCGTGTACTGCGGCAAGTACGTGACCGTCAGGTAGTAGCCGCAGGTGAGCCCGGCGGTCATGAGGAAGACGGCGGCCGCATTGCGCCGGACAGCGCGCCAAGAGCTACGCACGGGCCTTGGCGGGTCGCCTTGTTCACGGCGTGCCCGAGCCAGGAACTCAGGAGATTCGGCGGCCCAGCCGCGGATGAGAAGGGCCGTGAGTCCGAGCAGGCCGCCCGCGGCGAATCCCGCCCGCCACCCGCCCTCACGCAGCCCCTCCGGCCCGAGCTGGGCGAGCAGGGCGGCCAACACCAGATAGCAGAGGGCGGTGCCGGCGATCACTCCGCCGTACGAGATTCCGCTGTAGAGCATCCGCCGCCCGCGCGGCGCCGTCTCGCTCACGTACGCGGCAACCGTCGCGTTCTCCGCGCCCAGGGCCAGGCCCTGGACGACACGCACCCCGACCAGGAGCACGACGACCGAACCCGCTCCCAGGCGAGCGGCCGTGGGCAGCACCGCGAGGGCGAAGGAGCCGGCTGCCACCACCGTCATGGACACCAGCATCGCCACCCGCCGGCCCTTGCGGTCTCCCCATCTGCCCAACAGCACACTGCCCAGCGGCCTGGCAAGGAAGCCGACCGCGAACCCCCCGTACGCGACCAGCACTCCCCCGGCGCCCGGCGCGACCAACTGGCTTGAGAAATAAGGAACCAACAGGGCGTACAGCGTCCAGTCGAACGACTCGACCGCGCTGCCGACCGTCGCCGCCAGCAGAGCCCAACGTCCGGGAGCCCGCCGGTCCCCGCTCGTCGTCGCCCCGCCTTGAGGCACCGGATCCCGCACCGTGACCCGCCCCTCCCTACCGCCGGATTTCCGCGCCCGTGCACGGGTTGCGGTCAAGTCTCGCTCCGTCGCACCCCGGACGCCTGCCGGACGGGCGGACGGGTCGCCTGGGGTACGCGGCCCGGTAGCGCGGAAGGCACTCAGTCCAGAGCGGCGATCACCGCCTCGGACAGCATCACCCCGGCCTCCTGGATCCGCTGACGCACGTCCCCTTCGTACAGCCAGGCGCAAGCCTCGATCGCTGGGGAGAGTTCGGCGAGGATCAACGCCGCACGCTTCGGTACATGGGTTGCTCCCCGCCACGCCGACCCGCACCGATCGATTTCCTCACGCAGCTGGAGGAGCGCCCGCTCATCGAACCCCTCGTTCATACGCAAAGGGGTCACGAAACGCGTCGCCGCCTCCTCCAGACGACCGACCAATTCCGTCTCCATGTGTGTCTCCGTCTCGGGCAGTTCGCGGCGCAGTCGGCGATGGTCAGCCTGGCACGTCCGAGCGGTATTCGCAGGCGAGGTGCGGTGAAACCGGTCAATGTGTGGACCCAGCGCGGCGGGGCGGGTCACGCTTCAGGGGGTGCGTCGTCGCGGCGCGAACCACGCCGTAGATGACCGAAAGAGCACCGCGCGGGCGAGCCGTCCAAGTGCCGGGTACTCGAATAAGCGGGTTTCAACTAGGCCTGCCCGTACGGGACTTGGGCCGTCGGCCTTTCATCGAACTGGCTTTCACTGGTCCGCTCTTCAAAACGCACATCGGTACCCGTCGGATGCGCTTAGCTGTCGCCCTGCACCCCTCACCCACCTCGCTGGAGGCCTCCATGCATGTGCTCTGCCTCGCCCCCGTACGGAGCGGACGTCTCGAACAGCACCCTGGTCGCGCGGCCTGTTCGGTGTGCGGTGCGGCGGGTTCCGGCCGTGTGCGCTCGGGGAGTTGTCGATGAGTCTGTGGCGGGCGCGGATGACGGAGCCGGCCGTCTCGGCGGCGGAAGAGGAGTTGTTCGGCGGGGCGTTGCGCTACGACGCGGCGTGGTCTGAGCACGAACGGTCGCGTGTGGAAGTGACGTTGCTGTCGGCCTTGCGGTCGATGCCGCGTCTGGTCGGGGCGACGGTGAGACGAGCGTGGCGGGCGGACCGGTCGGGTTTGGTGGTGCTGGGGATCGCGGAGATCGGTCAGGGCATCGCGGCAGCCGTCGGGCTGCTGATCGTGAACTCGGTCATGCACGCGCTGCTGGGCGGCGGGAGCGCGTCGGAGCGGCTGCATCAAGCGTTGCCGGCGGTCATGGCGGGGGCCTGTGCCGCGGTGGTCCGGTCGCTGCTGGCGGGGCTGTCCACGTCGCGGGCGGGGCGGCTGGAGCCGCTGGTGGAGCGGATCGCGACCGTCCAGTATTTGCGGGCCGCGGCCGAGGTGGAGCTGGAGGCGATCGAGGATCCGCAGTTCAAGCGGTTGATGGATGTGGCTCAGTTCGGGGTGGACGCCTCCCGCAGGATGATCTCCGCGTGCATCGCGGCGCTGAACGGGGTGATCAGCCTCGTGTCGGCGGCGGGTGTGTTGAGCGTCCTGGACGTGCGGCTGTTGCCGATGCTCCTGCTGATCGCCGCCCCGCGCGCATGGGGGGCGATGCGGGTCGCCCAGGAGCGCTACGTCTCCCGGCTCACATGGATCGAGCACGTCCGGGCCTCCCGGCTGATCGGCAATCTGCTGACCGAGCGGACGGCGGCGCAGGAGGTCCGGGTGCACCAGGTCGGGCCCTATCTGCTGATCAAGTACGAGGAGATGGCGGAGAGCGCCGAGTCCGAGCAGCGGCGTCTCGCGACCCGCAAGGCCATGATCGAGTTGGTCGCCGCCGGTTTGTCCGGCCTCGCGACGGCACTGACGTATGCGGCGGTGTACGGGATGATCACCACCGGGTGGATGAGCCTCGCGGTGGCGGGCACCGCGATCCTGGCGATCCGGTCCGGATCCGCGTCGCTCGGCTCCCTCGTCATGAACCTGAACCAGTTGAACGAGGAAGCCCTGTACGTCCGCGATCACGAGAACTTCGTGACCGGTGCCGCCACGCGCACGCTCCCCTCCGGCGGCGCCCCGCTCGCGTGTCGGCTCGGCGCGGTGGAGCTGGAGAAGGTCTCCTACCGGTATCCCGACCGAGAGCAAGAGGCGCTGCACGAGGTGTCGCTACGGCTGGAGATGGGCCGGGTGGTCGCGGTCGTCGGCGAGAACGGATCCGGCAAGTCCACGCTGATGAAGGTCCTTTCGGGGCTGGTGAGCCCCGGGACCGGCACGATCCGCTTCGGTCGCCAAGACCTGAGCGACGTCGACCGGCGTGACGTCTTCAGCCGCGTCTCCGTCCTTACCCAGGACTTCCAGAGGTGGCCGTTGACCGCCGCGATGAACCTGCGCATCGGGCGGCCCGAGCACCAGCACACCGAGGACGGGCTCATGGAGTCGTTGCGGCACGCGGACGCCGACCGGTTGTGGGAAAAGTTCCCGGCAGGCTGGCAGACGCTTCTCGGGCGCATGTTCCGGGGTGCTGCGGACCTGTCCGGGGGCGAGTGGCAGCGCATCGGTCTCGGCCGCACCCACCGGCGGACCGTCACTCAGGACGCGGACAGCGTCCTCATCGTCGACGAGCCGACCTCCGCCCTCGACCCGGAGACCGAGATCGAAGCGTTCCGGCGCGTACGGGCTCTGGCCTCACCCCACCGCGTGGTCGTCCTGGTCACCCACCGCATGTCCGGGGTACGCCACGCCGACACGATCCACGTCCTGCACCAGGGGCGCCTGATCGAGTCCGGCACCCACCAGGAGCTGATGGCCCGCCCCGACGGTCGCTACCGGGCCATGTTCCTGGCCCAGGCCGCCGAGTACACGAGCCTCCCGGACGACGACTCCGTGCCCGGCCCACGCCCGAGCACACCGTCCTCGCACGGACAGCCGCAGTGAACCGCGCTCGTCACCTTCGGCCGGTGGACATCGACCGCCATCGGCCGGCGCGCCTCGCCATGCGAAGAGGTCAACGGTCAACCACCGTTCCAGCGTGGTCAGTTGATGAGTGCGACGAGTAGTCTGCGGCTGACCAGTAGTGTGCGGTCATGCCTGATCCCGGGATCGCCGCCCTGCCGACGCTCGCCAAGGAGTTCTTGGACCGCTGGAACCTGCGGCTCGATGGGCCGCCCATGCGCGGGGCCGTCGCACTCGTACTGCCGGTGCTTCAGGCGGACACCTCGCCTGCGGTACTCAAGGTCCAGCCCGTCGACGAGGAAACACGGGACGAGCCCGTCGCCCTGCGCGTCTGGGGCGGCCGCCACGCGGTCGAACTGCTCAACGCCGCACCGGACTCCGGGGTCATGCTGCTGGAACGTCTCGACCCCGCCCGGTCGCTCGCGACGGTGCCCGACGGTACAGCGGCTCTGGAGCGGCTGTCCGAGCTGCTGGCGCACCTGTCCACGGTGCCGGCCCCCGCCGGCCTGCGGCCACTGGCCGACATCGCTCAGGCCATGCTCGACCAGGTCCCCTCCTACTCGCGCTCTCTCGCGGCCCCTTCCGAACGACGACTGCTGGCTACGTGTGCGGCGGCGATGAGGGAACTGCTCGACGAGCCCGGCGACCGGCTGCTGCACTGGGACCTGCACTACGACAACGTTCTCGCTCCACTCCCTTCCTCGCGGGTTGCGGGACGGTCTCCCTGGCTCGCCATCGATCCCAAACCCCTTGCCGGTGACCCCGGCTTCGAGCTGCTGCCTGCGTTGCGAAACCGGTGGGACGACGTCACCGCCACCGCAGACGTGTCCCGTGCCGTACGCCATCGCTTCCACCTGATGACAGAAGTCGTCGGTCTGGACCGGGAGCGGGCGGCCGGGTGGACGCTGGGCCGTGTCCTCCAGAACTGCCTCTGGGACATCGAGGACGGCGCGGTCGCACTCGATCCCGAGCAGACGGCCATCGCCCAGGCACTGCTCGACTCCTGACCCTTCCGGCCATGGCGCCGGCCAACTCGACCAGAGAGCATGACCTCGCCGGTGGGGCCGCCGGGCGGAGTAATTGACGTATACAGGCGGGGAGTTCAGTCGGCGTGGTTGTCGGCTCGCCTGGGCAGGCAGAACAACAAGGCCCACAGCAGGGCGAGGAGGCCGCCGACCCACCACAGCACGGTGATGAACGCGTCGCGGTTGAGTCCGGCGTCGGGTGAGCCGCCGGTGGTGGCGAAGTACACCAGGGCGGTCAGCGCGGTGCCGAGGGCGATGCCCAGGTGCATGGCGGTGTTGAACAGGCCCGAAGCGGCCCCGGCGTCCTCGTGCTCCACCCTGGCCAGCGACATGTCGGCGAGGGGGCCGCTGACCATGCCGAGGCCGAAACCGATCAGGACCACCGGGGTGGTCATCGCCAGCAGGGTCAGATCCCCCTGACTCCGTTCCGCCTGGAGGCCGTATGCGGCCATCGCGGCGGTCGCGATGAGGGCTCCGCTCTGCGGCAGCCGTCGCGCGAAACGCCCGGCGCTCTTCGCCGCGATCGTCGCGCCGGCCAGTTCTCCGAGGGAGAGCAGCACGAAGGCGACGGCCGCGTGGACGGGGCTCATGCCCAGGCCGCGTTGGAGGTAGAGGGTCCAGGTCATGAAGAACAGCCCGCACAGCAGCCCGTGCACCACCTGTGCGGCGGTGCCGCCGGAGAAGTGGAGGTCCCTGAAGAGGGCGAGGGGCAGCAGGGGGGCGTTGTTCTGCTTGCGCCGCTGGTGGCGCAGAAAGGCTCCCAGGGTGAGGAGGCCGGCGGCGAGCAGGGCGAAGCACCACAGCGGCCAGTGGCGAAGATGGCCCTCGGTGAGCGGGAAGACGATGAGGATCATGGCCAGTGCGGACAGCACCATGCCGGCCAGGTCGAGCCGGCGGGCCGTCCCGGCCGTCGACTCGGGGATGAAGCGGCGCCCCAGGACAATGACGGCGAGGCCGACGGGCACGTTGATCAGGAAGATCGGCCGCCAGGACAGTCCGTACAGGTCACCTTCGGTGAGCAGTCCGCCCATCACCGGTCCCAGGACGTTGGCGAGTGAGAGGACGGCTCCGTAGAGACCGAAGGCTTTGCTGCGGTTCTGCCCCGCGAAGGTGACGTGGAGGGTGGCCAGGATCTGAGGGATCATCAGGGCCACTCCCACGCCCTGGAGGGAGCGGGCACCGATCAGCACGCCGGGCCCGGTGGCGAGGCCGCACAGTAGTGAGGCCACGGTGAAGACGACGGTGCCGGTGAGGAGGACCCTGCGCCGGCCGTAGAGGTCGCCGAGGCGGCCACCGGTGATCAGCCCGATGGCGACGGGCAGGGAATAGCCGGTGGTGAGCCACTGCACCGCGGCTGGTCCGGCGCCGGTCGATTCCTGGATCGCGGGAAGGGCGGTCAGGACGACCGACTGGTCAAGGATGTCCATGAGCTCGGCTGTCAGCAGCACGACAAGGGCGATGCGGGCCGCCAAGCCCGTCTTCGACGGTCCGGGTGTGCGTCGGGTCGGGTGCTTGGTGGTGTGCTGCGGCTCGCTGTCGAGCGCGGAGGAAGACACGACGGGAAACTCCTGATCCGGGGGAATCGGGGAGCCCTGCCGACAGCCGCGCCGGGGCCGGAAAGCACGAAACCCGGGGCAGATGGCAGAGCTGCACCCGGGGAAAGACGAACAACGGGGGGTGACGCAACTCAGGCCGACGCGACGTCCGCCCCCGAACACGTGCGACACGACAGCACGTGGGGAACGCGGACGACTACATGGCCTGGTTAATAGGACGTCACCTCGGGATCGACGCAGACGGAACAGGAAATCGGGCCCCTGCCACCACCACCGCGGCACAGGGACCCGTCCACGCTACGACACCCCGCGCTCAGCCGCACCGCAATTAACGCGCCCCCACCGCCGCCGGTCAGGTCGGTGGCTGAGGGTCGAGCCGTGGTGCGGCCGAACGTGCAGCAGGTCCCCGTCGTCAGTCCCCCGGAACGACGTACGTGTCAGGTGCCCGGGACCGTCTCCTGCTCGAAGCGGAGATAGCGTGCGACGGACCGGGCCAGAACCTCATTGCCCTGAGAGGTGACGACTCGGTTCCACCAGGCGCCGTAGATCCGCTCGAAGCGGTACTCGGCGAGCAGCTCCGCGGCGGCGCGAACCGCGTGCGGGCGCTCCGGAATGTGGTTGGCGTAGCTGTACATGAGGGTGACCCAGCGGTTGTCCGGGCAGACGTTGACCACGTCGCCGGTGAAGAGGGCGCCCTCACCGGCGCTCCAGTGCAGGATCGCGCTGCCGGGGAAGTGGACGCCCGGGTTGATCAGGGTGAGTTCGTCGGTGAGGTGGAGGGTGCGGCCGCTCCAGAAGCGCACGGCCGGGTCCGGGCGGCCGACCCACTGGCGGTCGGCCTCGTGGAGGTGGACCGGGGCGTCGAAGGCGTGGGCCCACTCCACCATGGAGGAGTAGAAGTGGGGGTGGCTGATGGCGATGTGGTCGATGCCGCCGAGTTCCTCGACGGCCCGAACCATGGTGTCGTCGAGGTAGGGGGTGCAGTCCCAGAGGACATTGCCGGCGGCGGTACGCAGCAGAAGGGCCCGCTGGCCGATGGCGAACTGCGGGGTGACGCCGATGCCGAGCACACCGGGGCCCTGCTCCTCGAAGCGGCCGGTGTGGCCCTCTTCGCGCAGTTCGGCCAGTGTCGTCCACTGTTGGCCGTCCGGACCCACATACTGCCGCTCGTCGAGACAGACCGGGCAGTCGGGGCGCGGAGCGGCGTACTGCGTACCACAGGTGCGGCAGATCGGGGTCGTCGTCAGGACGGCGGTGTCAGCCACGATTGCCTCCGGCGAGCTCGGTGAGGACGTACGGTCGGCTCGGTCGCCAGCCCAGCTCCTCGACGGCCCGGCGTCCCGACACCACCTGGTCGAGCGCGAGGGCCTCGGCGAACGGCTCCCCGAGCGTCTCGGCGGCTTCCTTACGCGGCCACGGCTCGGCGCGGCCCGTGCCGCCCGCGGCGATGTCGACTGCGGCTGCGATCGCGGCCGCCGGGACGGACTCCCATGCCACGCCGTGCAGGAGGTCGCCGGACTCACTCTTGGTCAGCGCGAGGGCGTACAGCTCGGCTAGGTCGTCGACGTGCACCATCGGCCAGCGGGTCGTGACCGGCCCCACGTAGCGACCCGTGCCGTGTTCCCTGGCCCACCCGGTCATCAGACCCGGGATGCCACCGTCACGCCCGTACACGATGCCGGGGCGTATCACCACGGCTCGTACGTCGTCCTCGGCGGCGGCCAGCACCCGCCGCTCGATCCGCGGGCGGTAGCCGACGATGGCGATCGGGTCGGTGTCGGCGTCCTCGGTCAGGGCGGTGTCCCCCGTGGCACCCAGCACCCAGACGCCGCTGGTGTAGATGAACGCCCGGCCCGTGCCGCGCAGCGGAGCGAGCAGCGCCTCCAGGGCGGCGGTGTCGACCGCCTCGTCGCCGGTCGGCGTGGCCAGGTTCACCACCGCGTCCACGTCGTCCGTCACCGCGGCGCGCAGTGACGCGGGGTCCGTCAGATCCCCGACCCGCACCGCCGTCTCCGGATGCGCGGCCTTGTTCTTCACCAGGGGCACCACGTCGTGGCCTTCCCGTGTCAGCTGCGACGCGACCGCGGAGCCGATGTAGCCGGTGGCGCCGAGTACCAGAACCTTCATGAACCGTCCCAAGTCGATGTTGCGGAAGTCGATGTGTCAGAGGTCGATGTGCCGGAGGAGTCGATGTTTCAGAACAGGAGAACCGTAGGGAACGCGCCCGGATCGCGGATCCGTCGAACGACCGGGTGCCTTACCGGCCTGTGCGGGTGACGAGGCCGACCGCATGGGCGGGCTCAACAGGGCTTCAAGGGATGGCGGTTGAGTGGGCGTCAGCCGAGTTCGAGCGCTCCCAGGGCGGCCCGCGACGTCACGCCGAGCTTCGGGTAGGCGTTGGACAGGTGGTAGCCGACCGTGCGCGGGCTGAGGAACAGGCGCGCGCCGATCTCACGGTTGCTCAGGCCGGTCGCCGCGAGCAGGACGACCCTCAGTTCCTGCGCGGTCAACCGGTCGACGCGGTGCACGTCCGCCGAAGGAGCAGTCGGGGCGGCGCCGACGGCCCGCAGTTCCGTGCGGGCCCGGTCCGCCCACGCGGCCGCCCTCATGCGCTCGAACGACTCCAGCGCCACGGTCAGCGCCTCCCGGGCCGCGGCCCGGCGTTTGGCACGGCGCAGCCACTCCCCGTGCAGCAGCCGGGTACGAGCTTGCTCGAACGGGCGGCCGTCCCCCTCGTGGGCGGCGAGTGCCCGCTCGTAGAGCTCCTCCGCCCGCCCGTCGTCGGCGGCGAGCAGGGCCCGGCAGCGCAGCTCCACGGCGCCTGCCCACGCGGTCCCGGTGGCCTGGGCCCAGCGCGTGAACCGGTCGGCGGCCGGCCCGGCGTCGGGGGCGCGGCCGATCCGCACGGCGGCCTCCACCTGATCGGGCAGGCTGTGCACGGAAAGCATGAGGTGGCGGTGCGGGCCGCCGGTCAGACCGATGAAACGCTGCATCGCCACGTCGTAGCGGCCCAGCCCGAGGTCCAGCAGGCCCTGTGCCCTGGTCAGCCAGATGGGGATCGGCTCGACACCGGGACCCCGGGGCTCCCCCGCCCGCCCGGCGGGATCCCACCGGTATCCGCCGCCCGGTCCTTCGGTTCCCTTCGGTCCTTCCAGAGTGTCCGGCTCCTGCCCGTCGAGCGCTGCCAGCACCGCCAGGACGCCGCTGAGCATGGTGGCGAGATGGCGCTGACCCGTGTCACAAGCGATCTCCAGGCCCTCGATCGCGGTCGTGTACGCGTCCCGGTGCCGCCCCAGGAACAGCCGCAGGCGCGCGAGCCGCAGCAGCACCCGCGCCAGTACCCCGACGGCGCCCTCCTCGCGGCACTCCCGCTCCAGGGCCACGGCCTCGTCGTGCACCGTCCGGTACTCGCCGAGCAGCATGTCCCAGCCGTGCAGGCGCACCTGGTCGGTCAGGCTGCGCTCCTGCCGGGTCCGCACGACGTACGCGGCGAACTCCCGTATCGCCGCCGCCCCGCCGACCGGATCACCCGTCAGCATGTCGAGCACTCCCGTCGCGCCCCGGTGTACGGGGTGCCCGGCGAAGTCCAGGCCTGCCACCCGCGCCCGGGTGTCCCGGGCCGCCGCGACCGGGTCCGGCGCGTCCCAGGCCATCGTGGCCGACTCGAACAGCAGGCGCGCCCCCTTGGCGGGGCAGCGCGCCGCCACCTTGGAAGCCGCCTCGACGAGCAGCAGCCGCGCCGATTCCGGGCGGCCCCGCTCCCGCTCAAGCCCCGCCCGCACGCTGGCGATCCGGGCCGCCGCCGAGGGGCCGCTGACCGGGCCCGCCTCGTCGGCGAGCGCTTCGGCGAGCGGCGCCTGTCCGGCTTCCGCCGCGGCGGCCGACGCCGCGGCCAGGCGCAGCGACCGGGCCTCCCGGTCCTCGGTCAACCGCGCGGCCCGTCGATAGGCGGCGGCGACCGCGGCCCGGCCGCCCCGCGAGCGGAACAGCTTGGCGCTGCGCTCCAGTTCGGCCGCGACCGCCTCGTCGTAGCCGACGGTGGCCGCGGCCAGGTGCCAGGCCCGGCGGCCCAGGTCTCCGGCGGCCGACGTCGCTTCGGCGAGCGCCCGGTGAGCGGCTGTCCGCTCGCTCAGCACCGCCCCTGGTACGCCGCGGCCCGCACCAGCGGATGCCGGAACGTCAGCCGTTGCCCGGAGACCCGCACCAGGTCCGCCGCCTCCGCGGGCCCGAAGTCCCCGGCCGCCGCGCCCACCCGCTCCCCCGCCGCCACCACCAGCGCCACGTCCCCCGTGTCGTCCGCGGCGGCGACCGTCAGCAGCGAACGGGTCGGCCCGGGCAGCGCGCGGATCCGCTCGTCGAAGATGCGCCGCACCCGCCACGAGGCCGGCAGCACGGCGATCTCCCGTGCGTCCAACGGCTCGCTCCCCTCCCGCTGGGCCGTCGTCAGAGCCCCGAGGAGTTCGACCAGGGCGAGGGGATTGCCCTGCGCGAGCCCGAGGATGCGGTCACGCACGGCAGCGTGCAGGTGGGGCGCCCGGCCGGCGAGCAGGGCCGCTCCTTCTGCGTCGGACAGCGGACCGAGGCGCAGATTCGGCACGCCCGGCACACCGTCGAAGACCGCGGACTCCTCGTGTGCGGCGAACACCATGGCCACCCGCCCCATCCCGAGCCGGCGGGCCGCGAACAGCAACGCGTCCACGGTCTCCAGGTCCAGCCAGTGCGCGTCGTCCACCAGAACCACGACCGGACGTTCCTCGGCCAACTCGTCGAGCAGGCCGAGCGTCGCGGCTCCCACGAGGAAGCGGTCCCCGGCGGGCGGGGCATCCAGGGTGATCACCCCACGCAGGGCCGTCAACTGACGCTCCGTCAGGCGGCCGGGTCGATCAAGCGTGCCACGGAGGAGCACTTGCAGACCGGCGTACGGCAGCGCCGCCTCCGACTGGACGCCCGCGCACCGCAACAGTCGAGCTCCACCCGCCGCCGCGGCACACCGGTCGAGGAGCGCCGTCTTGCCGGATCCGGCCTCCCCGAGGAGCGCAACGGCCCCACCCCGGCCCTCCCGGGCTCCCCGCAAGAGCCCGTCGAGAAGCTCGCGTTCATCGTTCCGACCGCTGAGGTCGGCGGGTCTCCGCTCGGCGGCATCTGCCAGGACCGCGTCGGTCATCGGCGCTCTTCTCCTCTTTCAGATGCCTCACCGTCGTGGTGGGCGAGGTTGGCAATGGCGTGGGTCTCGCGGTCGTGAATCTCGCGGTCGTGGGCCGGCCGCGTCGGGCAGGTTGGTGTTCTTCAGGGAAGGAGAAACCCGCCAACAGGCCTCAGCCTCATCAAGTCCCCGCCGCATCAGCGCAGTTGAGGCAGGTGCTCGACCGGCCGCCGGGGCGCGACGGCGCCGGCCACGAACGGCGCCTGACGAGCGAGATGAAGTGTTTCAGCCATGGCGAACGATCGCCATATACTTCCGGGGCTCGACGGCCGCGGGGGCGTGGGGTGGGACACGGGGGCATCATGGAGCTGCGTGACATCGAGATCTTTCTGGTGCTGTCCGAGGAATTGCACTTCGGCCGGACCGCCGAGCGGTTGCGGGTCTCCCAGGCCCGGGTCAGCCAGGCCATCCGGAAGCAGGAACGACGCATCGGCGCCGCGCTGTTCGAGCGCACCAGTCGCACCGTGCGCCTGACCGAAGTGGGACGCCAACTGCGCGACGACCTTCAGCCGGTCTACGCGGGCCTGCACGCGTCCGTGGAACGCGCCCGGCTCGCCGCCCGCGGTGTCACGGGCCGCCTCCGCATCGGCATGATGCCGTTCAACGTCGCCGACCTGCACTTCTATTGGAAAGCCTTCCGATCGCGGTATCCCCAGTGGGAGCTGGAGATCCGTCAGTTGGTGTACATCGACCCCTTCGGCCGGCTCCGCGACGGCGACTTCGACGTCCTGGTCGTCTGGCTGCCCGTCGAGGAGCCGGACTTCACCATCGGCCCGGTTCTGATGAAGGACCCCCGGATCCTCGCCGTGACCGCCGACCACGCACTCGCGCAGCGCACCTCGGTCCGCCTTGAGACGCTGGCCGACTTTCAGCACGCCATGCCGCCCGGCATCCCTGACTACTGGGAGGACGGCTATCTGCCCTTCAACACGCCGCGGGGCCGGATGATCGAGCGCGGCCGGCCCACGACCAACGCCGAGGACCTGATCAACCAGGTGGGCATGGGCGACACCATCCACGGCTTCCCCAGCCACGTCACCCGGCACTGGGGCATGGCGAACATCCGTTGGATACCCGTCCCCGACCTGGCCGCCCTGTCCTACGTCCTGATATGGCGGACCGAGTGCGAGAACGAGGCGATCCGGGCGCTCGCCGACACGGTCCGCGAACTCGGCGCGTTCCAGTTCTGACGCGCTGCCGCGGTGCTCGGTGATGGTGCCGGGATGGCGGTCCGGGCCGCCCGGTTACGCCTGCGGCCCGAAGCTCGCGCCCGCGACGGTACGCCGACTGCCGAGTGGACTGGCCCTTCATCGGACGGCCAGACGTGTCGTCCGCCGGGCGACCTCGTGGATCGCGGCGGCCACGAGGTCGGCGTCCCGGGCGAGGACGTGCGCAGGACGTCCGGCGGTCGTCGTGGCGAACACGGTCACCTGGGCGTTGTCCGCCTCGGCCCGCGCGGCGGCCCGCAGCATGCGCGTCCGTTCGCGGGACGCCTCGGGATGCCCACCGCTCCCGACGACGAAGGCGGTCGGACAGCGCAAGGACGCGAAATCGGCGGCGAGTTGGCCGTTCACCTCGTCCGTCGCGATGACGGCCTCCGCCCTCTGCCGGGGGGACAGCCCCGGTGCACCGCCGAGCCGGGCCGTGACGCGGGTGAGCCGACCGGATCGCCGGAACGCTTCCCGCACGCCGTCCTTACCGGCCTCGTCGAGCACCGACACCGGGCAGGCGCCGTCGACGAGGACCAGGCCGCCGACGACCTCCGGGTACTCCGCCGCATAACACACGGCGATCGTCGCGCCGTGGGACCAGCCGACCAGGATCGGCCGTCGCAGAACCGTCGCCTCGATCACCCGGTCCACGTCGTCGATCGCGTCGCGCACCGCGTACTCCGCGGGAGTGCCCGGGCCGCCGCTGGTGCGGCCGTCGAATGTGACGGTCCGGTACCCGCCGCCCAGCCGGTCGATGACCCGGTTCCACTGCCGCCGCGTGGAGAACCCTCCGTTGAGGAAGAGCAGCGGGGGTCCGTCGCCGAGGGAGTCGACACCGCGCAGGCGGATGTCCACTGCCGCGACCGTGAACTCTCGTGACATGGGAACGGGCCTTCCTTTCTTGTGGCGATGACGTGGGTTTGGCCGGTCGGCCGGTCCCGGTGCCGGGTGGCTGCGCGTCGGCGGGTCAACACGCGACGGGACCGTGGACAGGGTCGGCGCTCCGGACAAAGTTCCGCCCTCTCGCCTCGCGACTCCGGCAGGGGGACCAGGCGGGCGAGCTCGCGGAGTATGGGCCGTGCGGATCTCACGGTCAGGTGACGACGACGGTGTCTCCGGTGCCCCACAGGTCGAGCGCCTCGTACGCGGGTCGCCACCGGTGCGCATACGTGGGGTGGGCGTCCTTCGGCAGGAGCTGGTCCAGGACCGAGGCGGCGGTCCGCTCGTCGGCGCCGTCCAGGAGCCAGGGCAGGAGCCGCGCCGCGCAGGGTTCGATCCACCGGGCGTGGGCGCGGCCGAAGAATTCCCACTGCTCCTGGCTCAAGACGGCCTGAACCAGCGGCAAAACCGCCTCCTCCTCGTGGTCGAGGTGCTTGTCGAGGCCGGTGACCAGGCAGTCGGCGAGTTCCGCGAGCAGGTCCGGTCCGGCCGCGACGCCGGTCAGCCCGTCGTCGACCGCTCCGACGAGGAAGACGAGAGCGGCGTGCTCGGCCTCGATCGCCTCCAGCCGTGTCAGGTCGAAGGGGCGACCGGCCAGGGCTCGGCGCAGCGGGGGCCACAACGCCTCGTCCTCGGCGGCTTGGTGTACGTGCAGGGCGCTCTGGAACATCCACCAGCCCGGGGCCGCGCGCAGGGCACGCCGTAAACCTGCGCGGTGGACGGTGATTGCCCGCGCGACGTTCCCCAACTCCCTGCGCAGCGCGTTGTGCACCACGCGGGTCACGGTCATGTCGAGCCTCTCGCTCACGTAGGTCCAACTCCCGGGCGTCAATGGCTTGTTGAGGCTGCGTCAGGACTCGACGCACACGTCGTTCCTGGCACATGCCAGCCTCCTCCGGAGCCACCGCGGGATCAACGCGGACTTTGTGAGCCCATCGATAACTCAGCGGTTATCGATGCCCCGCCTCCCCCGCCTCCCCGTCTCCCCCGTCTCCGCTTCTCGCGCGACGCCTTCGCGTGGCGCCCTCGCTCGAGAAGCCCTCTGGGACACGCCTCCTCATACCGGCGTGGTGTCGGTCGGGTGGAACGGGCTGCCGTGGCCCGGCACGATCAGGTCCGCCGTGGCCATCACCCGCAGCCGGGAGGCGCGCAGCACTTCACGGTCCGGGGCCACCGGGTCGTCCGCCGGGCCGTTGGCGTGCCACCACAGGTCGCCCGCGAAGGCCACCACGCCCTCGTCCGTGCCCGCCAACAGCGTGATGTCCTCAGGACTGTGGCCCGGGGTGCGGATCAGACGCAGGGACGGGGTGAGTTCATAGCCCTCGGCATCCCTATTCGTCCACTGGTCGTCCAGGTACTCCACCTTGTGGTCGTGCACCCGGGCACGGCCGAAGAGACCCACGTTCATGGTGTTGTCGGGGTGGTGGTGGCTGAGGACGACGTCGGTGATGTCCTCGGGGGCGAGGCCTAGTTCGGCGAGCGGCGCCAGGATGTCGTCGCGGCTCGCCACCATGCCCGGGTCGAAGATCACATGGCGTCCCGCGTCGGAGACATAGGAAACGGTCGCGGCGACCCCGGGGCCGGTGGAGCCCACGTAACCGGTGGTCAGGACCTTGAATGCGGCGCTGCGGCCGAGCGGTGCGTTTGTCATGACCGCAATCCTGCTGGGACCGAGGCAGGGTGACGAGTGGCACCTCTGCCCATGATCGCAGGATTCGTGCCACCCTCTGCCACACTGCACTCATGCCGCCCTTCAAAACCGTCGCCGCGTACGCCCCCGCCGGCGTCGGCATGCTCGCCGTCGGCATCGTCAGCGAGGTGTTCGGCCCCCATGGAGCGGCGCTGCCCGGCTTCGACTTCGCGCTCTGCACCGACCGGCCCGGAGAGGTGGCCGCGGACTGTGGAGTACCGCTCTCCGTCCGACACGGGGTGGACCGGCTCGCCGAAGCGGACCTCGTGATCGCCCTGCCCGGCGCCGGCTTCCGCACACCGCCCGCCCCACCCGTACTCGACGCGTTGCGGACGGCGCACGCGCGCGGAGCCGTGGTCGCGGCCCACTGCGTCGGTACGTTCGCGCTCGCCGCCGCAGGACTGCTCGACCAGCGCAGGGCAACCACGCACTGGCGGTTCGCCGAGCTCCTCGCCGGTCGGTTTCCCGGGGTCACCGTCGAAGCCGACGCCCTCTACATAGATGAGGGCAGCATCGTCACGGGCGCGGGTGCCGCCGCGGGCTTCGATCTGTGCCTGCACCTGCTGCGGCGGGAGTACGGCGCCGCGCAGGCCAATGCCATCGCCCGGGACATGGTGCTGCCCGCCCACCGCGACGGCGGCCAGGCCCAGTATCTCGCCACGCCCGTTCCCGAGGACGGTGATGACGTACGGCTGGCGGAGGTCCTCGCGTGGGCCCGGGAGAACCTCCACGAGCCGCAGTCCGTGGCGGAGTTGGCGCATCGCGCCATGCTGAGCAAGCGGACCTTCGCCCGCCGCTTCACCGCCGCGACCGGCACCACCCCGCACGCCTGGCTACGACACCTGCGGCTGAGCAGGGCGGAGGAGCTGCTGGAGACCACGGACCTGGCCATCGAGGAGATCGCCCGCCAGGTCGGTTACGGCAGCGCGGCCGTACTGCGCGACCAGTTCGTACGACGCCGGGGCGTCCCACCCCGCTCCTACCGGCAGGCCTTCACCACCGCGCCCCGCTGACCCGTAAGTGCCAGCCACGCTCAGGCGGAGGGGCGCCGCCGGGTACCGGCGCCGCTACCGCCGCCCGACCCGTTCAGGGGAATCAGGGTTTCCAAAGGGGCGCCCTTGACCCAGGCGCCGAGCAGATCTCGGTGGATGGCCACGATGTCCTGGCGCAGCGCCAGGCCCATGGCGTCCTTGGTGAAGGCGCGGCAGGTCGCGACGAACAGGGCGACGTCCGCGCCATGTTCCAGGCGTGCGGTGCCGACGAACTTCTGCATGTCCTGTGACGGCACGCTGCGGTGCGGGGCGTACTTCTTGCACTGGATGACGAGTTTGCGGCCGTCGGCGAGATAACCGATGACATCGGCGCCCAAGTCCCCGCTGCGGCCGCTGACGACGACCTTCGTGCAGCCGTCCCGCCGACACAGTTCGGCGATGTACGTCTCGAACTCCTGCCAGGACAGCGCGTCGACCTGCGCCATGGACAACTCCCGGGCCTTCGCCTCCTCCTGAGCCCGCCATTCGCGGTCCCGTGAGACCGCCGTACGGTGCGCCCGCCACACCACCCACGCGACACAACCCAGCACGGCCGCGCCCAACACCGTCACCAGGACAGGCCACACCGCCGACCAGTGCGCGGCCAGCCACACCACCGCGACCGCCCCCACGATCGAGCTCCAGCCCTGGACTTGCCTGAGCGTCCGCTTCCTCATGCGCCAAAGCCGTCGCTGTGCCGCCATGACTCCCCCACTCCCGCACTCCCCCACCCTGCCCCGCAGTCTGCAAGCCGTTCTCACGCCCCGGCAAGAGGGCCCTCATGCCAGAAGACCCGCACCCACATTTCCCACTGATTTACTAGGAAAGCATTGACGCTCCGTCGGTCCGGTGCGCAGGATGGGGCCATGGCCCCCTCGCAGCGACGACTCGTTCGCCGACGGCACGTCGACTTCGGTCGCGTCACCAGTGCCGCCTGTCGCCACGCGTAGAGCACCGCGCTCACGCGTCTTGGCCCCGTACGGGCGCCCGGATCGCTGCTTGGCCAAGGGATGCACGTACCTTGATCCAACCAGTGCGCGGCCCCAACACCCCACCGTCCTACCGAACTTGAGGAGCGCCGCCATGGGCGTTGCGATCGCGCCGTCCGTTACCGCTTCCGATGCCGGCCGGATCGGTCTCAGCCGTACACACTGGTCGCGCGTGGCCCGCGAGACCGCCGACGACCTGGCCACGGACGCCGTGGCGAGGGAGCAGGCGGGCAAGGCTCCTTTCGACGAGGTGGCCCGTTTGCGTGAGGCGGGGCTGTTGACGCTCCTCATACCGCGCGAGTTCGGGGGAGGCGGCGCGGACTGGTCGACGGCCTGCGGCGTCCTGCGGGAGATCTCCGCCGCCGATGGCGCGGTCGGTCAACTGCTCGCCTGTCACTACTTCCTGTCGTGGAGTGCCCGACTGTTCGCCGGACCGGCTCTGGCCGAGGAGGTCGAGCGGAAGTCCGCGGCGCAGCAGTGGTGTTGGGGTGGTGGGCTCGGCGGCCACGATCTGCCTCTCACGCTGACCAGGAAGGGCGCCGGCTATGTGCTCAACGGGCGGCAGAACTACGCCACCGGCGTCCTGGTGGCCGACCGCATCGCCGTGCGGGCGGAGCGGGCCGACACGGGCGAGACCTTCGCCGTCGTCGTCGATGCCACCTGTCTCGGCGTACGGATCGACGACGATGCCGACACCTTCGGCCAGCGGCTCGCGGCCGGCGGAAACGTGGAGTTCGATGCCGTACCGGTCGCCACCAAGGACATACTCGGCTCCCTGTCCGAGGACGAGGACGTCCTGTCGCCCCGGACCGCTCTCGCATCGCCGATCGGGCGTCTCCTCTCGGCCCAGCTCCTGCTCGGCATGGCCGAGGGGATGCTCGCCGAGGCAAGGGAGTACGGCAGGGCGGCCCACTCCCCCTGGCGCCCGGACTGGCCGATCGGGTCGCTTCAGGACCCGCACGTCCTGACCACCTACGGTGAGCTGACCGTCCTGGCCCGCTCCGCCTCCGCCCTCGCCGACCAGGCGGTCACCGGCGTTCAGGCCGGGCTGGCACGCGGCGAGGAGCTGTCCTTCGACGAGTACGCGGAGATCTCCGTCCTCGTGGCGATGGCGGAAGCCGCCGCTTCCAAGGCGGCGCAGGAGTCGACCACCCGTGCCCTGGACGTGATCGGCTCCCGCTCCGCCTCCGCGCGGCTGGGCTTCGACCGCTTCTGGCGCAATACCCGGGCCCACACGCTGTACGAGCCCGTCGCCCCCCGGCTCCGCGACGTCGGGGACTACTTCCTCAACGGCGCGCACCCCGCGTTCACACTCCCTGCCCGCCCTTGAGGACCGGGAGCCCCACGCCCGTCACACGGGAGGCGGTGTCTCCTCTGCACGGCGGCGCCCAGCGCCTTGAACGCCGAGCGGCTCCGTACGGGATACTGCGGACATGAGGATCTCAGCCAGGGCCGACTACGCGGTACGCGCCGCGTTGCAGCTCGCCGCGTCACGCGATGCCGCGCCGCTGAAGGCCGAGGCCATCGCCGAAGCCCAGAGCATCCCGCACAAGTTCCTCGAAGGCATCCTGAACGACATGCGCCGGGGCGGTCTCGTGCTCAGCCAGCGGGGCGTCAACGGCGGATACCGGCTGGCCAAGCCCGCCGAGTCCATCAGCATCGCCGACGTCATCCGCGTCGTGGACGGGCCGCTGGTGTCGGTACGCGGAGTACGCCCTCCGGAGCTGTCCTACACCGGGCCCGCCGCATCCCTGCTCCCCCTGTGGATCGCGCTGCGGGCCAATGTGCGCGAGATCCTGGACGGCGTGTCCCTCGCGGATGTCGCGTCGGCCCAACTCCCGTCCCCCGTCTCGGAGTTGGCCGACGCTCCAGGGGCGTGGACGAACCCCTGAGGCGCCGGACCGCTCACCTTCGACGCAAGCGCGGCGTGACGGACTCGGATCCCGGGGCGCTCACTCCTGAACGATCCCCTCCGCCCCGAACCGCAGGGCGCAGTCCCATGTGTCGACGTCGCTGAACAGCAACTGCACCAGTTCGATGGACCACTTCCAGTCGCAGTTCTTCACCCCGAACAGCGCGGCCAGGGTGTCCCGCAGGGGCATGCCGATGTAGCGCCGCTTCAGGCCCACCCGGGACGGGACGCGTACCGAGCCGAGGTCCTCGGCCGTGACGGGACCCCGCTGCACCAGCCACTCCTCGATGAAGGACTGGGTCACGGGCTGCCCCTTCTCCTGGGCCGCCTCCACCAGGGCGGTGCGCAGCGCGTCGGCGCCACCCCCTTCACAGAGGCCGGCCAGCCAGGTTCCGAGCTCGGGGCGGAGTTCGAACGAGGTGTCGTTCGTCTGTCCGGCGCTCTGCTGCTTGCGCCACTTGTCGATCTTCTCCATCGCGCCGTACTGCTCGTCCCCCGTGAAGTCCTCGTGGTCGGGGCCGCCGCCGAAGTTCTCCAGGTTGGCCGCTTGCGTACCGGGCGATCCGCTGCTGCTGATCATGGTGGCGTTGGAGGTGCCGTCGGGCCGGTGGAACGTGCCGGCCATGGTGTAGATGAGGCCGTTGAGGTCGTCCGGCGACGTGATGTCGAGCTCCATCTGCCGGGCCGTCCTGATGACGTCGTAGTAGTACAGGTGCGCGCCCGACTCCTTGATCGCGTTCTGCACGGTCTCGCTGAGCAGAGCGCTTTCGACGGAGTTCTCCACGACGTCGACGCCGCCGAACTCGGCGAGCAGCCCCGCGTTCGTCTCGCCCACGTTGCCGAGCCCGATCTGAGCGGCGACCCGGTCGCCCTTCAGCTCGGTGAGGACCTGCCAGGCCTGTGCGAGCACCCGCTTGTCGCCGTCGAGGTTGTGGATGACGAGGCTGTCGAAGCGCCCGTGGAACAGGGCGGCGACCCGTTCGAGGCGGGCGCGCAGCACGTCGGTCGACTCGCCGGAGCGGACGTCGAACTTGTACAGGATCTCGTAGCTGTCGCGCGGCAGACCGCTCAGCACCTCGGACACGAGCTCGGTGTTGCGGTAGCTCTCCGCCGTGTCGAAGCGCCGGTACCCCGCGTCGACGGCGCTGGTGAGCTGTTCCTTGCTGCGTCCGTCCACGCCGAAGACCAGCCACGGCTTGGCTGCCTCGGACGCGTGGGTGTCGGCCGGCATCCGGGCGATCACCGGGGAATGCTGGTGCCGGGGGCCGTCATCGGGCACGGTGGCGCGCTGGAGCGGCGCCGAACCGGCCATCGCGCGGCGGGCGTTGGCCTCCGCCGCGCGCTCGAACGTGTCCGAGGGGTCCGAGACGCGCAGGCCGTCGCCGCGGTCGGTACCGGTGACCGGCCCCTGACGCTGCTGGATGACATGGGTCAACTCGTGGGCCAGCGTGTGCTTGTCGGCGCCGTTGTCGCCGAGGACGACGTGGTCACCGCTCGTATAGGCGCGTGCTCCGACTTCGGCGGCGGACGCCTTGGCTTCGGGGCCGTCGTGGATGCGTACGCCGGTGAAGTCGGCCCCGAGGCGGGCTTCCATGTCCGTCCGGGTGTGGTCGTCCAGCGGACGACCGGGCGCGCGCAGCACATCGTGGACGGCCGAGCGCCGCTGCACCGCCACGGCCTCTGCCTGGCCATGCTGCTGCTCCCCGCAGCCGTCCGTGGGGGCGTGCTGGTCCTGGGACCAGGCGTGGCCGGACCCTCGAAGCATCTGGACCACGGCCGCGTTGCCGGCGGCGCCCTGGAGTGCGAGGAGCCGAGGGGGTATCGCACTCTCCGGAGCCGGGGCCCTGCCCGCGCCCTTGCGGGGCGTCCTGCTCTGGGGGGTCCGGGCCTGCTCGTTGGCGTGCATGGGGTCCTCTCACGGACGCGAGCCGGAACTGGGTCTGCCAGCCTATAGCTACGCCCCTAACCCGGGTAACTGCGCCTGGAATCCGGCCACTTCGTTCCCGGCCACATAGCGGTTGCGTGGGCCCCAAGCGTGAGGCCGGCCCCTTGGGGCGTGGTGAGGATTGAAGTCACCACGCGGCTGGAAGGGGTCGGCCTCCGGCGGTTCTCTCCCTTACCAGGGGTACCAAGCGCCGTTGTACCACTGCTCGTTGGAGTCGTCGGCGTGGTGGTTCATGTCGAAGTCCGGCCAGTAGTTGTTGTTGTGGTTGCCCGGGTAGGTCCAGAAGCCGGCGGACTCGTCGCAGATGTAGTCCCAGTAGCAGATGGACTTCACCGGCACGTTGCCGAAGTCCCGGTCAGCGCCCGAGAGCGGAGGGCCGATGACGCCGCCGAACGGTGCGGCACTGCCGTTGGTGCCGGGACCGCCCTGCCGCTTGGGGTCCGCGATGAGGACTGCGTTGACGTTGTCGAACGTCCTCCAGTTCTCGCTGACCCACACGTGGACCACCGCGGCACCCAGGGAGTAGCCGCCCATCTTGACGTGCTGCCACGGGCACGCGGCACGCTGTTCCCGGACCAGCCGGTTCAGCTCGCCGACGCCCTGCCGGACGCTCGGGCCGCTCGGTACCTGGCTGGCGTAGCCCACGTGCTGCTGGATGTTGCCGACGAACCGGTCGTTGTCCCACGTGCTCCACGTGCCCCCGACGACGATCGTGTACGTGCCGTCGCACGGGGCTGTGACCGCCTGTGCTGGGGATCCCTGCGCCAGTGAAAGCCCGGATGTCAGCAGGAGAGCGGCTAACGCGGCCGCGATCCTTCCTTTTCGCATGCGGTTCTCCCTGTGTAGTGGGCCTGCCCGTCTGCCGCCCGGTGCGGTGCACGGTCGGCCGAGTTCATGAACGACCGTGGCAGTGACGGATGAAATTCCACTGAAACCGCCGAGGGATCGAGACATGCCAGGCGTTGCGTCCCCGGTACGTCATGCCACGGCCGGGGGCGGGGTCGGGCTGGCGCCGCCCTGCCGTCAGGAGGCCGCTCGGGCGCACAGGGCGCGTAGGACGTCCGCCACCTCTCCGGCGCGCTCGTTGGTGAAGAAGTGGCCGCCGTGGAAGGTGTGCATCCGGAAGGTGGCAGCCGTGTGCTGTTCCCACGCCTGGACGTCGGCGGGGTCGGTGAGCGGATCCGCGTTCCCCATGAGGGCGACGACGGGGCAGGCGACGGTACCCCCGGGCTCCGGCCGGTAGCGGCCGTGGGCGGCCAGATCGCCGCGGATGACGGGCAGGAATACGCTCCGCAGGACGGGGTGGTCCAGGAGCCCGGAGTCGTCGCCCAGCGACCGGAGCAGATCGACGAGCGGCTGGTCCGGATCCTCGGTGCCGTCCCCGGGCGGGACGATGGACGGCAGGCCGAGCCGGGACGGCGCGGGGTGCCCGGAGGCCACGAGGACCAGCCGCCGCTGGTCGGCCGTCCTGCGGACGACCTCGTACGCCACGACCGCTCCCAGGCTGTGCCCGAACAGGACGACGGGCCCGCCCTCGTGCCACGCGGCGAACGCCTGGGCCAACTCGTCGGCGAGGGCGTGCACATCGGTGAAGGGCGGGCTCGAACGGCGCTCCGCCCGGCCCGGGTACTGGACGCAGGCAGGCCGCGCGGTGTCGGCGAGCCGGCCTGCGAGGCCCCGGTAGGAGCCGGCCGAGCTGCCCGAGTGCGGGAAGAACAGGAGCTGCGGGTGGCCGTCGGCGGACGCCGTGGTCGGGAAGGGGCGGATGTGCGGGGCGAACCCTGACGGTGCGTCAGATCGCATGAAGGCGTTCGAGGGTCCGCTTCAGTTCTTCGCGCAGGGTTCGCCCGGCGGACTCCGCGTCCGCGCGCGCGATGGCCTCCACCAGCAGGGTGTGGCCGTCGTCGCCGTGGTTGGGGTCCCCGGAGCGCAGGCCGAGCAGCTCCACCAGGTCGATCAGCCCCTGGCGCAGTACGGGCACGAACTCGGCGAACAGGCCGGTCAGTACGGGGTTGTGGGCCGCGGCGACCACGGCCGCGTGGAGGGCGATGTCGGCGTCGACGAACTCCGCGTCACCCGCTTCCGCTGCGTCCCTGCGGTGGGCCAGCGCCTTGTCGAGGGCGACGAGGTCATCGTCGGTGCGGCGCTGCGCGGCCATCTGCGCGGCTTCGACCTCGATGAGCATGCGCACTTCGTACACATCGGTGACGGCCGCGCGCCGCAGGCTCGTGGGCCAGTCCTCCTGGGGCTTGGTGGCGATGACGAAGACACCGGCGCCCTGACGCGGCTGCACGAGTCCCGCGCCGGCCAACGCGCGCAGGGCCTCACGCACGGTCGAGCGTCCCACGCCGAGGATCTGGGCGAGCGCGTTCTCGCCGGGAAGTTTGGTCCCGACGCTCCACTCGCCCTGCGTGATCTGCTCGCGCAGCCGCTCAGTGGCCTGCTCGACCAAGGGAGTTGGCCGCAGTGCGCCCAGTGGCATTCGACGTTCACCTTCGCTTTCACATCTCGGGTTGTCTGAGGTGTTGGATTGTGGTTACTGTACCCGGCATGTCGCTGTGCGAGCTTCTTCTTCTCGGTTGCCGCTGCGGGGCCTGAATCGACCGGCACCCCGCAGCGGGTGTCGAGACGTGCCGGTCACCAGTTGGCCGACTGAAAGTGGTTCCGTCTCATGGCTACATCCCCCACCCAGGCTTTCGCCACGCTGCGCACCCCGTCGGGGCCCGTTCCCGAGGGTGCTCCCGCGTGGAACCCCCAGCGGCCGAGCGCGATGCCGCACGAGCGGTACCGGCCCGCGCACGACCGCGTGGCGCTGCCGCTGACCGACCGGACCTGGCCGTCGCGCCGACTGGAGCGGGCCCCGCTCTGGGTGCCGGTCGATCTGCGCGACGGCAACCAGGCGCTGGCCGAGCCCATGGACACCGAGCGCAAGCGCCGGATGTTCGACCTGATGGTCACCATGGGCTACAAGGAGATCGAGGTCGGCTACCCCTCCGCCAGCCAGACCGACTTCGACTTCGTGCGCCACCTGGCCACCAGCGGCGCCGTGCCCGAGGACGTGACCATCTCCGTCTTCACCGCCGCCCGCAACGACCTGATCGACCGCACCATCGCCTCCATCGAGGGGCTCCCCCGCACCGTCGTGCACCTCTACACCGCGACCGCACCGGCCTGGCGCGACGTGGTACTCGGCCGCTCCCGCACCGAGCTGCACGGGATGATCCTGGACGCCGCCGGCTATCTGATGCGGCGCGCCGAGGAGCAGTCGGGAGCCGACATCCGGTTCGAGTTCTCCCCCGAGGTCTTCAACCTCACCGAACCGGACTTCGTCCTGGAGGTCTGCAACAGCATCACCGAGCTGTGGGACGCCTCCCCTGACCGGCCGGTGATCCACAACCTGCCGGCCACCGTGGAGATCGCCACCCCCAATGTGTACGCGGACCAGATCGAGTACATGGACCGTCACCTGGCCCGGCGCGACGCGGTGATCCTCTCCGTGCATCCCCACAACGACCGCGGCACGGGCGTCGCGTGCGCCGAACTCGCGGTGCTGGCAGGGGCGCAGCGGGTGGAGGGCTGTCTGTTCGGCAACGGCGAGCGGACCGGCAACGTCGACCTCGTCACGCTGGCCCTGAACCTGTACGCGCAGGGCGTGAACCCCATGGTCGACTTCTCCGACATCGACGCCGTGCGCGAGGTGGTGGAGCACTGCAACCGGCTGCCCATCCACCCGCGCCACCCCTATGTCGGTGAGCTCGTGCACACGGCGTTCTCCGGGACCCACCAGGACGCCATCTCCAAGGGCATGGCCCACCACACCAAGCGGGCGGCGGAGCTGGGCGTCCCGGCGAAGCAGGCGCCGTGGGAGGTCCCGTACCTGCCGATCGATCCGGGTGACATCGGGCGCACGTACGAGGAAGTCATCCGCATCAACTCGCAGTCCGGCAAGGGCGGCATCGCCCACCTGCTCCACACCCACCACGGTCTGGACCTGCCCAAGCGGATGCGTCCGGACTTCTCCGGCGCGGTGCAGCGGGCCACCGACGCGAGCGGGCAGGAGCTCTCGCACAAGGACCTGTGGGACCTGTTCCGCACGCACTACATCGCCCCGGCCCAGGACGGTCCGGTCCTGCTCAACTCGTGGAGCACCACGGAGACCGGACCCGGTGAGCACCGGTTCAGCTGTGTCCTGACCGCGAACGGCCAGGAACGGTCCTACGAGGGCACCGGAAACGGGCCGCTGTCCGCCTTCACCCAGGTCCTCACCAGCGCCGGCATCGCCGTCGACATCCTGAACTACGCCGAGCACGCCACCAGCGTGGGGCCCGGCAGCCCCGCGGTCGCGTACGCCGAGTGCCGGGTGGACGGGGAAACGTTCTGGGGCGCCGGCTGGGACACCTCCATCCTCGCGGCGTCGGTGCAGGCCGTGCTCGCCGCCGTCAACCGGGCCGGACAGGCCGGACGGTGACCGTGCTCCACGTGTCCTCGGTCCGGGTGAGCGGCGCGCCGTAACCCGGCCCGACGGCGGGTTGCCGGTGGGTGTGCCGACCCGGCGCGTCCCACCGGCAACACCCTTGACCAACACCCTTACGAGGGGCCAACTCACCTGCTCAGCAAGGGCTTTGCTGCCGCCCGGATCGCTCGTTAAGGTAACACCTCAGAGGACCTGAGGACCTGAGGTCAACCGCACCCCTACCGACGGAAATGAACGGTTCAGGATGAAAAAAGGGCAACTCGGCTTCTTGGCCGGTACGCACGTGGTCAACGACCTGTACCAGGGCGCGATCCCCGCGATGCTGCCGCTCCTGATGTCACAGCGGCACTACAGCTATGCCGCCGTCTCCGGTCTCGCGTTCGCCGCGAGCGGCGTGTCCAGTCTGTTCCAGCCGCTGTTCGGGCTGCTGTCCGACCGCAAACCACGGTCCTGGCTGGTGCCCGTCGGGTTCGCGACGGCGGCGTTCGGCGTGGTGGCCGCCGGCCTTGCCGGCAACTACCTCCTCACCTGGCTGTGTGTCGCCCTCGCGGGCATCGGCATAGCGGCCTACCACCCGCCGGCCACCAGCGAGGCCCGTGCGGCCGGCGGCTCCTCGCAGAAGGCCATGAGCGTCTTCTCCGTCGGCGGCACGGTCGGCGGCTCGCTCGCCCCCGCCCTCGTCACCCTCGTGATCGGCTCCCTGGGGTTCTCCAGCAGCTACCTCCTGGCCATCCCCGCCCTGGCCATGGTGGCGCTCTGGCTGCTGCGCGGGCCCTGGATGCGGTGGCGCGGGTACACACCGGCGGCACCGCTGGTCATCCGCGCCCCGGCCGGCACGGGCGCGCAGGACGGCGGACGCAGGGACGACTGGCGCTCCTTCACCCGCCTGGTGGTCGTCATCATCGGCTGGTCGATCCCGTTCGTCACGGTCACCTCGCTGGTGTCCCTGCACGCCCAGCGCGACCTGGGGCAGTCCGCCGGGGCAGGGGCCACCGTGCTCACCTGCTACACCGCGGCGGGAGCTGTCGGCACCCTGCTCGGCGGCTGGGTCGGTGACCGCTACGGCCGGATGGCCTCGGTCCGGATCGGCTATCTCGTGGCCCTGCCCGCCCTGTTGGGCATCGCCTGGGCTCCCGCGTTCCCCGTCCTGGTGGTGAGCACGGTGGTGTTCGGCGCCGCGATGTTCCTGCCGTTCGCCGCCCAAGTCACCCTCGCCCAGGACTACTTGCCCAACCGCCCGGGCACGGCCAGCGGACTGACCCTGGGCCTCGCCATGGCAGCGGGCGGCCTGTGCTCCCCCCTGTTCGGCTGGCTGGCCGACCGGGCCGGTCTTGGCGCGACGTTCTACGCGCTGCTCGCCGTCTTCGTGGCTCCCGTCGTCCTGGCACTGCGCCTCCCCGACCACAAGGCCGCCGGGACCGAGCACCCGGCCCCCACCTCGGCCAACGCCACGGAGTTTTCCCGGAACACCTGAGGAAACCCCCTGCCTCCCAATGTCGGCCGCCACCCTCAACTGTCCAGTATTTGAAATGGCATTGAGCACGGCCGGAAGTACCACGTACGGTCGAAACAGATTCGGGAAACGCCGCCGAATGGAACTCAAGGGCCGGCGCGCGACTTTCCCGTTCCGTCACGTCGCCATACGATCACAGGGGGACCGATGAAGATTAACTGGGACGACCACGAGGAACTGAAGGCCGAAGGAATCGCATTGGCCCGGCGGTTCGCATTCGGCCAGGAGATGTCCTGCCTCAAGGTGGTGGCCGACCAGTCCGGTGACCTGAACCTCCCGCCGCACTGGCACGAGAACGAGCAGTGGGTCGTGGTCACCGAGGGGTCCATTCGCTTCGTCTGCGAGGGCACCGAGTACGAACTCAATTCCGGTGACGTGGCCTACATCCCCGCGCGTTCGCGGCACACCGCCACCTTCGTCGGAGAAGAGGGAGCCGTGCTCCTGGAATTCTCCGCTCCTCCGCGGCTCGACCTCGCCCCCGGCTCGATCGTTCCGTCGTCGATGAAGTTCGACTGAGCCGGGCGACGGCCAGCAACTGCATCGAACGGGGGCATCGATCATGAGCAGCATGTACGGCTCGACCAACGGGGAAGCGACCATCCACGACGCGTTCGCGCGGGTGGCCCGGCAGTTCCCCGATCGCCCGGCCGTGGTCTCGGCCGCCGGCGCGACGACGTACGCGGAGTTGGCCGCCGAGGCCCGGCGCATCGCCCACCACCTGGGGGGACTCGGGATCCGGCCCGGCAGTGTCGTTCCCGTGGTGGCCCGCAGGTCTTCTGAGCTGGCCGCGGTCCTCCTGGGCATCCTGATGGCCGGCGGCGCCTACGGAATCCTCGACGTGCGGTGGCCGGCCGCCCGGATCGCCCAGTTCCTGGACACCATGGGCGCCCAGGTCGTCCTCGCGGACACCGCGGGATCCGCCGGCCTGGAACAGGCGGCCATCGGTCACCTCACCTTCAGCGAGCTGCTGGACCCGGCGGCGCCCCAGAGCGCTCCGTCCCGCCCGCTGCCCACGGTCGCACCCGACGCGTGCGCCACCGTCTTCTGGACCTCCGGAAGCACCGGTACCCCCAAGGCGGTGCTCTCCCCGCACCGGGCGACCACCCGGCTGTTCACTCCCGAGCCCTTCATGGACTTCGGCGAACGACCGGTGATGATCCATGCGGCGGCGGTGGCCTGGGACGCCTTCACCCTGGAGTTGTGGGGCATGCTGCTCACCGGCGGCACCGCGGTCGTCCACGACGGCGACCTCCTGCTGCCACCTGCGATCCGCGCCTACATCAGCGACTTCGGCGCGACCCACCTCTTCCTCACCCCGTCGCTCTTCGATGTGATCGCGGCCGGCGACATCGACTGCCTCGCCGGTCTGCGCGCGGTGCTCCTCGGCGGCGACAAGCCGTCACCCGCCAGCTGCCGCAGGCTCTTCGAGGCCCATCCCGGCATGGAGTTGTACAACGGGTACGGCCCCGTCGAGGCGTGCGTGTTCGCCAGCACTCATCGCATCACGGAGGCCGACACCGCCCAGGCGGGCGGCATTCCGGCCGGCCGGCCGGTGCCCAGCACGGATCTCCATGTCGTACGGGACGGCTCCCTCGTGCCCCCCGGC
This sequence comes from Streptomyces hundungensis, assembly GCF_003627815.1. Lineage (NCBI taxonomy): Bacteria > Bacillati > Actinomycetota > Actinomycetes > Kitasatosporales > Streptomycetaceae > Streptomyces > Streptomyces hundungensis. Next base: position 715,590 of record NZ_CP032698.1, read on the forward strand.
GAGACCGGTGAGATCGCCATCGGCGGCGCCGGGCTCGCTCTCGGCTATCTGAACGCCCCCGAGCAGACCGCGGCCGCCTTCACGAACGTGCTGGTCGACGGGCACGAGCGCCGGGTCTACCTGACCGGCGACCACGGCTGGATCGACGACGTCGGCCGTCTGCGTTTCGCCGGCCGCAAGGACGCCCAGCTCAAAGTCGCCGGGCACCGGATCGAGCCTGCGGAGATCGAGTCGGCGGCCCGCTCGCTGGGCAGCAGGCGGTCGGTCCTGATGCCGATCCCCGACCGCAGCGGGACCCCGCGCATCATCCTGTTCGCGGAGACCCCCGATGACTCCATGACGGAAGCGGACATGAAGGGCCGGCTGGGGAAGCTGCTGCCCGCCTACATGGTGCCCGCCAAGGTCCACTTCGTCTCCGCCATGCCGCTGCTGGAGAACACCAAGATCAACAAGCGCGAACTCTCGGCACGCTTCGGCTACGTCTCCTGAGGGCCGGCTCTCCTCCGCACCGCGCCACCCTTTCCCCTTGTCATTTGGCGGTCCCATACAGGGAAGGACTCTCGTTTTGAGTACGCAAAGCCGCACGGAAGAGAAATTTTCCTTAGCGCTGGAATCCATACAGAGCAAGCGCCGGATCGAGCGGGTCATGGAAGCGGCGAACGCTCTCCTCGACAGGTATGCGAAGGAGCAGGACCCACAAGAGCGCCTGCGCCTCGCCTTCGAACTCATTCGCCGCAATTTCACCGAAGAAGTCTCCATTTCCTTCGGTGACCTCTCCTTCACGACCGATGAGAAGGCCCCCGAAGAAGGGAGCCGCGGCACGACCCGATTCCACTGTGACATCGTCGGCGCCGAGGGGCGCTCGGGAACACTCACCGCATTTTACACAGCCCCCGGTTCCATGGGGCTCACCGATTCCGAATGGCTCGATGCGATGCGTCTGCTGGCCGGTATCAGCGGCTTGGGCGTCGGAGGGTACGTCACGTGCTCGGGGTAAGTACCGAAGAAATTCCCGCCAGGCCCTCGGAAAGCCCCGCGAATCTGCTGGCGCGGCCTTACTGGTACCGGGAGTTGCCTCCGGGAACCGATGTGCACCGGCTCGACGACGGGCTGTTCGCCGCCACCGGGAACGCCGCCGTGCACGAGGTGCTCACCCACCCCGGGATCGTGGCCGAGCACCCGCTCAAGGCCAGCGCCCGAGCCTTCGGGCCCAATGTGCTCGACGCCGACGGCCCCGCCCACCGGGCCTTTCGCGCCCTGCTCGCTCCGGTCCTGTCCGGGGGGCGGATCGCGGAGTACAAGCAGACCCTGATGCCCCGGCTCATCGACGCGCTCGTGGACGCCATCGCCGGGACCGAGACGGACGACTTCTACAACTCCTTCGCGCACAAGGTCCCTTACGGCATCGTCTGCACCATCCTCGGCATCGACCCGGCCTTGGAGGACCGCTTCCACAAGCTGACCCGCCCGCTGGCCCGGCTCCTGGACTATCCCACCGAGGAGACCGCCCAGACCCATGCCAACGTCAGCGAGCTGCTGAGGTTGATCGAGGAGCAGCGCGCGGTGGGGGCGGCCGACCCGCGGTCCCTCCTGGAGACCATCGAGCGGACCCGCGACCGCAAGGGCATCACCCTCACGGACAGCGAAGTGCGTTCGACGGCCCTGCTGTTCTTCCTGGCCGGCACCGAGACCAGCAGCGCGTTCATCACCTCGCTGGTGTACTGCATGGGGCGTTCCATCTTCGATCTGGACGAACTCCGTGACGAAGTGGCCCGGGACGAGTTCATCGAAGAGGTCCTGCGGCTGTACCCACCGGTGCAGACGATCGTGCGCTTCGCGGCCGACGACGTGACGGTCCACGGCGTCGACATCCCACGGCACTCGGCGGTGCTCGCCTCGATCGCCGGGGCCAACCGGGATCCACGGATCTTCGACCATCCCGACCGGTTCACCACCGGCAGAAGCCTGAAGGGCTCCATCCCCTTCGCGGTCGGGGCGCACGCCTGCCCGGGAGCGATGCTCGCCAAGGCGGAGTTCTCGCTGCTCGTCGAGAGGCTCGTCGAGCGCTGCTCGGAGGTGGTCGTCACCCGCGACCAACTGGCCATGGAGAGCCAGTCGTTCGCGCACCCGGCCGGTTTCTCCGTGCATTTCAGGACCAAGTAATCGCATGTCAAGCAAGAGAAAGAGGAAGCCGTGGAAGGCAAGATAGCGCTGCTCCGTGAGTGGCTCGGCGACCTGCACGAGGAGCCCGTCAGCATCCAGGGCGACACGGACCTCGTCGAGTCGGGCGTGGTGACCAGCCTCCAGTTCGTCCAGATGGTGATCGAGATCGAGCGCCTGCACGGCCGGAAGCTGGACCCGGGCGTCATCAACATCGAGTCCATGCGGACCCTCGACGCCATCAACACGACCGTGTTCCAGGCTGCCTGATGGGCTCGGACACCTCCCGTGTCGCAGTGGTCTCCGGGACCTCGTCCGGGATCGGTGCGGCGGTCGCGACGGAGTTCCTGAACCGGGACTACACCGTCGTCGGCCTGTCCCGGCGGGGAAACCCCACGCTCGCGCAGGAGAAGGGGTACGTCGACTGCGTGGCCGACCTCCGGGACGACTCAGCCGTGCGGTCGGCGCTCGACTCGGTGTCGTCCACGACGGCCGGCGGTGTGCGAGCCGTGGTGCTCAACTCCGGTGTCTCGCCCGACCCGGTCGACCTCCGCAAGCTCGACTGGCAGGTGGCGGCCGACGCGTACGAGAACAATGTGCACACCGCCCTGAGTCTCATCCAGGCGACGGCACCTCTGCTCGGGCGAGGCGGCGACGGCTCGCTCACCTTCGTCGGGGCGAGCCTGGCCAACGGCTACCAGCCCGACCGGTGGGCCTACGCGGCGAGCAAGGCCGCGATGACCGCCCTGATGCGGGCCTGCTCGGTCGAGTTCGCCGACGACGGCGTCGTGGCGAACGAGGTGCGACCGGGCCCGGTCGCAACTGCCATGACTTTGGCGGGACTTGACGGCGAGGTGAGCGATCAGGTCATCCGCGCCATCAACGAGGGCTTCGGCACGGACTGGCTCAAGGCGCCGCGCACCGTGGCCGAATGGATCGTCTCCATCGCCGAGTTCCCGTCGAACGGGCCCACGGGCCAGGTCTTCAACTACAGCCGCAAGGTGCTGTGACCGGCCCCTCCCCCGCGTTCTTCCCCTGCGAACAACCCCCTCTTCCGTCCTCCTTCGAAAGGCACAGCCATGTCCAACTACCCTTCGTCCGAGCAGCTTCTCGACCTGTTCAACTGGGCCTCGCCCGCCATGCTGGTGACGGACGCCGACGGTCTCGTCGTGCTGGCGAACAAGGCGGCCGTGGAGCTCCTCGCGGACCGGGCGAGCTCCGGCACCAAGCTCGCCGACGCCCTGGGCATCAACGGCTACACCGCTCTGCTCGCGGCCGGTGAGCCGGTGGAGAACCTGGACGCCACCTTCGTCAACCCCGACTTCGCGTCCGGCTACGCCAACGTCGGTTTCGGCGAGGTCGAGGGCAGCACCTACGGCTTCTGGGCGCTGCGCCCCGTCACCACGCACCCGACCCCCTCCTCGCAGGCCGGTGAGGGCAACTCCACCGCGCAGGCGTGGATCAGCCAGGTCGACCGGAGCAACGCGGCGTACACCCCCGTGGGCGAAGACGCCGTCAAGTTCATCCGGGCGTACTACGACAACTGCCCGGTCGCCATCCACCTCATCGAGGAGGACGGCACCGTCGCCCACGCCAACTGGAAGGACATCGCGATCGTCGGTGCCAGCGAGCAGCCGGACACCTACGTCGGTCACCACATCCGTCACATCTACGCCGACCAGGAGGTCGTGGAGGACTTCCTCGGCCGCTGGGGCGAGGACGCTCCGATCATCGACTTCCGTGCGGACTTCCTCAACAAGGGCGAGCGGGTGCCCGTGGTGATCTTCTCCACCGCCAAGGTCGAGGACAACAAGCTCAAGAACACCCGCTGCTTCGTCTTCCCGGACAGCCACCCGGACCGCAAGCGGGACAAGGTCAAGGCGCTGGACCTCAACTTCTGAGCAGCGGCACCACACCACCACCCCCTTTCGCTGTTCGCCGCGAAACCCGGGCTCCGGGCGGCCACTGGTCGCCGGGGCCCGGCCCTGCCCCGGAACCCCTGACTCATCTGGAGCACACCATGGCTGACACCACCGCCGGGCGGGGCCGCTGGCTCACCGGCTGGGATCCCGAGGACGAGGACGCCTGGGACAGGGGCGGCGACCGCATCGCCCGCCGCAACCTGATCCTCTCCGTCCTCGCCGAGCACATCGGCTTCTCGGTGTGGACCCTGTGGTCCGTGCTCGTCCTGTTCATGTCCCCCGCCATCGGCCTCGGTTTCAACCCGGGTGAGAAGTTCCTCCTGGTCGCCACCCCGACCGTCGTCGGCGCGCTGCTGCGCCTGCCGTACAGCTACGCGGTGACCCGGTTCGGCGGGCGCAACTGGACCGTGTTCGCCACCGCGATCCTGCTGGTGCCCGCGCTGCTCGCCCTGTACTTCGTGCAGCGCCCCGGCACCCCGCTGTGGGTGTTCCTGGTGATCGGCGCCACGGCCGGCGTCGGCGGCGGCAACTTCGCCTCCTCGATGACGAACATCACCGCGTTCTACCCGCAACGCCATCAGGGCTGGGCCCTCGGGCTCAACGCGGGCGGCGGCAACCTCGGCGTGGCGGCGGTCCAACTCGTCGGCCTCGCGGTCATCTCCCTCGCCGGCAACACCCACCCCTCCTATGTCGCGGCCGTCTATCTGCCGCTGATCGTGGTCGTGGCCCTGCTCGCCGCGTGGAAGATGGACAACGTCGACGCCGTACGGGCCGAACCCGGCGCCCAGCGCGAGGCGGCCCGGCACCGTGACACCTGGTGGATCTCCCTCCTGTACATCGGCACGTTCGGCTCGTTCATCGGCTACGGCTTCGCCTTCGGTCTCGTCCTACAGAACGAGTTCGGCTCCACCCCGCTCCAGGCGGTCGGCTACACCTTCCTCGGCCCGCTGCTCGGGTCCTTCTCACGCCCGCTGGGCGGCAAGCTGGCCGACCGCAAGGGCGGCGCACGGGTCTCGTTGTGGAACTTCCTCGGCATGGGCGCCGGCACCGTCGTGCTCATCGTCGCCGCGGGCCTGCACTCCTTCGCGCTGTTCATCGGGGGGTTCACCGCGCTGTTCGTGCTCAGTGGCCTCGGCAACGGGTCGACGTACAAGATGATCCCGGCGGTGTTCGCGAAGAAGGCCGAGGACGAGATCACTCGCGGCCACGACGCGAGCGGGGCCTTTGCCCGCGCCCGCCGGCTGTCGGGCGCGGTCATCGCGATCGCCGGTGCGGTCGGCGCGCTCGGCGGTGCCGCCATCAACCTCGCGTTCAAGCTGTCGTACGCGAACGGCTCCAGCTCCGGCATCCCGGCCTTCGTGGTCTTCCTCGCCTACTACGCGCTGTGCGTCGCCATCATCCGCTTCGTCTATCTGCGCCCTTCTGCCACGGGCGGCGGGCACACCACGAAGAGCGTCAAGGAAGCCAGCCATGTCTGAACTCGGCCCGCCACTGCGGGAGGTGGCGACCCACTGCCCGTACTGCGCGTTGCAGTGCGGTACGCGCCTTGCCGGTGACCGGGAGACCGGCGTGGTGGTGCGGCCCGACGATTTCCCGGTCAACCGGGGCCGGCTGTGCCAGAAGGGGTGGACCGCCCCCGCGGTCCTGTCCGCCACCGACCGGCTGACCCGGCCGCTGGTCCGCCGCCGCGACGGCCGGCTCGCCGAGGCGTCCTGGGACGTCGCGCTGGAGAGGGTGGCCGGGGAGCTGCGCCGCATCCGCGCCGAGCACGGCCCGGACGGTGTGGCGGTCTTCGGTGGCGGCGGGCTCACCAACGAGAAGGCGTATCTGCTGGGTAAGTTCGCCCGTCTCGCGCTGGGGACCAGCCAGATCGACTACAACGGCCGGTTCTGCATGTCGTCGGCGGCCGCGGCGGGCAACGCGGCGTTCGGCGTGGACCGGGGTCTGCCGTTCCCGGTCACCGACCTCCAGGGTGCGCGGACGGTACTGCTGGCGGGTGCGAACGTCGCCGAGACGATGCCGCCGCTGATGCAGCACCTCGACGGGGCCGAGCTGATCGTCATGGATCCGCGCCGGACCGCCAGCGCCCAGCGGGCGGCGCTGCACCTGCAACCCGCGCCGGGCACCGATCTGGCGCTCGCGCTCGGCCTGTTCCACATCGCCGCCGTGGACGGTCTGCTCGACCGGAACTACATCCAGGACCGCACCCGGGGCTTCGAAGCCGCGCTGCGGCGCGCGATGGACTGGTGGCCCGAGCGGGTGGAAGCCGTCACGGGCATCCCCGCGAGCGACCAGCGCGCCGCCGTACACATGCTCGCGAGGGCGGGCGGCGCCTATGTGCTGACGGGCCGCGGAGTGGAGCAGCACAGCACGGGCACCGACACGGTGGCGGGCTTCATCAACCTCGCCCTCGCCCTCGGCCTGCCGGGCCGCGCGGGCAGCGGATACGGGTGTCTGACCGGGCAGGGCAACGGTCAAGGCGGCCGCGAGCACGGGCAGAAGGCCGACCAGTTGCCCGGCTATCGGTCCATCACCGATCCGGCGGCGCGGGCCCATGTCGCCGCCGTGTGGGGCGTGGCGCCGCAAGAGCTGCCGGGTCCCGGACGCAGCGCCTATGAACTCCTGGACGCCCTGGGCGGCGACCGGGGCCCGCGGGCACTGCTGGTGTTCGGGTCGAACCCGGCCGTCTCGGCCCCGCACTCCACACGGGTGACCGAGCGGCTCGCAGCCCTCGATCTGCTGGTGGTGGCCGACTTCGTGCCGTCCGAGACGGCCCGCCTGGCCGATGTGGTGCTGCCCGTCACCCAGTGGGCCGAGGAGGAGGGCACCCTGACGAATCTGGAGGGCCGGGTGCTGCGCCGCCGCGCGCGGCTTTCGCCGCCGGGGCAGGTGCGCAGCGACCTCCAGGTCCTGCACGAACTCGCGGTACGCCTGGGCGAGCCCGCGAGCCGCTACCCCACGGTCCCGCAGGAGGTCTTCGACGAACTGCGCGCCGCCTCCCGGGGCGGCAGGGCCGACTACGCGGGTATCTCCTACGAGCGCCTCGACGCCGGGGAGAGCCTGCACTGGCCCTGCCCGGACACCCCCGACCCCCACCCGGGCACGCCCCGGCTCTTCCTCGACCGGTTCGAACACCCCGACGGCAGGGCGCGGTTCGCCGCCGTGGACCACCAGGGCCCGGCGGAGGAGCTCAACCCCCACTACCCGCTCCACGCGACGACCGGCAGGGTCCTGGCGCACTACCAGTCGGGTGCGCAGACCCGCCGCGTGGCCGAACTCAACGACGCCGTGCCGGGGCCCTTCGTCGAGATGCACCCCGACACCGCGCTCCGGTCCGGGGTGTCCGACGCGGGCCTCGCCCGGGTCATCTCCGCGCGCGGCAGCATGACGGCCCGCGTCCGGGTCGATCCGACGATGCGTCTGGACACCGTGTTCGCGCCCTTCCACTTTCCCGGCGAGGGCCGGGCCAACCTGTTCACCCATCCGGCCCTTGACCCGCACAGCGGGATGCCCTCGTTCAAGGTGTGCGCCGTGCGGGTCGAGCCCGTGTCAGGAGTCGCGCCGTGAACCGTGTCCTCGTCCTGGGCAACGGCCCGACAGCCCATCACTTCGCCGACCGGCTGCGCCAGCACGGGCACGAAGGGCCCCTCACCCTCCTGGGGACCGAACCCGGGGCCACCCACCACCAGGCGTTCCTCGACGCCCTGCTCGCCCCTGCCGACCTTCAACTGCCGCCCCCGCCCGGCCTCGACGTCCGCACCGACACCCGGGTGGTCGCCATCGACCGCGCGCAGCGCCGGGTGCGGGCGCTGGTCGGCGAGGCCGAGACCGTCTTCCCGTACGACACGCTGGTCCTCGCCCTGGAGGCGCGCCCCCTCCTCCCCCGCCTTCCCGGCATCGCCGCCCCCGACGGGCGCCTCGGCCCGGGGGTCGTCGTCCCGCGGACCGCGGCCGACCGCGAGCGGATCAGCGGCGAGAGCGCCGTCGTGCTCGGCGGCGGGCCGCAGGCCGTGGAGATTGCGAGCGCGCTGGCCGCTCGGGGTACCAGGACCACGCTGGTGTGCGAGCGCCCCCACCCCTTGGAGGAGCGCCTGGGTGAGACCTGTGCCGCCTGGCTCGCCGAGCGGCTGGAGCGGGCCGGGGTCACCGTGCTCGGCGGCCGCACCGCCGTGCGGCGCACCCCGGGCCGGCTGCACCTCGATGACGGAACCGTCCTGCCGGCCGACACCCTGGTGCTGTGTCCCAGCGTCGTGCCTGACCTTGAACTCGCCGTCGCAGCACGTCTTTTGACGGACAGTGGGATCGTTGTCGACGCCCAGCTACGCAGCAGCGACCCCCACGTCCACGCCATCGGCCCCGGCGTCGAGCACGAGGGGCGGGCGACGGAGGGCCCCGCTGCCGCTCTGGAGCAGGCCGACACCCTCGCGCGGATCCTCACCGGGCGAGGCGGTACCTACCGGGCCGCACCGCCCGTGCTCCGACTGCGCATCCGCGCGGCGGACGTGTGCCACATAGGAACGCCGGCCGACTTCGACGGCCCGGACACCCGCCTCGTCACCCTCACCGACCCGAAGGAGCGACGGTACGCCCGGCTCGCGCTGCGGGGCGAACGCGTCGTCGGCGCCGTCCTGTTCGGCCTTCCGGGGGCCATCGCCCCGATCGTCCGCAGTCACCGGCTCAGCCAACAACTCCCGTACGACCTCGTGGGATTGCTCCTGGGATGGCCGCCCAGATCCGCGTCCGACGCGGCCGAGCCCGAGGCCCGGTCGCTGGTGTGCCTCTGCAACAGCGTTACGGAGACGGCCCTGCGCCAGGCCTGGCAGGCGGGCGCCCGCACGGTCCCGGCGCTCGCCACGGCGACCCGCGTCACAACGGGGTGCGGCGGCTGCGGTGAGCGCGTACGGGAACTGTGCGCGGCATGGGCACCTGGGCGGCATACCGAACTGAAGGATGCGGCGTGACCCGGAGACTCGTCGTCGTCGGCCATGGAATGGTCGGGCATCAACTCGTGGACCGCTTGACGTCGTTGGACACCGAGGGCACCTGGCGCATCGTGGTTCTGGGTGAGGAGCGCCACCTCGCCTACGACCGTGTCTCCCTCTCCTCGTATCTGGACGGCAAGAGCAAGGACGACCTGACCATCGCCGGGCCGGTCCTCCGTCACGACGCCAGGGTGGAGGTGCGCCTCGCCTGCCCGGCAGTGTCCGTCGACCGCACGTCCCGTACGGTCACAACCGCCGACGGCGACGACATCGCGTACGACGCCCTGGTACTGGCCTGCGGCTCCCGCCCGTTCGTCCCCCCGGTCCCGGGGCACGACCTCGTGGGGTGTTTCGTCTACCGCACCTTCGACGACCTCGACGCCATTCGCGCGGCCGCCCGCGCCGGCCGGCCCGGCCTGGTGATCGGCGGTGGTCTCCTAGGCTTGGAAGCGGCCAACGCCCTGCGTCTGCTGGGGATGCATCCGCACATCGTGGAGACGGCGCCGCATTTGATGTCGGCCCAGCTCGACCCGGGCGCGGCGCGCGTGCTCCACCAGCAGGCCACCGAGCTCGGTCTCCGGCTGCACTGCTCGACCGCGACCGCGTCGATCGAGGCCCGCCCCGACGGCACGGTGCGCGCGGTGCGGCTCTCCGACGGAACCGTTGTGGAGACGGAGCTGGTGGTCTTCGCCGCCGGGATCCGCCCCCGCGACGAGCTGGCCGTATCGGCGGGTCTGGCACTCGGGGAGCGCGGCGGCATCGCGGTCGACGACCGGTGCCGTACGCGGGACGGGCGCGTCTGGGCGATCGGTGAATGCGCCGCCGTCGAGGGGCGCTGCCACGGTCTGGTCGCCCCGGGCTACCGCATGGCGGACAACGTGGCGCGTCAGCTGATGGGCCAGGACACCGAGCCCTTCGACGGTTCGGACACCGCCACCACGCTGAAACTCCTCGGTGTGAACGTCGCCTCCTTCGGCGCCACCCGCCCTGCGGATGGCCAGGCCCTCGAAGTCGTCTTCGCCCAGGGCAGCACCCGGTACGCCAAGTTCTTCCTGCGGCGGGACAGCGGAGCGCTCCTCGGTGGAATGGTCGCCGGAGGCACCGCCTCCCCGCTCGCCCTCGCGTCCTTCCTCGGCCGACGACCGCCCGCGGACCTGGAACAGCTCCTCGCTCCCGACCTCCCCTTCCTTCCATGACGGCCCTTTCGAGACTCGAAACACCGCTCTGAAGGAGTCTGCGTTGAAGGCGACCGGATTCAGGGGCGGGTCCCGGTTGCGGAATCCGTCGTGGGCGGGTCGAGCAGCCAGGTCACCGGCCGTGCCGGGTCCGGGTCGTAGTGGCAGCACGCGCCCGTGTGGACGGTGTCGCGCAGCAGCCGGGCGAGGGCGGCGTCGTGCTGCTGGATGCGGTCGAGGGCGGCGGCGATGGCCTTGCGGACCGCGACCCGGGCCCGCTCCTCCGTCGAGCTGAATCGGCGGCGCCGTCCGCCCAGGCCGGTGGCCGCGCGTACTTCGGCGAGCAGCGCCTCGCGTTCGAGCCGTAGCCGGTCGAGCCCGGCCTCGTCGTTCCAGGACCCGGCCGTGTCCAGCTCGGCGTCGATCTCGCGCAGCCGTTGGCGGTAGGCCGCCAGCGCCTGCCTGTCGATGACCGCGCCGGTTTCGGAGTCGGCGACGACGGTCCCCGCATGGCCCGGCGCCGCGGCGGACAGGGCGAGCGCGCTCCTTTCGACGCCGGGGTTGCGGAGCAGTTCACGTACGTAGTGCAGCCCTTTGAGGTCGGGCAGCCCGACCGTGGCGTCGCCCGTGCCGACGACCCAGCCGCGGTTGCCGTCCTGGTGCAGGTGCACGGTGAGCGGGCGGGCCGTCGCGCTCGGTGGCCGGGCGGCGACGAGCCGCTCCTGCCACCAGGTGGCACCGATGCGCTGATAGGAGGTGGCCGCGCGATGACGCCAAGCCGTCGCACCGGGGTGGCCGAGTGCCTGCCCGGCGCGGTGGAGGTAGTCGTCGACGACGCCGTGGAACGTGACCGCGCCCGCGTTGAGCACGGCGCGCCCGGCGAAGGGTTCGAGCAGGCGGACGCCGTCGCTGAGGATGTCGTCGACGTGCAGCTCGGCCGCGACGCCGACGAGCGAGGTCACGGTGAGCAGAAAGTCGACGTCGCGTGCCACGGTGTCGAGCCCGGCGCCGGCGAGCTGGTTCAGGAGCCCCAGCGCACGGTCGGGTTCTTCGGCGGCCAGCCAGAGGCGTGCGGCCTCCGCCGACACCGAGGGCACCCCCTCGGCGGCGCCGAAAGCGGCGAACGCGGCGGCCTCCTCCCGCAGCGAGGTGATGTCGCCCGCGCGCAGCGCCCGGGCGGCGGCCAGGCTGTGCGTGACCGCCTCCACGTCGGGTTCGGCCGTCCTCCGACCCAGCTCGTCGGTGACGGCGATGAGGCGGTCGACTGCCTCGATGTCGCCGGTGACCAGGGCGTGCATGGCCCGGCGTGACGCGGCGAAGAAGGCGTCACGCGGGGCGCCGGACTCCTCGGCGAGCAGGTCGAGCGCGCGCAGTTGGCGCTGTACCGACACCACGTCGAGGCATTCCCACGCGGTGGTCAGGCGCCACAGGTGGGCGGTGGACCGCTGCCCGGGATCCGTGAGATGGGCCGCGGCGTCGGCCAGGCGTGCCGACAGGGCCAGCCGTTCGGTGAAGTCGTCGGGCCCCCAGTGAGCCACCAGCGCCGCGTCGAGGGCCTCGGCGACGACCTCGGGTTCGCCGAGGCCGTCGGCGAGGGCGACCGCCTCGCGTGCGAAGGTCACCGCCCGCTGGGCGTCGCCGCCGTAGACCCAGGCCCGCGCGAGCGCGGCGGCGAGCCGGCAGCGGCTGACCGGCGTGACCGCCGCGGCGTAGGCCTCGTGGATCAGGGCCGGTACGTGGCCCGGGTGGGTGCCGAAGCGCTGGCTCGACGGCAGATCGAGTGCCGCCGCCGCCATGAGGTCGGCGTCGCCGGTGTCACGGGCTCGGTAGTAGGCCTCCAGCAGTGCCGCTCGGGCGGCGGCGACCCGCTGGGCCGCTGAATCCATGATCAGATCATACTGCGGTGGGGGTTCGCGGTCAGGGCCTGAGCAGCCGCACGGTCCGTCCGTGTTCGGCGACGCGGGCCCGGTCCCAGTCGCCGGTGCAGTACACCGACAGCTGCGAGATCGACCCGTCGGACACATCGGCTCGGAACAGCTCCCGGCAGTACCAGGACTCGCCGTCCTGCTCCCACTGCTCCTCGACCTCCAGGACGAACCCCGTCGTCGTGGCGTCGAACCGGGACCGGGGCACCCGGCTGGGGCCGGGGTGACCGGCCAGCCGCAGGGCCACGGCCTCCTCGATGCCCTGCGCTTGCAGACGCCATTGCGGCATCGTGAAGTCGATGAACGTGTCCGGCGTGAACAGGCCCCGCGGCGCGGCGCCGGTCTCCAGGAAGGTGATGAACGTGTCGGCCAGCTCGTGTGCCGTGGTTTCGGCGGTGGCTTGCACGGTGCTCATGACGCACCTCCGGCCTGGCTCATGTTGGCGGCCACGACCTCCATCGTCCGCCGGAGTTCCGCGGTCGGGCTGAATTCGACGGTTTCGGTCCCGGCGGTGACGACGGGTATGTGTCCGGGCGGCGCGTAGTAGACGTCGCCGGCCTGGTAGCTCTCGTCGTGGTCGCGGTAGTGCAGCACCAGGCGGCCGGAGATCACCATGCCCCAGTGCGGGCACGGGCACCGGTCGTCGGGCAGTCCGCGGAAGGCCGGCGTGCCGTCGGCGTCCTCGGGGAAGGTCTCGAAGGAGACCGTGTAGTCGTCGAGTTCGGCGTACCGGCCCTTGATGACCGGGGTGTCGACGAGGAGCGGGGCCTCGTCCTTGCGTGTGCGCGGCATGATGGCCTCCAGTGTCGTTTCGATGCCGTCACCCATGAGGCGTGAGCTTTCCCCGTCACAAGGTGACGTCACGACGCCGGACCGCGCTTGAGGGCCCCCCGGTCAGCCGGTTAATCGGTTGCGGGCGACCGGGACGGGGTGTGGGATCCCGACCATGACGATGGTGCTGAGTACGCCGACGGCCGACGGGGTGCGCGAGGCGGTTGCGGCGCTGCGGCAGTGGCAGCACGACGAGGCGCCGATGCAGCTGCATCCCGGGGACATCTGCTGGAACTACCGCTTGGGAACGGCCGAGACGGCCGCGGCGGTCAGGACGTGGAGCCGGGACGGACGGATCCTCGCGGTCGGGCTGCTGGATTCGCCGACCGTGGTGCGGATGACGGTCGCGCCCGACGCCTTCCGGGACGAGGCCCTGGCGCGGCGGCTCGTCGAGGACCTCTCGCTGCCTGAGCGCGGCGTGCTGCCGGACGGCGCGGTGTCCATCGAGGCGCCGCAAGGCCTGCTGCTCCACGACCTGTTGACCGTGGAAGGGTGGGGCTTCGACGAGCCGTCGCTCATCCGCGACCTCACCGATCCGGTGGAGGACCCCGGCGTGCGGATCGAGGCGATCGGCCTGGAGCAGGCGCGGGACTTCGCGGACGTCCTGCGCTCCGCGTTCAACACCGCGAGGCCCACTGGCGCGTACCGGCACGCGATGGCCGCGGCGCCGTTCTCCGCCGACGCCCGATGTCTGGGTGCCTACGACGACCGGGGCAGCCCCGTGGCGGTGGTGACGGTCTGGTCGGCGGGGCCGGGGAAGCCGGGCCTCGTCGAGCCGATGGGCGTCCACGCGGACCACCGCGGCCGCGGCCATGGCCGGGCGATCACCGTCGCCGGGGCGGCCGCGCTGCGGGAGTTGGGCTCGTCGAGCGTGCGGGTGTGCACACCGAGCTCGAACGCCGGCGGCGTCGCCACGTACGCGGCGGCCGGGTTCGCGGCGCGGCCGGAGATCGCCGACCGGATCCGGAAGGCGTGACGCCGGTAGGGACCCCCGCTGCGAGGGCACGAGGTCGACCCGCCCGAAACGTCCGGCGCCTCATATCCAGCCCCGGCGCACCGCGATCACCCCCGCCTGGAAGCGGTTCGCCGCGTTCAGGTCCTCGTGGAGACGGCTGATGCGGCGCCGCATCGTCCGTACCGACCAGCCCAACTGGCGGGCGATCGCTTCGTCCTTGAGGCCGCTGACGAGGAGGGTGTGCATCTGGCGGTCCTCCTCGCTGAGCGGGTCGTCGGCCGGGGCGTCCAGGGGGGTGGCCGTCCGCCAGCACAGTTCCCAGTAGTCGATCAGGCCGTCCAGGAGGGCGCAGGGGCGGATGACGGCGGCCCGTACCTCCGTCGTGAAGTCGAGGGTGAGCGGCAGCAGGGCCAGGCGCCGGTCGGCGATGGCCAGCTTGACGCGCAGGCCTGGAAGGACGCGGGCCTGCTCGCCACGGGACACCACCTCCCTTATGTCGCCCAGGACTCCGGGCCACTCCAGGGCCTCCGGGGCGTACACGGCGCGGTAGCGGACGCCCCGCGTGAGGGCGGTCGACTCGACTGGGTTGGAGGTGGTGAGGGCGTACGGCGGACTGTCGAGCGTGATGACTTCCTCGTGGGCCTCCTGCTGGAGCTGTACGAACCAGCGGCCCAACGCCTCGCCGCCGCTGATGACTTCGATCTGTTCGGCGCCGCCGCGCTGAGCCGCGGTGAACAGCAGGGAGAGCTCGCCGGCGGCCGCCCGTACGGCGTCGAGGTCTTCGACGCGGGAGCGCACCAGGGATTCGAGGGCCGCTCCGGGCACAATGGCCGCGTAGCGGCGGCGCGTTCCGGACAACCGGCCCACCAGGCCGTTCTCGCGCAGCCGGTCAAGGGCGCGGGCGACGCGCTCGGGCGAGCAGGAAAGGTCCTCGGCGAGTTCGGCGGGCGAGGCGGTGTGGCGGACGAGGATCGCCCGGTAGACGCTCTCGTCGAAGGGCTCGATTCCGGCCGCGGTCAGCTGGGACATGCCCTGGATCTTGGCCCCTAGGTGCCAGGGGCAGCAATGGGCCAGGCGAAAACGTTGTCTGGACCACTGGATTCCGATTACTTGGTCCAGCATGACCCCTCGAAGAACCCTTACCGCCGCGCTCACAGCCGCCGTCCTCGGCGGTCTGCTGTCCGCGGCGCCCCAGTCCGCCACCGCGGAACCGCAACAAGATCCCGGCCGGCGCGTCATCGTCACGCTGGCCGGGGAAGCCGCCCTCGCGGGCAAGGGCGCCGTGCGCTCCGCCGACACCGGCCGGGTCGACGCCGATCGCGTCGCCATCGCCGCCCGCCAGAAGTCGTTCCTCGACCGAGCCAAGGGCGCGGGGCTGCACACCTCGTCGACGCGCAAGCTGAACCTGCTGCTCAACGCGGTCGCGGTGACCGTGAAGAGCTCCGAGGTCGCCGCCCTTGGCAAGCTGCCCGGGGTGGTGTCCGTGGTCCCCGACGCCAAGATGCGCGTCCTCACCGACGCGAGTGTGCCGCTGATCAACGCCCCGCAGGTGTGGCAGCGCAAGGATCCGGCGGGCCACGGCGCCGACGGCCGGGGCACCACCGTCGCCGTCCTGGACAGCGGGGTCGACTACACCCACCCCGACCTCGGCGGTGGTTTCGGCGAGGGCCACAAGGTGGTCGGCGGCTACGACTTCGCCAACGGCGACGGCGACCCCATGGACGACAACGGGCACGGCACCCACGTCGCGGGCATCATCGCCGGCAAGGCCGCCGAGAAGGACGGCGTGACCGGTGTGGCGCCGGGGGCGAGCATCCTGGCGTACAAGGTCATGGACGACGCCGGAGAGGGCTACACCTCCGACATCGTGGCCGGCATCGAGGCCGCCGTCGACCCGGCCAACCCCCATCGCGCCGACGTCATCAACCTGAGCCTCGGCGGCGTCGGAGACGGCACCGATCCGCTCGGGGCGGCCGCAACGGCCGCCGTCAGGGCGGGAGTTGTCGTCGTGGCCTCCGCGGGCAACGAGGGCCCGGGCGGCAACACCATCAGCACCCCGGCCGCCGCCGACGGCGTGATCGCGGTCGGCGCCTCCATCAGCGGGCTGCGGATACCCGCCGCCGCCTACAAGGGCAGCGGAAAGATCCAGATCTATCGCGGACTCGTCTCCGCCAACCCGCCCGTGAAGCCCCTCACCACCCCGCTCGTCGACGTCGGCCGGGGCACCCCGGAGGAGTGGGACAGGGCGGGTGACGTCACGGGCAAGGCCGTCCGCGTGGACATGCTGGTGGCCCAGTCCTCGCTCGACCTCTACATGACCGAGATCGACATGGCCCGTGAGGCCGAGCGGCGCGGGGCGGTCGCTCTCTTCGGCGGGCCGTCCGGGAACAGCGGCCCGGTGTTCGCCGCGCCGCACTCCACGGAGCAGGGCCCGCTGCGCTCCTCCGCCGACGGTTCGGTCCCGCTCGTGGCGCGGACCTCGCTCAAGGACTCCGGCGACTCGCTGCGCATGGACCGCATCGTCATGTTCGGCATGGACTCCACCCAGTACGCCGAGCTCGGCCGCCGCCTCGCCGGGGCAAGGTCGAGGTGACGATCACCGGTACGGACGTCACGGACCGGATGGCGTCGTTCTCCTCGCGCGGCCCCGACCAGCGCTGGAACCTGAAGCCGGACCTGGTCGCCCCCGGCTACGACATCCGCTCCACCATCCCCAAGTCCCTTTACGCGCCGGGTTATTACCGCATGTCGGGTACGTCGATGGCGGCGCCGCACGTCGCGGGCTCGGCCGCCCTGCTGCGCCAGCTGCACCCGGGTGAGGCGCCCGCGAAGATCACCTCGGCACTGGTGGGCTCCAGCAAGCGGCTCGGGGATTACGGCGCGAGCACCGTCGGCTCGGGGCGCCTCGATGTCGCCGCGGCCGCGGACGCGGCGGACACCGGCATCACCACCACCCCGGCGACCCTCTCCTACGGGCTCGCCGACCTCGCCACCCGCACGGTGGGCGGCAGCAAGAAGCTCACCGTCACCAACTCCGGCACCAGGGCCCGTACGGTCCGGCTCGCGGTGAGCGGCGGGGCCCGGGTCAGTCCGGACGCCCTGCGCATCCCGGCCGGGGGCAGCGCCACGGCGACCGTGACTCTGCGGGCCGACCGTCCCGCGGGCGAGGCCGAGATCTCCGGCACGGTCACCGTCACCCCGGATCACGGCAGCGATTTGCGCGTCCCGTACCTCCTGGTCGTACGGCAGCTGTTCCTCCAGGCCGGCCCCGACCCCAGCGACGGCACCTCCAGCGCCGTCGTCTTCACCCCGGCGGCGCTCGCCGAGCCGCCCGTCCTGACCGTCACGCCGCCGCACGGCAGGCCCTACACGGTCGCCACCACGCCGCGCTCCGGCAACGTCTACGAGGCGCGGATCACCGGTCGCGGCGTCGGCGCCCATCTGGTCTCCGCGAGCGGCCGCACCCTCGACGGCAAGACCCTCACCGCCAACCAGGACGGCTTCGAGGTCACCCCCGAGAACAGCCGCCGCTCGCGGTGGCAGCCCGTCGGTCCGAACTCGGAGAGCGGCGACATCACCACCGCGCCGAGCGCCCCGGGCGCCGCCGTGCTCACCCAGTACGGCAAGCTCGGCCCCTGGTCGACCGCGGACAACGGCGCCACCTGGCAGCAGCACACCCGGCTGCCGCTGGGTGACGTGGCGGGCCGCGCCTTCACCGCCATCGACCCGAAGAACGCCAAGCGTTGGTGGTACGCCGCCAACAGCAGGTCCGGCATTCCCCGCAAGGGATCGATCCTGCGCACCGACGACGCCGGCCGCACCTGGGCGACCCTGAACACCCCGGACGCGTACCTCACGGACTTCCTCACCGACGAGACGGGCAGGACCCTCGTCGCGGTCACCGCCACCGACCTGCTGATCAGCAAGGACGGCGGCGACACCTGGACCACCGAACCGCTCGGCCTCCCCGTCGACCGGATCTACGACGTGGCGATCGGCGGTGACAGCCTCTACTTCTCGGCGGGCAAGTCCCTCTGGAAGCGCGACGGGCTCTCCCTGGGCGCCCTGGGCAAGGCGACCAAGGTGTACGACTCCCCCGGCGGCAGGGTCTCCGTGAACGTCGTGGCGGACAGCCAGGTGGTGGCGGTCTACGAGATCGGTTCGGGCATCGTCGGCTCCTTCGACGGCGGCCGGAGCTGGGCCACCCTCGACAACCACGGCCCCGGCGCCACGGGTCTGACGCTCACCGGCGGCGACCTGTACGCCGGCTACGGCAAGGAGATCCGGGTCGGCCGTGACCACGGCCGTCGCTGGGCGGCCATCCCCTCTCCGAACAAGGCCTCCACCACCTCCGACTTCGACCGCTGGGCCGACGGTTCACTGACCGTCTCCGCGGACGCGGCCGGCGTCTACCGGGGCACCCCCGACGGCAAGGACTACCACCGGCTCGGCGTACAGGGCGGCACGGTCAACTCCCTTGCCGTCAGCGGCGATCGGCTGCTCGCGGCGGGTCCGCAGGGCACCCACCGCACCTCGCTGCCCGCCTCCGGCGCGGAGTGGGGCACCACCGGCGGCGAGGGCATGATCGGCGCCGAGACCCGGCTGCTCCAGGCCTCAGCGAAGGACTCGCGGATCGTGTGGCGGGTGCGGTACAGCGCCTGGGGCGACTTCCACCTGCAACGCAGCGGCGACGCGGGAGCCACCTGGCAGGACAAGGGCCAGAGCAACGGCACAGTGTACGCCTTGTCGGTGCACCCCGCCGACCCCGACCGCGTGTACGTCGCGTACTCCAACCTGCTGGGCAAGGGCCTGTTCGCCACCGAGGACGGCGGCACCACCTGGAAGAACCTCCTCCACGACCAAACGCACTTCACCGCGGTCGCGGGCGACCCGAAGAACCCCGAGCGGCTGTGGCTCGGCGCCCCCGACGGCCTCTACCGCTCGGACAACGGCGGCGACGACATCACCAAGGTCGCCGACGGCCGCGTCGACACCATCGAGTTCGCCGGCTCGAAGATGCTGACCGGCGGGGACACGATCAAGGTCTCGACGGACGGCGGCCGGACCTTCCGCACCGCCGACACGGGTCAACTACCCTGCGCGTAGGCGACTTGATCACGGTAGGTGAAACCCTGTACGCGGCCACCACCAGCTCCTGGGACGCGGCCCTGCCGCGTGGCGGCCGGGGCGTCCTGCGCTCCACGGACGGCGGCCGCAGCTGGCAGAACATCTCCAACGGCCTACAGAACCTCAACGCCACCAGCCTGGCGACCGCGGGCGGCTGGCTGTACGTCGGCACGGTGCGGGGAGGTGTGCACCGCATGAAGCTGTGATCGCCGTCCGCACGTCGGTGTGCCCCCGCCGCTTCCCTTGCGACGGGGGCACACCGGCATCGTCCGTACCCGTCAGCAGCTCAGGTTGCCGCCGGCCGGGACTCCGAGGATCGAGACGAAGCTCTGATAGGCGTTGATCCGGCTCTGCACTTGAGCCGGGTTGCCGCCGTTGCACTCGATGCTGCCGTTGATGCTGCGGATGGTCTCACCGAACCCGGCGCCGTTGACCATGGCGTTGTGCGGGGTCATGGTGCCGGGGCCGCTCTGCGTGTTCCAGTACCACAGGCCGGTCTTCCAGGCGATGGCCGAGTCGCTCTGCACGAGGTTCGGGTTGTGCAGCAGATCGATGCCGAGCGCGTCGCCCGCCGCCTTGTAGTTGAAGTTCCAGCTCAGCTGGATCGGGCCACGCCCGTAGTAGGCGGACTGGCCGGCCGGGCATCCGTAGGGCTGTGTCGCGTCGCAGTAGTGCGGGTAGTTGGCGGTGTTCTGCTCGACGATGTAGACGAGGCCGCCGGTCTCGTGGCTGACGTTGGCGAGGAACGCCGCGGCCTCCTGCTTCTTGACCGTGTCGCTGCCGGTGGTCGCGAAGCCCGGGTACGCGCTGAGCGCGGCCGTCAGACCGCTGTAGGTGTAGAACGAGTTCCGGTTCGGGAACATCTGGTTGAACTGGGCTTCGCTGACCACGAAGGAGCCGCTGGAGGGCGGCGTGGTCGAACCGCCGCCGCAGGCGCCCTGGTCGGCCCAGACCTCGGCCACGCCGGGCGTCTCGCCCTGAGTCCACCACTTGGCCTGCCAGTTGTGGCTGTTGTACGAGGCGGACATGCCGCCGGTGTACACCGAGGAGGAACTCCACGCGCCGACACAGCCGGCGGCGGCCGAGGCGGTGGACGCCAGCGGCACGAGGAGGGCGAGCCCCAGTGCGACCGCGAACGCGGTGAGAAGTGCGATGAGCCGTTGTCTCGACACGCGACCACTCCTTCTAGGAGTTGAGGGGGGATCACGCCAGACTCAAGCGGAATGGTCTGAACCTGTCAAGGTCCAGACCAATGTGCGGTGCGCCCTGCGAGCAGCGAGACGCGCCCGCCCCGCGAGCCGCAGCCGCAGGCGTCGTCCGCTCAGGGCAGTGCTTGCCGGTGCGTCAACCGCCGTGCGGGCCGCGCCCTGTCGTCAGGAGCGGGCGAGCCGGGCCGCGAGGTAGGGCGCGGTGGCGCTGCGACGGGACTTCGCCACCTTGGCCGGCGGGCCTGCCGCGACCACGCGGCCGCCCGCGTCGCCGCCGCCCGGCCCGAGGTCGATGACCCAGTCGGCGCCGGCGATCGTGTCCAGGTCGTGCTCGACGAGGACGACCGTGTTGCCGGCGTCGACGAGCCGGTGCAGTTGTCGCAGCAGCAGCGCGATGTCCGCGGGATGCAGCCCCGCCGTCGGCTCGTCGAGCAGGTAGAGCGCGTGCCCGCGGCGGGCCCGCTGGAGTTCGGTGGCGAGTTTGATGCGTTGCGCCTCACCACCGCTGAGTTCCGTCGCGGGCTGCCCAAGACGCAGATATCCAAGGCCCACCTCGCGCAGTGTCTCCAGGCTGCGGGCGGCGGACGGGACGGCGGACAGGAATGCGGCGGCGGCATCGACGGACAGGGCCAGCACTTCGGCGATGTTCTTGCCGCGGTAGGTGACCTCCAGCGTCTCGGCGTTGTACCGGGCGCCCTGACAGGTCGGGCACGGCGCATAGGTGCCGGGCAGGAACAGCAGTTCCACCGCGACGAACCCTTCGCCCTGGCAGGTCTCGCACCGCCCGTCGGGCACGTTGAAGGAGAACCGCCCGGCGGAGTAGCCGCGCGCCCTGGCCTCGTCCGTCGCCGCGTACAGCTTGCGCACCGCGTCGAACATGCCCGTGTACGTGGCCAGGTTGGAGCGGGGTGTCCGGCCGATGGGCCGCTGGTCGACCAGGACCAGCCGGTCGAACGACTCGACCCCCGACGCGTCCTGGACGTCGACCTCCAGGCGCGCCTCGTCGGGTTCCTCGGGTACGAGTCCGAGGTGGCCGCGGACGACCTCGGCGAGCACCTGTGTCACCAGCGTGGATTTGCCGGAACCGGACACGCCCGTCACCGCGGTCAGTACGCGCAGCGGCACCTCGACGGACACGTCGTGGAGATTGTGGCGGGAGACTCCGCGCAGGCGCAGTCGGCCGTGCGGTGTGCGCGGGCGGTGATCGAGCGGCCGGGCGCGCCCGAACAGGTACTGGCTCGTGGCCGACTCCCGGACCTGTTCGAGTCCGGCGACCGGGCCGCTGTAGAGCACGCGTCCGCCGCCCTCGCCGGCGCCGGGGCCGATGTCGACCACCCAGTCCGCGCGCCGTACGACGTCCATGTCGTGCTCGACCACGAACAGGGAGTTGCCCGCCGCCTTGAGGCGTTCCAGCACGTCGAGGAGCGGTTCGGCGTCGGCCGGGTGCAGGCCGGCGGAGGGTTCGTCGAGGACGTAGACGACGCCGAAGAGACCCGAGCGGAGCTGGGTGGCGATCCGCAGGCGCTGCGCCTCGCCGGGCGACAGGGTCGTCGAGCGGCGCCCGAGGCTGAGGTATCCCAGACCCAGCTCCAGCAGTACGTCGACCCGGGCGACCAGATCGCGGCAGATCCGGACCGCGACCTCGGTCGTCTCCCCCGACCTGGCGGACGACGTGGCGGCGTCGGCCTTGGCCCTGCCTGCGACGGGCCGTAGCAGCGCCACGACCTCGGTGAGCGGCATGGCGTTGACCTCGGCGATGGAACGCCGGGCGAAGGTCACGGCCAGCGCTTCGGGCCGCAGTCCGCTGCCGTGACACTCCGGGCAGGGCACGCTCCTGACGAACCGCAGCGCCCGTTCGCGCATCCTCTCGCTCTTGGAGTCGGCGAGGACGTGCATGACGTGTTTGCGGGCGCTCCAGAACGTGCCCTGGTAGCCGTAGTCGACGCGTTCCTCCTCCGGCTCGATGTACACGGAGGGCTGCTCGTCCGTGTACAGCAGCCACTCGCGGTCCTTCTTCCTGAGCCTGCGCCACGGCCGGTCGATGTCGATCCCCAGGCCGTTGACGACACTGCGCAGGTTGGCACCCTGCCAGGCGCCCGGCCAGGCGGCGATCGCCCCCTCGCGGATGCTCAGCGAGGGGTCCGGGACGAGCAGGTCCTCGGCGACGTCGTGCACGACGCCCAGTCCGTGGCACTCCGGACAGGCGCCGGCCGCCGTGTTGGGTGAGAAGGACTCGGCTTCGAGACGGTCGGCCCGGGGCGGATAGGTACCGGCGCGGGAGTACAGCATGCGCAGCAGGTTGGACAGGGTGGTGAGGGTGCCGACCGTCGAGCGCGAGCTGGGCGAGCCGCGTCGCTGCTGGAGGGCCACGGCGGGCGGCAGGCCGGTGATTTCCTGGACGTGCGGCGCGCCGACCTGCTGCAACAGTCTTCGGGCGTACGGCGCCACGGACTCGAAGTAGCGCCGTTGGGCCTCCGCGTAGAGCGTGCCGAACGCGAGCGAGGACTTGCCCGAACCGGAGACGCCGGTGAAGGCGACCATCGCGTCCCGCGGAACGTCGACATCGATGTTCCGCAGGTTGTTCTCAGTGGCGGCCCTGACGTGCACGAAGGGGTCGCTCGCGTCCTTGTTCACCGTTCCTGACTACCTCATCGCGCCGCGAGCCGCGCGACGGGCGCCGCCAGCAGGCGCGCACCGAAGGCACCCTGGACGTGCTCGGCACACCGGCGCGCCCCCGCTCCTCCCCATGACGTCAACGCGCCCCAGAACAACCGGACTTGACGATCGCGGCAGTCGTCGTTCGCGGCTAGCAGAGTGCCATTCGGGTCGACCCACGGCCGGCCGGACGGTTCGCCGGTTCCGCGTCGGCCGCGTGCCATTCGGCTCGGACGGTCTTGCCGTGCGGGTGCGGCAGAACGGTGAGCGAGGAGGTCAGGTCTTCGGCGATGTGCCATCCCATGCCGCCTCCCTCGGCCAGGTCGGGCCGGCGCGGGGCCGGAGGAGCGGTGCTGGTGTCCTGGACGTCGGCGGTCAGGACCGGGCCCTGGCAGCGGAGGTACAGGAGCCAGTCGCCGCGTTCCGTGTGACGTGCGGCGTTGCCGACCAGTTCGCTGACGACCAGCACGACGGCGTCGCGGTCGACCCACGGGCAGGCGTCCCGCACATAGTCGGCGGTGGCACGGCGGGCCTGGGCCGCGTCTGCGGCACGGGATTCGATGACGAGCACGGGATGCTTCCACCCTTCTTCGAGGAGCGAGTGTTCTGCCGCGCCCGGCCTTCGCCCCGGACTCGGCATTCTCCAGTGCACCGCCATGCGGTCCGCGCGAACATCGGCCATCGAGACGGTCTCGGTCCCGCCGCTTCGGGCCATTGGTCCCGCGTCGGCAGGACGGCTCGAAGGGATCAGGATGGCTGGACCTGGTCGAAGAGGGCGAGGGCTTCCGTCGGGTCCGCGCTGACCAGGCGTTCAAGGCCCGCCGTCGTGATGCGTGCCCATCTGGCGGCCCGCACCCACATCCTTTCCTCGAAGGCACGGACGGCGTCGTCGAGGTCGTCCGGCCCCAGGGCGATGGTCTCGGCGAGTTCGGCGCCTTCCAGCATCGCGAGGTTCGCGCCTGCTCCGAGCGGAGGCATCAGATGGGCGGCGTCGCCGAGGAGCGTCACCCCGGGGACATGCGTCCAGGTGTGGGACACCGGCAGGACGTGGAGGGGGCGGTGGACGAAGGCCGTGCCGTGGCGCAGGAGGTCGAGGACGGGCTCCGCCCAGTCGTGGAAGCGGGCCAGCAGATGCGACCGCACGGCCTCGACGTCGGTCAGGTCCAGGTGCGCGTGCCAGTCGAGCGGTGCGCGGAACCTGGCGTACACCTTGACGTGCCCGCCGCTGTTGCGCTGGGCGACGAGGGAGCGGTGCACGCCGTACACGGCCACCGAGCCGCCGCCGATCAAGCGGGCGAGGTCGGGGTGGCGGTCGTCGACGTCGTCCAGGAAGGTCTCCATCGCGGTGACCCCGGTGTACTGCGGTGTCGCCGGTGACACCGCGGGGCGGGTCCGGGACCAGGCGCCGTCGGCGCCGACGACGAGGTCGAACGTCTCCTGCCGCCCGTCGGCGAAGTGCACCGTGGCGCCGTTCCGACCCTCCGGCTCCACCCGTGCCACCCCTCGCCCCCACTGGACGTCGAGGGGCCCGAGCAGCAGGTCACGCAGGTGTCCGCGGTCGATCTCCGGGTTGGCCCGTTCGTCCGGGCCGGGCCGCCAGTCGCGCAGTACGGTTCCATCCGTATCCAGGATGCGCATGGCCTGCCCCTCGGGACGGGCCAGCGCCTGGAACTCCGCCAACAGCCCCGCCTTTCCCATGGCGAGCTGGCCCATCCCTTCGTGCAGGTCGAGCGTGCCGCCCGCGGGTCGGGCGTCGGGGGCGGTATCGCGTTCGAAGACGGTCACGGGGATGCCGTGGCGGTGCAGGACGCGGGCGAAGGTGAGCCCGCCGGGGCCACCCCCGATGGTTCCGATACGCTGTCTCATATCGATACACCGTATCGGTACGCTTCGACACACGGCAAGGCTCGACGGATCGGCACGTACGGTGTGGGCATGACTGTGTGGGACCGTCCGGAACCGACGACTCGCCCCGTGCCGCTCGACCGGGAGCGCATTGTCGCCGCCGCCCTGGCGCTGGCCGACGAGGGCGGGCTTGAAGCGGTGTCGGTACGCAAGGTGGCGGCCCGCCTGGACGCCGGCCCGATGCGGCTCTACAGATTCGTCTCCTCCAAGGAGGAGTTGTTCGACCTCATGGTGAACGAGGTCCAGGGCGAGATCGTCCCGGAGGGGCAACCGGCGGACTGGCGCGAGACGTTGAGTGCCCTGGCCCACCGCACGAGGCAGGCCGCTCTGCGTCATGAGTGGCTCGCCGACCTGCTCGGCGGCCGTCCGGCCCTCGGCCCGAACGGTCTCGCCGTGGCCGAGGCGACGCTCGCCGCCTTCGACGGCCTCGTGGACGTCGACACCGCCATGCGCGCCGTGGAGACCGTCAGCGCCTACTACATCGGCGCGATCCGACGGGAGATCGCCAACCTGCGGGCCGAGCGCGCCACGGGTCTGTCCAAGCACGACTGGCAGCGCGCGTCCGGCCCGCACTTGACGCACATGCTGGCCACGGGCGACTTCCCAGCGCTGGCCAAGATGGTCCACGACGGTACGCACGTGGACGCCGAGACATCCTTCACGACCGGCCTGGAGTGGATCCTCGACGCGGTGTCCGCCAAAATCGGCCCGCCCGCCTGAAAACCCTCTGGAGGAGCAGGTGGCAGAATCACGGCACATGACCGGAGAAGGAATGCGCAGCACGCCACGCCAGGCGGCCCGTTGGGGCGGAACCGGGTCATGAGCGGGCGCCCCGTGCTGATCGTCGACGCGGCGAACGTCGTCGGATCCGTGCCCGACGGCTGGTGGCGCGACCGCAAGGGAGCGGCGGAGCGCCTGCGGGACCGACTTGCCGAACGGCACGTTGGCGAGGAGGTCGTCCTCGTCGTCGAAGGAGCGGCCCGGGGCGTCGAGTCCGTGCCCGGAGTGCGGGTCGAGTCCGCGTCGGGCAGCGGGGACGACCTCATCGTCGAACTCGCCGCCGCCCATGCCGACCGTCCCTGCACGGTCGTGACCGCGGACCGCGAGCTGCGCGAACGGGTCAGGGCGTACGGCGCCGAGTGTGTCGGCCCCCGTACGGTGCGGCCCGCCTGAGCCTCGGTCCTGGTCCTTGACCGGTCCTCCAACACCTTGGCGCCCGGGTCATTCGCGGCCCGCGCCGGTCTTCGTCCGCACACGCCGGGTGGAGGGAATCAATCGCGCTCGGGACGCGTCCGGGCAGGGCTGCCCGGGGGCGCCCAGGGCTCCGGGAGGGGCGGCGGCCCGTCCAGTGCGCCACGGAGCTTCTCCTTGAGGGTTTTCGGCGGCGCTTCGGCCTCCTTCCGCGCGTGCACGAGGCGGGCGGCCGACACCCGGATGTGGCACACCCGTTGACGCTGCCTCACCAGCACCACCCAGGTGCCGTCCCGCCCGAGGAACGCCTCCCGGGCCGGCTCGTCACCGGGCCGGGCACGTCGGGCAAGGGCACGCGGTATGTAGTGCAGGGCCGCGTCCTCGGCGGCGGCGACCGCCTCCGCCTCGTCCTGACCGATGCGGTACGTACCCGCCAGCGTCCAGCGGTGCAGCCGCAGAGCGACGCCGTCGGCGCGCTCGTTGGTCCAGGTGTCCTCCTCGATGAGGACATGCCACTCATGGGTCACGACGTACTTCTCCCTGCCTTGTCGGTGCGGGAGTTCATACTGGACCACGCCACCGCGCATGGCATGGCCGGCCCGGTTGGCTGGTTCGACGAGCCGTTGCCGCGGCCGTCACTCCCTTCGATCGCGCCGCAGCACCCGCAGACTGTGGGCCTCCATCGGGAATTCGGCCTCCGCCGTGATCGGCGCGCCGTCCGCGTCCGCCGCCGGGTCGGCCGTGTCCAACACCAGCTGCCACTCCTCGCCGAACGCCGCCGGCGGCAGACGGAAGTCAATGGGCTCCCGGTAGCTGTTGAACAGCAGCAGGAACGTGTCGTCGGTGACGGGTCGTCCCCGGGCGTCGCGTTCCATCGGCTTGTCGGCGCACAGATACACCGCGAGGGCGTGTGCGTCGCCGCGCTTCCAGTCGTCGTCGTCCAGCTGGCACGCGTCGGGCCGCAACCAGACCACCTCGGCGCGCTCGGGCGGGGTGTCCGGGGTCGGGCCCACGGGGAAGTGGCGCCGGCGCAGCCCGGGGTGGGCGTGGCGCAGGGCGACCACGCGCCGGGCGAAGTCGAGCAGCCCGCGCCGCTCGTCGTCCAACTCCCAGTCCACCCAGGAGAGTTCGTTGTCCTGGCAGTAGGCGTTGTTGTTGCCGCCCTGGGTGCGTCCCAACTCGTCGCCGTGGGCGAGCATGGGTACGCCCTGCGAGAGCAGGAGGGTCGCGAGCAGGTTGCGCTGCTGGCGCGACCGCAGCTCCCGCACGTTCGGGTCGTCGGTCTCACCCTCGACCCCGCAGTTCCAGGACCGGTTGTCGTCCGCGCCGTCCCGGTTGTCCTCGCCGTTGGCCTCGTTGTGCTTGCTGTCGTACGAGACGAGGTCGCGCAGGGTGAAACCGTCGTGTGCCACCACGAAGTTGACGCTCGCACGTGGCCGTCGCCGGTCGTGCTGGTAGAGGTCGGAGGAGCCGGTGAGCCGGGACGCGAAGTCGGCCAGGGTGTCGTCGTCGCCCCGCCAGAAGCCGCGTACGGTGTCGCGGTAGTGGCCGTTCCACTCCGACCACAGGGCCGGGAAGTTGCCCACCTGATAGCCGCCGTCCCCGATGTCCCAGGGTTCGGCGATGAGTTTGACCTGGCTGATCACCGGATCCTGCTGGACCAGGTCGAAGAAGGCCGAAAGGCGGTCCACCTCGTGGAACTGACGCGCCAGCGTGGCCGCGAGGTCGAAGCGGAAGCCGTCGACGCGCATCTCCGTGACCCAGTACCGCAGCGAGTCCATGATGAGCTGGAGGACGTTCGGATGCCGCATCAGCAGGGAGTTGCCGGTACCGGTGGTGTCGAAGTAGTGCGCCGGGTCGTCGTCGACGAGACGGTAGTAGGCGGCGTTGTCGATGCCCCGGAACGACAGTGTGGGCCCCTGATCGTTGCCCTCCGCCGTGTGGTTGAACACCACGTCCAGGATGACCTCGATCCCGGCGGCGTGCAGGGACTTCACCATCTCCTTGAACTCCACGACCTGCTGCCCCCGGGTGCCGGCCGCCGCGAAGCCGTTGTGCGGCGCGAAGAACCCGATGGTGTTGTAGCCCCAGTAGTTCGACAGGCCGCGGTCCACGAGGAAGCCGTCCTGCGTGAACTGGTGCACCGGCATCAACTCCACGGCGGTGACGCCCAATTCCTTGAGGTGGTCGATCACCTCGGGGTGCGCGAGGCCCGCGTAGGTGCCGCGCAGCTCCTTCGGCACGCTCGGATGACGCATCGTCAGACCACGTACGTGAGCTTCGTAGATGACGGACTCGTGGTAGGGGTGGCCCGGGCGCCGGTCCCCCTCCCAGTCGAAGCTGCGGTCCGTCACGACGCCGAACATCCCGTGCCCGGCGCTGTCCAGGCCGTTGGGCGTCCCGGGGTTCTCCGGGTCGGCGCTGAGCAGCGAGGGGTCGCCGTCGAGTTGCCCGTCGACGGCGGTGGCGTACGGGTCGAGGAGCAGCTTCGCCGGGTCGCAGCGCAAGCCCTCGGAAGGGCGGTACGGCCCGTGCACCCGATAGCCGTACCTCTGCCCGGGGCCGACCCCCGGCAGATACGCGTGCCACACCGAACCGTCGGCGTCGGTGAGCGGCACGCGTCTCTCGGCGCCCCGGTCGTCGAACAGGCAGAGCTCCACCCGTTCGGCCGCCTCGGAGAAGAGGGCGAAGTTGGTTCCGGCGCCGTCGTGAACGGCACCGAGCGGATAAGGACGACCAGGCCACGTCTCCATGCACGCATCAAAACACGAGACCCTGGACGGCACTCCTCGACGACACTCCCCGACAGGGGCGCGGGCGTCAGGCTTCGACGTACGCGACGATGGTGATCGTCCTCAGGGCGGTGACGTAATAGATCACGCGGACCGCGTCGATGTCGTCCGCGTAGTCGCGCAGCAGGGTGCCCGGCACCTCGGTGCCCAGCTCCGGGTTGACGCTGACGGCTACGATCGCGCGGTCCAAGCGGTGCGTCTCGCTCGCGCTGAGCTTCGCCAGCTGGGTGAGCGCGGGCTCCACCATGACGACGCGCGAGCGGCGCGCTCCCTGATCAGGCGACATGCGGCTACTCGTCCACGACGCGGGCGAGGTGGGCGTCCCGCGCGGTTTCCCACGGCACGCCGGACTCGGGCGAGGGGTAGCCGTGGGCGGCGATGTCCTCCAGGACCGAGGCGAGGGCATCCGTCCTGGCGCGCTCCGCGGCCGCGTACGCACGGGCCGCTTCGGCGGCATGCTCATCGAGGGGCTGGCGGGCGGGCGCGGGGGCCGGTTGCTGGCTCATCCGGGGCTCCTGGACGGTCATCTGTCGTGTGCCACCACGGTATCGCCGGGCCGGCCGGCCAAACCCCGATTCCCTCAATCCCGCCCGGGCCGGAGCACCGCCCGCGACGGGCGGGCGCCCGCCTGCCGTCAGGCGCAGTCGCAGCCGGATGCACTCTTGGCTTCGGCGACGGTGCTGTTCGGGTCGTCGGCCTGTTCGGCGGTCGTGCAGCAGGCGGTGACGCCGCAGCAGGAGTCGCCGGCCGTGCTCGACCCGGACTCGTCGCTGGTGATGGGCTTGGTGGCGCGGACGATCGCGGAGTGCATGCCGTCGGCGACGGCATGGGTGGGGCGAAGTTCGATGTGGGTGAAGCCGACGGCTTCGAGGCCTCGGCGGTACTCCCCGAAGGAGAGGGCCCCGGCGATGCAGCCGACGTAGTCGCCGCGCTCCGCCCGCTGGGCCGGGGTGAGTTCGTCGTCGGCGACGACGTCGGAGATGCCGATCCGGCCGCCGGGCTTGAGGACCCGGATCATCTCGGCGAAGACGGCGGGCTTGTCGGTGGACAGGTTGATGACGCAGTTGGAGATCACGACGTCGATCGTGTTCGCGGGGAGCGGGATCGCCTCGATGGTGCCCTTGAGGAACTCGACGTTGGTGGCGCCCGCCTTCTTCTGGTTCGCCAGCGCGAGGGCGAGCATCTCCTCGGTCATGTCCAGGCCGTACGCCTTTCCGGTGGGGCCGACGCGACGGGCGGAGAGCAGGACGTCGATGCCGCCGCCGGAGCCGAGGTCCAGGACGCGTTCGCCCTCGTGGAGGTCGGCGACGGCGGTCGGGTTGCCACAGCCGAGCGAGGCGGCGACGGCTTCGGCGGGCAGGGTGTCGCGCTCGTCGGCGGCGTAGAGGGTGGAGCCGAAGTTGTCGTCGACCTCGATGGCCTGCGGCCCGCAACAGGTGGTTCCACCCTCGGTGACCTGCACGGCAGCCGCGGCGTAACGTCGGCGGACGGTCTCGCGGAGGTCGATGTGGGGCTCGGTCATGGCGGTGACTCCTTGGTCGTGGGGCACGGCCCCGATGGAGCTGCATTGACGTTTCTCGATGCAAGCTTGCGACTTGAATCGAGGCCTGTCAACATAGAAGCATGTCGAAACAAGAATTGGCGGTGCTCGGCCAGGACGGGGCGGCCTGCTGCCCGGCCCTGCTGACTGCGCCGATGGGACAGGACCAGGCCGAAGAACTGGCGAAGGTGTTCAAGGCTCTGGGTGATCCGGTCCGTCTCCGCCTGCTGTCGATGATCGCTTCGCAGGAGGACGGGGAGATCTGCGTGTGCGACCTGACCCCGGCCTTCGATCTGTCGCAGCCGACGATCTCCCATCACCTCAAGCTCCTGAAGCAGGCCGGACTGATCGACTCCGAGCGGCGCGGGACCTGGGTGTACTACCGCCCCCTGCCCGCGATGACGGACAAGCTCGCCGCGGTCCTCACCCGGCCGCAGGCCGCCGATCTCCACTCCCCGAGCGAACCGGCCGGAGCGGCCTCGTGACCCGGCCGAGTGCCGCCCCGACGGGTTCGGTGGCCGGGCGACTCTCGCTGGTGGACCGCTTCCTGGCCGTGTGGATCCTCGTGGCCATGGCCGCCGGCCTCGGTCTCGGCCGTCTGGTGCCGGGCCTGGGGGACGTACTGGCGAAGGTGACCGTCACCGGCGTCTCGCTGCCGATCGCGCTCGGCCTGCTGGTGATGATGTACCCGGTGCTGGCCAAGGTCCGCTACGACCGCCTCGACACGGTCACCCGCGACAAGAGACTGCTGGTTCCGTCGCTCGCCATCAACTGGCTCGTCGGCCCTGCGGTGATGTTCACCCTGGCCTGGATCTTCCTGCCGGACCTGCCGGAGTACCGGACCGGGCTGATCATCGTCGGGCTCGCCCGCTGTATCGCCATGGTCATCATCTGGAACGACCTCGCCTGCGGTGACCGCGAGGCCGCCGCCGTGCTCGTCGCCCTCAACTCGGTGTTCCAGGTGATCGCGTTCGCCACCCTGGGCTGGTTCTACCTCTCCGTCCTGCCCGGCTGGCTCGGTCTGGAGCAGACCGCGCTGGACGTGTCGGTGTGGGAGATCGCCCGCAGCGTGCTCATCTTCCTCGGCGTCCCGCTGATCGCCGGTTTCGCGACCCGCAAGCTGGGCGAGAAAGCGCGGGGCCGGAGCTGGTACGAGACGCAACTGCTCCCGAGGATCGGCCCGTTCGCCCTGTACGGGCTGCTGTTCACGATCGTGGTGCTGTTCGCCCTCCAGGGCGAGGCGATCACCTCCCGTCCCCTCGACGTGGTGCGGATCGCGCTGCCGCTGCTGGTGTACTTCGCCGTCATGTGGGCCGGGTCGATGGCGCTGGGCAAGGCCGTGGGCCTGGGGTATCCGCGGGCGACCACGCTGGCCTTCACCGCCGCGGGCAACAACTTCGAACTCGCCATCGCGGTGGCGATCGCCACCTTCGGCGCGACCTCCGGCCAGGCCTTGGCCGGCGTGGTCGGTCCCCTCATCGAGGTGCCGGTGCTGATCGCGCTGGTCTATGTCGCCCTGGCCGCCCGTCGCTTCTTCCCCCAACCCGACCCGGTGGCCTACCCGTTGGCCCCCGTCGAGGAAGGTTCCCCCAGTGTCTGAAACCGTGCCCGAGACCGCGTTCGAAACCGTCTCCGCCCGGCCGTCGGCGCTGTTTGTGTGCGTACACAACGCCGGACGCTCACAGATGGCTGCCGCCTTCCTCACCCGCTTGTCCGACGGCCGGGTCGAGGCCCGCTCGGCCGGGTCCGCGCCGGCCGAGACGGTCAATCCGGCGGTCGTCGCGGCAATGGCCGAGGTCGGGATCGACCTGTCCGCCGACGTGCCCAAGGTACTGACCCCCGAGGCGGTCCAGGCGTCCGACGTGGTGATCACGATGGGCTGCGGGGACGCCTGCCCGGTCTTCCCGGGCAAGCAGTATCTGGACTGGAAGCTGGACGATCCCGCCGGTCAGGGCATTGAGGCCGTCCGCCCGATCAGGAACGAGATCGAGACACGCATCCGCGCGCTGCTCGCCGAGCTGCTCGGGGGCGGTGACGGTACTTGCGTCAGCTGTGTGGCCCGTTGTGGCGCACCAGTCACGGCGCATCACTGTGGCCGCCCCGCGGCGCGAAGATTCCCAGAGCGTCAGCGTCGGTTGCCCGAGCGCGAAGGAAGTAGTCGGCCCACTCGGCGATCTCGGGGTAGGAGGAGTCCTGCGTGACCTGGGTGATGGCGGCCTCCACGTCGAAGCTGGTCGAGCGTAGGTCGACGCCGGGGCCCAGCAGCGCCCAGTGGGCTCCCGCCCGGCCATAGGGCATGCCGATGCTGCCGGGGTTGATCACGAGTCGGCCGTGGGCGAGGCGGACGAACGGCATGTGTGTATGTCCGCAGACCACGGTGCGAATATCGGAGTCGAGTTCGCTGAAGACCTCTTGCCAGCGTTCGAGGGGTGAGTCCACGAGGACGATCTCTTCATCGTCACGCGGGGTGGCATGGCAGAACAGCACCTCCCCCAAGCCGCGCACGGGCAAGGAGAGCGATCGGGGCAGCCGGCCGAGTAGGTCGAGATGGTCTTCGCGTAGCTGTTCGGCGGCCCAGGGAGCAAGGGGATCGGGGATCGAATCGCGTTGGCCACGGCGGTATTCGAGGAGTTCACGGTCGGCGTTGCCGCTGATCCAGACGATGCGGTCGCCGAGACCGATCAGCAGGTCGAGGACCTGACGGGGCTGCGGGCCGGCGGTGATGTCGCCGGTCAGCACGATGCGATCGGCGGCCCTTACGTCTGGTTCGGCGAGCACGGCCTCCAGAGCGGGCAGCACTCCGTGGATGTCGGACAGGACGGCTACTCGGTTCAACATGGGCACCACTGTGGGATGAGGTGCGCTGGGATGAGGGATTGTTCGCCGGGCGCGTAGTTCGCGGCGGCGAGGTACGGGATCTTTACGCGTTTGGGCCTGAGCCCCGCCGGGGCGCGGCAATCGGCGAGCCGGGTAGTGGAATTGCCTGCATCTCTGCGGATCCGGCCCCCGACGCCCAACTCCGTAACCTGTGCGGGTGACCGATACCAAGCCCCTTTCCAGTACCGCCGGTTATGGCGAAGCCGCGGACACGCTGGTCGAGCAGTACGAGAGCGTCTCCTTCGCCGATGTCCACCGCGACGTACTGCACCTGTTCCCCGTGCGACCCAGCGCGATCCTCGACATCGGAGCAGGCAGCGGCCGCGATGCCGCCGCACTGGCCCGCCAGGGACACATGGTCGTCGCCGCTGAACCTACGGCGGAACTCCGTGCCCTGGGTCAACGGATCCATGGTGACCGGAAGTTCGAGTGGGTCGATGATTCGCTGCCCGAAATGCGGATGCTTCGCAGTCGCGCCCAGCGGTTCGACCTGATTCTTCTGACGGCTGTATGGATGCATCTGGACGCGCTCCAGCGGGCGTTGGCGATGAAGAGCATCACCGACATGCTGGCTCGCGAAGGACGCGTAGTCCTGTCCCTGCGACACGGCCCCGTCCCGGCCGGCCGGCGGATGTTCGACGTTTCGGTGCGCGAAACGGTCGACCTCGCGCGTGGCCACGGCCTGAGGGTGGTGCACCACAGCGAGCGGGAGGACCCGCATGCCCGGCATGGCGTGCGCTGGAGCTACTTGGGATTGCAGCAGGAGACTGCCGCCGATACCCCAGTCCAGCGCGGTCAACGCCGTTCATCCCGATTTCATCGGTCTTCGTAAACTCGCCGAGTGAGGACTGCAACACCTGTAGCTGAGATCACGAACAAACGCCGGGTCGGACGAAGTGTCTGAGGCCTTCGGCGACTCGCCCTGCTCCCCGGGAAGTTCACAGCCTCACTAAGGAAGTCACATGCGAAGACATCTCAAGAGCGTCGGCCGACTCTTAGTACTGCAATCACACTTGTGTGTGGTTGAGTTGGTGTATGGCTGAGCTCGGGGTGGGGTTGGTTGGGCAGTGGGACGGGGTGCTGGCGGGTTTACATGCCAGGTTCGCGTCGCGTTTCGTGAGGTCGGAGCCTCGTGCGCGGGCGCTTGCGTATATGCGAGGCCTGATCGCTCCATTGGAGCGGAAGAACGGCTGGACTCTGGCGGAACGGGCTGGTGACCGGCTGCCGATCGGGATGCAGCGGCTGTTGGGCGAGGCGGACTGGGACGCGGACGCAGTCCGTGACGATGTGCGGGACTACGTTGTGGAGACGATCGGTGACAAGGACGGCGTCCTGATCGGGGACGACACTGGCTTCCTGAAGAAGGGTGTGCGCTCGGCCGGCGTCCAGCGGCAGTATTCCGGAACGGCTGGACGTACGGAAAATTGCCAGGTCGGCACCTTTCTGGCCTACGCCTCGCCGAAAGGCCGGGCTCTGATCGACCGGGAGCTGTATGTGCCCGCCTCGTGGACGGACGACCGTGAGCGGTGCCGGGACGCGGGGATTCCGGACGAGGTGTTGTTCGCGACGAAGACGGAGCACTTCAAGGCCATGCTCCTTCGTGCGGTGGAGGCCGGCGTCCCGTTCGCGTGGGTCACCGCGGACGAGGCCTACGGACAGTCGAAATCCCTCAGGTGCTGGATGGAACAGCGGGCCATCAGCCATGTGATGTGCGTGAAGACCAGCGACACCGTCATCACCCGCGGCATGGGTGAACGCCGTGTCGACGACCTCGTCACCGGTCTCGCGCCGCAGGCGTGGAAGCGCCTGTCCGCCGGGAAGGGATCCCATGGCGAGCGCATGTACCAGTGGGCGCGGATCCCGATCCGGATCTGGTGGGAGAACGGCCACGGCCACTGGGTCCTGGCCCGCCGGAGCCTCAAAGACCCCACGGACCTCGCCTACTACGTCTGCTACGGCCCCGTCGCTACCCGGCTGAAAGACCTGGTCAGGGTGGCCGGCGCCCGCTGGGCAGTCGAAGAATGCTTCCAGACCGCGAAGGGCGAGTGCGGCCTGGACCACTACCAAGTCCGTCTCTACCACGCCTGGTACCGGCACATCACCCTGGCCATGGCCGCCCTCGCGGCCCTCACCGCCGTCCGCGCCTGCGAACTCTCAAAAGGGGAAACAGCGGTGGCCTGATACCGCTGTCCGTAGCGGAGATACGCCGCCTCATCGGCCACCTTCTCCACCCCGCCCACCTCACCATCCACCACCATCTGCACTGGTCACACTGGCGAAGACTCAGCCAGACACGTGCCCGCGACAGCCACTACAAACAACGCGGACACACCCCATAACTGTGATTGCGGTATTAGCGGCGCCGTTACTTGCCTTACTCATGCTCGCCTCCGGCGTTGTCGCCACCGCGACCGCCGCGCAGGCGGCCGACTCCGGTGCCTGGACGTTCAGCAATCCGGACGGCACCCTCAACGCGACCGGCACCGGTGACGGAGCACAGATCTCCGTCACCCCCGACGGCACCAACTACACGAACTGGCGCCTGATTCCCGCGGGCACGGGCGCCTTCCGTGTCGCCAACACCAACACCGGCAAGTGCCTCTACTCCACCCAGCCGCTCACGCAACGGTCCTGCGGCGTGGGCGACACGGAGGACGGCCAGCTCTGGCACTTCCACCCCGTCAATGGCAAACCGGGCACGTTCATGCTGGTGCGCGACGACAACAACTACTGCTTGGACAACCGGGGCGGACTGCACCTGTGGGGCATCCTGGCGCAGCCCAACCCCTGTGACGGATCCTCTACGCAGGCGTGGACGGTGTCCCAGGCAAAGGCGCCCGAGGCGCTGAAGCTGGCGTTGGACTACTACTCGCAGCTGTGCACCAAGGACACCTCGACGTGTTCGTGGACGCAGAAGTCCGAAGGCCCGCTGGAAGTACTGCCGCGCGTGAAGGCGTCCTCGGTCTGGTACAACGACACGTCGGAAAAGGTCGCGCAGGTATTCACCACGATCTACCACAGCGGCTGGTCCCAGAGCCTCTCGGCCGGGGTTTCGGTGTCGGCCGGCATCTCCGTGCCGATCCAGACGATGATCTCCTCCCAGATGTCGTCCACGATCACCTACACCTCGGACGAAGCGCAGGTCAACGGTGTCATCGTGACGGTCCCTCCGAAGAACTACGGCTGGGTCGACTTCGCGGCGGTCGGAAAGAAGGTCACGGGTACCTGGACGTTCGACGCGGGACGCTTCCCGTGGACCGCGGACGCGACCGTGACAGTGCCCGTGGTGGACTCGCCTGCCGGGTCCACGATGTACGTCGCGCACACCGGGACGACGCCTCCGGGCGCGACCCCTCCGAGCGAAGACCCGGTGACGGGTGAGGCGGAGACGCACAAGTACGCCACCACCGCGAGCAAGACGTACACCGATCTGCCCCAGGGGACGCACCTCGCGTCCTACCGCGACGGCAGCGCCGTGCAGATCGTGGACGGCACGGGCCACGCCATCGCCACCATGCAGCCCGGCGAGGTCATCGACGCTCAGGGTAAGAGCCACGCCTACAAGGTGTCGGTGAACGGGAACGCGGTCACGCAAACCCTTCAGGACGCGCCGGGCGCCTCGATCGAGGGCACGGAAACGACGCCGCTCATCACGATGAACGGCCCCGGCGCGTTCGTTCCTCCGTCGTCCAACGCGGCGGCGCCGGCGAAGGTGAAGTCGTCCGGTGGAGCCCTGATGCAGCCGCAGGACCGCGTGGACGACGGATGCGAGAAGTACAACGGGCATCGGTGCTCGGCGGACGAGCTCGCGAAGTACAAGGACCACCTGAAGAAGCTCGACGACTGGGACAAGTGCGTCGCGAAGAACACGCTGGCCACAGCGGCAGGCGGGGCTGCCGGGGGCGTTGTCACCGGCCCGGGCGGCATCCTGGTTGGAGGAGTGCTGGGCATGATCGGCGGCGCGGCCGCGGGGATGATCATTTGTAGCTTCTAGCGCTCCGCCCCAACTTCCCGCGCCCATAAGGGCGTTACGGCTCGATCGGGGAGTTGGCGTGACGTCTGCCTGCTTGGCCACGATGGCCCGGGAGGCAGACGTTGTCGTATGGCCGATCGCTACGAACGGGGAACTCCCCGGGGCGTGCGCTGCGGGCACCAGGTTCAAGCGGTACTCACCTGGCCGCCGTCCGGCCCCCGATGCCGAACCCGCCGCGCGCCTTCGCCTCACCCCGATACTCACACTCCGTGATCGTTCGGGGTGCGCTCCGACGCTGCTCTTGCTTTCCTGAACACACCCCGCTCCTCACGACCCTGGAGGACTCATGAGC
This sequence comes from Streptomyces hundungensis, assembly GCF_003627815.1. NCBI lineage: Bacteria > Bacillati > Actinomycetota > Actinomycetes > Kitasatosporales > Streptomycetaceae > Streptomyces > Streptomyces hundungensis. The sequence goes on from NZ_CP032698.1 coordinate 753,160, forward strand.
AGCCCAAAGGATTTCGGGGTGCGCCGCCTGGAGCAGATGCGCGCTCAAGTCAAAGAACTCGGCCACGCCGCCGACCGGACCCTCGACCCCGAGCTGCGAAGGCGTCTCGAAGCCAAGATCCATCGTCTGCGGGAACAGTGCGAACGGAGCACCCCCACAGAAACGGGGTGACCCGAGGAGTTCCTCGGCCGCTTCCACCCGGACACGATCTGGACGGTCGGCCCAGCCAGGCCGACCTCCAGCACTTGCTCACCAGCAGAGAACCGCTCAGGCCGAGGGCCCGTCAGGTCGGTGGGCGCATTGCCCATCGGATGGCACGGGTCATCCCGTGGCCCCCGAGTCGTACGAAGGTCTCTTCCACCACCGGAACGTGCGGCAGCAGTAGCTCCCGGCGAGCCCAGCGGGGCAGCAGCCCGACCGCGTTTGCGGCGAGCACCCCGTATGCGGGTCGGACCGCCCAGGGCAGCGGTGGGGTCAGCAGCAGGAAGCGGGCCGCCTCACGCGCGGCGGGGGTGGCGCGCAGTTCGGGGCGGCAGGTGTTCAGGCGGCGGCGCAGCGCGGGCAGATCGGCGGGGGTGTCCTCGGCCCCGAGCGCGATGGCGACCCGCGCGGCCTCGCCGACGTACCGGTTGCGTCCCTCCTCGTCCAACGGGTGGGCGCCGAACCGCTGATGGGCAGCGAGGAAGCAGTACGCCTCGGCGGTGTACACCCAGGTCAGGAGGTGTGGGTCGTCGGCACGGTAGGGACGTCCGTCGGAGGCCGTGCCCCGGATCCGGGCATGCACGGCGCGCACCTCGTCGACCGCATCCTGGGCGTCCTCCGCGGCGCCGAAGGTGGTCACGGCGAGGAAGGTGCTGGTGCGCTGGAGGCGGCCCCACGGGTCACCCTTGTAGCCGGAGTGGCCGGCCACGGCGGCCATGGCGAGCGGGTGCAGGGACTGAAGGAGCAGGGCGGCGATGCCGCCTATGAACATGGAGGCGTCGCCGTGCACCGTCCGCACGGGCGAGTCCGGGGCGAACCAGCGCGGGCCCGGCGTGTCATGTATACGGGCTCGGTTGGCGGGGCCGTCCGGTCCCGCCACGCGCGAGAAGAGGGCGGATCCGAGTCGTGTGCGCACCGTATCCACGAGCATGAGGCCAGTATCGCGCGCTGGAGGGGGGCAGCGGGCACGCCCCGGAATACCGGCCCCGGAGACGAGCACCGTGCCGAAGTGCCCACCCCACCCCCTCCCCTCCCCGGCGCGGACACCGCTCAGTGTTCTGAATGCTCGGCCAGCGTCGTGTAGCCGAACTGAAGGGCGTCCGCCACGGCCAGAGCGGTCAGCGCGCCGGTCACCGTGCGCGTGGCCTCCGGCCAGACGGTACGGGCGCCGGTGAACGTCGTCACGATCCATACGCTCAGGCAGAACGGGCAGCTGAGCAGCTCGCCCAGCGTGTGGCGGCCGGGTTCCTCGCACGGGGTTTCGTTGAGCTCGGCGGGGGCGCCGTCGCCGTCCACCTCGGTGAACGGGGCCCGCAGCGGGCGCGTGATCGTGGCCTTGCCGATGAGACGGCTGAGCCGGAACGTGGCCGCCGCGGTGAGGAGAAGGTCCCAGGGGTCGGGTGCGGCAGGCAGAGGCCGTCCGCGCCGTCGATGCAACACGGCCCACCCGGCCGCGTACCCGGTGAAGCCGATCATCGCGCTCAGGTGACCGCCATGGGACCGCATGGCTTGCACTGGCCTCATCGAACTGCCTCGTTCCGCTACTCGGGCGCTCGTACGTCGTGGTTTCTGCGCACCATCGTTGCCAACATCGCTGCCGATCTCACTGCCAGGAGCACCGCCGTATCGCTGCCAAAAGCACTGCCAAGAGCACTGCCCGATGGCACTGCCGCCAAGCCGACTACCCGGACCCGCCGCGGACACGCACCCACCGAGCGCATTCTGTGCCGTCGGCATCCGTGGGGGTGGCGCCGCATTCATGAGGGTGGCCCGCGACCGTGGGGGTGGCGCCGCGCCCTTGCCGGGCGCGGCGCCCAGGGGTCAGGCCCCGGCGGGGAAGCGTTCCCAGACGCGGTGCGCGCCCAGGAGTTGGCTGACCTGTTCGAAGGCGGTGGCCCCGGTGTCGGCAAGGACGACCCCGGGTGCGTCGGCGGGGATGCCCGCGCCGGGCAGGACGGCGTCGGCGCCGGCCCAGACGCCGATGGCCTTGCCGTGGCGGAAGGCTTCGTTCAGGAGCAGCAGAAGCCGGGGGTCGGTGGGTGCGGGGGTGGCGTCCGTTTTCGCGTCCCGTGCGGGGAAGGCGTCCGCACCCACGGCGGGGACGCCGGCCAGGAGGATCGCGTCGAACTCGATCGAGCGCGCTGTGGCGAAGGTCCTTTGGACCGTGACCGCGCCATCGCCGCCCCCGATCTTGCCGCCGGCGGGAGCGATGACCAGGGGGACCATGCCCGCGCCGAGGACCGCCTCGCGTACGGAGGTGACCCCGTCGAGGTCGGCGCCCGCGTCGGCCACGATCCCGATGATCCGGCCGTCGCCGGGCCAGATCTGTCCGAGCTGGGAGAGAGCGGGGCTGGGCTCGGGGTCGGCGAGCCGGCCGGTCGCGGCGGGTGCGGGGAGCCCGAGGCCGGCGGCGACCTGTTCGCACAGGTGCGAGTCGATGTTGGCGAGTACTTGCAGCGCGCGCTCCTTGATCGACTGCTCGTAACACTTGCCGAGTTCGAAGGTGTACGCGGCGATGATGTGCTCCCGCTCCGGCGGGGTCATGCTGAGCCAGAACTGGCGCGGCTGGCTGAAGTGGTCGTCGAACGAAGCCGGTGCCTCGCGGACCTTGCGGCTCGCCGCCACCGGGGCCGGCACCTCGATGAACGCTCCGGTGTCCGCTCCGGCGACAAAGGGGCAGCCCCCGTCGAGGCTGTTGGGGCGGTAGGGGGCGACGCCGCGGTGCACGGCGGTCTGGTGCATGCCGTCGCGGAGCATGTCGTTGACGGGAGCGTGGGTCCGGTTGATCGGGAGCTGGCCGAAGTTGGGGCCGCCGAGCCGGGTGAGCTGGGTGTCGACGTAGGAGAAGAGACGGCCCTGCAACAGTGGGTCGTTGGTGACGTCGATGCCCGGGACGAGATGGCCGACGTGGAAGGCGACCTGTTCCGTCTCGGCGAAGTAGTTCGACGGGTTCGCGTTCAGCGTGAGCAGACCGATCGGCTGAACCGGTGCGATTTCCTCCGGGACGATCTTCGTCGGGTCGAGGAGATCGATGCCCTCGAAGGTCTGCTCGGGGGTGTCGGGGAAGGTCTGGATGCCCAGTTCCCACTGCGGGAAGGCGCCGGCCTCGATGGCGTCGGCGAGGTCGCGCCGGTGGAAGTCGGGGTCGACCCCCGCCGCGATCTGCGCTTCCTCCCAGACCAGGGAGTGCACCCCCAGCTTGGGCTTCCAGTGGAACTTCACCAGTGTGCTGACACCCTCGGCGTTGACGAGACGGAAGGTGTGGACGCCGAAACCCTCCATCGTCCGGTACGAGCGCGGGATGCCGCGGTCGGACATGTTCCACAGCGTGTGGTGGGTGGCCTCGGTGTGCAGGGTGACGAAGTCCCAGAACGTGTCGTGGGCGCTCTGGGCCTGCGGGATCTCACGGTCGGGGTGGGGTTTGGCGGCGTGGACGATGTCCGGGAATTTGATGGCGTCCTGGATGAAGAAGACCGGGATGTTGTTGCCCACCAGGTCGAAGACGCCTTCTTCGGTGTAGAACTTCGTCGCGAAACCTCGCGTGTCGCGCACCGTGTCGGCGGAACCTCGCGAGCCGAGAACGGTGGAGAACCGCACGAAGACCGGGGTCTCGGCGCCCTCGGCGAGGAAGGCCGCCTTGGTGACCTCGGAGGCGTTCCCGTACGCCTGGAAAACGCCGTGGGCAGCCGCGCCTCGGGCGTGGACCACGCGCTCCGGGATCCGCTCGTGATCGAAGTGGGTGATCTTCTCGCGCAGATGGTGGTCCTGGAGCAGCACCGGGCCCCGCGGTCCCGCCTTGAGCGAGTGGTCGGTGTCGTAAAGCCGCGCGCCCTGAGCGGTGGTCAGATACGCACCGCTCTGCGCCATCCGGGCCTGCTCCGCCCCCGTCGGCTGACCGGTGGGGCTCACGGTCTCGGGGCCCTGCTGGTCGGCCTTGGGCGGCAGCGGTTCGGTCGGCGCGGTCGGTTCCTCGACCGTCGGGGAGGCCGGGGCCGGCTTCCCGGGGACGCCGTCCTGCGGGCCGCCTCCGTCGCGGAGCGTGTCCGCGATCTTCTTCGCCGCTGCCTTGATGGGGTTCTGGTCGGTCACTCTGGTCTCCTCGGTGCGTGGAGCGCGAACGGAAGAAAGCCTCTAAAGCCAGACATATCCAACGTTACGGATTCACAAAGCTGGGTGCCCCGCACTCCGGGCCTCACACCCCCTACGGCGAGATGGAGACACCGGTCGGCCGAGACTCTCTGTCCGCCCGAGCACACTGCGGAAGGCGGTCCATCACCCCGCATCCAGTACCGGGTGAGCCGACCACAGTCGTCCGGATCAGCCCTCAAAGAGAGCGGGCGCAGGCCGTCAAAGAGAGCGGGCCTCCTCCGCCAACAGGGGCGATCGACAGCTCAATCGGTGAGCCCGCGCTGCCGCAGCCACACTGAGACGACATCACCACCTAGGTTGCATTCCTATCTAGCTGGTGATGGAATACGGGCATGGCCGCAGACCGCAGATCAAGCTGGCTCAAGGGCGTCCTCGACCTCCTCGTCCTGTCCTGTCTCACCGGAGGCGAAAGCTATGGATACGAGATCTCCAAGGCGCTCACCGCCGCAGGGCTGGGCGAGATCAAGGGCGGGACGCTCTACCCCGTGCTCAACCGCCTGGAGGAGGCCGGCCTGGCGGTCGGCGAGTTCCGGGCCGCCGAACGCGGACCGGGGCGCCGCTACTACCGGCTGACCGACGAGGGTCGCCGAGCACTGGCCGAACAGGGCGCTTCCTGGCGGGAGTTCCACGCCGCCGTCACCACCATGCTCACCAGCACACTTCCAGGGGGAACAGCGTGAACACCACATACTTCGCCGAGTTGAGCCAACAACTCACGGCCCGCGGGATGCCGGACCAAGAGGTCGCCGCGACCGTCGCCGACCTCTCCGGCTATCTCGCGGAGTCCGGATCACCCGACGCCCGCGAGGAGTTCGGGGCGCCGGACGCATTCGCGGACCGACTCACCCGCAGCGACCGGGGCGAACGGCCCGGCGCCGCGGACGAGACGTGGAAGTGGACCAGCGACATCTACACCGACCGACTGCTCCTCAACCAGTACGGCGCCGAGGGGTGGGAGGTCGAGGGGATCGACTTCGCCGGACGCTTCGTATGCCGCCGCAGTCCCGGGGCCGCGATGCGCTGGGAGTACCGGCGCGAGAGCACGCAGGGCCTGAAGGACCGCGAGGAGCTGACCGCCGAACTCGCCCCGGACGGCTGGGAGTTGTGTGGCCGGTGGCTCTACATGGCGTACTTCAAGCGGCCACTCGCGGCGAGCGACGGACCGGCCGCCACACTGACCACCACACCCGCCCCGCCGGCGCGGCACGTGTTCTTCAGCGCCAAGTACCGTGGCCTGATTGCCGTGTTCGCGGTGTCCGTGATCCTGCTCGTGCTCGGCATCGGCTTCGACGTGATCGACCTGGACCGTCCCGTTGTCTACTGCGCGATCCTGGCCGCGGCGGCCATGGGCGGGCTGGCGGGCTGGTACGGGGTGAAACGAGACATCACCCGCGGCGCCCAGAGCCCGCACCGCCCGAAGGCGATCACCGAACCATAGGAACTCCCGGTGCTGAGCTCGGTCTTGTGGTGTCGAGTGCCGGCTTCTCTCCTCGCGCCCTCAACACCCTGTCTGCCACGCCCTATTGGGCGGGCGACTCCTCGGCGAGCCGGTTGTTGCGGTCGATCTCCGGCATGTGTGTCTCGGCCCAGTCCCGCAGGATGGAGAGCGGTCCTTCGAGGGACAGGCCGAGCTCGGTGAGGCGGTAGTGGACCGCGGGCGGCACGGTGGGTTCCACGCGACGCGCGACCAGGCCGTCGCGGGCCATGCTCTGCAAGGTGACGGACAGCATCTTCTGCGAGATGCCGGGGACACGCCGCCGCACCTCCGCGAAACGGAGCTCGTCCGGAGCCGCTTCGGCCAGCACCTTGACCACCATCGACGTCCACTTGGTGCCAATGCGGTCGAGCAGCTGACGGGTCGGGCAGCCCGGATCCAGCAGATCACCGCGCTCACCGGGCGGTCGCTCGTCACGTCCGCTGGGCCTTGCCGTGGTCACCCGGAGCTCACCACCTGATGCGAAAGTGCCGTCTTGGGCGGATCAGGCTAGTTCCCTAGCGTGAGCTTGTCACCATGGTTCACCACTCAACGGGGGTCCCCCCATGCCCGAGCTGCGACGCGTCCGCGTCAACGGCGTCGAACTGAACGTCGCCCTCGCCGGATCAGGCCCCGCCGTCCTGTTGCTGCACGGCTTCCCGCACACCTGGGAGCTGTGGACGGATGTCATGACCGAGCTGTCCGACGGCTACCGCGTCATCGCACCGGATCTGCGCGGGTTCGGCGCGAGCAGCCGAGCCGCCTCCGGGTACGACGCGGGCACCCTGGCCACGGACGCCGAGGCGCTTCTCACCGCGCTGGGCGCCTCCTCGGCCGCGGTGGTGGGCATCGACGCGGGCACCGCACCCGCCGTCCTCCTTGCCCTGCGCCGCCCCGATCTCGTGCGGCGCCTGGTCGTCATGGAGGCCCTGCTGGGCAGCCTGCCCGGTGCCGAGGACGTTCTCAGCGCCGGGCAGCCGTGGTGGTTCGGCTTCCACTCCGCCGCGCCCGACCTGGCCGAGACCGTACTGGAGGGACACGAGGCCGCTTACGTCGACTGGTTCCTGCGCACCGGCACGCTCGGCGACGGCGTGCGTCCCGCCGTCCGGGACGCCTTCATCCGTGCCTACACCGGCCGGCAGGCGCTGAGTTGCGCGTTCTCGTACTACCGGGCCCTGCCCGAGAGCGCGGTACAGCTCGAGCGGGCCGTCACCACAGCGCGCCTGACGGTGCCGACGATGGCGCTGGGCGCCCGGCCGGTCGGTGCCGCACTGGAACGCCAACTCCGCCCGGTCACCGACGATCTCATCGGCCACGTCATAGAAGACTGCGGCCACATCATCCCGCTGCACCGACCGCGCGCGCTGCTCGCCCTGCTGCGCCCCTTCCTGGCCGCGGAGGACGCCGGAGCGGTCTGAGAGGGGCGAGGGTCCAGCGTGGCGTGGCGGCCGCGGGGCACCCGTGGTGATCTGGGCGTCGTACGTGTGCACCGCCATCTGCTGGAGCTGGTGCCAAGCTACGGGCGCCGGAGGTGTGTGGCGACTGCGACGTGTCCCACCACGTCCAGCAACCACGATCCGGGCCTGCCTTCCGCAACGCGTCCACCAGTTGCTCGGTGGATTCCGCCAGCCACGCCAGCAGTGCCTCGCGCTCCCAAGGGGCGGGCGGGGCGCCCTCCGCTGCGGACTTGGCCGCGTTCGTCGATCAGTCGCAGCAGAACGGGAACTCGGGTGTCGTGGTCACGCGGCATCCCCATCACCGCGTACCGACAATCGAACAGCGATTTTCACCGCCACCGTCGCGGGCGGCGCCCTCACGGTCGCCGGCGGCGAAGAGGAGCCGTCGCTAATCGCCGGTCGCTTGGGAGAGGGCTTCGGCGATCAGGCGGGTGGCGAAGTCGCGGTCGTCGGTGACCCGGTTGATGTGTTCCGCGAGCAGGAGGGCGGTGGCTTCGAGAGGAGTCATCTCCTCCGCCGTCCAGTACCCGTACTGCTGACGCCACAGACGGGGGCTCAGACCGGTGCCGGCGGCGACGAGCAGACCTGCCATGGTGGGGATGGCCTCGGGGCGGATGCTCCTGGGCATCATGCGCATGGTGGCTACGACGCTCGGCACCACGTACTCGATGACGTCCTTGCCCTGGGCCTCGTGGGCCTCCCGCAGCCACTTCATGAACATGAAGATGAGCGTGCAGGTGCCGTCCAGCAGGTCATCGACTCCCTTGGGACCCAGCGACGCGGTGAACTGGTCGGTGAGCTTGCGCTGTTCGGGGTCGCTCTCGGTCTTGCCGTCGTGGATGCCTCTGAGTTGAGAGTCGATCACCATGAGCGCTGCGCCCACATCGCCGGCGGGAGCGTTCTTCGGGTCGCAGGACGATGACACAGAAACCCTCCTCAGTGACCGCGGTGAGTAACGCGGCGTGTCAGCACAGTAGTCCGCCGACCAGGCCGACGTCTGGCGAATCCCACTCCACTCGCGGTACCCCTGGCGCTGTGTTCGAGGAGTTGAGGGGCGAACGTGCCGGGAGGGGAACGAGGCGGGCGGCTGGGTGAGCGCCTACTTGCCCTGGCGCACCTTGACTCCGCCGACGAGCGAGTACGCCCGCACCTTGACCACAGCGCCCCCCGGCTCACCCACCAGGTCCCGGCGGCGTCCGCCGAACCCGAACAGGGAGAACCCGCTCACCTCCACCGTCGTACCGACCGGGACCGTCACGTCGACCCCGCCGAACACCGAGAAGGCGCGGACCTCGGCAGAGGCATCCTCTGGGTAGGCAAGCTCCGCGCCACCGACCAGAGACGCCTTCACGAGGTGCGTAGGACCGGCCGGGAGCCTCGCCTCCGTGTGGTCGAGCGCGGCCCCACCGATCGCCGAGACGTGCACCGTACGCTCGTGGGCTTCGAAGGCGCCACGGTGGTTGAGGCCTCCGACCAGGGACAGGCTCCACTCGGTGCGGCGGGCCGGGGACGTGGTGTTCTTCGTGATCTCCATGCCTCAAAACTACGGCCGCACTCTGGCACGCCATCAGTGCCCAGGAGCACCTCCTCCGCATGACAAACGTCATCGACCGGCGGTGACGTCGAAGCCGCCTCTGCCCTCATTGAATCGCCCCCCTCACGGCGACGACGGCCGCGCCGGAGGAGCAGCCGTGTCGTTCATCTCGCCGATCGTCTGCCACAGGCGCGCCGCACGCTCCCGGTGTTGGCGAGCCAGGTCATGGATTCCGGCGGCGGCTTCCAGGTCCCCGATCAGTTGCCAGCAGGTGGCTTCGTCCTGGCGGTCGCCGTGTCGGTGGAACAGGGCCGCCGCACGCTCCAACGCGGGGGTCGCACGGTTCCGGTCGTCCTGCCCGGCGTATACGCGTCCGACTTCCAGCAGCGTGTACCCGGCGCACCGTTCATCGGCGAGCTTCTCGAACGTGGCGAGCGCCTGTCTCAGGCAGTGCAGCGCCTCGTCCGGATCCGCCCGCCGGTCGTGCAGTCTGCTGAACCGCCGTAGCACGACGGCCACGCGGTGCTCGTCGTCCAGGTCCCGGGCCAGGCGCAGGGCTCCGGTGAACCAGGACTCCGCCTCGTCGAGTTCGCCCTGCATGAGTCGCATCACGCCCATGGAGCAGGAGAGTTGTGCCTCGATGTGACGGTCGCCCTCACCGACCGCGATGGCCAGCGCCTCCTCGACGCGATCGAGTGCTTCGGCGTCACGACCCTGCACCCGGCTGACCGTACTGAGCGTCGCCAACGACAGTGCCTCGCCGCGTTTGTCCCCGGTGTCCCGGCACAGCTCGATGGAGGCTTCGAGGGCACGGGTGGCACGGTCGTACTCGTCCTGGTAGATGTGCAGTTGGCCGAGGCCGCGCAGCAGCACCGACGCTCCCGTCGCGTTGCCGGCGGCCTCGGCCGCGTCCAACGCGAGCCGGTGGCCGTGTTGCCAGTCCTGATACAGACACCGGTGGTCGTAGTAGGTCGCCGTACCGGCCGCCAGCTCCCAGGCCAACTCGTCCAGGCCCCAGTCCACGGCCAGTTTCACCGTACCGAGCAGGTTGTCGCGCTCCACGTCGAACCAGCCGAACGCGTCGGCCATGAGCCGCTCCACGACGGTGTCGGGCAGCGACCGGCGGGGCGCCGTGCCACGCGGGGCGGCCAGCAGTCCGCCCGGCAGCCGGTCGGTGCCACGCCTGACCAGATCGAGCCAGACGGACAGCACACGGACGATCGCGTCCCGCTTGTCCGCCGTCGCGAGCGGCGCCGCGATTTCCACGGCGCAGGTCCTGATCAGGTCGTGCAGCCGGTACCGGGGCTCGCCCAGGGCATCGGTGGCGACCAGCCGCACCAGGCTGGCGTCGACGAGAATGTCGAGCACCTCCTCTCCGTCCGGGCGGTCGAGGAGCGGACCGACCACCCAGCCGGGCAGCGTGTAGGCGCCGAGCAGGCCGAGCAGGCTCAGCGCGCGCACCGCGTCGGCGGGCAGCAAGCGCAGGCTCAGCTCGACGCTGGCGCGCACGCTGAGGTCTCCGATCCTCAGCTCTGCCAGCCGTCGGGACTCGTCCTCGATCCGTTCCCGCAGCACCCGCAGTGACCAGGCCGGGCGACCCGTGAGTTTGCCGCTGGCGATCCGGATCGCCAGCGGCAGGTTGCCGCAGCAGTCGAGGATCGCGTCGGCTTCGCCCGGTTCCCGCTCGACCCGGTCGCGCCCGACGATTCCCGTGAACAACTCGCGCGCCTCCGCCCGCCTGAGCACGTCGAGGTCGATGTGCCGAGCGCCGGGGAGTTGGGTCAGCAGGGCGCGGCTGGTGATCAACACGGCACAGCCGTCGGCTCCGGGCAGCAGCGGCACCACCTGATCGGCGTGACCGGCATCGTCCAGTACCACCAGCATGCGACGGTCCACCAGGAGGGACCGGTAGAGCGCGGCCCGCTCGACGAGGCTGTTCGGGATCGCGCTGCCGGCGATCGAGAGCGCGCGCAGGGCTTCGGCCAGCATCAGTCCGGGGTCCCGCGGTTCGTCCGACGTCGCCGCGAGGTTGAGGTAGAGCTGCCCGTCTGGGAAGCCGCCACGCGCCAGCCGGGCGGCGTGCGTCACCAGACAGGACTTGCCGACGCCGGGCCCGCCCACGACGACGGCCACCGGCGCCCGCTTCGGCGCGGACTCGTCGAGCAGCCCCGCGATCTCGTCCAGCGCGTCGGCCCGGCCCACGAAGTCCGGTACGTCGAGGGGTAGTTGACGCACCGGCAGCACCATGACGGGGCCGGTCATCGTGTCCTGGTGCTGGGGTGCTGATGTGTGGGAGGGGTGGCGATCCGAGTCCGCGGGCCGCTCTGTTGCCGGGCCGTGAGCCGAGCCCGGAGTCGGGGCCGGGGTGGGGTCCGGAGCCCGGTCCGCTCTCGGGCCGGGAGTCCGGTCGGCCGTCGGGGCCGCAACCCCGTCAGCTGTTGCATCTGGCATCCGGTCTGGAGCCGGCAACGGCTCTGGGGCCCGGTCCGGAGCTGGAGCCGGAGCCGGATCCGGAGGCGTCAATGCGGGGTCCCCGGTCAGAATGCGCCGGTGTAGCGCCTGAAGCGAGGGAGTGGGGTCGACACCGAGCTCGTCGGCCAGTGTCCGGCGCAGCCGTTCGTACACCTGTAACGCCTCGCCCTGCCGTCGACACCGGTAGAGAGCGACTATCAGGTGCTGGGCGACATCCTCGTCGTAGGGGTGCTCCCGGAGCAGGTCGGCCAGTTCGTCGATGACCTCCCGGTGACGCCCCAGGTCGAGTTCGATGGCCAGGCACTGTTTGTGCGTGGCCGCGCGTCTCTCGTTCAAGCGCGCCGCATCGATCTCAAGGACCCGGCTGGAGATGTCCATCAGGGCGCTGCCCCGCCAGCACGCCAGCGCCCGCCGCAGCGCGACCGCCGCCTCGCGCGGGGCCACTTGCTGCCCGGCGAGGTGCCGCTCGTGGTCGAACTCCAGCAGGTCGAGCTGGTCTCGGGCCACATGGATCGCATAGCCGCCGCGGTGCGTACTGATCAAGGAGCGGGGCGCTCCGCAGGCGGTGAGGTTGCGGCGCAACCCGGAAACGGCGTCCTGGACCTGGCGGACCGCGGTGGCGGGCGCGTCGGCGTCCCACATCACGGCGACGAGCCGTTCCAAGGAGACCGTGCTGTTGGCGTCGATCAGAAGCGCGGCCAACACCTTGGCCTGCCGCGGTCCGTTCAGCTGGACCGCACGTTCGGCGATCTGGGCATGTAACGGCCCCAGTAAGCCGAATTTCATGTTCCCCCCGGCACGTTAAGATTGGCGCCCATGCCCCGGCTGACCTGGCACGCGGACGAATCTAGGACGGCTTACGGATGCGTGTCCATAGCGTCTGTGCGGCGCGGCTCGGCAAGGGCGGGCCCCAGGACTCCGCACGGAATGCTCCCGTCCGGCGAACTCCGGCGCGCGTTCCCGAGCCTCCGCCGTACGGTCCGCGCGCCCCGCCGCACGGCTTCCTACGCACTGCCGCACGACTTCCGATCGGCAAAGCGGCAGCAGGAGCACTGATCAACCGTGCCCTCGTAGCTGCAAGACCTTCGACGCACGGGTACGCGCGACGTACTGCGCCACGGCCGGCCTCGCCACGCGTTGCCGCAAGGCTTCGAGGGGCCACACCCCACAGCTGTCATGAATGCGGGTTCGTACGACGCCTCCGACAGGACCGGAACCTACCAATTCGTGGCAAACAATTGGGACTGCCGTTACCAGCGCTGCCGACCGGTGAAATGCCGCGCCGGCCGGGACCGCATGGCCGACGTGGACCGGTTTCTCTGGGCTCCGGGTTGTGCTTGCCTGGATGACGCGGCGCGATCGCGCCCTGTCCCGTGGTTGAGAAGTGGACGGATCACGCCCAGCACGTCGACGACCGCGTACGGGCGCTGCTGGTCGGTCCACGCTCGTCGACTTGGCACCTTCGTCAATGGCACCGCCTCAGTCGCACAGGGCTGCTCGCTGCGCCTTCCCCAGTCCTTCGCTCTGCGGGATGGGCCGCTCGCCCTTCAACTCCGCACCGAGGTCGTAGACATTGGCGGCGAGGACCAGCTGTCGCTTCCCGTCGGCGGTGGTGAGGGAGACGCTGGTGAAGCCTGGTCCGGCGCCGTCGGTCTCCCAGGTGCTGATCCGCGCACTGTCCGGCTCCGAGCCGCACGGCACGTCCATGCGCTGCACGCCGAGTCCGTACGCCGGTTTCTTGGGGAACCGCACCGTCGTCAGGAGTTCACGCTGCTGGGCGGGGTGCAGCAGCTTTCCGGTGAACAGGGCGCGGTGGAAACGAGCCAGGTCGTCGACGGTGGAGAGCATGGCGCCGGCGGTCCAGTCGTACGACGGGCTGAACCGGGTCACATCCTGTCCCGCGAGGTCGTAACCGTGCAGATGGGGGCCGTGAAGGGCGGGGTCGGTCACCGGGAAGGAGGTGTCCTTCAGGCCGAGCGGGGTGAGGATCCGGCGCCGGATTTCGGAGGGCGCACTGTGATCTGTGACTGCCTCGATGACCAGACCGGCGAGGAGATAGTTGGTGTTGGAGTACGACCACCCAGTGCCGGGCGCGAAGAGTGGCTCGTGCCGGACGGCGCGGGCGATCACCTCCCGAGGGGTGTAAACGTAGTCCCAGTCCTTGCGCTCGAGATAGGGGGCGAAGAACTCCCGCTCCTCGGTCGGGTCGTATATGCCCGAGGTGTGGTTGAGCAGTTGCCGGACGGTGATGGCTTTCCCGGAGTTTCCGTTTCCCTGGACCACGCCGGGCAGCCACTTCTCCACGCTGTCGTCCAGCGAGAGCCGTCCTTCGCCCTCCAGCTGCAACAGCACCGTCGACACAAAGGACTTGGTGTTGCTGGCGATCCGGAACCGCTGGTCCGGCCGTGCTCGCTCGCCGCTCGCCGTGTCCGCGAGCCCGGCCGCGGTCCGCGACTCCCGCTCTCCGCGCCTGGCGTACGCCACGACACCGGGGAATCCGTCCGCGACCGTCTGCTCTACGGCCTCCTTGAGGCCGACGGGTGGCGGAGCCGACGACTGGTCCGCGGCGCCCGCCGGGAAGATCCCCGAGACGGCCACCGCGCAAAGTCCCACCAACAGCGTCGCCGCCCGCGCACGTACCCTCACCAATTGCCCCTGTTTCTCTTGCCGTTGTCGTCCACGTCACCCACCCCGCCCACGTCGTGCGTGTCGTACACCTCGTTCACGTCGAGCGTGCCGTGTGGGCGTTCTTGCCCCAGCGTGCCCGGCCGCCCCACTGGTCGCCCATCCTGCTGACGCCCGGGTCGATGCGGGGGTTCTCCCCACCCCGTACGGCCACCACTGCCGCAAGGCCCGGCTCTCCAGTTGGTCGTAGCCGTCCGCCGTCCTCGCTCTCAGGTGCCGTCGAGGAACGCGGCGAATTCACCGAGAGCCTTCGCAACGGCGCCCGGCGCCTCCACCGGAAGGAGGTGGCCGACTTCGGGGACGGTGGTGAGGGTCGCACCCGGGATGTGTGGCAGGAGGTGTTGACGCAGGACGCTCGGCGGTTCCACCATGTCGTTCTCTGCGGCCAGCACGGTCACTGGAGCCGCGATGCCGCGCACGGTACGTGTGATGTCCTGTGCGATTCCGCGCAGTGGCCACTCCTGGCGAGCCGCGCATCCGGCAGCGAGGCTGTCGCGCTCGGCCCTGGCGCGCACCGTTTCGGACAGCGGTGTGGCGGTCAGGACGTGGTCGAGCGCGTGCCGCACCGTCTCGGGTGAGTCGTATGCGTGGGACAGGCCGTGGCGGTACTCCTCGGTCACGGTGGCGGGTGGCTCGGGCGGGGCGGGCGCGACCAGGAACACGCCGGAGAGGCCGGCCGGCCTGCGGCCCGCGACGAGCTGACTCACCTTCCCGCCCATGGAGTGACCGACCAGGACGAACGGTCCCGGCACACACGCGTCGACGACGCGGGTCAGGTCATCGGCGAGTTGCTCGAGGTGATACGGACCGGGCAGCGCCCGCGAGCCGCCCCAGCCGCGTTGGTCGAACCGGACTGTCCGCTGCTCGGACGGCAGATGGGCCAGCACACCATTCCAGGTGTCGGCGGAGCCTCCCCAATAGTGGACGAAGACCAGCGCCGTTCCGCTCCGGCCGCCGATCCGTACGTCCACGCTCCCGCCCGACACGGGAACCCGCCTTGTCGTTTCCACCCTCAGCACACCTTTCACTCCGCCGCGGAAGACGGTCGTATCCCGTGCTCGCAGCGATGAACGAGTCACCTGACCGCGTGCCAGGTGGAGACTTGACGCTAGGGGAGATGCGATCCGCTCCCTGGTGAAAAGGAGCGTGGTACTTGTGAAAAACGGACATCGAGCTGTACGGGAGCTGCCCTACTCCCCCGCCGTCGGCTCACCCCACGGTGTGGAGGTCCTCTCGTTCGCCGCGCTGCGTTCCATGGACGCGCAGCGCCGTCGAGTGCTCCCGCAACGGCCCGCCTTCCACGTCCTCGCCCTGGTCACCTCGGGCTCCGGCAACCACGAGGCGGACTTCCGCTCCTCGCCGCTGGCGGAGGGCAGCGCCGTGTGGATCCGACCCGGCATGGTGCACCGCTGGAGCGACGTCGAGGACTGCGACGGTCCGCTGGTCCTCTTCCGCCCCGGGTTTCTCCCCGACTCGACCGCCCTGGAGGCTCTGGCCCCGACGTGCTGGCATCTTGACAAGACTCGTCTGGGCCTTGCTCTGTACGCAGTCGAGCATCTCTGCCGTGAGCACGCCACGGCAGCCCGCCTCCCGCACCTGGCGTCCCCTGCCCTGCTCTCCCATCTGCTCGCGGCACTGGTCCTGCGAGCGCTTCCCGACCAGCTCGCCCAGAGAGACTCGCCTCCGCCCGACAACCGGACCAAGGACGTGTTCCGCGCCTACCAAGCCGCCGTCGAGGAGCACTGCACCGACTGGCACCAAGTCGCCGATTACGCAACGGCTTTGGGCTACGGCGTGCGGACCCTCACCCGCGCGACCCGTGCCCTCAAGGGCATGGGCGCGAAGACGTACCTCGACCAACGCATTCTCCTGGAAGCCAAAAGACTGCTCGCCCACACCGACGTGCCCGTCGAGGGCTGCGCCCGGCGCCTCGGCTTTCGGGACGTCGCAAACTTCACCACGTTCTTCCGACGCCAAGCAGGCGTGCCACCTGCGGCCTGGCGAACCGCTTACGCGGCGACGCACACGGCCCGCGGCGTCTGATCACGACGACGGGGGGCGACGCCCCCACGAGGTGATCATTCCGGGAGACAGCGCGGCCAGCGACGGCGAGGCCAACTCGGCCAGCGCCTGGTCGAGTTCGCCCGGCTCCAGCAGAGGGCTCGCGTCCAGAGCGTCCCGCATTCCGCCCCAGGTGTTCTTCCAGAAGGCCGTGATGGGGGCGTCCACGGTCAGCGGTGGCACCACGATTTCCGCGCCGACCTCCTGCAATCCCAAGTCGCGCAACAGATAAGGGTAGTTGGTCACCCAGGTGATGTCCGTGCCGATCTGTTCGCGCAGGACTTCCCACATGGCCGCCATGGTCCGCTGATAGGCGCTGGGGGGAGACAGGGCCGTGGTCAGGTCGATGGCGTCACCGACCACCAGCCGGCCGCCGGGTGCCACCCAGTCCGCGAGGCGGCGCAGGACGTCCGCGTGCTCGGGCAGGTGCATGAGGACGAAACGGCAGTGGACGAGGTCGAACCGGCCCGGCGCCAACGTCGTGTCCGTGACGTCAGCAGTCATCGTGCGCACTCGCCCGTCGGGGCGGGCCCGCACGAAACGGGGGTCACGGTCCAGAGCCAGGACCTCGTCGACCCCGGCCTCGTCGACCAGCCAACGGCTGATCGTCCCGGTACCGGCACCCACCTCCAGGCAACGCCACCCCGGGCCGACACCGAGAGAGGTCAGCCGTGCTCGGGTCACCGCGTCGTAAGCGAGGGCGCCGTAGTCGATGCGCTCGCCCTCCCCCTCGCCGTCGGGCGTGAACAGACCCGTCCCGTACCGCCCGCTGTCCTCGGCGGACTCCGGGTTGCCAACTCCTTGGGGACCAATTGCTCCGTCCACGGCGATCTCCTTCCGGCGTGGCGGCCGTCCCGGGGGGCACAGGCTCACTTCCAGCTTCGCCCTCCGGGGCGCGCCCCGCATGTCCTGCGCACCCCACACGCCCCGGCGTGCCCTGCGTGTCCCGTACGACATTGGCGTGTCCCGTACGACATTGGCTCGGCTGCGGGCTCAGCGAGCGATCGATACGGCGAAGGGCGTGAAGCCGCTGGAACGGATCACATGCGGTACGAACAGAACCGCGGCCTCCGTGGCCCGCGCGGTCTCGATCCCGCCGAGGTCCGTGATCCAGTCCGGCTGCCAGCCGAGGTCTTCGAGAAGCCGGTGGACGGTTCGCTTCGCTTCCTCGTCCTGGCCGGACAGGAAGGCGGTGGGCGGTTGGGTCAGGGCAGCGGGTGCGGTCATCACCGTGTAGAGCATGGTGTTCAGCGTCTTGACCACGCGCGTGTCGGGGAGAGCCTGCTGGAGTTTCTCGCCGAGGCTCGAGCCGGGGTGGAGAAGGTCGGCGGGCAGGCCGTCCGGTCCGTCGCTGGTGGCGTTGGAGACGTCCACGAGGATCTTGCCCGCCAGTTCGTCCCGCAGGGCGACGAGCCGTTCCAGTGAGCCCGCGCCCGGCGTCGCGTTGATGATGACCTGCGCGGCCCGGGCAGCGTCGGCGGCTGCGCCCGGGGAGCGATCCGCGACGGTCACCTGATGCCCGGCCAGGGTGAGGCCTGCGGAGAGTCCGCTCCCGACGCGGCCGTTTCCGAATACAGCGATGAGGGTCATACCGATCTGGTCCTTCCGTTGCTACTGGGTACGAAGTCTTGTGCTGGGGCTCGACGTCCGGTCAGCCTCCGGTCAGCGCGAGAGCGTGGCGACGGCGTCGCTGTGCACGCCGGGGGCGGCGGCCAGCAGGCTTTCGCTGTCCGTCGTCCACGGGCGGCCCTCGGCGTCGGAGATCCGCCCGCCGGCCTCCACGACGAGCAGCGCACCGGGCAGCAAGTCGGCTCGGGCGCCCGCGAATTGCCAGAAGGCGTCGATCCGGCCGGCGGCAACGTTCAGCAGGTGCAGGGTGGCGGGCACCGAGGTACGCACCACGAGCGCGTCGAGGAGCATGGCCGTGATCGAGGAGCCGATGCGCCGCGTGACGGCTTCGGCTTCGTCCGGCCGGGCCTGGCTCGTGGCCACCAGGGCGAGACCGAGGTCCGTGGTCTCGGAGACGCGCAACGGCCGGCCGTCGACGTGAGCACCGCCGCCCGCGAGTGCGGTGTAGGTCTCGCCGGTCAACGGCAGGTGGACAGCGGTGAGAACCGGCTGGTTCTCGCGTACGAGGGTGGCGGTGACGGCCCACTCCGGCAGACCGTGCAAGTGGTTCACATTGCCCTCGGCCGGATCGACGACCCACCACTCACCGGCAGGCAGGGCCCCGCCCTCCAGCTCCTCCTCCACCCAACCGGCTCCGGGGCGAAGGTTGTTGAGGCGCGGACGCAGGACATCGAGGGCCGCTTCGTCGTTGGCGGCCAGCGCGTTCATCAGTTCCTCGCGGGTCCGGTGACGCACCACATCGCCGAACCGCTCGCGCAGTACCGAACCGGCCGCCTCCACGGCCGCCACGGTTCCCGCCAGCAGTTCGGCATCGGACGCCGCAGCAGCAGTTGCGGCACCAGCGGCGCTCGCGGCATTTGCGGAACCTGCGGTGTAGCCGGTGTAGCCGGTGCTCCGGATCAACTCGGACATGGCAGTTCTCCCATCTCAGCAGGGGCGGTGAAGGCGAGGACGAGAGGTTGGTTCCTCGCCCCGCATCTCGAAGGTATGGGCACGGCCACTTAACCTCAAGTGCATGTAAAGCACGCGTAGAATGACTCCCATGCAACTGGATCTGAACCTTCTCGCCGCCCTGGACGCGCTCCTCGACGAAGGCAGCGTGGCCGGCGCGGCCGACCGCCTGCACGTGACGGCCCCAGCGATGAGCCGGAGCCTCGGCCGGATCCGGAAGACGACAGGCGACCAGATCCTGGTGCGCACCGGACGCACCATGACCCCGACCCCTTACGCCATCGCCATTCGCGGTCAAGTCCACGAACTGCTCCAGCAGGTTCGGGGCGTACTGGCGCCGAGCCGCGAGCTCGATCTCACGACGCTGGAGCGGACGTTCACCCTGCGCTGGCACGATTCCCTCGTCGCGCTCGGCGGCCCCTCACTCCTCGCGGAGGTACGTCAGCAGGCTCCGGGCGTACGGCTGCGTTTCATCGCCGAATCCAGCGTGGACACACCGGAGTTGAGGCGCGGCGAAGTCGATCTCGAAGCCAATGCGAGCCGCCCGACCCAGTCCGACGTCCGGGGTGAGCTCCTCGCCCGGACCGGGCACGTCGTCGTAGTACGGCAGGACCATCCGCTCGCCCGCGCCGAGGGCGTCACCCTCGCCCAGTACACCGAGGCCGAGCACATCACCATTTCCCGGCGCGGACGGTTCGAGAGCGCGCTCGACGGCGCGCTGGCGCAGCTCGGACACACGCGGCACGTGGTGGCGTCCGCGCCGACCGAGGCGGCGGGCCTGGCGTTCGTGCGCGCGTCCGACCTCTTGGTCACGGCCCCCGAGTCGACGACGCGCTCGGCGGCCGCGGACCTCGGCCTGACGCTCCTCCCCCTGCCCTTCGAACTCCCGTCGGCCCCGGTGTACTTGTCCTGGCACCAGCGCTACGACACCGACCCAGCACACGCGTGGCTACGCGAACTGGCGCGGACGGCACTCGCCGAGTCGGCGTGCTGACCACGGACTACACGAGAGCGTGCCGCCAGGACCGAGCGCGGCTAGGCGGGCCGCGCGGCGGGTATCGGTAACCACCAGGCGAGCCAAACCAGTCGCGCCGCCCACCACCCCCACTCAGACCACGCAGCACCCGCCCCCACACCGCACACCGCACACCGCGAGGAGACCCGGATGACCATGTCCGACCGATACCGCACCGCTTGGGACGGCTTCTGGGAGCAGAGTTCGGGCCAAACGGGCGAACCCTTCTGGGACGCGGACCCGGCCGTGACCGCGCAGCGCGACCTCGACCATCTCACCCCGTACGCCGACCCCGCCCTCCCCATCGCCGACCTCGGGTGCGGCAACGGCACCCAGACCCGGTTCCTCGCCACCCGCTTCGCCCGTGCCGTCGGGGTCGATCTCTCCGCCGCCGCGGTCGCCCACGCCCACCGCGCCGACCCGACCGGAACAGCCACGTACGAACAGCTCAACCTCGCCGACCCGACCCAGGCCGACGCCCTGCACGAGCGACTCGGCGACACCAACGCCTACATGCGGGCCGTCCTGCACCAGAGCGACCCCGAGGACCGCCCGGCGGTTGCGGCCTCGGTCGCCCGGCTCGTCGGCACGCACGGCCGCGCCCTCGTCCTTGAACCGACCGGGGAGGCCAAGGAAGTCATCGCCGCCATCGCCGCTCAGCCCGGTGGCCCCTCCCTGAAACTGCGGCGCGTCAAGGAACACGACCTGCGTCCCGGCGAGGTCGCGGAGGGCGAAGTAGCTGCCCTGCTGTGCGCGGCGGGCCTCACCGTCCTCGCCGAGGGCGCGACCGCCCTCACCATGAGCGAGACCCGCCCGGACGGCACCCCGGTGCAACTCCCAGCCCGCTGGTTCGTCGCCGGCCGCCCCTGACTGGATCCTGGGCCGCTGCCCGGCGCGGGCCGAACAGGCCCCGTCCGGCTCCCGTCCGGCTCCCGTCCGCATTTCGTCCGGGCCCCGTCCGGATTTCATCCGGTGCCGAACGTCCGCCGCGCAGGCCCGAACAACGGGCAGGCATCGGCGGGGCCGGCCAAAGGCGGCGCGCACCACGGCACGGGTGTGGTGCGGGCCGCCGACTCGCATGAGTGCCGAGCGCCGTGGTCCGCGCCGCCGTGACCCAGGGGGCGCCAACGGCATCGGGCCCACGTAGGGCGAGACAGAGCGCTGCACTAGAGTCCGTCCATGGCTACCTCAGTCGCGGCCCCCTTTGGCACCTTCGACGTTGCCCACGTCGCGCTCGATGTCCTCGACGACCTGGCCTCGCCTGTGGCGGGGGCTCTCACGGACTGGGGCGCCCAAGAGGCGGCCCGGGCAGTCCTTTACGTCGACACCGATCCTGCCAAGGCCGACACCGCGGTCTTCGCCGAGGCGTACGCCGTCCCGCTCGACGCCTCCGCGAACTGCGTCGTGGTGGCCGCCAAGCACGGTGGAGACACCACGCTCGCCGCCTGCCTCGTGCTCGCCGGCGCCCGGGTCGACGTGAACAACTCCGTCCGCAAGCACCTCGGTTCGCGCAAGGCATCGTTCGCGCCGATGGAGGTCGCCGTCACCGAGAGCAGAATGGAGTACGGCGGCATCACCCCCATCGGTTTGCCGTCCTCTTGGCCGCTGCTCATCGACGCGGCGGTGGTGGACACCCCGTTCGTCCTGATCGGCAGCGGCCGGCGCCGCGGCAAACTGATCGTCCCCGGCTGGGCCTTGGCCCAACTCCCCGGCGTTGAAGTCCTCCAAGGCTTGGCCCTCTGACTCCTGGGCAACCCCGACAGTTGCACGGGCATCCTCGTCGTCCTGCCGGTCGCTCTGGGGATCCTGCTGTTGTCCGTCCGCTGTTTCGTCCTCTGTTCGTCCGCTGCTCGTCCGCGCGACGGCTCAGCCTTCCGGACGCCGGACCGGCCCCTGAGGCAAACGGTCCGTCACAAAACGGCAACTCCCCCACGCCGCAACGAGATCAAGGGATGTCATTGCTCCCTCATCTCGTTGGGGGACCCATGAATCTCACCCGAACCGCCACTGTCGCACTCACCGCCGCCACCGTGCTGCTCCTCCCGGGCTGCTCCAACACTCCGCCAACCGCGGACGGCCGGCCCGCCACCGCAGTCAGCCCCCGCCCCGCGCCCGCAACCCCTGCCGCGCGCACGACTGACGCAACCAGCGCCTTCAAGTCCCTTGCCGCCGGCGTGAAGACCGCCACGTTCGGCACGACCGTCACCGCCGAAAACGACGGTAATCACCTGCTCGGCAGGCCCGGCCAGTACACATCGAAGATCACCTTCACTGACAGCCGCATCAAGGCCGCTGACACCCAGGGTCTCAAAGCCGGTGATGTCGGATACGGCGGCAGCATCGAAGTCTTCACGGACAACAACGATGCCGAGACGCGCGCCAAGTACATCCAGACCGTCACCCGAGGCATCCCCGCCCTGGGGGAATACGACTACGTCCACGGGACCAGCGTCATCCGCGTCTCCCGCCTTCTCACCCCCGCCCAGGCCAAGGAGTACGAGACCGCTGGCGCCAAGCTCGACTAGGCCCCCGAGGACGGCCGTCGCTGAGGCACCCTGCCGTAGCGACGCCACGAGCGCGTCAGTGACGGCGGGGAGTCTGAAGGGCTGCCGTCGCGCCGGTCACCAGGTCGAGGCCGAGTGGGGTGCACGAGTGCCAGGCGGTCTTTCCCTCCCGGTGGGTGAAGATCAGCCGGGCCGCCCGTAGGGCCTTGGTGTGTTCCGAGGCGGAGGACTTGCTGATGCCCAGCTCCCGGGCCACCTCACTCGTGGTGCACTGCCGTACCAGCAAGTGCACGATGGCTGCGCGGGTCCGCCCCAGCAAGCCGGTGAGAGCCCCGTACGCATCGATGTCGGCAGGCGAGCCGAGCAGAGGCAGAGGGGTGGTCGCCGCGTAGAACAGGATGCTGGGTCCGTCGTCGTGGACAGCCAGCAGCGGGCGACCCTGCCAGAGGACGGACGGGAGCAGGATGATGCCGTGCCCGACCAGGTGGGCCTGCGTCTGCGTCGGACAGTCGTAGATCAGCGTGGTGCCTTCGCACCGGCCGCCCGGCCCCAGGCATGCGAGTGTGGCCCGGATGCCGTGTTCCGCCAACATCCTTGTCCGCCAAGCCCGTTCGGCATGGAACGCGGACTGGACGAGGGGCCACTGGTCGGCCAGGACCGCCGCATAGGCCTGTCGCATCGCGCCTGCCAGCGCCCGCCACGGCTCCCGTTCGCCATCGGCCAGTCTGCGTATCCACGGGGTCAGGGGACGTCTGTCCGGACAGAGGCGCCCCAGTTCTGATCTCACGCGTGTCGCCGGTGTAGAGAGGACGGTCTCCAGGCCGTCCTCGAATCCGTGGCTGAGCGGGTCGAGGAACATGGGCCCCAGGCCGGTCGGAGGCACCAGAGACGTCAGTACGCTCGCCCCGGCCGGAAGCGCCCTGCGCGTCCGTCGCTGCCATCCACTCAACACAGGTGGTACAGAAGGTCGTTGGAGCAGGGCCGTCACCGTCATCAGCTCCAGCAGCGGAGCAGGCTCCGGCGCGAAGGACACCCGCAAGAGGTCCTCCGCGGTGAAATGAAGGCGCAGCACGCCATCCCCCGATCCTGTCCCGTCGACAGCCTGCTCGGCCACCCGGTTCCGGCTTCGCGTGGTCGACCACCGCTCCCCCACGGTTCGGTCAGGGCCGAATCGTTCGCGATCGCCGACCGAGCCGTTCGAGTATGAGTCGCACGGCCGACCGCACGAAAGGTTCGTCTCGGCCTGATAGAGCGTCAGAGACCCATCTGGACAACACAGTTGCGGCCTCCGACACCGACAACATGAATGCATCGATGAGAGAGGAATGCGCCCATGCCGTTCAGGAACAGCCTTCTCATGAGCCTGGCCGCCACGGGGCTGGCGGTGGGCGGTCTTCTGGCATCGCCGAGCGCCGCGACCGCCCAGCCGCAGTCGACACAGGCCCCCTCGGACTGCCCCAAGGGCTACTTCTGCGGGTACAAGGATCCCAACTACAAGCACCTCGCGTTCCGCTTCAAGGACTGCTACATGCAGAAAATCCGGATGGCCTGAACAGCGGTGGCTCGTGGTTCAACAACCAGACCGACGGCACCCAGACCGGCATGTACGGCAAACACAAGGAACTGGTGTACATCACCCCCGGCGCCCCCTACGGCGACCCGCACGGCGACTGGGCGCCCGTCTGGTACGTGTGGAACTACTGCTGACGGCTGACCGCACAGAGGGGTTCCCGCCGACCCGGATCGAGGGCCGGTCGGCGGGAGCCGCTGGGCCCGCGAGGCGGGGGGGAGCCGCAGAGTTCGCGCAATGACGCCGCCCAGCACCGGATGGCGCCAACTATGTGTCGCGGGGCCCGCGGTGTAGCAGAGCCGAGAAGGGCCGGGACCCACCCTTGGATGGACGGGTCCCGGCCAGGACAGCTACCGCCGGATCACGGCCCGACGGCCCCGACGACCGGCGTCACTTCAGGTGTCGGGCGAAGAACTGGGCAGCGGCCTCCCCCGCGAACTGCGGGACGCCGGTGTGCCCGCCCATATTGGCGCTCAGCGTCTTCTCCTTGGAGCCGAAGGCGTCGAACAGGTCCAGAGCGGCCTGCCGGTCGTTGCCTTCGTCGTCCCACTGGAGCAGGACGTGCAGGGGAATGGTGACCTGCCGAGCCTCCTCCAGGATGGCGCGCGGGACGAAACTCCCGGCGAACAGAACGGCGGCCGAGATGCGCGGCTCGACCACCGCCAGCCGGGTCCCGATGGAGATGACTCCCCCCGAGTACCCGACCGGGCCGCCGAGTTCGGGCAGCGACAAGAGAGCGTCCAGCGCGCCCTGCCATTCCGGGACCGCCCTGTCGACCAGGGGGAGGACGAGTGCGTCGATGATCTCGTCGGTGACCGGCTCGCCGGCCTCCATCGCCCGGCGCAGGTCGGCGCGGGCCTGCTCGGCGGCGGGCCAGAGGGGCCGGTCGCCACTACCGGGCAGCTCGATGGTGGCGGTGGCGAAGCCGTCCGCCGCGGCATGCCGGGCCCGGGCCACCAGTCGGGGGTACGCCTTGCGCAGCCCGAGCGGAGGCGGGCCGAGCAGGATCAGCGGCGCCGGCGCGGACGGGGGCGCGGATGCGGATGCGGATGCGGGCGTCCAGAGGATGCCGGGGATGTCGCCGAGGGTGAATTCGCGCTCGATGACGGCGTCGTCGAGACGCTGTTCAGAAGTGAAGTGCATGGTCGTGCCTTTCGGGATTGCCATGGAACGGCGCTCCCGGACGACCTATCGCCCGACCGTGGCCCCAGAAGGGAGCACCCATGTCGATACTGCGTTCACGGGTACCACCTCCTCGCTCTCCTGCACGGCCCCAGAAACGTAGCAGTGGCTGCCGGGGTTCCGCCAACGATTAATGGCGGCGGAGCTGTCGCCGGTCACCCGCCCCCGTACCGCCCCCCTTCCGCTCGCGGTTACGGAAAGCCATTCGACGAACCCGGCCGGGACAGTCATGATGCGCGCTTGTGACGATGATCAACCCATCCATGATCCAGGCCGCTGCCCGCAACAATGCCGAATGGTGCGCGTCGATGAGCCGGTCGCACGGCGTGAAGGGCGAGTTCGGAGGCGAGGCGTGGACCGTCCCGGCCCGGCCGCCGCTGTACTACCCAGACGCCGTGACGCTGGTGCCGGGGGCTCACGCCAACGCGCTGGTCGACCGGATCGACATCGGCAGTGCCGGGGCCAGTGTGAAGGACAGTTTCGCCGACCTCGACCTGTCGGGGGCCGGCTTCGACGTGTTGTTCGAAGCTCAGTGGATCCACCGCCCCGCGGGTGCGCCGGTCATCAAGTCCGACCTCGCCTGGCGCGTGGTCGACGACCAGGACGCGTTGCGGGCGTGGGCCGATGCCTGGGATGGCGGGGACGGCAACGCGGACCTCTTCCGGTCCGAGTTGCTCGATGATCCGGACACGTCCGTACTCATGGGGTACTCCCCTGACGGCCAGGTGGCCGCCGGTGCTGTGGCGAGCCGCAGCGAGAGCGTAGTCGGGGTCTCCAACGTCTTCGCGGTGGAGGGCAACGCCGACCGGGCGTGGCCGATGGTGCTGGAAGCGGTGCATCAGCTCTTTCCCACCCTGCCCGTGGTGGGTTACGAGCACGGAGCGGACCTGGACGCCGCTGCCCGTCACGGTTTTGAGACGCTGGGCCCGTTGCGGGTCTGGTTGCACGGGTAGGGGGTGGGCGTTTGCGGGAAGCAGGGCTGCATGTACGGAGCAGTACCGCTGAACTTCCCACCGAACGGCGAACTCCTAAGCGTATTGCACCCACTTGACCCGGGTTAGCTCGTACTCGACTTCGCCCTGCTCCGAGCCTTCGATGGCCTCCGGCCATTCCCCGGTGAAGCTGCGGAGAAACGTCAGGCCCGCCTTTTCCATCACGCGCCGGGATCCGGTGTTGACCGCCATGGTGTTCGCGGTCACCCGCTCCACCCCGAGAACAGTAAAGCCTTTGTGGATCAGGGCCCGTGATCCTTCGGTGGCATAACCGCGCCCCCAGGCGGCCTTGTTCAGCCGGTATCCCAGTTCCACCACGGCGGGGTTGTGATCGTCCAGGGGACGGAATTCGAACCAGCCCAGAAAGAGGCCGGTGCTTTTCTCCTCTGCGGCCCAATAGCCACGGGTCCCGAAGCACGGGTAGTCGTGGAGGAGCCTGGGCAGGGTCTGCGTCTGGATCGCTTCTCGACTTGTGGGTCGACCGCCGTTGATGAAGCGCATGACGTCGGGGTCGTTGTCCAGTGCGAGCAGGTGGTCGGCGTCGGCCTCGGTGAACCCGCGCAGCACGAGCCGTCCGGTCTCCAGGAAGGTGTTCATGCCGCGATCTTCATGGCCGCCAGCTGAGCCCGCCACCGGATTTTCGCCGCGGCTCGGTGAAGGCTGCCGCTCGCACAGGCCGGCCGGGGTGTTGACCCTGCTGTCCGGGCTGGTGGACCATGCCGGTTCCGGACATCGGCGCCGGTACTGCTGGTAGGCCCTGTGAACGAGATGAGCGTGGCGGGATTGAACAGGGCGGAGGCCGTTGCCCTCGTGCAGCGGATCATGGACGCGGACTTCGACTCGGAAGCGGAAGTCGACGGTTGCCTGGATAAGCTGGACCGAGCCTTGGCCTGCCCAACCGGCCACGTCAGTGACCTCCTCTTCTGGCCACCAAAGCGGGAACACCTCTCGGCCGACGAGGTGGTCGACAAGGCCATGGCGTACCGACCGATCGCCTTGTAAGACCAGAGGTGGCAACCGATCCTTTTGCGATCAAAGCCCGGACAGCTCAACTCCCACAGCCCGCCGGGACGAGTTGACGGTTCAATATCTTCTGTTGCCGGAATGGCGCGCACCAGTGACCGCCGATATGGCTCGATCGCTCCCCCGGATGACAAGATGGGCAATCTTGGCGGGATTCCGCTCTTTACCGCGTACCGGGTGCGAGTGAAGCTGTGGGGCGTGCAGATCGCGGCGGCATCGGGCTCCGACAGCCTCGCTCCGGGCACAATTTCAACCAATGGGCAATTCACTGCGCAAGGCGCATCACGATCTGGCATGGTGAACACGAAGCAGCATTAGCGCCGGAAAGTAATTCCGCATTGCCACCCTTCCTGCAATGAGCAATGCGCGAAAGGATCGTCGAACACTTGGATTAGTGGGCCGTGGCGAATCCGCGCGCCCCCAGGTGCGCCGGACTGCGCCCTCCATTGTTCCAGTGCCACTGTGCGCCAGCAGTACCAAGTACCTTCCCACCGGTTCAGGCTATACGTTTTTCTGTTACCGAAGGCATATTCCACCAGCGGTTTCACCGTGAGGGGGACGCGCATGACGAGTCACGCGACAGAGCTCGATCTCGAAGTCCTGCTCCACCGGGCCCTGCGGGCGACGGGTACGAGCGAGCGCTGGACCATCGACGTGGACGAGACCTGGTGCCGCCTCGCGTGCCCGTCCGGCATTCGACGTCAACAGGGCTGGAAACTGCACGTCTCCGCGACCGCCGCCTCGGCGCCGCACGTTCTCGTGAAGGCTCTGGACGTACTGCTGCGGGAGGAGTCGACGTTCAAGTTCGCCCGATCGCTCGAACAGGTGGGTGCGCTCAACTCCCGTGCCACGCCGAGGGGTAGCTCCGGAAAGTTCATCACGGTCTACCCGCCCTCCGACGACGACGCGGCCCGCCTGGCGCTCGCCCTGCACGAGGCCACCCTGGGGCTCGCCGGGCCGCGGATCCTGTCGGACCAGCCCTACGCCCCGCAGAGCCTGGTGCACTACCGCTACGGAGCCTTCGTGGGCCGGCGCAGGCTGTCGGAGCACGGGCTGCTCGTCTGGTTCATCGAGGATCCCGACGGCAATCCCGTCGAAGACAAACGGACCGGGCAGTACGCACCGCCGCCCTGGGCGGTCAGCCCCTTTCCCGCCTCGGTGCCGCTCCCCCCGCAGCGCGACAAGGCGGCGAGCGGTCCCGTCCTGCTCGGCGGCCGGTTCTCGGTACGGGAAGCCATCCGGCACACGAACAAGGGAGGCGTCTACCGGGGCACGGACGTCACGACGGGCGCGGCTGTGGTGCTCAAAGAGGCCCGGCCGCACGTCGATGGAGATGCGTCGGGCTTCGACGTCCGCGACTGGTTACGGGCCGAGGCACGGGCGTTGGAGAAGCTCAAGGGCACCGGACTGGCACCCGAACCGCTCGCGATGTTCGAGACGGGTGGGCACCTGTTCCTCGCCCAGGAGGAGATACCGGGCGTGCCCCTGAACACCTGGGTCGCCGAGCGTTTTCGCGATGTCGGAAGGGAAAGCTACCGACGCGACGCGCTCGCCCAGGTCGGGCGTCTGGTGGAACTGATCGCCTCCGCGCACGACCACGGTTGGATATTGAGGGACTTCACACCCGGCAACGTCATGGTCCGCCCCGACGGTGAACTACGCCTCATCGACCTGGAGCTCGCCGTCCTGGAGGGCGACAGCATGCTCCCGACCACGGTGGGGACCCCTTGCTTCAGTGCCCCCGAGCGACTCGTGGGCGCTCCCGTCGCACGAACGGCCGACTACTACAGCCTCGGCGCCACGATGTGCTTCGTACTCGCAGGGAAGGTGGCGAACCTGCTGGTCGAGGAGCCGGCGGCCCGACCCGCGCAGGAACGCTTCGCCGACTGGCTGGCCGTCTGCGGACGGATGCTGCGGCTGCCGGACGGCGTCACCGAGGTGATCCTCGGGCTGATGAGGGACGATCCCGCCGAGCGCATGGACCCGGCCGCTGCGCGGGAGGCCCTTCGCAAGGTGAACCCGGCGCCGCCCGAGCGCGCCACCCGCGAGAGGATACGTACCGGAGCCGCGTCCGACGCGACGCAGGTCGCGATCGCCGGGATGGTGAACCACCTCGTCGATTCGATGACCCCGGCCGACGACGGGCGGCTGTGGCCCGTGTCCACGCTGGCGGGCGAGGCCGGCCCCTGCACGGTCCAACAAGGTGCGGCAGGAGTGCTGGCGGTTCTGACCCGGTATTACGAGGTCACCGGTGATCCGCGCCTGCCGGAACTCATATCCACCGCGGGACATTGGATAGCGGCGCGCGTCGACACCCGTTCCATACGTCCAGGCCTGCACTTCGGTGGCCGCGGAACGGCCTGGGCGCTGTACGAGGCCGGCTTGGCCGTCCGCGATGAGGAACTGACGGACCGGGCACTGGCGCTGGCTCTGGCACCACTGGAGCCGACCCCCAGTTACGACATCACGCACGGCTGCGCTGGCAGTGGTCTCGCCGCCGTCCACCTGTGGCATCGCACGGGCGACCCGCGTCTGGCCGACGTGGTCGTCGCCGATGCCGACCGCCTCGTCGCCGCCGCGCGTGTGGAGTCCGCCGGTGTGAGTTGGCCCGTTCCCGCGGAAGCCGTCTCCCAAGAGGCCGGCAAACGCTATCTCGGTTTCGCCCACGGCACGGCGGGCATCGGCTGTTTCCTCCTCGCCGCCGCAGCCGTCTCCCGACGCCGCGATCACCTGCGACTGGCCGTGGCGGCCGGGGAGTCGCTGGCCGCCGGCGTCCTGATGGTCGGCCGAACAGCACAGTGGCCGGCCCAGACCGCGGACGTGCCCACGGCCCCCTACTGGTGTCACGGTGCGGCGGGCGTCGGGGCGTTCCTGATCCGGCTGTGGCAGGCAACCGCGGACGAACGGTTCCGCGACCTCGCCCACCATGCCGCGGAAGCGGTCATGGAGCGCGCCACACGCGCCGCCCTCACCCAGTGCCACGGCCTCGCGGGCAACGGCGACTTCCTCCTGGACATGGCCGAAGCCACCGGCGATCCGGCCTACCGCGCGATGGCCGACGACCTGGCCACCCTCATCGCCGCCGAACGCGCGCACCGCGGAACGCACGTCGTCTTCCCCAACGAACACGGGAAGGTCTCGACGAGCTGGAGCGACGGATCCTCGGGAATCCTGGCGTTCCTGCTGCGTTCCCGCCACCCAAGCCCCCGGCACTGGATGGTCCAGCAGCCGGGCTGAACGACAGCGGTTCCAGCACCGTTGTCGACACCTCACAGAAGGAGATTGGCATGGAAATCCAAGACCTTGAGGTTCTGGCCCACTTGCACGCCCTTCCGGAAACGGACCCGGTAGGCGTCGACGAGGCCCAGTTCGGCGGGACGTGCGCGTGCACCGGCCTGCTGACGCTTCTCAACACCGTCTGCGTCGGTGTGAGCTGTTCCTAGCCCATGAACCTCCGGTCGGCGGCCAGCCTTCAGTGGCCGTCGACCGGAGCGACGGCCGCCGGGACCGGCAGGCCTGCGGACGACACTCCCGTAGACAAGGACCCGACCATGCGGCCCCACGCCGAAGACGACGCCACCACCCGAGCGAGCCACCCCGCGGTCACTCCCCCGGGCCCGGAGGCGCCGGAGCCCGGCGGCCCGTCCGCGTACGCCATCACGACGCGGGGTCTGGTGAAGAGTTACCCCGGCCCGGGCGGCACCACCACCCATGCCGTGCGAGGGCTGGATCTGGACGTGCTCCGAGGCGAGACGTTCGCTTTCCTCGGCCCCAACGGCGCGGGCAAGTCGACCACCGTCGCCCTGCTGTGCGCCCTGGCCCGTCCCACGGCCGGGCAGGCCACGGTGGCGGGCATCGATGTGCTCCAACAGCCGGACCAGGTACGGAGAAGAGTAGGGATGCTCTTCCAACACAGCGCCCTGGACCCGGATCTGACGGCTGATCAGAACTTGTTCATCCACGCCCGTCTCTATGGGTTGCGCCGCCGTGACGCGCGGCTGCGCACCACCGAGACGCTGGAACACGTCGGGCTGATCGACCGGCGGCGCTCCCTGGTGCGTACGCTGTCCGGCGGCATGCGGCGCCGACTGGAGCTCGCACGCGGCCTGTTGCACGCGCCGCAGCTCCTGTTCCTCGACGAGCCGACCACCGGACTCGACCCGCACGCCCGCGCCCAGATCTGGGACTACCTGCGGGTGCTGCGCGACCAGCACGGGAGCACGCTGTTCGTCACCACCCACTATCTGGAGGAGGCCGAGCACTGCGACCGGCTCGGCATCATCGACCATGGCCGACTGGTGGCGCTGGGCACGCCCGGCGCGCTGAAGGCCGCCATCGGGGACGACCGGGTGGTCCTGCGCACGAGCGACGACGCGGCAGCACGTCGGATCGTGCGCGGGGCCGTGCCCGCAGGTCCCGCCGTCACCCTGGACAGCGCGGGGGTGTCCTTGCGGCTGCCCGAGGGCAGTACCTGGATTCCCCGGCTGTGCGCGGCACTTGAGGAACACGGCGTCGCGGTGCACTCCGCGTCCTCGGCCCCGCCGACGCTCGACGACGTCTTCTTCCACCACACCGGCCGCAGCATCCACACCCCCCGGCCCCACCAGGCTCAAGCCGCCACGACGCCGGGCACCGCGGCGGCGGCTGCCAAGGAGGCCTCATGACCGCGCCCACGCTGCCGGCCCCGGACGCCACGACGCCGGACGGGCCCGGCGCCCACGGCGACACCGGCCGAGCGGCGGTACCCCGGCTGCGCCACGAAGCGCGTGCGGTTCACGCGCTGGTCCACCGCGACCTGCTGCGTCTGGCGTCCCAGCCCGTCCACACCGCGCTGATGCTGGTCCAGCCGGTGCTGTATCTCTTCATCCTGGGGGGCGGTCTGGCGGCGCTGATCCCCGACGCCACGCTGGGCGTCGGCTACCAGACGTACCTTTTCCCCGGGGTGCTGATGATGACGGTGCAGACGCCGACCATCATGGTCGGCATCCGCCTGATCACCGACCGCCAGAGCGGCTATCTGCGCGAACTCCTGATGGCGCCCGTGAGCCGCCCCACCCTGCTCCTCGGATGCTGCGCCGGCGGCACCATCGTCTCCACGGTGCAGGGCGCCGTCCTGCTCACCCTGGTCGGCACCATCGGCCTTCCCTACGATCCGCTCCTCCTGACGCTGCTCCTCGCCGGCATGATCATTACGTCCTTCACGCTCACGGCGTTGGCGCTGGCGCTGGCCGTGACCCTCAGCCGGCCCGAAGTCTTCAACATGCTGCTGGGCCTGGTGATGATGCCGCTGGTACTCCTGTCCGGCGGCTTCTTCCCCCTGAAGAACCTGCCGGGCTGGGCCCACGCGGTGGCCGCCGTCAACCCCCTCGCCTACGGAGTGGATCTGCTCCGCCGCTGCATCGCGCTCCGCGTCCCGGGCGGGGCGGCCGACACCGGCGTCCAGTGGTCCCACTGGCACCCCCCGCTCCTCCTGGAGGCCGGACTCTTGCTGGCCTGCGGAACCGTGGCCCTGCTCTGGGCCGCCCACCTCTTCAGCCGCCCCGAGTGACGCACCCGTAGGCGCATGACCGGGGCGGCGGGACCATTACTCGGTCACTCGCTCCAGGACCAGTCGGCGACCTCGGGAAGGTCGGTGCCGTGTTCGCGGATCCACGCATGGTGGCGCGTGCGGTGGTCGGTCATGGTTTGCCGGACACCGGCAGCGCGGGTGGCCAGACCCGGAACGCGGTCGATGACGTCCATGACCAGGCGGAACCGGTCGAGGTCGTTGAGTACGACCATGTCGAAGGGGGTCGTGGTGGTGCCGGACTCCTTGTAGCCGCGTACGTGCAGGTTGGCATGGCCGGTGCGGCGGTAGGCGAGACGGTGGATGAGCCAGGGGTAGCCGTGGTAGGCGAAGATCACCGGCCTGTCCGGGGTGAACAGCGCGTCGTACTCCAAGTCCGCCATTCCGTGCGGGTGTTCCTCCCTGGGCAGCAGCTTGGTCATGTCGACGACGTTGACCACCCGGACCGCCAGGTCGGGCAGGTGTCGGCGAAGCAGGGACGCGGCGGCGAGCACCTCCTGGGTGGGGACGTCGCCCGCGCAGGCCAGGACCACATCCGGCTCCCGTGTGCCGTCCTCCGTACCGGCCCACTCCCAGATTCCGGCACCGCGTGCGCAGTGCGCGCGGGCTTCGTCGAGGGACAGCCAGTCGAAGCAGGGCTGCTTCCCCGCGACGATCACGTTGACGTAGTCGCGGCTGCGCAGGACGTGGTCGGCCACGGAGAGCAGGGTGTTGGCGTCCGGCGGCAGATAGACCCGGACGACCTCGGGGCTCTTGTTCAGCACGTGGTCGACGAACCCCGGGTCCTGGTGCGAGAAGCCGTTGTGGTCCTGGCGCCAGACGTGCGACGTCAGAAGGTAGTTGAGGGAGGGGATGGGTGCCCGCCACGGCAGCCGGCGCGAGGTCTTCAGCCATTTGATGTGCTGGTTGACCATGGAGTCGACGATGTGGACGAACGCTTCGTAGCAGGAGAAGAGACCGTGGCGGCCGGTGAGGTTGTAGCCCTCAAGCCAGCCCTGGCAGAGGTGTTCGGAGAGGATTTCCATCACCCGGCCGTCCCGGGCGAGGTGCTCGTCGCTCTCCAGGATCTCCGCCTGCCAGGCCTTGCCCGTGACGTCGTAGATCGCTTCCAGCCGGTTGGAGGCGGTCTCGTCCGGTCCCACCACCCGGAAGTTCCGGCTTTCGGCGGTATCGGCCGCGATCCGGGCGAGCAGGCCGCCCAGCACCCGGGTCGGCTCGTGCAGGGTGGCGCCGGGCTTGTCGGCCGGGACCGCGAAGTGCTCCAGGGGCGGGATGGGCAGGTCCCGGGTCAGCAGACCGCCGTTGGCGTGCGGATTGGCCCCCAGGCACAGCTCCCCGTCCGGCACGCAGGCCAGGACCTGTTCGGTCGGGCGCCCGTCGGTGTCGAAGAGTTCCTGCGGCCGGTACGAACGCAGCCAGCTCTCCAACTGCCGCAGGTGCTCGGGGTTTTCGCGAACGGTGGTGAGCGGCACCTGGTGGGAGCGCCAGGTCCCCTCGACCGGTACGCCGTCCACCTCCACCGGACCGGTCCAGCCCTTGGGCGTGCGCAGCACGATCATCGGCCACGCCGGCCGGCCACTGCCCTGCTCCCTGGCCCGCGCGATCCGCTCCAGGGCGTCGTCCATGGCGCGCGCCATGCTCAGGTGCACCGCGTCGGGGTCGGACCCGGTCACGTGGATCGGCGCGTACCCGTAGCCCGTGAGCAGCGAGTCGAGTTCGGCCTGTGGGATACGGGACAGGACGGTCGGGTTGGCGATCTTGTAGCCGTTGAGGTGGAGGATCGGCAGGACGGCACCGTCACGCGCCGGGTCGAGGAACTTGTTGGAGTGCCAGGAGGCGGCCAGCGGTCCCGTTTCGGCCTCACCGTCGCCGATCACGCAGGCGACCAGGAGACCGGGGTTGTCGAAGGCGGCCCCGTAGGCGTGGGCGAGGGAGTAGCCCAGTTCACCGCCCTCGTGGATGGAGCCGGGCGTCTCGGGCGCGACATGGCTGGGCACCCCGCCCGGGAAGGAGAACTGGCGGAACAGCCGCCCCATGCCCGCGGCGTCGCGGCTCACGTCCGGGTAGACCTGTGAATAGGAGCCGTCCAGCCAGGAGTTGGCGAGCACGGCAGGCCCTCCGTGGCCCGGGCCCCAGACGCACATCGCGTTCAGGTCGCGGTCCCGGATGACCCTGTTGAGGTGGGTGTGGACCAGGTTCAACCCGGGCGACGTGCCCCAGTGGCCGAGCAGCCGAGGCTTGATGTGTTCGGGACGCAGCGGCTCGGTCAGCAACGGGTTGGCCATCAAGTAGATCTGGCCCACGGCCAGGTAGTTGGCCGCCCTCCAGTGTGCGTTCAGAGCTGCCAGGTCGACCTCGCGGTCGTTCGTCACGGTGACTCCTCGTTCTCGGTGTTTCGTCGTTCCCGGTTGTTTGGTCGTTCCCGGTGCTTCGTCGGGGGGTGCGGGTACCACGCGCGACGACGCGCATGCGGCCCGTCATTCCTGACTGGCGCGGAATCGCGGTCCCGGGTGGGACGCGTGGTGCGGTACGCAGTGGTGGACGGTGCCGCCTCGCATGCCCAGGGGCCCTTGCGCCGACGGGCCGCCCGACCACCGGCGGATCGGCCCCGCGCGCCACGCGCCGCGCCCAAGAGTGCCGTGCGGGCGCCTCCGCGACGATCTCCGGCCGTGCCTCGACCGCGCCTTTCACCCGGTCGGCGGCCACGGGAGCATCGGCGGGCATGCCCTGAGCGACGCGAGTATCCGGTGCCGTGAGGCGCGAGGCCGGTGGTCCGGATGCGCCGGATTGCCCGGGCCGTTTCGCTCCGCTGGTCTGGACGCGCCGGGTTTCCCGGGCCGTTTCGCTCCGCGACCGGACGCGTCCGGCACCGTGCACCTCGGCCTCACGCACCGCGAACTCCACGGCGGTCCGCCCCTCGATTTCGCCGCCCTGCGAGCGGTACGGTCCGTCGTGAAGTCAGCACTGGCCGTAGGGGGTGCGGTGACGGGCATCGAGATCGCGACCGGGTACCTCGCGTGGGCGGTCCGCAAGGCCCAACGCATGGCCGGGCGGGCCGACGGGGAGGTCGACCGGGTGCTGGACGCCGGGATGGACCGCCTGCACGAGGTGGTGGGCCGGAAGCTCGGCGACGATCCGGCATTGCGGCAGCTGACGGATGAGGCGTCGACCGGTCCTTAACTGCCCAGCGATCGAACGAAGTTGATGGTGTGCGGCTCGCCCCTCGATTCCTCCAGCCACCTCACGCCGACGACGTACCAGCAGCTGCTTCCGTCGTCGCACTCGTAACATCACGCGTCGGTTACTGCTTCGGGCGACGCCGAATGAGGCCGGCCCATCCGGGGACGCCCCCCATCACCTGCCGTCACACACCGTCGACTCGAAGCAACGGAACCACCGAGTCCACCGCCTTGTAACGGCTGGTGTAGAACTGCCAGTTGTACGTCGCCGCTATCTGATCCGCGAGCGATTCCAGGTACGCCGCGACCTGTCCGGCCGGGCAGGGCTCGGCGAACTCGCTTGCGGTGGGCGCGAGTTGCTCGAACTCGGCCGTCAGCTCATTGACGTACCGCACCGCGGCGGAGAACGCCTCCTGGGGCGAGCAGTTCAACGCGCCTTGCATCACGGGGACGAGGTTGAACATCTGCCCATTGCGGACCACCTCCTTCTGGTAGGAGAACAGGTCGTTCATCAGTCCGCCGATGTGGACCGTGATGTCGCGGGCCCGGGCGATGACGGGGTGGCGGATCACCTCGTCCGGCAGGAGGAACCCGCGGGCGAAGTCGGCCAGTTCGACTTCCACCTTCATCCCGGAATCGTGGTAGCGAATGCGGGTGTAGCGCTCGGGGTCCGGAATTCCGTCCACGTAGATGTCCTTCACCGGCCGTCTCATGGCCAGCAGGCACTGTTCGACGGCTGTGGCGATGCGCTCGCGGAGCAGCGGTGGGGCGCGGTGCGCGAGCAGATCATGGACGCGCGCAAACCCTCTGCTGATCGCTTCGCTGTCCGGCAGGGCGGTCCCCGCGACGACGCCGTTGCGCAACGCGTCGATCGCCTTGTCCATCGCCTCGACCACGTCCGGGGACATGGTGTCGTCAAGACTGGACCGGTGCGGGCTGTACCGGTCGTCGACGTAGAAGAGGATGTCGTTGAGCAGCCCCATGGGGATGAGCCGATCGGCCGGCGTCACCGGGAACAGATATCTCGTCATGCTGGTGTAGGCCGCGTGGTCCGGCTGCGTCAGGCCGACCGCCAGCAACTCCTCACGCACGACGGCCTCGGCTCGGGCGGCCTCGGGGTTCTCCTCCCGCGGCGGTAGGCCGCGCAGCTGCGACAGATCGAACGTATCGAAGGGAGGGAACGGCTCGCGGCTCATGTCGTCTCCGTTTCGTTTCACGTCGGACGGCCAGGCACGACACGGCCCGCCTCACACCGCTCGTCATGGTGAACAGGCGCGGCCCCGCCACTCCCCATACGACCACGACGCCGGAGCTGAAGACCACGGTGCGCAGGGAGCTTTCCGCTGGGGAAGGCGGGGGCGTGCGGGAGCGCAACCGCGCCCGGCGGGGGCTGCGGCTCCGGCAACGGGTCCGCGTACGTCGGCCTCGATCCACCCGGCGAGGTACTCCAGCCTCGTCGTGCGCCCAGCGCCACCGACGGCCACCGGCCGTAGCGCTGCACGAGGGCGTACGACATGGCGTTGGCCCACGCCGTGGTTTTCGCCGACGCTGGACGGCGAGCGCCAGAGACGTGCTCCAGCCGCGGGCGGCGGCCGGCGTTTCGCGAGGCGCACTCCCGTGCGTCGCGGGTTCGCCGATTACTTTTTGGCGGAGGTGCGGTCTACCCCTCAACGACAAAGGGAGCACACCATGCGCAAGATCATCGTTTGTACGTTCCTGACGCTCGACGGCGTCATGCAGGCGCCGGGTGGCCCGGACGAGGACGCGGAGAGTGGCTTCACGCACGGCGGCTGGCAGAAGGCGGCGTCCGACGACGAGGTCGGCGCGGGCATCGCCGGCTGGTACCAGCACTCCGACGCGATGCTGCTCGGCCGCAAGACGTACGAGATCTTCGCGTCGTACTGGCCGAGCGCCGACCCCGACAATCCGTTCACCGCCCAGATGAACGGCATGCACAAGTACGTGGCCTCCCGGACCCTGACGTCCGTCGAGTGGCAGAACTCCACCCTGCTGGAGGGCGACACTGTCGAGGCCCTGCGCACGTTGAAGGCGTCCGACGGCGGCAACATCAACGTCGTCGGCAGTGGCGACCTCGCCCAGACCCTGATGCGGCACGACCTCGTAGACGAGTACCGGCTGACCATTCACCCGGTGATCATCGGCACCGGCAAGCGGCTGTTCGCCGAGGGAGCGATCCCCACCGCGCTGGAGCCGGTCAGCGTCACGACGACGAAGGGCGGCACCGTCCTCGGCATCTACCGGCCGAACGGCAAGCCCACCTACGACAGTTACTGAGAGCTGTCCCGTAAATGATCTCCGGTCCGGCGGCGCGCGAGCTCCCCGACTCGGGCGGACGATTCACCTCGTGAGGGCGAGGTTGTGCATCCGTGCGATGCCGAGCACGGCGTAGTGCACGCCAGTTCGACGGGTCGAGGGTTTGGCCACGCTCCTGGCTCCGCTGGCTATTTCACGGCCCGCCTTCGAGGCCCCGTCAGCCCCTTGCCCACGCCGTTGTGAGCACGGCGCCCGTGTCCGCGCGACGTCCGGGGTGCCTAAGGGACGTCCCGTAAATGATCTTCGAGTTGGCGGGGCGTGGCGGCTCGGTCGTCGGCGACGTTGCCAATCCGGCGAGGTTGAGGCTGTGCAGGCGGGCGTTGCCGAGCATGGCGTGGTGGGGCATCACGAGTCCGGTGCCTGGATAGCCGACGTCGGCGATCGTCATCGTCTTGCCGACGGCAGCTTTGGCGCCGGATTCCGCCCACGCCTTGCAGTCGTTGCGGCTGCCGGGCAGGGGCTGGCCCACCACGACGACCAGGCGGGTGTCGGCGTCGATGACGACCTGGTGGTTGGTGGAGTACCGGTAGTTCTTCGACTGCTCGGCCACCGTGTGGTCGCGGGTGGGCACCAGCGTGCCGTCCACGATGAGCACGGTGTCCTTGCGGAACTGCTTCCGGGGCTTGAACGCGAGCAGGGGGCCGAGGTGGTTGATGATGCGGTCGGCAGCGGACTTCGAGACACCGAACAGCGGGGCGAGCTGGCGCAAGGTCAAGTTGGTGCGCCAGTACGCCGCGACCAGCATCATCAGGTCCTCCAACGGCAAACCCCATGGCCGGCCCCGCCGGACCGAATCCGCCCCTTCACCGCGCAGTGTCCTCACCAACTCGCCAAAGCAGCGAGGGCTCAGCCCGGTGAACGGGGCTATCCAGGACGGCTACGACGCCGTGATCACACCAGTCACGTTGTGATCATTTCACTGTGGCGGAGTGGGCAGAAGGCCGTTACCCGCCCTCTTCGCCGTCGGCGAGACGGCGACGCCACCACAGATCAGAGCGCCGCTGTCGCTGATGGGCGAAGGGATCGGGCAAGGTGCGCCCGAGATATGCGGTGTCCAGGAACACCACTTGGCGTTTCAGCTCCAGGCGAGAT
This sequence comes from Streptomyces hundungensis, assembly GCF_003627815.1. NCBI lineage: Bacteria > Bacillati > Actinomycetota > Actinomycetes > Kitasatosporales > Streptomycetaceae > Streptomyces > Streptomyces hundungensis. The sequence goes on from NZ_CP032698.1 coordinate 792,230, forward strand.
CGGGGAGGCAGCTCCTGAAGGACCTGCTCCAGCACGTCGCGTGCATGCCGCACGTCGTCGAAGGAACAATCGCGGCATGAGCACCCCGCATACCGCGGATAGAGAGGACCGCATCCCTGCGGTGCCAGGAACTCTTGATACCGCCTCAACGCGCGTTCAGTGGCGCCGGGGTAGACGTAGTAGTCGCCGGAACGCCACTCCACCCGATGTATCGCAAGGCTGGTGGAGGCAGAGAGCCCGCGGATCCGGCCGGAGGACAGGACCTCCCAGGTACGTGGGCCACACTGTTCGGCGCGCAGGGCGTTCGGCCGTCTACGCGGCATCGGCCTTTCGTTGTGCAGTCATGGAAGTCATCATGCCAGCCCCCAGCCCCTGCCATCACTGGGCCGGAACAGCGGGACAGCCCTTGGTCACGCGCCGGTGTCCACCCTGCCGCTCCATCGACGCACTCGCCGTGGCTACGGCCCCGCGATCCGCGATCCGCGATGGAGGAACGGTGAGCCACCTGCCGCTGCCCGGCGCCGCGGCGCCCCGATCGCTTCGCACGGAACCGGAGTTGAGGGAGGTGTTAGTCTCGCCTGCCGGTTCTGGCGATGGGGCAGGACGGGTCGTGCGAGTGACGGGGGTTGGAAGACGTGGGGCGACCTGACGATACGCCGGGGGAAACCCCGGAGCAGTTGAAGAAGCGCGCCAATGACTTGCGCGAGTGTGCCCGGAAGGCCCGCGAGCTCGCCAAGCGGCTCGGCCCCCTCCTGGACGGCTCGGCGAAGAAGGCGGCGCAGTCCGATCCGGCGATCTGGCGGGGTCCGTTCGCCACCCGGTCGACGGGCACGTTGGTGAACCGCAAGACTTCCGTCAACCAGATGGCGTCAGCGCTCCTCCACGACGCGGGCCGCTGGGAGGCCGAGGCCACCAGCTTGGACGAGCAGGCGAAGGCGGCGGGCGCCAAGCCCAAGGCAGGGGCCGGGGCAGGGAATTGACCGACTTCCGCGGCTTCGACACCACCGAGATACGCTCTCTCGCCTCCGGCCTGCGCAAGCAGGGCGATGACGCGCGGGCGATTCACAAGGACCTGGCCTGGCTCCTCACCGAGGCGCAGCAGCTCCTGAACGGCAAGCCCGCCACCACCGATCCGCTGCTGAGCCCCCTGGTCGGGCAGGTCCTCACCTTCCCGTTCTTCGGCGGCCCCTCATCCCTGCCGGGCGTGCTCGGCGGCGAGTTGGGCGACATGGCGGACTCGATGGAACGCCGCAGCAAGCAGCTGGACGAGGTCAAGGTGCTCATCGAGCACGGGTACGCCGTCGACCCCGCCCTCCTCTTCGCGGACGAGGACGCCCCCAACGAGAAGGACATCACCGACGCGCTGAAGAAGTTCCACGAACTCGACGGCAAGGACTTCGGCACCAACGGCAACCGCGACGACCTCCAGAAGGTCAGGCGGATGCTGGAGGGCATGACACCGGCCGAACTCGACGCCTTCTTCGACAAGGTGCCGGAGGCCGATCTCAAGCGTTACAACGACCTGGTGACCGACACGGACGACAGTGGTTGGAAGTGGTGGGACGAGAACGGCCTCCCCGACAGCGAGCGCCGCGACCACCTCAGCTCGATCCTGGCGAAGCTGGGCCCCTCACACTGGGCGAAGGCACAGTCCGCGTTCCCCGGGATGCAGCCGGGCTTCGACACCACGGACGCCTTTCTGGACGGCCAGAACGCGCAGAGCGGAGACCAGGCGAAGGGGATGCACTGGGGCCTCCCCGGCGACCCCCTGTTCGCGCCGGGCACCGACGGCAAGGAGATCACGGCCGCCGACATCAAGCAGGGGCGTTTCGCGGACTGCTGGTACATAGCGTCACTGACCTCGACCGCCCAGGTGAACCCCCAGTTCATCCGGGACGGCCTCGTCCAGAACCCGAACGGCACGGTGAACGTGCGCATCTGGGACAAGGACGGCAACAAGCACTGGGTGACGGTCACGCCCGATCTGCCGCTGGACCAGCACGGCAAAGTGATGGGTGCCTCCGCCAACGGTTCGACCTGGCCGGCGTACTACGAGAAGGCCTTCGCCCTGGTGTACGGCGGCGATGACGGCGGCGCACCGGACGGCAAGGGCGGCAACAGGAAGTACGACCGCGCGGAGCACGGGACCTACGGGGCCACCGAGTGGGACAACACGGACAAGGCGCCGCCGTACGTGACGGGAAACGACTCGGACGGCATCAGCAACAACGTTCCGGCACTGCGCAAGAGCTTCGAGTCCGGCCACCCGATTATCGTGGCCACCGGCAGTGGTGACGACGACAAGACCAAGGGCAAGGGCCTGTGGGGAGAGACGTTCTCGACCCGGCACGTGTACTACGTGAAGGGTTTCCAGGGCGACAACATCGTCCTGGGCAACCCCTGGGGCCCGCCGCACGCGGACATCGTGGCCACGCCGGAGCAGTACAAGAAGTTCTTCAACAGTCCGCAGGCCCTGGAGGTTCCCAAGTGACAGCCGCCGTACGTTTCGCGCGTGCCGCCGCATTGGCGGGATGCGTGATGATGCTGGCGGCGGGCTGCGGTGGCGCATCCGGTTCGGCCGCCTCGGACACCGAGACGGCGACGTCCGCGCCGCCCAGCCACACCCCCGCGCCCCCGCCCGACAAGGGCCCCCCGTGCGAAGGCTCCCCGACCGCCAAGGGCCTGCACGTCCTGCGCGGCGGCTCGGAGGTGCTGCCCGGCGGGGCCGGCCCGGTGCTGTACAAGGAGGGCGGCTCGGACGGTACGCACCGTACGGCGACCCTGACCAACGGCACGGGCACGGGCACCGCGCAGGCAGGCACCGAGTCCTGGCCCGTACGGCTCGGCCAGGCTCTCACGGTGCACGGCAAGGCCTTCACCGTCTCCCAGATCTGCACCTACCGGGTCGTACTCACACCGAAGGACGGGACCACCGTGACCCAGCCGCCCGTACCCAACGTCGTGGACCCGAAGTGGCCTGCCCTGACGGACGGCCGTCTGCGTCTGCGCTGGCACGTCCCGAACACGGAGGAGCACGGCGCGATCAGCGCGGTCCTCCAGGACGTCGCCGCCGACCCGGCCCGCGCCGACATCTCGGTCACGAGCCGCGCCGGCGGGGGTGGCGTGTACTCGGACGCGCGAGTCGGCGACACCCTCGAATTCGCGGGCCGCCTCTGGAAGTTGACCGCGATCGACACGGGCGACGGCGACCCGTCGGGCGCGAACCCCAACTCGGGTTACGTGGACCTCCAGCTGATCGGCCCGTCCAGCTGACTGGCCCCCCAACAGTGGTCGGCCCGATGTGGGGTCAGGCGGCGGAGAGGTGCTGGCTGAGGAAGAAGGCCGCGCGGGCGAGCGCCTGAGCGGCACCGGCGCCCTGTACCTCGCGGGCCAGGACCCCGAGCAGGCCGGCCGGGAAGGGGTGTTCGGGGGCGAGGCGGTAGTCCACGGCGGGCGCGCGGCCCCCTTGTCCGGAGACTCGGCTGTACAACGCGCTGCACGTCCCGCTGCGCGAGCGGCACGGGATCGTCATGTCGCAGTACGAGTTCCTGCGCTTCCTTCGGGAGCACCCCGACTCCCGGGTCGCGGACCTGGCAACGGAGTTCGCCATCGGCGTGGGCGCGACCAGCAAGGGCGTCGACCGCCTGGAGAAGCGGGGGTGGGTGGTCCGGCAGGCCGATCCCGCGGACCGCAGGTCCCATCTGTTGGCCCTGACCGAGGAGGGCGCACGACTGCTCGCCCGGGCCGAGGACACCTTCCGCCCACCACCGGTCAGGCGACCTCCGCGGCGGCAGGCTCCTCGGCGGCGGGCTCGTCGACGGTGTGGGAGTGGGTGAGGCTCAGCGCGCCGCCGGCCGAGATCACCCCGACGACGACGGCGAGCAGGGCGTAAGTGATCCGTTCGCCGTGGAAGAACGACGTGACAAGGCCGCTGCTCCACGTCCCGGCAGGCAGCTGGGTGGTGACCAGGGCGGCGATGAGCGTGCCCACCACGGCGGTGCCTACGCTGGACCCGACCTCCTGCGCGGTGTCGTTGAGGGCGGCGCCGAGCGAGGTGCGGTTGCTCGGCATCGCGTCGACGAGCGCGACGGCGCAGATCGTCATGACGGTGCGCAGCCCCACGGTCATGAGGACCATGCAGACCGCGATGGCGGCATACCCGTGGTCGACGCCCCAGGAGAGACCGGCCAGCGCCCCGGCCAGGCACGCCGCACCCACGAGGCAGGCGATGCGGTGGCCGAACCGGCGCGCGAGCCACTCGGACAGTGGGGTCGCGGTCAACATGGTCACGATGATCGGCAGGTTCGCCAGTCCGGCCCGTACGGGGCTCCACCCATAGGCGTACTGGAAGTGCAGGATCAGCCCGAACATGACGCTGGCCATCGCGATGGACGTCCCGATCTGCGCGATGACGGCGCCGCGGACGGTGCCGTTGGCGAACACCTTCAGGTCCAGCATGGGCGCGGCGCTGCGGCGTTCATGCCGTACGAACGCGATCGCGGCGGCGACCGCGCCAATGATCGACGCGAGGGTGATCGCGGACAGCCAGCCGTGCTCGACGCCGCTGGTCAAGGAGTAGCAGGCGAGCCCGATGGCCGCGACGCTCAGGACGGCACCCGGCAGGTCGAGCGCGTCCTTGGTGAGGTCTTGCGGGCGGTCGGCCGGGACGCCGAACCGGACACCGATGCACGCGAGCAGCGCGATCGGGGCGTTGACGACGAGCAGCCACTCCCACCGCGCGTGGGCCAGTGCGGTGCCGCCGAGCAGCGGACCGAGGACGAATCCGGACATCCCGACGATGATCATCACCGTCATGGCGCGCATGCGCAGGGCCTTGTCGTCGAACAGCCGGAAGACCAGCGAGTTCGTGATCGGGGCCATCGCGGCGGCGGCTATGCCGAGCGCGGCCCGCAGGGCGATGAGCTCGCCGGCCGTGGAGACCAGGACGACGCACAGGCTAAGCGAGCCGAACACGGCGAGCCCGATCAGCAGCACGCGACGGCGCCCGAACCGGTCGGCCATCGATCCCGCGGTGAGCAGCAGGCCGCCGAAGGTCAGCGAGTACGCGCCGGTGACCCATTGCAGCGCGGTCGTTCCGCTGCCGAGGTCGCGGCCGATGGTGGGCAACGCGATCGACAGCAACGTGTTGTCGACCATCTCGACGAAGAAGGCCAGACAGAGGGCGGCCAGGGGGATCCACGCCGCGCGCAGGGAGGGGTAGGCCCGTGAGGCAGGTGGAGGCGGGGCTGTGGTCATGACGAGTCCTCTCGATCGAACGCCGTTCGGCTATCGAACGGCGTACGATGCGATACGATAGAACAAGGTTCGATACGACGCAAAGGGCGAGGGAGAAGCGATGGCCGGCCAGCAGGAACGCTCCCGGGGTGGGCGCCGACGGGCCTCACATTCGATGGAGTCCGTGCTCGCCGAAGCGGTGGCCCTGCTCGATGAGGCCGGGGCGCCCGCGCTGACGTTCCGGGCACTCGCGCAGCGTCTCGGGGGCGGCGTCGCCAGCATCTACTGGTACGTGGCGAGCAAGGACGAACTGCTCGACCGCGCCACCGACCACGTCATGGCCGCGGCACTCGCCGACATCGAGGCGCTGCCGCACAGCGACGACCCGATCGACGACCTCCGCGCGATGGCGCTGACCCTGTTCGACACGATCGTGAAACGACCGTGGCTGGGCGCCTACTTCATGCGCAACACCGATGTCCAGGGCAATGCCCTGCGCGTGTACGAGAGGCTCGGGGAGCAGACCCTTCGCCTGGATCTCACTGCGCGCCAGCGGTTCCACGCGGTGTCCGCGGTGGTGGGGGTGGTCGTCGGCTCAGCCGTCGACCTGGGCCAGGAGCCGCCCCAGGAGATCCTCGACGGCGCCGTGAACCGCGAGGAGTTCCTCGGCCGCTACGCCGCGGCCTGGCGGGAGCTCGACTCCGCGGACTTCCCCTTCGTGCACGAGATCATCGACGAGTTCGACGGGCACGACGACATCGACCAGTTCCGCGCCGCGCTGGACCTGACCCTGACGGGCCTGCGCCTCCAAGCCGAAGCCTGAGCCGACCCGCATGGGCGGCGACTCGGGCCGACCCCGGGAGCCCTGCGAGCCCCGCGAGCCCTGCCTTGCGAGCCCCTCGGATTCGGCCGGCGTTGATGTCCCGCCCGCGCCGAACTCCGATGGCACGCCCGGTCGTTCACCTCGCGGCGCGTGGACCCGACGGCGGCCGCATCCAGGCCAACCGCCTGTCGCCATGCGGGTGTTGACGCGTGCGTGTGGTCAACCCGCCTGTGGCAGAACAGAGACATCACGGGTGACCATCTGTAACTCGGTGCGAGATACAAATATCTTCGACGCCCGCACCGCACTCCTTCTGGGGGACCACCGTGAAGCACACCCGCATCGCCGCTCTCGCCACCATCGGCATGGCCCCCGCCCTCTCGCTCACCGCCTGCGGTGGCGACGACTCCGCACAGGGCGCGCCCGCCACGGCCTCCTCGCACCCGTCTTCTTCGTCCTCGAACGGCGGCTCGAAGCCGGAGGACGGCTCAGGCGCGGGCGGCTCGGACGCCGGGAGCGGGAACTCGGGCACCGGTAAAAACACCAAAGCCCCGGCGGGCTCCGCCAACGGCCAGGGCAAGAGCGACGGCAAGACCCCGTTCTGCAAGACGGCGGACCTGGCGATCGACGCCCGGAACGCCGCGACCGACAAGGACTCCGGCAGGGTCGACATCACCATGATCAACCGGGGTTCCACCACCTGCTCGGCCACCGGCTTCGCGGGCGTCGACATCAAGGACGCCGACCACACCTCGAACCCCATCGAACGCGGTCCCGCCCAGCCGCGCATCACCACCCTGAAGCCCGGCGACGCCGCCGTCTTCGACCTCGCCTACACCCTCGACCGGACCGGCAAGAGCCTCACCCACCCCACCAACATCCTGGTGACGCCCCCCAACGAGACCCACAGCGTGACCCTGAAGTGGCCCGCGGGCGACGGTCAGATAAAGGGCGCTTACACCGACGTCCAGGTCTACCCCACCCACACCACCAACTGAGGTCACGGCTCGACCCAGACACACCACAACGCTCGGCCGGGGGTCCCGGCCGAGCGTTGTGGTGTGTCTGGGTGTCTTACGGGTGCCTCAGTGCGGCCCGGTACGACTGGGTGTGGCTCAGTACCAGTGGTGGTTCTGCCAGAAGTTCCAGGCGCCGACGGGGCTGCCGTAGCGGGAGTTCATGTAGTCCAGGCCCCACTTGATCTGGGTCGCGGGGTTGGTCTTCCAGTCCGCACCGGCAGAGGCCATCTTCGACGCCGGCAGCGCCTGGACCAGACCATACGCACCCGAGGAGGAGTTCGTGGCGGTGTGGTCCCAGCCACTCTCCTGCGACACGATCTTGCTGAACGCCGCGAACTGAGCCGGGTCCTTGATCATCTGCTGGGCGATCGCCTTCGCGTTCACCGGAGCCGCCTGAGCGGGAACCGTGGCGAACAGAGAACCGGCGACACCCACGGCGACGACGGTACCCGCGAGAGTCTTCTTCGAAGCGGCGATACGGCGGATGACAGCGTTGGACACAGAGAAGCCTTCCAAAGGGAACAAGGACGGTCGCGGCATGCCAGGGACATGCGGAAGCCACTCACACAAGCAAGGGGGTTCGTCTGCGGCGGGTGAAACCACCCCGTGCCGCCCGGCGACTCATCCAGTTCTACCCACCCACCAGCACCCTGGCAATGCCCCCCACCTACTACCCCACCCCACACCCAAGGACCTCCGACCCACCCACCACCTGCACCAAACCCCCAGGTGACAGCCCTGTCGGCACACGGTCTCGCGGCACCTCAACCCACTAACCCCGGCCGTATGTGACGTGGGTCCTGTGGGCCGCCTCACCGCCCAAATGCCCGAAACTAACCGAATGTCACCGTACGTACCCTTCGAGACGCGTGGCCCGGACCACACACCACCCCCAAAATCGAAGGAAACCCCCGCACCCCACCACCCGATATCGAGGTCTGAAGCCGGACCCGGCCGAGTGGCGGCGGCGGGTCAGCTGCGGGTGAGGCAGCGCTTGAGCTCGTCGAGTTCGTAGAAGTAGCTGTGCTTGGCGACGGGCTTGCAGGACCACTTGAAGGCCGTCTCCTTCTCGTTGTAGAGCATGCGCACCAGGTAGGTGGCTGGACGGTCCTTGGCGGGCGTGTTCGCGAAGAGGTCCCACTGGATGTTCGCGGCCATCGGTGACACCTCGGCTCCGCGCCACGGGTTGTTCCCGTAGGTGTACGGCCGGTCGGGTTCGGCGGGCGCGGTGCTCGCGGGCAGTCCCATCAGCGCGGCCAGCGGCTCGATCTCCTCGGCGTGCGTGAACCGCAGGACCGCGCCGTTGTCACGGGTCCCGGCCGCCTTGGCCTCGGCCTGGGCCAGGAGGTCGTCGAGGAGGACGTCGGCCATCTTGTACGTGATGGTGCGCCCGCTGAAGGCGGGCCCCTTCTGGTAGAACTCCTCGGCGTCGTCGAGGTAGGCGAACCAGCGCGCGTCGCGGCGGTCCAGGAAGGGGGTGAGATCGACGGTCGGCGCCTCCACGCTGAGGTCCGGCGCCGCGCTGTAGAGCTGGTACAGCGAACGGGCGAAGGAGATCTGCTGCTCCGTGGAGAGCGCCGCGGTGAAGTCCGCCCGGAAGAGGCGCGCGACGACCCGGTGGGCCGCCTCGGCGGTGCGGGGGTCACCGTCGATCCGGGCGAGGACCTCGGCCAGCTGTGGATCGCTCTTCACATACGCCTGGTAGTCGGCGTTCTGCGGCTGCTTGTGGAAGTACAGCAGGTTCTTGTCGGTGACCGGTGGCTCGACCAGGTCCGCCAGTGCGGGATCGCCGGCGACCAGCGCGGCCGTGAACGCGTCGGCGCTCGCCACGGCGCGCGGCACCCCGGACGTCTCCACCACTACGGGCTCGTGCCGGGCCGCGATGCGCGCGAACAGGGACGGCAACCGCTGCTCCATGCGCAGCGCGGTCTGCCGGTGCTCCTGGGCACCGCGGGCGGACAGCCCGCCATAACCGAGCGCGGAGGCCGCGTCCAGCAGTGACTGGACCTGGGGTCCCAGGCGTGCGCTGAGATTGGTGAGCCGCCCCTGATCCTGTGCCGTGCGCACCAGGGCGAGCACGGCGTCGCCGTCGGCGCTGTCCGTCATGGCGCGGGAGCCGTGACGGGCCACATTCTCGGTGAAGACCGGCACGTAACCCTTCGGGGCCCGCTGGTAGTCGCCCGGACTCCCCTGCGGTATGTACGGGGCCTTGGTTCCGTACAGATCACGATCGGTGCGTGACCCGTCGTGCCCCTGCGACGCGGAGGCGGTGCCCGAGGTGAACAGCAGGCTCGCGGCGAGCGAGACGGCCACGGCGGCGGACAACGGTGCGGTGCGCTTCACAAAGGCCCTCCGGATCGGTACGGGCCACCCTTCGGCAGCCGCGGTCCGACGCACGCTGGCACGCACATGAAGACCCTTGGCGGCGTCACCCCTCAGTCCGGGTGAAGAGACGCTGAACGGCTTTGTTCCATAGCCCCGAGCCCCTCCTGCCCCCTCCCCTGCCCTTGTCCCTCGCCTTCGCCCTCGCCCTGGCCGAATTCAACGCACCCCTACGCACGAGGTATTGATGTCCGCGCGCCGGGGCGGGATCCTGGGCGGCCTCACGTTGCCCATCCCATCCGCGAGGTGCGTCACGGTGAACGACCGCTCCACGGTGAGATACGGGCCCGAGCCCGATCAGGTCGTCGACCTCGTCGTCCCGGCCCCCGCGGTCGGACCCGTGCCCCTGGTGGTGCTGCTGCACGGCGGCTTCTGGCGCGCGCAGAACGACCGTCACTACCTCGCGAAGGCGACCGACTCGCTCACGGCGGACGGGATCGCCGTGGCCAACGTGGAGTACCGGCGGACCGGCGCGGGCGGCGGCTGGCCCACGACGTTCACCGATGTCGCCCAGGCCCTCGACGCGCTGCCCGCCCTCATCGAGCGCGGGTATCCGGGCCGGGTCGATCTCGACGCGGTGGTGTACGTCGGGCATTCGGCCGGTGGACAGCTCGGGCTGTGGGCCGCGCTCCGCCACCGGCTCGCGCCCGGGACGCCCGGATGGCGTGCGCATCCTGCCAAGGTGGCCGGAGTCGTCGCGCTGGCCGCCCTGGCGGACATGGCCGAATCACATCGGTTGAACCTGGACAATGGTGCGGTGGCACATGTCCTCGGGGGCGGCCCGGACGATGTGCCCGACCGGTACGCGGCCACCGACCCGGCCCGCTTCGGGGAGTTGGGGATCCCGGTGTTCCTCGTCCACGGCGAGCTGGACGAGATGGTGCCGGTGTCCGTTTCCCGCAGCTACCGGGCCGCGGCCGGAGGCACCCTCGTCGAGGTGCCGGGCGCGAGCCACGTCGACGTCGTCAGGCCTGGCTCCTCCGCCTGGGCCGCCGTGCGGGACGCGGTGCGTCAGATCCTGGACAAGGCATGACGCGTACGCCCTCAACGACTGGGCGCGGCCTCCTTCCCCGGGCGGAACATCTCGGCTACCAGGAAGGCCAGTTCGAGGGATTGCTGCGCGTTGAGCCGGGGGTCGCAGGCGGTCTCGTAGCGTCCGGCGAGATCGGTGTCGGCGATCTTCTGGCCGCCGCCGAGGCACTCCGTGACGTCCTGGCCGGTCAGTTCGACGTGGATGCCGCCGGGGTGGGTGCCCAGGTGCCGGTGGACGTCGAAGAAGCCGCGCACCTCGTCCACGATCCGGTCGAAATGGCGGGTCTTGTAGCCGCTGGCCGAGGTATGGGTGTTGCCGTGCATCGGGTCGCACTGCCAGATCACGTGGTGGCCGGTCGCGGTCACCTTCTCCACCACCGTGGGCAGCACGTCACGGACCCGTTCGCTGCCCATCCGGGTGATCAGCGTCAGCCGGCCCGGCACCCCGTGCGGATCCAGGCGTTCCACGTACTCGGCCGCCTGTTCGGGGGTGACGTTCGGGCCGAGTTTCACCCCGATGGGGTTCGCCACCAGCTCGGCCAGTGCGACGTGGGCCCCGCTCAACTGCCGGGTGCGCTCCCCGATCCAGAGGAAGTGCGCTGATACGTCGTAGAGTCGCGGCCCTCTGCTGGTGTCCAGGCGGAGCATCGACCGTTCGTAGTCCAGGACGAGTGCCTCGTGGCTGGCGAAGATCTCCGTGCCCCGCACCTGGGCGTCGTCGGCGCGGCAGGCGGACATGAAGCGCAGCCCCCGGTCGATCTCGGCGGCCACCGCCTCGTACCTGCGCCCGGACGGTGAGTCGCGCACGAAGTCCTTGTTCCAGTCGTGGAGTTGACGCAGGTCGGCCAGGCCCGCGGTGTTCAGGGACCGCACCAGGTTCATCGTCGCCCCGGCGTTGGCGTGGGCCCGGATCATGCGTGACGGATCGGGAGTGCGGGCCGCCGGGGTGGGCTCGGCGGAGTTGACCATGTCGCCCAGGTAGGACGGCAGGCCCCGCGCGTCGGTCGCCGAGGAGCGGGGCTTGGCGTACTGTCCGGCGATCCGCCCCACCTTCACGACGGGCAGGCTCGCTCCATAGGTCAGCACCACCGCCATCTGCAAGATGGTCCGGATGGTCGAGCGCAGAGGGGTCTCGGTGTTCCCCGCGAAGGTCTCCGCGCAGTCGCCGGCCTGCAACAAGAACGCCCTGCCGTGCGCCACTTCGGCCAAGCGCTCGCGCAGTCGGTCCACTTCGGCGGGTACGGCGATGGGGAGCGCGCTCTCCAATACCGTCCTCACCTGCGACACTTGCGCCGGATCGGCCCAGTCCGGTTGGTGGGCGGCGGGGCGGTCCAGGGCCTCGCGCAGTCGTCGTCGCAGTTCCGCGGGGAGCGACACGGCCCCCGGCGCCGGGTCCTTCGGCGGCGGTCCCGCCAGGCCGAACACGTCGTTGGAACGCACGGTACTTTTCATAGGCACCTAATTCGTCGATTAGCGTCCATAAGCAGCACACCGGGGCGTCGCGCCCACATCGCGCGACACCTTTGTTCGGGGCGCGCCAGAAGAACGCGCGCCTCCCGTTTCCGGCACCGGGCCGGCATTGCACTGGAAATCCGCGTGTCAGCAGCACCGTCGGCACTCGGCCGACAGCGGCTCTCTTGGAAAGTCGATCACGGAGACGTGGCCACGGAGCCACGTGAAGCGAAGCGCCACCCCTTCCCGAGGGTCCCCCGAAACGCGCTGCGTCAGATAGCGGCCAGGATAACCAGCCCGCTCCGCGATACGGAACGTACACGGCGACAACCAGCCACAGCGATCATGGCGAATAAGCCACTTGGCTTGTCGGCGACCCCGCGAATCCCTGCGAAGTGCCACCGAACCGGAATGCCGACAACGCATTTCGGTCGAACCGGAGACCCCTTGTCAACAGCCGAGCGCCATGCAATGCTGCGGCAACAGCGGGGATTTTGACGGTTGTGGAGTATCACCATCCGTTTGGCCGTGCCGATCTTCGCATGGCATCCGTGGACAATCGCGTCGAATAGCCGGGTCTTTGACCGCGGCACCGCACTGGGCACCACGTTGACATATCGATCTCAGCGTCAAAACAGATGTCGATCTCAAGGCAGCGCGCACTGGGCCGCAGGCCCGAATGTGCGCGATGCGACGCCGTCGTGCACTTACCAGAAGGGTTATCGGCCCGCTCATCATGGCAACCGAGACACACACACGCCCGAACGACGTCGCCGGCGATGACGCGATAAGGCTCGCCGATCGCCTCAGCACGCTCAGCCGACCGGATCTGGAACGACTGCGGGACGACAATGTGCGGGCCATGGTTGCGGCGGCCCTCAACAGCCCCTCGGTGCACCGGCGTTGGCCGACCCTTGCCCACGTGACCCACCCGTCCGAACTGGCCCGGTTACCGATGCTGACGCCGCAGGAGCTCGCCGAGGGCTGTCCACCGGGGTCGGACGAATTCCTCATCGACGGCGGGGAAACGGGCCTGGTGATCCGCTCCAGCGGGACTTCGGGACTCGACAAAGTCCTCTACCACTCCTGGCAGTTCACCCGCCAGGTGAACCGGCTCGGCGCCCGGGGCCTCCGTGACGCCGCGTCCCCCCTGCCCCGCCGGGTGGCGAACTGCATGCACCCGGCGGAACTGGGTGGCGCCTTCACCTTCGTGCAGGACGTGCTCCAACTGATCCCCGCCCTCGCCTTCCCGCTCGGCAGCAAACCCGCCATGGCCCATATAGCCGAACTGGTGAGCGAGCACGGAATCGACACGATCGTCGCCTCGCCTTCACACGGCGCGGAACTCGTCACGACCGAGACCGCGCGGACGGTGCCGCACCTGAGGCGGATCCTCTACATGGGAGAACCGGTCGGGCAGGTGCGCAGGGACGCGATCGCCGCCGCGGCACCGGAACTGACGGTCCGTTCCTTCGCGTACTCGACGACCGAGACCGGTCCGATCGGATACCAGTGCGCGCACGTCTCCGCGACGGAGCACCATGTGCACGAGGACGCCGTGGTGGTGGAGATCGTCGACGAAAGCACAGGTGAGCCCGTGCCCGCGGGCCGTCCCGGGGCCGTGCTCGTCACTCCCCTCACCACCACCGGGATGGCCCTGTTCCGCTATTGGATCGGGGACCGCGGCCGACTGGACCCGCCGGGGTGCGCGTGCGGCAGCCCGACACCGCGGCTGACGTTGCTGGGCCGCACCGGCCAGACGCTGATCGTGGACACCTGGAAGGTCTCGTCCGACCACCTCATGGAGCGATTGGCCGTGTTGGGTGTCGTGGACCCGGCCGACTGCCAATTCCAGGTGCTCTGGGAGTTCCCCCACTACCGAGTGAAGTTGCTGCTCTCGCCCAGGACGCCGGCCGGAATCACCACGGCGGCCGTCGCCGAAGCACTGCACGCGGCCCATCACATCCACCAGGTCATCACCGGTCCGAGGTGTGTCGAATTCACGGTGGAGCGGACGGGCCTGGAGAAGTTCGCGCAGACCGAACGGAACAAAGTGCCGGTTCTCTACCAGAGGATGTGACATGCCCGTCGGTAATTCGGACCCACTCGAAGTCCTACGCGGAGAACTCGACCGCATCGATGAGAAGCTCCTTGACATCATCAGGCAGCGCATCGAATGCTGTGTGCGCATAGCGGATTACAAGCGTGAGAACGACGTCCCCATGATGCAACCCCATCGCATCGGCATCGTTCAGCAGAGGGCGGCGGAATACGGCGCGGCCCACGGTGTCGACCGCGATTTCCTTCGCCGCCTCTACGACGTGATCGTCGATGAGACCTGCCGGGTGGAGGACCTGGTGATAGCGGGGCCCGCCGCCACCTTCCCGAAGGCAGTCGTGGGCGGCACTCCAGAATGAGCTTGACTACGGGGGAATGCTGGGATGCGCACACTCCTGATAGACAACTACGATTCCTTCACCTACAACCTCTACCAATACCTCGGCGAGGTGAACGGCCGGCCGCCGACGGTCGTCCGCAATGACGTGAACGTCCACGACCTCGACTTCGCCGCATTCGACGCTCTGGTCGTCTCCCCGGGCCCCGGCCGGCCGGATCGCGAACGGGACTTCGGTGTGAGCGCGGCGGCGATTCGCTCCGGCGGTCTGCCCACCCTTGGCGTCTGCCTCGGCCACCAGGGCATCAGCCATCTGTTCGGCGGCGCCGTGGCGCACGCGCCGCAGCCGATGCACGGCAGGGTCTCGCCGGTCCTCCACAGCGATGTCGACATCCTCAAGGGCCTGCCCTCGCCGTTCTCGGTGGTGCGCTACCACTCGCTCGCGGTGACCGAGGTGCCCGAGGAGCTCGAAACCATCGCCTGGACCCCGGACGGCGTCGTCATGGCACTGCGGCACCGTACGGAGCCCATCTGGGGGGTGCAGTTCCACCCGGAGTCCATCGGCAGCGAGTACGGCAGGGAACTGCTTGCCAACTTCCGTGATATGGCGCGCGGTTGGGTCCGCAAGCCGACGACGGTGGCACCCCGCGTCGCGCGCGCCGCGGCACCGTCGACGCGTACGCCGGCTCGGTCCGGTGACAGCGCTCTTCGGGTGCACGTCCGCGAGGTGCCCCACCTGCCCGGCGCCGACGCGGTCTACCGGGACCTGTTCGCGGACTCCGGGCTCAGTTTCTGGCTCGACAGCAGTTCCGTGATCGACGGCCTTTCCCGGTTCTCGTTCCTCGGGGCCGCCGACGGACCGCTGGCCGAGTACATCACCCACGAGGTCGCGGACCACACGGTCAGCGTGCGGCGCGCCGACGGCCGGACGCGGCGGATCCGGCAGCACTTCTTCGACTACCTCGACGAGCGGTTGCGCCGCCGTGCGGTGCCCACGCCCGAGGGGCTCCCGTTCGACTTCAACCTCGGCTATGTCGGCTATCTGGGGTACGAGTTGAAGGCGGAGACCGGCGGCCGCGCGGCCCACCGCTCCCCGACACCCGACGCGGCGATGGTGTTCGTCGACCGGCTGGTGGTCCTCGACCACCTGGAGCGCACCACCTATCTGCTCGCCCTCAGCGACGGCGAGGGAGCGGGCACCGGCCCGGCGCAGGCCGAGTCCTGGCTGGCGGACACCGCGGAACGGCTGCGTGCGATCCCGTCCCCGGACGCGTCCCGGGAGGTGCCGCCCGCGGTGCTCACCGCCGGACCCGACCATCATCAGCCCCGCCCGCGCCACGACAAGGAGGCGTACCTCAAGCGCATCGCGCACTGCCTGGACGAGATCCGCGACGGGGAGTCGTACGAGATCTGCCTGACCAACATGGTCGGGGCGGCCGAAGTGGTCGACCCGCTGCGCACCTACACCCAGCTGCGCCGGATCAGCCCGGTGCCGTACGGGGCGCTGCTCGACTTCGAGGACCTCGCGGTGTTGAGCGCCTCACCGGAACGGTTCCTGTCGATCGGCGCCGACCGGATCGCCGAGTCCAAGCCGATCAAGGGGACGCGGCCACGCGGTGCGACCCCGAGCGAGGACGAGGCGCTGCGCGCCGACCTGTTCGGCCACGAGAAGGACCGGGCCGAGAACCTGATGATCGTGGACCTGGTCCGCAACGACCTCAACGTGGTGTGCGATGTCGGCAGCGTGCACGTGCCCGTGCTGTTCGACGTGGAGACGTACGCGCCGGTGCACCAGTTGGTGTCGACGATCCGGGGCCGGCTGCGCCCGTCGGAGTCCGCGGTGTCGTGCGTGCGGGCGGCGTTTCCTGGCGGTTCGATGACGGGAGCGCCCAAGCTGCGCACCATGGAGATCATCGACCGGCTGGAGGACGGGCCGCGCGGTGTCTATTCGGGGGCGCTCGGCTGGTTCTCGCTCAGCGGGGCGGCCGATCTGAGCATCGTCATCCGCACGCTGGTGTCGGCGAGCGGACGGACCAGCTTCGGGGTGGGGGGCGCCATTGTCGCCCTGTCCGACCCGGAGGAGGAGTACACGGAGACGGTCGTCAAGTCGCGGGCCATGCTCGCGGCGGTGGCCGCCAGCGCCAAGACCGCCACCGAGCCGGCCTCTCAAGTGATCGTCGAGCGCGCGGAGTTGAGTCGATGACCGCCGATGTGCTGGGTCGCGTTGTCGTCGTCGGGGCGGGGGCCGTGGGCACCTTGTTCGCCCGGCTGCTCTCGCGCTCCGGCGCCGATGTCCTGGTCGTCGACCGCGCGCCCGGCCTCCAGGACGACCCCGCGCTCCCCCGGATCCAACGCGGCGATCTCACCGACATCGACACGGAGTTGGCTCGGGAACTGGGCGGCGCGGACACGGTGGTATTGGCCGTTCCCGAACAGGTCGCCCTGTCGGCGATCAAGTCGTTGACCGGGATGCTGCGGCCCGGCACGCTGCTCGTGGACACCCTGTCGGTCAAGACGCCGTTCATCAAGCTGGTGCGCGAGTCGGCCGACGGGCTCGAAGCGGTCGGTCTCAACCCGATGTTCGCGCCCTCGCTCGGCATCGAGGGCCGGCCGGTCGCCACCGTCGTCGTCCACGGGGGGCCGCGCGGTGCGGAGTTGCTGCGACTCATCGAGGACTGGGGCGGCCGAGTGGTCCGGGTCGACGAACACGACCACGACCGCCTCGCCGCCGCATCACAGGCACTCACCCACGCGGCCGTCCTCAGCTTCGGTCTCGCCGTAACTCAACTCGACGTGAACATCGTGGAGTTGCGGGCAATCGCACCGCCGCCGGCCACGATGCTGCTCGCCCTGCTGGCCCGCATCACCGCCGGTTCCCCGGAGGTGTACTGGGACGTACAGGCCGCCAACCCGCAGGCGCCGGCCGCCCGCGAGGCGCTGGCCCAGGGGCTGCGGCGGCTCGCCGACCACATCGGAGGCGTGGCCGACTTCGCCACGCTGCTCGACGAATGCCGGGGGTTCCTCGGCTCCCACGGCGAGCACTACGCCGCCGTCTGCGCCCACGCCTTCGAGGAAATGAACACCCCACGCTCCACCGCGACTTCGCCCACCTCGCACGATCCCACGGGAGACGGGAGGGGCACGATGCCCCTGGCAGAGAAGGAGTCGAACCCAGCGAACTGGGTCGAGTCCCGGATCAGCAAGACCTCCGACTCGATGGACCGCGCCTTCAACGAGGGCCTGACCGGACACGTCGTCACCGAGCGCAAGGGCAAGCGTGTCCGCCTGGAGGACGGCTCGGAGTCGGTGGAGTTCGTGTCCTGCTCCTACCTCGGTCTGGAGGAGCACCCCGCCCTGGTCGACGCCGCAACCGAGGGGTTGCGGCGCTACGGCGCGCACCTGTCGTCGTCCCGTAACCGGATGCGCCCGGTCTACCTCGGCGAGCTGGAGGAACTGCTCTCGACCGTGTACCACGGCAACAAGGCCGTCGCCTTCACCTCCGTCGGCAATGTCCATCTGGGGCTGCTGCCGCTCCTCGGATCCGGTGCGCTGCCCAGCTATCCGGTCTCACCCCGCGGCGTGACGTTCATCGTGGACCGCACGGCCCACGCCTCCATGCAGGTCATCCGGGGCATCCTGGAGCAGATCGGCCCGCTGCACCGCTTCGACCTCGCCGATCAGGAGGCGCTCGGCCGCGTCCTCGGGGACTGCGGTGCGGCCGGGCGCACACCGATCGTGCTGGTCGACGGCGTCGGCTCGATGGGTGGTCTGATCGATGTGGTGGGTCTGCGCGCGGCCCTGGAACCGTACGGCGGCCATCTGTACGTCGACGACGCGCACGGCATCTCCATCGCGGGCCCCCTGGGCGGCGGTTACGCCTTCGAGGAGTTCGGCGACCGGCTCCCGCCGAACGTGGTGATCGCGGGTTCGCTCTCCAAGGGGTTCGGCGGGGCGGGCGGCTTCGCCCTGGTCCCCGCCGACGCCGACGTACGTGTGCTGCGGAAGTTCGCCAACCCCCTGGTGTTCGGCCATTCGATCATGCTGCCGATGCTGGCCGCCGATGTCGCCGCCGCCCACCTGCACCTCAACGGCGAGGTGGCCGCGCTGCAACAGCGGCTCTGGCGCAACGCCGACGAACTCGACGCGCTCACCGGCGGGCAGTTGGTCAACGCCGGGTTGCGTTCGCCGGTTCGGGGCGCGCACTACCCCACCGAGGAGGAGGGGTTCGCGGCCGCCAGAAGGCTGCGGGCGGCCGGCGTGCTGGTGCTGCCCGCGTTCTTCCCGACGGTGGCCAAGGGCACCGGACTCGTCCGCCTCGCCCTGTCCGCCCTGCACGAGCGCGAGCACCTGGAGACCGCCGCCAAGGCCCTGGCGCTGGACCACATAAGCAGCTGACTCATCATCACATCGCTTGCCCCACGCACTTGTTCTGGCAGCCGCACCTTGCTTTCCCATCCATGAGGAGACAGCACTACCGTGACGATCACTCAGGAAGACAAGCAGTCCTACGACGTCATCGTCGTCGGCAACGGGGCGCTCGGCCTCTCGCTGGCGCTCACGCTGGCCCGCCGCAAGATACGGGTCGCCCTGCTCGGGCAGCCGCACCGCCCGTGGGCGGCGTCGACCGCGGCCGGCGCGATGAACGGCTGCTTCGGTGAGGTCACCACCACGCTGGTGGCCAGCGAACACGGCCGGTACAAGCTGGAGATGGACATCCAGTCCCGCAAGATGTGGCCCGAGTGGTCGCAGCAGCTCGCCGAGGAGACCGGCCAGGCCAACGTCCAGACCGCCGACGGGACGATCGTCCATCTGAACACGGTGGGCCACCCCGGCATCGACGAGGGCAACTACGAGGCGATCCGCACCGAGTTGGACCGATACGACGAGCCCTACGAGGACCTCGACCCGGCCGACATCGAGTGGATGGAGGCCCACGCGAGCCAGCGTTCGCTGAAGGCGTTCTTCATCCCCGGCGAGCACGCGGTGGACTCGCACCGGCTGCTCGACCAGCTCCAGGCGGCCTATCTGAGCACCGGCGGGGTGCTCATCGCCGAGCACGCCGTGCGGCTCGAATACGGCAACGGCACGATCGAAGGGGTGGTCCTGGAATCCGGGGACACCCTCCGCGCGAAGGACGTCGTGCTCGCGGCGGGCGTCCGGTGCCAGGACCTCCTCGACACGGTGCCCGACATCGCCCGTAGGGTGCCCCGACTGATCAGCGGCTACGGCGTGTCCGCAATCATCCAGACCGACGACAACACCGTGCCCCGCAGCGTCATCCGCACCCCGAACCGGGCGTTCGCCTGCGGTCTGCACATCGTGCCGCGCGGCGACGGACAGGTGTACGTCGGCGCCACCAACATCATCTCGCCGGAGCCGATGGACACCCCGGTCCTGCGGGACGTCCAGTTCCTCCTCGACTGTGCGCACCGCCAGGTCCGTACCGGACTGTGGAACGGTGGCCTCGCCAAGTTGCAGGTCGGCAACCGGCCGGTCTCCCTGGACGCCTTCCCGCTGCTCGGCGAGACGGAGGGGCTGGCCGGTCTGTGGATGATGACCGGCACCTACCGGGACGGTCTGCACCTGTCCCCGCTGCTCGCCAAGGAGATGGCCGCCCGGATCCTCGGCGAGAAGCCGGAGCTGGACATCGACCGTTTCCGGCCGGTGCGGGCGCCGATCCAGCCGATGAGCCGCGATGAGGCCGTGAATCAGGCGGTGACCCACATGCTGGCCACCGGTTGGGAGTACAACTGGCAGGTCACCGTCGACTGGCCGGTCATCGTCGAGTACAACATGCGCCCGTCGTACCAGGAGTGGGCGGAGGACTTCGACCCGCAGTTCACGCCGCCGCCCGAGCTGCTCGCCGCGTCCAGGATCCACCCGAGTCTGGTCAAGATGCTCCAGGACTACTACGAGGCCAGTCGCGCCGAGGCGTGATCCACCACGGTCCGCGGGGCGGCGGAAGTCGCCCCGCGGACCGTCGCTGTTCCCGCACTTCCGCTTCTGCTCGTCGATGCTCCGCGTTCCTGCCCGTTGCCGCCAGCGAAGATCGAGGTCTTAGTGTCCGCAAGCGATAGTGAACCGAACCAGATCCGACGCCGCGAGGTGCTGCGCTACAGCGGCGGACTCGCGGTGGCGGCCGAAGCCCTCTGGCTCGCCCCCTCGCTGGTGGGCCCCGGGGGCCGGGCGGTGGCCGCCCAGGACACGGACGGGACCGCGCGGTCGGTGGCGGTGCACGAGGGCTCCAACCTCCGTGCGGTGATGTCGCCCGACGGCCGCACCCTGGCCATGGACGCGCTCAACTCGATCTGGCTGGTGCCCGCCGGTGGCGGGCAGGCGCGCCGGCTCACCGACGACGTACAGGACGCCACCCAGCCCGACTGGTCGCCCGACGGTAAGAGCCTGGTCTTCCAGTCGTTCCGCGACGGCGTCTACAACCTGTGGCGGATCGACGCGGACGGCTCGGGCCTGCGCCGGCTGACCAGCGGACCCGGCTACGACCTGGAGCCCCGGTTCTCACCCGACGGCAGGTACGTCGTGTACGCGTCGGACCAGGGTGGGCGCAGCCGGATCTGCCTCCTGGAGTGGGCCACCGGCACGATCCGCGCGCTCGTGGACGAGGGCCACGCGTACACCATGCCGTCCTGGTCGCCCGACGGCTCCCGCGTGGTCTACGTCGTCGACTTCTCCGTCATCGAGGCCGTCGACGTGGCCTCGGGCCGCCGTGAACAGCTGGTCACCGCCGAGGGCGACGCGACGTTCTACGGACCGCAGCTCGCCCGGGACGGCAGGACGCTCGGCTACACGCGGGTGAGCGGCCCCCGCGGCGAACTCGTCATCGGGGACACGGTGGTGAGCGGGGACGAGGACGTGTCGCCGTTCGCGCCGGGCTGGGTGTCCGCCAAGGAACTCCTCTACACCTCCGACGGGAGGATCCGCCGCCGTGAACTCCCGGGCGCCGTACGAGACATCGCGTTCACCGCGGTCGTGCCGCTGGCGCGCCGGGACTACCGTCGCAAGGTCAGGGACCTGGCCGCCACCGGCCCCTTCGACCTCAAGGGGATAGCGGGGCCCGTCCTCTCGCCGGACGGCTCCCGGATCGCCTTCCGCGCGCTCAACGCCCTGTGGCTGCTGCGGATCGGAGGCCGGCCCCAAAGGATCGTGTCGGACGGCTACTTCAACACGGACCCCGACTGGTCGCCCGACGGGCGCTCGCTCGTCTACGTCAGCGACCGTGCGGGCACCGCCAACCTCTGGCGCCACGACCTCGCCACCGGCCGCTCCGAGCGGCTCACCGATCTGCCCAACGCCCAGCTCACCCCCCGCTGGTCCCCGGACGGCGCGAAGATCGCGTACCAGGACGAGAGCGGGGCGACCTGGGTCTTCGACCTCGCGGCCAAGGCCGCCACCAAGGTCCTGCCCGCCATGTACCAGCCGGGCAGGCCGAGTTGGTCCCCCGACTCCGCCCGCCTCTCGCTCGCCGCGATCCGACCGTACTCCCAGCGCTCCCGCGCGGGTCACAACCAGATCCTCACCGTCGACCTGCACGGCAACCAGATCCGGTACGAGGCCGTGGCCACCGACCGGTCCATAGCCACCCGGGGTGACGACGGGCCCGTGTGGACGGGCGACGGAAAGTACTTCGTCTTCGCGATGGAGAGCCTGGCGTGGCGGGTGCCGGTCGACGCGAGCGGCCACATCACCGGCGCGCCGAGCAGACTCACCGACGAGGTCACCGACTCGATCTCGGTGAGCGCGGACGGCCGGACCGTCCTCTACCTCTCCAACGGCGCCCTGCGCACGGTCTCCGTCGACGGCGGCCGCCCCCGCACCATCCCGGTCCACCTGTCCTGGCGGGCCGCCGACCGGCCCGAGCGGGTCGTGGTGCGCGCCGGCGCGATCTGGGACGGAACCAGCGCGGAGCTGCGCCGCGACGTGGACCTCGTCATCGAGGACGGGAAGATCGCTGCGCTCCTGCCGCGCGGCGCCGGGCGCGGTGGCCGGGTGGTCGACGCGTCCGGGCTCACCGTCATGCCGGGCCTGATCGACACCCACAACCACTGGCACATCCGCGGCCGCCAGTGGGGCGACCGCGCCGGTCGGCTCTGGCTGTCGTACGGCATCACCACCAGCCGCTCCCCCGGCGACCCCGCCTACCAGATGGTCGAGACGCGGGAGGCCCTGGCGAGCGGCTCCCGTGTCGGCCCGCGCTACCTGGGCACCGGGGAGGCGCTCGACGGCACGCGCGCGTACTACAACTTCATGCGCCCGGTGTTCACGCCCGAGCAGCTGGAACGGGAGCTGGAGCGGGCGCGCGGACTCGACTACGACCTCGTGAAGTCCTATATGCGGCTGCCGGTGTCGTTCGAGAAGCGCGTGGTGTCCTGGGCGCACGAGCGGGGCATCCCGGTGACGTCCCACTATCTGTATCCCGCCGCCCACACGGGACTTGACGGCATGGAGCACACCGGCGGCGGCAACCGCCTGGGCTATTCGCGGACGTTGAGCTACGCCGGCGGGCGCACCGCGTCGGACTCCGTCGCGATCCTCGCCGCGAGTGGCATGTGGATCTCGACGACGACCATCTTCGCCAGTGAGTTGTTCGTGGGCGACCGCTCGCTGATCGACGACGACCGCACCAAGGTGCTCTATCCCGACTGGGAGTACCAGCGGCTCCTGCAAAAGGCCGCGGATGCCGACGGCGGCCCCGGGTCCGACGTGAACCACGCGTGGACCATGGGCGACGCGGAGATGCTGCTGCGGGTGCACCGGGCCGGGGGTCTCGTGGTCGCCGGGACCGACGCCGCGCTGGACGACGTCGGCATCAGTCTCCACCAGAACCTGCGGGCCATGGTGAAGTACGGCTTCACCCCCCGCGAGGCGCTGACCACGGCGACCGGCAACGCGGCCAGGTGTCTCGGGATCGACGACAAGGTCGGGTCCATCGCCGTCGGAAAGCTCGCCGACCTCGTCCTCGTCGAGGGCGATCCGCTGCACGACATCCGGGCGGCGGCCGCCGTGCGGACCGTACTGGTGGGCGGCCAGGTGCGGACCGTGCCCGAACTCCTCTCCCCCTTCCGGCAGTTGAAGGCCGACGGGATGGCCCGGCCCGGCACTCGGGTCCATGCCGACGCCCCGACCGCCCTCCCCCGCGACGACCACTACTGGCACGAGCCGGAGTGGGCGCACAACGGCTGCTGCCGGGCTCGATAAGGAGATTCTGCTCATGCGTTCCTACCGCGACCTGGTGAAAGTGCCGGGTGCCGCGGCCTTCGTGGCCGCCGGTTTCATCGGCCGGATACCCATGTCCATGCGGACGCTCGGCTGTCTGCTGATGGTCGAGGCGCTCACCGGTTCCTACACGCTGGGCGGCGCGGTCGCCGGGGCGTTCGGCCTCTCCAACGCCTTCACCGCGCCGTTCCTCGCGCGCCTCGCCGACCGGCGCGGCCAGCGACCGGTCATCCTGTGGTCGACGCTCATCCACACCTGCGGGATCCTCGGCCTCGTCCTGGTGGCGGAGTCGGCAATGCCCTCCTGGACGTTCTTCCCCGTCGCGATCCTGGCGGGAGCCTCCGCCCTGCCCCTGGGATCGCTCGTGCGCGCGCGGTGGAACGCCGTACTCGACGACGGCAAGCGCATGCAGACGGCGTACGCCCTGGAAGCGGTCCTCGACGACGTCGTGTACATCGTCGGCCCGCTCCTGGTGGTCTGGCTGGCCGTCGACCTCTTCCCCAGCGCCGGCCTGATCGGCGCGATCACTCTCACCGTGGGCGGCTCCCTGGTCATGGCGACGCTGCGGCGCTCCGAGCCGACGATCCATCCGGACGCGGACCGGCCGCGGATCGGTGTGATCCGGATGCGCGGGATGCCGCTTCTGACGCTCGGCTACCTCGCCACCGGAACCCTGCTCGGCACGGCCGATGTGGCCGTCCTCAACTTCGCCGACAAGCACGGCGAATCGGGGATGGCCGGCCTGCTGCTCGCGCTCATGATCGTGGGCAGCATGGTCGCCGGATTCGCCTTCGGCCTGGTGAACTGGAAGATCCCGGTAGTGCGTCAACTCCTGGCCACCAATGTGCTGTTGTGCCTGACCATGGCGCCGCTGGTCTTCGTCGATTCGATGGCGGCCATGTACGGGTTCGTCATCCTGTCGGGCGTGGGCATCTCACCGGTCCTCATCACCGGCAGCTCGGTGGTCGGCTCGATCGTGCCCCGCCAGGCCCTCGCCGAGGGCTTCGCCGTGGTCGGGAGCGCGCTCACGCTTGGCATGTCCGCCGGAAACGCGATCGCGGGTACGCTCGCCGACATGGGGGGCAGCCGACTCGCGTTCACCTTCGTCGTGGGCTTCGGGGCGCTGGCCACCGCCACCACCGCCGTCGGCGGCCGCTCGTTCACCCCGGCCCCCGAGGAACCCGCCTCGATCACCGCAACGGTCATGGAGTAGCCGAATGATCAGCCTGGGCCATCCGATCACCACCGAACGCCTCGTGCTGCGCCCCTTCGTCGAGGACGACCTCGACGCGCTGTACGACATCCAGCGCCGCGAGGACGTCAACCGCTATCTGTACTCCGCGCCGCGCACCCGCGACGAGGTGCGGGCCAAGCTCCTCGAACGGATCACCTTCACCAAGCTGGAGGACGAGGGCGACACCCTGCTCCTCGCGGTCGCCCTGCGCGACACCGGCGCCCTCATCGGAGACGTCAACCTGCACTGGACGAGCCGGACCCACCGCCAGGGCGAGATCGGCTACGTCCTGCACCCCGACCACCGGGGCCGGGGCTACGCCGCCGAGGCGACGCGGCCGCTCCTCCAACTGGGCTTCGAGAAACTCGATTTGCACCGGATCGTCGGCCGCCTCGACGGCCGCAACGCCGCCTCGGCACGCGTCCTGGAAAAGCTGGGCATGCGGCGCGAGGCGCACCTGGTGGAGAACGAGTTCGTCAAGGGCGAATGGACCGACGAGGTCATCTACGCGATCCTCGCCCGCGACTGGCACCCGACCAACTGACCCGACCGCACGGCGTGCTGCCAGGCCCGCATCCGTACCGGCGATCGGGCCGCAGCACACGGAGACCGGGACGCGCGGATGCCCCGTCAGGTCCGCGCCCAGCCCCTTGCCCCGTTACGTCGACCCTCGGCCGGCGGCGCTCGCCCCGTGCACCGGCCCCATGCACCGACCCGTGGTCGGCAACCCTTCGGTGACCGCTCAAGTGTGGTGCCGTAGCCGGTCGTTGAGGGCGGCGCCGACGTCCGGGCAGTTCTCCCGGACGGTGTCGAGGAAGGCGCGCAGCACCGGGGAGCGATCGCGGCCCGCGAAGGACAGGACGAGATCGGGCAGGGGCGTGCGCGGGGTGACGTCACAGAACCGCACTCCCGGACGCGGAACCGCCCTCATACGGGAAGGCCCGAGGCCGACGCCGACGCCCGAGGCGGCGAGGCCGATGATCGTGTGCACATCCCTCGCGACGGTCGCGCCGCCGAGAGCCGGCGAGTCCGCGCCCAGCAGGGTCCGCAGCCCGGCGGCCACGGCCGGCTCGTCCTCGCCGGCCGACACGATCAGCGTCTGCTGTCGCAACTGATCGGCAGTTACCGTCTGTTGACCCGCGTATGGGTGCGCCGTACTCACCACGGCGATCACGTGGTCGCGTCCGATCGGGACCGACACGAGATGCTCGGCTCCGGCGCCCCGTGGCGGGCCGAGGGTGAGGGCCACGTCCAGCTCCCCGCCGACAAGGGCCGAGCCGCTGCGGCTGGTCGCCATCTCGTGCAACTCCAGCCTCACGTCGGGCCGTTCGCGGCGGAAGCGGTTCAGTACACCCGGCAGCGGGTCGAGCAGTGCCGAGGCGATGAAGCCGAGGCGCAGACGTCCCGTCTCGCCGCGCGCTGCGCGGCCGGCGTCGACCGTGGCGGCCGCGATCTCGTCGAGCGCCCGGCGTGCCCGCGCGAGGAACGCCTCACCCGCGGCGGTCGGGAAGACCCCCTGACGCGTGCGGTCGAAGAGCCGGGCCCCGACCTCGCGCTCCAGGTCGGCGATCTGCTTGGACAACGGCGGCTGCGCGATGCCCAGTTCGCCGGCCGCCCGACCGAAGTGGTGGTGCTCGGCGAGAGCGACCGCGTACCGCAGGTGTCGCGCTTCCACGACGCGCCCCCATCCCATCGACCCCGTCCACTTGTTGGACAAGACCTCAAAGATATCGCCAGGCCACCTACCGGATCTGGGAGTGGATGGCGCCGTGGTTCCTGCCTGGAATGGAGCCATGAAGAACGCACCTCTGACCGACACCGTCTTCGTTCTCGTGCACGGCGCTTGGCACAGCTCCGGACAGTGGGCGGCGACGCAGCGCACACTGGCCGGGCTCGGCGCCGCGAGCGTGGCCGTCGACCTTCCGGGGCACGGCTTCGACGCCCGCCTGCCCAGCGGATACCTGCTGCCCGGTCAGCCGGGCCTGCTGACCGAGAAGTCACGGCTCGCCTCCCTGACGATGGACGACTGCGCCGAGGCAGTGCTCGGCGTCCTGCGCCGGGTGCGGCACCATCACACCGTCGTGCTCGTCGCGCACAGCGCGGGCGGCGGTCCCGCCTCCCTGGCCGCGGAGCGGGCGCCCGAGCTGGTGGACCGGATCGTCTACCTGTCGGCGTTCGTCCCGGGCGGGCGGTCGCGGTTCCGCGACTACTTGGGCTCACCCGAGAACGCCACCGCGCTGGGCCAGAACCTGATCCTCGGCGACCCCGAGGCCCTGGGCGCCATACGGATCAACCCGCTCTCACCGGATCCCGCCTACCTCCACGAACTGCGCGAAACCCACTACCACGACACCCCGCAGGACCGCTTCGACCGGTGGCGGTCCGCGCTGAGCCCTGACCTGCCGCTGGCGATCCCGACGGCTCCGGTCGCCCTGACCCCGGCACGGTGGGGTCGCATTCCCCGCACGTTCCTGCGCTGCGCCGAGGACCGGGCGCTGACACCGGCCGCGCAGGACCTGATGATCACCGAAGCCGACCGGGCCTTCCCCGAAAGCCCGTTCACGGTGCGCACCCTGCCCGGCAGCCACAGCCCGTTCGCGGCCCGCCCTGACGAACTCGCCGCGGCCCTCGCCACGTAAGCCGTCTGGGCGGGCCGCCCGGGGCCTGACGACCTGCCCGGGGTGTGCGCCGGTCGGCCGGCACCTCGTGTCACACTCTCCCCGAGTTCCACCTGGAACTGGGGAACACGACGCGTCCGAGCCGGACAGCCTTGTGGAGTCGAACGTGCCACTCAAGTACGTGACCCTCGACCTCGTCAGCACGTCCTGCGCCACCGCGGCCAGAAAGCTCTACTGACGCGCGTCCTCGCTCCGGACGTTCGGGTCGCGTTCCTCCCCGCGGCTCCAGCGGTGGGCCGGAGCGGTGGACCCGCCGTTGTCTGAAAGGTCCGCGCGCTCCGGCTCGTATCCGGTTATGGCCTTGCGGCCGGGGGCCGCCTGCCTACTTGGGCATCAGGACGGAGTCGATGATGTAGACGGTCGCGTTGGCCGTCGGCACGTTGCCGCAGACGACGTTGGCGCTGTCATTGACCTTGTACGCGGTGCCCGAGCCCGACGTGGTGACCTTCCCCTTCTCCAGGGTGTCGAAGGAGCCGTTCTCCAGCTGCTGGGGGGTGAGCTTCTGGCCGACCACGTGGTAGGTGAGGATCTTGGTGAGGGTGGCCTTGTCGTTGAGGACCTTGTCCAGATCGGCCTTCGGGATCTTCGCGAAGGCGTCGTTGGTGGGGGCGAACACGGTGATGTTCTGGGCGTTGTTGAGGGTGTCGACCAGGCCCGCCTTCTTGACCGCGGCGACCAGGGTGGACAGCGCCGGGTTGTTGGACGCGGCGGTGGCGACCGGGTCCTTGGCCATGCCGTCGAAGCTGCCGGCGCCGTCCTTGGGCACCGAGGCGCACCCGGGGCCGAACGGCTTGTCCGTCATCGACGCGTCGCCGCCGGTCGAAGGCTGCGCGGCGGGGGCCGCGGCGGACTCCGAAGCCGAGGAGGCGGCGTCCTTCTTGCTGTCGTCACCTCCACAGGCACTCAGTGCCAAGGGCAGGACGGCGGCGGCGCTGACGGCGATCGCGGCACGGCGAAAACGCAGGGCATTCATGACTTCTCCTATGAGGTGGTGTGGGGCGGGCCATTCGCAGGCCGGGCCCGCACGGACAGGGATCGGATCGAGGGGGGGGTCGTGAGGTGATGGAAGGTGGGCCGGTCAGTCCACGGTGATCACCACCGAGTGCCAGCCGTCGGCGCCGGACGGGATGGTGGGCGTGCGCTGCTCGGTCTGCGCCTGGCCGGTGCGGTCGGTGGCCCGGACGGTCAAGGTGTGCGCGCCGGAGGTGGCCTTCCAGGGCAGGGACCACTGACGCCAGGTGTCGGTGGTGTCCTCGACCGCGAGGTCGGCCTGTGTCCAGGGCCCGTCGTCGACCCGTACCTCGACCCGGTCGATCCCCCGATGCTGGGCCCAGGCGACCCCGGCGATCATCACCGTGCCGGGTTTCGGGCGGGCGAACGGCTTCGGGGTGTCGATACGCGACTCGGTCTTGATCGGCGCCTTCCTGGCCCAGGATCGCTTGACCCAGTACGAGTCGTAGGCGGCGAACGTGGTCAGTTCCAGGCTCTGGAGCCATTTGCACGCGGAGACGTAGCCGTAGAGACCGGGCACGACCATGCGGACCGGGAATCCGTGCACGAACGGGAGGGGTTCGCCGTTCATGCCCAGAGCGAGCATCGCGTCGCGGCCGTCCATGATGTCCTCGACGGGGCTGCCGATCGTCATGCCGTCCACCGAGCGCGCCACGAGTTGATCGGCCGGTCCTCCACGCGACGGCGGCCGTACCCCCGCCTCCTTCAGCAGGTCGGCCAATGGCACCCCGATCCAGCGGGCGTTCCCCACATAGGGGCCGCCGACCTCGTTGGAGACGCAGGTCAACGTGATGTCCCGCTCGATCAGTCGGCGATTGAGAAGGTCCTGGAAGGTGAGCGTGAGGGGACGTCTCACCCCCTGACCGTGGATCTTCATCCGCCAGGACGACGCGTCCACCTTCGGGACCACCAGCGCGGTGTCGACGCGGTAGAAGTCGCCGTTGGGCGTCACGAACGGGCTGATGTCCGGGGTGTGCAGAACGGCACCCGGCGGAACGGGCCGTGCGGCGGACGCGGGCCGGGGCAGCGACACCCTGCTGCGGGAGGCGATCGCTCCTTGGCCCCGGGTGTTCTTCAACGACCTGCCCAGCAGCCCCGCGCCGGCCGACGCGGCGGCGGCCGCACTCGCCGCGATCACGAACCCGCGCCGGTCCCAGTTCTCGGTCCCGGTTGCGGTCCGTCCATCGGGGCCGGTAGCGCCGTACGTTTCGGACGGGCTGCCGGTGCGTACGGAGAGGCGGCCGATGAGCACGTACAGCAGCCCGGCCCCCGCCAACGAGCCGACCACCGAGGGCAGCGCGTCGACCGTACTCGTGGAGTCGGGCCGCGTGACGGCGGCCATCGCTCCCACCACACCGAACAGCAGCACTCCGGCGGCGCCGACCCGGCGAAAGCGCAGGGCCAGCACGCCGAGCACGAGGGCGAGCAGGGCCAGGACCGCGAGGATGCCGAGCTGAAGGACGAGTTTGTCGTGGGTGCCGAAGTGCCGGATCGCCCAGTCCTTCAGCGCGGGCGGCGTGCGGTCGATGGCCGCACCACCCACCGCGATCACCGGTCCGGCCTCGGGTCGGACGGCGGCGGAGACCAGTTCCGCGACGGCCAGCGCGGCGAGCCCGGCCAGCAGTCCGGAAAGGGCCGCGAGCGGAAGGCGGATGCCTTTGCTCAGAATCTTCATCACGGCTCCTATTCGGAGCCGGTGGGCATCGGGATTGGCCTCTCATTCCAACGAGTGGCCCCACATGGATGGCTGACGCAGGAACTTCGGCTCCGCCGGCGGTGCGGTACGCGATCGACGGGGGGCTGAGCTATGGCCGGGGCAAGTGCGTTCACGCTTTCCGGGGGTGCGATGATGAGCCGCTTCGATCGGGCTTCTGCCCCTCTCGAAGCCTTCCGCGGGTCCCCGCCCGCGACGAACGGGTGCCCGTCGGGGGCACTCTTCGTGGAACGTTCCCTGGGAGGGACCCGTGGCATTCAAGCGCGCCGTCACCGTCACCGCCGCTACCGCGACAGCTGCCGTGCTTCTGGCCTCCGGAAGCGCCTATGCGTGCAGCATCGGCGACTTCACCGCGAAGGCGACGTGCGACACCAGCACGGGTAAGGCCCGGGCGGCCATCACCATCACGAACAAGGACCCGTCCGGCACGCCCGCGGACATCACCGTGCGGATACGCATGGCCGTCGGCACCGACGGCGAGACGGTCGGCACCGGGCACATCGAGCACCCCACGGCGGCAGGCGTCAGCACCACGATCCTGGTGCCCTGGATGCAGGGCTACCAGTGGAACGTGTACGTGACGGCGGGCAGCCTCAAGGAGGAGCGCTTGACGAACCTGCCGGTCTCCCCGGACAGCCCCTGCGTGGCTTCCTCCGCCTCCTCCCACCCCTCCGGCACCCCGTCCCACCCGGCCCCGGGCCACTCGGCATCGCCGTCCGCCGCCGCGACGCCGGCCTCCTCGGCCGCCGCGTCGGGAACCTCGACGTCCCCGCTCCCGTCGGCGTCCGCGTCCTCGCCGGCCGGCACCGGGCTCGCCGAGACGGGCGGCGGTAGCCACACCGCGCTCATCGGTGGAGCGGCCGCGGTGGTGATCGTGGGCGGTGCCGGCGTGCTGTTCGCCGCGCGACGCCGCGGCGCGACCACACGCCGCTGACCGCGACCCGCTCCGGTGGCCCGCCCCGGACCACCGGAGCGGGTCGCTGACCGCACATGCGGGCCGAAGAGAACCGAGAGCCCCCGTCCCCCGACTGTCAGGGTATTTCGGCCGCCAAGTCAGGCCGCCTGGCGGCTACTTCGGTCGACGGGGGTCCCAGGTGAAGCTGCGCCATGTCCGGTCCATAGCCGTGTTCGCGGTGGTTCTTGTCGCAGTTCGGACCGCCAGGTGCTGAGTGTTCCTACGCTCACCGTCAAGGACCTCGCCCCGGGACAGACCGCGGTCAACACCGTCACCGAGACGGCCGCCACCCCGGACACCGACATGCGCACACTGGTCGGCGAGTGCATCGTCAGCCGGGTGGAGAAGACGAACTCCTGAGTACAGGTACCTCCTGAGCCGGAGGGACGTGCGGCCCCTATTCGGTCCGCCCGATCCCCCGGAAGCTCTCCAGGACCTCCAAGAGCCGTCGGGCGCCCGCCCTGTTCGCCGGGAGTGTGTCGTCGCCGCTCGTATCGACGGTCGCGTCCGTGAGGCCACCCAACAGGTCGCCCACCCGGACGCCCTTCACCGTTCCGTTCAAGAGGCCCACCATGCGGGCGACGCACTTCGCGTCCAGGGCGGTGGTCACCGCGTGACCGTTGGTCGCACACACCCGCGCGTCCTCGGTCTCGCCCCACAGCACCGGCGCGGTCGCGCGCACGATCGTCTCGTCGCGCAGCGCGCGTGGCTCCTCGGGCGGGGGTACGGGGCGCAGGCCACCCGCTGTCCAGGTCCGCAGGGACTGCACGATCGCCCGGTCCCGCATACGCGCCGTTTCGGTGTACGTGCCCAACGTGCTCAGCGCCTGGTCGAGGGCGGCCGGCAGCCCGGTCGTCGCCGGATCGGGGACGGACAGCGACGCCGGGACGGCGGGCAGCCGCGACAGGGCGGCGTCCGGGTCCATCAAGGACTGGGCGTCGTGCTCCACGAGCAGGTCGTCGAGGTCGTACACCGCGCGGTGGTTCTCCCGCGGCACCCCCACGTTGACGCTGGTCGCCATCGACTTCCCCACGCTTTCACCTACGTGGTAATGGCTGGCGGGCCAGTACAGAAGGTCCCCGGGTTCCACCTCCGCGGTGCAGGAATCCGCGAGGTAGGGCTCGTAGTCGAGCACCGTGGTCGCCGTGTGGCTCCATGGGCGGTGGGTCCAGAAGCGCATGCGCTTGCGGCCCTGGACCGCGAAGAGGAAGGTGGCGAAGCGGTCCTTGTGCACGCCGACCGGCGTGTGCTCGTAGGTGCCGTGGAAGAGGGTGGTGATCGCTCCCGTCGTCGGCAGGCCCACCTGTTCCCACAGGCCGGCGAAGAAGGAGCGTTCGCGGTCCCACTGCGCGGCGTGAAAGGTGTGGAACGCGTGCACCATCAGTGCGTAACCGTCCGCGCGAACCTGTGGGTCCGTGGTCGCCAGGCGTTCGCCGTAGCCCGTGAACGTACGGTCCGAGGCACGCGGCAGCCACCTTCCGGGTGCCGTCTGCTGGAATCGTCCGACCGCGAACTGGGCGTGGGGCGGGATGAGATACGGATTTGGGGCTCGGGTCGCGCGCAGCGCCGCCTGGAACACCTCGTCCTCTTGGAAGGGCTCCGGGCGCACCGACTTGTACAACACGGGGTGCCGGTCCCAGTGGCGCGAGGTGAACGCACCCCAGTCGAAACGCTCTTCGACGATCACCTCGTGGTTCCTTTGCCTGTCGCTTACCGTCAACGCCGTGTCTCCTCGTCCAGCAGCTCGACCGCTCGCAACCCGGCCAGCTTGGTGACGAGGGCGAGTACGGCCGTGTTGTGTTCGTCGGCACCGACTGATCGGCAGAGCTGAGTGATCGTCAGCTGGCGTCCGGGGATGAGTTGTTCGGCGAGACGGGCTCCCGACGATCCGCCCACGGGAAAGGCGTGTCCTTCGGCGGCCCAGATCCATCGATTCGGCCCGTCGGGTATCCGGACGATGTCGCGCACCACTTCGATGCGCCGCCCGGGGGCCGGGGGTGCGGTCGGGCGGGGTGGGGGTGCGGGGTCGAGTCCGGCGGCCGAACGCAGAGCGGCCCAGCGGACCCGGAGCGCACGGGCGAGGTGCTCGTCCTTCATGACCGCCCCGGCAGCCTCGCCGACCTGGGTGAGTACCTGCGCGACGGGGGCGCCGCCGTCGGACGCCGCGGGCGCGGGAAAGGGCAGCAGGGGTACGGATCCGTCGCGGCCGAGGCGGTCGTGCACGGCGTCCGCGAGGAACGTCCTGACCGCGGTCGTGGCCAGCCGCGACGCCCTCGGCACATGGACACGCAGTGTCACACATCGCTCCGCGTGTCGTTCCTGGCTGCGGTATCCGTCCGGCCAGTACAGCAACTCACCGGCAGAGGCGGCGAGTTGCATGGGTTCGCCTTCCGTGCCGGGCCACAGGGTGACCTCCAGGTTCCCTTCGAGAACCCAGAGCAGCACCGCGTGCTCGGAAGGGACACCCATGCCCCGGTCCCAGGTGAACCCCCGCGCCTCGGTCAGCTCGGCTTCGACGGGCAGGCAGGGCCACCCGACCGTGCGCCACAGTCCGGCCAGCGCGTCTCGCACGGCCGCCCACAGGGCGTAATCGAGGTGGAGGGGCCGGTGCACGCTCAGCAACAGCCCTGGGAGCGCCAACTCCCGTTCCGCGCGGGCGAGATACCGCTCGGCGCTCGTGTCGCCCGCGCCGGGCAGCAGTCGCCCCGGCGCGCCCAGCCATCCACGGGAGGTGTGCAGACGCACCTTCGGCAGCGCCCCGTAGACGGTGCCCGCACGGAACGGCTCGGCGGCTTTCACCACCAGCTCATGGGCCCACGCGGCCGAGAACGGCACCGGGACGATGAATCGGCCCGGTCGGTGTCCCCAGTGGTGTGTCGCCAACTCGTCCCAGTACACGTCCTGTTCGCCCGTCACGCTCGTCACGTCCGTCACGCCGGTTCCCTCACCGTGGGCGCGAAGCGCTCGCGCAGCCGCTGGGCGTATTCGTCCAGCGGGCAGAGCCCGACGGCGGCCCGGCGTTCGTCGACACGGGTCGGGTCCTCGATCGGGCAGGGCACGAGGTCTCCCGCCACGTCGCGGAACTTCGTCCCGTACACCTGCTCCCTCCCCTCCGCCCAGCGCAGTGCGTCGGTCAGATACGCGACCTCGCGCTCCGGCACATCGCCCTCCGCCGCGGCCTGCTCGACCAGACGCAGACAGCGGCGTTGGAAGTCGGTCCGGTCCACGAGGTGCTGGACCAGCCGGCTCGCCACGGCCGCGGCCTCCTCGCCCACGAGTCGTCGTCCCGGCCAGCCGTGTTCCGCGATCACCCCATCGAGCCAGTCGGCCGCGGTGTCGGTCAACTGCCGTAGCCTGCGCTCCAGTTCCGTGTCCGTGAAGCCGCCCGCCGCCCACGGTTCGCGCAGGGCCGCGTCCACTCGGGCAAGGCGTCGCAGGCGTTCCCGGATGCGGTCGCACGGGCGCGCGGCCTCCCCGTCCGTCGGGCTCGTCCCGGGTGGCTCGTCCATCTCGTCGATGTGCAGCCGGAGTGTGGTCAGGGTCCAGGAGTAGGTGATCCGCCGTCCCGTCCCGGTCCACTCGAAGGACACCTCGCCGTCGTGCGGACCGTGCAGGGCGATCCGCACGCCGTCGTCGTGGAGCGTGACGTCGGGTCCGTCGAGGTCGGCGGCGACATGGGTGACGGCGTCGCGCAGGGCGACTCCGAGACCCGCGAGGTCGAGCCCGTGGCTCTCGCGTACGGCGGGTGCGGGCGGCCCGGCGTGGCCGTCGTCAAACTCCGGCAACCGCGCCTCGACGGTGCGTCCGTTCCGGGGGTCCAGCGCCCACAACGGTCCGCCGTCGGCTCTGCGGAAGAAGTACGGCACGTCGCCCCGCGCCAGTTGCGACCGTTCGTCGCGGGCGAGGACGACGGTGTCGCCCGGGCCGGCCCCGAGGGCGTTCGCGTACTCCCGGGTGGGTCGTGCGAGGACACGTACGACGTGGTCGGGGGCGCGTTCCGCGATGAACTCCGCGATGCGTCGGCGGTTGCGGCACATCAGGGTCCAGGCGTCGAACATGCCCCGCAGCATCCGGCCCAGGTAGGGCCCGTAGCCGGTGCGGCCCTCCGTGTCCGCCACCAGCGACGGGGCCCGGGTGCGCGCGAGGGGGCGGGTCCTGCGGGTCAGGCGCAGCACCCCGTCGGCATCCTGGGTCCAACAGGTCGGCGGGCCGTCCAGGTCGCACCAGCGGGGCACGTTCTCCAGGCCCACGTGATGGTGTCCGGCGCCGAGCGGGCCCTGTACGAGTCCGGTGCCGGACAGCCGCTCCACGTCGGTGAAGTAGACCTCGAGATCGACCGGGTAGAGCAGGGGGCCGTCGTCCCTCGGGCGGCTTCCGGCCGGCACGTTGGGCCCGATGAGATCGGCGATCCCGAACGCGAAGGCCGCCGCGGCCAGCGCGCCCGCCCGGTGCCAGAGCGCGCCGGCGCACGGCGGGTCCAACACCGTTGCGCGCAGGGCGAGTTCACCGTCGGTGCGCAGGTCGCCGATGGATGCGGGCGGCTCGATCCACTCGTGCCAGCTGTAGGCGGCGCCGTCGGGGTCTTGCCCCATCCGGCACCGCAGCACCGGGAGCCGTACCGGTCCCGATGCCGGGGGCAGGGCGTTGAGCAGCGCGAATACGGAATCGGGAGGTGCCCCCTCGGCGCTCTCGGCGAGGAAGAGCACCTCGCCGGAGGCCGGCCGAGGCTTGTAGGCGAGTCTCCCGCCCCCGGCGAACTCCACCCTCAGCACCCGGCCGCCGCCGTTGTGTGTCTCGTCGCCGTGTGCCCGGATCCCGCTCACGGGGCCGTCGAGCCCCGGCACGTCGGGCAGGCCGGCCGGGCGGTCGTGGGCCAGGCGGGCCAGGAAGAGGTCGAGGCAGCGTTCGAACTGGGCGACGCGCAGCGCCGTGAAGTCGGCGGCCCGCCGTGCGGTCCGGGTCGCGCACGCCTCGAAGAGTTCCGTGACCACAGGACCGAACAGTTCGGCATTGGTGACGTCGAGGACCCCGGGGGCGACCCGCCCCCTCTGTTGCTCGGCCGCCCGCAGGCACCAGGTGTCGAGCCGCTCAAGGGCCGCGGTCAAGGGCGTGAAGCGGTCGTCGGAGAGGGCCGTCGCCAGGGCATCGGACTCCGCGCGGCACTCCAGGTGCCGCACGACGCGGACGGTTCCGTCCGGCCCGTCCCCCACGACGGGCGGGAACATTCCCTTGGCGCCCCCTGCGGCAAGGTTGGCCAGCAACTTCCTTACAGCGGACGGGAGTTGGCGGCTACCGGACGTTGTCGGCCTTGGCCCGGTGTCGGCGGTACGCAGCTCCCACAAGCATTCCGGCATCGCACTCCCCCACCTGTCCGTGGCCGGCCTCGGCCAGGTAGCACGGGTGGTGCCGTCGCGGACGGACGGCACCACCCCTGTCAGCTTTCACACGGTCACTCCACGATGCAGTAGACCCGTATA
Organism: Streptomyces hundungensis; assembly: GCF_003627815.1. NCBI lineage: Bacteria > Bacillati > Actinomycetota > Actinomycetes > Kitasatosporales > Streptomycetaceae > Streptomyces > Streptomyces hundungensis. Next base: position 828,868 of record NZ_CP032698.1, read on the forward strand.
CAGGTGCTGCCCTGCGCGGCACGGTCCGGCGCGTCCTGCGGGAGCTCCTGCTCCAGCTCGCCGATCACCAGATCGAACACCTCGTCGGTGACCTGCGCCGCGCTCGTGGGGTCCTGGACCACAACAGCGTTCATCGCTTCCTCCTGACACATCAGTGACACACGAAAACCACCCCGATCGGATGTCCCGGTCGGAGATTCTGGTCGCACGGAGTAACTGCCGTAGATCACAAGGGCTTTGGCGCGTGTAAGCCTTCCAATGGCCCATGCACCTGTCAAGAGTGCGTTTGCGTGCGGTTCTCCGATGGACGCCGCCAAAACTCCCGTCGTGGAAAAGGAGCCCGCTTTTGGACAGACTGCCGGCCGTCGGCGCGATCAAGAAGGCGCACGGTCCGCTTCGGACACGGACAGCGTCCCGCCGCCGTGCGTGAACAGCGCGAATTCGTCACCCCACCAGGCACCGCCGAAACGCGGTGTGCTCGCCGCTCGTTGTCGCCCGACGCTGCCACCAGGGGCTGGAGGGGTCAAGAGGGGCGCGGGGGCGGCAAACCGGCCGGGGGCCGGAGCGGCGGATCGCGTCTGAAAGCCGAGCACAAATTACTCACACCCTCTCTACATATGGGCTCCGGTGGTCTAAGTTGACCGTGCTTCAGCTCCTCGGATACGGGGCGACCAATAATGATCTACGGGTCCGGTGCTGGACGGTCGGCGACCATGTCCTGGCACCGTCCATGGGGGTGATCAATTCTTGGGTTCGGGCAGGGGGTCTTAAGCGGGGCGGGCGGCCTCGGGTGCGGGGAGCACCGGGGGTTCAGCGTTTTTCCCACCACTGGTAATTCCGGCAGGCTTACGAGCCCGCTTGCGCCGGTGTGGGCGTTCAAAGGGCACTGAACAGCCGAAATGTCATGCCAAGGGCATGGGTTTCGTGGGGGAGGCAGTGCGGGAGGCGGGGGCCTCCCAGGGGGAGGAACAGTGTTGCGCGAACCCTACGAACCACTGGCGACCTGGGGGGTCGTATGCGGCAGGGGGGATTAGTCAGCCCGTTTCCGTCGACGCGCAGACGTCTGGCGAACGGGGTCATCAGCCGGCCCGCGATGGACTGGGAGCAGCGGTACCGCCGTACCGTCATCACGGGCGACGCCCTGGCCACCTCATGTGTGGTGATGGCGATCGGGCTCTTCTTCGGGGCTCGCGACGCGGCCAACTGGCACGAGAAGTGGGGCATCCTCTCGTTCGGCACCGAACTGCTGGTGCTGGGAACGCTGGTGGTGGGCCGGGCCTGGGCTCCGGCCGTGCTCGGCCAGGGTGCCGAGGAATTCCGCCGGCTCGGACGCGCGCTGTCCACGTCGGCGGTGGTGCTGGCGCTGGAGGGCATCGCCCTCACCTCGCGCAACATCAAACTCTGGATCTTCGTCGCGATTCCCGCGATCGCCCTGGTCACCATGACCGAGCGCTACCTTCTGCGCCTCTGGCTGCACAAGCGACGCAAGCAGGGCGAGTGTCTGCGGCCGGTACTGGCCGCCGGGAGCCCGGAGTCCGTACGCGACCTGATCATCCGCACCCGCAAGTTCCCGCACCTGGGCTGGCGGGTGGAGGCGGTGTGCACGACGGACGGCCTCGGTGTCGACGGTGACCAGCTGGCCGGAGTGCCGGTCGTCGGCCGGCTGGCGGACATCGCGGGCCACGTCCGTCGCGACGGCTACCGGGTCGTGGCCGTCACACCTGACCCGCACTGGTCACCCGACCGGTTGCAGCGTCTGGCGTGGAACCTCGAAGGCAGCGACGTGGAGATGGTCGTGGCGCCCGTCCTCATGGAGGTGGCGGGGCCCCGGCTGCACGTCGACGCGGTGCTCGGGATCCCGCTGTTGCGCGTGAGCATGCCGACCTTCACCGGGGGACGCCGAGCGGTCAAGGAGGTCGTCGACCGGTTGGGCGCGGCGATCCTGCTGGTGCTCTTCGCACCGTTGATGGCGCTCGTGGCGCTGCTCGTCCTGGCGGACAGCCGGGGCGGCGCGTTCTACCGGCAGCGCAGGGTGGGCAAGGACGGCCGCGAGTTCACCATCCTCAAGTTCCGCACCATGGTGGCCGGGGCCGACCGTGCGCGGGCCGAGCTGGCCGACCGCAACGAGGGTGCGGGGCTGTTGTTCAAACTGCACCGGGACCCACGGGTGACCCGGGTGGGCGCGGTGCTGCGCCGCTACTCGATCGACGAGCTGCCGCAGCTCCTCAACGTACTCACCGGATCGATGTCGCTCGTCGGCCCGCGTCCTCCGCTGCCCGAGGAGTCCGCCGCGTACGGGCCCGACATTCGGCGGCGGCTGCTGGTCAAGCCGGGACTCACCGGGTTGTGGCAGATCAGCGGACGCAGTGACCTTCCCTGGGAGGAGGCGGTCCGGCTCGACCTGCGGTACGTGGAGGACTGGTCGCTCGCCCTGGACACGGTGATCTTGTGGAAGACCCTGCGTGCGGTGGTCTACGGGCAGGGGGCCTACTGATGCGCGAACGGGGTCGTTCGGCGGGCGCCCGGCCTCCGGGCCGGGGCGGTCTGCCAGGGGAAAGGGGCGGGGCATGAGGGTCAGTGTCTTCGGGCTCGGCTACGTGGGCTGCGTGTCGGCCGCGTGCCTGGCCAGCATGGGGCACGAGGTGATCGGGGTGGACGTGAACCAGGTCAAGGTCGACCTGGTCAACGAGGGCAAGGCCCCCGTCGTCGAGGAACGGATCGCCGATCTCACCGCCGAGGTGGTGCGGGCCGGGGCACTGCGCGCCACCCGCGACGTGCGGGAGGCGATCAGGGGCAGTGAGATATCGCTGATCTGTGTGGGCACGCCGTCGGAGCCCAACGGCAGCCTGTGCACGACCTACTTGGAACGGGTCACCGAACAGATCGGCGCGGCCCTGGCCGAACGGGGCGGGCGCCAGACCATCGTGTTCCGCAGCACCATGCTCCCGGGCACCTGTCTGAACCTGCTGGTGCCCATCTTGGAGAAGTACGTCGGCGGCACGGCCGGGGTGAGCTTCGGGGTGGCGGTCAACCCGGAGTTCCTGCGCGAGGGCACGAGCGTGCGCGACTTCTTCGACCCGCCCAAGACCGTCATCGGCGAGCTCGACCCGGCAAGCGGCGACGCGGTGGCGGCGCTGTACGAGGGGCTGCCCGGCGAGGTGTTCCGGGTGCCCATCCCGACCGCCGAGGCGATCAAGTACGCGGACAACGCGTTCCACGGGCTCAAGATCGGCTTCGCAAATGAAGTGGGCGCGGTGTGCCGGGCGCTCGGCGTGGACTCCCACCAGGTGATGGACGTGTTCCTCGCCGACCGCAAGCTGAACATCAGCCCCGCCTATCTGCGCCCCGGCTTCGCCTTCGGCGGCTCCTGTCTGCCCAAGGACCTGCGCAGTTTCGTGCACGCGGCGCGGCGGGCCGATGTGTCGGTCCCGATCCTCGCTCATGTGCTGCCGTCCAACTCCGACCATTTGCAGCGGGCCGTGGAGCTGGTCGAGCGCACCGGCAAACGCCGGGTGGGACTGTTCGGGCTGTCCTTCAAGCCGGGCACCGACGACCTGCGCGAGAGCCCGCTCGTCGAGCTCGCGGAGCGACTCTTCGGACGGGGCTACGACCTGCGGATCTACGACGCGAACGTGAGCCTGTCCCGGCTGATCGGCGCCAACCGCGAGTACATCGAGACCCGGCTGCCCCACCTCGCCCAGTTACTGGCGACCTCCGTGGACGACGTCCTTGACCATGCCGAGGTGTGCCTGGTCGGCACCAGGGACCCGGACGTTCTGGCCGCCCTGCCCCACGGCGGCCCGGTGCTGATCGATCTCGTCCGCGTGCCCGACGCCGATGCGCGCCGTGCCGAACCCGGGTACGTGGGCCTTGCCTGGTGACGCGCAGGGTGGCGACCGGCGGGGCCGGCGCGCGCTGATCCTGGTGGAGAACCTGTCGGTGCCCTTCGACCGGCGGGTCTGGCAGGAGTGCACGACGCTGCGCGAGGCGGGCTGGAGGGTGGACGTCATCTGCCCCCGGGGGCGGACCCGGGACACGGAGGCGGAGGCGGAGATCGACGGGGTGCGGATCCACCGCTATCCCCTGCGGGCGGCCACCGCGGGCCCGGCCGGCTATCTGCGGGAGTACGGATCGGCGCTGTGGCACACGGTTCGGCTCGCCCGCAGGGTCGGCCCGGTCGATGTGGTCCACGCCTGCAACCCGCCCGACCTGCTGTTCCTGCCGGCCCTGTGGCTCAAGCGGCGCGGCGCCCGCTTCGTCTTCGACCAGCACGACCTGGTGCCCGAGCTGTACCTGTCCCGGTTCGACCGCGGCGAGGACCTGCTCTACCGCGCCGTGTGCGCCCTTGAACGGCTGACCTATCGGGCCGCGGACGTCGTGCTCGCCACCAACGAGAGCTATCGGGACGTCGCGTTGCGACGCGGCGGCCGACGGCCTCAGGACGTGTTCGTGGTGCGCAGCGCCCCCGCGAGCGACCGCTTCCAACCGGTGCCGCCCGAACCGGAGTTGAAGCGGGGCAAGCCGCATCTGCTGTGCTACCTCGGCGTCATGGGGCCGCAGGACGGCGTCGACTACGCCCTGCGGGCCCTCGCGAAGCTGCGTGACGAGATCGGCCGCGCGGACTGGCACGCGGTGTTCATCGGTGCCGGTGACGCCTTCGATGAGATGGTGCGGCTGTCCGAGCGGCTCGGTCTCACCGACCAGGTGCAGTTCACGGGACGGATTCCGGACGCCGACCTGGTGCGCTACCTGTCCACAGCTGACGTGTGCCTCTCCCCCGACCCGCACAATCCGCTCAACGACGTGTCGACCATGAACAAGGTCCTGGAGTACATGGCGATGGGCCGGCCGATCGTCTCGTTCGACCTGCGGGAGGCACGGGTCTCCGCCGGTGACGCCGCCGTCTACGCACCCGCCAACGACGAGGCCCAATTCGCCCGTCTCATCGGCGAGTTGCTCGACGATCCGGAGCGGCGGGCCCGGATGGGCAAGGTCGGCCAGGAGCGGATCGGCGGGGAGCTTTCCTGGCGGAACTCCCAGCGATCGCTGCTGGCGGCCTACGCCGCCGCCTGCCGTGACCGCGTCCCGCCGACGCCGGACACCCCGGCCCGGCAGACCGGCGAAGGAGAGGGCCGCGCCGTTGAGCGATGACACCATACGCCTGGTCACGATCGGGCGGATCCTCCGTCGCCGTCGGCGGTTTCTCCTCATCATCGCCGTGGTGGGCGCGCTCGTCGGTTACGGCGCCTCGATGCTGTTTCCGCCGCGTTACACGGCCACCGCGTCGGTCCTGCTGCCGGGGCAGTGGGAGGAGCGCGAGTTGCTGACCCAGTCGGAGATCGCGGCGAGTTCGGCGGTGGTGGACCGCGCGGCCGACGCGCTCGGCTGGCGGGACGTCAACCGGAGCGAACTGCGGAATCGGGTGAGCGCACAGGCCTCCGACGGGAACATCATCAAGATTTCCGCCACGGCCGATCGCCCGGCGCGCGCGCAGCAACTCTCCGACCAGGTCGCCCAGCAGTTCGTCACCTTCGCCGCGCGGATCGCGGGCAGCGGCGCCGACTCCGATCCGACGTCGGGACCCGAGGCCCTGCGCAAACAGGTGGCGGAGACCAATCAGCGCATCAGCGACCTCGCCAAGGCGGCCGACCCCGGACAGACCGTGGAGAGCGTGCAGGCCCGCACCGAACTGGAGAAGCTGCGCACCGGGCTGCAAGAGGCGATGAAGAAGCTGGACCTGGCCGACCAGACCGCCAACAAGGCCGGCATGGTCGTCATGGGCCCGGCGGCCCGGCCGACCGCCCCCGCGCCACCGACCACGACGCAACTCGTCGTCGCCGGGGCGGTGTTGTTCCTCCTGCTCGCGGTCGTCGGCCATCTCGCCGCCGCACGGATGAACCGCCGACTGCGTACGCCGGCGGAGATCGCCGCCGCGCTGGGCTCGACGCTGCTCGGGACCGTCGACGTACCCCAGGAGCGTCCCGCGCACCGCGCCGAGGGCCCAGGTCCGCGGGCTCGGGTCGGCCGCCTGCTCGGAGTCGACACCCGGTGGGACATCCCGATCCCACGGACCTGGGCCGCCGAGGCCGAACAGCGGATCCGCTACCAGCGGATCTGTGCCCATCTGCGCGAGCAACTGCCGGGCGCGGAGCGGCTGTTGGTGGTCGTGCCGGGCGGGGACGACATCGGCCGAGGGGCCGCGGAGCGGCTCGTGGCCGAGGCCGGGAGCACCCCGCGGCTGCGGACGGTGCGCGTCCCGGTGTCCCAGCCGATGGTGCCGGACCGCGTCACCGAGTCCGGCGCCCTCGTCGTGCTGAGCGTGGGCAGCCGCACCGCGGAGGAACTCGCGGACCTCGCCGGGGCGTGCGCGGACGGCGGACATGTCGTCGTCGGTGTCGTGGTCGCCGGTCCGGTCCGGCCCTCCTCCGCCGTCCAGCCATCGGAGCACCGAGCTCCCGAGCTCGCGGTTCACCAGCACGCGGCGGGGGGTTCTGCGTGACGACGAGCACGACGTCCCGGTCGGAGACGGCCGTTCCGCTTCTGGATCTGCACGCGCTGGTCGCGGCGGTCCGCAGGCGCCGCCGCCTGTGGTGCTCCATGGCACTGATCGGGCTGCTGCTCGGCGCGGCGACGGCGGTCCTGTTGAAGCCGCCGCCCACCGCGGTCACCACGGTGCTGGTCGCGCACGAGAGCGACCAGCCCAACGACCCCGGAACCCTGATCCGTACCGATGTCGCGCTCCTGGGAACCACCCGGATCGCCGGCGCGGCCCTGGGCGCGCTCAACTCCCCCGAACGCGCCGAGGACTTCCTGCGGGAGTACACGGCCACCGGCCTGACCAACAACCTGCTGCTCATCACCGTGACAGGCGCGAGCCAGGCGCAGGCGGTGGCCCGCGCCAAGGCGCTGGCGGACGCCTTCGTGGCGGACCACGCGCAGCGGATACAGGCGGCGTCCGACGCCGAGGCCAAAGCGCTGCTCGGGCAGCGTGACCGTATGCGGGACGAACTGGCCCAGGTCAACAAGGAGATCGGGACCCGGACGCCGGGCAACGACCCCAGGGCGTCGGCGAGCATCGAGTCGCTCTTCGCGCACCGGGCCGAACTCAGCTCCCGCATCACCGACTTCGATCAGCGGGCAGCGGAGGCCCGTACCGGCATGCCCAAGCTCGTCGCGGGCACGCAGATCGTGGACTCCCCGCGCGCGGTGCCGCATTCGGTGCCGAAGGCCGTGCTGACCGACGCCGCGATCGGACTCGTACTCGGGCTCGTCCTCGGCCTCGCGCTGGCGGCGGTCGGCTCGGTGGTCGCGGACCGTCCCGTGCTGCGCAGGGAGATCGCGGCGCACCTGGGTGCCTCGGTCATCGCCGAGCTGCCCGGCCGCACGGGCAGGCGGTGGCGGCGCGGACGGGCCCGGGCGGCCCAGGAGCGGTTGACCGCGACCGTGGTCCGTGCCGTGCGCGGCGCGGGGGAACCGGTCTCGCTCCTGGAACTGGGCTGTGCGCGCAGCGCCGGCCTGATCGCGTGGAACGTCGCCAAGGCGCTGGCGGTGGAAGGTCCGGTGGCCGTCGTCGACGCCCTGCCCGGACCTGAACTCGCCGCGTTGGGCCGGGAGTCGGGAGGTCCGGCCGTGGTGCGCGCCCAGGACGTGGCGGATCTGCCGCAGCGGACGCGCCGGCTCGGTGTCGGCTCGGTCGCGCCCGGCGCGGCATGGCTGGACCTGCCCCACCTCGGTGCGCAGACCGTGCTCGTGGTCCGCGCCGGGCACGCCGGCGCCGCATGGCTGCACACCGTGGCGCGGCAACTCACCGACCAGCGCATTCCGGTGATCGGTGTGGTGCTGATCGACCCCGATCCGCGGGACCGGACCGACGGCACGCTGTGGGACGGGCTGTACACGGCGCTGCGCGGCCATCACGAGCGGCTGGTGCGGCGGAACGGGACGGGGCTGCCGCGCGCGGTGCGGCCGGCGATGCCGCCCGTACGGGTCCCGGACAGCGATCAGGAGGCGCGCTAGAGATGTGTGGCATCGCAGGCACCTACCGGTGGCCGGACGGGAAGCTCGTGACCGACCGGCTCACCGACACCCTCGCCCACCGCGGCCCGGACGGCGCGGGCCACTACAGCCACCCGCTGGGGGACGGCGACGTACACCTGGGGCACCGCAGGCTCGCCATCATCGACCTGTCCGAGACCGGCGCCCAGCCGATGGTGTCGGGCGGACTGGCCCTGACATACAACGGCGAGCTGTACAACTCACCTGAATTGCGGGCCGAGTTGACGGCCAAGGGGGTCCGCTTTCGCGGTACGTCCGACACCGAGGTGCTGTTGGAGGCCTGGCGGCACTGGGGCACGGACTGTCTGCCCCGGCTGCGCGGCATGTTCGCGTTCGCGGTCTTCGACGAGCGGACCGGTGAGCTGGTGCTCGCCCGCGACCAGCTCGGCATCAAACCGCTGTTCCTGCTGCGGCGCGGGGCGGGCCTGGTGTTCGCCTCCGAACTCAAGGCGCTCGCCGCCGTGGACGGCGCGGCGCTCGAGGTGGACCACACAGCTCTGGTGGCCTCGCTCCTGTACTACTGGGTGCCGGATTCGCGCTGTGCCTTCCGGGACGTGGAGAAGCTGCCGCCGGGGAGCTGGCTGAGGTGCCGTCCCGACGGCCGGGTGGAGCGCGGCCGGTTCTGGAACCTGAAGGACGTGGCCGCCGAAGGCCGCGAGCGGGCCCTCGACGGTGAGCGGCCGGACCTGGCCGCCGTGGTCGAGGAGTCGACACGGCGGCACCTGCTGTCCGACGTACCGGTGGCGACCTTCCTCTCGGGCGGTCTCGACTCCAGTCTCCTCACCGCGCTGGCGAGCCGGCATCAGCCCGGGATCTCCGCCTACACGATCGGGTTCCGCGCCGAGGACGCCAAGTTCGAGGCGATGCCGGACGATCTGCGCTACGCCCGGCAGGTCGCCGAGCGGTTCGGCGTCGAACTGCACGAGATCGAGATCGCTCCGAACGTGCTCGACCTGCTGCCGCGGATGACGTACCACCTGGACGAGCCGATCGGTGACCCCGCGGCGATCAACACCTTCCTGATCTGCTCGGCCGCCCGGGAAGCCGGGATCAAGGTGATGCTGTCCGGGATGGGGGCCGACGAGCTGTTCGCCGGGTACCGCAAGCACCTGGCCAATGTGCTGGCGCTGCGCTATCAACGGGTGCCGCGGCCCCTGCGGCGGGGGCTGTCCTCGGCCGTGGACCGGCTTCCGGTCGCCACCTCCCGCAGGGGGTTCAGGTCGGTGCGCTTCGCGAAACGGTTCCTGTCCTTCGCCGATCTGCCGGAGGAGACCGCCTTTCGGCGCAGCTACACCCTGTACGACCAGGAGGAGTTGCTCGCACTGGTCAATCCGGACCTGTCCGGGGCCGTCCAGGACGTGCTGACCGAGCACGCGGACGTCTACCGGGACAACGACCTCGACGACTTCGTCAACCGCATGTGCCTGGGCGACACACGGATGTTCCTGCCGGGCCTGAACCTCGCCTACACCGACCGGTCGAGCATGGCCGCCTCGACGGAGGTGCGGGTGCCCTATGTGGACGTCGAGGTGGTGAAGGCGGCGTTCGCGATCCCGGGTGACCGCAAGATCGTCGGACGGCAGGGCAAGGCCGCCCTCAAGGAGGCGGCCACCTCGATCCTGCCCCGGGAGATCGTCTACCGGCCCAAGGGGCTGTTCAGCGCCCCCCTGCGCGCCTGGATGAGCCGGGATCTCGCGCCGCTGGTGCGCGAGGTGGTGCACGACGGGGTGCTCGTGCGTTCCGGGTTGCTGCGCCGGGACGCGCTGGCCCGGATGGTCGCCCAGGACGCCGCCGGGCAGCGGGACTTCTCCAAGCATCTGTGGCACGTGCTGACGCTCGAGCACTGGTACCGCGAGGCGACCTCCGGTTCCGGCGGGAGCACGCGCACGGCGGGCACGGAACACGGCTGAGAAACAAGGGGACTTGGGTGAAACAGGTAGTGCAGAACTACAAGACCGGCGAGCTGGCGGTGCTCGACGTGCCGGTGCCGGGGTGCAAGCCGGGCGGTGTGCTGGTGCGCAGCGCCTACTCGCTGATATCCACCGGGACCGAGCTGATGAAGGTCTCCGAGGCCGGCATGTCGATGCTGGGCAAGGCCCGCTCCCGCCCGGACCAGGTGGCCAAGGTCATGCAGAGCGTGGCCACCAACGGGGTGCCGGCCACCTACCGCAAGGTGATGGGCAAGCTGGACTCCTATACGCCGCTGGGCTATTCCCTGTGCGGGGTGGTCGAGCAGGTCGGCGCCGGCATCGACGAGGTGAAGGTCGGCGACCTGGTGGCCTGCGCGGGGAACGAGCACGCGCTGCACGCCGAGCTGAACTGGGTGCCGAAGAACCTCTTCACGCCGGTGCCGGACGGCCTCGCGCCACGGCACGCGGCCTTCGCCACCGTCGGGTCGATCGCGTTGCAGGGAGTGCGCCGCGGCGAGTCACACCTCGGCGACGTGGCGCTCGTCATCGGCCTCGGACTGATCGGGCAGCTTGTGGTGCAGCTCCTGACCGCCTCGGGGGTGCGGGTCGTGGGGGCCGACCCCGACCCTGAGCGCTGTGAACTCGCCGTCCGCACCGGGGCCGTGGCCTGCGGTGATCCCGCGTCCACCACCGTCGAGGCCGCCGTCGCCGAGCTCACCGGTGGCCATGGCGTCGATCAGGTCTATCTGGCCGCCGGCGGCGCGAGCAATCAGCCCGTCGAGCTGGCCGCCCGGCTGTGCCGGGACCGCGGCCGGGTCGTCGACATCGGCAAGTGCCGTCTGGACCTGCCGTGGAACGCGTACTACGAGAAGGAACTCGACGTCCGGTTCTCCCGCAGTTACGGTCCCGGGCGCTACGACCCGGAGTACGAGCTGGACGGGCGGGACTACCCGATCGGTTACGTCCGCTGGACCGAGCGCCGCAACCTGGCGTGCTTCCTCGACCTCATGGCCCGCGGCCGGGTCGACGTGGAGCCCCTGGTCTCGCACACGGCCGACTTCGAGGACGCCGTCACGACGTACCGGCGACTGAAGGACGGCGACCTGAAAGCCGTGGCCGTGCTGTTCCGCTACCCGGCCCAGGCACCCGAGGCGGGCGCCCCGACGGCGGCGGTGCCCTCGGTACGACGCGGCGCCGGCGCGCCGACCAGGACCCGGGCCGCCGCGGGACCGGTGCGGCTCGCGTTCGTCGGCGCGGGCAACTACGCGACGTCGATGCTGCTGCCGCATCTGGCCGGGCGTGACGGCATCGAGCTGTCGACGGTCGTCACCACGACGGCGCTGTCCGCGGCCAACGCACAGCGCAAGTTCGGCTTCACCGCGGCGACCACCGATCTCGACGCCGTGCTCGGCGACCCCGCCATCGACGCGGTGTTCGTGGTCACCCGGCACAGCTCGCACGCCGAACTGACCCGCAAGGCGCTGCTGGCCGGCAAGGCGGTCTTCGTGGAGAAGCCGCTGGCGCTCACCGAGGAAGAACTCACCGACGTCCTCGCGGCGGTGGAGGAGTCCGGCAACGACCGGTTGCAGGTGGGCTTCAACCGGCGCTTCGCGCCGCTGCTGCGGGAGGCCAAGCAACGGTTCGGTCCCCGCACCGGCCCGGCGAGCCTGCGCTATCTGGTCAACGCCGGTCGCCTGAACCAGGGCAGCTGGTACCTCCAACAGGGCGCCGAGGGCACGCGGTTCGCCGGCGAGGGCGGCCACTTCATCGACACGGCGAGCTGGCTGCTCGGCTCCGATCCGGTCTCGGTGTACGCGCTCGCGACGGCCGGCGGCGACGACCTCCAGATCGTGCTGCGCTACCCGGACGAGTCCACCGCCACCCTCAGCTACGTCACCACCGGCGCGCCCAATTTCCCCAAGGAGACGCTGGATCTGATCGCGGACGGCAAGGTGCTGCGGCTCGACGACTTCGTACGGGCCTCGGTGTACGGCGACAAGCGGTGGGTCAGTTCGCGGCTGCCCAAGGCGCGGGACAAGGGTCAGTCGGCCGAGCTCGCCGCGTTCGTGCGGGCGGTGCGCACCGGCGGCCCGATGCCGGTGCCCCTCGAGTCGCTGGTCGCCACCACGGCCGCGACCCTCGCCGTGCGGACCGGCCTGGTGTGCGGCGCGCCCGTGACGTTGGCGAGGGCGCGGTGACCCTGAGCGCGAGCTGGTACCTGCGGCGTCTTTCCCGGATGGGACCGCGGGAGATCGCCGGGCGGGCCGGCGACGCGGTGCGCAGACGGCGCCGGCGCTCGGCGCCGCCCACCTGCCCGCGCACGACCGGCTGCCGGTTCGCGACGGCACTGCCGGCCGGGGCGGTGCTCGCCGTGCCGCCGGACGCGGCGAAGCGTCTCGTCGTCGAGGCGGACCGGCTGATGTCGGGGCGCGCCGAGTACTTCGGCGTGGCCCGCGACGACCTGGTCGACCCGGACTGGTGGTACGACCCGAAGACCGGACGCCGGGCCGGGCACGGCCACGCCTTCGACGTGCCGTACCGCGACGAGAGCGTGGTCGGGGACATCAAGCAGATCTGGGAGCCGTCCCGGCACCAGTATCTGACGGTGCTCGCCGCCGCCTACGCGATCACCGGTGAAGACCGGTACGCCGAGCGCGTGGCCCAGCACCTGCGGTCGTGGTGGGCGGTCAACCCGCCCTTGCACGGCGTGCATTGGATCAGCGGCATCGAGCTGGGCATCCGGCTCCTGTCCTGGGTGTGGATCCGCCGGCTGCTCGACGGCTGGTCGGGTGCCCCCGCACTGTTCGAGAACAACGCGGTGGCGGTGAACCAGGTCTGGCACCACCAGCGCTGGCTTGCCGACTTCCCCAGCCGGGGGTCCTCGGCGAACAACCACGTCATCGCCGAGGCGGCCGGGCAGTTCGCGGCGGCCTGCGCGTTCCCGTGGTTTTCCACCTCGGCGCGCTGGCGCTCCGGCGCGCTGCGCTCCCTCGAACGGCATCTGCGCGCCAACACCTTTGCTTCCGGCCTCAACCGCGAGCTGGCCACCGAGTACCACGGCCTCGTACTGGAACTGGGTCTGGCCGCGGTGGCCGAGGCGGATGCCTCCGGTGTGCCGGTCCCCGACTCCGTCCGCCGTGTGCTGTTGGGAATGACCGACGCCCTCGCGGCCGTCGTGGACAGCCGGCTGCGGCCGCCGCGCCAGGGCGACGCGGACGACGGCCACGGTCTGGTCGTGGACGGCGCGGGCACCGACCGCTGGGCCTCCCTGCTGGCCACCGGCGAAGCCGTGTTCGGCCGGCTCGACTGGTGGCCCACGGTCACCGGCACCGATGTGCGCACCCCGCTCCTCGCCGCGCTCATCCGGCCCCGCCCGTCCGGGGCGCCCGCGCCGGCCGTGGGCCGCCCGGCGACCCGGCCCGACCACTTCCCCGATGCGGGCCTGACCATCCTGCGCGGCCCGGGCGGGCTCTGGTGCCGCTGCGACGGCGGCCCGCACGGCTTCCTCTCCATCGCCGCGCACGCCCATGCGGACGCGCTGTCCGTGGAGGTGCGGCACGACGGGGTCGACGTACTCGCCGACCCCGGCACGTACTGCTACCACGGACAGCCCGAGTGGCGGCGCTACTTCCGCTCGACCCTCGGCCACAACACGCTGCAACTGGACGGCGCCGACCAGTCGGTCTCCGGCGGCCCGTTCCTGTGGACCCGGCACGCCCGCAGCCGCGTCCTGGGCATGGACCGGTCCGAGGCGGGTGTAATCCGCTGGTGTGCCGAGCACGACGGCTACCGGGACTCCGTGCACCGCCGCAGGGCCGAACTGGCCGCCGCTGGAGGTGAGTTGCGGATCACGGACGAGGTGCGGGGCCCGCGCCGGGCCGTGCGTCTGGCCTTCCACCTCGGCCCGCTCATCACCGCGGACCTGGAGGGAAACCGGGCGTCGCTCACCTGGTCCCGGGACGGCGAGGGCCGCTCCGCCACGCTCGATCTGCCGCCCCAGCTGTCCTGGCGGGCGCATCGCGGCGAGAGCGATCCGCCGCTCGGCTGGTACTCCCCCGGCTTCGGACGCAAGGAACCCGCCACCACCCTGGTGGGGACCGGCTTCGCCGACGGCTCGGAGAGGTTCGTCACCGTCCTCGCCTTCCGCGATCAGGGGGCCCCGTGACGATCGCGTGGCGGCACCGGGCACGGCCGGCGGCGGCGCTGGCGCTGATCCTGCTCGTGGCGACCGCCTGCACGAGTGCACCGGACGGCCCGGCGGAACCGACCGGTACCGCCAGCGCGTCCGGGGCGCCCTCGCTGTCCGTGGCCCGGGTGTGCGCCAAGGCGCCGGCCGGCCCGACCAAGGCCCCGGCAGGGGCGGTGCCGGTCGACCCCGCGGTGGTCGGCGACCTCGCCACCAAGACCAAGAGCAATCCCCCCAAGACCACGTTCTGGCTCGCTTCCGGCACGCACCGCCTCGAACAGGACCGCTACGCCCAGGTCATCCCCAAGGACGGGGACAGCTATCTCGGCGCGCCGGGCGCGGTGCTCGACGGCCACAAGACGAACCAGTACGCCTTCGGCGGCGCCGCCCGCGACGTCTCCCTGCGCTATGTGACCGTGCAGGGTTTCGTCGCGCCGCAGAACGAGGGCGTGGTCAACCACGACTCGGCCGACGGATGGCTGATCGAGCACACGACCATCCAGAACAACTCCGGCGCCGGTCTGATGGCCGGTGTCCACCAGCAGGTCCGCGCGAGTTGCCTGCGCGGCAACGGACAGTACGGCATGAACGCCTACAAGAACGGCGCCCCTCTCACCGGTCTCGTGCTGGAAGGCAATGAGATCGCGGGCAACAACACCGACGACTGGGAGCGGCGCACCCCCGGCTGCGGCTGCACGGGAGGCGTCAAGTTCTGGGCCGTCAACGGCGCGGATCTGCGCGGCAATTGGGTGCACGACAACCGCGGCACCGGATTGTGGGCGGACACCAACAACAACGACTTCCGCATCGAGAACAACGTGGTCGAGGCCAACGACGGGGCCGCGCTGATCTACGAGACCAGCTACAACGCGGTCATCCGGAACAACTCCTTCCTGCGGAACAACTGGGTCGAGGGCCGCAAGTACGCCGACCGCGGGGACACCTTCCCCTATCCGACCGTCTACGTGTCCGAGTCCGGCGGCGAACCGCGGATCCACGCCCGCACCAACAAGATCGAGATCTACGGGAACACGCTGGAGAACAACTGGTCCGGCATCACCCTGTGGGAGAACGCCGACCGGTTCTGCAACAGCCCGGCCAACACCTCGTCCGGCGACTGCACTCTGCTGGTGCCGCACTCCGAGCGCTGTGCGCGCCCGGCGATCGCGACCGCGCCGCTCTACGCCGACTGCCGGTGGAAGACCCAGCGGGTGGACATCCACGACAACCGCTTCGTCCTGGACCCCTCCGTCGTCAAGTGCACGGTGCGATGCGACCGCATGGCGCTCCTCGCCAACTACGGCACCTATCCGGACTGGTCGCCGTACCACGGTGAGCAGGTGGCCGAGGCGATCACGCTGAAGCAGGACAACCGCTGGCACCACAACGTCTATGTCGGGCCGTGGAAGTTCGTCGCCGAGGACCCGAGCCGGGTGCTCGACGCCGGGCAATGGCAGGGCACGCCGTACCGGCAGGACGCGGACAGCACCTTCGCTCCTCAGGCCGGTGGTTGACATGGGTGGGGAGCTGCGACGCGGTGGGCCGACGGAGGGTTCCGTCACCACCGAGACACGACCTGCCGCGCCACCCGGGCTTGTAGGGACGGTCTGGGGGCTGCTGATCCTCAACACGCTCGGCTCCGCCGGGGCGAAGACCATCGTCCCGCTGCCCCGTTCCCTCATCCAGCTGGTCACCATGGGCTCGCTGGTCACCGCCTTCGCGCTGGCGCTCACCCTGAACCCGCGCCTGCGGGTGCGATCCGGCGCCCTGCTGTCCCTGCTCACCCTGCTGCTGGTGTCGAGCGTGATCTCCAGTGCTCACCTGGAGGCCGGGTTCGGCGCCCTGTTCCGGTGTTTCCGGCTCGCCCTGTTCGTCGGCACGCTGTGGCTGCTCAGCCGCTGGTGGGGCGGCCTGGCACTCGTCAGGCCCCACATCCGGATGTACTTCGCGGTGCTCGGGTCGGTGGCCGTCGGGCTTGCCGTCTCGCCCGGCGCCGCGCTGCCCGGGCTCTACGGCGGGCGGCTGGTCGGTGCGGTGTGGCCGCTCACGCCGCCGCAGATCGGCCAGTACGCGGCGGTGATCATCGGGCTCACCGTGCTGCTCGTCCTGGGCCGTCGCACCGACCGCACCAGCGCGCTGGTGGTGATCGTGCCCTCGCTCGTCCTGCTCGCGCTGACCCACACCCGGACCGCGACGCTCGGCCTGCTCATCGGTCTTGCGCTCGCCATCGGCTCGCTCGTCCTGACCAGCCCCGCCGCCCGCCGGCTCTTCACCTGGACCGTGCCGTGCGCCGCGGTGGCCGCCGTGGTGTTCAGTTCGGCCCTCCAGACGTGGTTCCTGCGCGGGCAGAGCAAGGAGAACTTCTCCAACCTCACCGGCCGGGCCAAGGTGTGGGACGCGCTGCTCGCGGCGCCCCGGACGACCGGGGAGCAGGTGTTCGGCGTGGGCCTTGGCGACAAGTCGTTCGGCGGTCTGCCGATCGACAACAGCTGGCTGGCCATCTACAACGAGCAGGGTCTGGTCGGCATCGCCCTGGTGGCCGCGCTCATGCTCGTCCTCGCCGGTGTCGCGCTGCTGCGGCCGCCGTCGCTCGAGCGGGCCTGCGCGATCTTCCTGATCAGCTACTGCGCGATCGCCTCGTACACCGAGGCGGGCCTCGGCGACGCGTCCCCGTATCTGCTCCATCTGGCCCTGGCCGCCTCGCTGCTGGCGGCGCCCGCCGAGGCCGCCCCGCTCGCGGTGCCCCGGGGGCCTCGACGGCGTGTCCCGCGCTGGGCGGAGGACGTGAGGTGACCCCACCCCTGCACGTTCTGGTCGTGCACAACCGCTACTCCTCGGCGCAGCCGAGCGGGGAGAACACCGTCGTGGACCAGGAGGTGGCGTTGCTGCGCGCGGCGGGCCACCGGGTCGAGGTGTTCGAGCGGCGCAGTGACGACATCTCCGGCCTGTCCTTGCTCGGCAAGGCGGCGCTGCCGCTCCGCGTGCCCTGGAATCCGTCGGTCCGCGCGGAGCTCGCCACGCGGCTTCGCACCGAGCGTCCGGACGTGGTCCACGTCCACAACGTCTTCCCGCTGCTGTCTCCCGCGGTCCTGGCCGCCTGTGCCGACGCCCGGGTGCCCGCGGTGGCCACGCTGCACAACTACACCCAGGTCTGCCCGCCCGGCACGCTGCGCAGGGACGGCCGGCCCTGCGCCGAGTGTGTCGGGGCGACGCCGTTGCCCGCCGTCCGGCACGGCTGCTACCGCGGCTCCCGCCTCGCCACGGTGCCGCTCGCGGTCAGCCTGTCGGTCAACCGGCGGCGCTGGTGGTCCGGCGTGGAGCGGTTCCTGTGCATCTCCGCGGCGCAGCGCGAGGTCCTGGTACGGGCCGGCATGCCGTCCGAGCGGCTGGCGGTGAAGCACAACTTCGTGCCGGAGCCGGGCGTGCGGCGGGTGGGTGACGGCGAGTACCTGCTGTATCTGGGGCGACTCGCGGAGGCCAAGGGCGTACCGCTGCTCATGGCCGCGTGGGACGAACTCGCCGCCGGAGGCGGTGTGGGCGTGCCGTTGGTGATCGCCGGCGCCGGGCCGCTGGAGCGGGAGGTCGCCGCCTGGGCGGCGGGCCGGGACGACGTGCGGTACGTCGGCCTGTACGACGCGGCGCAAGTCCAGAAGGCGATCGCGCGATCGGTCGCGGTGGTGGCTCCCTCGACCTGGCAGGAGGCGTTCGGCCTGGTGGTCGTGGAGGCGATGGCGGCGGGGGTCCCCGCCGTCGCCGCCGGTCACGGCGCCTTCGTCGAGCTCGTCGAGGACGGGGTGGCCGGGCTGCTGCACCGGCCGGGCGAGCCCGCATCGCTCGCGTCCTGTCTGCGCCGGATCACCGCCGAGCCGTCCCGCAACCGCGAGATGGGCCGGGCGGCCCGGCGCCGTTACGAGCAGGGCTTCAGCCCGGCCGTCGGGCTCGAGCACCTGGTGGAGGAGTACCGCACCGCGATCGCGGGACGGTCACAACGCATGGGGGGCAGCACATGACACGATGCCGACTCTGTGGCTCGACGGCGCTGGCAAGCGTCGTCGATCTGGGGGCGACACCACCGTGCGAGAGCTTTCTCGCCGCGGACGAACTGGATCGGGCCGAGCCCGCGTACCCGCTGCACCTGCGGGTCTGCACCGACTGCTGGCTCGCGCAGATCCCGCCGCTGATCACGCCGGAGGAGACGTTCACGCAGTACGCGTACTTCTCCTCGTACTCGACGTCCTGGGTGGAGCACGCGCGTACCTTCGTCGCCGACGCCGTACAGCGCCTGGGACTTGGCCCCGACTCCTTCGTGGTCGAGGTCGCGAGCAACGACGGATATCTGCTCAAGCACCTGGTGGACCGCGAGATCCGCTGTCTCGGCATCGAACCGTCGGTGAACGTCGGCGCCGCCGCGCGGGACGCGGGCGTGCCCACGCTCACGGAGTTCCTCGCCCCCGCCACCGGCGCCGCCGTCCGCGCCGAACACGGCCCCGCGGACCTGGTCGTGGCGAACAACGTGTACGCACACATCCCCGACGTCGTCGGCTTCACCCGGGGGCTGCGCGCGCTGGTCGCCGACGACGGCTGGGTCTCCATCGAGGTGCAGCACCTGCTGACCCTGATGGAGGAGAACCAGTACGACACGATCTACCACGAGCACTTCCAGTACTACACGGTCGCCTCGGCGATCCGCGCCCTGGCGAGCGGTGGACTCGCCCTCGTGGACGTCGAGTTGCTGCCGACGCACGGGGGATCGATCCGCCTGTGGGCAAGGCCCGCCGAGGTCGCCGCGGATCCGGCTCCGGCGGTCGCCGATGTGCTGGCCCGCGAGAAGGCCGCAGGGCTTCAAGAGCTCTCCGGTTACGCGGAGTTCTCCGCCCGTGTCGCCAAGGTCCGCCGTGATCTGCTGCGGTTCCTCATCGAGGCGGCGGACCGCGGCGAGACGGTGGTGGGCTATGGCGCTCCGGGCAAGGGCAACACGCTGCTCAACCACTGCGGCATCCGGCCCGACCTGCTCCCGTACACCGTCGACCGCAACCCGTACAAGCACGGCAGGTTCACCCCAGGCGCCCGTATTCCGATCCTGCCGCCCGAGCGGATCGGCGTCGACAAACCCGACTACGTCCTGGTGCTGCCCTGGAATCTGCGGGCCGAGCTGGTCGAGCAGCTGTCCTTCATTCACGCCTGGGGCGGTCGGCTGGTCTTCCCCATACCGGAACTGAGCATTGTCGAGGTCAAGCCATGAAGGTCGTTCTGTTCTGCGGCGGTTACGGGCTGCGCATGCGCCAAGGAGCCTTCGACGACATGCCCAAGCCGATGGCCATGGTCGGCCCGAGGCCGCTGATCTGGCACGTCATGCGCTACTACGCCTACTACGGGCACACGGAGTTCATCCTGTGCCTCGGCTACGGGGCCCATCACATCAAGGACTTCTTCCTCAACTACGAGGAGACGACGTCCAACGACTTCGTGCTGCGGGGCGGCCGGACCGAGCTGCTGTCCACCGACATCGCCACCTGGACGATCACCTTCGCGCAGACCGGCATCGAGTCACCGATCGGGGAGCGGCTGCGCCGGGTGCGCCACCATCTGGACGGCGACGAGATGTTCCTCGCCAACTACGCCGATGTGCTCACCGACGCCCCGCTGCCCCAGATGATCGACCGGTTCGCCGGGCGCGACGCCGGTGCGTCGATGATGGTGGTGCCACCACAATCCTCCTTCCACTGTGTGGAGTTGGGCGAGGACGGCCTGGTCGGAGGCATCACCGCGGTGAGCGAACTGCCGCTGTGGGAGAACGGCGGCTACTTCGTCCTGCGCCAGGAGGTGTTCGACCACATCCCCGAGGGCGGGGACCTGGTCGCCGACGGATGTGCCCAACTGGCCAAGCGGGGGCGGCTGGTGGCGCACCAGCACCGCGGCTTCTGGAAGCCGACCGACACCGTGAAGGAGCGGGCCGCGCTCGACGCCGCCTACGCCCGGGGCGAGCGCCCGTGGGCGGTGTGGGAACGCGACGGCGTGGGAGCGGGCATCGAGGCGGGGACAGCGTGATCCGGCTCGGCGCCGGGCGCCCGGAACGGCTCGTCGCGGTGGGCGCGCACTGCGACGACATCGCCATCGGCGCCGGCGGCACGCTCCTCGCCCTGTGTCTCGCGCGGCCCGGCATCCGCGTGGACGCCCTGGTGCTCTCCGGTGGTGGCGGCGAGCGGGAGCAGGAGGAACGGGCCGCGCTCGCCGCCTTCTGCCCCGGCGCCGATGTGCGGCTGACCGTCCTCAAACTGCCGGACGGGCGGCTGCCCGCGCACTGGGACGAGGCCAAGGCCGCGGTGGAGGAAGTGCGGCTGCGGGCCGACCCGGATCTGGTCCTCGCCCCCCGCACCGACGACGCGCACCAGGACCACCGGGGCCTGGCCAAGCTCGTGACCACCGCTTTCCGTGACCATCTGGTGCTGGGCTACGAGATCGTCAAGTGGGACGGCGACCTCGGCCGTCCCACCGCCTACCAGCCGCTGACACCGGAGGTCGCGGAACGCAAGGCGGAACTGCTGTGGGAGCACTACCCCTCGCAGCGGCACCGGCCCTGGTACGACCGGGAGGCCTTCCTCGGTCTCGCCCGCATTCGCGGCATCGAATGCCATGCGCGCTACGCCGAGGCGTTCGCCGTCACCAAACTCGTTCTCGATCTGGGGGATTGAACCGTGCGTGTACTGCTGACCGGACACCAGGGCTACCTGGGCACCGTGATGGCCCCGGTCCTGAAAGCCGCGGGGCACGAGGTCGTCGGCCTCGACTCCGGCCTGTTCGCCGACTGCGTCCTCGGGCCGCCGCCCGTGGACCCGTTGGGCGCCGGGGCATCGCCTGCCGGAGCCGCGCCGAGCACCTGGGGCCGGGTGGATCTGCGCGACATCACGGCCGAGCACGTGGCGGGCGTGGACGCCGTGATCCACCTCGCCGCGCTGTCCAACGACCCCCTGGGGTCGCTGGCGCCGGAGCTCACCTTCGACATCAACCACCATGCGTCCGTGCGCCTCGCCACCCTGGCCCGCGACGCCGGAGTGCGGCGCTTCCTGTACGCGTCGACGTGCTCGGTGTACGGCGCCGCCGGCGGTGACGAGCTGGTGACGGAGGACGCCCCGCTGCGCCCGGTGACACCGTACGCGGAGTCCAAGGTGAGGGTGGAGGACGATCTGCACGCGCTGGCCGACGGCGACTTCAGCCCCGTTTACATGCGCAACGCCACCGCCTTCGGCTACTCGCCCCGACTGCGCGCCGACATCGTCCTGAACAACCTGGTGGGTCACGCGCTCCTGTCCGGCGAGGTCCTCGTGCTCTCCGACGGCACGCCCTGGCGCCCCCTGGTGCACGCCGCCGACATCGCGCGGGCCTTCACGGCCGCGCTGACCGCGCCGCGGGAAGCGGTGCACGACCGGGCGTTCAACATCGGCAGCGAGACCAACAACGTCACGGTCGCCGAGATCGCCGATCAGGTCGCCGAGGCGGTCACCGGCTCACGTGTGGTGATCACCGGCGAGAACGGCGCGGACCCGCGGTCCTACCGCGTGGACTTCTCCCGCTTCCGCGCCGCGGTCCCCGGCTTCGACTGCGAGTGGACGGTGAAGCAGGGCGCCCTCGAACTCGCCGACGCCTACCGCACGTTCGGCCTGACACGGGAGGACTTCGAGCGGCGCTTCACCCGCCTCGCCGTCCTGCGCGCGGCCACCGAGGCCGGAACGGTCGACGAGACGCTGCGGTGGCGCCGGTGACCGCGCTCGGCGAGGAGATGCACGCGCTGGTGGAGCGGCTGTATCCGCTGTGCCGGAGCATCACCGGAGACGGTGTGCGCGCCACCCTCGCGATCGTCGACGAGTACATCCCGCTCCAGGTGCACGAGGTGCCGACCGGGACGCGGGTGCTGGACTGGACGGTGCCGCAGGAGTGGAACATCCGCGACGCGTACATCGCCGACGCGACGGGCCGCCGGGTCGTCGACTTCGCCGCGTCCAACCTGCACGTGCTCGGTTACAGCACACCGGTGTCGGCGACGATGTCCCTCGACGAGCTCCGGCCCCATCTGCACACGCTGCCGGACCAGCCCGCCCTGGTGCCGTACCGCACGAGCTACTACAAGCCGCAGTGGGGATTCTGCCTGGCCCAGGACACCTTGGACGCGCTGCCGGACGGCGCGTACCAGGTGTGTATCGACTCCACGCTCGCCGACGGCCACCTCACCTATGCCGAACACGTGGTGCCCGGCCAGGTCGCCGACGAAGTGATCGTCTCCTGCCATGTGTGCCACCCTTCGCTCGCCAACGACAACCTGGCCGGCATCGCGGTGGCGGTGTTCCTGGCACGCCGACTCGCGGAGCAAACCCCGTACTACACCTACCGGTTCCTGTTCGCGCCGGGCACCATCGGGGCGATCACCTGGCTGGCCCGCAACGCGGAACAGATAGAGCGGGTCAAGCACGGTCTGGTGCTCGCCTGCGCCGGTGACCGGGGGCAGCTCACGTACAAGCAGAGCAGGAACGGCGACGCGGAGATCGACCGCGTGATGCGACACGTGCTGCACACCTCTCAACGCCCGCACACGGTCAGGGAGTTCACTCCTTACGGCTACGACGAGCGGCAGTTCTGCTCGCCCGGCTTCGATCTCGGCGTGGGCTCGCTCAGCCGCACGCCGTATGCGGGCTACCCCGAGTACCACACCTCGGCGGACGACCTCGACTTCGTCTGCGCCGAGGCTCTGGCGGACACCCTCGCCGTCTGTGGCGAGGCGTTCGCCGTCCTCGACCGCAACCGGCGATACGTGAACCTCAGCCCCTACGGCGAACCGCAGTTGGGCCGACGGGGGCTGTACGACTCGCTCGGAGGCCGCAGCGACGCGAAACAGGCCGAGATGGCGATGCTGTGGGTGCTCAACTACGCCGACGGCGAGCAGAGTCTGCTGGACATCGCCGAACGGTCGCGGCTGCCGTTCGAGGCGGTCGCCGCCGCGGCCGGCGCCCTGCGCGACGCCGGGCTGATCAAGGCATGACGCCCGTGGCCGGGACGGAGCGGACGACGACGGCGCCGGGGGGCGCACGGCGGGCCGTCCTCGGCCGGTTGTCGTGGGGGCTCGCGGACCAGGCCGCCTCCAGCGTCTCCAACTTCGCCGTGGGCATCTATGTGGCCCGCTCGCTCGGGCTTGCCGCGTTCGGCGTGTTCAGCCTGGCCTGGGTGACCTACGGCGTGGTGCTGAGCGTCTCCCGGGGCCTTGCCACCGACCCGCTCGTGGTGCGCTTCAGCGGCGTACCGGAGGCGGCCTGGCGCACCGCGGTGGCCCGGTCGTCGGGCACCTCCCTCGCCGTCGGCACCGCCATCGGCGCGGCCTGCCTGGCGGCCGGTCTCGCCCTGGGCGGTGGCATGGGGCCGGCGTTCGCCTGTCTCGGCGTCATGCTGCCGGGACTGCTGGCGCAGGACGCCTGGCGTTACGCGTTCTTCGCCGCCGGCGCCGGGCGCAAGGCGTTCGTCAACGACCTCGTCTGGGGCGTCGCGCTCGTCCCGGCCCTGGTGGTGGCGGCCCGCGTGGACACCGTCGCCGCTTTCGTGCTCGCCTGGGGCGGATCCGCCGCCGTGGCGGCGGTGTACGGCTGCTTCCAGTGCGGCATCCGGCCCCGGGTGGGCGAGGCGCGCCTGTGGCTGCGCGAGCAGCGCGACCTCGGCTACCGGTATCTGGTGGAGAACGTCGGTGTAAGCGGCGCGAGCCAGTTGCGGGCGTACGGGCTCGGCGCGATCGTCGGGGTCAGCGCGGTGGGTGTGGTCCGCGGCGCCGAGCTCCTCCTTGGCCCGTTCATGGCGGTGCTCATGGGTCTTTCCCTGGTCACCGTCGCGGAAGCGGCGCGGGTGCTGCGGCGGGCCCCTGACCGGCTCCGGGGATTCTGTCTCCTGCTGGGCGGCGGGCAGGCCGTCGCCGCACTGCTGTGGGGCGCCGCGCTGCTGCTCCTGCCGCAGAGGATCGGCGAACTCGCGCTCGGCGCCGTCTGGAGTTCCGCGTCGGCGCTCATCGTGCCGATCACCTTCGGTGTCGCGGGCGCCGGGCTCGGCACCGGCGCCGCGGCCGGTCTGCGGGCGCTCGCCGCGGCCCGCCGCAGCCTGCGCTGCCAACTGTTCGCCTCCACCTGTTACGTCATCGGCGGGCTCGGCGGGGCGGCCGTGGCCGGCACGGTCGGCTCGGCCTGGGGCGTCGCCGCCGCCACGGCCTGCGGCTCGGTCGTGTGGTGGCTGCACCTGCACCGGGCCCTGCGCGAGCACCGCCCTTCCATCCGCGAAGTGAGGACGCCTTGACCACCTCTCCCCGGTTGAGCATCGGCCTGCCCGTCTACAACGGCGAGCAGTACCTCTCCGAGTCGCTCGACGCCCTGCTCGGCCAGACCTACGAAGACTTCGAGCTGGTCGTCTCCGACAACGCCTCGACCGACGAAACACAGGCCATCTGCCGTGCGTACGCCGCCCAGGACACACGCATCCGCTACCTCCGGCTGCCACGCAACATCGGCGCCGCACCCAACCACAACCACGTCTTCACCCAGTGTCGCGGCGAACTCTTCAAGTGGGCCTCACACGACGACCTATACGCCCGGGACCTGCTGGGGCGCTGTGTGGCGGCGCTCGACGAGCGGCCGGAGGTGATCCTCGCGCACTCCGGGCAGGCGGTGATCGACGGCGACGGCAAGGTCAAGGTCCCCTACCCGTACGGACTCGCCACGGACTCGCCGCACGCCCCGGAGCGCTTCCGCAGCCTGCTCTTCGAGCCCGGCGGCGACGACTTCTACGGGGTGATGCGCGCCGATGTGCTGCGCCGTGTGAAGCCGCACGACAGCTACCACCACGCGGACCGCACGTTCGTCGCCGAGATCACCCTGCACGGGCCCTTCCATCAGGTGCCCGAGCTGCTGTACTTCCGCCGCGACCACCCCGACCGCGCCGAGCGCGCGAACCCTTCGAAGCGTTCCCGCTGCGTCAATCTGGACCCGCGCCGGGCGGGCCCGCTGCATCCCACGCCCCGGCTGCTCGCCGAGTACGTCTGGGGTTTCGCCTCGGCGATCCGGCGGGCGCCGTTGTCCTCGGCCGACCGGCGCGCCTGCTACCGCCACTTGGCCGCGTGGATGACCAGTCGGCTCCGGCCCGGCGCCGGCGAGCGGGTCGAGGACCGCGCCCCGGTCGACCCGGCTGAGTTCACCGTCTCCGTCGACGCCCTCGTCGCCGGCCGGGAGGGACGCCAGACATGACGTCACCCGCTCAACTCCCGGTGCGCGTCGGGGTGTTCGGGCTGCTCGGCTCCGGAAACCTCGGCAACGACGGATCCCTCGAGGCCGTGCTGGCGTACCTCCGCGCCGAGCACCCGGAGGCGGCGGTGGACGCGCTGTGTGGCGGACCCGAGATCGTCACGAGCCGATACGGGATTCCCGCGACGCGACTGCACTGGTACCGGGGGGAGTACCGGACCGCCTCGCGGGCGGGGGCGATCGCGGGCAAGGGGCTCGGCAAGCTCGTCGACGCCGCGCGCACCGCGGCCTGGGTGCGGCGGCACGATGTGGTGATCGTGCCGGGCATGGGCGTTCTGGAGGCGACGCTGCCGCTGCGGCCCTGGGGCTTCCCGTACTCGCTGTTCCTGCTCTGCGCGAGCGGCCGGCTGGCCGGCACACGGGTCGCCCTGGTCGGCGTCGGCGCCGCCCCGATCACCAGTCGGGTGACCCGGGCCCTGGTGCGCTGGTCGGCGCGGCTCGCCACCTACCGCTCGTACCGTGACGCCCTGTCCCGTGACGCGATGCGGTCCCTGGGCGTGGACACCGCGCGCGACGAGGTGTACCCGGACCTCGCGTTCGCCCTGCCGACACCACGGGCGAGCGCGCCGCCGGGGCCGCCGGGCCCGGTCTGTGTCGGCGTCATGGACTACCACGGCAGCGACGACGACCGGGCGCGCGCCGAGACGATCCATCGACGCTATCTCGACGGGACGACCCGGTTCGTCCGTGCACTGGTGGAGGACGGCAGGCCGGTCCGGCTGCTCATCGGCGACGAGGTGGATCGTCCGGTGGTCGCCGCGATCCTCGACGCGGTGCCCTCGCCGCTGGTCACCGCCGCCGAGACGTCCTCCCTCTCCGAGCTGATGGCGGAGATGGCGGCGGCCGACAGCGTGGTGGCGACGCGCTACCACAACCTGGTGTGCGCGTTGAAGGTCGGCACACCCACGCTCGCGCTCAGCTATGCGGCGAAGAGCGACGCACTCATGGACCGGATGGGCCTGGCCGCGTACTGCCATCCGGCGCGCGAGGTCGACGCGGACCGGCTCCTCGATCAGTTCCGTTCCCTTGAGCGGCGATCGGCGCGGTTGCGTCAGACGCTCGTCGAGCGCAACCTGATCGCCGAACGCCAACTGGCCCGCCAGTTCGCCGACTTGACCGCGGCCCTGTTCCCGGCGGCCGCGCGCATCCCCGTCCACGCCATGCCGGAGGAGCCATGAAGGCGATCGAGGTCCCCGAGATCGACGGCGCGTATCTCTTCGTACCGACACCCCATGCCGACGAACGCGGCTTCTTCTGCCGCACTTTCGACGCCGATGTCGTCCGCTCGGTGGGCCTCGACCCGGGCGCCTTCCTCCAGGACAGCGTGTCCCGTTCGGTACGGGGCGTACTGCGCGGCCTGCATCTGCGCGCGGGTGCCGGGGAGGCCAAGCTCGTGCGGTGCTCCCACGGCAGGATCTTCGACGTCGTCGTGGACCTGCGGCCGGGCTCCCCCACCTATCGCACCGTAGCCTCCTTCGAGCTGTCCGGCGAGACGCAGGTGACGCTGTACATCCCGGCCGGGTGCGCACACGGCTTCCAGGCTCTGACGGAGACGGCCGACACCTCGTACCGGATCGACCGCCCGCACGATCCGGCCGAGGACGTGACGATCGCGTTCGACGACCCGGAGCTCGCCATTCCGTGGCCGCTGCCGGTCACGTCGATGTCCCAGCGGGACCGGGAGGCGCCAACGCTCGACGAGGCACTCAAGCGAATGGAGAGGTGATGCCGGCGTGAGCACCGAACTGCCCCGACCCACCGAACTGGCCCCGCACACCGAACTGCCCCCGCACACGAACGTGCCCCAACACGCCGACAGTGGCGGGGAGTTGTGCCTGTCCCGGTCACGGCTGGCGAACGAGCGGCTGCACGCGCTGATCCCGGGCGGCGCCCACACGTACGCCAAGGGCGACGACCAGTACCCCGAGCATCTCGCCCCCGTCATCAGCCACGGCCGTGGCGCGCATGTGTGGGACATCGACGGCAATCGCTACGTCGAGTACGGTTCCGGCCTGCGCTCGGTGAGTCTCGGCCACGCCCACCCCCGTGTGAACGAGGCGGTGCGGCGGGAACTCGACCGCGGCAGCAACTTCGTCCGGCCGTCCATCGTGGAGCTGGAGGCCGCCGAACGCTTTCTGGCCACCGTGCCGACGGCGGAGATGGTCAAGTTCGCGAAGAACGGTTCCGATGTCACCACCGCCGCCGTCCGTCTCGCGCGCGCCGTCACCGGACGGCCGCGGGTGGCCATCTGCGGCGACCATCCGTTCTTCTCCGTAGACGACTGGTTCATCGCCACCACGCCGATGTCCGCCGGGATTCCGGCGACGGCCGCCGAGCTGACCGTCGCGTTCCCCTACGGAAACCTGGCCGCGACGGAGGAGGTGCTCACCCGGTACCGGGACGAGGTCGCCTGCCTCATCCTCGAACCGGCCGGCCACACCGAGCCGCCCCCCGGGTACCTCGAAGGGCTGCGCGCGCTGGCCGACCGGCACGGCTGTGTCCTGATCTTCGACGAGATGATCACCGGCCTCCGCTGGTCCCCGGCGGGCGCCCAGGGCCTGTACGGGGTGGTGCCCGACCTCTCCACGTTCGGCAAGGCGCTGGGCAACGGGTTTGCCGTGGCCGCACTGGCCGGGCGCCGCGAACTGATGGAGCGGGGCGGCCTGCGCGACTCCCGTGACCGCGTGTTCCTGTTGTCCACCACCCATGGTGCGGAGACACACTCGTTGGCCGCCGCCATGGCCGTACAAGCCATCTATGTGCAGGAAGGTGTCACCGCACAACTGCACGCGCTCGGCGAACGCCTGGCCAGGGGTGTCCGCGATGTCGCGGCCGCCATGGGCGTCGGCGATCACGTGGTCGTGCGGGGCCGGGCCAGCAACCTGGTGTTCGCCACCCTCGACCAGAACGGGCAGCCGTCACAGCCCTATCGGACCCTGTTCCTGCGTCAGCTCCTCGCCGGCGGGGTGCTGGCCCCGTCGTTCGTGGTCAGCAGCGCACTGAGCGAGGCCGACATCGATCAGACCGTCGAGGTGGTGGCCCAGGCGTGCGCCGTGTACCGCAAGGCGCTCGACGCCGCCGACCCGACCCCCTGGGTGAGAGGACGACCGGTGAAGCCCGTATTCCGCCGCTTGGCGTGACGTGACCTGATGAGCCAGCCCTGACGGTACGTCAAGTCACCTTCGCCGGTGTTGAATTAGCGAGCCCGTCGACCGTCCACGCCGTCGCCCCTACCGCCACCCAGGCGGTGCACCACCCTCCCAGGACGTCGGTCGGGTAATGCGCTCCCAGCACCACCTGGGCCCAGCCCATGGCGGCGCCGGCCACGAGGGTGACGACACATACGAGCAGCGTTCCGGCTGCCCGGCCGAGGCGGAGCCGGCCGGCGGCGAGCAGTGCGACCATGAGGGCGAGCGCGGTGAAGAAGGCGGTGTGTCCGCTCGGGTAGGAGAGATTGCCGCCGTGGATGGTACGCCCCGCCAGGTGCTTGCCCAGCGTGGCCGCCCCCACGGTCACGCCGACGCCGACCACGATGAACACGACCGCGCGTGACCACCGCAGCAACAGACTCCCCGCCAGGGCGGCCACCACCAGCGCCGCCGATCCGAGGGGCTCCCCCAAGGAGTCGAGAATCAGGGCGAGTTGGCGCCACGGCGACGAGACGTCGTTCCCCACCGGTGCCGCCCACACATCCACCTGGCCGGGTCTGTCCCGGCCGGCGTAGAGGACGCCGAGCGAGACGACCACCACGGCGGCGAGCGCCGCGGCGATTCCGAGCCACGCACGCAACGGTCGGGGCAGTACCGCGGGTACCCCGCCGGGCGCCGATCGGCGGGTCACGCGCTCACCGCGCCGGGCCGGCCTGCCCTGGTTCGCCCCACCGCCCCAGCCGTCACGACCAGCACCCCCCACCCTCCCCGCCGGGTCGGGTGGGTCCGCCACCACCGCGCCCGGGCACGAGCGAGCCTATTGCGGGCGCGCGGACCGCGAAAGGATGCGGCCGCGCGCCCTCCCGCTCCCGCGACTACGGCTTCGGGCGCTGGGTCAGACGGATGCGTAGCCGCTGCACGCGGCGGGCCACGAAGCCGAAGGTGTACGTGACGCGCTCCTCGACCAACTCCGGCCTGCCGGACCACAGGGCCGACAGCATGAGGTGCGCTTCCATGCGGGCCAGGGGTGCGCCGAGGCAGAAGTGGGGGCCCAGACCGAAGGCGAGGTGACGGCCGCCGCGCCGGAGGTCCAGGCGGTGGGGGTCGGCGTAGACGAGGGGGTCGCGGTTGGCGGCGTTGAGCATCAGGGTGAGGATCGTCCCCCGGGGAACGGTCACCTCGCCCACCTGCGCATCGGTCAGCGCGGTGCGCACGGCGATGTGGACGGGCGGCTCGTACCGCAGCAGCTCCTCCACGGCCGTCGCCATGGCATCGGCGTCGGCATGGGTGGTGTCGAGGACGCTGCTTTCCTCGGGGTGGGTGAGCAGGGTGTGCAGGCCGTTCGCGATCAGCCCGACCGTGGTTTCGTAGCCCGCCGCGATGAGTTGTCCGCAGGTCGCGACGGCCTCGCTCAGCTTGACGGGGTCGTCCTTGCGCGCGATGCCCCGGGCGAGTTGGTCGATGACGCTCGTGCCGCAGCCGTCGGGGGTGCGTCGCAGGAGTTGGGTGAAGGTGCGGACGAAGTCGGTGCGGGCCCGGGTGATGGCGGCGCGGGCGGCGGGCGCGGTGTCCTGCTGGGGGTCCATTCCGCGCACGAGGAGTTCCGCCATCTCCACGAAGTGGTGCTCGTAGCCGGGTGGCAGGCCCAGGACGTCGGAAAGGACCGATGCGGCGAGCGGCCGGGCGAGGTCGGCGACCACATCGACTTCCCGCCGCTGCCAGGCCTTGCCGACGAGGTCGAGGACGTACTGCTCGATTCTGGGCGCGAGCCGGGCGCCGGCCCGAGCGGTGAAGGCTCCGCTGACCCTGCCGCGTTGACGGTCGTGGTCGGGCGGGTCGGTCAGCAGGAACGACCGGGCGGGCACGCCGTAGGCGGTGATGTCACGTGCCGTGGCGGCGCCGTGTCCGAACCGGGGATCGCGCAGCACCTCGGCGCACTCGGCGTGGCCGAGGAGGACCAGCGCGCCTGACGGAGTGCGGTGAACGGCGCCGGATCTGCTGCGCAGGGGTTCGGTGAACCCGTTGGGATCGGCGCGATAGGCCTCGCTCGCCGTGTCGCAGTTCACTTGCTGCGCGATGAGGTCGGGCCAGGAGACCGGGTCGGCGGTGCGCGTGTTCGGCATGAGGTGTGACTGTAAGGGCCGCCCCGCTCACGATCGTTGAGCCACGTCGCGCCGTGCTCCGGCGTTCGGGGGGCGTTCATACGCCCTTCCTTTGGCGGCATGTGGCGCCCGGATGCGCCGCGCCGTCGATGGTTCGCTGGCTCCATGGCTGAATTCATGACGGTCGAGGGCCTCCCCCAGGACGTGGTGGCACGAGTGGCCGGGCTGTCGGTTCGGCGCCGGTGGGGGGCCGCGCTCACCGTGTGTCTGGGACTCTTTCTGCTCGGGCTGGATCTGACCGTACTGAATGTGGCCGTCCCCGATCTGCGGGACGACCTGAACGCGAGCATGCGGCAGACCCAGTGGATCGTGGACGCGTATGTGCTGGCCCTGGGCGGTCTGGTGCTGACCAGCGGCGGACTCACGGACCGCCTGGGACGTCGACGCGCCTTCGTGGCGGGCCTTGTCGTCTGCACCGTTTCCTCGGCCGCGGGCGGCCTCGTCCACTCCCTCGGACAGATCATCGCCACCCGCGCCGCCATGGGGGTGGGCGCCGCTCTGCTGATGCCGGCGACGTTGTGCGTCATCACCGACCTCTTTCCCGATCCCGGGCCGCGCCGGAGCGCGATCGCCCTGTGGGCGGCGGTCGGCGGTCTGGGCGGCGCCTGCGGCCCCGTGGTCGGCGGCCGGCTGGTGGAGACGACGTCCTGGCGTGCCGCCTTCTGGATCAACATCCCCATCGCCGTCCTCGCCATCGTCCTGGCGCTGGCACTCGTGCCCGCCGACCCACCCCGCTCCTCCCTCCCTCGACCCCGTTTCGACGTGCCGGGCGCCGTCCTTTCGGCGAGCGGGCTGCTCGTCCTGGTGTGGACCGTCATCGAGAGTCCCGGCCGTGGCTGGACCGATCCGCTCACGCTCGGCGCGTACGCGGTGGCGGGGCTGCTGCTGGCCGGGTTCCTCGTCGTGGAACACCGCAGCGCCGCCCCGGTTCTGCCGTTGACGCTGGTGCGACCGGCGCGGGTCAGCACCGCGGCCGTGGCGCTGGCCATGATGTCGTTCGCCCTGTTCGGCGCGCTCTTCGTCATCACCCTGTATCTCCAGGGGGTGTTGGGTTACACGCCGTGGCAGGCGGGGGTGCGGGTGCTGCCCCTGCCGGGCGGGCTCATGGCGGGCGCGGCGATCTCCCTGTGGGTCACATCCTGCCGCGGTGAGAAGACAGGCGTGCTACTGGGGCTGATCACCGTGGTGGGGGCGTTCGGCTTCCTGTCGTACACGTCCGCCGAATCCGGCTACGGACGTCTGCTGGTCTTCCTCGTCCTGAGCGGTGCCGGTGCGGGACTGACCGCCGCGACCACAACCGCCTGTGTCATGAACGGCGTTCCACCGTCGCACGCCGGGCTCGGGTCGTCGGTCAACGACGCCACCCGTCAGGTCGGTGCCGCGCTCGGCGTCGCCGTACAGGGCTCACTGCTGTCCAGCGCGTACACCAGTCACCTCGACGACACGTTCGCGCACGCCGCCTCGCCGCTCCCCCTCACGTCGTCAACGCGTCCGACAACGTGCTGTCGGCAGCGGCGATTGCCCACCGGCTACCGCCGGGAGCACGTGAGCGGCTGCGCGCGGCGGCGGCGGACGCGTTCGTACACGGGATGTCGCATGCGGCGCTCGCCGCGGCCGCCGTGACGCTGGTGGCGTTCTGCATCACGCTGCTCCGGCTCCCGGGCCGCGCCGTTCTCGAGGCGGCGCCAAGTGGTCCGCCAGTGCAGTGATTTTGGCGAGCGGACGGGTGTCCCGGGCCGTGATGCGACCAGGACGCCGATATCACAGGGGCGTCATGTCACCGGGGGCGTCGCACGCTCCGTACCAGCGGAAAGGCCGCCTTGACCACCTCAGAAGTCGCCTTCACCGAAGAGTCGCTCAAGACGATCGTCGTGGAGGAGTTCGAGATTTCCGCCACCCAACTCACCGAGGACGCCACCCTCGAGGAACTCGGCCTCGATTCGCTGGGGCTTCTGGAACTCCTGGTGGCCATCGAAGCGCAGACCCACAAGGAGATCTCCAGCCTCGACCTGCCGATCTCCCCCAACACGCCGTACCACGAGGCCGCGCGCATCGTCACGCGGGCCGTGGCGGAGGCACCCGTCGTCGGCTCCGGCGACCTGGTCACGGGGTGAAGCACGCCATGCGGATCGCCGTCACCGGCCTGGGGCTGGTCACGGCGGCCGGCGTGGGCGTCCCCGGCACCTGGGAGCGGCTGTGCGCGGGCGTACCGACCTGCGCGCCCGACCCCGACCTCGAAGGTCTGCCCGTCCCCTTCGCCTGCCGCGTTCCCGCGGCACCGCTCAAAGCGGCGGCGCCCGGACTCGCCTGGCGTACCGACCCGTTCATCCGGTTCGCCGTGGCCGCCGCCCGCGAGGCCGTCGCCGACGCGGGCCTGGACCAGAGCGCCTGGGACGCGCCCCGCGTGGCCGTCGTCATCGGCGTGGGCAGCGCTTCGCACGACTTGACGCCGAAGGCGAGCGCCGCCCTGGCCGCACGCCGCTTCCAGGCGATGTCGCCCACCCTCGTCCCTCGCAGCGCCCCCAACATGGCCGCGGGTTACGTCGGCATGACGCTGGGCGCCGAGGGGCCCAACCTGTGCACCAGCACGGCCTGTGCCTCGGGAACGACCGCCATCGGCACGGCCGCGTTGCTCCTGCGGGCAGGCATGTGCGACATCGCCATCGCCGGCGGCAGCGAGAGCATCAGCCCCGTCACCTCAAGTGCCTTCTGGCGCATGGGCGCTCTCTCCACCCGCACCCACGATCCGGCCGGCGCGTCCCGCCCCTTCGACTCCGACCGGGACGGATTCGTCCTCGGCGAGGGCGCGGGCGTCCTCGTCCTCGAACGGGCCGCCGATGCCCGCGCCCGCCGGGCCCGCCCCTACGCCCTGCTCACCGGGTACGGGGCGAGCGGCGACGCCCACCACGCCACCTCACCGCACCCCGAGGGCGCCGGCGCGCAGCGCGCGATGCACACCGCCCTCGCGGACGCCGGTCTGTCCCCCCAGGACGTCGACCACGTCAACGCGCACGCCACGGCGACCCTCCTGAACGACCGCATCGAAGCGCACGCGCTCCACGCCGTCTTCGGCACACCGCCGCCGGTCACGGCCACCAAGAGCGTCCTGGGTCACGCCCTGGGGGCCGCCGGAGCCATCGAAACCGTGGTGGGCGCCCTCACCCTGCGCCACCAGCTGATCCATCCGACCGCCAACCTCGACCGGATCGACGACGGCATCGACCTGGACATCGTGACGAAGCAGGCCCGCCCCACCCGCGTCGAAGCGATGATCACCACATCGTTCGGCTTCGGGGGCCAGAACGCGGCGCTGGTCCTGCAACGCTGCTGACCCGGTCAACTGACGTGAGATCGCGGGGCGTTGCCGAAACGACCCTCACGTGCTGGAGAAAGCTCGCCCGTATCGCGCCCGGGACACGGTTCTGCTCGACCAGCAACAGACCGTCCCCGGTGGGGAGTTCGCGGAGTTTGCCCGTCGAGCCGTGCCGTACGAGGGGCGGGCGTCACGGGTTTTGACCCTTTGCTCGCCC
Source organism: Streptomyces hundungensis (assembly GCF_003627815.1). Taxonomy (NCBI): domain Bacteria; kingdom Bacillati; phylum Actinomycetota; class Actinomycetes; order Kitasatosporales; family Streptomycetaceae; genus Streptomyces; species Streptomyces hundungensis. The sequence continues at coordinate 863,181 of NZ_CP032698.1, forward strand.
CCTTGCTGGGGCTTCATATGCTTGTCCCCATGACCGATGACTCCACCGGAACAGCGACCGCACGATCCCTCAGCCGAACCGTTCTGGCTGTCGTCCTGACCGTGGGCATCGCGGGACTCATATGGGCGGCCATCTGGCACTTCTTCGGATGGCACTTCTGGGGCATGGCCTGGCTCGCTTCGAAGGCCGCGGCCAAGGCAGTCGTCCTCGGGCCGCCACTGATCGCCGGGGCGGCCATCTGGCTGCGCGGGCTCTACAAGAAGCGAGCCCCTCATGAGCCCGAGGACGAACAACAAACCTGAGTCACCGCCGGCCGGACCCGGTGGCCGGGCTGCGCCTACTGGTCGCGCTCGGGCCAGGTGGGGCCCTGATCGGTCCAGACGACACCCTTGTTGCGGCAGAGGCAGAAAGGGTGGCCGATGGGGTCGGTGTAGACGCGGAATCCGTAGCCTTCGGGGCCGACGCAGTCCCGGTGCAGGGTCGCGCCGAGGGCCAGGATGCGCCGCTCCTCGGCCTCGATGTCATCGACTTCGAAGTCGAGGTGGAACTGCTTGGGGTGATCGCTGTCGGGCCATCGCGGGGCGCGGTAGTCCTCCACCTGAATGAAGGCCAGCTCGATCTCGCCGAACCGGATCCCGGCCCAGTGCTCGTTACTGTCCTTCTTGACCGGGAGCCCCGTCACCTCGGAGTAGAAGGCGGCCAGCTTCATGGTGTCCGGACAGTCGATGATGAAGTCGGTGAGTCGCAGCATCCCGCGATCTTGACACACGATCGTACGAGCCGGCCTTTGGGAGGTTCAAGAGCCGCCGGGGACGATGCCGGCCGGATCACCGGCCGGGAAACCCCGTCCCAGGACAGCGACCCTTGAGCCGCCCTGCCCCGCCCCTGCTCAGCCGGTGATGGCGACCGGGCCGTCCCAGGCGTCGCGGTCGACGGTGATGGTGTAACCGCCGTGCGTTTCCTTGCTGTTGACCATGTACTGATGCGCACGGCTGTGGTCGGTGTACAGCTTGCTCGACCAAGGCCAGTCGGTGGTCGTCGTGTTGACGTTGTCCCACTTCGCGTACCAGAGGTTGCCCGGCAGGTCGGTGCGGTCGGCGGCGGTGGCGACGGCGTTGGCGCTGGAGGTGCTGAAACCGTAGTAACCGGCTCGGTATGTCTTGGCGCGCAGGGTCTTGGTGAAGGAACGGACGTAGGCGAGGACCGCGTTGTTGCACGACACGTTCTTGGTGTCGTACGACTCCATGTCCAGGTAGATCGCGCTGCCCTGCTTCATGCCGAGCGCGGACGCCTTGGCCACCGCGTCCGCGCCGTCGGTGGCGCCGAGCGACGAGGCGTTGGACGCCGTCATCTTCTCCGGGCTCGACCCGGTCTGGCAGAACGGCTGGGCGCCCACGTACAGCGGGATGAGCTTCCACCCCTGCGCGGTGACGGTCTTGACCCAGGGCGCGGTGAGGTTGGGCTGGGAGCAGCCCCGGTTCTTGCCACCGACGTAGACGGCGGCCGCCCCGTACGAGCCGCCCTTCCAGGCGTTCATCGCGGCAGCGGAGGGCGCGGTGCAGGTGTCGAAGGCGAGCCCGGTGAATGTCTTCTGCGCGGGCCACACCGTGGTCGCCGACGCGCTCTGCGCGATGATGCCGCCCGTCGCGGCGACCGCTACACCGGCCGCACCCCAGGCGATGTACCGGTTCCTCTTGGAGAGTCGGTGCGCGGGCTTGCGCGGCTTGTCGGACATGTGGTCCCCACCCCTTGCTGCTACGTGTGCTGTCGATCCATGGTTACGGCCACGGTCACCACCGCCGTGCCGTGTGACCTGTGCGCCGTCACCGTCGCCACGTCCCGCCCGGAAGCCCTGCCCGTTCACCGGCCCCCGAAGGGGCACCACAGATTAGCCAGCGCGTTCGGTTCCGTGTGGTTTCCGTGATCCCCACCTGCACAAGTCTTGGTCAAGGTAGCGCAAAGCCCGTGTGACTCACCGGTCCGGGGGAGGCCGGGGCGGCGACAGCCCGACCCCAAGGGCACCCACAGCCGCCCGACTTCCACCGAAAAGGGAGCGAGGCCGTCTCACTTCGGCGGTTCCGTGTCCGGCGTCCGGCTCGCGTCCGGGACCCGGGGTGCGTCCTCCGGTGTGGTGGAGGGGATCGGGATGGTGGCGCTGACACGGAACCCACCGGCGTCGCCCGGGCCCGCGCTGAAGAATCCCCCCAACAGGTGCACGCGTTCGCTCAGCCCGACGAGGCCGTGGCCGCCGCTCGGCAGGTCGAGGGCGGCGGCGCCCGGTGCGGCGGCCGCGTTGCGGATCTCCACCCGCAACTCGCCCTCCGTGCACCGCAGTTGGATCCACACCTTGGCCCCGGGAGCGTGTTTGCGGACGTTGGTCAGGGCCTCCTGGACGATGCGGAACGCGGCTCGCTCCACGCCTTCAGGACAGGGGGCGCACCCCTCGTACGCCATGTCCGCATCCACGTCGAGCGCGCTCTCGGCGATGAGCCTGGGCAGGTCGGAGAGGCGGGGCTGGGGCCGGGGGTCCAGGGTGCGTCCGCCCGCGGCCCGCAGCACGCCGACCATGTGGCGCAGTTCTTCGAGGGTCCTGACGGAGAGGGTGCGGATGGTGTCGGCCGCCTCCCGTACCGCGAAGTCCCCGGCGCTCACCCGCAGTGCACCGGCCTGCACGCTGATGAGGCTGACCTGGTGGGCCACCACATCGTGCATCTCGCGGGCGAGCTGGGTGCGCTCCGTGGCGAGGACCTGCTCGGCAAGAAGGCGGTCCTCCCTGCTGCGCCCCTCGGTGAGTTCCCTCAACCGCTCCGCGAGCTCACAGCGCAGAGCGACGGCGCGGCCGAGCGCGACCGCGGCGATGGGCGCACCGAGAGCGTCCTCCAGCCACACAAGATTCGCGAGCCTGGTGCGTAGCTCCGCCGCTTCCAGCGGGTAGGGCAGAACCTTCACGACGATCACGAGCAGGGTGCAGGTCAGCAGGAGACGGCGGCCCGGTCGGAAACGGCTGAGGGTGTACAGGGCGATCAGCCCGGCCATCCAGGCCGTACCCATGAACTGGCCCGGCAGGGTGATGAGCAGCGTGAGGACCGGCATGCGCAGCCGGATGATCAACGCGAGCCCCGCCCCCACCGAGAGCGCCCACTCCACCGCGGACATCCTCACGTTCGCGGGCGCGATGAAGGCGTCGCCGACGCCGAGGATCACCGGTCCGAGCAGGAAGACCACTCGCCACTGTGACGATGTGAGCCGCTTGGGCAGGGCCGGATTCATACGGAGGGCCGGGGGTCGTCCACGCTCCGGTCCACCAGGCCGGCGCGTTCCGCGATGACGGCGGCCTGTACGCGATTGAGGCCGCCCAGTTTCCCGAGAAGCGCGCTCACATGGTCCTTCACGGTCCCGTGAGCGAGGTGCAGACGGGCCGCGATCTCCGCGTTGGACAGCCCCTGGCCCACCAGCCGGAGCACCTCCCGTTCCCGGGCGGTGAGGCCGCCGACGGCGAGCTTCGCGCGTTCGGCGCCGTCGGCACCGCTCACGTATCCGCCGATGACGGTACGGGCCACGGCGGGGTCCAGCGTGCTTCCCCCCGCCGCCAGTACGCGGACCGCCCGGGCGAGCTGTTCGGGCTCGGTGTCCTTCAGGAGGAACCCGGAGGCGCCCGAGCGCAGGGCCGTGGCCAGGTACTCGTCCGTGTCGAACGTGGTGAGCATGGTGACGGCGGGCAGCCGCTCCCCCAGGGCCGAGCCGAGCCGGCTCAGGACGGTCAGCCCGTCCACGTCCGGCATCCGGATGTCCAGCATCACCACGTCGGGCCGCTGAGCCAGGACCGTCTCCACCGCGTCACCGCCGCCGCAGTCCGCGACCACCTCGATGTCCGGCGCCGCACCCAAGATCATGCGAAGGCCCGAGCGGACCAGCTGCTCGTCGTCGATGACGACCACACGGATCGCCCGGTCTTCTCGTTCCGATCCCACGCGTTCGACTGTAGGTCGCGGCCGCTCACACCGCCCCCGGCATGCCTGCCGTCCGGCGGCGTCTCGGATTGGGTGCCGGAGTATCGCGGCCGGTCCTTCGGAGGGTCCGGGCGATCCTTCGCGGGGTCCGTGCGGTCCCTCGCGGGTCCAGGCGGTCCTTCGCGGGTCTGGGCGTACCTCGCGGGTCCGGGCGTACCTCGCAGGTCTGGGCGGTGTGCAGCGGAACGGGCCCGTAGTGGACGCTCTAGCGTCCGTGTCCTTTGGCGGCGCGCAGGACGATCGGACGGGCGCTTCGGCCGTTCAGGTGACTGGTTTACGAGGTGACCACGGCCCGGGTCGCCGAGGAACCCCCTCCGCGCGCTCCGCCCCGGGGCTCTCCGGGTGCTGCTCCGCCCCGGCCCCCCGCCGAGTGGCGGGGGCGAGCGCCGCCCTCGGGCGGGTACGCCGAGCACCACGCGTCGGCCATCGTTGTTCTCGTGGCCCACAGTGCCGGCACACCCCCCGCAGAGCCCCGGCCGACGGCCTTCACCCAGGCGCCCGCCCGCCACACCCCCGGCGCAAGCGGCCTGTGACCCTCCCGGCCATCGCATCCCCTTCGAGGGGCGCGACGTCCGTCGACCGAGGACCCACCGCCCGGAAGGCATCGCGCACCCACCGCGCGCCGACCGGACGGCGAGGAAAGGTAGCTCTCCATGCCGCACACCGTTGGTTGTCCGATGACTGAGCACCCGCACGAGACGTCGTTGCTGCCAGGGCGCGCGACGGAGCTGCGCACCCTGCGGGAGAGCGTCCTCGCCGCCGTCTCCGGGCGGCCCGCGCTCATTCACCTCGCGGGCGAGTCGGGCATCGGGAAGACCTCGCTGATCCAGGCACTCACCGGTATGTGCTTCGGCTTCCCGGTCCTGGTGAGCACCGCGTGCGGATCCCCGCTGGAGCGGGACTTCTCCTTCGGCGTGGTCCGCCGACTGTTCGGCGACCTCCTCGCCACGACCGACGAGCCCGTCCGCGAGGCGCTGCTGGACCAGGCGGGCCCCGCGGCGCGGCTCGTGCTGGACGAGGCGTCCTTCGAGGCGCCCCGCACCAGTACGTACACGACGCATCACGCGCTGTTCCGGCTGGTGGCCAAGCTCGCCGAGCGCTCACCCCTGCTGCTCGCCGTCGACGACGCCCACGCCGCGGACGCCCCCTCGATGCGCTTCCTCGCGTATGCCGCCCGCCGGCTCGCCGACCGCCCCATCAGCCTGCTGATCTCCACCACGGACGGCGAGCGGCTCTACGCCGAGGAGCCCCTGCTCGCCCTCACCGGCCAGGCGCGCGAACTGCGGCCTGCCCCCATGAGCGACGAAGACGTGGCCGAGGTCGTGCACCGGTCGGTGGGGCGTACGAGTGCGGACGTGGTCGGGGCGTGTGCCGAACTGACCCGGGGGAACCCTTTCCTGCTCACGGAGTTGATGCGCGTCCTGGGGCAGTCACGGACCGCGTGCGACCAGCTCAGCGCCGCCACGGTGCGCCGGCTCGGATCCCCGGCCGTGGCGACGCGGCTGCGCGCCCGGCTGCGGGCCCGCCCCGACTCCGAGGCCCTGGCCCAGGCCGTCGCCGTCCTCGGCGACGGCGCCGAGTTCGACGTCGCCGCCGACCTCGCGGGCCTGACACCGGACGAGGCGGCCCGCGCCCTGGACACGCTCGCGGCGATGTCGGTGGTGCCCAACTCCCTTCCGCTGGCCTTCACGCACTCCTTCGTACGCAACGCCGTTCTGGACAGCGTTCCGGTCGGCGCGCGGCTGACCGCGCACGGCCGGGCCGCACAGCTGCTGCGCGCAACCCAGGCCCCGTCCGAGCAGATCGCCGCCCATCTCCTGCGGTCGGGGTCCTCGGTCACGCCGTGGGCGGGCGCGGAACTGCGGCGCGCGGCCACGCTCGCGGCGGGCCGCGGGGCACCGGACATCGCGGCGACCTATCTGCGCCACGCCCTGAAGCAGCCCTCCTCCGCCCGCGAGCGCAGCGCCATGCTCTGTGAGCTGGGCAGCGCCGAGTTGTCGTACGCGCCGCACGACGGCATCGACCATCTGCGTGCGGCCCTCGCGATCGCCACCGACGCCCGCCAGGCGGCCCAGGCCACGCTCCGTCTGGTGCCCGCGCTGTGCATGCTCGCGGCGCACGAGGAGGCCTCGCGGTTGGCGGACGCGGCCATCGCCCGCCTCGGCGACCTGGACCCGGATCTCGCGTGGCGGCTGGAGGCGGCGGCCATGATGTCGGAGTTCCTGCGGCTGCCCACAGTCCCCACCGCCCTGCACCGCATGGAACGCATGGAGCGCCCCGCGCTCGGTGACCTCGCCCTGCGGCGTGCCCAGCAGGGGATGCTCGCCACCATGGCGGGCTGGCGGGGGGAGCAGCGCGAACAGGTGGTGCGCTGCGCTCGCGAGGCCGTCCTCGGCGCCGACCAGAACTTCTTCCGGCCCCCGTCGTACTATGCGCTGTTCGCTCTCGCGCGTACCGACGCCTCGGCCGCCATCGACGAGGTGTTCGCCGCCGCCGACCGCGTCGCCGAGCGCAGTGGATGGCCGCGGGCCATGGCCATCATGGCGATGTCCCACGGGCTCAAGGCACTGCACTGCGGGGACCTGACCGAGGCGGCCCGTCGTTTCGCCTCGGCCCTGGAGGCCTTCGAGGGGTACGGGATCGATGCGCGCGGCGACCACTGCGCCGTCACCTGCGCGGTCTGGTACACCGATGTGCTCGTCTCCCTCGGTCGGCTGGAGCAGGCACGCGCCCTCCTCGACCACTACCCGTGGGTGGCCGAGGACGTGCCGGAGACCTTGGAGTACACCTTCCTGCTGTACGCACGGGGTCGGCTGCGCCTGGCCGAGGGCGACGCGCAGGGCGCCGTGGACGACCTGGAGGAGTGCGGCCGGCGCGCGACCGCCTGGCAGATGGTCAACCCGGCCATCCTGCCCTGGCGTTCACGTGCCGCTGCGGCCCACATCGCGCTCGGGCGGCGCGAGCGCGCCCGTGAGCTCGCCGAGGAGGATCTGGTGCCGGCCCGCGCCTGGGGGACGGCCCGTGTCGTCGGCGTCGCCCAGCACACGCTGGCCATGGCGGTGGGGGGACCCGAGAGCAAGGCGCTGCTGACGGAGGCGGTCGCGTCCTTGGCCGCCTCTCCGTACCGCCTGGGTCACGCCGCGGCGCTCCTCGACCTGGCGGCGCTGCTGCACGGCGAGGGCGCGGTCGGCGAGGCCCGCGCGGCTGCGCAGCGGGCGGTCGCCCTGGCGTCCGAGTGCGGGGCCGAGCCGCTGGTGCGGCGTGGCGAGGAGCTGCTCGCCTCGATGTGCGGCGGGCGGCGCAGGGGGCGGCGGGCCGAGACTCCGTACGGGCTCACCCCCCAGGAGCACCAGGTCGCGCTCGCCGCGGCGCGGGGTGCCACGAACCGGCAGATCGCCCAGGACCTCTGCGTCACGGTCCGCAATGTGGAGTTCCACCTCTCCGGCGCTTACCGCAAGTTGGGGGTCAAGCGGCAGGGGCTCGGAGCGGTGCTGTTGGCGAACGTCGGACCCCAAGTGGCGGTCGAGACACGGGAGTTGGCGGGGGCTGGCAGCCACTGAGGAGCAGACCGGGTTTCCGCGGGGGAACCCCGCATGACAAGGGCACCGCCGAACCGGCGGTGCCCTTGTCGCGTCATTCTCCTCGTCCGCCCGTCCCATACCGCCGGGTTGCGACGTCCCGCTGGTGGCGCGGTGTTCGCACTCCCCTGGCGCGGTCGCCTCGGGCGCCAAGCCGAGCAGCCTCGCGGCGCTGCGTACCGCGGAAAGCGGGACCTCGGCCGCAGGGTTTTCCCTTCGGTACCGAAGCCCTCGGCTCAGGTACCGAAGCCTCGGGTGGGCGTCGTTGCCCCTGATGTCTGTGGTCGTGACCGTAGGGACTTGGCCTGCGGACGCTGCCATGGTCGAAGACACGAGCCGCACCGAACGACCGGGTCCCGCACCTCAGGCTCAGCGGCTCGATCCCCTCCCTCCCCACGAGATGTGTCGCCGATGTGCCCCACACACAAGAGCCCACTCGCCCATCCGCTGTCGCTGCTGCGCAGGAAGGAGGGCCTCTCTCACTCCGGATACGCCCGCCTCGTCGCCCTCAAGCACGCCGAACTCGGCTTTGGCGGCATGGCCGCACGCCGGGAGAAGGTCGCCCGCTGGGAGTCGGGAAAGGTCACCCCCGAGCTCACCGCGCAGTTCACCATCGCCCAGCTCCACGGAGTCCCCCGAGCCGAGGTGCTGCGCCTGGGTTGGCCCCACTGGCTCCACCTGGCGGACGGCCCCTCCGTACCGCTGTGTGCCCCCTGGACCGTCGAGGAGGCGCTCCGCTCCCTGCGGGCACTGTCCCGCTCACGCGACGCATCAGCCCCCGCCGAAGCCCTGTTCCCCGGCTGCACGACCTCCGTCGACCAGCTGATCGCCCGCTGGCAGGAAGCGAGCCGGGCCCACCCCGCGCCGTTGGAACAAGAGGGGAGGCCGCTGTCGGAAGCCACCGTGGCCGCCCTGGAGGACCGCCACCTCCGGCTTCGCCGGCTGTGCCGCACCGAGGAGCCGGCCACCCACCGGGTCCTTGCGGACACTGAGCTGCGCATGGTCACCGACCTGCTGCACACGGCTGGCTACGGGCCGGAGTTGGGTGCTCGGCTGGCCTCGACGGCGGCTCGTGCCGCGTGTCTCAGCGGCCGGCTCGCCCAGGCGGCGGGCGACCTCGCTCACGCTCAGGCCTCGTATGTGACGGCGCTCAGGGTCGCGGCCCTGGTCCCCGACGCCGAACTCGCCCCCTGGGTCCTGGTGTTGCTCGCTGCCCAGCAGATCGGCCAGGGCGCCCCGGCCAACGCCCCCCGACTCCTCGCCGCGGCCGGACCGCACCTGCGGGTTCCCGCCCGCACCGGCTCACCCCTGCCCGCTCTCATGGAAGCCACCCTCAATGCTGCCCACACGCTGATGGCGCGAGCGGAACACCCCTTGCCCGGCGGGGAGTTGACCGTCACCGAACTCGACTGCCTCATCCGCGACGCGTTCGCCGAAGCCGGCCAGCCGACGACTGCCCTCTGCCCGGGCACCCGTGAGGGCCGACGCCGCCCCGCCGCGGCCGGTCGCGCACGGCTCGCGCGCCCCCGTCCGATCTGACCGCCATCACCCGGACACCGTCCTCCCTCCCCACGGATTCCCCGCTCCCGTCCCCAGGAAGGCCCGCCGTGACTCTCACCCTGCCCCGCCCCCACCGTCTGCCCACCCCCGGCCCCACCGCCCCCGGCAGCGCATCCAGCCCCGTGCGCATCCTGCGCTGGCCCGAGCAGTCGCAGCAGCTCGACCACTGCCGGGCCCTGGGCATCCCCCGCCTGCTGCTCGTCGCGCCGACCGCGCCTCCCCCGCACTGCGTCGACGAGCTCGAGGACTGGATCCGTACCCCCGCCGACCCCCAGGACCTCCAGGCGCGGCAGGCCGCGCTGCAAGTACGGGTGGCGCCCAGGGACCCGGTGCTCGACCGGTACGGAATCCTCCACTTCGCCGACCAGGCGGTGCCGCTGGGGCCGGGCGAGGCCGATCTCGTCCGGGCGCTCCTCGCCTCCTACCGCTCGACCGTCAGCCGCGACGACCTGACGCGGCAGATGTGGCCCCAGGGTGAGGCGCCGCCCCGCCGCAACGCCCTGGACGTACGTGTCCTGCGGCTGCGCAGGCACCTCGCCCCGCTCGGCCTGGTGATCAAAACGGTGTGGGGCAAGGGCTACATGATCGACGTCCAGCCCGACACCCAGGCCGCCGACCGTCGCGTTCCGGGCGGGGAGTGAGCTCGATGCCCCCACCGACCACGCCCGCCACCCTGGCCGGTCTCTCGCGGCACGGCGCCGAACGGTGGCCCGGCGCCCCGGCCCTGCTCCGGCGCGACCCCGGCGGGGCACCGCACCACCTCACCTTCGCCGAGGCCCACGAGGCCGGCGAGGAGATCGCGCGAGGTCTGATGGCGCTGGGCCTCGCCCGCGGCGACCGGGTCGCGATCCAGAGCGGTCTGCGCCCCGAGTGGACCCTGACGCTGCTGGCCGCCGCCTCCTGCGGTCTGGTCCTGGTGTCGCTGCTGCCCACGACGGTGCCGGAAGAGATCGTCCATGTCGTCAACGACTGCGGCGCCAAGGCCGTGATCTGCGAGGACGGCGAGCAGCTCGCCAAACTACGGGCCGCTCTCCCGGAGCTGCCGGGTCTGCGCCACACCGTCGTGATCGACGAGGAACCCGGCGTCACCGACCCGCCGATGACACTCGCCGACCTGCGCACCGCCGGGCTTCACGCCGTGCCCGCCGCGGCGTTGGACCGCCGCCGGGCCAGCGTCACACCGGACGACCTGCTGGTCATCATCTACACCTCGGGGACCACCGGCCCCAAGAAGGGCTGTGCCCTCTCGCACGGCAACTACCTGGCGGTCCTCCGGGCCCAACCCGTGCCTCCGTCCCGCGCCCTCGGCGACGCGGACGCTTCGAACGGCACCGTCTTCGTGGTCACCGGGCCGCACACCATCGCGCTTCTGATGCAGTTGCTCAGTTGGTGGTCGGGATACACCTTCTCCAGCTTCCGCGGCGGCTCCCCCGAGACGCTGCCGGCCGAGTTGCGCGCGGCGGCGCCCGTCATCGTCCCGCTGGTTCCCCTCGCACTGGAGATGATCTACCGCTCGATCCTGGCCGACCGTCCCGCCTCCGAGCGCGCGGAACTCATCGAGTCCGCGCGCACCGGTCTGCGCGTGCGCCGGATGCGTAGCGCGGGCGAGATCGTGCCGCCTCGGCTCCAGGAGTGGTTCGACCACGCGGAGGCGACTGTCTTCGCCGACGTACGCGATCGGTTCGGCGGCAATCTGCGCCGCGCGACCGTGGCGGGGGCGCCGGTCTCCCCGGACATCCTGTCCTTCTTCGTCGGTTGCGGGGTGCCCCTGGTCGAGTGCTACGGAATGACCGAGACCGCGGCCGCCGCGACCTCCAACACCCCTGAGGACAACCGCCTGGGCACTGTCGGCAGGCCCCTGCCCGGGGTCGAGGTGGCCATCAGCGACACCGGGGAGGTCCTCATCAGGGGCGACCACGTCTTTCGCGGCTACTGGGGGTACGACGAGGGCGAGTTCGGCGCGGTGCGCGACGGCTGGCTGCACACCGGCGACCTCGGCGAACTGGACCAGGACGGCTTTCTGCGCCTGACCGGCCGCAAGAAGGAGCTCATCCAGCTCTCCAACGGCATGGCCGTCACCCCCCACCCCCTGGAGCGGGAGCTGCGGGCCCACCCCCTGATCTCGCAGGCCGTCCTGTACGGCGAGACCAAGCCGCATCTGGTCGCCCTGCTGACCCTCGACGCGCGGCGCGCGGCGCAGTGGGCCACCGAACGCGGTCTGCCCACCGACCCGCGTGCCCTCTCCACCCACCCGCTGCTCCTGGAAGCCCTGGACAAGGCCCTCGAAAGCGCCAATGCCGGCCTCCAGGAGTACTTCCGCGCCAAGGCGTTCCATGTGCTCGACCGTGAACTCACCCTGGAAAATGGTGAGTTGACGGTTTCCATGAAGGTCGCCCGCCCCGTGGTGCACGCTCGCTTCCGCGCGCTGTACGAGTCCCTCTACGAGTAGCGGGGCCGGAAACGGCGACACCGCCCCGGTTCGGCTTGAGCGCCGGACCGGGGCAGTGTCGTGTGCGGTGCCTCCCGGCGTCTCAGGACACCGCCAGCTCGGGCTTGTACAGGTCGAGCCAGACGTACAGGTCGAGCAGCTTCTCCAACAGGAGCCGTCGGCCCGGTGCGTCGCAGGAGGTGGTGGCGGCCCGCGTCGCGGCGTCGCGGTCCACCAGGGCGAACACGGCGGCGTCCCGCTCGCTCAGAACGTCCCGGGCCTGGCGCTGCAACGCCTCGACATAGCGGACGTCCTGAGTCATGGGGTAAGGGCTCTTGGTGCGCCGGCGGACGACGTCGGGCACCACGTCCCGGGTGGCCTCGCGCAGGATGCTCTTCTCCCGCCCGTCGAAGACGTGCAGGGACCACGGGATGTTGTACGCGTACTCGACGATCCGGTGGTCGCAGAACGGCACCCTGACCTCGAGTCCCGCGGCCATGCTGAGGCGGTCCTTGCGGTCGAGCATCCCGCCGAGGCTCCGGGTGAGGTGCAGATAGAGCGCTGTCCTGACTCGGCGTCGCTCCGCGTCGTCGCCGTCGAGCACAGGTGTGGCGGCGACTGCCTCGCGGTAGCGGTCCTCGGCGAACTCGGCCATGTTCAGGGTCTGTTGCAGCTCGGGCCGCAGGAAGGCGCGGTCCTGTCGCACCGCGCCGGTCGCGGCGGTCAGCCAGGGAAAGCCCGCGCTCGCGGTGATCGCCGGGTCGTGGAACCACCAGTACCCGCCGAACATCTCGTCCGCGCCCTCTCCGGAGAGCGCGACGGTCGAGTGCGCGCGTATCGCGCGGAAGAGCAGCAGGAGCGAATGGTCCATGTCGCCCCGCCCGACAGGCAGGTCACGGGCGGCCACACAGGCGCGCCGCACCTCGGTGTCGGCGAGCGACGCGGGGTCGAGGACGAGGTTGGTGTGGTCGGCGCCCACATGATCGGCCACGGCCCGGGCGTAGGCGGTGTCGGGGCTGACGTTGTGCCCGTCGGGGACGAAGTGTTCCTGGTGGCCGACGAAGTCGACGGAGAACGTACGCAACGGCGCGCTGCCGTGGGCGAGTTGACGCGCGGCGAGCCCGGTGATGGCACTGGAGTCGAGGCCCCCGGAGAGCAGCGTGCACAGGGGCACGTCGGCGACGAGTTGTTCCCGGACGGATCCTTCGAGCAGCACGGCCAGGTGGCCCGCGGTGGCTTCCCGCCCCTCGGTGTGTTCGGTGGCTTCCAGGCGCCAGTAGGGCCGTTCGCGCAACCCGGAGCGGTCGAGCACGGCCACATGGGCCGGAGGGAGTTCGCGCATGCCCCGCCATACGGCGTGGCCGGGCGTCTTCACCCCGAACATGATCTCCCGCAGCCCCTCCGCGTCGACGACGGGCCGCACATCGGGGTGGGCCAGCAGGGCCTTGGGCTCGGAGCCGAAGAGCACGCCGTCGCGCGTGGGGTGGTAGTACAGGGGCTTGATCCCCAGCCGGTCACGGACCAGGAGCAGCCGTTCGGCGCGCCCGTCCCACAGGCCGAAGGCGTACATGCCGGTGAGGCGGTCGACGAGGGCGTCGCCCCACTCCAGGTAGCCGCGCAGCACCACCTCGGTGTCGCTCGCGGTGGTGAACCGGTGGCCGCGGGCGCGTAGTTCGGCGCGCAGCTCGCGGAAGTTGTAGACCTCGCCGCTGTAGGTCAGCGCCACCGTGCCGTCCGCGGTGGCGGCGGTCATGGGCTGGGCGCCGCCGGCCAGGTCGATGACGGCCAGCCTGCGATGGCCGAGGGCCGCGTGCCGCTCCGCCCAGGCGCCCCCCGCGTCCGGCCCTCGGCCGGTCATCGTGGCCGTCATCCGGTCCAGTAGGTGCCGCTGTCCGGTGAGGTCGCCGTCGTACGAGACCCATCCTGTGATTCCGCACATCTTGTGTCTCCGGGTGGTTGTGCCGGGTGGTGGTGGAGCGCACCACCGGGGCGGGCCGACGTCGGATCGCGGCCCGCCCGGTGGTGCGGTTGCGGGGAAGAGGGCTAGTCGACGAAGACGTGGTCGCCGCGGAGCGTGGTGCCGTCGGGCGTCGCCTCGGCCGGATCGGAGCCGAGCCGCACGATGCGGTTGTTCGCGTCGACGAAGACGACCCGGGGCTCCACCTTGGCGGCCTCGGAGGACTCGATCATCCCGTACGCGATGATGATCACCAGGTCGCCGGGGCTGATGAGCCGGGCCGCGGCCCCGTTGATGCCGACCACTCCGGAGCCGCGGGGGCCCTCGATGAGATAGGTCGAGAGCCGATTGCCGTTGTTGATGTCGACGATGTCCACCTTCTCGCCCGGCAGCAGACCGGCGGCGTCCATCAGGTCGGCGCACAGGGTGAGGGAGCCGACGTAGTGGAGGTCCGCCTGGGTGACGGTGGCGCGGTGGATCTTCGAGGTGAACATGGTACGGAGCATGGGAGCGGTTTCCTGTCTGTGGGTGGGGGGTTGGGGCGGTGGGGGTTCAGAGCTGGACCGACTTGGTTTCGAGAAACTCCTCGAGCCCGAAGACACCGTGTTCGCGGCCGTTCCCGGACTGCTTGTAACCGCCGAAGGGGGCACGGGGGTTGAAGGTCCCGCCGTTCACCTCGACCTGCCCGGCACGGATCCGGCGGGCCACGCCCACGGCACGGTCCCGGTCGGCCGACCACACCGCGGCGGCCAGCCCGTAGGGCGTGGCGTTGGCCAGCGCGACGGCCTCGTCCTCGTGGCCGTCGTCGTGGTCGTCGTCGTAGTACTCGATGACCAGCACCGGGCCGAAGACTTCCTCGTGCTGCACGTCCATGGCGGTGGTGACGTCGGACAGGACGGTGGGGCGGACGTAGTACCCGTGCGGCAGGCCCTCGGGGGGTTCGGCGCCGCCGGTGAGCAGCGTGGCGCCCTGCTCCTGCGCCCGGCGGATGTGGCGCCGCACCCGTTCGCGCTGCTGGGCGGAGACCAGCGGGCCGAGTTGGGTGGTGGGCAGCAGCGGATCCCCGACCCGCGTCGCCTCCGCCGCCTCGCGGGCGGCCCGCTCGACCTCGTCCTTGCGGCCGCGGGGCACCACGAGCCGGGTCAGGGCGCAGCAGGTCTGGCCGTTGTTGAGGAAGGCGGAGGCGACGGCCCGGGGTACTACGTCGGCGAGGTCGGCGTCCGGGAGCACGACCGTGGGGCTCTTGCCGCCCAGTTCGAGAGCGATCCGCTTGATCGTGCCGGCGGCGGTGCGGGTGACGGTCCTGCCCACGTCGGTGGAGCCGGTGAAGGAGACGAAGTCGACGTCGGGATGGGCCGCCAGCGCCTGCCCGACCACCGGGCCGGTCCCGCTCACCAGGTTGAACACGCCGGGCGGGAGCCCGACTTCGTCCATGATCTCGGTCAGGGCGTAGACGCTGAGGGGCGCCACCTCACTGGGCTTGAGCACCAGCGTGTTGCCCGCCGCCAGGGCGTAGGCGGCCTTCGCGGCGACCTGGAACAGCGGATAGTTCCACGGCGTGATCGCGGCCACGACCCCGAACGGCTCGCGCAGCACGAGGGATTGGGGCTGTCCGCGCTCGTAGGGGTAGCTCTCGCCCACCTCGGCCGCGATGCGGAAGGCCAGCACGGCGAGCCCGACCTGGGCCATGTGGGCGAAGCCGATCGGCGTCCCCACCTCGCGGGTGATCAGCTCGGCGAGGTGGGGCCCGCGGCGCTCCAGGGCGTCGGCCACCTCACGCAGCTGCGCGGCCCTGCGGGGTGCGGGGGTGTCGGCCCAGCCCGGGAAGGCCCGCCGTGCGGCGCCTACCGCGGCGTCCACGTCCTGGGGCGTGCCGTCCGGTACCGATCCGATGACCGTTTCGGTGGCCGCCTCGATGACGTCGATGACCTCCGTCGATGTGGGAGGGGTCCAGGTGCCGTCGAGGTAGATGTGGCGGTGGTGCATGCCGTTGCCCCTTCCTGAGGGCGGGGTGGAGGTGGTCATGACGCCGTCGCGTCGTGCCGGGAGCCGGGGTGGCTTGCTGGGCCGTTGGGCGGGTGGGCCCGGATGGCGCGCCCGATGTCGAGCAGTGCCGTACGGAAGGCGGTGAGGTGCGGGAGGAGGAAGAAGATGTGCAGGGCTCCGGGGATCCGGCTCACCGTGGCGGGCACCCGGTCCAGATCGAGGCGTCGGGCGTACTCCTCCGCCTCGTCCCGCAGCGGGTCGTGCTCGGCGGTGAGCACGAGGGCCGGGGGCAGCCCCGAGAAGTCGTCGGCAAGGAGCGGGGCGGCCAGCGGGCTCCGGGCCGTGTCCGCGTCGGGCACATACAGATCCCAGAACCGTTCCATCGCGGCACGGGTGTTGACGTAACCGTCGGCCTTCTCGCGGTAGGACGCGAAGGGGGTGTGGCGCGCGGGCGCCAGCGGGGGGCAGATGAGGATCTGGAGCGCCGGGCGCGGGCCCCCCTCCTGGAGGGCCCTGCGGCACGTGGCGGCGGCGAGGTTGGCCCCGGCGCTCTCCCCCGCGACGATCAGATGTCCCGGGTCGGCGCCGAACTCGGCGGCGCGTGCGGCGAGTGCGCGCAGGGCCGCGTGGGCGTCGAGGAGGGGCCCGGGAAACTGCGTTTCGGGGGCGAGCCGGTAGCCGGCGCTTGCGACGACGGCCCCCGTCTCGTTGGCCAGCCGGCGCAGCGGCCTGTCGACGAGGTCCACGTCGCCTGCCGCCCAGCCGCCGCCGTGGAAGAACACCAGGAGCGGGCGCGGTCCGGGCCGTGGCCGGGGCTGGTACACCCGCACCGGCAGCAGTCCCGCCGGCCCCCGCACGAAGGTGTGCCGTACCTGGGCGACCGGCTCCGCGACTCCCTGGGCCTGACGCAACTGGCCGATCAGGAGCCGTAGTTGGGGAACGTCGGCGCTGTCCAGCGGAGGGAACCCCTGCTCGCGCAGGATGTTCAGGATGGCTTCCGACTCCGACTGCGACGGGGATTCGGGGGGTGTTTCCCGGTGCATCGTCATGGCGTTCCTTGCCGTGAGGAGAGGGCCGAGGTCACGGCCGGCGCTGCCGCGGCAGTGCCGGCTGGAAGTCGGCCGGGTTGAGGCGCGCGGTCCTGCGGCGGTACTCCACCGTCTGGCCGGGCCAGTTGTTGGTCACCCGGCCCGAGGGATGGCGGTACCAGCTGGTGCAGGTCGCCCAGACCGAACGCCGGGTCCGCCGGGTCATCTCGGCGTCGAAGGCGTCGGCGACCTCGGGGCGCACTTCGAGGAAGGCCCGGGCGCCCTTGGTCAGTTCGAGGACGGCGGCCTTGATGTAGCGGACCTGGCTCTCGATCATGTAGAGGGCCGAGCCGGCGCCGATGTTGGTGTTGGGTCCGTAGACGAGGAAGAAGTTGGGGAACCCGGGCACCGTCATGCCCAGATGCGCGCGGGCCCCCTCACGCCACAGGTCCGACAGGTCCGTGCCGCGCCGCCCGCGTACGCGCAGCGGGCCGAGGAAGTCGGTGGCGGCGAACCCGGTCGCGTACACGATGGTGTCGACCTCGTGCCGACCGCCGTCCGCGGTGAGGAGCGCCGTTGCGGTCAGCTCCGTGATCGGCTCGGTCACCAGCGTCACGTCGGGCCGTTGCAGCGTCGGATAGTAGGAGCTGGAGATGCCGACGCGCTTGCAGCCGATCTCGGTCGTGGGGGTGAGCCGCGCCCGCAGCGCCGGATCGGAGAGCTGCTTGCTCAGCTGGGCCTGGCTGCCGCGCCGGGTGAGGCCCACGGTGGGCCAGCGACGGGTCAGGCCGCTCACCAGCGACTCGTTGAAGAGCCACCAGCCCAGCCGCGCGGCCTTGTGCCGTACGTCGCGGACCGGGCGCGGCAGGCCGCCCGACGGGTCCAGTGGACGGTCCCACTTGGGGACGACATAGGGCGCGGACCGCTGGAAGACGGTGAGGTGCTCGACTTCCTCGGCGATGGCGGGAATCACCTGGAGGGCGCTCGCGCCGGTCCCGACCACGGCCACCCGTCGGCCTCGCAACGCGTGGTCGTGGTCCCACCGCGCCGTGTGGAAGGTGTGGCCCGTGAAGCGCTCGGCGCCCGGGATGCGGGGCACGACCGGTCGGTTGAGCTGGCCGCAGGCCGCGACGAGCACCTCCGCCTCGATGGTCTCCCCGCTCGCCGTGCGCAGGCGCCACAGCAGCCGGTCCTCGTCGAAGACCGCCTCGGTGACGTCCCGTCCCAGCCGCAGATGGGGGGCCAGGCCGTGGGTGGCGACGCACCGGCGCAGATAGTCGAGGATCTCGGCCTGCGGGGCGTACCGCCTGGACCAGGGGTAGCGGGGTCCGAAGGAGTACGAGTAGAGCGAGGCGGGGACGTCGCAGGCCGCGCCGGGATAGGTGTTGTCCCGCCAGACGCCGCCGATCCCGGTCGCCTTGTCGAGGACGACGAAGTCGTCGTGTCCGGAGCGCTTGAGAGCCATGGCCACGCCCAGCCCCCGAAGCCGGCGCCGACGACGGCGACCCGCACGCGCCGGCCGCCCGGGCGGCGGCTCACCGCTCGTCCTTGGCCGGGGCCGGGGCCGGCGGGATGTTGTGGTTGAAGCGGAGCAGGTTGTCGGGGTCGTACTGGGCCTTGACCTCGGCGAGGCGCCGCAGGCGGTCGTCGCTCCAGAACGCGTTGACCCGCATGTCCGCCTCGTCGCCGCTGAGCAGGTTGAGGTAGGCGGCGCCGGTCCCGAAGGCGCGCAGCTGGGCGCCCGCGTCCCGCACCCAGCTCCGGCACCGGTCGTTCTCCGCCGGGTTCGCCCACTGGCCGACGATGTGGATGAGCCAGCTCTCCTCGCGGTGGGCGAAGGCGGTGGCGTCGGCGGGGATCCGGGTGGGCTCGGCGTCGAACGGAATGACCTGCATCACCGTCTCGGGGGAGGGCAGGTCCGCACCGATGCGCGCCACCGTCTCCCGCTCGGCCGGACCGAAGCGCGGCAGGAACTCGCTGGTCCAGTACTGCTGATGGTCGCGCGGGTTGGCGGGGTCCAGCATCGACTGGACGTGGACGAGGGGCATCGGGGCGATGGCGTCGATGAGGGGCTCGCCGAACTCGCGGAAGCGCCGCACCACTTCCCAGCCGTCCTCGACGTCACCGGCGTAGCGCAGGAAGAAGGCGACCACGGGCCGGCCCTGGTGCTCCTCGGGGAAGAACTCCAGCCGCGGCACCCGCAGGAAGACGACATCGGTGCTGAGTTCGTCGGGGGTGTCCGCGATCTGCTCGTGCAGGAACTCCAGTACCGCGGCGGCCTCTTCGACCGGGTGGGCGACGATGCCGGCCAGCATCATCGGTCCCACGGGGTGGGCGCGGTATTCGAAGGACGTGACGACGCCGAAGTTCCCGCCGCCGCCGCGCACGGCCCAGAACAGCTCGGTGTTCTGCTCGGCATTGGCCGTCACGAGCTCTCCGTTCACCGTCACCATGTCCACGGAGAGCAGGTTGTCGCAGGTCAGGCCGTACTTTCGTTGCAGCATGCCCATACCGCCGCTGAGGGTGAGGCCCGCGATGCCGGTCTCGGAGACCTGGCCGCTGGGCACCGCGAGGCCGTGCACCTGGGACTCGCGGTCCACATCGCCCAGGGTGGCCCCCGCCTGCGCCCGCACAGTGCGGCGCGCGGGATCGACGTGCACCGCCCGCATCAGCGACATGTCGATCAGGAGCCCCCCGTCGCAGGTGCCGTGGCCGGCGATGCTGTGTCCGCCGCCGCGCACGGCGACGGGCAGCCCCTCCTCGCGGGCATGGGCGAGGGCCGCGAGGACGTCGGCGGTGTTGAGACACCGCACGATGAGCGCGGGCCGGCGGTCGATCATCGCGTTGAAGACGCGGCGCACCGTGTCGTACTCCGCGTCGGCCGGAGTGACCAACTGTCCTCGCAGCGCGGCACGCAACTGCTCAAGGGCCGGGGAATTCATGCCTTGCCTCCTGGGGCCGTTCGGCTGGGGGTGAGGCGGGCGAACACGGCTGCCCGCCCGGGGTGGGTCAGCGGTGGGCGGCGGCCGCCGCGGTACGGCGGCGCTCCATGAACTCCTCGAACTTGTCGTGGAGTTCATCGGTGGCGCGCATCAACTTGCCGGTGGCGGGGTCGACGAGCGAGTGCACCGAATGGGCTTCCGCCAACAGGCGTCCACCGTTGGTGCGGTAGATCTCGTAGTGGCACTCCAAGTGGCGCCGCGGGGTGACCGCCCAGGTGCGGATGGTCAGGTCGTCGAGGTATTTGGCCGGCTCGTGGAAGCGGGCCCGGAAGTTCGTCGTGGTGATCGTGTAGTTCCAGAAGTCGACGCCCACGGCCAGAGCGAACGCCTCGCGCCCCAGGTCGAACCAGGGGACGTAACTGGCGTAGTAGGCATGGCCCTGCACATCGCACTCGCCCCACCGGACACGGGCGGTCGTATCGATGTGGTTCCAGCCCTCGACGGCGGAAACCGTTTCAACCCAGCGCGGCATGACGCCTCTCTCTCACAGGGGTTTCAGAAATAGGAGTCCCGGAGGAATGAACAATTCCTCGACGGGCGCCGCAATGCGGAATGCAGCCGCATCGACATCAGCAGGCTACGCAGATGCAGACAGGGCCGTCAATGAGGCCCTGAAAACATCACGCAGCGCTTTTCATCACCACCCTGAGCTGCGAAATCTTACGCCTTTCTGTCATGTCTTACAGGCCCGGAAAAGAGGCCTTTCAGATCGAGTAAGAGAAAAGGGCAATCCCGGCAGATCGGTTGACATGAATGCGTGAGCGAATCTAGCTTCGATAGCGAAGAGGGCCGCCGGATACCAGCGGAAAGCCATTCACCGGCCTGAATTCTCGCGGCCCATTCCTCAATTCTTACGCCTCGCGCAGCGACAGGAGTCGACGATGGAAATGTCAGAAATTCTTCGCGCCTCGATGCCTCAGGACGTCCACTCGGCGGGCATCGACCTCGTCGACCTGTGCCGGTGGGACCTGGCGGTCGCCCGCACCAAGGGCGAGCTGCTGCAACGCGTCTTCACCCTCGCCGAGCGCCGGGCCGCCGAGGACGGTGCCGACGCGGACACACCGCGCGAACGGCTCCTCGGCAAGGCGTTCGGCGTCAAGGAAGGCGTCGTGAAGGCCGTCGGAGGCCTGCCGTTCGGCGCCGCCTTCAAGGACATCGAGGTCGAGGTCGCACCAGGTGAGACGGCCTGGCCGGTGCGCCTCCACGGCGAACTGGGGCGCTGGGCCGCCGACCACGACGTCGAGGTCGTGGGCGGCGCCCATGACCTCGGTGACGACATGGCCGCCGCCTGGGCCGCCGCCCGCACGCCGAACGCACACGAAGGCACGACGTCATGAGCGGCGCCGCCTCCACCGCCTTCCTCTTCCCCGGACAGGGCAGCCAGTTCCCCGGCATGGGACGGGAGGTCGAGCGGCTCGGGTCCCCGGCCCTCGGCGTCGTCGCCCGTGCCGAGGAAGTGACGGGCCTCCCGGTCAGCCACCTGATGTCCACGGCCGACGCCCGCAGCCTCGCCGACCCGGAGATCGCCCAGGTGCTGGTCTTCGTCTGGTCGGCCGCGGCGCTGACCCGGCTGCGCGCCGACGGCTGGCGGCCGGATTATGTCGCCGGACACAGCCTCGGCGAGTTCACCGCCCTGTACGCCGCCGGGTGCCTGGACCTGGACACCGCGCTGCGGCTCGTCTCCTGTCGGGGCCGGGCCATGCGCGTCGCGGCCCGGGTCTCCCCGGGGTCCATGGCCGCCATTGTGGGACTGCCCCTGGACCTGGTCCGCCGGCTCTGCCGCGAGGCGGGCGAGGGCACGGCCCTGGCGACGGTCGCCAACATCAACTCCCGCCGCCAGACGGTCATTTCGGGCAGTACACCGGCGGTCGGGCGCGTCATCGAGCAGGCTCAGGCCCTCGGCGCGCTGCGGGCCCGACAGCTCCCCGTCGGCGGCGCCTACCACTCGCCCCTGATGGCGTCGGCCCTCGCGCCGCTCGCCGCCGAGCTGTCCGGGGCCCGGCTCACCCCTCCCCGTACCCCCCTCGTCTCCAGCACCACCGGCCGGGTGGTCGAGGACATCGAGGAGTACCACGACGAACTGGCCTGGCAGATGCTGCGCCCCGTGCAGTGGCGGCGCACCGTCACCACCCTGCGCCACCGGGGCGTCGGCGTCTTCGTGGAGTCCGGTCCCGGGCGGGTGCTCGCCGGCCTCGGGCGCGAGATCGCCCGCGAAGCCGTGCATCTGAGCGTCCAGGAAGCCCTGCGCACCACGCCCGGCGCCCCAGCGCGGCCCGGCGCCGACACCCCCATGACCACCGCGACAACGAAGGACAGCTCGTGACCGAACTCGAAGGACGCATCGCGCTCGTCACCGGGGCCACCAAGGGAATCGGTCTCGCCGTGGCCACCGATCTGGCCCGCGCCGGAGCCACCGTCCTCCTCAACCACCGCGGCAACCCCGACCAGGCGCAGGCGGCCCTGCGTACCGTCCGGGACGTGCGGCCGGACGCGGAACTCGTCCAGGCCGACATTTCCCGGCCGGACGACGTGGACCGCATGTACCGCGAGATCCGCCGCCGGCACGGCGGCCTCGACGCCCTGGTCAACAACGCCGGGATCACCCAGGACGGCTACGCGATCATGATGGGCGAGTCCAAGTGGCGGCAGGTGATCGACACCAACCTCACCGGCGCCTTCCTGTGCTGCCGGGCGGCCGGCCGGATGATGGCGAGCCGACGCAGCGGGTCCATCGTCACCGTCTGCTCCACCAGCGCCTTCAACCCGCCCGCCGGGCAGGCCAATTACGCGGCCTCCAAGGCGGGGGTTCTGGCCATGGTCAAGTCGATGGCCAAGGAACTCGGCTCCTACGGCGTACGGGTCAACGCCGTGGTCCCGGGCTTCGTCGACACCGCGATGACCCGCCAGATGCCGCCCGACCGGCTCACCGAGAGCCTCCACGGCATCCCGCTGGGCCGCATCGGCCGACCCGAGGAGGTGGGCTCCGCCGTGCGGTTCCTGCTCGGCGACACCGCCTCGTACATCACCGGCACCTCACTCGTCGTCGACGGCGGACTCATCAGCTGACCACCGCCCATCACCACTTACCGGCCGACGATTTCCCCCCGCACACCCACCCCTCCTAGGAATCGGAGACACCTCATGGTCATGTCCCTGGAAGAAGCCACCACCCACGCCACGCGCCGGCACCAGCTGGCCCTGGAGGTCAAGACCCTCCTGGTGGACCGCTTGGCGCTCGATGTCGACCCGGCGTCCATCGGTGACGACCAGCCACTGTTCGGGCGCGGACTCGAACTCGACTCGATCGACACCCTCGAACTCGCGATGGCCGTCGAGGACACCTTCGGCGTCACCCTCACCGACGACAACACCCACAGCCTGCTCTCGCTCAACCGTCTGCTCGACCACATCCAGGCAGAGCAGTCATGAGCGACCACTCCCCCGCGGCCGCCGGCGCCGTCCTGAGCGCCGACGACATCGCCCGGCTGCTCCCCCACCGCCATCCGTTCTTCCTGCTGGACCGGGTCACGGCCCTGGAACCGGGGACGAGCGCCGAAGCGATCAAGAACATCACCTCGTCCGACGCCGTGCTGGCCGGGCACTTCCCCGGCCGCATGATCTACCCCGGCGTCCTGCTCGTGGAGTGCGTGGCCCAGCTCGCCGCAGTCGTCTACGGGACCGCCGGCGCCCTGCGCGCCACCGGGGAGATCGTGGGCGACGTGGCCGACCGCGTCGGCTACCTCGCCGAGATCCGCCAGGCGAAGTTCCTCAAGCCCGTCGTCCCCGGCGACCAGGTGGTCTTCCGCCTTCAGAGCGGCGCGCGCGTCGGCGGGCTCATCTCGGTCACCGGCCAGGCCTCCGTCGGCAGCGATCCCGTACTCACCGTCCGGCTGGCCGTCACCGAACGCGACGCATGAACTCCCTTGCCCCGCACCTGATTCACGACTCCCTCAGGAGAACCCATGAAGAGCGCATACACCAACACCCCTGACGAGTACGCCGTCCTGCGTGCCTCGTGCGGGCTCCTCGACTACACCGGCATCGGCCTGGTGCGGGTGTCCGGGCCGGGAGCCATCGGCTTCCTCGGCCACGTGGCCACCCGTGGCGTGGAGTTCCTGCTCGAAGGCCAGAGCATGACCGCGCTGCTCCTGCGCGAGGACGGCACCCTCCTGTCCGAGGTGCTCATCCACTGCCACACCGGCCACTACCTGGTGGAGATCTGGCCCGCCCAGGCGGCCGAGGCCACCGAACACCTGCTGGCCGGCGCCGCCTTCGCGCCCGACGCCACGGTGCAGGACGTGAGCGCCGAGTACGACGTGCTCGCCGTCGAGGGACCGGCCTCCTTCCGCGTCGCGCAGCGCTACCTTCCCTTCCCCGTGGCTTCCATGGGCTACCGCAGCTTCGTGACGACCGATCACGACGGCCGGCCGCTGACCATCTCCCGCACGGGAGTGACCGGCGAGTACGGCTACAAGTTCTTCGCCCAGGCCGGGTCCGGTGCGGCGCTGCGGGCCGAGTTCATCGCGCTCGGCGCCGTGGAGTGCGGCAAGGACGCCGTCGACGTGTGCCGGATGGAGGTCCGGTTCGCCAGCGTGGAGCACGAGGCGGCGGACGGCGACGCCACCGCCTTCGACCTCGGCCTCCAGTGGATGATCGAACCCGGCAAGGAGCCCGCAGGCGCCGCGGACCACGTGCGCCGGCCCGTGTGCTGGGTCGGGGCCGAGGAGTTGACCCAGCGCCCCGAGCGCGGCACCGCCCTGACCGTGAGCGACGCCGAGGTGGGTGTGGTCACCCACGCGGTCTGGTCGCCCCGCCTCGGCCGGGTGATCGGCACCGCTCAGGTCGACACGGCCGTGGCCGCCTCCGGCCAGGAGTTCGCCCTCGGCGAGAGCGGCAGCGCCCTGCGCACCATCTCCGCACCCTTCCTCACCGCCACCAGCCTCGACGTCCCGCTGGACTGACACGGCACGCGGGGCGGGCACCCGCCCGCCCCGCCCTCCCCGGCGCCCCGCTCACAGGCACGCCGAGCCCCCGATACACCACCTCCGGCACACCGCCTTCGACACACCGCCTTCGACACACCACCTTCGACACGCCGCCTTCGGCACGCAAGGAGAAGTCATGAGCCTCAGCAACCACCGCCTCGAAGGTGTGGCCATCACCGGAATAGGCCTGAGCTGTGCGCTCGGCAGCGGCGCACAGCACGTCTGGCGCGGTATCCGCGCAGGCGACAGCGGCATCGCGAAGACCCGGCGCCTCGACGTGTCGACGCTCAGCTGCCAGTACTCGGGAGAGGCCTCCACCCTCCCCGCCGCCCACCCCCGTCTGCGCGGCCGGGTCGACCGGGCCACCGCGCTGGCCCTGACCGCCGCGCAAGAGGCCGTCGACAGCGCGGGACTTGCCCAGGACGGGCAGGATCCGTACCGCAGGGGGATCGCGGTGGGGACCTCCGTGGGCGGCCTCGACCGCGGCGAACAGTTCCACTGGGAACTGCTCCGCGAAGGCCCCGACGCGACCCACCGCGACCTCCTCTTCAACTACCCGCTGTACACCTCGGCCGACGCCCTCAGTATCGCGTTCCGCTTCAAGGGCCCCAAGGTAGTCATCTCCAACGCCTGTGCCGCCGGGTCCAATTCGATCGGGTTCGCGGCCGACGCGATCCGCGAGGGCCGCGCCGACGTGATGATCGCGGGCGGGGTGGACGTGCTCGACATCCTCTCCCTCGCGGGGTTCGACAGCCTCAACGCGCTGGACTCCGAGCCGTGCGCCCCCTACTCCCGCAGCACCGGCCTCAACCTCGGTGAGGGCGCGGCCTTCCTGGTCCTGGAATCGGAGTCGTACGCCCGCGAGCGAGGCGCGGACATCCTCAGCTACGTCCTCGGCTACGCCCTCACCAGCGACGCCTATCACGCAACCGCCCCCGACCCGGCGGGCGACGGCGCCAACCGCGCCATGCGCGCAGGACTCGCCCAGGCCGCGCTCGGCCCCGAGCACATCGACTACGTCAACGGGCACGGCACCGGCACACCCACCAACGACAGCGCCGAGACCAAAGCCGTGGACGCCCTGTTCCAGGGACGTACCGCCGCCCCGATGAGCAGCACCAAGTCGCAGGTGGGCCACATGCTCGGCGCCGCCGGGGCGATGGAGGCGGCCACCTGTGTGATGGCGCTGCGCGACGGCGTGCTGCCGCCCACGGTCAATGTGGACGAGACCCTCGAACTGCCCCGGGACATCGTGCCCAACCGGTCCCGGCCGCGGGAACTGAACGTGGTGGTCTCCAACTCCTTCGCGTTCGGGGGCAACAACTGCGCCCTGGTGCTGGGGAGTCGGCCCGCCGCGCCACGCACCCCCACCTCCCGGCGCGTCGTCATCACCGGCGCGGGACCGGTGACCGCGCTGGGCAGCGGCCGCCAGACGTTCCTCGACGCCCTGAGGGAGGGACGCACCGGCGTGGGCCCGGCGCGGCTGGGCGACTTCAGCCGGTCCCGTACCGATCTCGCCGCCGAGGTCGACACCGCCGACTGCCGCCGCCACGTCGACCGCGCCTACGCGCGCCGACTGGACCAGATCGGCCTGCTCACCCTCGCCGCGAGCCGTCTGGCCCTCGACGACGCGGGGCTGCGCGTCACCAAGGCCGAAGCGGCCCGGATCGGCATGGTGTTCGGCACGTTCAGCGGGCCCGTCGAGACGGTGGAGCAACTCAGCGAGACCATCGGCACCCAGGGACCGCACCGCGTCAACCCCCGTCTCTTCCCCAACTCGGTGATGAACGCCGCGGCCGGACACGCCTGTCTCGCCCTTCAGATCCGCGGCCCGCTGTCCACCCTGGCCACCGGTTGTGCCTCGGGGCTGAGCGGTCTGGGATACGCGGCCGACCTGATCCACCGCGGCGAGGTGGATGTGATGCTCGCCGTGAGCGCCGACGAGCTCACCCCCCTGCTGCACTTCGGGTTCGACCGGGTCGGTCTGCTCGCCGAGGACAGCCCCCGCCCCTACAGCGCCACCCCCACCGGCGCCGTCCTCGGCGCGGGCAGCACGGCCCTGGTCGTCGAGTCCCTCGAGCACGCCCTGGCGCGCGGGGCGACCATCCTCGCGGAGGTCAAGGGGCACGCCACCACCAGCGACGGTTACCGCGTCGCGGGCAACGACCCCTCGGGCGAGGCGTGGGCGGAGAGCTTCACCAGGGCCCTGGCCGACGGCGGTGTGTCACCCCAGGAGGTGGGCACGGTCTTCGGCGACGCCCGTGGCACCGCCGCGATCGACCGCGCCGAAGCGGCCGCGGTCGCCCGGGTGTGGCAGCCCGGCACGATCCGTCTGAGCAACCTCAGCGCGTACACCGGGCACGTTCCCAGCACATCGGCGCTGATGTCGGCGGTCTGCGCCACCGAGACCCTGCGCACCGGCTGGAGCCCCCGGGTCCCGGGCCTGGCCCAGCCGCTCGACGGGATGGGTCCCTATCTCGACTCCGCTCCCGAAACGGCGGGCAAGGCGTGTGTGCTGACCGCCGCCAACTGGGGAGGGACCTACGTCTCCCTGGTCCTGGCCCCGTGGCAGCGGACCGTGACCGAGGAGGCGTCATGAACCACGACAGCACCCCGGGGCCGGTCGTCAGGATCACCCCGCCCCAGCACTGCCCGGACCGGGACGATCCCCGCTGGACCGACTGGCTGACCGACATCGAACGGCGTTACGCGTACTCGCTGGCCCGCGCCGAGGAGCACCTGTCCGCCCGCAAGGCGGCCAAGGAGGCGGCCGCGCATCTCCTGGGCTGGCCGGGGACGCCGCCCTGGCAGGACATGGAGGTCTGGCGGCGCACGGAAGAGGCTCCCGTTCTGCGGGTGCGCGACGATCTCGCCCGCTGGATGGGCGAGAGAGGCCTGGCGACGCCGCGGATCTCGCTGACGCATGCTCGCGGATACGCGGCGGCCGTCGCCTGGTTCCCGCCCGGCGCCGAGTGATGACGGCCGCATCGGGGCCCCGCACACGGGTGGCGCTGGTGACCGGGGCGCTCGG
Organism: Streptomyces hundungensis; assembly: GCF_003627815.1. NCBI lineage: Bacteria > Bacillati > Actinomycetota > Actinomycetes > Kitasatosporales > Streptomycetaceae > Streptomyces > Streptomyces hundungensis. Next base: position 890,746 of record NZ_CP032698.1, read on the forward strand.
CGGCATCGGCGGGGCCGTCACCCGGGCCCTGCTCGATCAGGGCCTGGGCGTGGTGGTCACGGACCTCGACGGCGACGCGTGCCGGGCCGCCGCCGAGGGATTCAAGCACGGCTCCACCACGGGCACGGCGGTCGGCCACCCCCTCGATGTGACCGACCCCGACTCCTGGCAGCGGGTGACCCGCTTCGCCCGCCGTCGCTTCGGCCATCTCGACGTCCTCGTCAACAACGCCGGAACGCTCGGCATCCACGGCCTGGAGAGCTGCACTCCCCAGGAGTGGGACCGGGTGGTGGACACCTGCCAGCGCGGGACCTGGCTGGGGATGCGGGCCGTCACGCCGTGCATGCGGTCGGCCGGGGGCGGCTCCATCGTCAACGTGAGTTCCATCTACGGCCTGGTCGGCTCGGGAGCCGCCTTCGCCTACCACGCCGCCAAGGGCGCGGTGCGCGCCATGACCCGGGCGGCGGCCGTCGAGCTGGCGCCCGCCGGCATCCGGGTCAACGCCGTCTCCCCCGGCATGGTCTCGACTGCCATGACGGCCGCGGTGCCCCAGGAGTTCATGAGCGAGGTCATCGCGCGCACTCCCTTGCGCCGGGCCGCGCACCCCGACGAAGTGGCGGCCGCGGTGCGGTTCTTGGCGTGCGGCACCGCGTCCTTCGTCACCGGTACCGAACTCGTCGTCGACGGCGGCTTCACCGCCCTGTGACCCGTCCCGTAGGGAGTCGTGATGGAGCAGCACCCCGGCAGGGCGCCCTGGGTCGCGCTGAGCGTCCTGTGTACGGGCTTCTTCATGATCGTGCTGGACACCACGATCGTGCACGTGGCCATCCCCGCGATGATGCGCGCGATGGCCGCGGACCTGAACCAGGTCCTCTGGGTCGTGAACGCCTATCTGATCGGCTACGCGGTCTTCATGATCCCGGCCGGCCGCCTCGGCGCCCGCTACGGCCCCCGCCGGATCCACCTGGCGGGGCTCGCCCTGTTCACCATCGCCTCCGCCCTGTGCGGCTGCGCCGGCGGCGTGGGCGAACTCCTCGGCTGGCGGGCGCTCCAGGGGCTGGGGGCGGCGCTGGTGACTCCCCAGATCGGCGCGTTCATCGCCGTGCTGTTCCCGGCCCGTCGACGGGGCGCCGCGTTCGGCGCGCTCACCAGCGTCATGGGTCTGTCGATCGTCGCGGGCCCCCTGATCGGCGGCGTCCTGGTCACGCGCGTCGGCTGGCAGTGGATCTTCATGGTCAATGTGCCCGTCGGTATCGTGGTGCTCCTGCTGTCGGCGACCCTGCTGCCGAAGCCCGCACCGGATGGCCGGCGCGGCACGGACCTGCTCGGGGTGGCCCTGGTGACGCTCGGGCTCACCGCTCTCACCTTCGCGCTCCTCGGCGCCGCGGAGCCCTACCGCGGGCCGGCGCTCTGCGCGGGAGTGGCGTGCCTGGTCCTGTTCCTCGTCCAGCAACGCGGCAGCACCCGCTCCCCCCTGCTGCCGCGGGCGCTGTTCGCCCGGCGGGACTTCGCCGTGGCCAACGGGATCGGCGCGGCCGTCCACTTCGCGGTCATCGGCAGTGCCGCCCCGATCGCGCTGCTTCTGCAACAGCAACTGCACCTCACCGCGATGCGCTCCGCGTTCTTGACGGCCCCCACCCCGCTCGCCGCCGCGGCGGCCGCCCATGTCGCCGGGCGCCTCGCCGACCGCTTCGGCGGCAAGCCACTGGTCATCGGCGGTCTCTTGACGTACGCCTATGGCCTCGCCCTGCTGGGTTCGCAGGCCCGGCCGGGGATGAACCCGTGGGCGCTGCTTCCGGCGATGCTCCTGGCCGATCTCGGCATCGGGTCCGCGCTGGCGCCGCTCACCAAGCTCGCGATGGACGCGGTCGACAGCCGTCACGCGGGCCCGGCGTCCGGTGTGCTCAACACCAGTCGCCAGGTCGGCGGCATCCTCGGAGGTGCCACGGTCGGAGCGCTGACTGGTCATCACATCGCAGCAGGGAAAGTTCAGTTGGCCGCTACGGGGCACCGGAGCGGGGTGGCCGGTGTCATCGACTACGCCTCCGCCCTGCATGCGACGTCTCTGCTGACCTCGGGCGTGCTGGTCATCGCCGCACTCGCCGCCGCGACGCTCACCCCCTCACGGGGGCGACGGCCCCGGCCGCCCCGCCGTGCGGCGGTGCTTCGGCTGGACATCCTGCCCGCCGTCGTCCGGGGAAGCCGCGGCTTCCAGGCGGTACAGATCCTGACCGCCACCAGGGTCGCGGCGCGGGGGCGTCGCGAGGTCATCGGCTTCGACGTGGCGGGCACCGACGACGGCGCCGCCTGGTCCCGCCTCCTGACCGGGCTGCACTCCCAGGGTGTGGGTCTCGCATCCGTCCAATACGTGGTGTGCGAGGACGCGCCCGGGCTTGTCGCGGCCGTCGGAGCCGAGCTGCGTCTGCCGGCCCGCCCCGCGGGCACCTCGCGCGATCCCACACCGGAGCTGCGCCGCACGCTCCAACGGCACGTCGGCGACGCCGAGTTGGCGCCAACCGCCGCCGCTCTCGCCGCCTCCGTGCGGGAAGCGGTAGCCGAGCAGAACAGGCGGTGGGCCGAGGCTCCCCGCCGACGCGGCAGGGCCTGGCGACGACCGGCCCTCCTCTGACGTCCCGGCCCCCTGCCGCACACCGAGGCGGCCTGGGGCCGGTGCGAGCACCACCCGAAGAAACCGTCCGAGCAAACGTCCTAAGGAACCGCCCGAACGAACCGCCCGGACAAACCGTCCGGACAAACCGTCCGGACAAACCGTCCGAAGGAACCGCCCGAAGAAGCTCCCCCCTCCCCCCCCAGAAAGGGAACCCCTCATGTCGCTCACCCAAGAGACGCTCCCGACCACCACCGGCCCAACCGCCGACCAGGGCGCCCGTCACCGGCTTCCCAGCCTCACGGGAATGCGCTTCGTAGCCGCGGCCGCCGTGGTGCTGTGCCACTTCTCCCTCTTCATCCGAGGCAACCCGGACTTCTGGCGCGACCTCGGCCAGGTGGGCGTCTCGTTCTTCTTCGTCCTCAGCGGCTTCGTCCTCACGTGGTCCGCCAAACCAGGGACCCGAGCGCGGGCCGTCTGGCGCGCGCGAGCCGCGAAGGTCTTCCCCAACCATCTCGCCGTCGTCATGGCCCACGGCGCCCTCATGCTGCTGACCGGCAAGGCGATCGTCGCCACCCAGCTGCTGCCGACCGCGACCCTGACCCAGTCGTGGATCCCGGGTTTCGACCTGACGACGGCCGTCAGCCCCGTGAGCTGGACCCTGTCCTGCGAGGTGTTCTTCTATCTCACCTTCCCCCTGCTCCTGAGGCAGCTCCGCCGCATCCCCGCGCGCTATCTGTGGTGGGCGGCCGCGGTGCTGGTCGTGGTGATCTTCACTCTGCCGGTCATCGCCGAGCACTTCATCCCCAACGGGAAGCCGATGTCCCCGCTGCTCCCCTACTTGGACAACGACGCCTGGTTCGTGTCGATTTTCCCCCTGGCCAGGCTCTTCGAGTTCGCCCTCGGCATGGTCCTCGCCCGCATCGTCGCCGCGGGGAAGTGGGTGCAGCTCGGCCTGGTTCCGGCCACGGTCCTGTTCGTACTGGCCTACTGGCTGTCGATGGGCACCGGCCTCTACGCGTGCACCGCGGGCACCATCATCCCCATCAGCATGCTGATCTGCGCGGGTGCGGTCGCGGACGCCGAGGGGCGCCCTTCCCCGCTGCGCCACCCGTACCTGGTCCGGCTCGGTGAGATCTCGTTCGCGCTGTATCTCGTGCACAAGCCGGTCATCGACTACGGCATGAAGACGCTCGGCATCCCCCACTTCAGCGGAATCTCGCTGGTGGACCAAGTCGTCGTGCTGGCCCCGCTGTTCACTGTGGCGCTGCTGCTGGCGTGGCTGCTCCACATCGGCGTGGAGCGGCCGATGATGCGGCACTGGGCCCGCAGCCGTCCGCGCCGCACCGCCGGCCACCGCGCCACCTGCCGTGCGTGCCCGGCTCGTACGTGCCCGGGAGGGCCGAGCGACACGGACGCGCTCGACCAGGAGCCCCTGAAGGAGACGCCTTCAGCGCCCTGAGCCCCCAACCCCAAAGGGCCGCCGCCGAGTTCATCGGCGGCGGTCCTTTGGCGTTCGGTGCCCGGGGGCGTTGGGTTTCGAGGAGGTTCCTCAGCGGTCGGTCTCCCCGGCGCGTTCGTCGAGACCGATGCGACGGTGGAGCCGGGCGAGCGGGGCGGGCGCCCACCAGTTGAAGCGCCCGGCCAGTCGCATGAAGGCGGGCACCAACACCCCGCGCACCACGGTGGCGTCCATGACCACCGCCAGGGCGAGCCCGAGCCCGAGCATCTTCATGTACGTGATGCCGGACGTCAGGAAGGACAGGAAGACCAGGGCGACGAGCGCGGCCGCGGCAGTGACGATCCCGCCGGTCCGCTCCAGGCCCCGCACCACGGACGTGACGGTGTCACCCGTGGCGTCGTACTCCTCCTTGATGCGGGAGAGCAGGAAGACCTCGTAGTCCATCGAGAGCCCGAACGCCAGGCAGAACACCATGATCGGGGTGGTGGCGACAATGCCCCCGGTCACGGTGAAGTCGCCGATGAGCCAGCGCAGATGGCCCTCCTGGAACACCCACACCAGCGCGCCGAAGGTGGCACTCAGGCTCAGCAGATTGAGCGCGATCGCCTTGATGGGCATGACCACGCTGCCGGTCAGGAGGAAGAGCAGGATGAACGTGGTGACCGCGATGAGCAGCAGGCAGTAGGGCATGCGGCCGGTCAGGGCGTCCATCGTGTCACGGAAGGCCGAGGCGGTCCCCGCGGTGGTGACGTCGAACGGAGCCTTCGCCGTCCGGATGTCACGCACCAGCTTCTGCCCGGCGTCGCCGTAGGGATCGACCGAACTCACCACCGACAGCCACGTCCCGTTCGCCGCCGCGTAGCGCCCGCCGGCTTCGGTGGGCGGGGCGATCCGACGGCCTCCGGCGTAGGTGCCCGTCCAGCCGTCCACCCGCGAGACGTGGTCGAGCGCGGAGAGGCGCTTGGCGTACGCGTCGATGTCCCCGGAGCGGCCGGCCGGTGGTCCGGAGTCGTCTGCGACGACCAGGACGGGGTCCGTCTCGCGCGCCGGATAGTCGTGGAGCAGGGCGGTGCCGACCCGGTGCGCTTCGGCGCCCGGCGGCAGCGACCGCTCGTCGGCGAGGTTGAGTGTGACGCCCAGGAACGGGGACCCGAGCAGCAGCAGGACGACGATCGCGGCCGTGGCCAAGGGCACCGGTCGGCGTACGACGAGACCGGCGAGCCGGGACCAGAAGCCGCGTGCGGGGGGCTTTTTCGCGCGCTTGGTCCAGGACCATGTGTTGACGCGGGTTCCCAGGACGGCGAGCAGGGCGGGCAGCAGCACTAGGGCGGAGAGCGCGGCGAAGGCGACGACGGCGATGCCCGCGTAGGCGAACGAGCGCAGGAAGTACATCGGGAACAGCAGGAGCGCCGACAGGGACAGGGCGACCGTGACGGCCGAGTACAGGACCGTGCGCCCGGCGGTGCGGACGCTGGTGGCGATGGCGTCACCCACCGTTGCTCCGGCGGCGAGCTCCTCCCGGTACCGGTTGACGATGAACAGGCTGTAGTCGATTCCGAGGCCGAGGCCGAGGCCGGTGGTCAGGTTGATCGCGAACACCGAGACGTCCGTGACCTCCGTCAGCAGCCGGAGCGCCGCGAAGGCGCCCAGGATGGCCACGACGCCGAGGGCCAGGGGCAGGAGAGCCGCGATCACCCCCCGGAAGACGAACACGAGGAGGATGAGGGTGAGGGGCAGGACCAGTGCCTCCGCGAGCATGAGGTCCTTCTGTATCTGCTCGTTGAGTTCCCGGTCGACTTCGGCGCGGCCACCGAACTCCACCGTGAGGCCGTGCCCGGGGTTTTCGTAGCGTGGCCTGAGCGTGTCGAGGTATCTGCCGACCTGGTCCTCGTCGCCTTCGAGGTGGGCGAGGACCAGGGCGGAGTCCGCGCTTCGGCTCCGCAGTGCGGGGTCCTTGGCGAGGGTCCAGTAGGAGACCGCCTGCTGGACGCCGGGCTCGGCGGCGAGGCGTCGGGTGAGTGCCTCGCCCTCGCGTACGGCTTCAGCGCCGTCGACTCCTCCCACCGCTTCGACGCGCAGCACCAGGTTGGGTTCTCCGCTGTCGAAGTGGGTGCTGAGGGCGCGGGTCGCGCGCGTGGATTCGGCGTCCGGCACGTCGAAGCCTCCCGCGGAGAGCCTTGTCGTGAGGGTGGCGCCGAGGCCGCCTGCCATGACGCAGAAGAGCAGGCTCAGTACGAGCACGAGTGTGCGCCGGGCCGTCACCAGCGCGGCGAGTCTGTCGAGCATGGGATGCCTCTCGGTCGGAGCGGGGCAGCGCGTCATGGGCTCCGGTGGCATGCCGGGGAGGCATCAGGGGCGTCCGGGGGAAACCCGGCGGTGTCCGGTCGTGACGCGCCTTCGGCTGGTCAGGCGTGATCGCCCACGGCCGCGGCCGCACGGGGAAGCGCGGTGGCGTGGCCAGTGGCGCATGTCCGTCACCGGCTGATTGACCAGGCGCTTCGATGTAACCCTCGGGGCGCGCGGCCGTACAGGGGATGTCGTGTGCCTCGGGGGTGCCTCGCGCTGAACGTTCGGCCGCGGGCCGTGCGTGGCTGGTCGCGAAGCTCCCCGCGCCCCCAACCACCGGCCCGCAGGGTGGCTCGGCGGCTCGGGTCCGTCCTCGCGACAGGACGAGGCGCACCCCCGCGCCGGTCACTCGAACGGCGGCTAAACCCGTGGGCGGTCCGACCGCCCGTCGGATACTCGGCCAGGACGGCGCGAGGCCCTGTCATGTCCGCCACGCCGGGCAAGGTCGTCCTGCACGGGGAGAGCGACGTCGGCGGCAAAAAGGTGTTCGTCTGCTCCTTCCTCCAGGCTCGTGACCCGGAGCAGGTGGGACGCCCGTTCTTCGCCGCCTGGTCGCCCACCGCCCGATGGTTCGACGAACTGGAGCCGGCCTTTCCCCATCTGCCCTTTCCGGCCTGACGCCCGGGGCACCGCGGCCATCGCCCTGTCCCCGGCCCGGTGCACCGGAATGGGCGAGGCCGCGCATCCCACGCCGCCTCCGCCTCGTTGTGCGGACCATGACGCGTATCCCCCGCCGCTCGCTGCGGCTCACCGTGCTCCTGTCGGCGCTGCTGTTCACCGGAAGCGGCGTAACGGCCGCGCAGGCCGAGGCACCCTCCCAGGGCGGCTACGTCGCTCTCGGCGACTCCTACTCCTCCGGTCTGGGCGCCGGGGAGTACCGGGACGGCGGGTCCTGCCGGCGCAGTGCCCGCTCCTACGCCCAGCTGTGGGCCGCCGCCCATCCCGCGACGCGGTTCGACTTCACGGCCTGTTCCGGAGCGACGACCCGGGATGTCCTCAACGGCCAGCTGGCGCCGTTGAACGCGGGGACCGACCTCGTCAGCATCACCGCCGGGGCCACCGACGCCGGTTTCACGGATGTGATGACGGTCTGCTTCCTGAACAGCGACGACGCCTGTCAGAACAGGGTGGCCCAGGCCCGTACGTACATCGAGCACACGCTGCCCGCCGCGCTGGACACGACGTATGGCGCCATCAGGAAGAAGTCGCCCAACGCCCGTGTCGTCGTCCTCGGCTACCCGCACCTCTTCGCCCCGCGACGCCCTTGCGCACGCGGCCTGAGCGAGCCGAAGCGGGCCACGCTCAACGCCGCCGTCGATGTGATCAACCGTGTGATGTCCCAGCGGGCCGTCAAGCACGGCTTCACTTTCGGCGACGTCACCCAGCGCTTCGCGGACCACGGGGTCTGCTCCACCACCCCGTGGATCCACTCCATCACTTTCCCGGTGAGCGAGTCCTATCACCCCACCCCCGACGGCCAGGAGCACGGCTACCTCCCCGAGCTCACCAGGCTCGCCACACGCGTACGCGCACCACACGACGTGTGACGTCCGGCTGTGCCGCTCGACGCTCCGGTCGTCGACGCCGCGCTGCCGTCGATCCGAGGGGCCGTCACCGGCGGCCTTCTCATGCATACAGACCGAGCGAGTGGGAATCCGGTAATCAACAGTTGTGACGAGAGGGCGTGCCGCGGTGCTTGAACCCCATCCGAAGACTCTACGGATTCTCCTTGCGCGCTACGCCGAGGCCCGCATCACCCATGCGCACACCAAATCAGTGGCCGCGTCCAAGGAAATCGACGACGTCGTCCACGCGCTGTGCGCGGCGACCTCGACGGCCTGCGTGGAGGAGGCCATCGCCGCGGCCGACCTTCTCCTCGCGGCGAGCAGCTGCCAGAGCCCCGCGGCCGTGGCCAGGGACCGAGCGAGTCTCGCCGCGTAAAGAGTCCCTGGCCCTGCGGGATTACGCGTCGGCGCAAGCAGGCAGTCCCCCGGGCCCCTACTCCGTCTGGCCTGCCGCCCTCTTCACGCGGGCTTCGACGTCCTGCCGTCCCTCACCGTGGTCGGTCGCATAGGTGGTGACGGCTGCCTGCACGTCCCGGGCGAGATCCCGCCAGGCCCGCCACGCCGTCTCGTACGTCTGTGACTGACGCGCCGACCACGGACGGGTTCCCGGTGGCCCGTACTGCTCCCGCAGGCTCTCCGCCTGGGCGTGCGCGGCATCGACCGTACGTTGCATCTGGACGAGTTCCTCGAAGGTGTGCGCCACGGTCGCCGATCATAGGGGGACACCTTCCAGCGCCCCGGCCGCGACCCGCACGACTCGGCGCGCCGCACCCGCCGTTGTCGGGGCGAAGGTGACCGGGCCTCACGCCAGCGCGTTCACCGCTGCCGCGAAGACGCGGGGCAGCCGGGTGGCGGCGGGCACGATGAGCGGGGCGAGGGTGGCGTGGTGGCGGGTCCTGACCAGTAGTTCCGTCAGGAGGCGGTGGCGGCGGGTGACACGGCTCCAGTCGTCCTCGTACCGGCCGGGGGTGCCTCGGTGGACGTTGCGGACCAGGGCTTCGGCGGCGCCGAGGGCAAGGGAGACGCCTTCGCCGGTCAGCGCGTCGACATACCCCGCGGCGTCGCCGACGAGCAGCACCCGCCCGTGGCAGCGGGTGCGGGACCGCTGGCGCAACGGGCCCGCCCCGCGTACCGAGGTGACCGCCGCCGATTCGGGAAGACGGGCCGTCAGCTCGGGGAAGGCGGCGAGCTGGGCAGCGTAGGGGGCCCGCCGGGACGTCAGCAGTGCCACGCCGACGAGCTGCGGGCCGAGCGGGGTGACGTAGGCCTCCCCCTGCGGCCCCCAGTGCACCTCGACGTACGAGGACCAGGGCGCCACCGCGTAATGGCGGCGCAGCCCGTAGCGGGGCGCGGCGGCGCTCTTGACGTTCAGGTCGAGCGAACGCCGGAGCGGCGAGTGAAGTCCGTCCGCGGCGACCAGCCACTTGGCGCGCAGCCCGGTGCCGGGCACGGCAACGCTCATGCCGTCCTGCTCCACCTCCCCGATGCGCAGGGGCAGTACGGGGACCCCGGCGTCCACGACGGCCTGGTGCAGGGCGCCGTGCAGTCCGGTGCGGCGAGCGCCGAGGCCGGGCCCCTGCCGGAATTCCGCCTGGGCCCGAAGTCGCCCTTGTACATAGCGGATTCCGGTGATCGGCAGGCCCGGCACCTTCAGGCCCAGGGCGTCGAGTGCGCGTACGGCGCCGGGCATCAGGCCCTCTCCGCACGCCTTGTCGACGGGTGCGGGGCGGGGTTCGGCCACCACGACGTCGAGCCCGGCGCGGGCCGCGTACAGCGCGGTCGCGAGTCCGGCCGGGCCGCCTCCGGCGATGAGCAGGTCGTGGCAGCGGTTCACGCCGGCACGGCCGCGGACAGGGCGCTGTTCTCACACCGGATGCGTACCGCGAGCAGCAGGGCGTTGGCGGCGGTGAACGTCGCCGCGGTCAGCCAGGCGGTGTGGACGAGCGGCAGGGCGAAGATCTCCACGACGACGGCGACGTAGTTGGGGTGGCGCAGGAAGCGGTACGGGCCGGTGGCGACCAGGCGGGTGTCCGGGATGACGATGACCCGGGTGTTCCAGTACGGGCCGAGCGTGGTGATGCACCACCAGCGCAGGGCCTGCGCGAGGAGGGCAAGGGCCAGCATGGGCCATCCCAGGGCGGGCACGAACGGCCGGTCGGCGAGGGCGGGTTCGGCGAGACAGCAGACGAGCAGACCCGTGTGCAGGACGACCATGACCGGGTAGTGGCCCCGGCCGTGTTCCACACCGGCGCGGGCGAGCGTCCAGGTCGCGTTGCGGCGTGCGACGACCAGCTCGGCGACGCGTTCGGCGGCGACGGCGAGAACGAGCAAGGCGTACCAGAGCATGTGGTCCCTCACCACCGCAGCAGAACGAGTTCGGAACAGAACCCGGGGCCCATCGCGGCGAGCAACCCCCAGGTGCCGGGCGGCGGTTGGTGGTCCTCCCACGTCGACTGAAGGATGTGCAGGACGGACGCGGAGGACATGTTCCCCACCGTGGCGAGGGAGTGGCGGGAGGCGTCCAGGGCGTCGCCGGGCAGGCCGAGGGAGTCGGCGACGGCGGACAGCACCTTGGGTCCTCCCGGGTGGCACAGCCAAGTCCCGATGTCGTCGGGGCTGAGCCCGTGTTCGGCGAGGAAGGCCCGCACATGTCGGCCGAAGTGGTCCCGCACGATCGCCGGTACACCGGCGTCGATCACCACGCGGAACCCGCTGGAGCCGATGTCCCACCCCAGGAGCCGCTCGGTGCCCGGGTACAGATGGCTGCGGGTGGCGACCACCGTCGGTCCGGCCGCGCCCGCGGTGCCGCCACTGCCACTGCCGCGTGCGACCAGCGCCGCCGCGCCGTCACCGAACAGGGCGCCGGCCACCAGGTTGGCGCGGGAGCCGTCGCGCTGCTGGAGCGTCAGCGAGCACAGTTCGACGCTGAGCAGTACGGCCGTGTCGTCGGGATGCCCGCGCAGATAGTCGTGCACCCGGGCGAGCCCGGCCGCGCCCGCCACACACCCCAGACCGAACACGGGCAGCCGCTTGACGTCGGGCCGTAGTCCCAGCCGTCCGGCCAGCCGGGCGTCGAGCGAGGGGGCGGCGATGCCGGTGATGGAGGTGCACACCAGCAGATCTACGTCGGCCAGCTGGAGCCCGGCCTCCCGCAGCGCGCCGGTGACGGCTTCCTCACCGAGGTCGAGACCCACGGCCACCCAGGCGTCATTGCTGCGCCCGAAGTCGCCCAGGTCGGCGTACCGCTCGATCGGCAGCGCCAGATGGCGCGTACGCACTCCGGCCGACGCGTGCAGACGGCGCAGTACGGCACGCTCGGCACCCGGTGCGAGGCACAGGTCACCGATCGGCTCGGTGAGGTCGTCCTGGGCGTACCGGTGGGCAGGCAGGGCCGTGCGGACCGCGGCGATCGTCGTCGTGCCCGGTGGAGCGGGATGGCACGGCGCGGTGGAGGGGGCGGGAATCTCGTTGACGACCACAGGGACACGCATGTCGACATGCCTTCCTCGTACCGCATGCTCCATTAACGTCCCTTCGTGTCTCTCCACCCGCTCGGTGCCCTCTCGCCCGCGCCACGCCATCTCCCGCTCCTCCTGCGCGCCTGCCATCCGGAACCGGCGGTCGCCGTGACCGTGCTCGTGACCGCGCTGGCGGTGATGGCCGGCCGCGGGTTGGCGGGCTCGGTGGCCGTGGCCGCGGCCGTGCTCACCGGCCAGCTGTCGGTGGGCTGGTGCAACGACGCGGTCGACGCCCACCGGGACACGGCCTGCGGTCGCCGCGACAAGCCCGTGGCCACCGGGGGGCTCTGGCGCTGTGCGTTCCGCTGTCGCTGCTGAGCGGCGCCACCGCGGGAGGAATTCATGGGATGGGGGTGGCGGCCGGTTGGGCCTACAACCTGCTGCTCAAGCGCACGGTGCTCTCGCCGATCCCGTACGCCGTGGGCTTCGGTTCGCTGCCGGCCTTCGTGACGCTGGGCCTGCACCCCTCGGTGTGGCCGGCCTGGTGGGCGATGGCCGCGGGGGCCCTCCTGGGGGTGGCGGCCCACCTGGCCAACGTCCTGCCCGACATCGATGACGACCTCGCGTCCGGGGTACGCGGCCTCCCCCAACGCCTTGGCCGCCCGGCCTGCCGCGTGCTGGCCCCGATCGTCACGCTCGCGGCGCTGGGCGTGCTGATCGCGGGGCCGCCCGGTGGAGTGCGGCTCGCCGACTGGGTGCTGGGCGCGGCAGCGACGGCCGTCACGGTCTTGGGCACGGCACTGCCCACGGCGAGCGGGAGCCGATGGCCGTTCCGCGCGGCGATCATCGGAAGCACGATCGCCGTGGCGCTGCTACTGCTGCGCGGCGCGGACATGGCGTGAGGCGGCGGGGTCCGTCCCGTGGTTGTGGTTGCGGAACCTCAACTTCCGCTGTACGGACGGGAGTTGCTCAACCCTTCGTGCCGTACGGGCCGAGGCACCCGTACCGGCTCAGGGGCGGAGTGCGTGCCCTGGGTCGGGGCACGGGCCTCTCGACGAACTGCCGCTGCCCACCGTCGCGATGGGCGCTGAACTCCCGCCGGGCATCGGTCCGGTCACCGGGGAGCTCGCCCGGATGGGGCGGCGACGAAGCTGACCAGGGGCTGTCAGCGGCTTGGGCGAAGATGAGTAGCGGCACTCATGCCGACCCGCCGCGCCGTGGGGAAGGATCCGGAGGATGACGACCATGGGTAACACGCGAACCACGCTCATAACGCTGCCCTTGCTGGTGGCCGTCGCGTTGGCGGTGGCCGGATGCGGTACGCAACGGGCGGGGGACGCCGCCGGCTCGCCCGGGCCTTCGCATCCCACGCCGTCCGGCGTGACGACGCCCAAGACGCCGACGGACTTCCCCTGCCCCGGGGAGAGCCCGAAGTCGAAGGCGCCCGCGCCTGCCGCCTCTCCCAGCTCGACGGTGCCGCCGACCGACCATTACGCCGAGAACCACGGCTTCAGAGTGGCCATCCCGCTCCACGGCCAGAGCCGCTGCGACGGGCTCAGCGCCGCCGGACGCGCCCGGGCCGCACTCGAACCGCTGCGCCGCCACGGCGACTTCACCCCCGAGAGCGCCCGTGACGCGCTCACGCGCCTCGGCTACGCCTCCGGTCGTGTCCAGACGCACGAGGCCGGACCCAGCGCGGTGGGCTTCCTCATCGACATCGGTGCCTCCCCCTGGTGTGTGGAGGGCACCATGACCAGCGCCTCGACCACGGCGGAGGCCTTCGCCGGCTACCCCGACGGCACCGGCTGCGAACCGCCGAGGGGCGGCCACTGATCTGGGTGTGCCCAAGGACTGGTGAGCGGGGCCGGCCGCTGAAGCGCGTTGAAACCCGGTTGATGCCCCGCTGAAACCCACCCCGCGCATTCTCTGTCCACCAACGCGGCGACGACCAGCCGCACAAGAGGCAGAGACCACCAGTCGCGGGAGCACACCATGCAGAAGTTCGACACCACCGCCCCGATCACCACCGTCCTCACCATCCCCGCCGGACGCGTTCGGATCGTCGCCGCCGACGAAGCGGCCATCACGGTCGACGTCCAGCCCATGGACGCCGCCAAGAGCCGCGATGTGCGGGCCGCGAAGCAGACCACGGTCGTCCACGGCGACGGCGTCCTGCGGATCGAGACCCCGATGAAGAACCAGTACTTCGGCTCCTCCGGCTCCCTCGATGTGACGGTTCAGCTGCCCGCGGGATCCCGTATCGAGGCGAAGTCGGGCGCCGCCGAGTTCCACGCCATCGGGCCCCTCGGCGACGTCACCTTCGACGGCGCGCACGGCACGGTCGAAGTCGACGAGGTGGCGCGTCTGCGCCTGAACGTCCACGCCGGAGACGTCTCGGTCTGTCGACTGGCCGGGGACAGCGAGATCACCGTCGCCAAGGGCGACATCCGCATCGCCGAGGCCGTGCACGGCAACGTCACCCTGCGCACGGAGGCCGGCACCATCTCGGTCGGCGCCGCCCGCGGGGCCTCCGCCACCCTGAACGCCGGCACCACCTACGGCCGGGTCGACAACGCCCTCAGCAACACCGTGGGCGCAGCCGCCGAGTTGCACGTCCACGCGACCACCTCTTACGGCGACATCATCGCCCGGAGCCTGTGAACGAGGGTGGCACCCCCGCTGCCCGCCCATCGCGGCGCGGGACACGGTCACGGAAACACGGCCACATTTGGGCGAATTGGCAGGTTTTCCGATTACCGGATGGCACTGTGGTCCACCTGTCGACGACAGATGTCCGGCGGCCTGTTGCGGGTGCCGCGCGACGCGGTACCCCCAAGGGCCACCCGGACAAGGCGGGTCAACGATGTCTTGAGGAGCGCCTTGATGACCGTAACCGAAGCCCTTGCCAAGGACTTTCCCGAGTGTCGAGCCGCCGCCCCTTCCTGGCTGCTCCTGGGGGGCGGGCTCGATCAGGACCGGATCACCGCCGAACTCGTGGACGGCTTCGAGCGTGTTCTGGGCGACCGCAGTGCGGTGGTCCATACCAGTGAGCTCGTACTGGGCGTATCCGACGGACGTCTGACACTGCATGACCTGCGGGGAACGCCACTGGCTGCTCCGGAACTCGCCTATGCGCGCCTGTCCACTCCCCGGCTCTCCACCGACCGCGAGATCACTTTGCTGCGGCACCTGGAGGCCATGGGCACGGTCCTGCTCAACCCGATCGATGCCGTGCTCGCCTGCGTCAACAAGTTCTGGCATCTACAACAGCTCGCGGTCGCCGGACTCCCGGTCCCCGACACCCGCAGCTACGTCGACGCGTCCATGACGGACGTACTGCGGGCGGGGGTGCCGGAGCCCTGTGTCGTGAAGTCCGTACGAGGCCATCGTGGAAGTCGCGTCTTTCTGGCCCGCGACACGGCGATGCTGCATGACATCCAGGGAAGCCTCAACAATGACGCGCCCTACCTGTTCCAGGAGTACGTGCGCTATTCCCATGGGCGGGACCTGCGGGTCGTCGTCGTCGACGGTCGGGCCGTCGCGGCACAGGTCCGGGTGGCGTCCGACGGCGGGCTCAAGTCGAACCTCGCCCTGGGCGGAACCTCCACGCCCTGCACCGGACTGCACCCGGCCGGGGAGGCACTGGCCGTCGCGGCGGCAAAGGTACTGGGGCTCGGAGTCGCCGGGGTGGACCTGCTCTTCGAGCCGGACGGCAGCTTCACGATCTGCGAGGTGAACGCCAACGTCGGATGGCGCGAACACCTGCACCAGATCGTGCCGGCCATCGCCGAAGCCTGCGATGCGCGGCTGCGCGCCGGCGCGTGACCCCCACCGTCGAGAGCCCCGGCCGACGCGCCCCGGCGGACGGCGGCACCAACCGGCGGATGCTCAAATCGCTGCGGCACCGCGAGTTCAGGCTGCTCACCGTCGGCCAACTCGCCTCCCACACCGGGACGTGGATACAGAAGGTGGCGCAGGCATGGCTGGTGCTCGACCTGTCCCACGGTGACGGCACGGCACTCGGCATCACCACGGCGCTCCAGTTCCTGCCGCTGCTGCTCTTCGGTCCTTGGGGCGGGGTCCTCGCGGACCGGTGTTCGCTGCGGCGGATCCTGCTCATCACGCAGTCGTTGTTGTGTCTGATCTCCCTGCTGCCGGGAATTCTGACCCTCACCCGCTCGGTGAGTCTGGCCGCCGTCTACTCCCTGGCGCTGGCGATGGGGCTGACACTGGTCGCCGAGAAGCCCGCGCTGCAATCGTTCATCGCCCAGACCGTGCCGACCGCCGACCTTCCCAACGCGCTGGCCCTGGACACCGCGGTCTTCAATCTCGCCCGGATCGCAGGCCCCGCCCTGACCGGCCCGGTGATCGGGCTCTTCGGCGTCGCGCCCGCGTTCTTCCTCAACTCCCTTTCCTACCTGGTCGTGGTCGCCGCCCTCCTCAGGATGCGCCCGAGGCAGCAGGATCCCGCCCCGACCTCCGTCGCCACCCGGCGCCCCAAGGGCCAGGTACGCGAGTTGCTGCGCTATGTGCGGGGGCGGGCCGACCTGGGGGCACCTCTTGTTCTGGTGGGGGTGGTGGCCGGGTTCGGAATGAACTTCCAGATCACCACCGCCCTGATGGCGAGCGACGTCTTCCACACGTCGCCCGCCGCTTTCGGCCTCGGATCCACCGCGTTCGCGGTCGGCGCGGTCACCGGCTCCGTACTGGCGGCGCGCCGGGGCACGTGCGCTCCGGGTTACCTCGTGAGCACCGCGCTCGGCTTCGGTGTCCTGGAGCTCATCACGAGCACGATGCCCAGCCACGCGGCCTTTCTGGTCATGCTGGTGCCCACCGGCGTCGTACTGATCCTGTTCATGACGGCCGCGAAGTCCGCGCTTCAGCTCGGCACACACGACGCCATACGCGGCCGCATCATGAGCCTGTACACCCTCGCCTCACTCGGCACCACACCGCTCACGGCCCCGCTGATCGGCTGGATCTCCACCGCCGTGCACCCGCGTGCCGGGCTGGCGGTCGGCGGTCTGGCCTCGGCCGTCGCCGCGATGTCCATCGGCCTCCAAGGCCGGCGGCCCACCCGACCGTGGGCCGCCTTGTTCCTCCGGCCGGCCCGCAGCGCACTCCGGGCCGTCGGAAAGACCTGAAGCGTGAAGGGCCGGGCCTGCGCCCGGAGCGGCGCTCAGGTGCTGAGCAGCCGGTTGAAGAACGAGCGGTACTGCTGGAGTGCGAGGCGAAGATCCTCGGTGGGGACCTTCTCGCCCCGGTGCCATTGGCCTTCGAGATCCCGCTTGTGGGACGAGAACGTCGTGGCCAGGGCCTGCATGGTCTCGGCGACCAATTGGTCGGCCGCGTTGACGGAATCCTTCGGGTCGTCGACGAATCGGCTCTGGATCTGCTGCCACCTGGCCCGGAACTCTTCTTGCTCCGCGCCCAGCAACGGTTCGTTGTCGCCGGCCGTGTGCGTGCCGCCGGGGTCGTCGCCCGCTTCCATGCCGCCGGAGTCGTCAGCCGCTTCCCTGTCCCCGTACTCGTCGGCCACTCCCCTGCCGCCCGGGTCGTAAGCCGCTTCGCTTGCGCCGGGCTCGTCGGCCGGTTCCTGCCGGGCACCGTCCTCTCGTTCTTCCGCGCCGCTGGTGGCCTCGCCGGGGTAGGCCGGTGGGGTGTCGGCGAATTCCGACGGTTCGCTGTCGATGTCCTGTCGCCCGCCACCGGCCAGGTCCTCCGTCGACAGAGGGCCGCCGTCATCGGGTCGAGGTGTCTCGGCGTTGCGCATCTCTCCACATCCATCCGTATGTCTGTCGGTCCCGCAGCGGGCCGCCATGTACTCGGCCAGGCGTCACGGTCGGTGTCCACCGCCGCCCCCCGCTGTCCACCGCATGTCCCCCGCCGCACACACATGCCGCTGCCGTCGTCGGCGAGCTCATGCCGCGCTTCTGCCCGGCTGGTCGCCGTTGTGGAGCAGCTCCTCGAAGAGCGCGCGATAGTGCACCATCGCGCCGCGGAGCTCCTCCGTGGTCGCTTGATGACTGCTGCTGCGCTCGTTGACGTCGTGGGCGGCCCGGTAGTGCTCCAGCGTCCGGCCGTGCTCGACCGACAGGTCCTTGAGCTGCTGCTCGTACCCTTCGGTCGGGTAGCCCCGCTCGCTCATGAGGGTCGTGACGAGCCGGTCCGCGTCATGGACGGCGTCGTCCGGCCGGTCGACGAACTGTTCCTGCACACGGGCCCAGTCAAGGGAGTAGCGGTCGCGGACGGCGGCGGGCAGGGGCCTGATGTCCAGTGCGTCGTGCCGCTCCTGGCGCTCGCGCAGCTCGTGCTCGCCGGCCCGACGGCTGTCCTGCGCCTCTACGGTGCGCTCGTACTCGGGGCCGAACCGCTCCTGCAATCTGCGGCGGCGCATCATCGCCCCGCGCGCTGCCACCGCGCATGCGATGAGCACCACCGCGA
Organism: Streptomyces hundungensis; assembly: GCF_003627815.1. NCBI lineage: Bacteria > Bacillati > Actinomycetota > Actinomycetes > Kitasatosporales > Streptomycetaceae > Streptomyces > Streptomyces hundungensis. The sequence goes on from NZ_CP032698.1 coordinate 908,629, forward strand.
CGGCGACAATGATGATGATGACGGTGAGGGACATCGAGTCCTCCGCTCATTGGTCGGCCGGCGCATCGCGGCCCCGCGAGCCCGGCCGAGGCCTCGCTAAGGCAAGCGGCCGCCCCTCACACGAGGGGTGGACGCACACCGGCGCCGACGGATGTCGTATGGCGGACCTTGTTCTCCATCACTGGCTCCGTCGTCCGCCGACAGCGTGCCCAGCGGGAGGGAAACCGCCCCCGCCGCCGCCCAGCAGGATCATCCCTGAAATGGGCGAGGGTGGGCTCGGTGGGGAGAGCCGTGGCCGCGCCCGGCTCCCATGGCGATACGGCGATACGGCAGTCACGTCCGCCTCATGCGGATGTCCTGCCTCCGTTTCCATCGTGCTCCTTGCGGCTCCCTACGACAAGGAGCACGAGCGAGGTCGACGGCGACGGGACAGCTCAGGTGTGAGCCGACCGCCTGGCTCTGAGCTCACCTCCCGGGGGAGTTCCGTCCCCTCCGCACATGCCGCTTCACGAGGACGGAGCGGCTCGCCCCGTGAGCCTCGACCCGCGAGAGCGAACGGGGGCGAGCACGCCGAACCACTGCTCGGCGCCATACGCCTCGAATCGCTCCACCTCGGTGAACCCGAGTCTCGCCGCGAGGCGCATCGAGCGGATGTTGGCGGTCTGGGTGTAGAGCACCACCGGCTCGGCGGGAAGCGCACGGGCGAACCAGTCGAGTGCCGCGGCGCATGCTTCTCCGGCGTAACCGCGTCCCCATGTCGCCGGTAGGAACAGATAGCCGAGCTCGGTCTCCCCTGCTTCCAGACGGTGCTTGGGACGCTCGCGGTCCTGCGGGTCGAGCTGGATCGTGCCGATGGCCGATCCGTCGCGCTCGACCACGAAGAAGCCGGGGCGCCTCCCCGGCACCTCGGGCACCGTGCGGTCGAGTTCGGCGCGTGGTCGAGGGCCACCGAGGTAAGTGCCCACCTCCGGCGAGGAGTTGAGCTCGATGACCGCCGCACGGTCCCGGGCCTCGGACGCGCGAAGTATCAGGCGTTCTGTCGCGATCGGGGCAGGTGGCCAGGGGAGTGCTCTGGAGTGCGTCATGCCCGCCAACCTAGTGAGCGGCCGCATCAGCGATCAACGCGCGCCCGGGGCGGCCCCCCGTCACACTCACTCCGGCTCACTCCGGCAGGGTGACGTGGAACGACGTGCGGCCGGGGCCGCTGGTGACCTCGACGTCTCCTCCGTGGGCCTGCACCACCGCCAGGACGATGGCGAGGCCAAGCCCGGTCCCGCCCGCCGCCCGCGAGCGGTGGTGATCGGCGCGGGTGAAGCGCTGGAATACCTCGGGCACGAGATCCTCGGGGATGCCGGGGCCGGAGTCGGTCACGCTCAACTCCCTTGTCCCGCAGGGCATTTCATCAATGCTGAGGGTGACTTCGGTGCCGGACGGGGTGTGGGTACGGGCGTTGGCGAGCAGGTTCGCGATGACCTGGTGGAGGCGGTGTTCGTCGCCGGTCACCACGACGGGTTCCTCCGGCAGGTCGAGGAGCCACCGGTGGCCGGGAGCCGCGGCCTGGGCGTCGCTGATCGCGTCTAGCGCCAGCCGGGTCAGGTCGACCGGTTCACGGGCGAGGGGTCGGCCCGCGTCCAGCCGGGCGAGCAGCAGCAGGTCGTCGACCAGGCCCGTCATCCGCCGGGTCTCGGACTGGATCCGCTCCAGTGAGTGGCGCACCTCCGCAGGCACGGGTCCGCCGTGGCGCAGGGCCAGTTCGGCGTGGGCGCGCACCGTGGCGACCGGCGTGCGCAGTTCATGACTGGCGTCGGCGGCGAAGTGCCGTAGCCTCTCCTCCCCTTCCTGCCGCCGGGCGAGGGCGTCCCCGACGTGGTGCAGCATGTGGTTCAGCGCGGCGCCCACTTGACCGACCTCGGTACGCGGATCCGTGTCGGGGACGGGGCCCGGCATCGCGATCTCCCCGCTGGCCAGCGGGAGTTGAGTCACCTCGGTCGCCGTGGCCGCCACCCGTTGCAGCGGACGCAGCGAGAGACGGACCCACAGAGCCCCGGCGATTCCGGTGGCCGCGAGGGTCGCGCCGAACACGATCGCCTCGACCAACTCCAGCCGGTGCAGGGTCTCTTCGACCGGCTCAAGAGGCAGTCCCGTGATCAGTACGTCGCCGTCGTCACCCGCGACGGCCACGACCCGGTACCGGCGCAACGTGGAAAGGCGGATGTCGTGGCCCCGCCCATCCACCGGCACCGCGGCCAGGGCCGTGCGGTCGCGGGCGGTGAGGGGGACGGCGGCGTCGGCCTGGGCGTGGACCACTGCCGCCTGCGTCGTCTCGCCGTGCAGCAGCCGGGCGCCGAACGTGCCGTTCGCCTGGCCGCGGGTGTCGGGCCGGTTGTCGGCGTCGGGCTTCTCGTCGTGTTCGAGGCTGGCCGCGAACCGGCCGCCGGAAGCGCCGAGTTGCTGGTCCAGGCGGTTGACGAGGAACCCTTGGAGCGCCAGCACGGTGCTCACACCGACCGCGAGACACGCCAGGGCCAGCAGGAGGACGAGACCGGCGGTGAGGCGGGTGCGCAAGGTGCGGGGCAGGCCGAGCCTCTTGACGGCGGGGCCGGCTTTCAGGCGGGTGCGCAGCGCACGGAACAAGCCCGACCGCCTCATGACGGGTCGGGCTTGAGGACGTAGCCGGCGCCGCGCACCGTGTGGATCAGCGGCGCGCGGTCCGCGTCGATCTTCTTGCGCAGATAGCTGATGTACAGCTCGACGATGTGCGCCCGGCCACCGAAGTCGTACGACCAGACCCGGTCCAGGATCTGGTCCTTGGACAGCACCCGGCGCGGATTGCGCATGAGGAAACGCAGAAGCTCGAACTCGGTCCGCGACAGATCCACGAGGTGGCCGGCCCGGCTGACCTCCATCGCGTCCTCGTCCATCACCAGATCTCCGACGACCAGCCGGTTCCCGCCCGGCTCGCGTGCCATGCCCGCCCGGCGCAGCAGACCGCGCAGCCGGGCCAGTACCTCCTCCAGGCTGAAGGGCTTGGTGACGTAGTCGTCGCCGCCCGCGGTGATGCCGGCGATGCGGTCCTCGACGGAGTCGCGGGCGGTGAGGAACAGGACGCAGACGTGCGGCAGGTCGGCCCGCATCCGGCGCAGGACGGCGAGCCCGTCCAGGTCGGGCAGCATCCAGTCCAGGATCACGGCGTCGGGCTGGAACGCGGACGCCATGTCGAGTGCGCTCGTACCGTCGTCGGCCGAGCGCACGTCCCAGCCCTCGGAGCGCAGGGCGCCGGACAGCACCTCGGTCAGATCGGGCTCGTCGTCGACGACGAGGATCCGGACGGGGCTGCCGTCGGGCCTGCGGAGCGCGGCAGGTGGGGGGTTCTCCATGATGGATCCAGCATCCCCCGGACCAGTCGCTCAGGAGGTTCGGCGGAGCTCTGAGTTTCCTCTGAATCGCCTGTGGATCCGCCCCCCGCCCCCCTCTTTCATAGGGAACTCAGAGGTACGGGTGTGAGGCTGTCCCCCGTCCGCCCCCACATGGTGGCGGCGCACGTATGAACCCACCACATGGAGAGGGACCACATGGCCGCCGGCACCTACGACAGCCGTTCCGTGACGCGCGTCCCCCACACCGCCCCCCGGCGCACCGCCTGGATACCCGTCGCAGCCCAGATCCTCATAGGGAGCGGAGCCGTCGGGGTGATCGGCCTGTGGTGGAGCGACACCACTTCGGTCGTCGGTATGGAGGGCTGGCTGACCGACGGCGGCCGGATCACCGGCCTCCTGGCCGGGTACGCGTGCGCGGTGCTGCTCGCCCTCATGGCGCGCATCCCCGTACTCGACCGGAGTGTGGGCAGCGACCGGCTGGCTCGCTGGCACGCCATGGGCGGCCGCTACACCCTCTCACTCGCCCTCGCCCACACTCTGCTGATCATCTGGGGCTACGCCCTCACCTCGCATGCGAACGTGGTGGACCAGACCACCACCCTCGTACTCCACTACCCGGACCTACTGAAGGGCACCGCCGGATTCCTGCTCCTAATGGGAACCGCCCTCGTCTCCGCGCGCGCCGCCCGGCGCAGGCTCCGCTACGAGACCTGGCACTACCTCCATTTCGCCACGTATGTGGCGGTCTTCCTGGTCTTCGGGCACCAGCTCTCCAACGGCGCCGATTTCGTCGGCAACCGTTCCGCGCAGCTCGCCTGGTACGCCATGTACCTCGGTGTGGCCGCGCTGCTCGTGTGGTTCCGGTTCGTCGTGCCCCTCCGGCGCGGACTGCGCCACCGTCTTCGGGTGGCCGAGGTCCGCGGCGAATCGCCCGGTGTCGTGTCCGTGTACGTCACGGGCGAGCACCTGGATGAACTCGGCGCCGAATCAGGGCAGTTCTTCCGCTGGCGCTTCCTGACTCCCGGCCTGTGGTGGGCGGCCAACCCGTACTCGCTCTCCGCCCCCGCCCACCCCCGCTTCCTGCGCATCACCGTGAAGGCCGTCGGCGCGCACAGCGCCGCCCTGGCCGGACTGACTCCCGGCACCCGTGTGTGGGCGGAAGGCCCCTACGGCGGCTTCACCGCGGCACGCCGCACCACGACCAAGACCCTGCTCCTGGGGGGCGGCGTCGGCATCACCCCGCTGCGTGCCCTGCTGGAGACCCTGCCCGGCGACATCACCCTCCTTTACCGGGCCCGCCGCCCCGAGGACCTGGCGCTGCGCGGCGAACTCGACACCATCGCGGCGGCCCGTGGCGCCCGGATCCTCTACTCGGTCGACGAACCGGCCGCGCACCACATGCCGCTGACGGCCGCGGCGCTGCTCCGGTACGTGCCCGACCTGCGGGAGCGGGACGTGTACCTGTGCGGGCCGCCCGGCATGACCGACGCGGCGCGGGGAGCCCTGCGCGACGCGGGCGTACCCCGCCACCGCATTCACCACGAGTCCTTCGCGTTCTGAGCGCGACCCGAAGCCAGAGGAGACCCGCCGTGCGCCGAGTCGCCGTCACCACACTGTCGACCGCCGCAGGTGTGGTCCTGCTGCTCTCCCTCAAACCCCACCAGAGCCACCCACCCGCCGTCTCCGCGCCCAGGCCCGCCGCCTCCTCGCCCGGTCAGGCGGCCGCCGGGGCGCGTACGGGCGACTTCACCGGTGATGTCATCGACACACGTTTTGGGCCGGTGCAGGTGTCGGTGACCCTCGACAAGGGGCGTCTCACCGCCGTCCACGTCCTCCAGGTCCCCTCCGAGAGCGGGCGAGACCAGGAGATCGCCGCACGGGCAGTGCCCCGCCTGACCGAGGAGGCGCTCGGCGCCCAGAACGCCGAGATCGACGCCGTGTCGGGCGCGAGCTACACCAGCGAGGGCTACATCCAGTCCTTGCAGAGCGCCTTGGACAGAGCCGGTGCGTGAACCGGTCGACGCGACTCGGCAGCCCCCTGCCGCGGGCCAGACCATGGGGCTGCGCCACACCGAACACGTCATGGGCACCGTCTTCTCCTTCGACATACGCGACAAGCCCACCCCCGCCATCCACCGCGCCCTCGCCCGGGCCGTGCGCCACCTCCACAGGGTCGACGCCGTCTTCTCCACCTACCGGCCGGACAGCCCCATCAGCCGGCTCGGCCGCGGGGAGATCCGCCTGGACGACTGCCCGCCCGAAGTCCATGAGGTCCTCACCCTGTGCGCAGGAGCGGCCCGCGACAGCGACGGCTACTTCAGCGCGACCCCTTCCGGCACCCTCGACCCCTCCGGACTCGTCAAAGGCTGGGCCACCGAGGCCGCGTCCCAACTCCTCCATGAGGCCGGTGCCCGCCACACCTGCGTGAACGGCGGCGGCGACCTCCAACTCCGGGGCGGGGCAAGCGAGTCCACCCCGTGGCGCATCGGCATCACCGACCCCGTCCGTCCCGGGCGGCTCGCCACCGTGATCACCGCCCACGACGACCTGGCCATCGCCACCTCCGGCACGGCCGAGCGCGGCGCGCACATACTCGATCCGCACCGCGGCATCCCCGCCACCGCGTTCGCCTCCCTCACCGTCGTCGGCCCGCGCCTGACGATGACCGACACCTACGCCACGGCCGCCTTCGCCCGAGGCCACGGCGCGCGGGACTGGCTGGAGTCCCTGCCCGGCTACGAGGCCTTCGCCCTCCTGCCCGACGGCCGGCAATGGCGGACCTCGGGGTTCAGCCGCTATGAGCTCCCCGCGCGGTGCACATGAAACACCCATGGGCCTTGACCATATGGGGCCACACCGGTGAGTCCTCGCAATGTGGGGCCCCACCACATGCCCCGACAAGATTTTCGTAAACAGGCAGGTCGTAGCTGTGTGGGCAGGGCGCGGCGGGGCATTCGGTGCCTCGGAGGTTGATAACTATGGTTCCCCTGCTTCTCGTTCTTCTTCTGGCACTGATCCTCTTCGGCGCGGGCTTCGCGCTGAAGGCACTGTGGTGGATCGCCGTCATCGTGCTCGTCGTCTGGCTGGTCGGGTTCATCGCCCGCCCGAAGTCAGGCAATGCACGCTGGTATCGCTGGTAGACACCGGACACGTACACATGTGGGCTCCCCGCCGGAGCGGTATGGGCGGGGAGCCCACCTGTGTGCCGACCGCCCTTGAGCTTCAGCACGTCGTGAAGTCATCGGCGGCATGGGTATGCCTGTGCTGGCCGGCGCCGACCCCGCTGGGGGCGCGGGGAACTGCGCGAGAAGCAACCACGGCCCGCAGCCGAGGACGCGGCGTCCCGCCGCACCTTGCACGTCTGCCCCGCCACACGCACGCCCAACCCGCGCCCACCCCGCGCCCGACCCGTGTGCTCGCGCTGCCCGCGCATGGCCGGCCTCCGGCCCCCCTCTGGCCGAACGTCATCGTTTGGACGACAAAGGGGTTTGTCATCCATTAGATGACGTGCTACAACGGTCGCAGTGAAGCGCAGGAGCGGGTCCAACCCAAGCCCTCTGGAGGTGTTTCGCGATGCTGATGCGCACCGACCCCTTCCGTGAACTCGACCGTCTCGCCCAGCAGTTGGCCGGCACGGGCACCTGGACACGGCCCTCGGTAATGGCGATGGACGCCTACCGCGCGGGCGACGAGTACATCGTGGCTTTCGACCTCCCCGGTGTCAGCGCGGACGCGATCGACATCGACGTCGAGCGGAACATGCTGACCGTCAAGGCCGAACGCCGCCCCGTGACGAAGGCCGACGACGCCCAGATGGAGCTCACCGAACGGCCCCTGGGCGTGTTCTCCCGGCAGCTCGTGCTCGCCGACACGCTGGACACGGAGCGGATCAAGGCCGACTACGACGCGGGCGTCCTCACCCTACGCATCCCGATCGCCGAGCGTGCCAAGCCGCGCAAGATCTCCATCGACGCGCAGTCCGCCCGCAAGGAAATCTCCGGCTGAGCCCGGCGCCGGCGCCCCCAGGAGAGCGCCGGAGAACGCCGGGGCCACATGAGGGCTCGGGACGGACACCTGATCGCCACCCAGCCCGTCCCGCACCCTTCAGACCAAGAGAGTCTCGGGCCCAGAGAGGCGGTGGCCGCTATGACCCTGCGACGGGAGGCGTTCCTCGACCAGGTCAAGGAGCGCGGCGACTACAAGGACGTCCAGGAGGCGGACCGCGCGGCCCGTGTCGTGCTCGCCCTGCTCGGTGCCCACCTGGTCGGCGGTGTGCGTGCGGAGCTGGCGGCGCGTCTGCCGGAAGCCTTCTCCCTGATCCTCCTCAACCCGCTCCAGAGCGCCGAACCGCTCTCGCCCGAGCGCTTCGTACGGGCCACCGCCGCCTGGATCGAGGGGGCCACCGAAGCGACCGCCGCGTGGGACGTCAGCGCCGTGCTCAGCACGGCCGCGGACGCGGCGGGCGATGCGCTCATGCAGCAGATCCTGCTCCAACTGCCCGCCGGGTACGACCTCCTCTTCGGCCGACCCCAGCGGACCTAGCCATTCGGCGCCCGCCCCCAGCGGACCTAGCCATCCGTGCGCCCCCGGCGGGCCCAGCCATCCGTGCGCCCGCCGCTGCCGTGCCAGTCAAGGAGGACCACCGTGGCGTCGTCCTTGAGGTTGCCCCGGCAGGCCTCCAGTACCGCTGTCGTCAGGACACGCACGGCCTCCCGCGGGTGCGCGGACCGGGTGTCGCGGACCAGGGAGGCGAGATCGACGGCCGCGGCGCCGCGCTCCTGCATGCCGTCGGTGAGCAGCACCAGACGGTCGCCCGGGCGCAGTTGGAGCTCCTGGAGCCGGTACGAGGTGGGCGCCGCGACGCCGAACGGCAGGTTGACGGCGAGCTCGACCTCCTCGACCTCGGAAGCACCGGCCCTCATGCGCAGGGGCCAGGGGTGTCCCGCGTTGACCAGTTCACACACGCCCGTGTGGAGACGGACACAGAGGAGTTGTCCGGTGGCCAGGCCCTTCCCACTGGCCAGCAGCGCCTCATGGGCGCGCTGCGCCTGATGCAGGGCATCGCAGCCGGTCCGGCGGGATCCGCGCAACGCGGCTGTGACCAGCGTGGCCAGGAGGGCGGAGTCCGTGTCGTGCCCCATGGCATCGGTGATGGACAGGTGCAGCGTGTCCCGGTCGAGCGTGTAGTCGTACGTGTCGCCACCGATGTCGTCGGCCGGGACCAGCCCCGCGGCCAGAGTGAACTGCGGGGCTTCGCAGCAGGAGGCCGACGGGAGCAGCTGATGCTGGATCTCGGCGGCCAGACTGGTCCGGGTGGTGCGCCGGCCCACGTGATAGAGGTCGGTGAATCGACGGTCCGTCACGATGATGTACGCCAGCGCGTGCGCCGCCTCGCTGATCTGCCCCAGCACGGTGTCGTCGGCGTACTGCAAGGTCACCTCCAGCACACCGATGCAGTCGCCGCGGTTGGTCACGGGCGAGATCACGCGCCGTCCGCCCTGCCCGTCCGGTTCCACGTGCTGGCGCTGACGACGCAGGACGGTCTCGTAGACGCTTCCCTGCAAGTCGAGTTGCTCCGCCGCGTCCGCCCACTCCCCCTCGGCGGGCGCACGCAGGCGCAGCAGCCGTCGCCCCACGAGATCCACGAACAGGAAAGACACGCATTCCGCGCCGAAGCGCTTGCGCAGGTCGTGGGCGACGACTCCGACCGACTCCCCGGGCGGCGCGGACTCCGCAGCCGCCAGAAGCTCGCCGAGTTCCAGATCTCTACCACCCATGGCAACCTCCCATCACCTGTCGCCTCTCATTCCCCGGGATTCGCCCACCTCACCCGGTAAGTCCGTGACCCCCTGATCAGGTGCCCTTGTCGAACTGATGTCGACTGGCGTGGATCCCGTACGGAAGGGCTGTCCCGCCTCCCCCATCCCGCCCCTTGGCCATCGCGCGTTCACACACTGCCGCTACTCTCACCCGCTGCGGCCACGGCTCTACGGCTGTGGCTGTGGGACGGGCAGAGGGGGAAGCCTTAAATGGGTGACGGGCCGGAGCAGCAGGGACAGGAGCAGAGGCAGGAGCAACAGGAGCAGGAGCAGCACCGGCTGACGGTGAAGGTCGGGCTGGTCACGATCGCCCGCGAGTGGGGCAGGATCGGATGCGTCGGCTTCGGCGGCCCGCCCACTCACATTGCTCTGCTACGACAGCTGTGTGTCGAGCGGCGCGGCTGGATAGCCGCCGCCGAGTTCGAGGATGCCGTCGCCGTCACCAACCTGCTGCCCGGCCCGGCTTCGACGCAGTTGGCGATCTTCACGGCCCGGCGGTTGCGTGGCCCGGTCGGCGCCTTGGTGGGCGGGTTCTGCTTCATCGTCCCCGGCCTCGTCCTCATCCTCGTCCTGGCGGCGCTCTTCCTCGCCGGCAGCCCGCCGTTGTGGGTGCGCGGCGCCGCCGCCGGAGCCGGAGCGGCGGTGGCCGCGGTCGCCGTGCGGGCCGCCGTCGCGCTGGTCCCCGCCAGTTGGCAGCGCGCCGGTGTGGCCTCGGCCCGGGCCCGCTGGCTCGTCTACGTCTGCGGCGGGGCCGTGGCCGCACTCGCCGGGCCGTGGCTGGTGCTCGCACTGATCGCCGCGGGGTGCGTCGAGAGCGCCATCCGTACTCGTTCCGCGGCCGAGCCGGACGGCGCCACGGTGAGGGCCTGGCCACTGCCACTCGTCCTGGCCACCGGCCCGGCCGCCGCCGGGGGTCTGCTCGCGTTGGCCTGGGTCGCGTTCAAGGTCGGGGCCCTGTCCTACGGGGGCGGTTTCGTCATCATCCCGCTCATGCAGGCCGATGCCGTGGACCAGCATCACTGGATGACCGACGGCCAGTTCCTCAACGCGGTCGCCCTCGGCCAGATCACCCCGGGCCCTGTGGTCCAAACGGTCGCCGTCGTCGGCTATGCCGCCGGCGGGATCCCCGGTGGCCTAGTGGCCGCAGCCGTCGCGTTCGCCCCCTCGTTCCTGTTCGTGATCTTCGGCGGACCGCACTTCGACAAGATCCGCGCGAACGACCGGGTACAGGGCTTCTTCAGGGGCGCCGGCCCTGCGGTGATCGGCGCCATCGCGGGCTCGGCGATCCCACTGGCGCTCGCCCTCCAGCACGCCTGGCAGTTCGCGGTGCTGGGCGGGGCCGCGATGTGGCTCGTCGCCCCGCGACGCGGCGTAGTGAGCACCCTGCTCGTGGCGGCCGCGCTCGGCATGGTCGCCGCGGCGGCAGGGTGGCCGACCTGACCCGGTGAACCGACCCGGTGGACCCCCGGTGCTGGCGGTTCCGGCGGTTCCGGCGATCCCGGCGGCTCCGGCGGTCCGGCGGCTCCGGCGGTCCCGGTGTCGGCGGTTCCGGCGGTCCTGGCGGCTCCGGCGGCCCGGCGGCTCCGGCCGAGCCCCCGTACCCCCGTACCCCCGAGCCCCCGTACCCCCGAGCCCCCGAGCCCCCGAGCCCGCTCAGTCCGACTCCCGCCCCAGCGCCGGCTCCACGGGCGGCGGAAGCGGGCTGTACACCGCACGCCGGGCGTTGAAGTGCGCGAGGTGGAAAACTCGCCCCTTCACCCCCACCTCCAGCGGAGGGGGGTCGTTGACCGGGGGGCGGTGGACGAAACCGTACGTCTCGTAGTCCACATCCCTGAAGTGCACCGGCAGGGACCCCTGTTGGCGCGGTCGGCCCACTGCTGTGCCTGCTCACGCGAGGCCCACAGCGGGTGTTCGTCGACGTCGGGCCGCCGACTGTCGGCCCCCAGCACGGCACTGAGCAGCGACGGGGCGTAGATGCCCTTGACCCGGTAGTTCTCCAGGTGCCAGGTGCGGATGACGACCGAGACGTAATGCCACCGATTGTTGCGCCGGCGTCCCGTCACCCGCATCCTCTCGCCGCCGTCGCCCCAGAGCGGCGGCGTCAGCCAGACCAGCGCGCCGGGGCTGAAGTGGCGCAGCCCGGACCGGATCTCCAGACCGCCTACGCCATGGCTGGTCTCCCGGGCCACATTGGCCACCAGACACCAGGCCAGCGGGCCGTCGGCCGCCGTCGTTTCGACCGCCGTCGTTTCGGCCGCGCGACGCGGCTCTTCTTCGTCGTCCCCCGTGGTCACCATGGAGGCCATTGTGACCGTGGGCGACACCCGGAGCGAGTGATTTCGTGTGCGGTGGTGACGGCAGGGCCCCACGCCTGTGCACACGCACACCCCGGGCCGAACTCGTGGCCTTCGTGGCGGCGTGCGGGGGCCCGCTTCCGGGGCGACCGGACACGCACCGTGTTTGACATCCCGCTTTCCGGCTACAAGCTGTAGTGACAGGCCGTCATCAACCGACGGAAGGAAGCAACATGACGCTCGCTACGGTGTTCATCCTCGTCGCGGTTCTCGCTCTTGTGCTCCTGCTCGCGGTCGCGCCCTCGGCGCCCGCCAGGCGCAACCCGTCACCCCGCCCCGGCCGCCGCCCGGCTCACCGGCGCTTGTCCCACGTCCCGGGCCAGCGCACCATTCGCCGTCACGCCCGCTGATCGACAGCCGGTGGACGTTTACGAACCGGGCCTCGCCCACCGCTGATGGGTAGGCGTGAACCCGCGCGGCTCGGCCCCCGGCCATGTGGCCCGGGGGCCGGCGGGGTGCGACAGAAGCGGCAGGGATGGCAGCGGGCCGGGAGGCCGGGCCACGGTGGGTCTACACGGCGCTGCGCGCCGGTAGCCGCCGCGTTATCCGGTCGAACAAGTCCGTCAGTGGCTCGGCGACGTCCTGCCCGAACTCGCTGAGCCCATAGGTCACTTGGGGCGGAGTGGTCGGCTCGACCTCCCGCCAGACCAGGCCGTCCTGGACCAGCGCGCGCAGCGTCTGGGCGAGCATCTTCTCGCTGATGCCCTGGATGCTGTCGCGCAGCGCGTGAAACCGAAGGTCGTTGCTCCGCAAGGAGATCAGGACCCAGACACCCCACTTGCTGGTCACATGGTCGACCACGTCACGCGCGGGGCAGTCGGTGTGAAACACCTCATACTCCGCGCCCGACTCGGCCTGTGTGAGCTGCGCGCCTTCCCCCATGTCCGGAGCTTACCTCTGGGTATGTCCTTACGGAAAGTAAGGCCTGGCTCCTAGCGTCAACTCCCTTGTCGCACAACGAACCAGGAGCTGAACATGATCGTGGTGACCGGGGCCACCGGAAACGTGGGCCGACCTTTGACGCAGGCGCTGGCCGAGGCGGGCGAGCAGGTGACGGCGGTGTCGAGGCGCGCGGCGGGGATGCCGGACGGAGTCCGCCATGTGGCGGCCGATTTGGCCGAACCGGCCTCCCTCAAGCTCGTGTTGGACGGAGCGAAGGCGCTCTTCCTCCTGCTCTCCGGCGACTTCCACGCCGCCGACGCGCGGCCGGTCGACATCATCGACCTGGCCGCGTCCAGCGGGGTCCGCCGGGTCGTCCTGCTGTCTTCGCAGGGCGTGGCGACCAGGCCGCTCGGCCCTTCACGGGTCGCGATGCGCGCGGTGGAGGACGCGTTGCGAGGGTCCGGCCTGGACTGGGCGACCCTGCGCCCGGGCGGCTTCGCCTCCAACGCCCTGGCCTGGGCGGAGTCCGTCCGTACGCAAGGGACGGTCGCCGCGCCCTTCGGTGACGTCGGGGTACCGATCGTCGACCCGCAGGACATCGCCGAGGTCGCGGCCGCCTGCCTGCTGGACGACCGGCACAGCGGCGGGGTCTTCGAACTGACCGGGCCGCAGGTGATCACCCCGCGTCAGCAGACGGCGGCCATCGCCGCCGCGCTCGGCTCACCGGTACGGTTCCACGAACTCACCCGCGATGAGGCCAGGGCCACGATGACCCGGTTCGTCCCGGCGGAGCTCGCCGACGACACCCTGGACATCATCGCCGCCCCGAACCCCGCCGAACTGCGGATCAGCCCCGATGTGGAACGAGTGCTCGGCCGCACCCCCCACCCCTTCACCGACTGGGTCGCCCGCAACATCGCCGCTTTCGGCTAAGACACCGCGCGACCGAGCCATCCCGGGCAGCCCCATGCGCCGACGGCCGCACGGGGCGAGCGCGTCGACCGCCTGCACCGGCTCGACCGGCTCGACGTCGACAGGAACCGGGCAGCTCACTCCACAGACCGACCCATCCCATACCGGACGTATGGTTGGCGCGCCGACCGGCTCGCGGCCTCACCAAGGGACGGTCTCACCATGGCGATCCAGGAATTGCAGGCCACGCGCCCCGGCCTGCTTCTCGAGGACGTCGGCGACCTCCGGGATGCTGTCTTCCGGGCTAAGGGGGGCGTCCGGTCCGCCGAGGCGGGTTCGGTTGTGGCCGGGGTCCATGAGCAGCTTGGTGTGTCCGTCATCGGCATGCCGGGTGGCGTAGCTGCGCATCAGTTGGTTGAGCGCTGCCTTGCTGGCCTTGTAGAGGTCATACCCGTCCTCCATGTTGCGCGTGATGCTGCCCTGCTCGGATGACATCACCGCGACGGTTCCGCCCGGCGCGACGAGTGTGCGCAGTACCTCCAGGACGCGCAGCGGACTCAACGCGTTGGTGACCATCACCTCCGTGAACATGTCGGTCGGGACTTGGTCGATGGGCACTTCGCCGCGGTCGATCGCGGCGTTGACGAAGAGCAGATCGAGCCCTTGGCCTGCGACGAGCCACCGCTCTTCCAAGCGCTCGCGCAGGCCGCCCAGTTGATCGAGATCGGTCATCTCCAATGACTCGATCTCCAGCTGTCCGGTCGAGGCGCTCTGCATCGCTCGCAGTTCGCCGTCTTCTTGCCGTGCCGTGGCGATGACCCGCCAGCCGCGTCGCGTGAGCTCGCGGGTGAGCACGAGACCTAACCCCCGAGACGCTCCGACAACAAGGGCCTGGCGGTGGGTAGTTGATGACACCTTCACTCCATTCTCAGCGTGGAACTCACGTTAGACGCAACGTGGCGTCTAGACAACGGAGGGCGTCCTGTCGGCCGGTATGGTGTCTGGCATGCCCGCTACCAGCTCTCAACCCCGTCGGCAGCGCTCCGGCAACCGGCGCGACGAGGCTGCGCGCCTGGCGGTGCTGCACGCCGCGGACGATCTGCTCGCCGAGCACGGCTTCGGCGGACTGACCATCGAAGCCATCGCGCGTCGTGCCGGCGTCGCCAAGCAGACGATCTACCGTTGGTGGCCCTCGAAGGTCGAGATCCTGCTCGACGCACTCGTCGAGGACAGCGACAAACGGTTCCCGGTACCGACGGCGGAGCCCACGGCCGCGAGCATCCGTGACTACCTGTACGCCTTCGCGAACTTCCTCGCCACCGACCCCGCGGGCAAGATCCTGCTCGCGCTGATCGCCGAGGCCCAGCACCACGCCGATACCGCGGAACGTCTCCACAAGCGCTATCTCGACCCGCGCCGCGCCCAGGAACGCGAGTTGCTCGCCCGCGCCGTCAGCGCCGGCGAGGTGTCCCCCGCCCTCGACCCCGACACCGCGATGGACGCCCTCGTCGGCCCGATCGTCTATCGCGCCCTGACGGGGGCACCCCTGCCCCGAGAGTTGGCGGACACCCTCGTCCGGGATCTGCTCAAGCCTCGCTCGACGCGACAGCAGCCCGAGGCCGGCTGACTCTCCCCCACCACCCGTCCCGTCACCCCCTTGTTCGCGACGCCATGAGCGTGCGCCGATGGGTTCCTCAATGCCTGGACCTCGTGCGCTGCTACGTGATCAAGTTGGGGATGACATCGTTCTGGACCGGCAAACGGGTCCGCCTGCGCGCCATCGAACCCGACGACTGGAGCGCGTTCAGGCGCTTCGCCGAGGACGAGGAGGGCTTGGGCGACCTGCTGAATCCGCCACGTTCCGCCGTAGTCGGCGCTGTCGGATCGCACGACGCTGATCCCCGTGCTGGTTGGTTCGAGTACGGCGTCACGATGGGCGCTGTGCACCGGCGAAAAGGCTATGCGTCCGAAGCCGCGGTTACCTCGATTGTCGGCGTAGACGCGCTTCTCCGTACCGTCCCGCCCTTGACCGACGTTGCGCCGCACACTGCGGAAGTCAGCCGCCCGACCGACGGGATACGTGACAGAGGATGGAGGCGCGCGTGGACCGCTGGTTGGCAGTCGTGTTCCACTGCGCCCATGAGTCTGGCGGTAGATGTCTTCGTGGTCGAAACGGATGGCGAGTTGCACGTCCTGGACGTCCCGGAAGGGTCCTGCGACCTAGCTGGCTTCGAGCGTTGGCGTACGGCGGTGTGGGGCTCGGACGTCGTCCGTTCACTGGGCGCACGATTCTTCCCCGTGCTGGCCGACGACGATCTGAAGGTTGAGCCCGGCGAGGTGCCTGCATTTCTCCAGGAGTGTGCTCTGCTCCGAGAACACCTGGAGACCGTCGTCACTAGCACCGTGCGGACACGGACCCTGGAGGAACACCGGCACGTAGTCTCTTGCCGGTTGGCGAACATCGAGGACGCCGCGCGCCGCGCGCAGAGCGTAGATGGCGGTGTCCTCATCTGGTGACCTCGGTGTCCGAGGACGACGAACGCGACCGGATAGAGGTGATCGTCGGTGGCGTCGTTGATTCCGGTGACGTACAGGCACTGGTGGGCGGTGAACACGTGGTCGGCAATACCTTCGGCACAGGGCGTCCAGAGCTGTTCGGCGGGGTGCATGTGCCGTCTCGTCGCTCTCGCTGGTCTCGATCTCGTACAGGGCCGGAGTGGTCATGCGCTCACCTCGCGACGGCGGCGTCCAGGAGCGCGACGGCGTCGGCCTCGTACGGGTCCGTGAACAGCTGGTGGTCGCTCACGTCGAACGGCCCGAACCGCACGCAGACGCGGTGGCCGGGCACGAGGGTGGTCTCGTGTCCGTCCAGCGCGGCGGTGAGCCGATCGTAGTCGCACTGGGCGTGCCGGGTCTGGGTGTACGGGCCGAGGCGCAGCAGGGTGTAGCCGCCGTCGAGGATGCCATCTTTACAGTGGCGGGCCTCGATGTAGAGGGAGTAGTGCGCGAGTTCCATGCCGACGTCGTCGGCAGGGGCAGGCTGGCGGCGGCGTGGGTGAGCATCGTGTAGCCGGGCTGCCAGAAGCCGAGGATCGCGGTGGTCTCGCAGCGCAGCCAGCCGCGGGTCGGTGTAGCCGATTTGGCGGCCGTGGAGGTAGTAGGCGCCCGCGTGCGGGCTGACGGGGTGGACCAGGGCCACGGTGATCACGTCCGGGCCGTGGTCGTTACCGGGCCTGGGTGCGCGCGCTCCACGTGGCCGGGCGCTCGCGATCGAGCCATTTTGGCGCGCCGGTGATTCGCCCCCTCCCCTGTTCTCTCCATGCTCACACCACGGGCTTTCGAGGTGGCGTATGCAGCAGTCGCCTCCGGGTGCGGTATCCGCCTTGGCTTGTCCCAGACAGTCCCCGGAAGACCCTTGCCACTTACAGCATTCTTATGTCTAAGGTGGACACCTCGCGCACACAGGTTCTTCACCCAACCGTGTCCGTGTACTCGGTGGCCGGGGGCCCACCCATGGGGGAGTGCCGTGTCACCGTCCACGTGCCGCGTCTTTTTCTACGATCCCGTTCGCGTGGCGCGTCTGTGATGCGCGGTCAAGGCGTCGATCCAGAAGCCTTGGTCGGTTCCCGGTCGTCTGTCCCACCCGTGTGAACGACGACGAAGAAGGATGCCTTGAAGCACTCCAGTCCTTGGTTCCGTATGCCTGGAACGCGAAGATCCCCTGCTCTGACCTCGGTCGTAACCTCGGTTACCGCGCTGGCAGTTGCAGCCGGGTTGGCGATTCTGCCGCAGGCCCTGGACCTCGGCGCGAAGACCAAACCCGTCGTCGACGCCGATCCATGGGCAGACAGCGGCAGCGCTGGACAGCTTCGGATGGACCAGTGCCTGATGGCGGATGTGCTGCGGTTGGGCGGCCCGGCGATGGCTCAGACCGCCCAGGACGGTCTCAACCTGCCGGCCGACAAGCTGCACGTCCTCGCCGACCGACAGTTCTGGCAGCAGACACCCCTCGCAACTGCGTATCAGAAGGACCGTGAGGCAGGGGACCAGCAACTAAAGGATCTCCACACCGCAGAGCAGCAGTTCCACTTCGGCGGGCTCCTGAACCCACCCGGAACCCACGACATCGGTGACGACCACCTGAGCTTCTATGACCAGCTCGGTCTGACGAAGTGGATCAACGACCAGTGGTGGAGGAGTGAGTTCGACTTTTACAACGACCCCACCCCCACGATGGATGTGCCGACACGTCAGGCTGTCGAGGCTCTGGGCGGGCCGCGGTACACGATGTGGAGCACGGATGGTGACGGGAACTACGACGAGCGCAAAGCGTTTTACTGGATGGGTTCGGTCTCGAAGTTCAACGGCGATTTCGGAGCGGACGACGGGCGGATCTTCCTTGCCTCGGGAGGATTCCCGCGCACGGCGCCCCAGCCGGGTAGCCCGGAGTACCGCATAGCTGTTGAGGACGTGAAGTCCCGTTTCGCATCATGCGCGTGGCGGAACCCGCTGGATCCGAATCAGGTACTCACCGGCATCACGGGTACAGCCGCTTCGGAGTGGCAGCAGGAGATCGCTGCCGAGGCCCCGCAGCGCAACCAGATCCTGAACGCGAGCAAGGACGCAAGCACGGCACTGATCTCCGGCTCCAAGGCGTTGGGGACGCTGCTCGGCCATTCCGAGGTCGCCGACCACATGGCCCGTTGGCAGGACTACTGGGCGCCGGGCGGTGCGGGGTGGCTCAAGGACTCCACCACCGTGATCCAGGTGCACGCGGCGCAAGGCAAGTGCCTGGACGTCGAAGGGGGCAGTTCGGCCAACGGAGCTTCCGTCCAACTCTGGCCGTGCAACGGATCCTCCGCTCAGAACTGGAGGATCACCGCCGACGGCTCACAGCTCGAGCTGCGCAATGCCAGCGGCCCCGGCACCAATCTCGCGGCCAAGTGCCTTGATGTGGCGGGTGGCAAGACGGACGACCGCACAGCAATCCAGCTCTATACGTGTAACGGCACGCCCGCCCAGAAATGGGAGATGAACCTGCGGGCCACCACGCCGCTGAAGAATGTCGGCTCGGGCAAGTGCCTGGACCTGAACACCTTCGACAACGGCAAGGACTCGTGGCTGTGGCGGTGCAACGGCACCGCGTCACAGCAGTTCGACGTCAAGGCTACCCAGCTGGACTTCCGTGACCAGCCAGTCAAGGCCGACTTCGACACAGCCAAGAAGCTCACCGCGACTGCCCAGACGGGGGCGAAGCAGCAGCTCGACATCCTTAGGGGGCAGCTCGCCGTAGCGCAGAAGGCTGCCGCGTCCTCGGACGCGGCGATGCAGACTTCCTACACCATTGCGGATGCCTCAGGTGCTCCGCGTGGCCGTGGTCTGTTGGTGGGTCAGCAGAAGGATCAGGTCACCAAGGGCACGCTGGCCGCTCTCCAGGCGATGGTGAAGGCCGGTGAAACGGCCGAGGCCGCCACCCGGGCGTCTGCGGGGGACAGTCAGACCATTGCGCAGCGCGCGCTGGCGCAGGCTGCGCAGGTGCAGACCGAGTTCCGCAAGAAGGCCGCGGAGACGGCCGAGTTGCAGGCCAAGGCCGCAGCGGATGCGGCGAAGATCCACCGCGACAACGCCAAGAAGGACAAAGAGACGGCGGAGGCAAAGCTCGCCGACACGGTGAAAGCGGAGGCCAAGGCCAAGGCGGCCGCCGCCGACGCGCACGCGAAGCGGCTGGCCGCCGAGGCCGAGTCGGCGACAGCGAAGGCGGAGAAGGAAACAGCCATCGCCAAGCAAGCCGATGCCGCCCAGCACCGGCAGAACGCCCAGACCGAGGCGGGCAAGGCCAAGGACGCCAAGGACAAGGCAGAAGCCGCCGAATCCACCGCAGTCGAGAAGAAGAACAGCGCCGTCACCGCACGCGACAATGCCAAGGCCAAGCGAGACGACGCCTGGGACGCCCAACAGAAGTCCGACGCGGCCCGAGCCAAGGCAGACGCGAAGGATGCGTACGCCCACGCGCACGAATCCGATGACCAGGCCAAGGCGTCCAGAGCTGCGGCAGATGAAGCGGCCAGGCAAGCAGATGCCGCCGAAACCGCCGCAAGCAACGCCAGGTCGGAAGCGGACGCAGCAAGCCAGGCGGCAGCGGACGCCGATGCGGCAGCCACTCGTGCCGAGGCAGCAGCCAAGCGTGCCCGCTCCGACGCGGATGGCGCCCAGGCCGCCAAGCTCGTAGCCGATGCCGCTGTGACTACCGCGACCAGCGCCGAGGCCGATGCCGTCGCAGCGTCGCAACACGCTTCCGCCGAGGCCAGCGCGGCAGTCGCTCTCGCCGATGACGCCGAAGAGAAGGCGAAGACCGCTAAGTCGGAAGCCGACGCAGCGAGCAAGGAAGTCCCCAAGGCTGTCGAGGCGGCAGCCAAAGCAGCCGGCTTCGCCCACGTCACCGCGCAGGCCGCCGAGGACGCCGGCAACGCGGCTGCTCAGGTTGCCAAGCCCGCCAACGACGCCATCCAGCTCGGCTCTCCCTACGTGACCACCGACTCGGCAGCCGGCCTTGTGGTCCTCACCGGTCAGGCGTCCAAGACGATCGCCGAGCAGCAAAAGGCCGTCGCCGACGCCCACGCCAAAAACGCCAAGGAAGAGGCCGCCGCGGCTCAAGCCCTCGCCGACCAGGCCCAGGCCGACACCAAGGAGGCCTACCAGCACGCTGCCAACGCCGCCCGCTACGCCGCCGACGCCCGCGGCTACGCCACCGAAGCCCTCGGCTACGCCTCCGACGCCGCGACCGCGGCGTCCAAAGCTGCCAACTCACTGGCCCGCACCGTCGAATACGACCGCCAGGCGACGGAAGACGCGGCAGCCGCCAACACCGCTGCTGGCACCGCCGAGAGCTATGCCAAGGAAGCCCGCACCGCAGCCGATCAAGCCGCACTCGACGCCACTGCCGCCCATGCGGCAGCGGACAAGGCCACCCAGGACGCCAAGGACGCACGCGCCGCAGCCGACCGCGCCAACACCGCGGCAACCCAAGCCGAACAGGCGGCGAAGGATGCCGACAAGTTCGCCAAGGAAGCCCAGGACGCCGCCGACCATACTTCCCAGACGAACGCCAATAAGGAAGTAGCCCAGGGATCTGGAACTGGAATCCCAGGCGTGTTCGCTGTCCCGGATGAGTCGACGGTGAAAATCGTCAGCTCCAGGCAGATCGGTAAGTGTCCAGGCATGCCGGAAGCGGCATTCCAGGGCTGCGATGCGACGTATGACCTGGTCGTCACCTATCAGGCCGACGTCTATGTGTGCACCGATGCTCAGGCCCAAGCCACGCCCAGTGGGTGCCCGAAAACTGCGTGGGAGTTCATCCAGCGAGCGACACTTGAGAACGTCAGGATCGACGGCTGGACACACCACTTCTCCGGCAAGGACATCGTCCGTGCCGGATGGCAGAACATCTTTGGGGACGTACCCGGAGCGGTCCTCTTCTCTTTCTTCGCCGAAGACTTGATGGACTGCTGGCACGGCAGTGCGAAAGCGTGCGCTCTGAGCATCGCCATATGGGTCCCCCTTGATGGCGCTCTCGCCCCGCTTGCCCGTGCCATTACGGCCGTCGACGCATCCATCAAGACCGGCATAGGTTTCACGGACGCATGGCGGGCCCTTCGATCTCTCCCGCTGTCCGAAGAGGCCCTGGCCGGACTTACGAGCAAATCTTTCAAGAATTTGCGAGAGTTCTGCACGAAGGGGAAGGTGCCCACCGCTAAAGGCCTCCTCCGGACGAGCGCGAAGATCGCCCAGGCCGGTGACTCCCCGTGCACGGAATACGCAAACGATTACGGAACCGGGTCCCATGGAATCATGGGTAACATCAACGGAAAGGGTGTCATCGATCTCATCGTTCTCGCCGAAGAGGGGAAGACGCCGGGCGGCGCCGCGATGATCGATGAACTCATGGGGAAAATCGACTACAGCGGAGCAGAAGGAATGGGCGGAACCTGGCTGGGCGGCGGCGAGATGAAGGATAATTTGGACAGCTTCAATGCTGGCATTCAGAGCCTCATGTTGACCCCTGAGGAAGCAGCGCGACGGACTTTCACAGGTAAGATGGCTTCGAAATATGGATTCAACGGGAGAGTCGAATTCATCAAACTCGAAGGTACTCCTGGGGAGTACACCAAGGTTGAGGTGGTGTTTCACCGATGAAAGATCCGAAGCTGGTCGCGATTGGCCTCCGCGAACGAGCAGTACGCGGCGATGACACGCTGAATATTGCACTGTGGGTAAAGGAGGAGCTCGGAAGTGGGGCCACCTTCTTCGCTTTCGTCAGCTGCTTCTTTCACGGCCTGAGCGTTCCGATCTCGGCGATCAGGCAGCTCGAGGGGTGGAGAGGCGTAGGGGGGAATCGAGACGTGTCGGACGCGGAAGTAAGAATGAGTCTGGATCCGTATGTCCTTCCGCTCAGGCATCAGTCGCCGGACCGGGAGCCGGGATGAGGGCCTTCGTGGCGACGTGATGCACAGGCCTCACCCCGCCCTATGAGGCCCTGCAACACCTTTATGCATGAGCGCTGAAACACAGAAAGGTCCCCGTCGCCCGGACCGGATCCGCGGCGGCGGGGACCTCTGAGGTGTCAGGCACTCATGCTGGTGTCGGGCGGCCAGTCCCGCCCCGCGAAGGCGTGGGTGAGGAGCCGGCGCGACGGCCTTCTTGTCGCCGGGGTTCATCGGTCCGCTGCCGTGTCCGTATCTGCGGACTCGGGCGGTCATGAGCGCGCCTCCTGGTGGCACAGCCACGCCTGCCCGTCCGGCCCCAGCGTGTGGTGCGAGTACGGCTCGTGCTCGACGGCCTGGACGTCCGGGTCCCAGAACCACCGGAAGGGGAAGGATTGCACGCCCAGTTCGAGGGCGGTGGCAGCCCGGTGGTGTCCCTCGAAGACGTAGACGAGCCGGTCGGCTGCGCGGACGCCCAGCAGGAGCGGTTCCCGGATCCCGTCCTTGGGGATCGAGGCCCGCAGTTTCTCGAGCACTCGGCGGTACCGGCCGTGCCGCTCGTGATACCGGCGAGCACCGACCCACGTGGAGAACTCGGCAGGCCGGACCAGCCCCGCCGGAGCGCCGCGGTGCGCATGCGCCCGGTCCAAGACTTGCCGTCGACCGCGCGGCACTTCAGCGCCGGCTCGGGTTCATTGAAGAAGGTCGCCTCCGCGACCAAGTCTTCTCCGGTGGCCGGCACCACGATCTCGTCATCATGGGCTTGCTCGCTGAGGAGTTCGCCCACCTCCACTCACCGGGCGGACGACCTGCCGCGCAGTAGGTGCGTTCATGGCAGCACCGGCTCACGCCACATGACCGGCGCAGCCACCACCCCGCCGCCACCGCACCGCCGTACGCACGGCGCGTAGGGCCGCGGATTGCAACCGTTGCCTCAGAAGGCCGTTGCCGGGCGCATTCCTGAGGTGCCTGAGGCACGGGCGGTGGCGATTCCGTGCTCGTAGGCGAACACCACGGCCTGCGCGCGGCTGCGCAATTCCAGCTTGGTCATCATGCGGTGTACATGGGATTTCACGGTTCCCACCGAGACGCAGATGCGCTGGGCGATGTCCTCGTTGTCCAATCCCTGAGCGACGAACTGGAGAACCTGTAGTTCCCTCTGCGTGAGCTGGGCGGGAAGCCGCTCGGGCGGCTGCGGCTGCGGCTGCGACAGCGGCCCCGGCACTGAAGGGGCCTCGGGAACGGCGTGGTACTCAACAAGCGTGCGCAGCCGAGCGGGTGCGACGAGCACGTCGGACTGGGACAGGGCGATGACGGCGCTCAGCAGTTGCCCCGGCGGCATGTCCTTGAGGAGGAATCCGCTGCATCCCGCGCGTAAGGCGGCGTAGAGCAAGGCGTCCTGGTCGTAGGTGGTCAGAATGACCACGCGCGGAGGCTCGGCCACGGGAAGCCGCAGAATGGTTCTGGCGGCGTCTATCCCGTTGAGGCCGGGCATGCGGATGTCCATCAGGACGAGGCCGGGCTGCTCCGCGGTCACCGCGGCGATCGCCGCCTGCCCGTCGGCCGCCTCGTGAATGGGGCCGAGTTCGTCCTGCCGGGTGCCAAGGAGTGTGGCGATGCCGGTACGTATGAGGTGCTGGTCGTCGACTACCAGAACACCTGACATGGTTGTCCCCCCGTGTCGCTGATCATGGCTGTGGTGCCGCCCAGGGTGGTCGGCCGCGGGGAATGGGCAGGACGAGCCGCACTGCGTAGCCTCCCCCTGGACGATGGCCCGTGGTCAGTGAGCCGGACCAGATTTTGGCGCGCTCGGCCATCCCTATCAACCCGAGTCCGGAACCCGGGCCGGATATCGCCCCCGTCCCCCGCCCGTCGTCCTCCACGAGAACGTGCAGTTCCGTCGCGCCGTAGGTGACGGTTACCTGCGCGTCGGCGGCGCCCGAGTGCTTGAGGGCGTTGGTCAGCGCCTCTTGGACGACTCGGTAGACGCAGAGTTCCAGGCCGCCGTTGAGGGGACGTATCCGGCCTTCCAGATGGACGGCGACAGGGAGGCCAGCGGCAGTGATCCGTTCGGCCACCTCCGGGATCCTGCCGATGGTCGCAAATGACGTGTCGTCGTCGCAGGTTGTTCCGTCCCCGGAGTCCGCGACTCGTAGCACCGTCAAGAGCCGGCGCAGTTCTTCCATGGCCTCCCTGCCCGCTCCGGCGGTGGCTTTCAGGGCTTCACGGGCCGTTTGCGGGTCACTGGTGAACACGAACTCGGCGAGGCCCGACTGCACCGTGACGGCGGTCATGTGCTGGGAGATGGCGTCGTGGAGCTCGCGGGCGATGCGCAGGCGTTCGTCGGTGACAGCGCGCCGAGCCTCTTCCTTTTCGTATCGCGCCAACAGCGTTGTCAGGCGCAGCAGTTCGGCGTTCTGCGCGGCAACTCGTCGATGCGCGAAGCCGATTGCCAGGGCCGCCGCGGGTGTGATGAGGGATTGCACGACGGTGACGACCGGATGCAGAACGGCGGCAATGCCACTGTAAGCAATAGCGCCCGCCACCAGGAGCGCCGGGATTACGGTGGCTCGGGAGGGGCGCCTCCCCGCCAGGCTGATCAGCGCCAGCACCGGCACCCAGTAGTTCAACGACGGCTGGTAGCCGCACGCGAGATAGGTGCACAGCCCGCCACAGCAGGCGGCCAGCGCGCCCAACGGGTACAACCGACGGGCGGCCAGCGGCAACGCGGTCGCCACGCTCAACACATGGGCCCGGGCATCGAACTCCGGCCACGGCGCCGGGTGGTAGTACCTCCCGGCCAGGCAGGCGCTGACGGCCAGCGCCACGGCAAGGGCGACGTCGACCAAGGGCGGGGTCCGGTACGTGGTCCCATGCATCGGCGCATCGTAGGGCACCGAGTGCGGCCCCCGCGATCAACCTGAGGCATACGCCCGGAGTACAACCGCGGTTGCAGGCGGGGTGAGAAGTTCGGACAGGGGTTTACTGACGCGGCTCGTCGCCCCTCCTAAGGTCGGTCACATCGCCCCACCCGAAGCGCTGCCGAAGCACTTTCGGAGCACTGCCGAAGCACCAGCGCCTCAAGTAGGCGCCGTACAGGGGTTGTTCTGCCGGACACGTCCGATGCCTGGCCCGTCCCATTGGAGTCCTCGCTTGCGATCTCAACCTGTCCTGCGTGCAGTCCTGTTCACCGTGCTGGTCCTCCTGGTGGGTACGGCCCAGGGCGCGTTCACCAGCACTCGCGCCCTGGCCGCCGACACGGTCACCTGGCGGCAGACCAACCTCGCGGGCCTGGGGTACCTGGCCTCCGGGGAGATCGACGGGGCCGACGGACCACGAACTCATGCCGCCCTCAAGGCCTTTCAACGCGACAACGGCCTGGACGAGGACGGTGTGTACGGCGCCCGCAGCGAACTGGCTCTGCACCGTCAAGTGCAAGCCGTCCAGAGCAAGGTGGGGGCGGCTGCCGACGGACAGTACGGCGCCGGGACCCGCTCCGCCGTGGCCAACTGGCAGAGGAACCACGGCCTGTCGGCGGACGGTACCGCCGGTCCGGCGACGATGAACGCGCTCGCCCTCGGGCGTACGGTCGAGCTGACCGCCCAGCGCATGTTCGCCGCCCACGGCTGGAGTGTCTCCGCCCAGTTCTCCTGCCTCCAGCGCCTGTGGGACGGCGAGAGCAACTGGAAGGTGTACGCCACCAATCCCTCCAGCGGCGCCTACGGCATACCCCAGGCCCTGCCCGGCTCCAAGATGGCCACCGCCGGCTCCGACTGGCAGAACAACCCCGCAACCCAGATCAAGTGGGGTCTGACGTACATCGACGGCCGCTACCACACACCCTGCGGCGCCTTGAGCGCCTGGCAGTCACGCTCGCCGCACTGGTACTGATCCGCATCCGCCTCCACCGACCACCCACCCATCCACACTCCCACCCACCCACTTCGAAGGGACCCTCGTGTACATCCGACGCCGCCCTCTCCTCCTGTCCGGGATGCTCGCCGCATCCGCGACCCTCGCCTTGTCGGGCACCGCGGACGCCGCCGTCGCGAAGCTCAGTCAGTCCGTCGCCGCCTCCCAGCTCGCCGCGGCCGGCGTGACCCACAGCTCCTCAGGTGGCTGCACCACGCGCTCCAACGCCCACTGCACCTCCTACGACCAGATCAACAAGGCCACCGTGGACGGCCTCAAAACCCTCAAGTCGGCGAGTGGATGCGCCATCAACGTCACCGGCGGCACCGAGGTCGGCCACGCGTCGGGGACGTACAGCCACTACAACGGCTACAAGGCCGACACCGCCCGCAACTCCTGCATCGACGGCTATGTCACCCGCAGCTTCACCCACATCTCCACGCGCGGTGACGGCGCCACCCGCTGGCGCTCCTCGGCGGGCAACGTCTACGCCAACGAAGGCTCGCACTGGGACATCACGTACTGCGGTGGCAACACGTCCTGCACCGCGGCCGCCAGCGCCTGAGCCGCGTCCTGGCACAGGCACCCGATACGGCGCCGCCACCACGACTCCCCCCTCTCACCCTCTGACCCCTCTCACCCCGAAGTCCCCTCAAGAATCGGAGAACAGCCATGCGCTTCAACCCCACGGCTCTCAAGGCCGCAGCCGTCGCCACGCTCGCCGCCGCCACCCTCGGCGGGGCCTTGGCTGCGCCCGCGAGCGCCGCGCCGGGCGTGCCGACGATCTCGGTCGGTTCCAAGAGCACCCACGGCGTCTGGTGTGTGCAGAAGGCCGTCAACAACTGGGCGGAGCGCACCGGACACGGTCG
This sequence comes from Streptomyces hundungensis, assembly GCF_003627815.1. Classification (NCBI taxonomy): domain Bacteria; kingdom Bacillati; phylum Actinomycetota; class Actinomycetes; order Kitasatosporales; family Streptomycetaceae; genus Streptomyces; species Streptomyces hundungensis. The sequence goes on from NZ_CP032698.1 coordinate 935,234, forward strand.
CCCCCTCGGGGAGGACGGCGTGTTCGGCGCCGGGACCAAGGCCTGGGTCGTCAAGTTCCAGGTGGCGTCCGGTCTCAACAACGACGGCAAGGTCGGCCCGCAGACCGGCAAGAGCATCCTCGACAACGCCGGCGGCTACCGCAACTACTGCTGGACGTACGTGCCCAGCCCCAACTAGGTCCTCCTCGGCAACGCAACCGGGCCCCGCGTACACGCGAGGCCCGGCTTCCGTTCCCGGCGGCGGCCGACGCACGCCGGGGCAGCGTCGCCGCCTCCGCGTACGTCAGGTGCTCGGGTATCGCCACGAGCGAGGCCGCGTCGACCAGGGCGAAATCGGTGAGCATGCCGTCCAGCGAGCCGCCGCGCTGGTCGAGGCGCGTCGTGCGACAACCCTTGATCGGTGTGACGCCTAAGCGTCCTCGGACCCGGTTACGGACTCGGTAGCCAGCGGGACCTCGCCCGCCGTCTTGCTGAAACCGAGCGCCTCCACGATCTGGCCGTTGGCCACACGCATGACGTTGACACCGCTCACCCACTCCTCGGGCCCCGCCCCGAAGCGGTAGCTCCACACGATCGTCGCGCGGTCGTCGGCCACGATCACCTCCTGCGGGGTGAACTGCGTGGACCGGTCGTCGACGAGCGTCGCCCACCACCGGGTGCATGCCTCGCGACCCACGACCCGCTCACCTCTCGGCGCGGGCTGGACGCTCTCCATGACGCAGTCCTCGGCGATCAGGTCCAGCAGGAGGTCCGCTTCCCGGTCGGTGAAGGCGCGGTTGAAGCGATCGATGACCTCGACGGTGCTGCGTACGGGCATGACATCTCCTCAAGTGCCCAGCACGTGCTGGGTAGTTGCTGCTGGCTGATCCCGTTCCGGACGACCCGGGCCGAGTAGACCATTCGGTCTACGACCTAAGAGATAGACCGGTTGATCTACCGTGTCAAGGGCTGGCACAATCACGCGATGAGCACTTCCGCCAAGCCGGGCCCCCGCGAGCGACTCCTGTCCGCCGCCCAGGAGTTGACCTACACCCAGGGCGTCGGAGTGGGCGTGGACGCTCTGCTCAAGGCGGCCGGGGTAGCCCGGCGTTCGCTGTACGAGCACTTCGGGGGCAAGGACGGTCTCGTCGCGGAGGTACTGCGCCGCAGCTCCGCCGAGGATCTCGATCAGTACCGGTCCACCATGGAAAAGGCCGGAGACGACCCCCGCGCCCGGTTGCTCGCCGTCGTCGACCGGCTCAACCTCATCGCCGCCGCACCCGACTTCCACGGCTGCCGCTATCTCGCCGCCGACCTCGCCCTGACGCAGCCGGAGCACCCCGGGCACGAGGTCACCCGGGCCTATCGGCGCACCCTTCAGGGGCTGTTCGCGGACGAGTTCGTCGCCCTCGGGCACAGCCGCCCGGAGTTCGCCGCGCAGCAACTGCTGCTCCTCGTCGACGGCCTGCTCGCCGCCGGCGCGACCCGCTCCGACCTCGCGCCCGCCGCCTCCCGCGAACTCGCCGAGCACATCATCGACGCGGGGCTCAAAGGGGCGTAGGCCATGGGGTGTTGGTGTGGCTCTCCGGAGCCGTGGGGCCCGTCTCGACGAGCATGAGTCCCTCAGCGCGCCACGCGGTGGCGGAGGTAGACGACGCCTGAGCTGAGCGTGCGGCTCTCGACGAGTTCGAGGTCCACCCGGCGCTCGCGCTGGGGGAAGAACGGAACGCCACCGCCGAGCAACACGGGGTAGACCCGGGGCCGGTATTCGTCGATCAGATCCGACGCGGCCGCCTCGGCGGCGAGGGCGGCGCCGCCGATGGCGATGTCGCCCTCCCCCGGCTCGGCTCGCAACCGTTCGACCTCCTCGGACAGGGTGCCGGAGGCCAGGCGCGCGTTCCCCTCCACCGCCGACAGCGTGGTGGAGAACACCACCTTGGGGAGCCGCTTCCAGAGCGCGGCGAACTCGCGCGTCGAGAAGTCGAGGGACGGGTTCTGGTCGGCGGTCTCCCAGTACAGCATCGTCTCGTACAGCCGTCGTCCCAGCAGATGGGCGCCGAGCTCTCGCACCTCGTCGGTCGCCAGCCGGAAGACCTCCTCGTCGGGAGCCGTCCAGTCGAAACGTCCGTCCGGCCCGACGATGTAGCCGTCGAGCGAGACGCTCATCGAATAGGTGACGCGGCGCACGGCGGTCCTCCCTGATGGCGGGCTTCGACAGTACGCCCGCCGGACGCCGCGCACCGCGAGACACGGACCGCCAGACATGGACCGCGGGACACGGACCGCCGGACACGGACCGCAGGCCGCCGGGCCCCGCTCAGCCCGGGGCGAGGCGGCTGAGGCTCTCCCAGGATCGGTACAGCTCCGTTCGGGCCCGGCCCATCTCCATGACGTGGTCGAAGGACTGGCTGCCGACGATCAGCCGTCGCGGCGGGTCCGGCAGTGCGGCCAGCTCCATGATGACCGGGGCGGCGGTTTCCGGCTCCGGTGAGACGGCGTCACCCCACATCGCCTCCATTTCGGTACGCACGGGCTGATACTGCGACAGGGGCTCGGTGGCCGTGGTGCCGGCGGTGAACAGGCCGGTGTTGTAGCCGCCCATCTGCACGACGGTGACCTTGATGCCGAAGCCCTCGACCTCCCTCGCCAGCGCCTCGCTGACCGAATCCAGCGCGGACTTGCCCGCTCCGTAGAAGCCGACGGTCGCCATACCGCCGCCGGTCCCCATGGAGGTGACCTGAAGGAGTCGTCCTCCTCCTTGGGCACGCAAGTGAGGGAGGACCGCCTGGGTCACCCACAGAGCGCCGAAGAAGTTCACGTCCATATGGGCCCGGATCTGCTCCTCCGTGGCTTCCTCCACCATGCCGTAGAGCATTCCGCCGGCGTTGTTCACGACCACGTCCAACCTGCCGAACGCGGACACCGCCCGCCCGACCCCGTCGAACACGGCCTGTCGATCGGCGACGTCCAACGAGAGCGGGACCAGGTGGTCGGGGTACTTCTCCGCCAACTCGGCCAAGGGAGCGGTGTTTCGGGCGGCCGCCACCACCCGGTCCCCGGCCGCCAGGGCCGCCTCGGCGAAAGCCCTGCCCAGACCACGGGACGCACCGGTTATCAACCAGACTCGCGCATGCTGCGTCATAGCACCTCACCCCAAGTAAAAGAGACGAGCCGTCTCGGTTCGTTTCGGCTCATGGTGTGAGGCTAGGGCATCCCCCCTCAAGAGGCAATACGAACCGTCTCGTTTCATCATGGGGGTACGCTGCCCACATGTCCGACGAGATGGGGCCGGGCCACTCCCGGCGCAAGGAACGGTCCCGGCAGGCGATCCTCGCGGCGACCCGCGCGCTCGTCGCGGAGGAGGCGTACGAGAAGGTCACGGTCGAGGCCATCGCCGCCCGTGCGGGCGTCGGCAAGCAGACGATCTATCGGCGCTGGCCGTCGAAGAGCGCGGTCGTCTTCGCCGCACTCCTGGACCTGAGTGAGGATGCGGACGGGCAGTCGATCACGCTGCCCGACACGGGGGACCTCGAGGCGGACCTCAAGCTCGTCATGCGCGCCTCGGTGAAGGAGTTCGCCGACCCGGCCTTCGACCGGCTGATCCGGGCCCTCACCACCGAGATCGCCCAGGATGCCGCGCTGGCGGCCGAGTACCGCGAGAAGCTGGCCGAGCCGATGGCCGCGGCGAAGAAGGCACGCTTGCGCAGCGCCCAAAGGGCCGGCCGGCTCGACGCCGAAGCCGACCTCGATCTGGTCCTCGAAGTGCTCTACGCCCCGCTCTTCCAACGCTGGCTGCACCGCAGCGGGCCCTTGACCACCGCATACGCCGACTCGCTCGTCGATGTGACCCTCAGAGCCTTCGGCCCCTGAAGACTCTTCACTCAGAGCGCTGCCCAGGGTGCGAGCCGCCTTGGCTTCCGCACGCGCCCTCTTCCTCCGTGCGCGGCCAGTGCCGCCCTTCGACCGCTTCGGCGCTGCGGTTGAGGCGGGCCAAGGCGTCCTCCAGCTGACGCACCTCCTCGGGGGACCAGTCGGCCACCACCTCGGCCAGGCAGGACCGATTGATCTCACGATCGGCTCTCAGCCGGCGCCCGCCCTCGTCGGTGATGCGCAGCTTGCGGGCCGTGCCGCCGTCCGGATCCATGACGCGCTCGGCCAGTCCGCAGCGCAGCAGCGCGGCCGTCTGACGGTTCACGGTGGAGGTGTCGAGCCCGAAGGCATCCGCCAACTGCCCGATGGACATGGGACCTTGGGTGTCGATCCGGCAGAGCAGCAGATACGCCGACCGGTCGAGACGTTCGGGGTCGCGCTCGCGGCGGGCCAGCACCTGGTGCCGCGACAGCAGCATGAGCTCCCGCTCCAGTTTCTCCAGCACCGCGCCTCCCGCTCCTTCCGCTCTGCCCCTCCCGGCGCCCCATTATCGCGGGCCCCTCGACCGGCGAGCCCCTCGAGGGGCCCGGGTACGGCTCGCCAGGATGCCCAGGGACCGCAATATGCATGATACATAAGATGTGTACTATGCACTTCTGTTGTCATCCCGATGAGGTACCGCCTCAACCCGGAGGATCCGCATGTCCGACACCACGCCCACCGCATCCCGCGCGGCCGAGATCCTCTCCCGGCCCGTCACGCTGAACGGGCTGACCGTCCCCAACCGCATCGCTATGGCTCCGATGACGCGGATGTTCTCCCCGGGCGGCGTGCCCGGCGAGGACGTGCAGGAGTACTACGCGAGCCGGGCCGCCGCGGGTGTGGGTCTCATCGTCACCGAGGGCACCTATGTCGGTCACGACTCCGCCGGACAGAGCGACCGCGTGCCGCGGTTCCACGGCGAGGACCAGCTCGCGGGATGGTCGAAGGTCGCGGCGGCCGTGCACGAGGCGGGCGGCACGATCGTGCCCCAGCTGTGGCACATAGGCATGGTCCGCAAGCAGGGCGAGGCGCCGTACCCCGACGCCCCCGCCGTCGGCCCCTCCGGCATCCGTGTCGACGGCACCGAGGGCACGGGCAACGCGATGACCCGCGCCGACCTCGACGACGTCATCGGCGCGTTCGCCGACGCCGCCGCGGAGGCCGCGCGCATCGGCTTCGACGGCGTCGAACTGCACGGCGCCCACGGCTACTTGCTCGACCAGTTCCTGTGGGAGCGCACCAACCGCCGCACCGACGAGTACGGCGGCGACGCGGTGGCCCGTACCAAGTTCGCCGCGGAGATCGTGGCGGCCGTCCGCGAGCGCGTTCCGGCCGACTTCCCGGTGATCTTCCGCTACTCGCAGTGGAAGCAGGAGGCCTACGACGCCCGGCTCGCCCAGACCCCGCAGGAGCTGGAGGCGATCCTGGCCCCGCTGGCGGCGGCCGGCGTCGACGCCTTCCACGCCTCCACCCGGCGCTACTGGGTCCCGGAGTTCGAGGGTTCGGACCTCAACCTGGCGGGCTGGACCAAGAAGCTCACCGGCCGTCCGACCATCACCGTCGGCTCGGTCGGCCTCGACGGCGACTTCCTCCGCTCGTTCGCCGGCGAGGGGGCCGCGCTGGGCGACATCGACAACCTCCTGGACCGCATGGAGCGCGACGAGTTCGACATGGTCGCCATCGGGCGGGCGCTGCTCCAGGACCCGCAGTGGGCGGCGAAGGTCCTCGCCAACCGCTTCGACGAGCTGAAGCCGTACGACGCGGCGGCGCTCACGTCGCTCAGCCGCTAGCGGTTGGCCGCGGTCCGCCGGCCGTAGCGGAACGTGTGCTGAAAGCGTGACCGTGCCGGTCACAGCCTCGCATCGAGGACTGTGACCGGCACGGTCATGTCCGGACGGCATTGGGTTCTCATGACGTTCCGTCAATTCCCTTTGCCTACACGCACCTTGACGTGCCACCGCCAACCTGACTTCATGAACTGGGAGCGCTCCCACGCACCATTCTCCGTCCCCCACTCCCCCGAGGAAGGCCCCTTCCCGTGCCTCCTGCCCCCTTCGCGCGCGGCGCGTCACGTCGTGCGGCCACCGTACTCGCCGGGTTCGCCCTGGCCGTCGGCGGCCTGACCGCCACCGCGCTTCCGGCGCACTCGGCCGACGCGGTCGCCACCGCCCTGCCCGCCGACTCCCCCGTACGAGTCAACCAACTCGGCTACCTGCCCGACGGGCCCAAGCGGGCCGTCGTGGTCAGTGCCGCGAGCGGGCCACTGACCTGGCAACTGCGTGACGCCTCCGGCGCGGTGGTCGCCTCGGGCGCGACCGTGGTGCACGGCGCCGACCAGGCGTCGGGCCAGTCCACGCACTTGGTGGACTTCGGCGCGTACACCGGGGGCGGTACCGGCTTCACGCTGGTCGTCGGTGACCGGTCCAGCCACCCGTTCGACATCTCCGCGTCGCTGTACGACGGGCTGCGCGCCGACAGCATGTCGTTCTTCCACCAGCAGCGCAGCGGCATCGCGATCGACGCGGCCCTCGCCGGCAGCGCCTACGCCCGCCCCGCCGGACACCTGGGCGTCGCCCCGAACAAGGGCGACACCAGCGTTCCCTGCCAGGCCGGCGTGTGTGACTACCAACGTGACGTACGCGGCGGCTGGTACGACGCCGGTGACCAGGGCAAGTACGTCGTGAACGGCTCCATCGCCACTTGGGAGTTGGTCAACTCCTTTGAACGGGCCAAGCGTTCGGGGGGCGAGGCGGCACTCGGCGATGGGACGCTGCGCGTTCCGGAGCGCGGCAACGGCATCCCGGACGTGCTGGACGAGGCCCGCTGGGAGCTGGAGTTCCTGCTGCGGATGCAGGTTCCCGCGGGTAAGCCGATGGCCGGGATGGCCTTCCACAAGGTGCATGACGCCCAGTGGACCGCGCTGCCCACGCGGCCCGAACTGGACGACGTACAGCGCGAGTTGCACGCTCCGTCGACGGCCGCCACGTTGAACCTGGCCGCCACGGCAGCGCAGTGTGCCCGGGTGTACGCGCCCTATGACGCCGCGTTCGCCGCCCGCTGTCTGGACGCGGCCCGCCGCGCCTGGGCGGCCGCCAAGGCCCACCCCGATGTCCTCGCCCCGGCGACCGACAACACGGGTGGCGGCGCGTACGAGGACGCCGATGTCTCCGACGAGTTCTACTGGGCGGCGGCCGAACTCCTCGCCACCACCGGCGAGTCGCAGTTCCGGGACAGCGTCACCTCCTCGCCGCACCACACCAAGCCGGCCGATGACTTCTGGTGGGGCGGCACCGCGACACTCGGCCGGATCACTCTCGCCACCGTCCCCGGTGTGGCCCTGCCCGCCGATGACACGGCCCGGCTGCGCGGGGTACTGACCACGGCCGCCGACGCGCACCTGTCCACCATGTCCGGACAGGGCTACCGGGTGCCGCTGCCCGCCACCGGTTATGTGTGGGGCTCCAACAGCGCCGTCACCAACAACGCGATGATGCTGGCCGTCGCGTACGAGCTGACCGGACAACAGCGGTATCGCGCGGGCGCGTTGGAGTCCCTGGACTATCTGCTCGGCCGCAATGCGCTCGACCTCTCCTACGTGACCGGCTACGGCGAGCGCTTCTCCGAGAACCAGCACCACCGTTTCTGGGCGCACCAGAACGACGCCTCGCTGCCGCACCCGCCCAACGGCTCCTTCGCCGGCGGCCCCGACGCGGGCCTGGACGACCCCGTGGCCAAGGCCAAGCTCCAGGGCTGCGCGCCGGCGGCATGCTATGTGGACGACATCGGCTCGTACTCCACCAACGAAGTGGCGATCAACTGGAACGCCTCGCTGGCCTGGCTGGCGGCGTTCGCGGCGGAGCGGCACGGAGCCCCGGCGCTGCCCGCGGTGCAGGTGACACCGGCGACGGCCGTCGTCCCGGAGGGCGGGACGGCGACGGTGGGCGTACGGCTCTCGGCGGCGCCCGCGCAGAACGTCACCGTGACGGTCGCCCGAAGCTCCGGTGACCAGGACCTGACGGTGGCGGCGGGGGCGAGCCTGACCTTCACTCCCGCCAACTGGGCTGTGCCGCAACAGGTTTCGCTGTCTGCCGCGCAGGACGCGGACGCGGTGTCGGGCAGCGCCACCTTCATGGCGGGCGGGCCGGCGGTGCGGGCGGCGACGTTCACGGCGACGGAAGCGGACGACGACGCGACATCAGGGGCGGCCTGTTCCGTGGCGTACCGGATCGACAGCGCGTGGAACGACGGCTTCACCGCGACGGTGACCGTGAAGAACACCGGGACCTCGGCGATCTCGGGCTGGGCCCTGGGCTGGAGCTTCGCGGGCGACCAGCGGATCAGCAGCGCCTGGAACGCCACGGTGACCCAGTCCGGCGCCGCCGTGACGGCCAGGGACGCCGGATGGAACGGCACGCTGGCGCCCGGCGGCAGCACGAGCCTGGGGTTCCAGGCCGGGTACTCGGGTACGAACGCGACGCCGACGCACTTCACCCTGAACGGCGCGACCTGCTCCTGACGGATGGCAGGCGAAGACCGCCACCGGGCCCTCAGCCTGCCACCCGGTAGCGCAGGTGCGCACGAGCTCGTAAGAGGAGGCCGGAGCTAGACCGTGAAGCCGTTGACGCGTTCCGGGGTGATGCGGACGATCAGCCGGCTCGCGGTCTCCGGCGGCGGGTCCTCGCCCAGGTAGCGCTGCGAGAGCCGCTTCGGCAACACCTTGTCCGGGTCGGGCAACAGCTCCGCGGTGCCCCGGATCTCGGCCGAGCGGTACGGGTTGCTCAGGTCGAAGACGGCGAGGCTCACGCGTGGGTCGCGCTCGATGTTCCGGGCCTTCTTGCGGTTGGCGGTCACGGAGATGAGTACCGTGTCACCTTCGCGTACGTACCAGACCACCGAAGTCTGCGGCCCGCCATCGGGGTTGACCGTGGCGAGGGTGGCGAAGTTCTTGTCGTCGAGCAGGCTGGTGGTGACGGAGTCGAAGCCGCCGAATGGTGTCATGTTCCGTGACAACGACGCGTCGGCGCCAGTTCTTCCCGCGCGCGTTCGCCCAGCCTCCGCAACTCGGCCGCATATGGCGTCAGTTGCCGAGCCGCGCTCATTGAGTCATCAGCAGGATGAGGAAGGCCACCGACGCGCCTGCGGTGAGCGCCGCTCCCACCGCGGTGAACATCACGAAGAACGACTTCGAGTCCCAGCCGGGCAGCGCGAATCGGCCGGGGTTCCGCTCGTCATAGACGACCGTGACGGAGGCACCGACGCCGAAGCCCCGAGTGACCGTGCTCCGGCCGAACAGGGAGGGGTGCGTGCACGCGCGCCCGTCGCGGGTCGTCCAGCACACGACCGGGTGGTGGTACCGGGACCCCTCGTCGTCCCGCCGGGTGTCGTGCCGCACTATGTGCCCCACCGTGGTGATGCCCGTACGACGGAGCGAGCCGGCGCGGCGCAGTCCGTACACACCGACGCAGAGAAAGCTCACGCCGATCAGCACGGGTATGAGCAAGAAGAGCCATTCGCGTTCCATGTGGTGTCCGACGCGTGCGGGTCACTCTTGGTTGCCCACACATGTGCGACCACCCCATGGCGGCGACAGCGGCTTCCGGGACATGTGCGCCCGCCCCATGTCCACGGCCGCGGTGGCTGGGGCATGTGTGCCCGTCCCCCACCTCAACACGTGCGATCGCGGCAGCGTACGGCGTTGAACTGGGCTCCCGCGAGCAGCGACAGGTTGGTGAACCACAGCCAGATGAGGAACACCACGATGCCGGCCAGTGAACCGTACAGGCGGGTGTACGAGGCGAAGTGGTCGGCGTAGAGCGTGAATCCGGCGGATGCCGCGCACCACAGCACTACCGCGACGACGCCTCCCGGCAGTCCTCGGCGTATGCCGCGTGCCTCGCGCGGGCCTGTGCGGAACAGCACGAGGAGCAGGACCGTGACGACCCCCAGCACGATCGGCCAGCGCAGCATGGACCACGTTCCCAGGCTGTCCAGACCGAGCAGGGCTGCCGCCCGGTGGTCGAGCGGTCCCGACAGCACGATCGCGGCCGAGCCGGTGAGGAGGAGGGCGAGCAGGAGGAGTGCGGTGGCCACGATGGTGTGTGCGGTGCGCAGGGCCGGCCTGCTGTCCGGGAGGCGATGCATGGCGTGCAGCGCCCGGCGGAAGACCGCCAGGTAGCTCGCCGCCGACCACAGGGCGCTCGCCGTCCCGGTCACCACCAGCACCCACACCCCGGATTGCGCGGTGGTCATCTCGCGCAGCGCGCCGCGCAGGGCGCTCGCGGACTGCGCGGGGGCGTACGACGTGAGCTCGTCGATCAGACGGTCCGTCGCCCGCGGGGCGGCCAGCCCGATGATTGAGACCGTGACCAGGAGGGCGGGAACCAGGGCCAGGACGGCGTAGTAGGTCAGTGCGGCTGCGAAGTCGGACACGTTGTCGTCCCACAGCGCCACCCCTGTCGCACGCAGCTCACCACGGAGTCGCTTCACCATGGCGGTGGCGCGGGCGCGTCTTGTGCTGGGGCGCGGGGAGGGGTCGGGCACGGGGCTCTCTCTTCATGTGGTGTCGGGCGAAGTGTGCGTACCCGCCGTGGCGCGTGCCACGCCATCCGGGCCGGCGAAGACAGTACCGGCCGAAGAGTCGAGGGCCCTTCGTGTGGTGCGTGAGCGGCCTCGTCCGTCGGGGCGCACACGCGGGTGGGGGATGTGAGCGGCGTCTGTGCCCCTCACATCCCCCATCCTTCTACCGCTTCGTCAGAAGCGACCGCCCGTGGCACGAGTGAGGGGGCCGTGTCCGCGTCGTACGGATACTCGGCCGAGACTGTAGGCGCCCGCCAGGGCCGCCAGTACGCCTCCTCCCACACCGGCCGCGATCTGCTTGCGGTTCCGCACCACCGTCCATGCGGTCGATGCCATGTGAACCGACTTTCCGGGCACCGTGGCCAGCATCTCGCCGCCGGACTTGGCCTTGGAACGCAACGCCAGCACCTTGCTGCCCGTCGTGTCCTTGGCCTCGGACGCCGCCGACTTGGTGTCGCTCGCAGCCGACGCGGCCTTGGTCGTGGCCGACCGAACTCCGCTCCTCGCAGAGCGCGCCGTGTTCTTGGCCGCAGTGCTTTCCGTCGCCTCGTTCTTCTTCGCTGTTTCCGACATGAGGTCCGTTTAGCCGCTGTTTTGAAATCGAAACGGTCAAGTGCGGGTGAAAACTGGCCCGTTCTTCTCCGGCCCGTTTCGACGTCTTCGGGGAGAGCCGTTCGGTCGGCACGGCCCACGTGACGGCGGCGGCCCGGGGGGCGTCAATCTCGGGACGCGTACTCCTTGGGCCGTGCTTCTGCCGTGGCGAGCGGCGAAGCAGCGCCCCGCTCCCCGGTGCCCGCGGCTTTGAGCAGGCGCAGGAGCGGGCTGGTCATGATGGTGGTGCCGAGGGCGACGAGGGTGAGGATGGCGAGCATCCGGGCGTCGATGATCCCGGCGTCGTAACCGATCTGGATGACGATGAGTTCGGTCAGGCCGCGGGCGTTGAGCAGGACGCCGAGGACCAGCGCCGGGCGCCGCGGCATACCGGTGAGCCATGCGCACAGGCCGGGGCCCGCGACCTTGCCGACCGTGGCCAGGGCCAGCAGCCCGAGGAAGACCAGGACCGTCGTGCCGTCCCAGGTCAGGGCGCTGAGGTCGGCGGTGAGGCCGAAGCCGAAGAAGAAGAACGGCAGCAGCACTGTCTTCGCGGTGCCGGTCAGGCCTTCCACGACGGGCCCGGTCCGGTTCTTCGGCCAGACGAGCCCGACCAGGAGCGCCCCGATCAGCTGGTGCACGCCGAGCACGGCCGTGAGCGCCGCCGCCGAGGCGACCCCGACCACAAGGACGATGCCCGAGTCGGCCCCGCCCCCCTTCCGGGAGGCCCACCGGGCCAGCAGCCGCTTGACCGGTCCGAGGAACAGGGCCACCACCGCCATCGTGGCGGCGGCGTTGACCAGCACCATGGTGGGGTCGGAGCCGTGGGCGGTGGCCAGGATCCCCGCGAGGACCAGCCACCCCGCCCCGTCACCGATCGCCGCCGCGAACAGACTCAGGCGTCCCGGTTCGGTACGGGAGATGCCGAGGTCGGACAGGAGCCGGGCGAGGACGGGGAACGCGGTGATGCTCAGTGCGCAGCCGACGAACAGGACGAAGGCGACGCCGTGCCCGCGGGGACCCGCGTAACGCGCCGCCAGGGGCACGGCGACGAGCGCTCCGAGGGCGAACGGGACGAGGACGGAGGACTGGCTGACCAGGAGGGCCCGGGTCGCCGCGCCGCGCAGCCGCATTCCGGCGAGCTCCTGGCCCACCCCGAACATGAAGAGGATCAGGCCGAGTTGGGCCAGTCCGTCGAGGGGTCCGAGCGTGCCGCGCGGGAAGAGCCAGCCCATGGCGCCGGGTGCCAGGTTGCCCAGGAGGGAGGGCCCGAGGGCTAGGCCCGCGCAGATCTCGCCTACCACCGGGGGCTGGCCGAGGCGGCGGGCGAGCGCGCCCCCGAGGTGGGCGGCGGTCAGCACGACGGCGACGGCGAGCAGGGAGTGCCCGGCCGCGCCGAGCTTCGGCCCCGAGGCGGCAGCGGCGGCCACGTCCGTGCCGGGCATGGCCAGGGCGCTGCCGGCGATGAGGAGGAGCGGCAGGACGGCGGTCACGGTGATCGCCGTCCCCTGGCGATGCCTGGGCGTCGACGCGGGGGCCACTTCGCCTCGGCGGTCGTTGCGGCCATGGCCGAGGTCGGATCCCGGGGGCGCGGACGACAGCGGGGCGGTGGTGGGTTCGTGGGCCATGTCAGTGCGCCTCGTAGATCATGTCGCGCATCAGCTCGCTGGCTCCGGCCGCGATCGTTCCCGCCGTCGCGTCGCGGTGCACGCGCGCCGCCGCTGAATCCTCCAAGTAGCCCTGCGCGCCGTGGAGTTGGGAGCAGGCCTGGGCCGCGGAGAGGGCCAGTTCGGTGGCGCGCAGTTTCAGCACCGACGCCGTACGCGTGTCGAGCCGCCCCCGGGTGTGCAGCCATGCCGCGTGGTAGGCGTAGCGGCGCACCATGTCGAACTCGCCGTACAGCTCGCCCAGTCGGTGCCGCACGGACTGGTGTGTCCCCAGGGGCACGCCCTTGATGCGGCGGGAGCGGACATGGGCGTCGACCAGGCGCAGGGTGTGGCGCGCGCCGCCGACCGCCAGCAGGCCCGCCACCAGACGTTCGAAGTCGAGGGCGCGCATCAGCTGGGTGAGGGCCCGGTCGCGTCGGCCGAGGACCGCGTCCGCGGGCAGTTCGACGCCCTCGAAGGTGATCGTGGCCAGGTCGGCGGAGCGCCAGCCGAGCATCGGCTGGGGGCGCCGGGTGATGCCCGGGCTTTCGGCGTCGACGAGCAGCATGCTCGCTCCGGTCAGCCCTCGTTCGGGGCCGGAGCCGGGGGCGGGCAGACGGGTGCGGGCGAGCACGACGAGCAGGCCGGCGCCGGTGCCGTTGGCGACATAGCTCTTGTGGCCGTCGAGTAAGAACCCCGCGTTCTCGCCGTCGCCCCTGGGGGCGGCGTAGGTGCGCAGGTCACGGAGGTCGGAGCCCGCGTCGGGTTCGCTGATGGCCAGCGCGGTCACGCGCTCGCCCCGGTAGGCGGGCGGCAGATGGGCCGCTCGCTGCTCGGCCGAGCCGAACATGAGGAGGTAGGAGAGCGCCATGTAGGCATGGACTCCTACGGCGGCCCGAATACCCGCGTAGCCGCTCCCTCCCAGCTCTTCCAGGAGGACGGCGCTGCGCAGGAAGTCCTCGCCCGTGTGCCCGATCTCCAGCAGACCTGCCGCGCCGAGCGCCTTCCAGCCCTCGGCTCCCACCCGGCGCCGCTCCTCCCACGCGTCGGCGTGGGGCAGCACGCACTCGGCGAGCCGCTCCCGCACCTGGAGGCGGAAGGCGTCGTGTTCGGCGGTGAGGAAGGGGAATTCACTCGCCAGGTCCCGGTCGGGAAGGGAGGTGCTCATGACGCCGCTCCCGCGGCGACGGGACGGTTGTCCAGGGTGGCGAGCAGGGCGTGCCGGTCGACCTTGCCGGTGGCGGTCAGCGGGAGTTGCGCGCACAGCCGCAGATCGGCCGGGACCATGTAGGGAGGCAGGAGAGCCCTCAAGTGCGCCCGAAATGCTTCGGGTTCGCGCTCGTCCGTGTCCGGCACGACGAAGGCGATGAGTTCCTGGCCGCCCTGTGCGTTGGGCCGGGTGGTCACGAAGCTCTGGCGTACGGCGTGGTGGGCGTCCAAGTGGTAGGAGATCTCGCCCAGTTCGATGCGGTAGCCGTGGACCTTGACCTGGTCGTCGAGGCGGCCCTGGAACACCAGGTGGCCCCGCTCGGACAGGAACGCGCGGTCGCCGGTGCGGTACAGGCGCCGCGGTTCGCCGTCGAGGTCGAGTTCGGTGAAGTGGCGGGCGCTGGTCTCGGACGCCCCGAGGTAGCCGGGGGTGAGGCCGGGTCCGGCGAGCAGGACCTCGCCGGTCTCGCCGGGCTCGCACAGGCGCCCGTCGTGGACCACATAGGCGCGGGTGTTCTGGATGGGTCGGCCGATGGGGAGGCTGGTCTCGTCCGGGGGGAGCGTGCGGACGGGGTGGTAGGTGGCGAAGGTGGTGCACTCGGTGGGTCCGTAGACGCTGACGATCCGGTCGGGTCCGTACCGTCGCAGGGCGGCGGCCATATGGGTCAGGGAGTGTGCCTCGCCGCCGGTCAGGACCGTGGTGACGCCGGCCAGGATGTCCGGGGCCTCGTCCACGACCGTGTTGAACAGGGCGGTGGTGAGGAAGAGGACGTTCACCCGGTGCTCGGCCAGCACCTTGCCCAGCCGGCTGAGGCGGACGAAGTGCTCCGGGTACAGCACACAGGTGCCGCCGTTCAACAGGGCGCCCCAGATCTCGAAGGTGGCCGCGTCGAACGAGGCGGGTGCCAGCTGGAGCAGGACGGTGTCGTGGTCCAGTCGCGCGTAGCGGGCGCCGTGGACGAGCCGGACGATGCTCCGGTGTCTGATCGGTACGCCTTTGGGAGCGCCGGTGGAGCCGGAGGTGAAGTTGATGTAGGCGATGTCGTCCGGGGATCCGCGGTACGGGGGCGTTTCTTGACGGATTGTCAGCGATGTCAGGTCGACCGGGATCATGTGTCGTCCCGGCAGCCGGACGGCGATCCTGTCGGCCTCGGAGGCCCGGGTCAGGACATGGCGGCCGTCGGTGCGCTCCAGCAGGGCGCGCAGCCGTCCGTCGGGCCAGGACGCGTCGGCGGGGAGGTAGGCGGCTCCGCATTTGACGGTGGCCAGCAGGGCGATGATGAGCTCCGCGGAGCGGGTGATGAGCACGGTGACGGTGTCGCCGGGGCGGACGCCTGCCTCCCGCATACGTGTCGCGAGGTCGTTGGCCAGTCCGTCCAGGGTGCGGTAGTCGAGCCGGCCGCCGGGGTGAACGAGCGCGGTGGCCGCGGGTCGGCGGGCCGCCTGTTGCTCGAACAGTTCCTTGACGCCGAGCTCCGGAAAGGCGGTGGCCGTACCGTGGTTGAGCGCCCGGTGGGCTGCCAGTGCCGTGGGTGTCGGCGTCGGGTGGTGCGGTGCGGTCATCGGGATCCCTCCAGCCGCGCGTTGATCGTTTCCAGCAGTCGGTCCCGGTGGGTGTCGAGGAAGAAGTGGCCTCCGGGCAGCTCCACCACCTCACAGTCGCCGCTGGTGTAGAGCTTCCAGTCGCGCATGGCGGCGTACCCGTCGACCGGGTCCTCGCGCCCGTAGAGGGCGGTGAGGGGAACGTCAACACCCGGCGCGCCGTGGCGGTCGTCCCACAGCTCGGCGAGCCTCATGTCGGCGCGCATCGTCGGCAGGAACAGCCGCATCATCATCGGGCTGTCCAGGATCTCGGCGGGTGTGCCGCCCATGGCGCGCACCGCGTCGAGGTAGCGGTCCCCCGGCAGTTCGTGGAGGTACGGGCGGGCCTGCGGCGCGTTGGGGCTGCGGCTGCCGGACACGAACAGGCGCCGGGTGGCGCCGGGGTGTGCCGACGCGGCCAAGTGAGCCATTTCGTAAGCCAGTCGGGCGCCGAAGCTGTGTCCGTAGAAGGCGTGGGGCGAGTCGAGCAACCCGGCCGCGGAGAGCGCGTCGAAGGTCTCCGCGAGCAAGGAGTCCCAGTTCTCGTACATCGTCTCGCGCAGCCGGGGGCCCCGGCCGGGCAGCCTGACAGCGACCAGTTCGACCCCGGCGTCCAGGCCCTCGGCCCAGCTCCTGAAGAGGTCGGGGCCGCCTCCCGCGTAGGGGAAGCAGATCAGCCGGATGCGGCGGGGGCCCGCCGCGCGCCGCAGGACCGGCGCCCATCGATCGCTGTCGGACCGCACGGCCGTCCTCCTCAGTCCCGGTCGTTCTGGAGAATGGAGGCGGCGATGTCCCGCACGGCGCTCCGGGCGAACAGGTCGTCCGGGGTCAGGGCGTCCTCGCCGTAGGTCTCCTCGGCCTGGGCGATCAGCCGGATGGCGGTGAGCGAGGTGCCGCCCGCCTCGAAGAAGTCGTCGGCAGCGGTCTCCACCGTGAGACCGAGGTCTCGGCAGGTGGTGAGGACCCACTGCTCCAGTTCTTCCTGAGTGGAAGTCTGGGTCTGCACGCTGTTCGACACCGTGGTGATCCTTTCGTTTACTGGTTGGTCCGGAACGGGTGACCGTTGACCGTGCTGTCGACGAAGCGGTTGTGGCCGTAGGTGTCGGTGCCCGAGGTGAGGACGTTGCCGAACCGGTCGAGGCTGGCCTGGCCGCCGAACTCCTCCAGCTCGGTGGAGTACGGGTACACCTTCACCGACGTCGGCAGGTAGCGGCCCGCGAAGCCCAGGCGCATCTGGTCGGTGAGGCCGCTGTGCGGGTGGGACGCGTGCATCAGCGTCGACCAGAAGACGATGAACTGGCCCTGGCGCATGACCTGGGAGACGGCCTTGGACTCGTCCGGGCTCCAGTTGGGGTCCTTCTGGAGCTGGCGGTAGTCGTGACCGAAGAAGCCGCGGCGGATGCCGTTCTTCTCGGTGGCGTTGATGGCGTCCGGGTTGTAGTCCATCGTCTTGGACTCGTCGTAGTTCATCGTCTTGTGGGACCCCGGGATGAACTGGAGGCAACCGTTCTCGACGCTGGCGTCCGTGAACGCGGTCCAGACGGTGATGGTGCCGCCGAAGTCGGCGTCCTCGGGCCAGACGATCTGGGGGTGCTTGGACCCGGCGACGTTGGAGAAGTTGTCGGCCTGGTGCCAGTCGGTGCCTTCGTCACCCGGGTACTTGGGGAAGAACTCCGAGCGCCAGCACAGGGTGTCCGGGCCCAGGATGCTGGAGACCCGGTCGACGATCTCGGGCCGCGTGATGTGGTCCGCGAGGAAGTCGATGTCCAGATGCCGGTCGTAATTCGCGAGGTTGGTGTTGCCGGACACCGCGCGGCCGCCGCCGTAAATGGCCTTCTTGGTATTCAGCAGCTTCGGACGGAGGGCCTGCAAGTTGGCCTCCATCTCGTCCTTCTCGTACAGGTCGAAAGGACCGATGTATCCGTCGCGCTGGAACTTCTCGAGCTCCTCCGCGCTGAGGGAGAACTTCTTGGTATCGGTTATCTGGTTCATATCTCCACTTTCTTGTGTGGGGGGCCATGCGCAAGCAGGCAGGCAAGCAGGAGCACGCATGGGGAATCTGGCCGGAGTCGCAGGAAAACAACTCGTCGAGCCACTCCGCCTGACGCAAAAGGCTCAAATGAGCCCGCGGGGAACATTCACCCGGTGAAAGCGAGTCCATCACGTCGATTTCGCCGAGGTCAATAAGAATCCTGGCTCTCTTGCCGGTCCTTCTGTCCGCGTGAGGAACGGCGGCAGCGGTCTGCCACCACGGCTTCCGGGCGGGGGCGCAGACCGGGTCCGACGCATCGCGGTTACACGTGATACGAGAACGCAAGCCTCGGTTCGCGATGAGGGATATGCGCGGGTGAGGGGGAGGTGACGATGGGGCGGCGCACAGGCGCGCACGAGTGTGAAGCCGGGGGCACACCGCCGGACGCCGTCCTGGAGTCGGCCGTCAGCCGGACATCACGCGGCCCTCAGCCGGTCGTCAGCCAGCCGGCCGTCAATCGGACGGGGGTGGCCCAGCTCTGCCGGGCGATGGGCATACTCTCGGGCCGCGCGGACATGCCCGGCGATCGGCGCACGGGCGCCTGCCCATGGCCTCGGATGGGGCGTCCGAGTTCGAGGTGAACGCGCGTACCCGCCTTCTTGAAACAGGGTGTACGGCGGCGCTGTGACGGTGCCCGAAACGCGTCGTTCGGGTACCCGAAAGGAAAAGGTGGGTGCTACCTGGTGTTAATACGTCGGTGTCCCGCATCAGCATCCCCCGGTGAACAAGCCGTGCTCAACATCAGCGCGGGGTTCCGCACCTTCGCCTTTGGGCCGGGTAAGCCGCAGCAATCCGCGGACCGGAACGAGGTTTGTGGCTTCGATCCAGGCCGCTCAATCACATTCGCATCCCCCGCCGTAGAGATCAAGTTCTAATTCCCACACAGGAGTTGAAAAGGTCATCTGCGCAGGTCAGGGCGGTTATGACAAGGCGTCAGGGGTGTCCAAGGAGTGGACGTCTTACGGCGCGGCGCCCGGACCCATGGCGAAGGCGCGGGCGGGCGCCGCCGCGGTGTGACCATGATCACCCGCCGGGCTGGCGGGCAGGTGTTCACGGCGCGCCGAACTCTCGGCGCACGCCGGGCAGTTGGCACCGCGCGGAGGCGGGCCGAACCCTCGGCGTGCGTACGGCAGTGGGCAACGCGCCGAGACGGGCCGAACCCTCGCCGCGCATACGGCAGTGGGCAACGCGCCGAGACGGGCCGAACCCTCGCCGCGCATACGGCAGTTGGCAACGCACCCATACGGGCCGAACCCTCGCCGCGTAGGGCAGTTGGCATCGCGAGAGGCGGCCCGCAGCAGCCTCACCGCGCCCCAAAGGTGCCCCACCCCCCGCCGGAGGGTGTGGTGGCGGACGCGTTTAGGCGTCATCTTCCGTACGGGTGCCGGTGGTTGAGCGGACCGGACCGACCGCCGGGGCGGGAGTGCGGGCGGCAGGAACAGTGGGGTCCTTGCCCGGCGGTGGTGGACGGCGCGGCAGACGGACGCGCATCACCACCAGCGTCAGCGCCCCCGCCAGCAGACCCCAGAACGCCGATCCGATCCCGAGCAGCGTCACACCGGAGGCGGTCGCCAGGAAGGTGATGACGGCGGCCTCCCGTGAACCGTCGTCGGCCAGCGCCGAGGCCAGCGAGTTGCCGATGGTGCCGAGCAGTCCGAGCCCTGCGATGCCGAGGACGAGGGCGCTGGGCAGCGCGGTGAGGAGCGCACCCACGGCGCCGCCGAACACTCCGACGAAGAGGTAGAACACACCGGCCCACACCCCGGCCAGATAGCGCCGGTCGGGATCCTCGTGTGCCTCGCGCCCGGTGCAGATGGCGGCCGTGATGGCCGCGAGGTTCAGACCGAAGCAACCGAAGGGCGCGAGGAGCAGGTTGACCGCACCGGTCCAGCTGATCAACGGCGATATCGGCACACGCTCGTACCCTGCGCCGCGCAGCACCGCGACGCCCGGCAGGTTCTGCGAGGCCATCGTCACGACGTACAGCGGCAGCGCGACGCTGATGATCACCTGCAAGGAGAACTCCGGTGCGGTGAACACCGGTTGGGCGATGTCGAAGCGCACACCGGCCGGTCGCAGCGAGCCCTGCGCGGCGGCGACCGCCACACCCACCGCGAGCGCTCCGATGATGGCGAATCGGGGCGCGAGCCGCCGCCCCACGAGGTAGACCGCGAACATCGAGAAGACGAGCGCGAAATGGCCGTGCATACGGGCGAACAGGCCGGTGCCGAACTGCACGAGCACCCCGGCCAGCAGCCCCGCCGCGATGGGGACCGGGATCCGGCTCATGACCCGCTCGAACCAGCCCGTCAGACCGCTGAGCACGATCAGCGCGGCCGAGACGAGGAAGGCGCCGATCGCCTGGGCCATCGTCACGCCGCCGAGCCCCGATACCAGGAGCGCGGCGCCCGGGGTGGACCAGGCCGTCACGACCGGCGCTCGGTAGCGCAGGGAGAGCCCGATGCAGGTGGTCCCCATGCCGACGCCGAGCGCCAGCATCCAGGAGGTGAGTTCTCCGGGCCCGGCGCCGGCGGCCTGGGCGGCGGTGAAGACGATCGCGGCGGAGCTGGTGACTCCGACCAGTACCGCGATGAGACCCGCCGTGACGGCGGACGCCGGCGCGACGCGGCGTATCTTTCGCTCGGTCACGCTCACCACTCCCACTCTCTTGGGCGCTGTTCCTCGGGAAGGTCGCCGTGCACGATCCGATCGCGTCGCGGCGTGCTGTCGGCCGCCCTGCCGCTCGGCGGCCCGGGCGTTGCGCGCGCCCTCACGAAGTGACCGCGAGCAGTGTTCCGTTGGTCAGTCGCAGGAGTTCCGACGCGGTCGTCGGGAAGACGGTGCGCGGTGTGCCGGCGGCGGCCCAGATCTGGGGATAGTCGGTGAGCGCCTCGTCGACGACCGTCGGCAGCTGCCCGGGGTGGCCGACCGGGGCGACTCCCCCGATGGCCTGCCCGGTGGCCTCGCGGACCTGTTCCGCCGAGGCGCGCCGAAGCCGGCCGCGCCCCCAGCGCGCCGCGAGCGCGTCCGTGTCGACCTTGTGGCGGCCGCTGGTCAGCACCAGGACGGGCTCGTTGTCGGAGAGGAACACCAGGCTGTTGGCGATCGCGCCGACGTCGCAGCCGAGCGCGGCGGCGGCCTCGGCGGCGGTGCGGGTGGACTCGGCGAGCTCGCGCACCTGTCCCGGTACGCCCGCCTCGGCGAGGCAGGCGGCCACCTGTCGGCTCCGGGTGGGAAGGGCATCATGCTGGGGGGAGGACATACTGCTCCTAGACGTATCCTGCGTTCCATATACAGAACGCCATGCTCGCGAAACGTTAGGCCGAGGGCGTCGTCGCAGTCAACGCCCGACAGATGAAGCGCCCGACAGATGAACGGAGAAGAGTCGTGGGACTGGCGGACCAGGTGGGGAGCCGTTTGAAGGAGCTCCGAACCGGCCGGGGGCTCTCCCTGTCCGAGTTGGCGCGGCGCTCCGCGATCGGCAAGGGCACCCTTTCGGAGCTGGAGACCGGCCGGCGCAACCCGACCTTGGAAACCCTGTACGCGCTCACCCGCGCCCTGGACGTTCCCCTCAGCAGCGTTTTGAACGTCGACGAGCCGGTCAGGGTGTCGGGCGAGGCCGTGGACGCGTATCTCACCGAGAAGTTCGAGAACGCCGAGGCGGTCACCGAGGTGTTCCGCATACGGATCCGGGCCCATGCGCACCAGCGGTCGGCCGCCCACGCCCCCGGCACCGAGGAACGCATCGTCGTCCTGACGGGAACGGCTCAGGTGGGCCCCGCCGATTCGCCTCAACTGGTCCGCCCGGGCGAGCAGGCACACTGGGCCGCCGACGTCCCCCATGTGTACGGAGCGCCCTCGGAAGACGTCGAGGCTGTCCTGTTCGTGCGCTATCCGGCGGCGGCCCCGTCGCCGGCGTGACCCGCGCGCGCGGCCCACCGGGCGTGCCGCACCTGAAAGCCGCGCCGGACCAACTCGCCGTCACCGTCGCGTTTTTGCGTCAATGATCGGGCAACTCGCAAGCAGAGCAACCCCGTTGAGTCCTGGGTGGGCCTGTCAAAGGGCGCCCCGGCAGTTTTCATCGGTGTCATCGTCGGAACAGGAGCACGTTCATGCGTCTCTACGCCCAGACCCCGGCGCGCCGGAGTCGTCAGCTCTTCGCGGACCTCGTCGCGCTGCTCCTGATCGCGATCGCGGTGAAGTTCGCCCTGGTCGTCCGTGACGCGATCCTGACGCTGGCCGAGCCGGGACGCAAGGCCCAGAGCGCGGGCGACAGCCTGGCGTCCGGTCTGCACGACGCCGGCAACGCGGCCTCCAAAGTCCCCTTCGTGGGCGACTCATTGAAGAAGCCGCTCCAGTCCGCCGCCGACGCCGGGACCGGCCTCTCCGAGGCCGGACGGTCGCTCCAGGACACCGTGGGCCACGTCGCCACCCTGACCGCGGTCGTCCTGATCCTCCTGCCGACCGTGTTCATCCTCGTGGTGTGGCTCATTCCGCGGATGCGGTGGATCCGGCGCACCGCCACCACCCGGCGCCTCCTCGACTCCCCCGGCGGCGCCGACCTCCTCGCCCTGCGGGCGCTCACCGGGCCGCAGCGGCAGTTGGCCGCGATCCCGACTCCGCCGGGCGGTCTGGCCGACGCCTGGCGGCGCGGGGACCCTGACGTCATCGCCGAATTGTCGACCCTGACGCTCCGGCGAGCGGGGCTTCGACACTGACGAGCCACGACAAGCCCGGGCCGGACACGAGGGGCTCGCGCACGGCCCGCGCACCCGGGCGGCGGTCCGGCGTCTCGGCACCACGCGCCGCCCGGGGCGAGGCCGCAGAGCAAGGCCGATCAGACGCCGGTCAGACGCCGGTGAGGTGCTCCGGGCGGACCGGCGTCTTGGTGAGTTCCAGACCGGTCGCCGCCCGGATCGCCGCGAGGACCGCCGGGGTGGACGACAGGGTCGGGGCCTCGCCGATGCCGCGCACACCGTACGGCGCGTTCGGGTCCGCCAGTTCGAGGTAGTCGACGGGGATCGTGGGGGTGTCGAGGATCGTCGGCAGGAGATAGTCCGTGAAGGAGGGGTTGCGCACCTTCGCGGTCTTCGGGTCCACGATGATCTCCTCCATCACCGCGACGCCCAGACCCTGGACGGTGCCGCCCTGGATCTGGCCGACGACGGAGAGCGGGTTGAGCGCCTTGCCCACGTCCTGGGCACAGGCCAGCTCGACGACCTTGACCAGGCCGAGCTCCGTGTCGACCTCCACCACCGCGCGGTGCGCCGCGAAGGAGTACTGGACGTGGCCGTTGCCCTGGCCGGTCTTCAGGTCGAAGGGCTCGGTAGGGCGGTGTCGCCACTCCGCCTCGACCTCCACGACCTCCTCCTCCAGGACGTCCACGAGGGCGCGGAGGGTCTCGCCGTCCTCGGTGACGACCTTGCCGCCCTCCAGGCGGAGTTGGGCGCTCGTCCACGCCGGATGGGACGAGCCGAACTTGCGCCGGCCGATCTCCATGACCTTCTCGCGGACCAGTCCACAGGAGTTCTTGATGGAGCCGCCGGTCATGTACGTCTGACGCCCCGCGGAGGTCGAACCGGCCGATCCCACCTGGGTGTTGGCGGGGTGGATGGTGACCTGCCGGACGCCGAGTTCGGTCCGGGCGATCTGGGCATGGATGGTGACGCCGCCCTGGCCGACCTCCGCCATGGCGGTGTGGACCATCGCGACGGCCTCGCCGTTGATGACCTCGAGACGCACCCGGGCGGTCGAGTAGTCGTCGAAGCCCTCGGAGAAGCCGACGTTCTTGATGCCGACCGCGTAACCGACACCGCGTACGACACCCTCGCCGTGCGTGGTGTTGGACAGGCCGCCCGGCAGCGCACGGACGTCGGACTCGCCGTCGGCGGTCTCCCACTGGCGCTCGGGCGGCAGCGGACGCTCCTTGACCAGGCGCAGCAGTTCGGCGACCGGTGCGGGCGAGTCGACCGGCTGCCCCGTGGGCATGATGGTGCCCTGCTCCATGGCGTTGAGCTGGCGGAACTCCACCGGATCCAAGCCTAGTTGGGCCGCGAGCTTGTCCATCTGGGCCTCGTAGGCGAAGCAGGCCTGGACCGCGCCGAAGCCGCGCATCGCGCCACACGGCGGGTTGTTGGTGTAGAGCCCGATCGCCTCGATGTCGACGTCGTTGATGACGTACGGCCCGGCCGACAGGGACGAGGCGTTGCCCACGACCGATGCGGTGGACGACGCGTAGGCGCCGCCGTCGAGCACGATCTTGCACTTCATGTGGGTGAGCTTGCCGTCCTTGGTGGCGCCGTGCTCGTAGGACAGCTTCGCGGGGTGGCGGTGCACGTGCCCGAAGAAGGACTCGTACCGGTTGTAGACCATCTTCACCGGCTTGCCCGTGCGCAGCGCGAGCACGCTGGCCAGGATCTGCATCGAGATGTCCTCGCGCCCGCCGAACGCGCCGCCGACACCGGCCATCGTCATGCGCACCATCTCCGGCGGCAGGCCGAGACACGGCGCGATCTGCTGGAGGTCGGAGTGCAGCCACTGCGTGGCGACGTACAGATCGACGCCGCCGTCCTCACACGGCACGGCGAGACCGGACTCCGGGCCGAGGAAGGCCTGGTCCTGCATGCCGAAGGTGTACTCGCCCTTGACGATCACGTCGGCGCGCTTGCGGGCCTCCTCCACGTTGCCGCGGATGATCGGCTGGCGGTGCACGATGTTGGGGTGCGGGACGTGACCCGCGTGGTGGTCCTCGCGGTTCTCGTGGACGAGGATCGCGTCCGGCGCGGTCGCCGAGGCCTCGTCCGTGATGAGGGGCAGCTCCCGGTACTCGATCCTGATCTTCGCGGCGGCGCGGCGCGCGGTCTCCGGGTGGTCGGCGGCCACCAGGGCCACGGGCTCACCGTGGTGCCGGACCTTGCCGTAGGCGAGTACCGGTGTGTCCTGGAACTCCATGCCGTAATTCTTCGCGGCCGGCAGGTCCTCGTGCGTCATGACGGCGAAAACGCCGTCCATGGCGAGCGCCTCGGAGGTGTCGATGGACACGATCTCGGCGTGCGCGACCGTACTGCGCAGGGTGTGGCCCCACAACATGTCTTCGTGCCACATGTCCGAGGAGTACGCGAACTCACCGGTCACCTTGAGGGTGCCGTCCGGGCGGAGGGTGGACTCCCCGATGCCGCCCTTGGTGTGGTTCTGGGTGACGTTGGCGGGGATGCCCGTGGTGGTGCCTGCCATGATCTGGTCGCCTCTTCCCGATGTTCCTGACATTCCTGAGTTCGTTCGTCCGAGGCGCTCGCCCGAGGCAGTCGTTGCGGATCAGTCCTCGCGGGTTCCGTCGTGGCGGGGTCCGTCGTCGCGGTCAGTCGTTTCGCGTCAGGGGCTCGAAATCGCCGTCGGCCGTACGCCGTGAAGTAGACAGGGCGACCCAGGCGACGGGGCAGTCACCGATCGCTCAGAACCGGCCCCGCCGTCCCTTGTGGACGACCGTGCGTTCACCCGGCCTCACCGCGCTGAACTGGGACAACCCCCCTGCCCCAGCTACCGATCGCATGAGAGAGTGACGATCGTGCTGCTCCGGGAACTCCTCGACATCGACAAGCTGGGACTGCGTCTGCTCGTGGGCGACCCCGACGGCACCGCACTCGATCGCGCCGTCCGCGCTGTCCCGACCATCGACCGCGCCGATCCCGGCCGCTTCCTGACGGGCGGCGAACTCGTCCTCACGGGGCTCGCCTGGTGGCAGCGGGACGGAGACGCGGACTCTTTCGTACGCATCCTCGACCGGGGCGGGGTCGCGGCGCTCGCCGCCGGGGAGGTGGAACACGGACACGTCCCGGACGACCTCGTACGCGCCTGCCGGCGGCACGGCCTGCCGCTCTTCGCCGTGCGACCGGAAACGTCGTTCGCCGCGATCACCGAACACGTCCTGCACCGTCTGCACCGCAGGGACGGGAGCGGACTCGCCGCCATGGTCGAACGCCATCGGCGTCTCCTGTCCGACGACCAGTCCGACTCCGACCCCGTACTGGAGCTCTTGCAGCACAGCCTCGGCCTGGACGTACGCGTCCTGTCCTCGACCGGACGCCAGATCGCCGGCGCCCAACCTCCCCCGCGCGCCCGGACGGCGGTGGCACTGGCGGCCAGGTATCTCGCCGCGCGCCGCGCCCAAGAGGCGGCTCCCCACCGGGTCACCCTCGGGAATCGGCCCTACTCGCTCCTGCCGGTACGCAATGCCGACGCTCCCCCAACACCCCTGCCGGATACGGCGGGACACGGCGCTGAGCTCGGCGACTGGCTACTCGTCGTGGAGGCCGACACGTCGTCGTGGCCCGCGACGGACCACGAACTCCTGGACCGTATAGCCGAGTTGGCGGCGGACGCGCGAGCCGAACACGACCGGGGCAAGGCCGTGCGCAATGACCTGGCCCGCTGGATTCTGGACCTGCTGCGCAGCCGCGTCCCGTTCGACGAGATACCCGTCCGGCTCCGCGGGACCGCGTACGGCGTCCTCACCGGGACCGAGGACTGGTTGCTCTGCCAAGTCGTGGTCGCGCAGGGGCAGTTGCACGGCGCCGGGCCCATCCCGGCCGTCGCGCTGCGCGAACTCCTGGAGGAGGCCCTGGTCGACGCGGAAGGGCCGGGGCCGGTCCCGGCGGAACACATCGCGGCCACCGTCGACAACGGGCAGGCCGTCCTGTTCGTACTGGTCCCCGAGCCCACGGACGGCCCACCCCAACTCGTCCTGGACTGCGCCGCCTTGGAGCAGCGGCTCGGCACGGTACTCGCGCGCTGGCTCGGCCCGGGTGACAGCGTCTCGGTCGGCATCAGCTCGCCCGTGGCAGGGCCGGAGAACGCGCCGCGAGCACTCGACGACGCCCGCACGGCGATGCGGGTCGCCGCGGGCAGCCCGGGAAAGGTGCGGGTGCGCGGACCCGACGACCTCACCTCCCACATCCTGACGCTGCTCCCCCTCATCCCCGCCCGCACCAGGCACGCCTTCGCCACCCGTCTCCTCGGCCCCCTGCGCGATCACGACAGCCGTCACCGGACGGAGCTCCTGCCCACACTGGAGGCCTTCCTCGACTGCGACGCGTCCTGGACGATGTGTGCCGCCCAACTTCGCCTGCACGTCAACTCGTTGCGCCAGCGCGTCGCCCGTATCGAGCAGATCACGGGCAGGGATCTGTCCCGACTGGAGACCAGACTCGACTTCCTCGCGGCCCTCAGAGCGATCTGAGCCCACCGAGCCGCCGCTCCGCCACCTCCAACTTCACCACCCCGTACACCAGGGCGTGGTGCACAGTCCCGATAGCGGATTCGGGTGCCCGCAGGAGGGCATGTGGGTAGGCTGATCCGCGTCGTTCGGGGACGGCAACAGGGGGATAAGCGGGGGGGGATACGTTCATGAAGTCGCCTTTCAGCCCGTTGTTCGACAGCAGACTCGCCACGTCGCATGCCGTCACCAGTTTGGACATCGAGGAGACGGCGGACCTCTCACAGGTGACCACGTTTCTCCTGGCCATCTTTCAAGCAGACCCACACACCGGAGACATCGCCCTGTGTGTCGGTGGTGAACGGTTGGGCGTGGTGGGCCGGGCTCGCTTCGAGGCGATCACCGATACGTCGCATGGGGCGCACCGAGGTGTCGAGATCGGCGCGGGAGACGGTGCGACCCTGCCCGGGGCCCCGACCTGCTTCACCCTCATCAGGTTGACCTGCGGCAGCTGCCCCCAGATCGTCTTCCGGGTGGCCGGTGACGAGCCGCCTCCGGTGTGCCCGGAGGGGCACGGCCCCATGGCGGACGGAGCATGAAACTCGACGCTCTGGCAGGCTCGCCCGCGTCGCTGATCTCTGGCCGGTTTCTGCTGGTCGGGTATGTGCCCACATGTGCCGGGGCTCTCTATCTCCTCACCCTGCTATGGGCAGGGGCACCTCATACACCACTGGCATTTCACCGCGCTTGGCATACCGCCAACACACTGGGGGCCGGAGAGATCCTCGCGCTGTTTCTGCTGATGTTGGTCGTGGCCATCCTGCTCCATCCCCTACAACTGCCCCTCGTCAGGCTGCTTGAGGGCTATTGGCCCGTCCGCGTCTCGGCCATCACGGCGTACGGTGTGCGGCGACAGAACCGCCACCGGGCGCGGGTGTCCGCGAACACCGCCCTCGCAGGGGGGACCGCGCCGACGCCGGACGAAGTCCGTCGGGCCGGTCTGGCACTGGTCGCGTTGCGCCAAACGTTTCCCTCCGAGGTCGCTCTCACACGGCCGACCCGTCTGGGCAACGCCTTGGCCGCGGCCGAGGACCGAGCGGGCCGCTCCTACGGCTGGGACGCCCCGGTCGCATGGCCTCGGCTGTACCCCTTGCTGGGTGATCCGGTGCGCGCCATGGTGGACAACCGCCGCGACGTCCTCGACGCGACCGTACGGCTGTCCGTGACCGGTCTGCTCTGTGGGCTGGCCTCCGTGCTGCTGCTGGCTCCGACCGGCTGGTGGGTCCTGCTGTCGGCCGCGCCCCTGGTCATCGCCCGCCTCGCGTACGGCACGGCGGTCGCGGCCGCCATCGCGTACGGCGAGTCGCTGAGGGCGGCGTTCGATCTCCACCGGTTCGAGCTGTACGGAGCGCTGCGCGTCGAACTCCCCGCGACCCGGGACGAAGAGCGCGCGGTCAATGCGCAGTTGTGCGACTTCTGGAGGCAGGGCCGAGACCTGGGCCAGATCTATGTGCACCCTCCGGCCGGGCCGGGGCCCGGACCCGGACCCTGAGCCGACCCGGCACCGACATCGGCACGACGACCGGACCAACTCGCCGAACAGCCCATCACAGGGGGGGCCATGCTCGAAGAAGCCGTCCGCCGGTTGGAAGAACGTACCGCCCGCTACACAGCGGAAGGCGACGCCTCCGTCCTGCGCACACAGGACGCCCAGGCAGATGTGGATGCCGTGCTTGAAGCGATGTCCGCCAACGGCCTTACGCCCGAAGTGGCTTGCGTCCTAGGTGTCTTCCTCTTCCATCGGTGCGAGACGAACCCCGAAACGCGCACGGACGACGCCTTGCTCACCCTTGAGATTTTCAGCCACATCCCGGACAGGGCGGACGCGCTGCCGCGCCGTGCGCGCAACTCGGCCGCCCACATCTGGAACGACCGGGCGACGGCACTCCTGCAAGGCGTCGACGGCGTACCACCGGACCTGCGCGAGGTCGACGAAGCGATACGTCTCTACTGCATCGCGGTGCTGATGCTGGGGCCGGGCCATGCGATGGCGTCGATCGTCGCCGCGCGCGTCGGCACCGCGCTCATGCGCCGCTTTCGCATGACCGGCGTTGCGACCGACCTGGACGAGGCCATCGACCGCATGAGGTCTCCCCTCGAAGATCCACAGCAGGACGACGAGCGTACCCGCGCGGCGTGCCTGGTCAACCTCGGGACAGCGCTCCGACTGCGGTTCTCTCTCCGGGGCGCCCTGGAGGATCTCAGCGAGGCGGTGCTTCGATGGCGCGACGCCCGTCAGTTGGAGTCGGTGGCCCTGGAACCACTGGGTCGGCTCTCCGGGCAGCCCTCCCGCCAGCCCTCCGTTCAGCGCGCCGTCCCGCCCCACTTGGGGGATGAGTTCGTTCTTGCCTGCGCGCTCCTGCTGCACTGGAAGGGGGCGGCTGACCCGCTGTTGATCTCCGTACGCGAGCACATGACGCCGACGGAGTGGGAGGCTGTCGCCCAGGCGCGTCCACCTGGTTGGCAGTGGGCTCAGCCGGCCGGCGAAGCCCTGCGCCATGCGAGCACCACCGGTGACCTGGTTGTTCTCGACCACGCTCTCGCCCTACTCCTCAACGCAGCCGAGGTCTGCCAGCGGGGCAGCGCCGACCACTTGGCCGTCCTGCGAAGGATGGAATCCGCCCTGATGTCGCGCCTCTCATTGACGGACGACCTCGAGGACGCGTCGGAACTGGCGATCTCTGCCCGACTGAATGTCGACCTCGCCGCTGCCACACCCGACCTCCTCATCGAGCAACTTCCCTATCTGACCGCCTCACTACGGGCCTGCCATCGCCACAGTCGCTTGGTCCCCCTACTCGACGAGGCGATCGACTGGCTCCAGTACGGCCTGGAACACATCGGCCCCGGTCATCCCGCTTGGGGGACGCTCCACTCCAACCTCGGCGTGGTGTACCAGGATCGGTATGCCGCCACCGACGACGACGCCGATGGCGCGGCGGCCGAAGCGGCCCTGCGCTCCGCCCTCGCCCACCTGCCCGCGGATCAAGCCGACCGCCCACGGCTGGAAGAGCGCCTTGTACGCGTCCAGTTGAGCCGCGGCACGCTGGACGACGTGGAATCGGCGCTCACACGGCAACGGAAGAAGGTGGGCGACGGCTCCGATGCCGTATCGAACCCCGACGACCGGATCCTGTTGGGACTCCTGCTCACGAACCGGGCCTCGCGGAGCGGTAGCGCCGCCGGCTGGGAGGAGGCCGCCGCCGAGATCGAGCGTCTGATCGCCGTGATCGGCCACCAGGCCGAGGACTTCCCCGAACACGCCTCCGCGCTCAGCACCTGCGAGTGGGAGCTGTATCAACTCACCGGAGAACAGGCCCGGTTGGACCGCGCGGTGACGCTCGCGGAATGGACCCTGGACGCCTTTCCGCCCGACCACCCCGACGGCGCCACGGTCGCCTCCAATCTGTGCAACCTGCTGGCCGACAGGGCGTACGCAACGGGCTCGCTCGACGATGTGCACGCGGCCGTCGCCTACGGGCGGAAGGCCGTCGCCCTGTCCCTCGAACCCGATCCAGCCGCGATCGTCAACCTCGCCAAGGCGCTCAGCGAACGCTTCCGCCTCCATGGGAATCTGGCCGACCTGGACGAAGCCATCGCCCTGTGCCGCACCACCGACGCCGAGAGCGCCATCGCGGATTCACCCGCTGTCCAGGGGAGCCTCGCCCTTCACCTCGCGATGCGGTACGACGAGACGCACCGGGCCGAGGACCTCGCCGAGGCGATCGAGGTGGGCCGTGGCGTCATACGAAACGAACGTCTGCCCGGGCCGCGCAGAGCCGGATATCACTCGAATCACGCCGCCGCGCTGCTCACCCGCCACCGTTTGCACCACGACATCGCGGATCTCGACGAAGCGGTCGCGACGGCCCGCCAAGCACTGGCCCTCGTGGGCCCGTCCGCCCCCGACCGGTCCACCTTCCTGTCCCATCTGGCCGGTGCTCTCGCCGAGCGCCATGCGGTGCGCCCCGCGGCGGGTGACCTCCACGAAGCCATCGACTGTCTGCGCACGGCGATCGACGCCACCCCGGAACACCACTCCGACTTTCCTCGCTTGCTCCACAACCTGGCCACGCTCCTCGGTTTTCGGGACGGGCGTTCGTCGGCGGCTCCGGACGAGGCGATGGAGGTCTGGCGTCGGGCCGCTTCGCTCACGGCGCACCCGACCATGCGCCTGCGGGTGGCACTGGACTGGGGTGCCGAGGCGGCCGCCCGGGACAACTGGGAGCAAGCCCTCGACGCCTACACCACGGCGGTCGGGCTCCTCCCACAGCTGGCCTGGATCGGCCTCGGGCGGACCGACCAGCAACGCCTTCTGGCGAAGGCGAGTGGTCTCGCCTCCGACGCCGCCGCGAGTGCCCTCTTCGCCGGACGCCCGGACCGGGCGGTCGAGGTCCTCGAACAGGCCCGCGCCGTTCTCTTCACCGGCGAATGGCAGTGGACAGCCGACGTGGCGGCCCTCCGAGCGATCGCCCCGGATCTCGCGGACCAACTCACCGACATCCGCGAACAGCTCGGCGGCCAGTTGGTCGACGAGTCCGCCAGCAGGCTGCTGGACGCCGTGCGCGGAGCCGGCGCGAACGCCGACGCCAGGATGGCGCTGGGACGCCGATGGGACGAGGCGGTGGATGCGGCACGCCGGCTTCCCGGCCTCGCCGCCTTTCTGCGCGACCGGCCCTCCCCCGTTCTCGAACTGCCGGAGAGCAGCGCGGCGGTCATCGTCAACGTCAGCCGGTACAGGTGCGACGCCCTGCTGATCACCGACCACGACGTGCGCGTCGTGCCGCTCCGGGTATCGGCGCGCGAGATCGCCGACGTCGCCGTGAGCCATCTCGTCATGCAGTCCCAGCACGCGTACGAGACGTCGTTCAAAGCCACCGCGCCGGCGGCAGCCCTCGTCCGCGAACATTCCCTCACCGAGACACTCGCCTGGCTCTGGGAACACATCGCACGACCGGTGCTCGACGCCCTCGGCCACACCGGCCCACCGGCTCAGGGGCAGCCCTGGCCGCGTGTGTGGTGGTGTCCCACGAGCATGCTGACCCACCTTCCCCTGCACGCGGCGGGCGAGCACGAATCCCTCGGTGCGGCCCACGGCGCATCCGACGAACCGGCCCGCGACAGTGTCATGGACCGTGTCGTCTCCTCGTACACACCGACCCTTCGAGCGCTCGCGACGGCGCTCACGACACCCGTGCGGCACACCGAACCACGCCTGCTCTCCGTCGCACCAGAGCCTCCGGACCAGCGCGCGCTACCGGGCGCGAGGCGCGAGCCCTGTCCACGTGGGTGTCCGGGGCCCGCCTGACGAGTCTCCACGGGTCACAAGCGACCGTTCAGGCCGTCAAAGAAGCCTTGGCGCACCACACTTGGGTGCACTTCAGCTGCCACGGCGACCAGAGCATCACGGACCCGTCCACCGGCGGACTGATCCTGCACGACGGCAGGCTCACCGTGGCGGATCTCGTACGGGCCCGGCACCCGGACAGCGTGCTGGCGTTCCTCGCCGCCTGCAAGTCGGCTTCCGGAGGAGCCGCCGTCCCGGATGAGGTCCTGACACCCGCGGCGGCCTTCCAGTACGCCGGATTCCGCCATGTCATCGGCACGATGTGGGCGATCGACGACGACGCGGCGAGTGACCTGACGGAGCGGATGTACAGCGACCTCTTCCAGCACGAGCCCCTCGACGCGCGTGACACGGCGCCCGCCCTCCATCGGGCCGTACGCGACATGCGGAACGCATCGCCGTACCGGCCCAGCACCTGGGCGTCCGTGGTGCACCTCGGCGCCTGACGTTCCCGTCGGGCGCCCTCGGTACTGATCGGACGATCCGCGACCTTCACGCCCTCCATGTCGAGGACGGCGGATCTTGTTGGCGCCTCCTACCCCTTCCTGTTCCTGCCGTCGTGGAGCTCATTAATAATTGAGCCGCCATTTATTAACGTGTAGGGTCCGGTGTCGAAGGGAGGCACTGATGCCACGACCACGCGTCACCAGTGACACCGAGATCCTCGCCGCCGCCGCGCGCGCCATCGGCGCCCACGGCCCCGGCACGCTCACCCTGGCGCACGTCGCCGCGGAGGCGGGCGTATCGCCGGCGACGTTGTCCCAGCGGTTCGGGTCGAAGCGGGGGCTGCTGCTTGCGTTCGCCGCGGACGCCGCCGACAGGGCCGCCGAGCCCTACCGCAGGGCGCGGGCCGCACATGACTCACCGCTGGCGGCCCTGCACGCCGTCGCCGACGCGTTCGCCGGCGTCATGTCCACCCCCGAGGAGATGGCCAACCACCTCGGCATGCTCCAACTCGACCTGTGCGACGTCGAGTTCCGCGCCCATGCCGCCGCACACATCCGCGCCGTCAACGAGGCCCTGAGGGAGCTGCTCACCGACGCCGTCGCGCACGGTGAACTCCCCCCGGGCACGGACGTGCCGCGCCTGGCCCGCGCGGTCCAGATCACCACCGACGGCTCCCTTCTGCGCTGGGCGCTCACCGGCGACGGCGATCCCGCCGCCCTCCTCCATGACGACCTCGACCACCTGCTCGGGAGGACCCCATGACCTTCACCGCGACCGTGTTCATCGGCACCAGCCTCGACGGCTTCATCGCCCGTCCCGACGACGACATCGAATGGCTGACCTCGCGCGGCGAACAGGCCGGCGAGATGGGCTTCTCCGCGTTCCTCGACTCCGTGGACGCCGTCATCATGGGACGCAACACCTACGAGAAGGTCGTCGGCTTCGGCACGGAGAGCTGGCCCTACGGAGACCGCCACATCGGCGTCCTCAGCACCACGCTCCCCGAGGACGTCGACCCGCGCGTCACTGTTTACCGCGACATGGACAGCCTTCTCGCGGACCTGGACGAACGCGGGACGAAGCACGTCTATCCCGATGGCGGACGCCTCATCCAGAGCTTCGTCCGCGCCGGACGCGTGGACCGGTTCATCATCAGCGTCGCCCCGGTCCTGATCGGCGCCGGCCACCGGCTCTTCGGCGAGCTGCTCCAGGACGTCCCGCTGCGCCTGGACTCGGTCGCCGATGTCGGCGGCGGCTTCGCGCAGCTGCGCTACACGGTGGAGAAGTAGCGGGACGCCTCAGGCAAGCCCACGTCGCACAGCCCTCCGGCTCCCGGCTCCCGGTCCCGGCTCCTGGCTCCTGGCTCCTGGCTCCTGGCTCCTGGCTCCTACCGTCGCGTAACGCCTTTGCGGATCAAGGCAGTTGTGTGTGACGTTCGGGTCGGGGGCAGGAGCACGCATGACCGTACAGCCGGTTCGGAGCCCGTCGGGCCGACGACGCCGAGGACGGAAGGTGAGCCGTGTTCGAGGGCTTTGAGACCAGGCGGGTCCAGGTCGAAGAGGCGTCGATCTTCGTTCGTCATGGCGGAGAGGGGCCGCCCGTGGTGCTGCTGCACGGCCACCCCCGGACCTCCGCGACCTGGCACCGCGTCGCCCCGCTCCTGGTCGGACGCGGATTCACCGTGGTCTGTCCCGACCTGCGGGGGTACGGCCGGTCCACCAGTCCGGCGCCCACCGCGGACCACTCCGGACACTCCAAGCGGGCCGTCGCCGGAGACGTGGTGGAGGTGATGCGCTCCCTCGGCCACACCCGCTTCGCGCTCGTCGGGCACGACCGCGGGGGCTGTGTCGCGCTGCGTCCCGATGTGGTGCGGGCGATGCTGGAGGACTACAGGGCCGGCCTCACCATCGACCGACGGCACGAGGAGGAGGATCGCGCCGCCGGAACAGGGATCCAGTGCCCGACCCAGATCCTCTGGTCGCTCCGGGACGACCTCGAAGACCTGTACGGGGACCCGCTGAAGATATGGCGCGCCTGGGCACCGGACGTACGCGGCCACGGGATCGACGCCGGGCACCACGTGGCGAAGGAGGCCCCGGAAGCGCTGGCGTCCTCCCTCGCGGGGTTCTTCGGCGGACGGCGTGACGAGTAGCCCCCCGGGGCCCCCGGCACCCCGGGCTCCCGCGCACCTGGGAGCCCGGAGGAAACATTCGTAACCGAAAGATGTCGTCAACAGGCATAACTTCGTCAGACAGGGCACATTGCATGGTGACCGTCCAGGACGCGGCGGCCCGGGGTGACGCCAGCCTCTAGGGGGATGTGCACCCGTTCAATGGGAGTGACGGCCACATGGACCGTACGGAATCCGGTGACGATTCCCTCGATGCCTTTGCCCGGCAGGTGTCTGAACAGGCAGAAGCCCTGGTGGCGGCGTGGAACGAGGTCGAGCGGACAGCAGTGCCCCGCCTGTCCGGTTTGCAGCTCCAAGCCCTGTTGATCACCTATCGGACGCCGGGGATCAATCTCACCGGGATGGCGGAACGGGTGGGGGCCGCGCCTCCCACGGTCAGCAGGCTCTGCGACCGGCTGGAGGCGGCGGGGCTCCTGGTCCGCCGGCGTGCCACGACCAGTCGCCGGGAAATCGGGCTCACCCTGACCGCCCAGGGGCACGACATACTGGCCGCCCTGGCCGAGCGCCGTTTCCTGGCTGTCCGCCGAGTGCTCCAGCAGGTCCCGGCCGCCCAGCGTGAAGCGCTCCTCGCGGGCCTGCGGGCCTTCTCCGAAGCCGCGGAACCGTTGAACGACGGCGGCCCCAGCCTCTGAGGCACCCCCGCCGCGCCCCTACGTCACCACGCTTAAGGTGCTCCAGCAGCTGATCCGCGGCGCGGGCGGCACGGTCGCCTGACGGAAGCTAGGGACGGCCTCGCCAGTGCAAGCAGACGACGGCCGCATCGGAGGGCAGGTCTCCCCCGC
The DNA here is from genome assembly GCF_003627815.1 of Streptomyces hundungensis. NCBI lineage: Bacteria > Bacillati > Actinomycetota > Actinomycetes > Kitasatosporales > Streptomycetaceae > Streptomyces > Streptomyces hundungensis. The sequence goes on from NZ_CP032698.1 coordinate 970,798, forward strand.
CGTGGTACTGCACCAGCCCGTCGACGAGAGAGCGCGCCGTTTCGTGCGTGGACGCGCTACGGGTGGCGGCGATGGTCTCGCGAAGGGCTCGTTCGCCGAAGGCGCTGGTGTCGGCCCGCTGAGCGGCGTGAACGCCGCTGCTCACGATGACGAGCCGGTCGCCCGGTTCGAGAGCGAACTGTTCCGCCCGGTACTCGGTCTCCTCGAACATGCCCAGGGGCAGCTGGGCGTCGAGCGGGACCTGCTGGGCCGTGCTGTCGCGAAGGCGGAAGAGCTGGGGAGAACCGGCGTCCACGACGTGCGTGAGGCCGGACGCCAGGTCGATGCTCAGCAGCAGCGTCGGGGCGGACAGTTTGCCGCCGTACTCCCCGTAGACCGCCTGGTCGGCGAGGCATGCCTGGTCTTCCAGGGAGATGCCCGCCCTGCGCGCGTTGCGCAGCGCGTTCACGGTGAGGTTGGTCAAGAGGGCGGCCTGGATGCCGTGGCCCTGTCCGTCGGTGACGGTGATGGTCAGCGAGTCGTCAGTGACGGTCCAGTCGAAGTTGTCACCGCCCACGGCGTAAGCGGGTTCCAGATGGGCGCCGAGGGTGAATTCCTCGCGGCTGAAGCCTCGGCCGGGCAGGAGCTGCCACTGCATCTCCGCGGCGAGCGTGAGTCTCTTGCGGCGCCGGGCCTGGAGGTACAGGTCGGTGTCGCGCTCGGCGACGAGCAGTTCATGGCCCAGCGCGGTGGCGAAGGCCGCGAGTTCCAGCACGCCCGACGCGCCCCGGGTGGCGTGCTCCGGCAGGTGGACCGAGAGGATGCCGAGCCGGTCCCCCCGCACGCTGACGGGCAGGTGGACGACGACCATCCCGGGGTCACCGGTGACCTCGATGACGGGTGCCTCGGCGGTGAAGGCGCGGCCTGCGGCTCCTCCGTCGCGCACGTCCGTCGCGTCACCGGTGCAGGGCAGGTGCGTCACCGGCTGGAGCACGGTGAGCCCGTAATCCGCCAACAGGAGGTGCACCTGGGCGGCCTGGGCGTGCTTGGCGAGCAGCGCGCTGGCCGTGGAGACGAGCGCCGTCGGCGGCGCCGCCCTCAGGGCGCTCTCGGCCACACCCAGCCAGGTTGACGAATCCTTGTTCATGGCCTTCTTTCCGCACCACCTCGGGCGGCGACCTTGGATGAGCGGCGGCTCCAGCCCCCGCCGGCCTCTGCCGACCGTACTCTCATCTCTCTCCCCGTGGGAGAACAGTCCACTTTCGTCCGGGCCGAACCCGCCCGGCCCGGGTCAGTCCGTGTCCTGACGGCCCCGCCAGTCGAGACAGACGACCATCGCGTCGTCGTCGGCGTCGATCGGGCCGCGGTGTCCGGCCAGCTCCTGGAGGACCGCGCGGGGGACCTGGGAGGCCGGCAGCAGTCGTGTGCTGGTGAGGGCGCGCATCAGTGCCTTCTCGCTGTAGGGCTCGCCCGCGGGAGAGGCCACGTTGTAGACGCCGTCACTGACGAAGACCAGGCGGTCGCCCGGTTCGACCTGGAAGGGCTCGGCCGTGTAGAGGGTGTCCTCGAACATGCCGAGCGGAAGCTGGGCTTCCAGCTGGATCTGCTCGGCCTTGCCCTGCCTGAGGCGCCACATGCGGGGCGAGCCGGCGTCGACGATCTGCGTCTCACCGGTGGCGACGTCGAAGCGCAGCAGCAGCGTGGAGAGGTAGGCCTGGCCGTGGTAGTGGCCGTATACGGCCTGGTCGGCGAGGCAGGCCTGGTCGGCGAGGGACAGGCCGGCGCGGCGGGCGTTGCGCAGGGCGTTGACGGCCAGGTTGGTGAGGAGAGCGGCTTCGATCCCCTCGCCCATGCCGTTGGTGACGACGAGGGTGAGGTGGCTGGCGGAGGCCGACCAGTCGAAGTTGTCGCCGTAGATCGCGTACGCGGGCTCCAGCTGGGCCCCGATCTCGTACTCGGGGCGGGAGCAGGACCGGCCGGGCAGGAGCTGCCACTGCATTTCGGCGGCGAGCGTCAGACGGTTGGCGCGCCGGGCCTGGAGGTACACATCGGTGTCGCGTTCGCCCACGACGATCTCGTGTCCGAGCACTTCGGCGACATCCTGGAGTTCTTGCTGCGCCCGGGCGTCGTAGAGGTCTTGGGGCAGGGTCACGGTGAGGACGCCGATGCGGTCTCCCCGCACGCTGATGGGCAGGTGGGCCGTCAGCTGTCCTGTGCGATCGTCGTTCTCGACGTAGGGTTGCTGCGCACCGAAGGCTCGCCCCGGAGAGCTCTGGTAGACAGAAATCGGTTCGCCGGTGTAGGGGAGCGCGCTGACCGGTTGCAGTATGGTCATCGCGTAGTCGGCCATGAGCAGGTCAACGGAGACGGCCCCGTAGTGCTGGGTCAGAGCGTCCTGCACCGCTTGCAGCAGAGCGTGCGGCGCCGCCTGGCGCAGTGCGCGTTCTGCCGCCGTGAATCTGTCCACTGTTCGGTTACCGCCTGTTCGGGAAGATGAAGACAAAGAGGCGCGGGAGGGGCTTTTTGTGCCGCAGCGACTGCCAAGGCGGTTGAACACCGTGACTGTTGAAAGCGGGCACTCCGACGGTGCTGCCACCGACGGCCGGAGAGCCGCCGCGCTAGCGGCCCGCGAGGCTATCGAAGTGCTTGAGATCCTGTGGAGCAAGGGTGGAGATTTGGCACCCATCGCTCCAGTGTCGACCTCTCAGCTGAGGGTTCTGTACATCCTCGCGGACAACGACGGGATCAACCTGCGCGCCCTGGGTAACGAACTGGGTTCGACTCCCTCGTCGGTGAGCCGTATGTGCGACCGTCTTCACGCGATCGGCTTCGTCGAGAGGACCCCCAGCTCGGCCAGCAGGCGGGAAGTCGAACTGCGCCTGACGGGCGCGGGCACCCGCTACCTCAGCGATCTCAGGACGCGCCGGGAGGCGGCGCTGGCCGAGGTGGTCGCCACTATGGCGCCCGAGGAACAGGCCGCTTTCGCGCGGGGGCTGGCCTTCTTCCGGTCGGCGGTGCTGCGCGGCGCGGGCGATGCCGCTTCGGTGCGCGGCACGGTGGCGGACACGGCCTGAGGCCGACCTCCCGCAGGCGGGGGCAACAACACATCACAGTCGTCAGTCCTCCACACCGGCTGATGCGCACGTCCGACCGTGAGCCGGGTCCAGAGTGCGGCCTCCCGTCACTGTTGTCAAACGGCAAGTATTTCCGTACGGAAACTAAATCGTGCTCCGTTCCACGGCCCCGGCCACTGCCCGCCGCGCAGGACCGCAGAGCGTGTCCAGCTCCCGCTCCGGCCCCCCTTTCGAGCGCGCCGCGACGGACAGAACCGTGGCGTCAGTTGGCCGGGACGGGCCCCGTGACTTTCTCCAGGCGCACCAGGTCGTGCGGGTTGAGCCCGGACAGGTCGCAGATGGCGTCCACGGCGCCCCCCTTGCGCAGGGCCGCGACCGCCTCCAGTTCGACATCGGCACGCGCGGCGTCCAGTGCCTCCTGGGCATCGCGCAGACGGTTGACGGCCAGTTCCAGCGAAACGAGTTCCATGGGCGGATGATGACACGCCCCGACCTCTTCCCCGTCGCACGTTCCCGACATCCACCCTCCGGTGGGGCGGGGCGGAGGTGAGACCGGGTGTCCTGATTGTGGCGGTGGTGTGAGGAAAGGGGCCGCTGCCCGACCGGCAGACGGGAGGGGGTTCCGCGTTCGTCTCACACGTGCGTATATTTGCCGCACGACAACAGTTGGCACGCGGGCCGTGCCGTTCAGCCTATGAGGGGCGCCAGTACCTGCCGCGGCATCGGTACTGATGAAGGGAGACCGGGTGGGTGCCAGCGAGGCCGTGGTCCGTCAGCGGGTGGCGAAGGCGTTGCGGGACAGCGGCGACGCGGTGTCCGACCGATGGGTCGAACTACAGCTGGCACAGGGCGAGTTGAGAGGGAGCGTCGGCGAGCGCGAGCTGCGCGAAGAGGCCGACGCCCTGGTCGCTGCGCTCGCCGCGGGGCTTGCCACCGGCCTGCCGGTGACCCAGGTGGTCAACTCCCACCAGGAGCTGCGACAGGCCGTCGTCGACCTGTCGCTGCGCAGGGCCAGGGGCGGTGCCACGCCGACCGCGACGTCGCTGGCCGTCCTCGTCCTCAAAGAGGCGGTCCTGGAGACGGTGCAGACCACCACCGATGACGCGGGGGAACTCTTCGGGGCCGCCCTGCTGATCAACCGTCTGCTGGACGCGGCCGGGGCGCTGTCGTTCGACACCTATGTCGAGGGCCGCGAAGAGATCATCCGCCGACAGAGCCGGCAACTCCTCGAGCTGTCCACGCCGGTGGTACGGCTGTGGCGGCACGTACTGGCGGTTCCGCTCATCGGCACCCTCGACACCGCCCGCACCCAGGTCGTCATGGAGAACCTCCTCCAGGCGATCCAGGACCACGAGGCACAGGTGGCGATCATCGACATCACGGGGGTGCCGACCGTCGACACGGCGGTGGCCCAGCATCTGATGCAGACGGTCAACGCGGTACGCCTGATGGGCGCGGACTGCGTCATCAGCGGCATCCGTCCGCCGATCGCGCAGACCATCGCGCAACTGGGCATCGACCTGTCGAAGATCCTCACGCGGGCCAGCCTGGCCGACGCCCTGTCCGAAGCCATCAAACTGACCGCGGACCCCGCCGTCGAATCGCGGGCCCTGCGGTGAGGACACAGCAGAGCGGCGGCGTCCCGATCCTGCGCCTGGGCGACGTCCTGATCACCGGTCTCCTCAACGAGCTCGACGACAAGGCCGCGCTGGCCTTCACCGACGAGCTCACGGAGCGCATCGCTTCGGACCGGGCCAGCGGTGTTCTGATCGACATCTCGCGTCTGGAGATGATCGACTCCTTCGTCGCGCGCATGCTGATGGAAATGACGTCCATGGCGCGCCTGCTGGGAGCCCGGGTCATCGTGGCGGGCATGCGGCCCGCGGTGGCCATCACTCTGGTCGAACTGGGCCTGGAACTCGACGGCGTCGAAACAGCCCTGAACGCGGAACGGGGCATCGCCGCACTCGGGTGGCACCAGGGCCCCCGGCCCCCGGGAGGGGCAGGACATGACCCAACTCGCTAACCGTCACGCCACCACCGCCGCACCCCGCGCCACCGACGACACGGCTGGCGAACGTCTCGTCCTGCACTCGGAGGAGGACCTGCTGGCGGTACGGCACGCGGTGCGCGCGGCCAGCGTGACGGCCGGTTTCGGCATCATCGACCAGACCCGGGTCGTGACCGCGGCCAGCGAACTGGCGCGCAACGCCTACATCCACGGCGGTGGCGGGACCCTGACGATCGAGTATCCGGGCCGTGGCGCCGGCCAGGGGTTGCGCCTGACCATAAGCGACTCCGGGCCGGGCATTCCCGACCTCGACGCGGCTCTCGCCGACGGGTTCACCACCGGCGCGGGCCTGGGCCACGGGCTGGGCGGCGCGCGGCGCCTCATGCACGACTTCGAGGTGCACACCGGCGCGGGCCGGGGCACGACCGTGATCGTCACCCGCTGGGCCGGCCGGTGACCCTGGCCGGCACGCCGACAGTCCATGTCCGCATCGATCACTACAGCGCCGTGCACCTGGCCGCCGCGACCGCCCGCTCCCTCGGGGAGCGATGCGGACTGCCCGGTGCCATGCCGGATCAAGCCGCGGTGCTCGCCTCGGAACTGGCCAGCAACATCGACAAGCACGCCCGGGACGGCGCCCTGTACATCCAGCCGCTCGCGGTGGGCGGCGGAGTGGAGATCCTCGCCGCGGACCGCGGCCCGGGCATGCCCGAACTCGAACGCTGTCTCACGGACGGCTACACCACCGTGGGAACGCTGGGCGCGGGCCTGGGCGCCGTTCACCGCATAGCCACGGAGTTCACCATCCGGACCCAGGCCGGGGTGGGCACCTATGCGTCCGCCCGCCTCGTCCCACCCGGCCCGGCCGACGCGGCCCGGCAGCGCGCCGGGTTGACCTGTCTCCCCGCCGACCTCGAAGAACACTGCGGAGACGCCGGCGCGATCGTGGACACCGGCCCCGTCCGCACCGCCGCGGTCATCGACGGGCTCGGACACGGCAGCGAAGCCGCCGAAGCCGCACAGAGCGCGCTGCGATCCTTTCGTACGGCGGCCGCGGCGCCCCTGCCCGACCTTCTCACCGCGATGCACCGCGCGCTGCGTCACTCCCGCGGCGCGGCCGTGGGTCTCCTGCGGGTCGAGGGAGAACGGGCCCAGTACTGCGGAATCGGCAACGTCCGCGCGGTGGCCCTCTCGCACGAGGGCGTCCATCACCGCCTGACCGGACAACCCGGCGTCGTCGGATGGCGGATGCCGAGCCCGCGAACCCACTCCTTCCCGCTGTCCGCCGGTGCCACGGCGCTCCTGCACTCCGACGGCATAGACGCCCGCTGGACCCAGGCGCCCTCCCTGTTCGTGCTGCGTCTGCCGCCGGAGCTGCTCACCGCTTCGGTGACGCACCACCATCGCAACACCCGCGACGACGCGACAGTCCTCGCGATCCAACCCCCGCGAAGGCACCCATGAACGGCACGTTCCACTCCCTGGCGGCGCTCCGGTCGGCCGTGCGCAGCGCCGCGCGGCGCCATGGACTGCCCCCGAGGTCCGTTCCCGCCTGGTCCTCTCGGTCGCCGATGCGGCGGAAGCCGAGGTCACCGTGGGCCGCCCCGTCACCTTCGCCGCCGGCATCGAGACGAACCCCGACAGCGGCACCTCTTTCATGACCGCCACGCTGACCGCGCCCGGAGCCCCTGGCCCGCTCGCCAGGATGGGCCTGCCGCTGCCCCCGGCCCCGGCGCCCCCGTCCACCACGCTGACCTGGCACATGCCCGTACCCGCCGCACACGATGCGCACTCCGGCGTGGTGCAGCACAGCGAAGCGGGGACCGTGGACGAGGAGCTGCGCGCCGCGCTCGCGATCACGGACGCCCTCAGGGCCGAGCACCGCCGGCTCAAGCACGAACTGGCCGAGACCAACGGCGGTGTTCTCGCCCTGTACGTCCAACTCGAGGAGCGGGACGAGCAGTTGCGCCGGGCTCACGGTGCCATGTTGCAGGAGCTCGAAGACGCCCTGCGGCCCGCCCCGTTGACGGTCGAAGGTCTGGAACTCGCCGTCCACTACGCGCCCGCCGACCCGCATGCTCCCACCGGCGGCGATCTCTACGACTGGTTCACGCTGCCCGACGGCACGCTCCACATCACGGTCGTCGACGCGCTCGGCCACGGGGTGGGCAGTACCAGAACCGCCCTCGCCGTGACCCATGCCGTCCGCACCCTCGCCCTCGAAGGCCACCCTCTGCGGTCCCTCGTGGGACGCGCCCACGAGCTGCTGACCCCACTGACGCCGGGGCTCATGGCCACGGCCCTGCTCGTCCGGATCGATCCCGCCACCGGCGAGGTGGAGCTGGCCAACGGAAGCCATCCGCCCGCACTGCTGCTCCGGGCGGACGGCGGCGCACGCTACCTCGAAGTCCCCGGAAGGGGTGTGGGCTTCCCCCTCCCCGGCAGCGAGCGCCTGCTGCGGGCCCGGCTCGCGCCCGGTGACCTCCTCCTCCTGTACACCGACGGTCTTACCGAGAGCCGGCGCAACCCCTGCGAGGGCGAGGTCCGCCTCGTCGAAGCGGCGCGCCTCCACGCCACCAAGCCCGTCATGGACATCCCGGGCGCCATCGCCGCCGACATGCACACCGTCGTCCTCCATCCCGACGACACCCTGGCGCTGGCCATCCGCGTACTCGGGCCGCCCCACGCGCCACAGAGGTAACGACTCCGGGAGGACTGGCGCAGTAATTCAGGGGAAGACGGCCTCTGTCGTCTCATCGTTGCCGCCCGAAAGGTGAACCGCCTGAACCACCACGTTCCTGACCATCCGGCGTTCAGCAAGCCTGCAACGGCATCTCTGTGATTGTGACAACTCTGTGCCTCGAAGACTGTCGCGCCCGTCCCCAACGCGGCCAACGGCCTCCACGCATCCCGCAGAACCCCCTGCTGCCTTTCAGCCCCACGACCCGCCCCCCGTACCGGACATCGCGGCTCTGACCGAGCGCGAGATCCAACTGGTACGCGCCGGCCTGGCGGTCGTCGAATCGCAGGCAGCAGAGATGACGGTGTACTTCTACGCCATCCTCTTCTCCCGCTACCCCCAGGTGCGCCAGCTCTTCCCCGCCGACATGGACGTGCAGCGCGACCGGCTGCTGCGGGGGTTGTTGCGCATCATCGAGCTGGTCGACGACCCGCACCGCCTCGTGCAGTTCTGCTCGCTCCTCGGCCGCGACCACCGCAAGTTCGGAACGGTCGACGCGCACTATCCGGCGGTCGGCGAGTGCCTGCTGGCCGCGCTGGCCCGGTACGCCGGGGATGCCTGGACCCACGAGATGGCCGCGGCCTGGACACGCGCGTACAACACGGCGGCCCGCGTGATGATTCTCGCGGCCCAGGACGACAGCCGCGTACGGCCCGCCACCTGGAAGGCAGAAATCGTCGGCCACCTCCCCCGCGGCCACGGCATCGCGGAGATAACCGTGCGCCCCGACCAGGCGTACCCCTATGTCGCGGGCCAGTACGTCACCATGGAAACGCCGTGGCGGCCACAGGCCTGGCGGCACTACTCCCCGGCCAACGCGCCGCGCCCGGACAACACGCTCACCTTCCACGTCCGGGCCGTCTCCGGCGGCACCGTCAGCAGTGCTCTCGTCCACCACGCGAGGGTGGGCGACATCGTCCAACTCGGCTCTCCCCAGGGCGAGATGGCCCTCACGTCCGCCGAGGACCGCGATCTGGTGTGTGTGGCCGGCGGCACCGGTCTGGCCCCTATCCGCGCCATCCTGGAGGAGGCGGCCCGTACGGGCATCCGCCGTTACGTCGACCTCTTCATCGGCGCCCGTACCGCGGAGGAGCTCTACGGCCTCGACGACATGCTGCGCATGGCCCAGCGCCAGCACTGGCTGTCCGTCCGTGCCGCCGTCTCCCACCAGCACATCGTGGGCCGGGAGGGAACGCTGCCGCAGGTACTGCACGAATTCGGGCCCTGGGACCAGCACGAAGCGTTCCTGTGCGGGCCGCCCGCCATGGTCACCACCGCCGCCCGCACCCTGATCCATGACGGTGTGCCCCCGTCCCGGATCCACTACGACCCGCTCGAAACACCCGTCCTCAACACCCCGCTCGCCCCGGCACGACACCCCCAGGAGAACGCACCACTGTGACCAGTCCCCACCCCGTGCCCTCTCCGGGGGAACGCGCCCTCCAGGCCCACCTCGCCACGCAGGAACGTGCCGACGCCTTCTACTCGCGCCAGGTGCACCAGGCGCTGACGCCGCCGATGCGGGAGTTCATCGGCCGCCAGTCGATGGTGTTCCTCTCCACCGCCGACCGGGCGGGTCACTGCGACGCGAGCTTCCGGGCCGGGCCCCCCGGCTTCGTCACCGTGCTCGACGACGGCACCCTCACCTATCCGGAATACCGCGGCAACGGCGTCCTCGCCAGCGCCGGGAACATCGCCGAGAACCCCCATATCGGCCTGCTCTTCATGGACTTCACCCAGCACCACATCGGCCTGCACATCAACGGGACGGCCGCGCTGCTGGCCGCCGACGACCCGCTCGCGGCCCACGCCCGGATCCCCGCCGACCTCGCGCCCGGGCGCAAACCGGAACTGTGGATCCGCATCACGGTGCAGGAGGCGTACGTCCACTGCTCCAAGCACATACCCCACCTCGAACCGGCGGCGCGCCCCCGACGTCGCCAGCCGGACCAACGCCCCAAGGACAGCGAGTACTTCATCGCCCCCGTGCCCGCCCAGCCGTCAGCCGTTCCGTTCCCCCAGGAACCCCACTACCCGCCGATGCCCCAGCAGGTCCCCCAGTACTGACCGCATGGCGGCGGTCCCCCGGTCCGGCGCTGCGGCATGGGTGAGCGAGGGGTGCTCACCGTGCCGCCGCGCGGGACGGGCCGGTACGTGCTAGGTGTGGCAGGTCACATGTCGTCGTGAGGACGGCCCGTGTCGCAGCGGCCGGTGTGCCCGTGCCGGCCGATCCGTACGGCCTGACCTGGAGGATTCATGCCCGAGCTGTTCATCGCCGGCCGGTGGACGTCGGCCGCGGAAGGGGGCAAGCGGGACATCCGGTGCCCCGCGGACGGCTCCCTGGTCGCCCAGGTGGACGAGGCCGGGCCCAAGGACGCGGCCGCGGCGGTGGCCGCCGCGCGGGACGCGTTCGACCGCGGTCCGTGGCCGCGCACCTCCGTCGCGGACCGGGCCGCACTGCTGGTCAAGGTGGCCGACCTCCTCGTCCGCGACAAGGCCGATTTCGCCCGGGCGGAGTCCCTCGACACGGGCAAGCGCCTGGTCGAGTCGGAGTACGACATGGACGACATCGCGAACTGCTTCCGCTACTTCGGCAACCTCGTCGCCTCAGCCGGCACGGACCGGGTCGTCGACACCGGCACCGCGTCCGTCGACAGCCGTGTCGTGCACGAGCCGGTCGGAGTCTGCACGCTGATCACGCCGTGGAACTACCCCCTGCTGCAAACCGCGTGGAAGGTCGCGCCCGCGCTCGCCGCGGGCAACACCTTCGTACTCAAGCCGAGCGAGCTGACCCCGCACACCGCGATCATGCTGATGCGGCTCCTTCAGGAGGCCGGCCTTCCGGACGGGGCCGCCAATCTCGTACTCGGCCCAGGGGCGGTGGTCGGCGCGCCGCTGACCACGGACGAGCGGGTCGACCTGGTCTCCTTCACCGGCGGCCTGAGCACCGGCCGGAGCATCATGGCGGCCGCCGCTCCCACGGTGAAGAAGGTGGCCCTCGAACTCGGCGGCAAGAACCCCAACATCGTCTTCGCCGACGCCCACTTCGACACCGCCGTCGACTACGCGCTCATGGCCGTCTTCCTGCATTCGGGGCAGGTCTGTTCGGCCGGTGCCCGGCTGCTGGTGGAGGACGAGCTGCACGACCGCTTCGTCGGCGAACTCGCCGCGCGCGCCGGGCGGATCCGCATGGGCGGCCCCTTCGACGAGCACGCCCGCACCGGCCCCCTCATCTCCGCCGCCCACCGCGACAAGGTCGAGGCGTACGTCGCCGCCGGTGTCGCGGAGGGCGCCGTGCTGCGGCTCGGCGGTGCCCGGCCCGACGACCCGGCACTCGCCGACGGCTTCTACTACCCGCCCACCATCCTCGACGAGTGCACCCCGCAGATGTCCGTCGTCCAGGACGAGTCGTTCGGCCCGGTCGTGACGGTCGAGCGGTTCCGGGGCGAGGCGGAGGCGCTGGCGCTGGCGAACGACACCGTGTACGGCCTGGCCGGGGCGGTGTGGACGACGGACGAGGGCCGGGCGCACCGGATGGCCGCCGGTCTGCGTGTCGGCACGGTCTGGATCAACGACTTCCACCCCTATGTCCCGCAGGCCGAGTGGGGCGGGATGAAGCAGTCCGGTGTGGGCCGCGAACTGGGTCCCGCCGGGCTCGCCGAGTACACCGAGGCCAAGCACATCTGGCGCAACACGGCGCCGGAACCGCAGCGCTGGTTCGACTGACCGCCGGCCTGCTCCCTGCCCGCACGGAACGAGGAGACCTGCCATGGCGGACACCCCGCCCGGTCCGGAGGGACCGGCCGAGAGCGCGTCCTCCGACCAGGACGCGGCGCTCACCGAGCTGGGCTACAAGCCCGGGCTCAAGCGAACCCTCGGCAACTTCCACACCTTCGCCGCCGGGATCAGCTACATCTCCATCCTGACCGGCACCTTCCAGCTGTTCTACTTCGGCGTCAGCTTCGGCGGGCCCGCCTACTGGTGGTCCTGGCCGATGGTCTTCCTCGGCCAGCTGATGGTGGCCCTGTGCTTCTGTGAGCTCGCCGCACGGTTCCCCGTCGCGGGCTCGGTCTACAACTGGTCCAAGCACTGCGGCGGCCCGCACGTCGGATGGCTGGCGGGCTGGATGATGACGGTCGCGACGATGGTGTCGCTGGCCGCCGTGGCCCTCGCCTACCAACTGACGCTCCCTCAGATCTCCAGCGTCTTCCAGGTGATCGGCGACGGCACCGGCAAGTACGACGCGGCCGCCAACGCGGTGCTGCTCGGCGCCATCCTGATCCTGTTCACCACCTTGGTCAACGCGTTCGGCGTCAAGCTCATGGCCACCATCAACTCCGGTGGCGTCTTCATCGAGCTGATCGCGGCCGTCGCCCTGGTGGTGCTGCTCGGGGTGCACATCACCCGGGGCCCGAGCGCCATCGTGGAGACCGGTGGTTATGGACAGGGGCAGTCGCTCGGCTACCTCGGCGCGTTCCTGACCGCCTCGCTCGCTTCGGCGTATGTGATGTACGGCTTCGACACGGCCTCCTCGCTCGGTGAGGAGTCCATCGACCCCGCCCACAACGCGCCCCGCGCCATTCTGCGCGCGCTCGTCGCCTCCTTCCTGATCGGCGGTCTGATCCTGCTCTTCGCGCTGCTGGCCGCTCCGGACCTGCACGCCAAGGAGCTGTCCGTGGACGGTCTTCAGTACGTGGTGAAGGCGGCGCTCGGCCATACGATCGGCGTGGTCGTGCTGTGGTGCGTGGTCATCGCCATCACCGTGTGCGCCCTTTCCGTGCAGACGGCGGGGCTGCGGCTGGCGTTCGCGATGGCCCGGGACAACAACCTGCCGGGCGGCACGAAACTGGCCCGGATCAGCCCCAGGTTCCAGACGCCGGTCCTCGCCACCTGTCTGATCGGGGTCGTGGCCGTCGTCATCCTGGTCGTCAACATCAACCAGCCGCAGATCTTCTCCGTCGTCACCAGCATCGCCATCGTCATGATCTACGTCGCCTATCTCCTGGTGACGCTGCCCCTGCTGGTCCAGCGGCTGCGCGGCCAGTGGACCACGGCGCCCGGCAGCTTCTCGCTGGGGCGGTTCGGGATCCCCGTCAACATCCTGGCGGTGCTCTGGGGCGCCGCGATGACCGTCAACCTGCTGTGGCCGCGCGCCGCCGTCTACAACGCCACCGGGCCGCAGCACTGGTATCTGCGCTGGGGCGGCGTCCTGTTCGTCGGTGTTGTCGGTGTCGGGGGTTTCCTCTACTACTGGTTCGTCCAGCGCAGGCAGACCGGCGTACTGGCCGAGCACGCCGTCGACGACCTCCCCGAACCCATGGCCCACGGCGGGCCGTAGCGGCACCGACCGTACGAGAAGGAGCTGATGTGGACGAGTTCGACTATGTCGTGGTCGGCGGCGGGACCGCCGGATGCGTCGTCGCCGCCCGGCTGAGCGAGGACCCGTCGGTCACGGTCTGTCTCCTGGAGGCGGGGCCCAGCGACGTCGGCGACGACAACGTCCTGCGTCTGGAGCGCTGGATGGGCCTGCTCGAGTCCGGTTACGACTGGGACTACCCGGTCGAACCGCAGGAGCACGGCAACAGCTTCATGCGGCACGCCCGCGCCCGGGTCCTCGGCGGCTGCTCCTCGCACAACTCCTGCATCGCCTTCTGGGCGCCCGCCGAGGACCTCGACGCCTGGGCCACCGCCGGCTGTACGGGATGGGGCGCGGCCGACACCTTCCCGCTCTACCGGCGTCTGGAGAGCAACGACGGGCCCGGCGACCACCACGGCCGCTCCGGTCCCGTCACGATCCGCACTGTGCAGCCCAACGACCCTTGCGGAACAGCCCTGTTGGAGGCGTGTGCGCAGGCCGACGTCCCCACCACCTCCTTCAACACCGGCACGACCGTGGTGCGGGGCGCGGGCTGGTTCCAGATCAACTCCGACGAGAACAACATGCGCCAGTCCTCGTCCGTCGCCTATCTGCACCCGGTGCTCGGCAAGCGGCCGAACCTCGAGGTACGTACCGGGATCCGGGCCCAGCGGCTGCTGATCGACGCCGACCGCCGCTGCACGGGCGCGGCTTACCTCGCCCCGGACCTGGTCCACTCCCGTACGGTCACCGCGCGACGCGAGACCATCGTCAGCTGCGGCGCCATCGACACCCCGAAGCTCCTGATGCTCTCGGGCATCGGCCCGGCCGACCACCTGCGCGACGTGGGCGTGGACGTGGTCCTGGACGCACCGGGCGTGGGCGAGAACCTCCAGGACCACCCGGAGGGGGTGATCATGTGGGAGGCCAAGCAACCCATGGTGGCCACGTCCCAGCAGTGGTGGGAGATCGGCATCTTCGTCGACACCGAACCCGGCCTGGACCGGCCCGACTTGATGTTCCACTACGGTTCGATGCCCTTCGACATGAACACCTACCGACGTGGCTACCCGACGAGCGAGAACGCGTTCTGCCTGACACCGAACGTCACCCGCGCCCGCTCCCGCGGCACCGTACGGCTGAGGACACGCGACTACCGCGACAAGCCGCGCGTCGACCCGCGCTACTTCACCGACGAGCACGACGTACGCGTCATGACGTACGGCCTGCGGCTGGCCCGCCGGATCGCCGCGCAGCCCGCACTCGCCCCGTGGGCCGGGGCCGAACTCGCGCCGGGGCCGGACGTCCAGACCGACGCCGAGCTTCTTCATTACATCGCGGAGACCCACAACACCGTCTACCACCCGTCCTGCACGGTGAAAATGGGCGCCGACGACGACACGAGCGCCCCGCTCGACGCCCGGCTGCGCGTCAAGGGCATCGAGGCGCTCCGTGTCGCGGACGGCTCGGCGATGCCGGACCTGGTCACGGTCAACCCGTGCATCACGACGATGATGATCGGCGAGAAGTGCGCCGACATGCTCAAGGAGGATGCACGGCCGGCCTGACCCGAGCACGACAAGGGCCGACCCCGTGGGTGCTGGGTCGGCCCTTTCGGCAGGGTCACGCGCCAACGTGACCGTGCGGTGTTCCCCGTTCTGCCGTGGTTGGAGCCAGGAGCGATCAGGGAGGCGTCGCCGTACACCGACGCACTCCGGATGGTGGCAGTGTCCCCAAACAGCAGCAAATGAAATTGGGACAGAATGAGATGATCACCGAGGGCTACGGCGCTCTGGGCACCCGGCGCCCGAGGGGCCTCTCTCCGGCCCCAGGTCAAGCCGCACGACGAGTTGACCCATTCGTTGTCCCATACGGACCGGCCGTCCTCGTCACGATGACCGCCGATTTCCATGCCAAGACACATCGGAATCAACTGGCCGCCCAGGCCCGGCGGGCCTGACACGATGCTCCCCGTCCTGCAAAGCCGGGTGGCGCCAACCACCCTTGCAGAGAACCGAGTTGGAGCCCACATACCGACGGTGTCCGATGCTTGGCCACCGGACCCCAGCCTTCAGGAGGCCGATCGTGTTTCCCCGCCGTCCGGTGGCTTCGTGCCTAGCGCACGGAGCCACCCCCACCCGCCGCTTCGGTGGTGCCGAAACCGCTGTGGTGATCGTCATCGTGGTGCTGTCAGGAGTTCTGACCCAGACCGGAACGCAGCAGGCCGTCGCCCTCCAACTCCCATTGGTGGCAACGGTGTTGGGTGGCTGGGCAGTCCGTCTGGCGACCGCCGGACCGCCCAGGGCACTGCGCCTGACGGGCAGGGTGATGGCCCATCTCGCCGCGCAGGGGTGAGGGGTTGCCATGGCGCGTCCAGAGATTCCCCTGCCCTCCGCCACCAGCGCGCTCGGCCGGCTGGCCACGTATCTGCGCAGCGAACGAACCCGTATGGGCCTCACTTACACACAGCTCAGCGAACGCGCGGAACTCAGCCCCTCCACCCTGCAACGCGCCGCCAGTGGAACGACCCTGCCCACGCTGGCCGTCGCCGTCGCCTTCGACCAGGCCTGCGGGGGGAAGGGCGAGGCACGCGAGCTGTGGCGGGCCGCGCAGCGCGAACAGCGCAGACAGCTGACGGGCCCCCGGCCGACCGGCCCTCTGCTCGATCTCGTGTCGGACCTCAAGGATTTGAGCGACGCGCTGATCGAACTCCACGACCGCAACGGAGCGCCTTCCATGCGCTTGATGGAGCAGCGCGCGGAGGCGAAAGCCTCGCAGCACGGGCCGCTCTCCCGATCGGCAGCCCACCGGATCCTTCGCCGGCGTGCCGTTCCCCGCACCCAGAAGCAGCTCCACGCCTTCCTCACCGCCTGCCAGGTCGCGGACGTCGAACGTCCCAAGTGGGTCCGCGCATGGCTGACCGCGCAGCGCGGCCATCGGCCCGAACCGACGTACAAGAGCCCGTACTACGCGGAACGGAAGGCGGACGCGGCCGTTTCCCTGGGCGGCCGCGGCAGCGCCCAGTGGGCCGCGTCGAGCTTCCGTGCCGTGGGACTTGAGCCCTTGGAGGCGTTCCACGGGTTCACGGCGCCCTGGTCCTTCCGTTGCACCCGGTGCAACTCGGTGGGGCGAGGCCGCCTCTCCGACCTGGGGCGGCCCAGCGGCGGCTGCCAGGTGTGCCGACGACGAAAAGAGGACGAGAACGAGGGGGGCGTGACCGCCGCCGATTGAGACCGGGGGGGCACTCCCTCACCGCCCATGGTCCGTATGGTCAGGTCCAGACCCAGTCGTCTCGGGGCGGGGATACGACAACGCTCGGCCGGGGGTTCCGGCCGAGCGTTGTGGTGTGTCTGGGTGTCGCTGGGTGTGGCTCAGTACCAGTGGTGGTTCTGCCAGAAGTTCCAGGCGCCGACGGGGCTGCCGTAGCGGGAGTTCATGTAGTCCAGGCCCCACTTGATCTGGGTTGCGGGGTTGGTCTTCCAGTCCGCACCGGCAGAGGCCATCTTCGACGCCGGCAGCGCCTGGACCAGACCATACGCACCCGAGGAGGAGTTCGTGGCGGTGTGGTCCCAGCCACTCTCCTGCGACACGATCTTGCTGAACGCCGCGAACTGAGCCGGGTCCTTGATCATCTGCTGGGCGATCGCCTTCGCGTTCACCGGAGCCGCCTGAGCGGGAACCGTGGCGAACAGAGAACCGGCGACACCCACGGCGACGACGGTACCCGCGAGAGTCTTCTTCGAAGCGGCGATACGGCGGATGACAGCGTTGGACACAGAGAAGCCTTCCAAAGGGAACAAGGACGGTCGCGGCATGCCAGGGACATGCGGAAACCACTCACACAAGCAAGGGGGTTCGTCTGCGGCGGGTGAAACCACCCGGTGCCGCCCGGCGACTCATCCAGTTCTACCCACCCCCCAGCCCCCTGGCAATGCCCCCCACCTACTACCCCACCCCACACCCAAGGACCTCCGACCCACCCACCGCCTGCACCAAACCCCCAGGTGACAGGCCTGCCCGCACACGGTCTCGCGGCACCTCAACCCACTAACCCCGGCCGTATGTGACGTGGGTCCTGTGGGCCGCCTCACCACCCAAATGCCCGAAACTCACCCAATGTCACCGTACGTACCCTTCGAGAGGCGTGGCCCGGACCACACACCACCCCCAAAATCGAAGGAAACCACCCCACCCCACCACCCAATGTCGAGGAGCCCGACGTAGCAACGGGGCCCCGGCGCATCGCGCCAAGGCCCCGTTGCTACGTCCCGGTGCTACGTCAGCGGGTGAACTTGATGGCCAGGAAACCCTCGCTACCCGTGTTCACGGCTCCGTGTCCGACAGAGGCGCCGGTCCGCTCGCCCTGCTGGTAGAGGAACGTGCCGGGGGCGTCGGCGGCGGTCGCGATGGGCGCCGCGACGAGGGTGGTGACGGCGGCGAATACGGCAGCGGCCAATACGGAACGAATGCGCATGGTTTCTCCAGCGGTTCGGTGGTGGGTCCTCCGGGGATTACCCCGACCGGGAGGGTGGTCTACCAAGGACTACCGAAACGGGTGATGTTCCCGAGCGAATGCCGGGCCGGGCGGATCCGCCCACGGCTCGGCGCCGGACCGGTCAGTGCCACCAGAAGGACCAGCACTTCTCCTCGACGAGTTCCTCGGCGTAGTCGGTGAGGCTCTCAGTGCCGCGAAAGACGTTGTCGGGGCAGAACGCGACATGCTCGGCCGCCACCGGCAGCGCCTCTTCCAGGCCGTCCGGCCGCGCCGTCACGCTCAGCCGCAGGCCGCCCGGGCCGACCTCGACAAGGCGGGCTCCATACCGCTGCTCCCACCCGCGCAGGACCGCGGCGATCGCGCCGGTGTCCGCGTGGCGGGCCGCTCCGGTCCAGCCACAGGCGGCCAGCGCTTCGGCGCCGCTGTCCGCGCGGACGAGTCCGATCCGTAGCTTGGGGTCGTGGTCCAGCAGCCAGCCGGCCACGGCATCGGCGGCATCGGCGGCATCGGCCGGAGCGTCCCCGGCCGCCGGGCGCGGGGTGGGCGCGAGGCCGGGCCAGTCAGGACCGTACGGCTCCAGCATCTGAAGCCGCTCCGCCGCGTCCTGCGGATGGTCCGGGCTGCCGTCGACCAAGGCGTTCCACCAGCCTCGCAGGACGGCCTCGGGGTCGTGGAAGTCGGGCGCGGACGACTGCCCCGGGGCGAGTTCGCCCGTGGCCCAGGGGCGGAAGTCCGGGTCGTTTGCCGGATGGGTCAGCAGCAGCGGCCACAGCCCCGATCGCGCATGCTCCCGATGCAGCTTCTCCCAGAGCCCGGTCGGAGTCGGCCCGTCGCT
Organism: Streptomyces hundungensis; assembly: GCF_003627815.1. NCBI lineage: Bacteria > Bacillati > Actinomycetota > Actinomycetes > Kitasatosporales > Streptomycetaceae > Streptomyces > Streptomyces hundungensis. The sequence goes on from NZ_CP032698.1 coordinate 989,288, forward strand.
CAGCCACATGACCGGGGCGTTCCCCTCGGATCCCGCCGGGGTGATCAGCCGGCCCGGCGGCAGAGGAGTAGCGAGCGAGGACTGCTCGGCGGCGCCGTCGGGGAAGAGCGGGTGGAGGGTGGGCGGCAGGGGCGTCGGATCAACCATGCCCCCACGGTAGAGGCCGGGTCGGACAACCCTTCTCACGGGCGGCCCTTCGGCCCTTCGGTCCTACGACCCCTCGCGTCCCGCGCACGGAGCGCACCGGCCCCCCACCGCCGAGGGGACCCGGCCCTCACGTCGTCACCGTCAACCCCCTTGCACGGCAAGCTGGTTGACCGCGACGGCTCTCCGCTCGTGCGTGGTTGCCTCAGGGCCGACGGCGGGCAGCCCATCAGGAAAGGCGGCGACGGGCCGGGGCGGCCGGCTCCGCCGACGATGTCAGACCCGGCCCCTATCGTGGGCGGCATGACCATTCAGCGCATGGACAATGTCGGCATCGTCGTCGACGACCTGGACGCCGCCGTCGCCTTCTTCACCGCCCTCGGCATGGAGCTCGAAGGCAGGATGCCGATCGACGGACGCTGGGCGGGAAGCGTCGTCGGACTCGACGAGATGCGGAGCGAGATCGCGATGATGCGGATCCCGAACGCGCCGGGGCGGCTGGAGCTGGCGAAGTATCACAGCCCTGAGGCGATCACCCCTGAACCGGCGGTGACGCCGGCGAACACGCTGGGTCTGCATCGCGTCATGTTCGCCGTGGACGACATCGAGGACACCCTCGCCCGCCTGCGCCCGCACGGCGCCGAACTCGTCGGCGAGGTGACGCGCTTCGAGGACAGCTACCTGCTCTGTTACCTCCGCGGGCCGAGCGGGATCATCCTGGCACTGGCCGAACAACTGAGCTGAGTCCTCGGTAGCCTTCGTCCTCATGATGCGCGCTTGGACTGTGCCGATACTGCTGATGCTCTGTGGATCGGCCCTTGCGGCCGGACTGGTTTCCAGTGGGACGGCCGGGACGGCTGCGGCCGTCCTGCTGCTGTTCGTACTGCTCGCGGGTGTGAATTCGCCGCTGATCTTTCCGAAGTCGGTCGGCGCGTCGGAGGCACGGCGTCTCAGCGAGATCGACGGCCGACCCGTCGTCTTCTGGCGGCCGGGCTGCCAGTACTGCATCCGGTTGCGTATCCGATTGGGCCGCGGCGCCCGTCAGTTGTACTGGGTCAACATCTGGCGCGATCCCGACGGCGCGGCAGAGGTGAGAACGGCCAACGACGGCAACGAGACCGTGCCGACGGTCGTCGTGGCGGGTCGGCCCCACACCAACCCCGACCCGGCGTGGGTGCGCGAACAGCTCTCGCCGTCCGCGTGAGGTCCGGCCGGACGCCGGCCCCAAGCCGTCCCGGTCCGCCGACGACCGGTCCGACGGCGACCGGTCTGGCGAGCTCCGCGTCGCGCCTCGGCCGTTCGGCGGCTCGTGGACCGGTCCGTTTCGTGCGAGGCGGTGAGTGCGTCCCGCCGTTCGGGTGGAGTCTTGCCGTCGCCCCTCTGGGAACGGTGCGCAAGGGGGATCTCCTATCGTCCGCATGTTCGTCATGAGGGAAGGATTCCCATGCGTATCGGTACCGTATTGGCCGCCACCGCTCTGACCGCGACCGCCCTGTTGGGCGCGACCGGCACCGCCTTCGCGCACGACTACGACAATGACCACGACAACTGCGGCGGCGGCTTCACCAACCAGGGCTCGGCCGGCAACCTCAGCATCGTCGGCGGCCTGGACGGCGTGGTGGACAAGAACTGGGACAACTACAACAAGGAAGCCGGGTTCGACCTCGGCGGGTCCCGCTTCTGCCACTGACGGTCGCGCATCCCGCTCCGTACGGCCCCGTCTTCGCGACGTTCTCGCGAGGGCGGGGCCGTCCGCCGATCGGCCGCCGTCCCAGGGCCAGCGCCCGCGCCCCAACTACCCTCAGCCATCCGCGCCTTGACGGCGGAGGCCGTCGAAGATGACGTTCATCAGTGGCCGCGCCATCGCTTCCCACTCGTCGTGACGCACCCGACTGAGGTAGGCGATGAGCAGAAGGACCCCGCGCGCGCCCACATCCGTACGGATGGAGCCGGCCGCCTTCGCGGCGTCCAGCAGTAGGCCGAGGGCTCCTTCGATGGGGTTGTGGCTGTGGGCGACGAGGTCCTGCCACGCCTCCGGTTCGAGCGCCGCCAGGACACCCCGCTTGACCTCGGCGTAGTCGATCACCCGGTCGAGCCACTTCCGTAGGGCCTCCCCGGGCTCGTGCGCCGCCAGCAGGTCGGTGGCGGCGGCGACGAGTTCATCGACGTCACGTCGGTAGACCTCGGCAAGCAGCGCTTCGCGGTTGGAAAAATTCCGGTAGAGCGTCCCCTGCCCCACCCCGGCCCGCTTGGCGATCTCGTTGAGGTGGACGTGCTGGGACTCGGCCAGGGCCGCCCGGGCGGCCTCCACGATGCGGGTCCGATTCTGCGCCGCATCCGGACGGCGCCCCGTCGTGCTCATGGACCTCTCCTGACGTTCACACCTGACAAGCGGACACGTGTCCGATACAGTCGATCGCGCGGTGGACACGTGTCCACTTTACCTTTCCTGGAGACGCCAGTGCTCTCTCTTCACGACTCACGTCACGACTCATTTCACGACTCTCTTCACGACAAGACCGTGGCCATCACCGGCGCGAGCGGCGGCATCGGCGAAGCCACGGCCCGCCTTCTCGCGCGGCGCGGCGCCGCGGTCGTCCTCTCGGCACGACGCGCCGAGCGGGTCGACGCGATAGCGCGGGACATCCGGGAGGAGGGTGGCCGGGCGGTCTCGTGCGCCGTCGACGTCACCGAGGCCGAGGACCTGCAACGCCTGGTCTCCACCGCCGTCGAGGCGTACGGCCGGCTCGATGTCCTGGTGAACAACGCGGGCATCGCCCCGATCAGTCCGCTCGCCGCCCTCGACACCGAGGGGTGGACGGCCATGATCGACGTGAACCTCCGTGGCATGCTCAACGGTGTCGCCGCCGCACTGCCCGTCTTCCGGGAGCAGGGTTCGGGCCACCTGGTCAGCATCGTCTCCGTGGCCGGCCTGTCCGTATCTCCCTCGATGGCCGTCTACGCCGCGACCAAGAACGCGGTGCGCACCGTGCACGAAGGGCTGCGGGCGGAGTCCACTGACGGAGTGGTGCGCACGACGGCCATCTCTCCGGGGTACGTCCGCACCGATCTCGCCGACTCCATGGCGGACCCGCACTTCCGCGAGCGGACGCGCCGGAACATGGACGCGATGGGCATCCCACCGGCCGCGGTCGCCCGCGCGGTGGCCTTCGCCATCGAGCAGCCCGGGGATGTCGAGATCGGCGAGATCAACGTCCGCCCCACCGCCCAGGGTTGAGGCTTGCCGACGTGAGGTGGGCAGACCCTCTCGGTGCCGCCCGGCTCTCAGCGACAGATGAGGTACCGGAAGACGTTCTCCTGACGGTACGAGCCGTCGGGTTGGCGAGCGGGCGCGAAGGCCTTTCGCAACGTCTCGCGGGTCGCGTCCTCGCCCGCCACCTCGATGGCACATCGAAACGGCCCCGCCGACATCTGGATCCGTACCGCTGAGTCCACGTCGGGGAAGGTGAAGGGGGCTTCGGCCTCGCCGTCGTCCTCGGGGGTGAGGCCGGCGCGCTGGACGAGAGCCTCCAGCGCGCCGGGGGCGCTGAGGGCGAACGGACCGGCCGCACCCGCCGGCGGTGGCGGCAGGAGTTCCGCGATGGCCTCGAAGACGTGCCGGGTCTCGCACCGCGCGGGATCGCCCCAGGTCAACACCGCCACCCGGCCGCCGGGAGCGGTGACGCGTTTCGTTTCCCTCAGCGCCGCCACCGGGTCGGCGGCGAACTGAACGGCGTTGAACGAGGTCACCGCGTCGAAGGAGGCGTCGGCGTAAGGGAGTTCCTCCAGTTCGCCCTGGCGCAGATCGGCTCCCGGCAGGCGTCGGCGGGCGATGTCGAGCAGCCCCTCGGACGCGTCCAGACCGGTTACGTCGGCCCCGCGTTCCACCGCCATCCGCAGCGCCAGACCGGCCCCGCACCCCACATCCAGCAGACGCACCCCTGCACCGATCCGCAGGAGGTCGAACACCGCCTCGTACGACGGAACAGCGAAACGCTCGACACCCAACCAGTCCTCGGAGGCCTGTCCCCAGAGCCTCCCCTGCACATCAGAAGAACCCATCCTCCGCACCTTCCGCTCGGCCCCGGCACACAGTAGGAGGCCGAGCGGAGCAGGCAGGAGGTCACACGAAGGGCGAACGGGTGACGGGCGCCCCGGAGCCGTCACCAGCGGGTACGCGATCGCCCTCCGAGGCGTGAGGACGCGACGCTGCCGCGGGTGGCACTGCGGTAGGTGGAAACGCCCAGGCCCAGCATCCAGTAGCTGAAGATCGCGCCCATCAGGGCCGTGGTGCCCCAGCCGTTCGCCGCGTAGAAGTGCGCTGGGTCGTTGCCGAAGAACAGGGACGGCACGAAGAACAGGTTGATTCCCGCGAGGACGAAGGCCGAACGGCCCGCCCAGCGCGGCAGCAGGCGCGTACGGGCGATTGCGTAGCCCAGCGCGGTCAGGAACAGCGCCAGCATGAGCCGGCTGATGGACCCGTACAGGATGTAGGTGCCGCTGACCGTGATGGTCGGGTCGATCGGGTGGTCGGCGGCGATGACGGCGCCGGCTTCCAGCCCGCTGGAGACCAGGACGATCGTCGCGTAGACCAGCCCGCTGGCAAAAGCCATCGTGCCGACCCATTCGTAGGCGGGGTGCGCCGCTTTGACCAGTTCACGGAAGGCCGTCACGAAGACGACCAGGAACGCCAGCGCGAGGATCCCGATCAGCAGCCGGGCGAGGACGTTGGCGTCCGGCGGCGGGCCGGAGTAGATGAAGTACAGGGGCACTTCCACGATGAAGGCGGCCGCGGTCGCGATGCCGGCAAGTCCCGTCAGGCGCCTGGCGAAGTGTTCGTTCATGCTCGTCCCCCTGGGGTCGTGGGCCCGGATGGTGGGCTGCCGCTCACAGCTCGCTCATCACCGATCCGGCGACCTGAATTCTGCTGCTCCCGGCGCACCCCGTCGCTGGGCCTGAACACCGGATGGGGGGTGGTCCTACTGACACTGTCCGGGCCCCACGCCCTATGGTGTGCCGGACGCAACCGCATGAGGAGGATGTGTGCCGCCGACCGGAGCCGAGCCGCGTGTCCATGAGATCCGGATCCAGGACTGCACGGACACGGAAGAAGCACTCGGGCTCCAGGAGCCCGTGGAGCGCCTGCTGTGTCCGGACCCCGACCATGAGCCACCCTGCGAAGTCCCCTGGAGCTTCAGCCTCGCCGAGCAGGCCGACGGCCCCCGTGACACCTCTATGGTGCTGATCCTGGGGGTGTACGCATCCCCTCACCGGGCCATGCAGGTGGCGGAGAAGGTACGCGCCCTCGTGGGCGAGGGGCGGCCCGTCCTGGTGCGCGAGGGCGACGCCGAGGACTTCGAGGAACTCGTCGAGCAGTACCGGATCGAGCGCGGGCTGCGCCGTAGTTGAGCGGGCCCCTGCTTCACACGCTGCGGGCGGTGATGTCGCCGTAGGAGGTGGTCGCGTGGATGTTCAAAGTGGACTCGGCGCCCTGGGTGTTGCGGAGGGCGTTCTCGACGCGGCCGTATGACGTGCCCGCGTCCAGGGTCGCGGACACCCCACGAGCGGCGCCGACGGTGATGTGGCCCGCCTGGGTGTGCAGGGCGAGGGTGCCGTGGAGGGCTTCGGTGATGTGGATGTCGCCGTTGGCCACGGTGATCCGGCTGTCGCCGGCGACGCGGCCGACCGTGACGTCCGCCGCCTGCACGGTGAGGCGCAACGCGGCTGTCTCTTCCAGGTGGACGCTGCCGTGGGCGCCGTCGAAGATGACATCGCCCAGGCGGCCCAGGGTGCGGAACTCGGCGCTGCCCGCCGTCGCCTCGATACGGGAACCGGCGGGCAGCTCGACCGTCACGTCCAGGCTGCCCGAAGGGCCGAAGTACTCGTTGCCCACCAGGGATTCGACGCGCAGGACGCCGTTGTCGTAGGCGACCGCGGCCTGTTCGGCCGCCTTCACGTCCCGGCTCTTACCGGCCTGCGCGGGCTTGACCTCGACCGTGGTGTACTCCTGGTCGCCGGCGATGATCCGGACCCGGCCCGCCGGGATGGCGATGACGGCGGTCATCGGGGCGGCGGTGGCGAACTTCTGCATGATGCTCTCCTGTGACTCGTTGTCCTCCGCGGCTGCGTCCACCGCGTTGATGAGGACCATGCGCGCCGCAGGTTTCAGCGGGGCATTACCGCGGTTTCAGCGGGCTTCAGGCGTGGGCAGCGCGCACCGCAGGGCTCTCGCCCGCGTAGGTGAGCCACTAACGCGGCACCCGCAATGGGGTTAGGGAAACGTTGGTGCCGGCTGAAACCATCACGCGTTCCCTCGGGAAGCCTCCCTCGACACAGCACCAGCCTCCCGTCGACGGACGCTCCCCCGCCCAGCACCGCGGGCAGCCGCTCGTGAGAGGACTCGATGCACGCCAACGACCAGGCCCAGACTCACGAGGGCATGAAGTCCGTCCGTTCCGCCGCCCGTACGCCGGGCAGGGGCGCCGTTGTACCCGAGGGGCTCGCCGCCCTGCACAGCAGCGCGGGCAACGCCGCCGTCGTCCAGATGCTTCGGCAGGCGGGCCACGCCTGGGCGCAGGACCAGCACCAGCACGGTGCCGGCTGCGGCCATCAGCAGACCGAACAGGCGTCACATCCTGCCGTGCAGCGTTCCGCCGTCCACGACGTCCTGCGCACCACCGGACGCCCCCTCGACGACGCGACCCGCACCGACATGGAAAGCCGGCTCGGAGCCGACTTCTCCGATGTCCGCATCCACAACGACTCCGCCGCCAAGGCCTCCGCCGCGGAAGTCGGGGCCCGCGCCTACACCAGCGGCAGCCATGTCGTCATCGGCGACGGCGGCGCCGACAAACACACCCTGGCGCACGAGCTCACCCATGTCATCCAACAGCGTCGGGGCCCCGTCGCGGGCACCGACAACGGTTCCGGGCTCAAGGTCTCCGACCCGTCCGACCGGTACGAGAGAGAAGCAGAGGCCAACGCGCATCGGGTGATGGCGGGAGCCCCCTCGCTCCAGCGGTCGCAGAGCGGCGGAGACCGGAGCGGCACACAGGACGTCGAGAACGCGCACTCGGCGCCCGGTACCGAAATACAGCGAGCGAAGGACACCAAAAGCGCGAAGGCCGCGGGAAAGAAGACTGCCCAAGGCAGTTCCAGGGACCAGGTCGACGGGCCGAAACAGGGAGATCATCTCTTCAACGGCCTGGGTGACACGGTTCTCAAGGTGATTGACGACATCGCAGCGCTTGACGAGGGGTCTCCCGCAGCCCTGGCGGCGGGAGGGCAGTCGGCCGCCATCACGGCGCTGGCCAATCTCGCCCAGAACGCCAAGGTGCAGCGGGCGAACCACGCGTTCGAGTCGGCCATGGCCGTGAAGGGCGGCGGCTCCGGGCGGGCGGGCGACACGAACTCCCGGAGCTACGGAACGTTCGCCGGCTCCATGAGGACCGCCGTCGCCGAACTCGAGTACCTCTATGGCTGGCCGGATTCACCGGGGGCCGCGGTGGTGCTCGCGGTGACGACCAAACAGCAACTCCTCGACATCATCTTCGACAAGGACGCTCACGACCGGAAGGAGAAGGAGAACGGAGTCAACAAGTCGGCCTTCAAGGCGTGGGTCACCCAGACGGGAAATGTCATGTGGGAGCTCTACGTCGCGTATACGGACGTGCTGCGAGCCATCCATGCGCGGTCTCTTGAGATATCGAACGGCCAGTGATCCTCCGTGGCGGGGTGCCACCAGCCCGCCAACTCGGCGCGCAATTAGTCCAGTTGATTCCTCTGCCACAGCTCGGGCGGCGGCCCTTCAGTCCTCGGCGACCACGATCACCCAGTCCTCCGCCGTCAGCCGCACCGGCTCACGCTTGTCGGGGTTGAGCCGGACCCCGTACATCGGGCTCTGCGCGGACTGCGCGCGGAGACGGTAGCCGACGGCGCACTCCTTGCGGCGTCGCGCCGAGGCGACGACCGTGGCGAACGTGACCTCGCCCCCCGGCCGGACGTAGTCCGTGGCGGGCCTCAGATACAGCTCGCTTCCCTCCGAAGTGAACAACTCGTCGAAGAGGACGGCCAGATAGGGGCTCTCCGAGATCTGGCACATGAGGAGGCTGATGAGGCGTCCGCTGACGATGAAGTCGGCACCCTCCCGCGCCGGTGCGAGCAGCCGGTTGCGGTCGTCGGACATCTCCGTCGTCAGCGCGATCTCCTGGCCCGTCCTCTCCTCGATCGCCCGCAGATGCAGCAGCGTGACCAGCGTCCCGTCGTCCACATCCGGCCTGACCGGGCCGGAGTCGAGGTGCTCGGCCGCCACGGTGCCCGGGTCGGCGATGACGATCACGCTGTCGTAGGACGGCACGTCCAGCGCGTCGAGGACGACCGGGTCCGTGATGTCCGCGCAGTGCAACCGCACCTCGATCGGGCCCTGTTCGGCCGCCACCTCGTGCGCGACAGACATGGTCTCGCCGTCCTCCAGGGCCACGATGTCCAGCGTGGTCCCGGCGCTCGCGTACGAGGCGAGCTGGCCGACGACGAGGGGAGCGCGACGGTTCCAGCCGAGCAGGAGCAGCCGCTCCGGGCGGGGTGCGCGAGGGGCCGCGGTGGCGAAGGCGTCCGCGTCGACGTACGGCGTGGCGTCCTCCAGTACGGCCGTGTCGTCGTCGCGGGTGACCACGATGATCCGGTCGTCGGCCGTGATCGTCGTCTCGGCGTCCGGGTTGAGGACGACCTCGTCATCGGCGCGCAGCAGGCCGACCACCGAGGACGTGAGGAACGCGAGGAGGGCGTCCCCGAAGGTGCGGCCCGCGAGCGCGTCGGCGGGCACGGCGTAGAACTCGTCGCCGGCGAAGTCCAGTAACTCCTGGTACACGAGCGAGAGACCGGGCTGGCGCGCGGTCTGCACCAGGAGACGCGCGACGATGTCGTCGACGGCCAGGACGCGTCCATGGGGTCCGGCGGCCAGGGTGGCGGTCAGCCGGTTCCGGGTGTCACGGACGGCCGCGACCACGACGGCGGTGCCGATCCCCGCGCCGACTTCAGAAATACCGGCCCCGGCGGCGGCATGGCGCTTCGGGTCGGTGTCCGCGTCTTCGCGGGACTCGTCCCGCTTGCGGATGGCGGGGCGTGCGGCGCTCTGCTCCGCGGCGGCGCCCAGGGCGGGCGCGTTGAGAGCCAGCAGCGTCTTCACGACATGGGCGTCACCGTCATCCGTCCCGGGGGCCAGTACGAGAACGGCCTTCGCGGTGTGCGGGCTGACCCTCGCCAGGACCGCGGGGTCGGTGGTGCAGCCGTTGCGGCAGACGATGGTCGTGGTGCCGGTCGTGGTGATCCGGGCACTGATCTCGTCCTCCATCTCCACCTTGTCCTTGGGGGCGAGGAGGGCGATGGCGGCTCGCGGCCGGTTGGAGTTGGCCGACACCAGCTCGGAGACGACGGGGAAGATCTGGTCGGACCAGCCGAGCACCACGGTGTGCCCGACCTCCAGCACCGTGGAGTGCCCCAGACGCAGCCGCATGATCCGCCGGTTGATCCCGGTGGTGATCAGACTGACCAGCGTCGACACGAACAGCAGCGCCACCAGTGCCAGCAGCACGGAGGCCAGCACATACAGAGGCGGGCCGACCGCTCCACCGATCTTCAACGTCTGCCCGACGCTCACCCACACCGCCACCGCCTGTTCGGTCAGGGTGGCGGGTGGCCGACGGCCCGTCTGCACGAGCAGCACGCTCGTGGGAACGACGGCGGCCAGGCAGATGAGCAGGAGCCAGCCGATGAGAGCGGACGTGCTGCGTGAGACCAGGTTGTCGAACCGGTATTGCAGCCGCCGCCACATGGACGCGAGGTACTGCACCCGGCACCCTCCAGCATGAGACACGGGGGCAGTCGGCGGCGACCACCTGGTCGTCCACGGTAGACGGGATCGACCAGGACGGACGCGGAAACCGGCGGCGCTCACCCGGAGGTGTGAGTCGCCCTCACCCGGACGTGTGAACGGGCGGCCCGCACGACGACTGCGGCCATCGGCGCGGAAGTTCGACGCGCGAGGGGGCTCCTTCCCGCCGGGCAGATCGTCGTCGACGTCGGCTCGCTTCCCGACTGAGGGCTTCCGCCGGGCCGCCGTCGCAAGCGACTTCCGGCGGTCACCGGCACGGCGATGAGTTTGTCCGGCTCGGGGAGTCTCATCACCGTTACGGTCGCCCCAGGAGGAACATATGGTTCAGCTGTTGAGAGTCCAGAACTTCAACGTTTCGAGCGACGGGATCGGTGCCGGCGAGGACCAGACCCTGGAGAGGCCGTTCGGTCATGTCGACCCCGGGAGCCTGTTCGCCTGGGCAGGCGCCACGGCGAGCTGGCCCATGCGCACCGACCCCGGGGGGAGCCGTGGCCTGGACGACTACATCACCCGGGACTACGCCCGCAACATCGGCGCCGAGATCATGGGCCGCAACAAGTTCGGCCCCCAGCGCGGGCCCTGGCAGGACCACGAGTGGTGCGGTTGGTGGGGGGACGAACCCCCGTTCCGGACCCCGGTGTTCGTCATGACCCACCACAAGCGTCCTTCGTTCACGCTCTCCGACACCACGTTCCACTTCGTGGACGGGGACCCGGCCACGGTTCTTGAACAGGCTCGGGAAGCGGCGCAGGGCAAGGACGTCCGGCTCGGCGGCGGAGCCACCACGATCCGGGAGTTCCTCGACGCCGATCTCGTCGACACCCTGCATGTGGCGGTCTCGCCGGTGAAGTTCGGGTCCGGGGTACGCCTCTGGGAGTCGCCGGACGAGTTGCTCGACCGGTTCCACCTGGAGGTCGTGCCCAGCCCCAGCGGGGTGAAGCACCACCTGTTCTGGCGGAAGTGACCCCACCCGCCGACGGGTCCGCCCACGACCCGCCTCGCCACGTCGGCCACTGATCGTGGCGGGGCCCCTGCACGTCAGCCGCTGATCGTGGCGAGCCCGGCGATTCCGGCTGCGTACATGACCAGTACGGCAAGGCTGTCGACGCCCATGCGGAGGAACTGGCGCTGCGGCCGGAAGACCAGGCCCGCCACATAGACGGCGGTCAGGACGATGCCGAGGGCGGTCAGATAGATGTCGGTGTGGTGGGCGGTGGGCAGGACCGGCTTGCCGGAGATGAGCGTGGCCAGCAGGAACAGCACCGGCAGGAACGCGTTGCCGCCGAAGATGTCGCTGATGGCGAGCTGGTAGTCACCCAGCTTCGTGGAGGTCAGGCCGGTGCTGACCTCGGGCAGGGAGGTCGCCGCGGCCAGCACGGTGGCGCCGAAGAGGATGCCGGAGAGGCCCTGGCGGCCGAAGAACTCCTCGCCGCTGCGCTCGATGACCACACCGGCCACCAGGGTCGCCACGGCAGCCGCTCCGAAGACGAGCGCGGCTCGGGTGGTGCCGATTCCCTTGTCGGAGGCGGACTTCTCCTTCTTGCCCTTGGAATGGCCCCGCGGTTCCGGCTGCGCGCCGGGCGCGTCGCCGCCCTCGTGCCAGGGCAGGCCCTTGCCCGCCCGGTTGAGCAGCAGCAGGCCGACGATCCACAGCGCGGTGATGGACAAGGACGCGGGGTCGACGCGGGCGAACGACAGGTCGCCGGGCAGTTGGGTGCCCATGACGACGACCGCCAGCACGACGATCACCAGCACGCCCTCCAGGACCAGTACGAGACTCGCCGCGAGCCGCGTCAGCGGGGCCCTCGGGCGCACCCCGGCGGCGTCCAACACCACCAGCACCACGGTCTGGAGCGCGATGCCGCCCAGGATGTTGCCCACCGCCACATCGAGCTGCCCGCTCATGGCGGCGCTCGCCGTGATGGCGACCTCGGGCAGGTTCGTCGCGATGGCCAGCATGATCAGGCCGCCCAGGGCGCTGCCCAGGTGCAGCCGTTCGGACAGGACGTCCGTCGTGTCGGACAGCTTGATGCCCGCGTACCAAATCACTGCCGCGCTGGCCACGAACAGCGCCAACAACACCGGCGAACTCAGAGATCCCATAACTCGCCCCTTACCCCTCACTCCCCGTCCTCACCACTTCAGGCGTTGACCTGGTCCTAGGCCAAAAGGCGGTCTTGTGCCGAGGGACCCGGGCGGAGAAGAATCCGGCTCATGATCGACGTCCATCAGCTGCTGGCCTTCTGCGCCATGTCCGTTCTTCTGTCCGCCATTCCCGGGCCGAGCGTGCTGTTCGTGATCGGGCGCGCCCTCGCCCATGGCCGTCGGACGGCGCTCGCCTCGGTGCTGGGCAACGCGTTGGGCGGGTGCGTGCTGGTTGCCGCGGTGGCTCTGGGAGTCGGCAGCATCGTCGAAAGGTCGGTACTCGTCTTCCAAGCGATCAAGCTGCTGGGCGCCGCCTACCTGGTGGTTCTCGGCGCGCGGGCGCTGTGGGCGAGTTGGCGGGGGCGGTCCGAGGCGGCCGATGTCGCCGCCCCGCACTCGGATGGACGGCGGTCCGTGTGGGCGGGGTTCACGGTCGGGGTGACGAATCCGAAGAGTGTCGTCTTCCTGACCGCGGTACTGCCGCAGTTCGTCGACCGCGACGCCGGCCACGCCGGCGTTCAGATGCTCGTCCTCGGCGCGGCCGGAGCTCTGCTGCAACTGATGTCCGACGGGATTTGGGGGTTGACCGCCTCCGCCGCCCGAACCTGGCTCGGCCGCTCCCCTCGCAAGATGGCACTGATCGGCGGTACCGGTGGGCTGGCCATGATCGGGCTCGGTGCGGCCGTCGCCGTGAGCGGCCGAGCCGAGCAGCCGTAGCTCCGCCCCCGCGACCTCGACTTCGTACATCGGCAGCCGCGCCCGGTCCGACACCCCGAACTCCCGTACCGCGCAGCTCAGTTCACCCTCGGCATCGGCGTGCCCGGGGCCTCACACGTGGAGTTCCTGCGGGAAGCCGGTCCAGCGGAGTTCGACGGGGAGGTGGCCGGTGTCGTTGAAGAGGAGCATCGCCGGGGGGCGGTCGGGTGCGTACCGGATGACGGTCAGGGCCGCGTTGGCGTGGTTGATGCCCAGCCATCGCCAGTTCGGTGCGCCGAGGGCGGCTCGGACGAGCCAGCCGACGAGGAAGTTGTGGGTGACGAGGAGCTCGTGGCGCGGTACGTCGCCGCTCACGGGGCCGGTGAATCGTGCGAGCGCGGCCGGTGCGAGGCCGGGGCCCTGTTCACGTTCCTCGGCCGTCAACTGGGCGAGGAACTCCATCCAGGCGTCGGCTGCCTCCGGCGGCAGCTCTTCGCGTGTGGGCAGATACGGGACGTAGTCCCCGGCCACCTCGGAGCAACGCAACGGAACGCCGTCGAGCTGGTCGCCGATGATCCGCGCCGTCTGTTCCGCACGGTTGAGCGGCCCGTGGTGGATCGCCGTCAGCGGGACCTTGTGGAGCCGCTTCCCCAGCAGCTCGGCCTGGCGACATCCCGCCTCCGTCAGGCCGCTCTCGTCGGGCAACGCCTCGCCGTGGCGGGTCAGATAGAGGTAACGGGCGGCCGTACCGGTCATGAGCCAGTCCTTCGGTGAACTCGATGCTGCTGACTCGGGGAGGACGCGGACCTCATGCGGGCCGGTTGCGCGCACGGCCGGGTGAGGGCTTGGACCGCGCTCCTCAGCGGCGCTTGTCCCACACCTCGCCGGCCAGGAAGTGGTTGCTCTGGTGGTGCGGGGCGGCTCCGTTCGCGCCGTCGGTGAGGGTAGAACTCCGGCTGGACGAAGGACACTTGACGCTCCTCGGGGCGGGTCGGTCCTGGTCGGGCTCAGACGAAGAACAGCAGGACGGCACCGATGAGGACGACGACGGCGGTGGCGAAGTGGATGCCGTACGCGACCGCCTTCGCCCCTCCGTGGCGCAGCACTATCAGTGTGTCGCCCAGGGGGACCAGGGTCACGAGGAGCATGAACCACGCCTCGGCCCGCGCTCCGGCGAACGCGAGCAGGGCCAGACCCATCAGGCCGAAGGTGAGGTCCCTGAGTCCCTTGATCGTGAGGTAGGCGGGGTCGCCGCCACCGCGCGCCGCGGGTACGCCATAGCCGGCGGCGGCCGGTGCGGGCTGGAGGAGGAAGCGGGCCCCGATGAACACGACGAACAGGTCGAGCACGACGGCGAGGGTGTAGGCGGTGACGGTCATGTCCGGCTCCTTGGGGTGGCTGCTGCTCAGTCCGGTGGTGCTCAGCCCGGGTGATGCTCAGTCCGGGTGGCGCTCAGCCCGGTTGGCGCTAGCGGCGCTAGAGGCACGAGCGAAGCTATCAGAGTGGCACTCTGTTGGCTAGCGCTGCTAGAGTTTCTCTCGTGACTATTCAGACGCGCCGAGAACGCGAACGGGCAGAGCGTGAGCGGCTGATCGTGGAGGCCGCCCGGAACCTCGCGGAGACGGAGGGCTGGAGCGCGGTGACCACCCGGCGCCTCTCCGCCGAGGTCGAGTACAGCCAGCCGGTCCTCTACAGCCACTTCAAGGGCAAGGACGCCATCATGGCCGCGGTCGCGGTCCAGGGCTTCGCCGAACTGGGGCGGGACCTGCGGGCGGCCCGCACCGGCGCACCGGACGAACGGGGCGCGCTCGCCGCCGTCGCGGAGGCGTACACGCGGTTCGCACGGCGCCGGTCGGCGCTGTACGACGCCATGTTCACGCTCGCCGTGGACCTGCCCTTCGCCACGGCCGACGCTCCGGTCGAACTGCGCACGTCCTTCGGTGAACTGCGTCAGGCGGTCGCCCCGATGGCCGCCGACGGCGACGACGTCGACCTCCTCACCGAGACGTACTGGGCGAGCCTGCACGGCCTGGCCGCCCTCACCCGGAGCGGCCGCCTTCCCGAGCGCGCGCACGACCGCCGACTCGCGCTCCTGGTCTCGCACTTCAGCGCGGTCTGAGTCCCCGAACTGCCGCTCCCCACCGCCCAATTCACCCGAAACGCAGACGGCCGCGCGATCGCTGCGCCACCATGGCCCGACGTTCGCCCGCACGGAGCGAACGCCGGGGGCGGCTCATGGACGACGAAGACTCAGCGGCGGCGCCTTCTTCCGCCACGCGCGGCGACGCCACGGTTCGCGGCCGCTCGCGCCTCAGGCGCTTCGCCGGACCCGCCCGAACGCGCCCTGGCGACATCGCCGACGCCGTCGCGGGCGACGAGGTGGTCCAGCAGATCGAGCCGTACGTCTCCCAAGTGGCGCATCTCCCAACGCCGTTGACGTGTGGCGAGGATCAGCGCGAGCAGCCAGAACAGTTCGGGCACCAGCGCCCCGATCAACGCCGCGAGGCCGGCCGCGGCGATGACGGTCGTGGCCGCGGCGCCGTGCTCCGTGAGGACCGCGGTCGCGGGAACCCCCGCCGCTCCACCCGCCAGTGCGCTCAACGCGGGTCGTTTCATCGACCCCTCCTCCTTCGGTCAAGAACCGTGTGGAGGGTTGAGGCGCCTTGCCGGCTCAGGTCCGAGCGAAATCCAAGATTCTTTTCCAGATCGGTCGATGCGACCGAACCTCCTGGTCAGGTGGGGTGACGATGATGTCCGACGGTGCGCTGGAGGACCTTTCCGACGCGGAGCTCGTGGCGCTCGCCGAACGCCGGGAGAGCAGACGGGACGCGTTGAGCGCGATCTACGACCGCTACGAGCGGCGCGTCCTGCGGTTCTGCGCCGGCGAACTGCGGGAGAAGGAGCACGCGTTGGACGCGGCGCACGACGCGTTCGCCTCCCTCACCGCACACTTCGTCGGCGGCGGACACCTCCAGAACCCGGCCGCGCTGGGCGCGTACCTGAGAACGATCGCGCACCGCGCGTGCATGACGTACATGCGCGGCGGCACCCCGGGCAAAGGCCACAAGTCCGTACTGGACCCGCTCGCCCTGGGGGACGTGCCGGATGTCCCGGCGGCGGACTCGGCGCTTCTCGACGCGGAGGACGACCTCGGCCTCGAACGGTTGCGGCGGCTCCTGGACGAGCAGGTGGTGCCCTCCCTCCATCCGCGCCACCAAGTGATCTACGACCACACGGTGCGGCGGCGTCTGACGGGCGAAGCGCTCGCCGAAGCCCTGGGGATGAGCGCCGACCGGGCGAAGAACAACGCGCACCATGTCCGCACCACGGTCGTACGCGCCTTCGCCGCCTTCGCGCTCTATGCCGCGGGAAGAGGAGCGTGCGCGGAGCTGGACGCCCTGGTGCGGGCGGCGATCGAGCGGGACGGCGAGGTGTTCACGCGGCGGCTCCGCGAGGACATCCACCGCCACTTCGACACGTGCCCCGAATGCGGAAACTGCCGGACGTGCGGCCCCTTGCAGACCACCCTGGTGGCCCGCTACGCACCCGCTCTCCTCCCGCTGGTCTTCGCGGGCGAGCTGCGGGACAGGTTCCAGGACACGCTCCGCGAGGTCGGTGACAGCACGCCCCTACCCTCAACACCCTTGCCCGGCGTGCCCCGTTCGCCGCGGTCCCCCGAGGACGGGACGACGGAGTCGAGCGAGGAGAACGCGGCCCGGTCGCTCGGCCGGCGCCTGCGGGTCCCGGTCGCCATGGGCCTTCCCCTGCTTCTGCTCCTCGGTTTCGCGCTCTACCAGCACCGCCCCTCGGGGGACAGCGACACCCCGGTCGCCCGCTCGACGCCTTCCGCTCCCCCGGCGACAACCGTCGCGGCCCGGCCGGTGCCGCCCCGGACGGTCCTCAGCCGCTTCTTCGTCGGCAACAACTCCCTTGCCTTCAGCCCCGACGGCGCCCAGCTCGCCACCCTGGTCAGCCCGGAGCAGAACGGCAGCGACTACAGCGTCCAGCTGTGGAACGCCTCCACCGGCACACCCGGTGCCACCTTCGCCACGACGGGACGAGGAGTGTCCGCGGTGGGCTTCAGCCCCGACGGCCGAACCGTGGCCAGCGGAGCCGGGTCCAGCGGCGGCAGCCTGGTGTTCACCTTGCGGGACTCGGCCACGGGCCAGGTCGGCGACACCATCACCACCCTCACGGGAACCAACGGCGTCAGCGAGGGGTCCTCGATCGTCTACAGCTCCGACGGCCGGCTCCTCGCCCTGTCCGCCGCAGGCGCGAGCGCCACCACACAGGACACGGTGGAGGTGTGGGACACCACCACACACGCGGCTCGCGCCACCCGGCCCTTCGCCGGGGAGACGGTCTATCAGGTGGCCTTCAGTCCCGATGGCCGCGTCCTGGCGGTCGGTGGCGGCGACGGCGTGGACTCCAAGGGCGGCGGGCGCGTCGATCTGCTCGATCCCGCCACCGCGCACACCACCGCCACCCTTCACACCACCGGCAACCTGGTGTACTCCCTCGCCTACAGCCCCGACGGCACGACCCTGGCCACCGCAAGCCGGACGGTCGACAACTCGGCGCCCACACCCGGTTCGGTGCAGCTGTGGGACACCCGGACCCATGAGGCGAGCCCCCTGACGGGCACGGCCCGCGCCCTCGCCTTCAGCTCCCGAGGTGCGCTCGCCGTCGCGCGCGGCTCCGAAGTCGAACTGTGGAACGTCTCCACCAAGACGATCACAGCGACCCTGACCATGGACCGGCCCGGCCAACCCGCGTCCGACCAGGCCATCACCGACGTGGTCTTCAGCCCTGACGGCGCCACCCTGGCGGCCGAGAGCGGAAGCACCACCCGGCTCGGTGATGAGCACGTCAGCCTCTGGGACGTCCCCTAGGGCTCACCCGCCGACCCGCGCCTCCCGTCCCCGCCATCCTCAACTCCGTTTCCGCCAAAGGGCGTTCAGGCGGACATATGCGTCATGCGGGCGGAACGCGTCTGCCCCGTGTCGCATCTAGTCGCGTGGCAGGACGCCCCGGGCGCCGTGCCAGACGGAGGGACGACGAAGGAGTGTGCTTCTTGACCGCCCAACTGCGAAACACCGTCGGCGCGCGGAGGTTACTCGCGCTGCTCACCGCTCTGTGCGCCCTCGTGGGTGCCACCGCGCTCGCCGCGACCCCGGCCGCGGCAGCCGACCAGCGGCACGCGATCTACGCCATCGCGCACCGTGTCGACACCCTGGACGGGGTGGACGCCGCGCTCAAGCACGGCGCCAACGGCATCGAGATCGACGTCTGCGCCTGGTACGACCCGAACGAGTGGCGCGCCTATCACGACTGCTCCTCGGCCGGTGAAACCCGGCACGGTCCCAGCTTCGACGGCATGATCGACCGCATCCTGTCCAACGCCAAGGCAGGCCGCCGACTGGCGCTGGTCTGGCTGGACATCAAGGACCCCAACTACTGCGGCGAAGCGCCCAACCGCACGTGCAGCGTGGCCGGGCTCCGGGACAAGGCGCAGCGCCTGACGGCCGCCGGGATTCAGGTGCTCTACGGGTTCTACGAGTACCACGGCGGCAGCACGCCCGACGTCGGCGGCCGGGGCTGGCAGAGCCTGGAGAACAGGCTCGGCCCCCTGGAGGGCATCACGACGACCGGAACCCGCGACCAGGTCACGGGCGCCTTCAACCGGTCCGGTTCGGGCTTCCCCAACGGCCGCCGGGTGATGGACTACGGCGACTCCGACATCACCAAGGGGTTCGGCAATTGCACCGAAGCCGACCGCGTCACCTGCGCGGAGCTGAAGAAGGGCGCCTCGGACCGCGCCGCCGGGAGGCTCGCGGCCACGCTGTCCTGGACGACCACCTACAACGACCCCTGGTACGTCGACAAGTTGCTGGGTGACGCGCGCGTGGACGGCATCATCGCCGGCTACGGAGCCTTCACCGGAGTGCGCGAGTACGACGACAGCTGGCAGTGCGCCAACGCCATCAACCTCGTACGGGACTGGGTCAACCGGCACGGCTCCACCCACCGCATGGCCACCGGCGCCGACCGCCTCTTCACCTAGGCACCGGCACCGACATACCCCTATCGCCGCGGGACACCGCCGACCGCGACCTCGGTCGGGGGTAGTCTCGCGACGGTGGGAGCGGCCTGTCTGCGTCGGCCGCCGACGTGCTCCGTGGAGCGGATGTGAACGGCCACAGTGCCGTCCGGCGGCGCCGGGCAGGCACGGGCGGGAAAGGGCGTTGAAGTGGAAGGCGTGGAGAGCGTGGAGCGAGAGAGCCTGCGGGATCTGCCCGGGTCCGCGACGGAGCCCGACGGGTCCGCGGTCGTGCGGGTGCTCAGTTACAACGTCCGTTCCCTGCGCGACGACGTCGCCGCCCTGGCCCGGGTGATCCGGGCCTGCCGACCGGATGTCGTCTGCGTTCAGGAGGCGCCGCGGTTCTTCCGCTGGCGCAAAGCCGCGGCCCGCCTCGCCAAGTCCTCCGGGCTCGTGTACGTCTCGGGGGGCGCCACCGCCTCGGGGCCCATGATTCTCTCCTCGCTCCGCGCCCATGTGGAGCACACCGAGGACGTCCTGCTGCCGCGAACCCCCGGATTGCACCAACGCGGCTTCTCCACCGCCGTGTTGAGGTTCGGTCGGGCCCGGCTCGGGGTGCTCAGTTGTCATCTGAGCATCAGCGACACGGAGCGCTACGAGCAGGGCCGACTGCTCCTCGACCGGCTGTCCGCCCTGGATGTGCCGTACGCGGTGGTCGGGGGCGACTTCAACGACCGGCCCGACGGCCGCACCTTCGGTCTGCTCGCGCGCTCCTTGCAGGACGGCTGGGTGACCGCGCCCTGGGGGCGGGAGCACACCACCCGCCTCGGCGATCCCCTCCAGAGGATCGACGCCGTCTTCGCGACGCCCGGGGTGTCGGTGCTGGGCTGCGGGGTGCCGATGGGGCTGCCCGGGGTCGCGGAACACGACCTGCGCCGGGCCACGGACCACCTCCCGGTGCTGGCCGCTGTGCGCGTACCCGCCGCCTAGGCCCACGCTCGCGCTCCACCCGGGACGATCCGAGGCGAGGACGTACGGCGCCCGCCTACAGAAGAGGGCAACTGTTCAGCAGAGTGGCCTGGTCGGCTGCGGCCGGCTTGGTGACGGTGTGGCTGGGCGGGGGCTGCTCGCCGTGTGCCAACCACCGCTCCATCGCCTCGAAGGCGGAATGGTGACAAGGGGTCAGGGGCCGTAGCCGGTCGGGGAAGACGTCGACCAGCGAGTCCACGTGGGTGCCGTCCTGGATCCGGTAGTAGCGGAACAGGCCGGCCCGGCCGGATTCCTGGACCATGCGCGCGTACACATCGGAGTCCTGGGCGATGGGCAGCAGCACGTCGAGCGTGCCGTGCAGGGTGATCAGGGGCTTGCCGATCCGGCCGGTCAGCGCGATCTTCGCCACGGCCGCGCGTACCGCGGCCGGGCGCGAGGCGTAGTCGTAGTCCGCGTCGCAGGCGGGCGTCCCGGAAGCGCAGAAGGGGGTGCCGGCCTCGGTCGCTCCGTCGAACCGCGGATCGAACTCCTCCCGGTAGATGCGCTGGGTGAGGTCCCAGTAGTACTGGTGGTGGAACGGCCACAGGAACTCCGATCCGGCCGGGAATCCGGCGGCGACGATCGCATCGTGGGCGCGGGCCGCATCCGTTCCGCCCGCCGCGTAGGCGGGATAGTCGCGCAGCGTCTGCGGCAGGAACGTGAACAGGTTCGGGCCGTCGGCCCGCCACAGGGTGCCTTCCCAGTCCACTCCCCCGTCGTACAGCTCGGGGTGGTTCTCCAGCTGCCAGCGCACCAGGTAACCGCCGTTGGACAGTCCGGTGGCCAGGGTGCGGACAGGGGGGCGGTGGTAGCGCTGGGCCACTACGGAGCGGGCCGCCCGGGTGAGCTGGGCGAGGCGCGCGTTCCACTCGGCCAGGGCGGCGCCGGGTGCCCGTCCGTCGCGGTAGAAGGCGGCGCCGGTGTTGCCCTTGTCGGTGGCGGCGAAGGCGTATCCGCGGGACAGGACCCAGTCGCCGATCGCCCGGTCGTTGGCGTACTGTCCCCGCACGCCCGAGCTGCCCGAGACGACGAGACCGCCGTTCCAGTGGTCGGGCAGCCGGATGACGTACTGGGCGTCGTGGTTCCAGCCGTGATGGGTGTTGCTGGTGGACCTGTCGGGGAAGTACCCGTCGATCTGAACGCCCGGTACCCCGGCGGGAGTCGGTAGGTCCTTGGGGGTGAGCCCGGCCCAGTCGGCGGGATCGGTGTGCCCGGACGCCACCGTGCCCGCAGTGGTCAACTCCCCCAGGCAGGCGGTTTGTTGACGCTCGGCGCCCGGTACGCGCAGCGCCTGCATTCGGGCGCAGTGACCTGTCCCGGCGGGGTCGTGCGGGGTCTCGGCGGCCGCCACCGGAACGGCGAGAGCCACAAGCCCGCAGACCGCGACGGCGATCGCGGCCGGCCGGATCCTTGGGCGAGGTACGGATCGGGGCATCGGGGGAGCCTCCAGGCGCTGGGGGGAAGGGTTGATCCGGAGGTTAGGGCGCGAGCGGCGCGGGCCGACACGGTTGGGCACACCATGTTCGACGCCACGGGGGTAGGTGCCGCCACCATCCCGGGGGGGTCGTGGCGGCCCTGGCGCCCCGCGCGCCAAGAGGTGCCGTTCGACGTCACCGGGAGGGGCAGCCCGCGTCGGCGATGATGTAGGAGCCGGGGGACGTCTGCTCAAGGGTGTGTGTGACGGCCACGTTGTACAGGCCCATGTTCTGGTTCGAGCCGTCGGCGTAGGCATAGCCGCCGCTCTGATGGGCGCGCCCGGCAGCCACCTGGCGGTAGTTGTTGTCGGTGAAGCACGGGTGCGTGCCGCCGCCGGAGGTGGTCGCCGTCACGGCCGCGGAGGCCGGGCCCTGCACCCCGGCGGAGTCCACGGCGGCGACGGTGTACCGGTAGGAAGTGCCCGGAGCGA
Organism: Streptomyces hundungensis; assembly: GCF_003627815.1. Taxonomy (NCBI): domain Bacteria; kingdom Bacillati; phylum Actinomycetota; class Actinomycetes; order Kitasatosporales; family Streptomycetaceae; genus Streptomyces; species Streptomyces hundungensis. The sequence continues at coordinate 1,011,137 of NZ_CP032698.1, forward strand.
GCGCGCCTTCGGTGAAGGTTGTCGTGTTCGTGGTGCCTGCCCTGGCTCCGTCGCGCAGGACGACATAGGAACCGGCCCGGTCCATCGCGTCCCAGGACAGCGAGACGGAGGCATCGGTGACGGCGGTGACCTTCAAGCCGGTGGGGGCGGGCAGCCCGCCGGGGGTGCCGTCGGATCCGTCGAGGTCCCAGAACTTCGCGGTGTAGTAGGTCGAGCAAATGGTGTCGAGGTAGTAGGTCCCGGTCGTGCCGCACTGGTCGGCGGCCGAGCCGGGGTGAACGGCCAGACCGTGTTGCATACCGGCGATCGAGTAGAGCGCGACGGCGGCTCGGCCGGTGCTGTCGTTGTAGGTGATCCGTGTCGTCGAGCCCGGCAGGTTCTCGGTGGTGGACGGGGTCTGGCCGATGCCCCAGGCGTCGGTCCACTGGTCGCGCGACTCGGTGCCGTTGGCCGGGACCACGGTGGTGTCCGCGCCGCCCTGCCAGATCGCGACCCGCGGCCACGGCCCCGCATAGCCGGGGTCGGAGCCCCGGACCTTGTCGCCCCACTGCTTCGGCGTGAGGTTCTGCTTCTGGTACTGGCAGGCGCCGGCGCCGGACGACGTGGTGGCGCACTGCGCGGGCAGGCCGGAGTCGATGGAGCCGCCCGCGAAGACGTCCGGGTAGTCGGCGAGCAGGTCGGCGGCCATGCCGCCACCCGCGGAAAGGCCCGTGACGAAGACGCGCCCCGGGTCCGACCGGTACTGGGCCAGGGCGTGGTCGACCATCTGCTTGACGGAGGCGGCCTCGCCCCTGTCCCGCGTGCTCTTGGTCGCGTCGAACCAACTGAAGCACGAGAGGCTGTTGTTGGCGCTGTTGGTCTCCGGGTACACCACCGCGAAGCCCCATTGGTCCGCGAACTTCTGCCATCCCGCGTGGCTGTGGTAGTCGGCCGCCGACTGCGTGCAGCCGTGCAGGGCTATGACCAGAGGCGCGTTGGCCGGGAGGTTCGCCGGAGCGTATGCGTACATGGCGAGGTTGCCCGGATTGGAGCCGAAGTTCGTCACTCGGGTCAATTCGCTTGCGGCAGAGGCCTGTTGTGGCGAGGCCGCCGGCCCCAGCAGGGCGAGCAACGCGACCGCGAGTGGCGCGGACGCGCGGCGCAACCACGCCCTGCGCCTTTGACGGCCGGTGCCGGTGTGGGTGCCGGTGCCCGGGCCGGGGCCGGTATGGGTGCCCGGGCCGGGGCCGGTATGGGTGCCCGGGCCGGTGGCGTGAACTGTCATGGGTTCTCCTGGGGGGGTGAAGTGCTGTACGGCGGGGCTGAGTTGACGGATGCCCGGCGGATACCGGGATGAGCTGGTGGATTCGGATCACAGTAGGGAGGGCCGTCGGGCCGGACCATGTGCCGGTCTCACCGGCCTCGTCCGGGATCTATGGCGCGCACCTATGTGGCGGGTCCCCCGGGGACGCAGTACGTACGGACGGCGGCGGGGCCGGGGTCGGGACCTGGGTCAGGGCCCGTGACTTCCCGCGCTCCCCCGGGGGCTCGTGTGCTGCGCTGGGCGGGTCACTTCGCAGGTCGGGGCGTTTCGGCGCCGGGGTGACAGGTGATGCATGGCGTACCGGCGGGTGGTACGGGGCGGCCGGAACAGCCGCCGCTCCCGCCGCGTCGTCATTCGGAGGCCCTTCGTGTCACTGCGCTGCCGTCGTTCGCCGCTCTCCCGCCACGGCGGGCGCGGGGTTGTCGTCCTGCTCGCCGCCTCGCTCGCGCTGACCGGCCAGGCCGGGGCGGCGCCCCATGAGCCCGGGGTTCCGACCGGCCGGGCCGGAGCACACCCCCACGGCAACGGGGACGATGCCCTCCAGGGCGAGCTGCGGGAACTGGTCCACCGCCCGGACGGGCCGCCCGGCGCCATCGCGGTGCTCCGGGAGGGCGGACGCGTACGGGTGGTCCGGGCCGGAGTGGCCGACACCGACACCGGCCGTCCGCCCCGCGCCACCGACCACATGCGGCTGGCCAGCGCCGCGAAGGCGTTCAGCGGCGCGGTCGCGCTCCGTCTGGTCGACCGCGGGCGGCTCCGCCTGAACGACACCATCGCCCACCGACTGCCCTCCCTGCCTGCCTCCTGGGGCGAGGTGACGCTGCGTCAACTGCTCAACCACACCAGTGGGTTGCCCGATTACAGCCAGGCACCGGAGTTCGCCGATCTGCTCCGGGCCGATCCGCACCATGTGTTCGACCCCCGGCACCTGCTCGACTTCGTCGCCGACCAGGACCTGGAGTTCGCCCCCGGGTCCCGCTACCAGTACTCCAACTCCGACAACATCGCCATCGCCCTCCTGGCCGAGGCGGCGACCGGGCGCAGCTACGAAGAGCTGCTGGCTTCGGAGGTCTTCAAGCCGCTCGGCCTCACCGGCACCAGCCTCCCGTCCGGCTACCGCTTGCCCGAGCCCTATCTGCACGGCTATGGCGTCGAGCCGGGGGAACGGCCCGAGGACGTCTCCACCCTGTTCGGCGCGTCCGGTTCCTGGGCATCGGGCGGCCTGGTCTCCACCCCGGCGGACTTCAACACCTTCATGGCCGGCTACGCGGGTGGCAGGCTGATCAGCGACGCGACCCGCAGGCAGCAGCGGACCTTCGTGAAAGGCGCGTCGGAGCCGGCGGGCCCCGGCGCCAACCGGGCGGGGCTGGCGATCTTCGAGTACACCACCCGGTGCGGTGTCGTGTACGGGCACACCGGCAACACGGCGGGCTACACCCAACTCGGCGTGGGCACCCCGGACGGCCGCCGCAGCCTCACCCTCTCCATCACCACCCAGGTGAGCCAGAGGACCAACCCCGACCTGCTCGCGCATCTGCGCGCCGTCGAGGAGGACTTCGTCTGCGCGCTGCTGTCCCGTTAGCCCGGCGGGCCGAGGGCTCGGCGCGCGTAGGGAGCGGGGCCCAGCCATGGGACCGGGCGGCGTCGCGGGGTCGGTACGCCGCCGGTCGGTTCCACGGGCGGGGCCCCGCCGCTCGGCGCGCCCCCGGTCGGTTCCATGGGCGGGCCCCCGCCCCGCTCGGCACGCCACCAGGCGGTTCCACGAGTGGGACCCCGCCCCCTCGATAGGCCGCCGACCCGTTCCATGAGTTGGGCCCGCCTCCTCGGCACGCCACCCGCCGGTTCCATGAGTTGGGCCCGCCTCCTCGGCACGCCACCCGCCGGTTCCATGAGTTGGGCCCGCCTCCTCGGCACGCCACCCGCCGGTTCCATGAGTTGGGCCCGCCTCCTCGGCACGCCACCCGCCGGTTCCATGAGTTGGGCCCGCCTCCTCGGCACGCCACCCGCCGGTTCCATGAGTTGGGCCCGCCTCCTCGGCACGCCACCGGCCGGTCCCATGGACGGGGCCCCGCTCGGCACGCCGCTGCCCCGCGACGCCGTGCCGGGGGCCCCCGCGAGGGCAGGCTGCCGAGCGCACCCCTCCCGTGTCGCCGAGCCCCGCCCCACCCCTTGACTCCCCCTCTTCACCCTCCCCATACTGACGGCCAAATCGATTTGGCCGATCGTGTGTGGCTCCCGTCCGGGCCGGTCCACGGCTGAATTTCGCGCTCGCGACCCCGAATGGAGCTCGCACGTGTCCCGTCGCCGCCGCTCCCTGCCCGCCGCCCCCGACCCAGCCACCGCCCCGGACCACTCCCCCGCCTCTCCGCCCCGTACGGAAGCCGGAACCACCGACCCCACGCCCCCGCCCGCACCCCCCTCGGCGGCCGGGAACGCCGGCGTCCACCCGGTGGACGAGCGCCGTCCGCTGGGGCGGATCCTGCTCTTCGGGGTGCAGCACGTGCTCGTCATGGCGGCCACCCCCATCTCCGCCATCTTCCTGATGAGCGCCACCTTGCGGCTCAACGCGGGGCTGACCGTCGATCTGCTCTCCGCCGCCTTCGTACTGTCCGGCGTGGGATCGCTGATCCAGTCCCTGGGGCTCTGGAAGTTCGGGCCCCGGCTGCCGTTCGTCATGCTGCCGGGCGGCGCGCCCCTGATCCTCTTCCTGGCCATCGCCGACGAGCACGGGTTGCGGGTCGCGACGGGCGCGGTCGTCCTGACGGCCGTCTTCACCTTCGCCGTACTGCCCCTGTTCGCACGGCTGTTGACGTACTTCCCGCCCCTCGTCATCGGCACGATGATCGTGATCGTCGGCATCAACCTGGTCAAGGTCGGGGCGCTGCTGGTCACCGGGCGCCCCGGCGAGCACGACTTCGCCGCGCCCGGCCATCTCGCGCTGGGCCTGGCGACCATCGGCTTCACGGTCGTCGGCCATCTGCTCCTGCGCGGCGTACTGCGTCAACTCTCGGTCATGCTCGGCCTCGTGGCCGGTACGGTCCTCGCGCTGGCCCTCGGGGACGTGAGCCTCGGCCACCTGGGCCAGGGCGGCTGGGTCGACGTGCCGCGGCTGATGCCGTTCGGCTCGCCGCGGTTCGACGTGCTGGCCGCCCTGCCGCTCATGCTCTACAGCCTGGCGTCCATGGCGGAGGCGACCGGTCAGACCGTCATCAACGCCGAGGCGGTGGGCAAGGAGATCGACCAACGGGTCGCCGTGCCCAAAACGATCCGCGGCGACGCCCTGGTCTCGGCCTTCGGCGGCCTGTTCGGGCTGCCGTTGATGGTGACGAGCGGCGAGAACATCGGCATCGTCCGCGTCACCGGTGTACGCAGCCGCTTCGTCACGGCGGCCGCGGGGGTCTTCCTCATCGCCATCGGGTTCCTGGCACCGGTGACCCGGGCCATCAGCGTCGTCCCGGCGCCGGTCGTCGGGGGCACCGCCATGGTCGTCTTCGCGGTGATCACCGTGCTCGGTGTGCAGATGCTCGCCCGCTGCGACCTGGACCGACACACCAACACGTTCATCTGTGCCGTCGCCCTCGCGCTCGGCCTGCTGCCGATCCTCGTCCCCGACGTCTACCAGGGGTTCCCCGCCTCCGTCCGCATCCTGCTCGAAAGCGGCGTCGCGGTCGGCGCGTTCGTGGCGGCCGTCCTCAACGTCCTCTTCCATCACGTCGGGCCGGCCCTGGCCGCCCGGCTGTCCGTACGCCCCGGCCCCGATCTGCGCACCGAAGGCAACCGATGAACCAGCACATCCGGGAGCGGCTGCGCACGCGCGGTCCGCTGCTCCTCGTCCCCGACGCGGTCCTGCTGCCGGAAGGAGTCATGGAGCTGTACGCGGTGGTCGTCTCCGCGGGCTCGTTCGAGGCGGTCGGGCCGACCGAGGAAGTGGAGCGTACCCATCCGCACCTCCAGGCCCTGCGGCTGCCCGGTCAGCTGCTCATGCCGGGCTTCGTCGACAGCCACCACCACCTGACCCAGAGCTTCGGCGCGGCCCTCGCCTTTGGCGAGCCCTCGGAGATATTCCGCCGGGTGTGGGTGCCGCTCGAAGGCGCCCTCGACGAGGAATCGGCCTATGTGGCGGCGAAACTCGCCGCGTTGGAGTCCCTGCGCGGCGGATTCACCACCGTCACCGATGCCGGGACGCGGGCCGCCGTGGACACCGATGTGGTCGCCTGCGCCGCACGGGACGCCGGCATCCGTTGTGTTCTCGGGCTGATCTGCGACGACACCGGCACCGGCGCGGACACCGATTCCGCGGTGGTGATGCGGCGGGCGGAGCGGCATCTGGCCGCGTACACCGACGATCCGCTGATCCATCCCTCCCTCGCGATCTCCATCCCCGACGCCGCCACCCCCGCCACCCTGCATGCCACGCACCGCCTCGCCGCGGAAGCCAAGGTGGTGGTCCAGATGCATGTCAACGAGCATCTGGCGGCGGTCGAACGCTCCCTGCTGCGCCATGGACTCAGGCCGCTGGAGAACCTGGCCGGCGTCGGCGCGCTCGGCCCCCACCTGCTCGCCGCCCACACCACCCTCCTGACGCCCCGCGAGGTGTCCCTGCTCGCCGACACGGGAACTGCCGTCAGTTACAACCCCGTTGCGAGCGCCTGGAAGGGCAACGCGGTGGCACCCGCGACCACGTTCACCGAGCGCGGCGTCCGGTTCGGCATCGGCAGCGACGGAACCCGCGGCGACGGGTTCCGGCTCGTCGAGGCGGCCGAGTTCGCTCAGCGACTGGCGTACGGGCTGACCACCGGCGACTCGTCCTGCGGGGCGGGCTGGACCTGGCTGGAGCACGCCACCGCCGGGGGCGCGGACGCGGTCGGCCTCGGCGGGCACACCGGCAGCATCGCGGCCGGAATGGCGGCCGACTTCCTCCTGGTCGACATAGCGACGCCCGAGCTGGCGTTGTCCTGGGACCTGCCCTGGGAGTTGGTGCGGCGCGGCAACCGGGACCAGATCAATGCCGTGTTCGTGGCGGGCCGCCTGCGGATGTGGCACGGCCGGCCCACCGACTGGGACGGGCCCGCGCTGGTGCGCCGCGCCACGGCCCTGGCCCGGACCGCCGTGTCACGGGCGCCCGTCTCCCGCGCACACCCGACCTCAACGACCGCGCGGAACAAGGCCGTTCGGGAGTCCGCCGCAGGGACGGTCGCGGAGAAGTGGGTCGCACGAACCTCCACGGCACGGAACGGGAGCACAGCACAGTGAGCCTTCAGACCCTGGTGATCCTCGCCGTCACGGTCGGGATCGCCGCGTTCGTCCAGGGCGGCAGCGGGCTCGGGTTCGCGCTGGTCGTGGCCCCGGTGGCCGGGATCCTCGATCCGTCGCTGCTGCCCGTGTTCGTCCTCGCGTCGATGATTCCGCTGAACCTGTACGTCGCCTGGCGTGAACGCGGTTCGCTGGATCTGCGCGGGGCCCGCTGGATCACCGTGGCCCGACTGGTCGCGACGCCGGGCGGGCTCGTGTTGCTCCGGCTCATCCCGGACCGTGACATCGGGCTGTTCGTGGGCGGCGCCACGGTGCTTGCGGCGCTCGTCAGCCTGGCCGCGCCCGCCTTCGCCCCCGGCCGCGTCGCGTATGTCGGCGCGGGACTGGTGACCGGCCTCACCGAGACCGCGACCGGAGTCGGCGGTCCCCCGCTCGCGCTGGTCTACCAGCACCGGCCGCCCGCCGAGCTCCGCTCCACCGTCGCCGCCTGCTTCCTGGTGGGTGAAGTGGCGTCGCTGGCGCTCCTGTTCGGCACCGGACAGGGGCGTGCGGCGGATCTGGGTTGGGCGGTCGCCCTGCTCCCGGCGATCGCCGCGGGGGCGTGGCTGAGCCGGGTGGTGCATCAGCGCATCGATGCCCGCAGGATGCGGCTGTTCGTGCTGGTCTTCGCGCTGGTCTCCGGGACCGTCCTCATCGCGAGCCCCTGAGTGAGGAGGCGCGCGATCAGCGTGGTCCCCTGAGTGAGGAGGCGCGCGCGATCAGCGTGGGCGCGGGGGCCGTGGCCGCAGCCGGCGCGGCCGTCGCGCCGCGCAACCCCGCGAGCAGCAGCTCCACCGCGTCGGACGCCGCCCGGTCCAGATGCAGATCGACGGCGGTGAGGGGTGGTTGACAGGTGCGGGCGCGCAGCCCGTCGTAGCGGGTGGCGACCAGGACGTCGTCCGGGATGGAGCGTCCGCTGTCCTGGATGGCACGGACCGCCCCCACCGCGAACGCGTCCACCAGCGCGCAGATCGCGTCGGTCTCGGGGTGCGCGGCGAGCAGCGCCGTACAGCGCTCGTACGCCTCCTTCTCGCCCCCCGTCTCGGGCCACGCCTCGACGACGGGGGGCCAGCCCTGTTGCGCGGCCATCCGTCCGTACGCGGTCCGGGCGTCGACCGACGAATGCCGCGAGCCCGAGCCCACGATGAGCGCCGGCCGTTCGGCGCCCTGTTCCCGCAGGTGCGCGAGGAGCAGGGTCGTCACCTCGTCGCCCCACAGATCCACGTACGGGGCGTCGTCGTCCGCCGCGACCGGCCGGCCCAGGGCGACGTACGGCAGCCCCCGGGCGCGTAGTTGGGTGACCGCCGCGTCGTCGATGTCGGGCTCGACCACGATGGCCCCGTCGATGTCCAGGGAGTAGAGCGCGGTCCCGGACTGCACGGGCGGCACGAGCACCAGGGCGTAGTCGTGGACGAGCGCGCTCTCGGCTGCGGCGGCGGCCACCTCCATGTAGAAGCCGAGCCGCGACGGGCCCCCGGCCACCGCGAACGGCATCGACGACACCAGGGCGACGGCCTTCGCCTGGCCGGTTCGCAGCCGCTGGGCCCGCAGGTTGGGCCGGTATCCCAGGTCCAGGGCGATGTCCTTGATCCGCTGCCTGGTACGGGGGTCCACCTTGCCCAGGCCGTTGAGCGCGTGCGAGACCGTCGTACGCGACACCCCCGCGACGCGCGCGACATCGGCGATCGTCGGGGGCTTGGAACTGGAACCCGAGGGTGCATCGGAGGGGGAACCGGAAGCGGGCATCTGCGCAAGCACTCCTCTGCTCGGACGGCCAACGGGCGGAGCCCCATCTTCGCCGACCGCTGACCCTCCGAACACTCCTGCGCCCGGCGCACGAGGTGTGACCCGCCCGTCAGCGTGCAGGCTTTGAAGTACCAGGGAGTCCGGGCGGCACCGCGCCCCTTTTCGCTTCCCGTGGAAGAAGGGCGTACACGGATGGACAGCCTCAACGGTGTCTTAATGAAGGCATTGGCGATCGAGGGGGCCACGGGCGTCGCGATCGTCGACTTCCAGCAGCGCCGGGTTCTCGGCGCGCTGGACCGCGGCAGCGGGTTGGACATGGACAAGGTGGCCTACGGCGACAGCGACGTCATGCGCGCCAAGCTCTACACCCTGGAGCTTCTCGGCTACCCCCAGGACAGCGTCGAGGACATCCTCATCACACTCGGCGCGGAGCTGCACATAATCCGGCCACTGCCGCGTCTGCGCGAAGGCGGCATCTTCATCTATCTCGTCCTGGAACGCGACCGGACCCTTCCGCTGGACGACATCCGCCGCCAACTGCGGGCCCTTGAGCCCCTGTTGGAGCTGTAGAAAAACGCGCGCACAGCGGGCCCGGGACTACCCGGCTCGCGCGATGCGGTCGAGCAGTTCGATGAGCAGGCCGCGCTCGCCCGGTGTCAGTACGTCGGTCGCCGGCAGGAGGGCGCGCAGGGCGAGGGCCGCGCCGGCGGGGCCCGGTGGCGTCGGGCCGGGGGCGTCGGTGGTGATCGCGCCGATGACCGCCTCCCTGGCCAGTCGGGACACGGAGAGATCACGGCGGTCCTCGGGCGTGGCGATCAGAGCGAGGGTGACGCCTCCGCCGACGGCATGGACCAGCTGGGCCGCCCGCGCTTCGTCGACCCGGAGCCGGCCGGCCTCGGCGATCCGGTGGATGTGCTCCCCGAGGATCTCCAGCGCGGCCACGGCGGCGGGCGGCATGGCGCCCGGGCGGGGTTCGGCGTACATGAGGGTGTACAGGGCCGGGTGGGCGAGGCCGAATTCCAGGTTGAGGGTCCAGCCGACGCGGAGGTCCTCGACCGGATCATCCGACGGTTCGAGCCGGGCCTTGGTGCCGAGGTGCGTCGCGAAGCCGTGCGCGGCGACGGCGTCGAGCAGACCCTGTTTGTCGCCGAAGAGGCGGTAGATGGTGGGCGCCTGCACGCCTGCCGCGCTGCTCACCGCACGCGTCGACACCGCTTCGCGCCCGCCCTCGGCGAGAAGGTGGACGGCGGCGGCGATGATCCGTTCACGGTTGCTCTCCGGCGCGGCGGAGCGGTCGATGGCCATGTTTCCGATGATAACCGACCACCGTTAGCGGTTTGCATAAACAGCGGAAACGTGTGAGTGTTAGCGATGGAAACAGCGATCGCCGCACCGCAGGAGGCCCCCCCTTGATCGTCATCACCGCTCCCACCGGCCAGATCGGCAGCCAGGTTCTCGATGCGCTGCTGGACGGCGGGCATTCGGTCCGGGTCCGGGTGATCGCTCGCGATCCCTCCCGCCTGACCCCGCGCACGCGCGAGCGCGCCGAGGTCGTACGGGGCTCGCACCGTGACCCGGCGACGCTCGCCGATGCCCTGCGGGGAGCCGACAGCATGCTGTGGCTGGTCCCCCCGAACCCCGCCGCCGACGACATCCACGAGCACTACCTCGGCTTCACCCGCCCGGCCTGCGAGGCCCTCGCGGACCACGGCGTCGAGCGCGTCGTCGGCGTCACCAGCCTGGGTCGCGCCTACGGCAGGCCCGCGGGCTTGCTGTCGCCCGCGTTCGCGATGGACGACATGATCGAGCGGACCGGAGTGCACTACCGCGCTCTGGCCATGCCGTTCTTCATGGAGAATCTCCTGCACCAGGCCGAGTCGATCAAGGCCCATGGCACGTTCTCCCTCCCGAACACCGCCGACCGTCCGCTGGCCACCGTCGCCACTCGCGACATAGCCGCGACCGCCGCCGCCCTGCTGGTCGACGGTTCCTGGAGCGGGCAGGACACCGTTCCGGTGATCGGCGACACGCTGTCCCCGGACGCCATGGCACACGTCCTGTCCGAGGTACTGGAGCGCCCGATCGGCTTCCAGCAGGTCGACGAGCGGGCGTACCAGGAGACGATGACGCGGTACGGCATGAGCGCCGCCTGGGCGCAGGGCCTGGTCGACATGGCCGCCGCACAGAACGGCGGCATCTACGACGCCGAGCATAAGGCCACCCCATCGGCCGCTCCGACCGACTTCCGCCGATGGTGCGCGGAGGTGCTGAAGCCGAACCTGCTTGATCTCAACCGCAGTTGAGGGGCCAGGAGTGACCGGCGAGGGTCACCCGCCGTCGGCGACCCCGCTGCCGCCGGCGCGGCAGCACTCGGCGAGGGTGCGCAGGACGAAGACGTTCGGGATGGTCGACGCCTCCGGTCCGAGTCGGTGTCGGCGCCCGCCCACCGTGACGGTGAGGAACCCCCCGCTCATGCCGATCCGCTGCACCTGCGGCCACGGCAGACGCAGGTCGCGGAAGCCGATGTGCTCGGTGGTCAGCCAGATGCCGGCGAAAAAGACGCGCTCACCCCGGTGCAGGGCGGCGAGAGCGGCGGGCAGTTGGGCACGGGTGACGGCTCGTCGCAGTTCGTGCTGCCAGGCCTCCGCGTCACCGCCTTCCGGGTTGGCGTGCAGCACCAAGCGCTTGCGCTCGACGTCGGTGAGCAGGTGGATGAGGGCGGTCTCGAACGGGGAAGGGCCGCGCGATCGCCTGCTGCGCCGGAACACCGCGGTCTCGTCGTAGCGGACGATGTGGATCCGGCCCTTCACGGCCACCGTCATCCCGCCTTCGTACAGATCGAGTCGTGCGTTGGGTCGCGCCCCCGCCGCCCGGTAGCGGCCGTCCGGCGCGCGGGCCGACAGGCGGCGGATCGCCCGATGCAGGCCGGCCCGGGTGCGGGGGCGGTACGCGGTCGCGGCATAGGTGGCCAGCCGCTTGCCGAGGCCCGCGCGGCCCGCCGCGGCGGAGATCCGCGCCAGGAGCAGCTCGTCGTCGCAGGTACGGGGCGTGGTGGGGCCCGTCATGGCGTGGCCGGGGTGGGGCCGATGTCGCGGCCGAGCATGATCGTGCGGTGTGTCCCGCGCAGGAGCCGGCTCGGGGTCACGCCCAGTTCGTCGGCCAGTCGGCGGCGGGTGCGCTCGAACACGGTCAGCGCGTCGGCCTGCCGGTCGCTGAGGCACAAGGCGCGCATCAGCATCGCGGCGACGGATTCGTCCAGGGGCCGGGCCACGGCCAGGGCCCACAGCTCACCGACCGCCTGGGCGTGGCGCCCCAGCCGCAGTTGCAGGTCCAGCTTGCGCAGGGTGATACCGGTCCTGCGTTCGGTGAGGCGTACTCGTTCCAGCTCCGCGAAAGGGCCCGGCAGCCCGGCCAGGGGCTCGCCGCGGAACAGGTCCAGCGCCTGGGCGCAGACCCGGACCGCTTCGTCGAGCGCACCGGCCCGTTCGGCCGCCCCGGCGTCGGCGACCAGTTCCTCCATGCGCTCGACGTCCACCGCGACCGTGTCCGGGACCAGTTGGTAGCCGCAGCGGTCGCGCCGGATGACCGAGTCCGCCCGGTTCTCGACGTGCAGGACCTGGCGCAGCCGGTAGATGTACACCGGCACGACTTTGGTGAGCGGCGGCTCCATCCCCCAGATGCCGTCGAGGAGTTCGTCCTTGCTCACCGTCCGGTCCCAGCACAGGGCCAGCGACGCCAGCACGGCCTGCTGGCGCAGATGCCCCAGGTCCACCGGCCGGCCGTCGCGCCACGCCCGCAGCGGCCCGAGCACGGAGATCCGTACGCGCTGGGTGCGGGACGGACGGACGGGCGCCCGGTGCGCCGGACGGGAGGCCGCGCGTCGGCCCCGGCCGGGCTCGACGAGGCCGCTGTCGAAGGCGTGGACGATGGCGGCGGTCCGGTCGCGCAGCCCGAGTTTGGTCAGGATCCGGCCGAGTTGGTCGTGCACCGCGCGTTCGGGGAGCGCGAGGGCATGGGCGATCTCGTGGTCCGTCAGGCCGCAGCCGACTCCGCGGAGCACCTCGCGCTCCTGGCACGTGAGCTCGGCGGCGGCCGGCCGGCCGCGGGTCGAGGTCGTCGGCATCGCGGATCCTCCTGGGGTGAGGTGGGGGCTGTTGCCGTCGACGTTGGTCGTGGGGGGTGGAACGGGACAGGCCGACCGACCGGCCGTTTACGGCCGGTGGCCGCGCTAGAGTCCCTCACCTGGGGAAATCGTCCATGCCGAGGGGGAAGGCCGACCGGTGACCAGTGAGTTCAGTGCCCTGTTGAGGGAGCTGCGGCACGAGGCGAACCTGACGCAGGAGGCGTTGGCGGAACGCGCCGGAGTCGGCGTCCGTACCATCCGCGGCCTGGAGACCGGTGAGCGCGCCGACCCCCGGATGACCACCGTCCGGTTACTGGCGGACGCGCTCGGCCTGAACTCCGAGGGCCGTGAACGGTTGCTGGCCTCCGCCGTCCGCCGGACCGCGGACGGCGCCGGCACACCGCCGGAATCATCTGTTCCGGCCGATGCCTCCGGGCCGGGCGGGCCGCCACGCTCCGCGGGTGTGCCGCCGGTGTCGCCGCTGCGCCACGTGCTGGCCGATGTCGCCGACGAGGTCGCGCAGACGGTGGCCGGCCGGTGGCGGCACGAGGAGGAGCGGCGCCAGGTCCACGACCCCTATCCGCTGCCGGTGCGCTGGCGGCCGGTCGCCGAGGAACTGACCGACCACTGGGCCAACATCCGCCGTCTGCCGCCGGGCAGCAGCCATCAACCCCTGGACCTCAGCGGGCAGTTGGACGCGATCGTGGACGTGTACGGGCGGATCCCGTCCGGGCGTCTTGTGGTGCTGGGCCGCTCGGGCTCCGGCAAGACGATCCTCGCGGTGCGCTTCGTCCTCGATTTCCTGAAGTCCCGGGGGCGCGCCGACCCCGTCCCGGTGATCTTCAGCGTCGGCTCCTGGGACCCGACCGCGCTCACCCTCCGGGACTGGCTCGCCGCCCAGCTCACCCGCGACCACCCCGGTCTCGTCGTCCCGGGGCCCGGGGGAACCACCCTGGCCGGCGGACTCGTAGAGACCGGCCACATACTCCCCGTCCTCGACGGGTTCGACGAGATAGCCGACGGTCTGCGCCGCCCGGCGCTGGAAGCCCTCAACGCCACCACGCTGCCCCTGCTCCTGACGAGCCGTCCGTCCGAGTACGCCGCCGCGGTGGAGGAGACCGATGTCCTCACCTCGGCCGCGGCGATCGAACTGACCGACCTCACCCTGGACGATCTGGCCGCCTATCTCCCCCGTACCACCCGCAAGTCCGGTGGCCGGGACCGTTCGGCGACGGCCTGGGAGCCCGTCCTGAACGAACTGCGCGAGCCCCGTCCCGGCCCTGCGGCCGCCCACCTCGCCGCGGTCCTGACCACTCCGCTGATGGTCACCCTGGCCCGCGCCGTCTACAGCGACACCCCGGGCGGCGACCCGGCGGCGCTCCTTGACACCGGCCGCTTCGGCACCCCCGAGGCGCTGGAGGAGCACCTTCTCGACAACTTCACCACGGCCGCCTACCGCCCCCGCCCTGGGAACCGCCGCGACGGCGGTCCGCACCACACCTGGGATCCGGAGCGCGCCCGGTACTGGCTGGGGTATCTCGCCCACCACCTGAACCGGCTCGACACCCCCAACCTCGAATGGTGGCGGCTTGGGCACGGAATGGGCCGCCTGGCCCGGACCGCGGTGACCGCGCTGGTGGTCTGTCTGGCCGTCGCGGTCGTCGACGGCGTCGCGGGCCTCCCCTTCGATCCGCTCGCCTACCAACTCGTGGACGGTCTGGTGGCGGGGCCCCTGGCCGGGCTCCTTTTCGGGATCGCGTACTGGGTGATGGTCGCCGCCAGGGACGCGGCGGTGGAGCCGTCCGTCGTCCGCATGAGGGTGCGCGGCAGACAGCGCGGATCACTGCGGCACATGCTCCGGCGCCTGGTGACCGGAGCCCTGTGCGGTGTGCTCTTCGGGATCGGCTATGGCTTCGTGCGCGGCGCGATCAACGGCATCGCCTACCACGGCGCCCTCCATGACGTCCTGGTCGGCAGCCTCACCGACGGCCTCATCTACAGCCTCATGTTCGCCGTCGCGACCGGCCCCACCATCGGACTGCTCACGCTCTTCGAGACCTCCCTGGACATCCGCTCGGCCGTCGACCCGGTCAGCCTCCTGCGGACCAACGGCCGGACGGTGGCGACCCAACTCCTCATCTGGACACCGGTGTTCGGCCTGCTCATCGGAGTCGGGTCCATGGCGATGATGGGTCCCCTGTCGGCGGTGCTCGGGCCGGTCGTGTGGCATCTGACGGCCGCGCTCAAGCTCGGGGTGATCAGCGGGCTCAGCGGCGCCCTCGGGTACATGTTCTGCCTGACCTCCTGGGGCCAGTGGACGGTCTTCTCCCGCATCTGGCTGCCGCTGACCGGCCGGCTTCCGTGGTCCGTCGTGGCGTTCCTGGAGGACGCGCACCGGCGCGGTGTGCTGCGCCAGGCGGGCGCGGTCTACCAGTTCCGTCACGCCCGTCTCCAGCGCCACCTCGCCCGCGCGTACGAGAAGGCCGACTGAGCCGTCCTGCCCTGACGCGCGGGAGCCCCGGTGTGACACTGGCGGAGTGACGGACATCGAACGGGCGACGGAGCGGCGCCTGGAACGCACCATCCTCGATCTCCTGGCGTCCCGCGCCCCGACCGCCTCGATCTGCCCTTCCGACGCCGCGCGGGCGGCGTACGAAGGCGATGACGACGGCTGGCGCGCCCTCATGGAGCCGGCCCGCCGCGCGGCCCGGCGCCTGGTCGCGGCCGGCGAGGTGGAGATCACCCAGGCCGGAAGCCCGGTCGAGCCGACGACGGCTCGTGGCCCGATCCGCATCCGCCGCGCCCGCTGACCCCCGGTCCGGCCCGGGCTAGGCGGATGGCACAGCCCGGCACGTCCTTCAGGGTGCGGGCTCTGCCGACGGCACCGGTGTGCGCGGACGACGTCGCCCGACCCAGAACCACAGGACCACCGAGCAGAGCGCGGCGAAGGCGCACCACGTCGAGATGTACTCCTGGCGCCACAGGCCGAAGGAGACCGCGGCCCCGACCGCCACCAGCACCCCGAACAGGACCAGGCCCCGGTCACCGGAGAGGAGCAGGGAGCCGATGGTGGCGAAGAGGTAGCCGAGCACGATCAGGCCGGCCCACGGCAGCCCGAGGGAGTACCCGACGGTATGGCCCCGGATCTCGGCCGTCACGGGACGGCTCGCCAGGGCGTGGGCGAGCGCCGCACACGTCGCGACCCCCGCCACCAGGAGAATGAGCAGACGGCGGCGGGCACCGGGCGGCGCCGCGCAGAGTACGGCCGCCGGAACCCACAGCGCCACCAGGGGAAGCGCGATGACGGCCCAGATCACCGTGGCGGGGCCGGTGCCGCCACCGTTGTGCCAGACCACGACTTCGACGATCTGATGGCCGCCGAGCAGAAGGGGCAGCGCCGCCAGCGGCAGGTCGAGCGGACGCCGGGCCGCCGAGGCAACCGAGGCCATGCCGACGGCCGTGATGGCGCCACCGGCGATGAGATCGGCCGTCGCACTCCAGCACATGGCCGAAACGCTACGGCCCCCTCGACGGCCGGGCGCGGCGGGTCATCCGGGAGGAGCAGGGGCGTGCCGATCCCCGTCGCGCAACGCCGCATCCCGGACGTGCGCAAGAATTCGAACACGTGCTCTAATCGAGCCATGGCGCGAACCTTTCCTCCGGACCTTGTAGAAACACAGCGCGACTGGATCCGCACATACGAGGCGCTCGCCCGCACCCCGTTCCGCACCGTGCTGCGGCGGCGCCTGCAACTGCTGTCCTGCCGCATCGCCCAGCACGCGTACTGGAGCGCCGGAGCCGGTCACTCCCCGGCGGCCCGCACCGAGCTGCGCCGTCAGGCCCGCGCGGCCGAACAGCGGAGATCGGGGGCGGCATGACCTGAGCGGAGCTCGCCGGGGTGCGCGCCGTCACGGCCACCGCCGCGCGACGCCGAACGAACCCGAAGCCCCCTCTACCAGGAAGGTCTGGTTCAGGTCAGTTTTTGATGATGGATCAGCAAAGGCTAGGGTGTTCGAACAGCGTCCGGGCAGCCCCCGGGCGTCACCCATTTCTGAGAGTGAACACATTTCATGAGCGCCCAGTCCCCCAACCCGCACGGAGCTCCCCAGCCCGGCGGGATGCCTCCGGCTCCGACTCCGTACGGCTACGACGCCTACGGCCGCCCGTACTCGGACAAGTCGAAGATCGTGGCGGGCGTGCTCCAGCTCTTCCTCGGCACCTTCGGCATCGGCCGCTTCTACACCAAGCACACCGGCATGGCCATCGCCCAGCTCCTCACCTGCGGCGGCTTCGGCGTCTGGGCGCTGATCGACGGCGTCCTGCTCCTGGTCAGCGAAGGCAAGACGGACGCGGACGGCCACGTGCTGCGTGGCTGAACAGCCCAACCGCCGGACGGCGCCCGGGGAGTCGCTCCCTGGGCGCCGTCTGCTCCCGCCCTCCGTCGCGACCCCGCTCGTCCTCGCCCTGGGCGCGGTGGCCGGCCTCGCCTATCTCTACGGCCACTCCCCGTACGAGCCCGCGCAACTCCTACCCCGCTGCCCCTTCCACTGGGCGACCGGCCTCAACTGCCCGGCCTGCGGCGGGACTCGGATGACCTACGCGCTGCTGCACGGCGACCTGGGCGGCGCTCTGCACGCCAACCCCGTTCTCCTCGCCGCCCTTCCCTTCGCCGGGTACGCCTATGGCCGCTGGGCCCTGGCCGGAGTGCGCGGACGCGGCCATCGGCTCGCGCTCGGGCGCCGCGGGGTCGTTCTCGTCCTGGGCACGGCACTCGCCTGGATGGTTGTGCGCAACATCCTGGGCCGCTGACCCCCGACATGCGGCGGCCCCGCACATCCCAGGGGGGAGAGGGATGGCGGGGCACGCAAGCCCGGATCGGGGAGGGGGGAGCCCCGTTCACGCGGACCGTGACTTCCTCATGCCCCCACTCCCCCACCCCATGCGTGTGACCTGCGCAACACGGCGACCGGCGGCCGGAATTGGCCTACCGCCTTCCCGGCCGCCCGGGCGTCAACGCAGCCACTGGTCCTGATCGGCGGGTCGGTACAGCGTGACCGCCTGACGAAGTTTGTCGAGAACCAGATGCCGGTACGTGGCGTCGGTGACTTCGCCGTCGTACGCGAAGTGCGGCTCCCCCTCCAGGACTTCGAGGTCCAGCCGACGCACCTGGGCCGTCGTCAGCACCCGGGAGCTGTGCAGGGTGCCCGTCAGAACGGCCAGCAGCAGCCGGGTGCGGGCGAACGGGGTGCCGGCCTCCACAGCGCGTACGTCGAGGAGCCCGTCGTCGAGCTGGGTGCGGTACGTGGGCGCGAAACCGGCGGGGTGGTAGATCCCGTTGCCCGCGAAGAGCAGCCAGAGGCGGCGGGGACGGCCGTTGATGACGACCGAGAGCGGGCTGCCCGTGGCAAGGACCTTGGCCAGGCCCACGAAGACCGCGGGCCACTTGCCGATGCGCTTCTCCAGGCGCTCCCTGGCGTGGACGAGCTCCGAGTACACGCCGATGCTGAACGTGTTGAGGAAGAGCTGCTGTTGGTCGCCGCCCGCGGAGACCTCGGCCGAAGGGCCGGGGGCGTCCGCGCCCGCACCCTGTTCGGGGGGTGTGCCAGGACGCGCGGGGGACGAGGCGCGGCCCACGTCGGCGGTGACCGCGTCACCTGCCCTGATCGCTCGGGCCACGTCCTCCATGGTCTGGTTTCCGAGGTCCCCGGCGAAGTGGTTGAAGGTGCCGCCCGGGAACACCGCGAGAGGGACGCGATGGCGGGCGGCGGTCGCGCTGCCGGCGTTGACGGAGCCGTCGCCGCCGCAGACGCCGAGCGCCCCGCCGTCGGCGACGGCGCGCACCGCCGCCTCGTCGAGCAGGGCCAGCAGGTCGTCGCCCGGTTCGAAGAGGGTGATCGAGGCTTCGGGGAGCAGGGTGCGCAGGGTGTCCACGGTGTCCTTGGACCAGGCGATGCCCGAGGACGGGTTGACCACCAGATGCAGGCCCTTGCCCTCCTTGAGCGCGGGGGCCGGCCGGCGCGGCGGTGCGGCGGCCGCCGCGGCCTCCGGCTTCACCGGCCACCATCGGCAGGTCAGCAGGGCGGCTCCGATGCCGACGAGCGCCCCGGCCGCCGCACGGCGACGATGGTCAAGGCCGCCCTGCGCGCGTATGCAGGCGAGCCCTGTCGCGAAGGGCAGCGCGGCCAGGCCGTAGCGCGGGGACTCCAGGACGACTCCCGCGGCGAAGGCGGCGGCCGACGCCGTCGCGTTGGACGGCAGGGAGGCGGTGCTCGGGCGGGGGAAGATCCCGGGCAGGGCGTCCAGGACGGGACGGGAACTACGGGCGGCCGGTTTGGCCAGGGCGTGATTGATCGCGGCGACGATCGCCACCGAGCCGACGCCGCGCAACGCCGCCCGACGTGCGCCCCGTCCGCCCGAAAGACCCAGCACCGCTGCCGCGCCCAGCCATACGGCGTCGTGCTCGGCCGTCTTGCGCAGGAACCGCACAACAGAGCTTCCCCGTACGGGAGTTGACGGCGCAAGGGCCGCCGTCAGGCGGTTGCCCAGTCCTGTCGTGCCCTGCGGCCCGAGCGCTCTCGGCAGCCGTCCACGTCGCTTCATGCGGTTTCACACCTCGGTATCTAGGGATCCGCCGCTGGGGACGGGGGCGGGCCGCGTCACGCGTTCAGGCTACCGGCGCGCCGACGGCGCTCGGCACGTCCCGGGGCCGGGAGACGGCGGTGTTCTGTTGGGGCATGGCTTCCATCGAGTGTGCCCAGGACCCGCGAGCCAATGCGGTCATTCCTCCGTGTCCGCCCGGAGCTCCTTGGCGCCGGCGCTCTCGCGGGCGGCGGCGTCGGCGGGGAGCGCCGTGAGGTACTCCATGCTGCCCGTGATCGTCAGGAGCCGGTCGAGCGCCGGAGTGCGGTCCTCCAGGTGCAGACAGACGTGCGCGGCGTCGGTACGGCGGCGGATCATCAGCAGGATCGACAGTCCCGTCGAGTCGACGGCGCCGAGGCCCGCGCAGCCCAGGTGCAGATCGCGCAGCCGGGGGTGGGCCGTCAGCTTGTCGGTGACGGCCTCCAGGAGGACGTCCGCGTTGTCGTAGTCGAGGTCTCCGCGCAGTTCTATGCGCACCGTCGTCTCGGTGTCGATGGCCGTCAGTCTCAGGTGGCTCGAGGGGAGGGTGCTCACGGGTGGTTCCTGGCGGGGGCGAAGGGGACGGTGGAAGCGGCGCCGAGCCGGTCGGTGCCGAGGTGCAGTATGCGCCGCGCGCGCGGGAAGTCCTTGAGTTCGCCCGCCAGGATGTGGAGTGCGGGCGGCAGGCTGTGTACGGGCACGCCGCGCGCGGTGAGGATCGAGGCGGTCCAGGCGATGAAGTCGGTGAACAGCTCGGGGTCGTCGAGGTAGAGGGCGGTGGCGAGGAAGTCCACGATGTGGGCCAGGTCCTCGGCGGTGCGTTCGCGCTGGAGATCGTCGTACTGCCGGACGGCCGGGAAGGCCTCGTCGAGACCTCGCATCACGCTGCGTACGAGGGCGGTCCTCGTCCGCGTGACCATCGTGTACTCCTGATCGTCCAGGTGCGGCAGGTCGTCGAGCGGCTGATGGCCGTTGTCCGGACGGGCCGGCGGGCTGCTCTGGATGCGGTCGGCGGCGGAGCGCGCGTCGGCGGCCCAGGCGTCCGCGCCCAGCAACCGGGCGTAGCGCCCGCCCGCCCCGAAGGCCGCCCCGCCCGCCACGACGGGTACGCCCGCCGCCTGGCAGGCGGTGATGGTGGCGTGTGCGGCGGGCAGCCGGGTCGCGATCG
This sequence comes from Streptomyces hundungensis, assembly GCF_003627815.1. Taxonomy (NCBI): domain Bacteria; kingdom Bacillati; phylum Actinomycetota; class Actinomycetes; order Kitasatosporales; family Streptomycetaceae; genus Streptomyces; species Streptomyces hundungensis. The sequence continues at coordinate 1,031,387 of NZ_CP032698.1, forward strand.
AGCCGGAGAGCGCGACCAGTTGGGGGCCGGTGCGGTGAAGGTGGCCTATGAGGTGCGGTACCGGAACCTGCGCGCCCAGGTAGTCGACGTGCCAGCCCCGCAGTCTCAGGACCTCGGACAGCAGTCGGGCGGGCAGCGCGTGCCACTCGCCGTCCACGCAGGCCACGGTGATCCGTCCGCGGTCGGGGACGGTGCGCGCGGCCGGGTGCAACGAAAGGGCGGCCACGGCCCGTTCGTTGATGGCCGTCGCCGCGTGCTCCTGGGCGATGCTCATCCGGTTGGCGGCCCACTCCTCGCCGACCTTGACCTGGACCCTGGCGATCACGTCGAGCAGCACGCTCTCGGGGTCGTGCCCCTCGTCCAGTGCTTGCCGCACGAGGCCCGTCGCCGCGTACTCGTCCCCCGCGAAGGCGGCTTCCCACAGCGCCGTTTCCAGCGGCGCCGTGGCCGGGGGCACCGTGTGCGGGGGCGCCGCGTGCGGGCGCGCCGTGGCCGGGGCCGGCGCGTCCGGCGTCAGCGTGTCCGGGGCCGCCGTGCGCAGTCGCGTACTCATGCGGTGAACCTGCCCCGTGTGCGGCCGTTCACCGCGCTGAGGTGGTGGGTGCGGGGCGCGGAGACCACCACGATGGCCATGTCGTCGTGCCGGCCCTTGCCGAGCCACTGCGCGGCGACCATCTGGACGCGCTCCACGATGCTCTCGGCGGGCAGACCCGCGCACTCCGACAGCACGCGCCGCAGCCGTTCCTCGCCGAACAGGGCGTCCCCCATCGGGCCGCCGCGCGCTTCGGTGAACCCGTCCGTGTACAGGACGCAGGTCTCCCCCGGCGCCAGGAACAGCTCGGCCGTCTCCGCGTGGACGTCGGGCATCGCGCCGATCAAGGTGCCCCGGGTGTCGGCCTCCTGCACCTCACCGGTGGCGCGCACGATCAAGGGGGCGGGGTGGCCGGCGCTGGTCACCCTCATCCGCACCGAGCTGCCCTCCCGTACGGCCGAGGCGAGCACCAGGGTGGCGAAGCGGGTGTGATGGGAGTTGAGCAGCGCCATGTTGAGCAGGCGCAGCATCCGCTGGTGATCGTCGGCGAGGGGGAGCAGGGCGTGCAGCGTGTTGCGGATCTTCCCCGTCAGCACCGCGGCTTCCAGCCCCTTGCCGCACACGTCACCCAGCACCACCAGCGACGGCGCGCCTTCGGTGATGGCGGGGTGGACGTCGTAGAAGTCGCCGCCGATCCGTTCGTGGTCCTCGGAGGGGCGGTATCCGCCCGCGAAGTCCACGCCGGACACCTGGTGCAGGGCGGGCGGGAGCAGTTCGCGCATCAGGACGTCGGTGATCGCCGACTGGTCCGCGTAGAGGCGGGCGGCCGCCATCGCCGCGCCGGCCCTGGCCGCGAACAGCCGGGCGAAGACCTCTTCCTCGGGAGTGAACCCGGCGCTTCCCGCGCGCCGCAGCAGGATCAGGGCTCCCGCCGGTACGCCGTATCCGGGCAGCGGGGTGACCACTATCGAGCCGGCCTGCCCGAACCCCTCGGGCAGGACCCACTCCGGGACGGTGGAGGGCTCGACCCACCGGGTGGCGACGGGCGGGAAACCCTGCAACGCCTCGGCGAGGCCGGGAACGGATTCGGGGTCGACGGTGGGCGTCGAGGTGACGGGGGCGCCCCCGCGCAGACACGTCACCAGGGGCAGCCGGTCGCCGCGCGCCGGGGCGACGACGAGCGCGGCGTCCGCGAGGTGCTCGGCCGCCATCTGCGCGGTGACATGGGTGCAGCGGTCCACGTTCAGGGAGGAGAGCAGCAAATTGGAGGCCTTGCCCAGGAACGCGGTCCGTTCGCGCTCGCGCCGCAGCGCTTCCTGCGCCAGCAGGTGATCGGTGGCGTCGACCAGCCACCACAACACCGTGCCGCCGTCCTCGACGGTGGGGTGGCCCTCGAAGATCCGGTCGTCCACGGGACCGGAACGGATGGCGGAGCCGTCACCCTGGTGGGGCACGCGCAGCGCGGTGTGCGCCGTCGCCAGCCATTCCGGGACGGCGTCGCTCATCCGCGCGCCGGGGCACGCCTTCGGCAGAAGCGCGGCCGCGGCCTCGTTGACCAGGACGATCGCGCCGTGCGCATCAGCTATCAGGACAGGGTAGGGAGCCTTGCTCCACAGAGAGCCCGCCTGTGCGTTGACGTCGGTTGCCGCGTCGGTCGAAGACACCAATTGTCGAGGATCCGCTGGGCGAACCCCTCACCTCACACCCTTGTTGGAAACGTTGCCGTACGGCAACCATCCCGCATCCACCGGCCCATGGCAACCACGTCCCCACCTGGCGGCGACCCACCTCGACGCCGGTGGCGGCACCATCCGGCCCTCGTCCGGACCCCCGCATCAACGGCGCAACAGCCCCTGGCACCCGGGGGAATGACCTCGACCGGCCCCCGGCACGCTGAGGCGAACGTCACCCGGTCACCGGGGGTATCGGATGGCCAGGGTGCGCACGGTCTCCGCGATGCGGTCGCGGAGTTCGGGTGGTGCCAGGACCTCGATGTCGGCGCCCAGCCGCAGAAACTCCCCGTGGGCATGGGCGATGGATTCGATCGGCACCCGGACCTCCGCCCATTCCCCGGCGAGCGGGGGTGTCACACCCAGTCGGCGCGCGCCTTCCGGGGTGAGTCGCACCACAGCCTCCCCGGTGTGGAGCCGGGCCCGGAAGTCGGCGAGATAGTCGTCCCAGTACCGGCGCAGGTCGAACCCGTCCGGAGGGGTGAACTCCTCGTCCAGCGGCCGGAGTTGATCGATCTGGTCGACCCGGTAGGTGCGGGTGCCGGACGCGCCCGCCGCGACCAGATACCAGCGGCCCGCCTTGAGGACGAGCCCATAGGGCTCCACCCGCCGCTCGATCTCCTGCGGCGCCCGCCAGCGCCGGTAGCGCAGCACCACCGCACGCCGCTCCCACACCGCGGCGGCGACCCCCGCCAGATACGGGGTGTCGTCGGCGTCGCCGTACCAGCCGGGCGCATCGAGCAAGAAGCGCGCCTGGACCCGGCCGGCGTGCTCGCGCAGCTCGGCGGGCAGCGCCGCCCGCAGCTTGAGCTGGGCGTTCGCCAGCGCCTCCCCCAGACCCAGTTCGGCGGCGGTGGCGGGCAGCGCGGCGAGGAACGCGGCCTGCGCCTCCTGCGCGGTCAGTCCGGTGAGGCGGGTCCGGTAGCCGTCGAGCAGTCGGTAACCGCCCGCGTGCCCGGAGTCGCCGTACAGCGGGATGCCGGCGGCGCCGAGCGCCTCGACGTCCCGGTAGACGGTACGGACGGAGACCTCCAGCTCCGTGGCCAGCTCCTTGGCCGTCATGCGGCCCCGGTTCTGGAGCAGCAGAAGCAGGGTGACCAGCCGACTCGCGCGCATGCCGCTCAGTATTCACTGACAGAAGATGTCAGTGAAGGCTCCTTAACCTGCGCCGCATGAACGCTTTCGACTTTCTGCACGGCTCCTGGGACGTGGCCAATCGCCGACTCACCGCACCGCTCGACCCGGGCCCCGGGACCTGGGTGGAGTTCCCGGGGCATGCGGTGGTCCGGCCACTGTTCGGGGGCGCGGGCAACATCGACGAGATCACCTTTCCGACCCTTGGCCGCCAGGGCGTCACCCTGCGGCTGTTCGACCGTGACAGCGAGCGCTGGTCGATCCACTGGGCGGACAGCAGGACCGGCCGGCTCGATCCCCCGGTGGTCGGCGGCTTCGCGGGTGACCGTGGCGACTTCCACGGCGTGGACACGTACGGCGGCCGCCCGATACAGGTGCATTTCGTCTGGTATCGCCTCGGGCCGGACACGGCCCGCTGGGAGCAGGAGTTCTCCGCCGACGGCGGCCGCACCTGGGAACTCAACTGGACCATGGACTTCACGCGCACCGGGCAGCACGGCGCATGAGCATCGTGGAACTGCGCCAGTACACCCTGCGGCCCGGCGCTCGGGACACGTTGATCGAGCTGTTCGAGCGCGAGTTCGTGACCGGCCAGCAAGCGGTCGGCATCCGCGTCGGCGGCCGCTTCCGCGACCTCGACGATCCCGACCGGTTCGTCTGGCTCCGCTCGTTCCCCGACATGAGACGGCGCCGGAGTTCGCTGGAGGCGTTCTACACCGGCCCGGTCTGGCGCGCGCACCGCGACGCGGCCAACGCCACCATGGTCGACAGCGATGACGTCCTGCTGCTGCGTGGCCCGGGCTTCACGCCGAGCCCCGGGACCCGCGAGGTCGGCGCCACGATCTGTCAGCCGCCGGACGCCGCCGCCTTCGCCGCGTACGCGGCTCGACACCTCGGCCCGGACCATGCGCCGCACCGCACGGAGCACGCCGAGAACGACTACCCCCTGCTGCCGGTGCGCACGGGACGGGACGTCCGGGTCTGGTTCGGCCCGGCCGAGCCGCCGCCCTGGCCCGTCCAGGAACTGCGGCTGCGCTCCGTGACCGGCTGAGGGCCTCGCGCGACCGGCGCCCGCAGCAAAGAGGCCCGGCGCGCCGCCGGGCCGGGCAGCCGAGAAGGCGCAGGGGGCGTCACCATGCCGTCCCCTGCGCCGACTTGAGGCATCCAGTGGTTGGTCGTCCGTCAGAACCAGACGGTGAAGGAGACGGTGACGGAGGCCTTCTTGCCCGTCGCGTCGGTGACGGTCAGCGTCGCGGTGCGCGAACCCCAGGTCGTGGGGGTGCCCGAGACGACGCCGTCGGCGGCGCCCACGCTCAGCCCGGTGGGGAGGTTGGCGGCGGTGAAGGTGTACGGGCCGGTCCCGCCGGAGGCATGGAGGACGAGGCGGACCGGACGGCCCACATAGACGTTCTGGCTGCCGGGATTGGTGAGGGTGGGACTGCCGGTCCCGGGAGCCGTGACGGTCCAGGTGAAGGTGGTCGAACCCGTCTTCCCCGCGCTGTCGGTCGCGGTGATGGTGACGGTGTGGCTGCCCGCGGTCGTCGGGGTGCCCGAGACGGTGCCCGTCGCGGGGGCGATGGTCAAGCCCGGGGGCAGTCCTGTCGCGCTCCACGTGTACGGGGCGGTGCCGCCCTCGGCGCTGTTCTTCAACTCGACCGGGCCACCCGTGGGACTGGTCCTGGAGGAGACGGCGGTGACCGTGACCTCGCCCGGCTGGGGCGACGCGGTGGACAGGGTGACGCCGAACGTGGCGAGGGCCTCGTTCACGGGCTGGAAGATGGTGAACTTCTCGCCGCTGCCACTGGAGCAGGTGGCGCTGCCCCCACCGGAGTGCAGGCCGACCGCCTTGCCTCCGGTCGCCGTGACATAGCTACCGCCCGAGTCGCCGCCGGCGGAGCAGGCGCTGGTGTAGGACAGCCCGTTGATGACGACGTTGCCGTAGTCGACGGTCTGGTCGACCTTCGTCACCTCACCGCACTGCAAGCCGGTGGTCTGGCCGGAATGGCAGACGGCGGTTCCGACGAGGGCGTCCTCGGATCCCGTGAGGGTCACATCGCCCTTGCCCCAGCCGGACACCTTGGACGACAGGTCCCATCCGGCCTGGTCGACGTCGACCAGGCCGAAGTCGCCGTCGCCGGAGTCGACGCTGCCGCTGCCGTTCCTGTTGGAGGTGCCGAGGCGGCTGCCGTCCTTGCCGTACGCGGGCTGATCGACGTCGTTGGTGCAGTGACCGGCGGTGAGGAACGCCTTCGCCCCGCCGGAACGGGTCACGGGGAAGCCTATGGAGCACGGGCTCTCCGTGCCCGGCACCCACTTCTCGCCGCCCACCACGGCCCCGCCCTGCTGACGCGGTACCTCACGCGATTCGGTCACCTCCACCAGATCGCCCAGTCCGGCCAGTCGACCGCGGAGCGCCGCAGTCGTGGCGTCGGACCGACCGGGATCCAGGACGACCTCGACCCGGTCGGTCCGTATGTCGGGTCCCCAGGACGAAACGCCGGCCACACCGGCGGCCCAGGTGCTGATCAGGCGGGTGGTGTCGTCGAGTTGGGCCGTCGAGTGGCGGGCCAGTCGGGGGACGGCACCGGCGCGTTCGACCGCGGCGCTGTCGTCGACGGCGGTGACGTTGGCGTGAAGGCGGCCGTCCGCGGCGTCGAACCACAGGCCGGCGAGCCGGTCACCGAGGCTCGCACGCAAGGTGGTGGCGGCTGCGTTCGCCCTCCGCTCGGCTGCTGTACGCAGAAGCACCCCCTCAGGGGTCAGGCCCAGGTCGCGGGCCATGGCCGCCCGGACGTCCGCCGGAACCGACGGTCCCGGCGCGGGGTCGGAAGCGGCGGCCCGGGCGGGCAGCGCGGCCAGACCGGCCAAGGTGAGCACGGCCAGGGCCGTGGTGACGATGCGCGGATTTCTCGCAGGACGCATGGGGGGAGCACACTCCTTCGGTGCTGGTGGAGACCGGAGCGGGCGCGGAAGAGACGGGGATCGCGCCGCGGAAGTACGAGCGCCGGCCACTGGGATGGGCCCAACTTCACCGCCCACAGGGGCACTTGGCCATCCGGCAGCTCCCTTGACTCACGGCCGGACGGGACTGCTGGAGGTGGGAGCGGCCGGTCGGGATGAGCACCGTGCCCCCGACCGGGATTTTCGGACCTTACGCCCAACTCGGGCGCGCGATAAGGGAGTTACGAGCATCAGGGAACTCCCTTGCACCCACGCCCGACGCGATCGCACCCTTGGCGATGCTCGAAGGGGGGCCTAGCGTGCGGGAGGTGAGCGGAGAAGCACGCGGCGAGATGCGGGGAAGCGGAGGCGTCGGAGGGTGGGACTCCCTCGTCGCCTCGGGCACCGCGTCGCTGGAGCGGCAGGGACGGCTCGCCGTCCACGGCCCCTGGGGCTCGGGCAAGTCGACCCTGGTGGACGAACTGGTGGCCCGGGCCGCCGGCCCCGCGCTCCGCGTCCACGCCCGGGAAGAGGACCAGCACCTGCCCTGCTCGGGCCTCGCCCAACTCTGGGGCGGAGCGCTCCTCACCGGCTCCGTACCGCCGGAAGATCCCGCCGCACGGCTGGGACTGCGCGCCGCGACGGCGCGGGCGTTGGCGGACCACCCCGGGTCGCTGCTGGTCGTGGAGGACGCCCAGTGGCTCGACCCGGTCAGCGCCGACGTGTTGGGGCATTGCGCACGGGCCCTGCCGTCCGATCTGCTCCCGATGGTGGTGGCCGAGCGTTCCGTGCGGCGGCCCGCCCGGGCGGCGGGGCTGCTGGGCGGCTATCCGCCCCTGCTCTCCATGGAGCCCGCGAGCCTCGACGAGACCGCGGCGGTTCTCGACGCTCTGGGCCTGCCGGCCCGCTGGGCCACGGCCGTCCACCGGTACAGCGGCGGCCACCGGGCCCTGCTGGCCGCCTGTTGTGACGACCTGGCCGACGCCTCCCCGGACCCGGGCGCCCTGACCGGCCGGCTGCCTCCGGTGCGGCTGCGCCGGGCCGAGGACCTGGCCGCCGCCTGGCTGGACACGGCACCCCCCGAGGTTCTCGCCACGCTTCGCACGGCGGCCCTGACCACCCGCCCCGATGCCGATCTGCTGCGGCGGGCCGGCTGCCCCGACGCCGACGACCATGTGCGGTACGCGCTGCGAGCCGGACTGCTGGTCCCCCAACTCCCACCGGATCAGCGGGACTTGGCCGACTCCAGCGTACGGTTCGCGGCCGGGGCACTGGCCCGCGTCGCCGCGGTCACCATGGACGCCCGCACCCGACGCCGTACCCATCACGCCCTCGCGGAAGTCGTCCGCGATCCGATCCGGGCGGCCTGGCACCGGGCCATGGCCCAGGACGGCACGGACCCGGCCACGGCGCGGGACACTGCGGGCGCGGCCGTCGCGGCGCGCGCGGCGGGCGAGAGCGGACTCGCCGCCGAACTCATGTGGTGTGCGGCCCGCCTCACGCCGGTCGACCAGGGCGAAGTGCGGCTGGAGCGGCTCACCGAAGCCGCGCACGACGCGGCGGTGGCGGGCGCCTGCGACCTGGCGCACCGGGCGGCCCAGGACATCGCCGAGGCTCACGGAACGCCTTCCCAGCAGGTCAGCGCCGTGTTGGCGGTGATCGACGCCTGCGGTCAGGATCTGACCGGGGCGGAGCCGCTCTTCACGGCGGCCCGCAGGGCTGCGGGGCAGGACCCCGCCCTGCTGGCCGCCATTGAACTGCGGGCCGCCGTCCAGGCCAATGTCGCGGCGGGCGACTCCGCGCGCGCCCTGCGGCACGCGCGCTCGGCCGCCGCACTGGCGCACACCGGAGCGGACGTGGTCCTGGAGGCCGCCGCCCTCACGATGGCGGCCCGCATGGAACGCGTCCTGGGGCGCCTGGAGTCGGCCCCCGCCACCTTGGCCGCGGCCCTCGCGCTGGCCGTCGCGCCGCCGCGCATGGGGATCCGTAACAGCCCCGAATACCTGGCTGCCCGCCACGCCGTGTTCGACGGCCGGTTCACCGAGGCACGGGCGGCCCTGATGGATCTGCTGCCGGTGGCGCTGGGCAGCGGGGGCGCCGAGGACCTCGCGGAGATATGGCGCAGCCTGGCCGAGGTCGACTCCGCGCTCGGAGCGTGTTCACGCGCCCTGCGGTGGGCGGACAGCGCCCTGTCGATCACCGCGACCGCGGATCTGTCACCGGGCCCCGCGTGGTACACGGCCGCGCTGGTCCACAGCCACGGAGGCTCCTTCGACCGGGCGCTGGGGTACGCGACCCGGGCGCTCGGCGCCTCCCGCGCGGAGCACGACGCGCTGCACACCACGCGCAGCCTGTGGATCCTGGGCGCCGTCCACCTGCACGGCGGGCACGTCGACCGGGCGGCCGCGACGCTCGCCGAGGTCGCCGAGTCGGAGGAACGCCCGGGCGCGGACGACCCGGCCATTTTGCGCTGGCAGGCCGACGCCGTCGAAGCCTTCGCCGGCGCGGGGCAGACGGCTCGCGCGCACGCCCTGCTCGACCGCATGCAGCACACGGTCAAGCCGCACGCCTCCCACGCCCTGCTGCGGGCCGCACTGACCCGTTCGCGCGCCGTGTGTGTGCACCAGGACGGAGACAGCGAGGGCGCCGTCGAGCTCCTCGACGACACCGCGCGCGCCTTCGCGACGCTCGGCACGCCCGTCGAAGAGGGGCGCACCCTGCTCGTTCGCGGCCGGGTGGAACGACGCCGGCGTCGGTCCGCAGCCGCCCGCACCGCCTGGGAGCAGGCCCGGACGATCTTCGAGGCCGCCGAGGCCCACCCCTGGATCGCCCTCGCCGACGAGCATCTGAGCCGGCTCACGGGCTTGCCGCCCGGTCCGGGCGGTAGCGCTTCGCGGGCGCCCGGCACGAGCCTGACGGCCCATGAACTGCGTCTCGCGGGACTGATCTGCTCGGGCTGTACCAATCAGGAAGCCGCCCAGCAGATGTTCGTCTCCCGCAAGACGGTGGAGTCGACCCTCAGCCGCATCTACCGCAAGCTCGGCGTCCGCAACCGCACCCAACTCACCGCCGCCCTGCCGCCGCCCACCGGCGCCTGACGGGTCGCACGGACGGTTCCGGCCGTGCACAAAAGCGTTGTGGATGAGCTGAGTTGACGGTACGTCAGTGTGCCGCGCGCTCCCCCTGGACATAGGGGTCCGTCTCGACGTCGTAGGTGCCCGCGTGCAGGGAGAGCTGCTCCACGATCCGCTCCCACTCGGCCAGTTCGGCCAGCCGCCGACCGCCGTCCCCGCGGTCGTCCGCGGCGTCCGCCTCGTCCTCGGAGGGGCTGTCCGGCGCGTCGGCGAGGCGGCGGAACGCGTGAACCGCCTCGCGGTGTCCCATCCCCTGCGCCTGCCGGCGCACGGCCTCGCGCCCGGCCCGCTCGGCCTCCGTGGGGCCCTGCGCCTCGGGGTCGGGCTCGGGCAGCGGCTGCTCGTACGTCATGTGCTGGCCTGCTCTCTGCTGGGTTTCGGGGTCCTGGTACGGACAGGACCGTTCTGCTGCTCTCCGGTCAACGCACCGAACCGTACGCGGAGTTCCACTCCCCCCACGGACGGGTGCACAGCCCGGAGCGTGCCCGACCTTGCGACGGCCACACGGGTCTCAGTGCGTCGGGAATCCGAAGGTGTATCCCTGCTTCTTCAGCCAGGGCAGCAGACGCCGCAGCGCCGCGACGGTCTGAGCGCGGTCACCGCCCGCGTCGTGGAAGAGGAGCGTCGGTCCGCCGTGCACCTCGCGCTGCACGGTGGCGACGATCGCGTCCGTACCCGGACGCTCGAAGTCCTTGCTGTCCACGTTCCAGCCGAGCGGCCGCATGCCCCGGGAAGCGGCGAGCTGACGGCTGTAGGGGGTGAAGGCCCCGCCGGGTGCCCGGTAGTACATCGGGCGTACGCCCCCGGAGGCCTTGGTGATCATGCGTTCGGCGTCGAGTATCTGCTGCGACTGGTAGGTCTCGGACGCCTTGTCCATGGCGGTGTTGTGCGACACCGTGTGGTCACAGAGCCGGTGCCCGGCCGCCACCACCTTCTTGACGAGGTCCGGGTGGGCCTGGGCCTGCGTCCCCACCATGCAGAACGTGGCCTTCACTCCGTACTGCCTCAGCAGGTCGAGGACTTGGGGGGTCCACTTGGGGTCGGGCCCGTCGTCGATGGTGATGTTGATGCCGCGCGGCCCGGCCTCCGAGGTATGGGCGATGGTGTCCGCGACGGGCTCGAGGTCACTGGCGGGCGCGGACGCGGACTCCTTGGGCGACGGCGTGTCCGCGGAACCCGCCTGCGCGGTCCACACCGAGGCACCCGTGGCGAGCATCGTCACCCCTACCGCCGCGCCTGCCACCTTGCCGTACCAACCCCGCCCACCGACGTGCCGTGCCATGCCCGCCCCTTCCACGCAGTCCCTCGACGATCTCCGGTCGCCTTGCGACCACCCGTCAGGACGACGCGTTCACATCAGGGGCTGCCTCTGTTACCAATCACGGACACAGTCGTTGGAGCTCGAAGACAACCTCTGCGAACTACGTCCGGAATCAACCGAATTATGGGCCGGTCGGGTTGATGATCCCGCGTCACTTCCGATGACCGGATCCGCCTCCGAGCCCGACGCGACCGACTCCGCCGCAGGGCGTCCCACGCCTCCGGGCCCTGGTGAGCGGGGTCCGTGCCGTCGCCTCACAAAGTGTTGCCGCATCCCTGGGCAACGGACTTACCTCTTGGTAACTTACAACGCTATTACCCCAAGTAACACGTGCGTCGCCCATCCCCGAGATCCACCTAGTGAGCCGAGGGATCCATGCCCACCACCGCCGTACGACACCTGGCGACCGCGGTCGCCACCGCGCTGGCCTTCACCGCCGCTCCGGCGGCGACCGCCGTGGCCGCGCCGTCCGCCCCCTCCTCCCCGTCCGTGGCGACCAAGGCCGCGCACGACGATCCGTTCTACGCCTACGACGGCAGCGAACCGCTGTCCTCGTTCGCGCCCGGCACCGTACTCAAGACGCGAACCCTCCCCTACCACCTCGCCGGTATCCCCACGCCGGTCAAGGCGGTCCAGCTGCTCTTCCGCACCACCGACGCCCAGGGCCGCCCCTCCGTCGGCGTGACCTCGGTGGTGCGCAGCCCCGGCGGCGACGGCACCAAGGCGGTGTCCTACCAGTCCGCGTACGACTCCCTCAATCCCGCGGACGGCCCGTCCAGGGCGATCGCGGGCAACGTCAGCCTCGGGGGCCTGCTGCCCACCGCCGAATCGCTCGTCCTGGTGCCGTTCCTGCTCCAGGGCTACGACGTCGTCGTCCCGGACACCGAGGGGCAGAGCGCCGACTTCGCGGCCGGCCCCGAGTACGGCACCACTACGCTGGACTCCATCCGGGCGGTCGGCAGATCCCCCGAGACCGGCATGAGCCCCAACACCCGCTTCGGGCTCATCGGTTACTCCGGCGGCGCGATCGCGACTCAGTGGGCGGCCACTCTCGCGCCGAGCTACGCGCCGGACGTCAACCGCAACCTGGTGGGCTTCACCGAGGGAGGGCTGCTGGTCGACCCGGCGCACAACCTCAAGTACGTGGACGGCAGCGTGGTGTGGGCCGGTGTCATTCCCATGGCGCTCATCGGCACCTCACGCTCGTTCGGCATCGACCTGAAGCCCTATATGAACAGCTACGGGCTCGAGGTGTACAAGAAGCTCGAAAACGGCTCCATCGTCAATGCCCTGGCCCAATACCCGGGTCTGACGTGGAAGAAGTTGGCGAAGCCGGAGTACGCCAACCCGAACTCCGTGCCCGAGTTCATCGAGGCCGTCAACAAGCTGAACCTCGGCTCGGCCGCCACCCCGACCGTCCCCGGGTTCATCGCCCAGGGCAACGGTGGCGTACTGGAGGGGACCTTCAGCAACCTTCCGGGCATCGGGACCGGTGACGGGGTCATGGTCGCGGGCGATGTGCGCACGCTGGCCAGGCAGTACTGCGCCACCGGCAACACGTCGATCAAGTACCAGCAGTACGGCGTGCTCAGCCATGTCGGGGCCATCGTCCCCTGGGCTCCGGCCGCACTGAGCTGGCTCAACGACCGCTTCGCGGGGAAGACCGCGCCCTCCGACTGCGGCCGGATCCCGGCGGGGAACTCGCTCGCGCCGGAGAAGCCGACGTCCGCCTCCTGACGGCCCGCGCTTCCCCCGACGGCCCGCGCTTCCCCCGGCTCCCCGGGGTGGAGACGGCTCGTGACGCCATCGCGCGTCACGAGCCCCCGCGCCGGGGCGGCCGGACCCCGGCTCACGCCGGGGTCCGAGTCCGGTCCGGACAGGGCCGGTTCGGTCAGGGCCGCTTCAGTCCCGTTCGGTCCCGTTGCGGGAAAGACTCAGACCGCGCCGGGAAGCCTGACTTCCAGGACGCCGTTGTCGGTCAGACGGGTTTCGAAGGTGGGCTGGGGTGCCGTGGCCGGGCCGCCCACGTTCTCGCCGTCGGCCAGGCGGAAGACGCTCCCGTGCCACGGGCACTCGACGCAACCGTCGGCGACCTTGCCCTGGGACAGGGGTCCCGCCATGTGGCTGCACCGGTCGACCAGTACGCGGAACGCGCCGTCCGCCTCCCGCACCACGAGCAGCGGAACCTCGCCCAGCATCCGCCGGACCCCCTGCCCTTCGGTGAACTCCGCGGCCCTGCCCACCGGGTGCCAGCCCGGCTCCACCAGGTGGTCGACCGGCTCCGTCTTGTTGGCCCCCACTCCCTGGCGGTAGGCGAGATGACCGCCGATCATTCCGCCGACGCTCGCCAGGGTCAGCCCGGCGAACCCGAGCACGCGACCGAGCAACGGCCTGCCCCGGCCCCGTACGACCCAGGAGCCGGCGTACAGACCGATGGCCACGCCGTTCGACGCCGCGTGCACGACTCCGGTACGCAGCTGGCGTTCGGGCTGCTCCGCCCAGTCCACCCATCCCGCCCAGGTGGCGGGCAGGGCCGAGACGACACCCATGCCCACCAGGAGGCGCGCGTGGCGCCCGCCGCCGGGCAGCAGGTCCAGCACCGCCGCGGAGGTCCACGCCCCGATCGGCACCTGCACCAGCACGGGGTGCAACGGATGCCCGATCGGCCGACCCTGGAGGACGGCACGGTAGGGCCCCAGCGGCAGGGCGCGGACGGCCTTCTGGAGGGGACCGGTGACCTTGTCCAGTTGCTTGAGCCCGCCCAGCGCGTCGAGCCCCTTGAGCAGGGTCCGGGCCGCGGCATCACACCCTTCCCCCACGCCTCGTCCCGGGGAGCCCGCCCCGGCCGGCACCGACTTCGCTGACAGGAATCGCATGGGATCCGGTTAACCCCTGCGGCCCGACCCCAAACGGCCCGGGCGCCGCTTGTACCCGTACACGAGCCGCGTCGGCGCACCGGCCCCCGCCCGGTGGTGGGTTCACCGAGGAGCTGGTACGCGGCGGCCGGCCCAGAGGCGGGCCGACCTTTGATTGACTCGGGGCATGAGCGATCTCTTCATCAAGATCTGCGGCCTGCGGGCCGCGCGGGACGTCGACACCTGCGTCGAGGCCGGAGCGGACGCGATCGGCTTCGTCTTCGCGCCCAGCGCGCGAACGGTGGACGCCGCCACGGCGCGGCGGCTGGCGGGCCGGGTGCCGGACCACGTCCTGACCGTAGGCGTCTTTCGCGGCCAGCCGCTGACCGAGGTGCGCAGGCTCACGGAGGAGTGCGGCATCGGCGCGGTTCAGCTGCACGGGGACGAAGGGCCGGAGTACTACGAGGCGCTGCGGGGCCCGGGCCGTACGCTGATCCGAGCCACATCCCAACCCCGCGTCGTTCCTGGGGAGTTGGGCGAGGACCTGCTGCTCCTGGACGCGCCGGAGCCCGGCTCGGGCAAGCCGTGGAACTGGGCCTCCCCCGACTTCGCCGCACCGACCGGCCGCTGGCTCCTCGCGGGCGGTCTGCACCCCGGCAACGTCCGGCACGCGATCGAGACCACCGGGGCCTGGGGAGTGGACGTCTCCAGTGGCGTGGAGAGCGAACGCGGCGTCAAATCGGGCGACTTGATCCGTGCGTTCATCGAGGCGGCCCGCCCACGCCGATAGCCGCACCGGGACACGACCTGCCGCCCGGCCCGCGAGCACCGGCATGAGGTGCCGCAACTGCCGTGCCCGCCAAGCGTGTTGACCCGTACGTCTACGACGGGGGCGGCGCCGGCGTGAGGTCGCAGACCACGCCGAAGTGGTCGGAGGGCCACAGTGGCCGACGGCGTGTGCGGCCGGGCGCGGTGAACGCCAACTCCGCGCGTGCCGCTCGGAGTCGGCCGTTCGTGAGGACGAAATCGATGCGCCGCGCCGGTTCACGGGCCCTGCGCGCGAATGCGTTGTCGGGCGTGAACGTGTGGCCCGGGCCCTGGCCCCCGTCCGCCCACGCGTCCCGCATCCGGCTGGTCAGCCACCGTATCTCCTCGGTGTCCGGGGCCGCGTTCAGGTCGGCCGAGATCACCACCCCCCGGTCGGCGTGCCGGTCCGCGAGCTCCGCGAGGAACCGGACCTGTTGGTGTCTGATGTGCGCGTGCTCCCACTCCCAGGTCAGATGGGTGACGAGCACGGTCGTCGAGCCCACCTCGGCGCACAGCACGGACCGGGGCTCGACGCCCGGCGTCGGCAGCGCAAGCACCTCGTACCGCTCGACGGGCACCCGGGTGAGCAGCGCGTTGCCCTGGCTGAACCCCGCGCGCGCCACGGCCCGGGCATACGTCACGTGGTACCCCAGGTCGTCGGCGATCTGCTCCGCCTGGCATCTCGACCCCCGCCGCCACACCTCTTGCAGCCCGACGACATCAGGGGCGAGGCGGACGAGCTCGGCCCTGATCAGGGGCAGTCGCCGACGCCAGGCCGAGCCCCGGCCCCAGATGTTGAGCGTGGCAGCACGCACCGTATCCACCTCCCCACCGTACCCAGCGGGCCCCCCGTGCCCCGAGGTCTCCGGGACGCCCACCCGTCCCGTGCGGTGTTCAAGATCAGCGGCGGCTGGGCAACCGGGCGGTCTCGGGTGTCGGGGTGTGTCGTGGGGTGGACTTGCGGGAGGGCAGCGTCAGTTGCCACAAGCCGGCCAAGGCGTGACAGGACAAGGGACGGTGGGCTTTGCGGCTGAGGAGTTCCATGCCGAGCGTGGCGGCGAAGTACGCGTCGGCGAGGTCGGTGACGTCGAGGTCCGCGTCGAGCAGGTCCTGGTGGGCCGCCTCCTTCAGGAGGTGGCCCACACAGGCGCGCCACTCGTCCTGGAGCCGTCCCGGCGAGCCCGGTTCGCTCTGGCTGTTGAGGTGGAATCCGGCCCTGGACACGACGTCGGTACGTATCTGCACGGCCAGGGCGTTCGAGATCGCGGTCAGCTTCTGCAAGGCGTCCATGCCCGGTCGTTCGGCCTGTCGGGCCGCCCAGTGCAGGCTCGCCCGCCCCGCGGCCTCCACCTCTTCGAAGAGGTGCGCCTTGGACGCGAAGTGGAAGTGCAGCGCCCCCACACTCATTCCGGCGACGGCACTGATCTCCCGTAAGGACGCCTGGGCATAGCCCCGTTCCTCGAAGACCCGTGCTGCGGCACGAATCAGCGTGTGGCGGGTCTGGACGGCACGCTCCTGCTTCACGTACGACTCCCTCGGCTCTGTCACACCGCGGGTGGGAGCGCGCTCGGGTCGCCCTCACCCTTTCTCCCGGACAGCGTTCTTGGCCCCGTTCGTGTCACACCACCGGACGGGCTCCGCTTCATCTGGGAGGGTGCCGAAGATATTCCGGGCCGCACGGGGCCGCCGACGGGCCGAGTGGAGGCACCCGTCGTGCCGGAGGTCCGCGACACGGGGAGGCGTCAGTCGAGGAGGAGGGGGTTGGGAAGGTCGGCGGCGGGGTGCATGCGAAGGAGGGTGTGGAGGACTCCGGCGAGGCCGGACATGAGGCTCGGCGAGAACGCCTCGCGGGCCAGGCCGCCGACCGGGCCACGCTGTTCGAGGCCGGTGAGGATCTCACCGTCCAGTTGGGCGCGGTCGCCGTGTCCCATGGAGGTCAGGAACTCCCAGAGCCCCAGGTCGCCGTGGCACAGGGTGTGGCTCCAGCCGAAGCCTTCGGCGGCGCAGGCGGTGGCCGCGCGTCGGGCCATGTCGAGGTGGCCGGGGTCACCGGTGCGGCGGTGGAGGTCCAGCATCCCGATGCCGACGCCGGCGCTGCCGTGGCACCAGCTGGTGAAGAAGTCCTCCTCCGCGCCGACGCGGACGTCGAGCCAGTTGCCGTCCCCGGGACGGTAGAGCGACTCCTGGTAGGCGAAGGCCTGTGCGGCGAGGCGGCTCCAGTCGCGGCGTTCGGCCCCGGTGCCCGCGTCCGTGAGGGCGAGCCGGGCCAGCGCCCAGCCGATGCCGGTGGCGCCGTGCGCGAAGCCCCCGATGCCCTCGGGGTTGAGACGAGTGGGCCAACGCGCGCCCGCCGCGTCGATCACGGCAAGGCCGGTTAGCCGCCGCCCGACGTGTGCCGCCGCGTCCAGCCAGTCGGCCTTCCCGGTCGCGGCGGCCAGGTCGAGCAGCGGGACGATCGCCCCGGCCGCGCCGTTGAGGAGGTCCACCTCGATGTCGTCGTCGATCAGCGGGCCTTCGGTGAGCAGCGAGGCCCGCTCGGCGGCCCGCTCCAGCAGCCGGTCCTCGCCCAGGACGCGGTGCAGCGCCAGCCACGTCCACACCTGTGAGGCGGCGCCGCTGAACGCCCCGGCCGACGGGGTCGGCGTCTTGTCCTCGGTGGCGAGCAGCACCCTGAGTGCGCCCTCGAACACCTCGGCCACGCCCGGCACTTCGTCGGCCCGGCCCGCCCGCACCTCGCTCGCGTACTCGGCCAGCGTGAGCGCCACTCCGCCCTGCCCGGTGTAGAGATCGGCGGGCAGCACCCTGATCGACCACCCGGCGGGGGTGAAGACGGGGCTGATCCAGGTGACCGTGCCGTCCTGCCCACGCACCGCCCCGTCGCACAACCGCCGTACCATCTGGGCGGCCAGCGCGCGGCGCCGGCGCTCGCGGTCGCGGGCGTGCGGTTCGCGCGTGGTGGCCTGTACCCGCGGGGGCAGCGAGCGCTCGTTCAGGTACGCGCCGACCAGCGCGTCCTGGATCACCGACTCCTCGAAGGCGAGGTCGGCGGTACGCCAGTCCTCGACGGTGGCGCGCACGGCGGAGGTGTCCACG
Source organism: Streptomyces hundungensis (assembly GCF_003627815.1). NCBI lineage: Bacteria > Bacillati > Actinomycetota > Actinomycetes > Kitasatosporales > Streptomycetaceae > Streptomyces > Streptomyces hundungensis. The sequence continues at coordinate 1,048,933 of NZ_CP032698.1, forward strand.
GTGAAGCCGCACATCGGCACGTCGCCGAGCAGCAGATCCGCGATCTCGGCGTCGATGGGTGCGCGGTCGGTCGGCGCGCCGGGCAACACGTCGGCGTTGCGGCGCAGGATGTCGCGGGCGCGCTCGACAGCCGCCGCCTCGTCGTACAGCGAGGCCGGGTGCCACAGCATCCGGCCGATGTCGACATAGGCCTGGGTGGGCCGCAGGATCCGCCGGGCCCGGACGCCCTCGAAGCGGCGCAGCAGCCGGTACGGGTCGACTCCGGGGCGCCGCAGGTGCGCGGTCATTTCACGGAACCCGGCCAGCACCCGGTCCCAGTACGTGGCGAGGACGGGTGTGGCGGCCGGATGGTTGCCCGCGACGGGCATGGCCACCAGGCCCACCTCGAAGCGCGCCGCGCCGGTACCGCCGTCGGCGATCACCGGGTGCGGGATCAGCGGCTGTTGACCGGGCAGCGCGCCGATCCCGGAGATGTCGACGCCGCCTAGGGCGAAGCCGGTGCCGCGTACGGGCAGCAGTCCGGTGCGCAGCACGGTGCGGCGGATGGCCGTGGCGGCCACGTCCACCGCGTCGCCCCGGCCGCTGGGCGGGAAGGGCGCCGGGGCGTCGAAGAGCGTCTCGGCATCCACGATCACCGGTACGGGCCCCGCGGCGATCATGTTCTCGGCGTGCATGTCCGTGCCGCCGGTGAACCGCAGCACGGCCAGCCAGTGCCCGATGTTCCGGTAGAACACGCCGAGTTCGGCCTCGTCGGCGCAGTAGCGGTGGCCGATGAACTCGGCCCAGCCGTAGCCGTCACGAGGCAGTGTCCTCGGCACACGTATGCGCTGGTCCGGCGCCGGGGCCTCGGGGAGGTCGGCGAACAGGTCGTCCAGGAGCGCGCCGAGGGCCACGTCGGCCTCCGACGGCCTGGGCTTGTACATCACGGTCCCGCAGGCGAAGTCGGCCCGGGTGACGGTGAGTCCGCCGCGATGGGAGTCGCCGGCCCCGAACTCGACGGCCCGCAACTCGCCGGCGGGCGCGCCGAGCAGCGGGCTCAGCAGCGCCCGGTCCGCGCCGAGGCGTTCCGCGAAACCCGCCACGGCCGCCACCGAGAGCCGCGCCACCTCCGCGACGCGGTAGTTCAACGTCGGGTACCGGTCGGCGAGCTGGGCGAGGTAGCCCTCCTCGCAGGCCCGCTCGATGAACGCGTCCCACGTCGCCGTGGAGTCCCGGGCGGCGGAGGCATCCTGCTCACCACCGTCGGCCAGGCGCAGGGCGTGCAGTTCGATCAGGAACAGGCGGGACAGCTTCGCGTGCAGCGACCGGAGCAGCGCCTGGTGGCCGGCGTCCAGGAGTACGTCCCGTTCGTGCCGCCCCAGCGATCCCAGCGCATCGAGCCGCCGGGCCAGTTCGTCCCGCCAGGGGCGGGCGATGGTGCCTACGGGCCGGGCGAAGTGTTCGGTCTCGTCCGACGTCCCCGGCATGGATCCGCTCGCCATCAACCGTCCCCGTTCCACCGCGAGTTCGCGCCCTGCGGGGCGCCCTGAAGGAGCCCGCGACGCGGGCGTCGGTCATGCGACGGGCCCCTCGCGGGACGTCGTTCCACGAAGGGCCCTTTGGTCGGCTGCGACGATCAGCAGCACCAACTCCCGCGCGACCCGCTCGGGCTGGAACAGAAGCCGTAGAGGGAATCGCTCGGGTCGGTGAGCGCCGCCTCGGCGGCGGTCCCCCCTACATAGAGCGGACCGGCCGGGTTGAGCTGGCCGTACGCGCTCTCGGCGCCCGACAGCCAGGCGTGGAGCACCGTGCTTGCGAAAACACCGTTCTGCGACATCGGCGGCCTCCGAACAGAGGGATGGGGCGAACAGCCCAGGCCTGAGTATGGCGATGCCTGAACACCCGTCAGACGCACAATCCGGCCAAATTCGTTTTCAGCCGAAGACCGCCCAGCGGACGGGTGGGCGAGCGCGCCTGCATCGGTCGCACGCCAGACAGCCATCACGCAGCCGTCACGCACGCATGAATAGCGTGCGCAACGCACGCATCCGGTGCTACCGTAAAAGCGAAGCGTGCGCAACGCACGCATCGCTTTCGCTTCTCACGCCCATCGACCACCGAAGGACTCGCCATGACGCGCACCGGCATCGAAGCCGCCCTCAACGACCTGCTGTTCAACCGTGACATCACGCTCGATGAGGCGGCCGACCGTCACTTCACGCCCGACTACCGCCAGCGCACGGACGACGAGTGGGCCGACCGCGGCGCGTTCCTCGACCACATCGGCCACCTCCGCGGCATCATCGCCGGCGGTCACGTGGACGTACACGAGGAGCTGTACGACGGCGACAAGTACGCCGACCGGCACACCTGCCACGTCACCAAGGTCGACGGCACCACCGTCGCCATGGAGGTCTACGTCTTCGCCGACCTCGCCGCAGACGGCCGCTTTCGCCGCATCGAGGAAACCACCCTCATGCTCCAGGGCACCGACGCCGACCGCGATCTCGGCAGCGCCCGCTGACCATCCGGCTCCCCCGGGGCCGGACGCGCCGCTCAGCCGTCAGTACGACTGGTGCGTCAGCCAGAACGACCAGGCGCCGCAGGGGCTTCCATAGCGCCCGTTCATGTAGTTGAGGCCCCACTTGATCTGCGTGGCCGGGTTGGTCTGCCAGTCGGAGCCCGCGGAGCTCATCTTGGAACCGGGCAGCGCCTGAACGAGCCCGTAGGCGGCGCCGTTGGAGGCCGTGTAGTTCCAGCTGGACTCTTTGTTCACGATGTTGCTGAAGCACTGGAACTGATCGGCGGGGATGATCTGGCGGGCGATCGCCTGGACGTCGGAGACCGAGTAGGAGCTCTGCACCTGGAAGGTGCTTCGGCTCGACGCACGGCTGGCGGACTGGGTCTCCAGGTCGCGAGCCTTCGCTTCCTTGTCCGCCTTGTCCGCCTTGTCCTTGTCGGCCTTGCCCTTGACGGCGGCGTCCTTCTTGGCCCTGGCGTCCTGGGCGGCCTTGAGGCGCGCCGCCTCTTCGGCCGCCTTCTTCGCCGCGGCACTGGCCTGCGCCGACTGGGCGTCCGCCTGCTGGGCCAGGGACGCGGTCTGCACCTGGGCCTGCTGGCCGGCGGGTATGTCGGCGAGCAGCGTCGAATCGGAGGCCGTGGCCTCGACGTTGTCGTTCGAAGCGACCGCAGCGCCGCCCCCGGCGACGCCGACGACGGCGCCCACAGTGGTGACCGCGGTGGCGGACGCCACCGCGAATCCCCGTGCCGATATCCGACTCACACGCTTTCCTTCCAGCGGCACCCGCACGGCTGACCTCGCGGACGCAATCATTGCCGTGGCCCGCCCCTCCCCTCCGTCAGGTCACGGAAGGGATTGCCCGTCGGACAACTCCCTTACGGAAGGCGTCGCTTGGTGCTCGGGTGACACACGGCTCAGTTACGGAGTTGAGAGCGTACCTCGATACGGGAGTTGCGGGAGAGCCGTGTGTGGGGCCTTCTGGAAGCCAGACTCTGCTCGAAGTCGACGCCGCCGGGCAATTCTTCACAGCGTGTCAAACCTCACACCTGCCAGGTTCCCGACTGTCCTTCCCACCCCTTCCGCAGGGGGACTACGCGAGATATGGTGCGCGCCCCAGCACACCGCCCCAACACACCGCAGCACCAATGCCGCGACCCAGCGCGGCGACTCACCGGCATCCGCCCGCGATCAGTGCGAGCTGCGCTCGGGGCGGCTCGCCTGCCATTCGCGGCCGATGCCGCGGATCAGTGCCGGGTAGACGCCGAGATACCGGAACGGCTTGATCGCGGCCATGTAGAGACCGCCGAACCGGCCGTTCGGCTTTACCAGGACCGCCATTTGGCCGTGGTAGCCGCCGCTGCCGTCCGGCACCCAGCCGATGTGCAGCACCGCGTGGACCGTTCGGTTGGCCATCTCGGCCGCCCATTCGTCCTGCCGCTGATAGAGCGAGCTGAACTTGTTCGCGCCGAGGTCGGGGCCCCGGAGCCCCTCGAGCAGGTCGGCCGGGAGACGGTCCCGCAAGGAGGGGACCCGGGAGCCGACGCCGGCGTCGGACTTGTCCCAGCCGAGCAGAGCCCCGAGCTTCCAGCGGACGGCGAAGAGCAGCCGGGAGAGCGGGGTGTCCCCGCCCATCCCCCCTCGAATCCCCTCGGCCAACTGACCCACCAGCCACTTCAGGTCGTCGGGCCCGCCGGGCGTGGGCAGCGCCCACACGTCCTCAACGGTGAAGTCGCGGGTCAACTCGTGGATCCGCCACGGCAGTTCGCTGTGTGCGGTACGGAGAAGTCGCATGAGCAGTCCCCCACATCTATACGGCTGCGTATAGATCGAGCATAGCCCCATCTATACGCCCCCGTATACTCGTTGGCGACGTGAGGAGACACACGACATGGGCGCGACTCGCACGCCACGCGACAAATGGATCGAGGAAGGCCTGCGCGCCCTGGTCGCGGGCGGTCCCGACGCCGTCCGCATCGAGGCGCTCGCGCAGGCGCTCGGGGTCAGCAAAGGCGGCTTCTACGGCTATTTTCGCAATCGGGGAGCTCTGCTCACCGAGATGCTCGACACCTGGGAGTACGAGGTCGCCGAGAGCGTGATCCAGCAGGTCGAGCGGGACGGAGGAGACGCGAGGGCCAGGCTGACGAGGCTGTTCGACGTGGCCGACGCCGTCGAGGGCCCCGCACGCGGCGCCGCGGCGGACATCGCGATCCGCGACTGGGCGCGCCGCGACCCGGAGGTGGCCGAGCGCCTGCGCCGCGTCGACAACCGCCGCATGGACTATCTGCGGTCCCTCTTCTCCTCGTTCTGCTCCGACGAGGACGAGGTCGAGGTCCGCTGCCTGCTGACCGTCTCCGTGCGCATCGGTAACCACTTCAACGCGGCAGACAACGGCAAGCGCAGCCGAGCGGACGTCATGGAACTCATCAGGCGGCGGCTCCTGGAGTAGCCGCGCAGCCGTCAGTGAGAGCGGGGACCGGGAGTCGTGGCCCGCGACGTGCCAGGATCAGTACCGGCCAGTAGCTTCGTGGGGCCGAAGAGGTCCGAAGAGGTCCGGAGAGAAGGAGTGGTCATGGCGCGGGTCGTCACAGTCAGCCACAGCATCGTCGTCAGCGTGTCGCCCGAGGTCGTCTACCGGGCGGTGAGCTGCCCGGCCGACATGGGCCGCTGGAGCCCGGAGAACCTCGGCACCACGGATGGGGCGGCGAGGGAACCGGCCGAGCTCGGGTCGGAGTTCGTCGGGCGCAACAAGCGGGGGATGTTCCGCTGGGTGACCAGGTGCACGGTCACGGCGGCCGATCCGGGGCGCCGGTTCGCGTTCCGCGTCCATGCCATCGGGCTGAGCCGGCCTCGGCTGCGCGGCCCGATCGCCACCTGGGAGTACCGCTTCGAGCCGGTCGAAGGAGGCACGCGCATCACCGAGACCTGGGTCGACGACCGCAAGGCCTGGCCCGACTCCGTGGCCAACGTCTTCGACCGCCTCGCCACCTCGGGCAGCACCTTCGCCGCCTTCCAGTCCCGCAACATCAAGGCGACGCTGCGGAATCTCAAGCGGGAGCTGGAAGGCAGCAGGTAAGGCCGGCGGCGGACTCGTCACCCCGCGGCCATGTCCGGGCCGGGCAGCAGGGTCTCGTCCAAGTGGTAGCCGAGTGCCTGCAAGCCGCGCGCGATGGCGACGGCCCTGCGGTGCAGTTCCGCGCGCTCCGGAGACTGGGTGGTCTTCTCGGAGGGGCCCGCCTCGGGGTCGGGCGGGGGCGGAGTGGCGTCCTGCACCGCGTCCCACGCCTCGCGCGCGACGCACTCCGCCACCCGGTCGTCCACCCGGTCGTCGTCCTGCCCAGGCCGCTCGCCTCCGCCCGCCTCCGCGCCTTGATCCGCGAGCGGGCCGGCCGCGCCTTCCTGCTGCGTACGTGCCGATGTCCGGCGCATGTAGGCGTCGATCGCGAGGCGGGCCTCGTGGACGTCGGCCGACTCATCTCCGCTGCGTTCCGTCTCTGCCGTCATGCAACGCAACGTAAACGCCGCCTCGCCCGAGGGCCTCGACGCCACGCGCTCATTTGGTGGACTGGCTGAGCGGGGGCCCCCCGTTGACCTCCGCGTCGGGCCCGTGGGAGTCGGGTCCCCCGAAGGTGGCGGCCTCCGCGCTGCGGGGGAACATGGCCTGCTCGTACGCGGTGAGCGCGGCCTCGATGTCGCCGGGGTGCGAGGCGAGCGCGAGGCCGAGGTCGGCTCCGTCGAGCATGGCCAGGTTGGCGCCCTCGCCGTTCGGGACCGACAGGTGGGCGGCGTCGCCGAGCAGGGTCACCCCGGGCACCCTGTCCCACCGGTGGTCGATCGGCAGGGCGTACAGGGGGCGCAGGATCGGTGCGGTGTCGGCTTCGGTGATCAGGGCGGTGAGTTCCGGCGCCCAGCCGTCGAATTCCCGCGCGATGGCTGCGAGGGCCGCGGTGGCATCGGCGAAGTCGATCGCGTCGAACCATTCCTGCGGCTCGTACAGACCCAGGTAGGCGTGCAGCGTGTCGCCCTTCTCCCGGTGGGCGAACATCTCCCGGTCCGGCCTGAGCGCGATCATCGCACCGCCACCGACCGTCTTCGCGGCACGCGGATGCCGGGTGTCGGCCTCGAACAGATAGGTCTCGACGACCGATTTGCCGATGTACTCGGGTGTGACGGCGGAGACCAGGGGCCTGACCCGTGACCAGGCGCCGTCCGCGCCGACCAGCAGAGCGGTGTCGACAGTGGTGCCATCGGCGAACGTCACTTGGTGGCGTCCTTCGCCGAGGGCACGCGTGCCGCTGACCTTGCGCCCCCACTGGACGGTGCCGGCGGGCAGTGAGTCGAGGAAGATCTGTCGCAGCTCGCCACGCAGCACCTCGGGGCGGCCGCCCGTGCCGTCGTCGGCGATCTCGTGGAGGACGGTTCCGTCCGGGTCGAGGACCCGCATCGCCTGACGGCCCTCCAGGATGAGGCCGCGAAACTCATCCATCAACTCGGCTGCCTCGACGGCGAGTTGGCCGTTGTAGTCGTGGATGTCGAACATGCCGCCCTGCGAGCGGGCCGTCGGTGAGGATTCCGCTTCATAGACGGTCGCGGGTATCCCATGGAGGTGCAGAACGCGGGCGAGCGTGAGGCCGCCGAGGCCGGCGCCGATGATCGTGACGGGAGTGGTCATGCGGGGTGTCCCCCTCGGGTCGGGCACCCCGGCCGGGCGGCCCCGGCAGGTCACGCCGGGGGCGCCGTTCCAGTGGGCCGGGACGGTGCGAGCTGGTGGGCGGCGCCGTTGCTTCCCGGCGCCGTCAGCTCCAATGTCCCGGCGGCCACCGACAAACCACCGACAATTCACTACCCCTTACCGACAGTCGCCCGACCGCGGTTCAGGCCCGGTAGCCCGAGGCTCGGGGCGGGGTCGTCCGTGCGCGGCGGTAGCCGTAGGTCGGCCGGGGTCCTTGGGCGGGGCCGATCGCGAACGGGCGGCTGGTGGCGAGGAGTCGGCTGCCACGGGAGACCTGGATCCAGTACGTGCCCCGGGGGACATGGGGCACGGTGACGGTCGCGCCGCCGCGGTCCGGGTCGACCTCGGCCGCCAACTGCGAGACCGCGCCGCGCCATTGGTCGGCGGTGACCAGTTTCAGGCTCACCGGACGCCGGTCCCGCGCCGTCAGCGGGAGACGCCACAGGATCTGGCGCCGAGTACCGCAGGCCCACGCGGTGGAGCCGCAGGGCGCATACACGTCCAGGGGCTGGGGTTCGGGGCGCCACTCGGGCACGTCACTCGTGACGCTGGTGGCCAACTCCCAGGCCCGGTCCAGCTCATGACGTGGGGGTGCCATGCTGCTGCTCCCTCCTCCTGGCGGGCGACTGCGCACCCGGCCAGACCGATGTGGCGCGTCTTCGCGCTCAGGTCAGTGCGGTGGGGAGGGGGCGCCTCAGGCGGCCACCGCGTCCCAGATCTGCTGGCGGCTGGGGCGGTGCGGGCGCAGCGGAGCCCGCTCGGAGAGCGTGGACATCCAGGCGCCGATCTCCCTCAGCTCCCTCCGGCCCACGGCGGCCCGGACGTGCGGGAACAACGCGTTGTCCTCGGTGTCCATGTGCCGCTCCACGATGTCCATCAGGAGGCGGGCCTTCGGGTCGTAGGAAATGTCCTCGGGACGCATCTCGTGCAGCTCGGCCGCCAGCACTTCGGCGATGTGGTGCTCTTCCCGCAGAGCCAGGATGGTCGGCTCGGTTTCGGGCGCCAAGACGGAGACCCGTGGGTACATGCCCTCGCATTCGATGTACGTGTACACGGCCAGCGCACGCAGGAGCTGATCCACCGCCTCGGGATCCTCTCCGAGGCGGTAGGAGCGGATCAACCGCCTGATCTCCTTGTGGCCTTCCCGCAGCATCACGATCGCGTCGCTGGTGGGCATGGGCAGCTCCCCGGGGGCTCAGGACTCACTTCCGTAACAGGCCGATACCCGGCAAAACAGACGCCCACACGTCATGGGCGCGAGGGCTACCCTCCGCCATCGCCTGGGCACGGAAGGTGCCTGGCGGGCGCCCGTCAGGACACCGCTGGCCGTCGCGGCGCGGTGCGCGCCCCCACCTCAGGCGCGGGAATGTGGGGCGAAGTCGACGTCCGCGGTGTCGACCGTCCCGGCCGTGCGGCCGGGGGCCGAGTGAGAGCGCCAGTACAGATTGGTGTGGGCGATGACCTGGGCCGGCGACGGCGCACCGAAACGCGACAGGTCGTCCGTCGTGTGGGCATCGCCGACGAGCGTCGCGTCGTAGCCGCGGGTGATCGCGCCGTGCAGCGTCGAGCGGATGCATGCGTCGGTCTGGGCGCCGGCGACCAGGAGGCGGCCGATGCCGCGCGCGGCCAGCACCGACTCCAGTTCGGTCTCCTCGAAGGAGTCGCCGTACGCCTTCTGCACCAGCGGCTCGGATTCGCGCCGCACGAGCTCGGGCACGTACTCCCACGGCTCAGTACCGGTGACCAACTCCTCGTCGTTGTGCTGGATCCAGATCACGTCCACGTCGGCGGCGCGTGCCTTGTCGATCAGGGTGGCGATCTTCGCGACGACACCGTCCCGGTCGTGCGCCTGCGCCACCACGCCGTTCTGCACATCGATGACCAGCACGGCGGTGTTCGGACGGTTGACGAGCGTGGTCATGGCACTTCCCTCGGGGTTGCTGCTGATGGCTGGGGTTCCCTCGCCGCGGCGAGGTGGATACGGGTGGCGGCGTCGAGGGCCGCGCGGTTGAAGTCGTGGATGCGGGGCGCGGCCCGCGCGGTGAGCCAGACCGGGGCCCATTCGAGCGGTGGGGCGTCGCTGAAGGGGAGGTAGGCGACGTCGGAGCGCGCGTAGTAGTGCATGGCCTGGGCGCCCACGATGAACGCGCCCTGGTCGGCTCCGATGAGCGCCAGCGCCTCTTGGAAGGTCTCGAACTCCGGGCCGGCTTCGACGGGGTGGCCCGCGGGCGTGTACAGGGGGGTGCGCGCCGTACGCCAGTGGGTGGGGACCGATCTGGCCTGGAGGAGCTTGACCGCGGTGAGGTCCTCGAGGGAGACCGATTCCCGCCCCGCCAGGGGGTGTTCGCGGGAGACGGCGAGCATGCGGCGCTCGGAGTACAGCACGGGTCCCACCGCCGTGCCGGCCTCTTGGTGGGGCAGGGACACGATGAGCAGGTCCACGTCCCCGTCGCGCAGCCTGGGGTAGCTGTCGGCGATCTGTAGTTCCCTGGGCTGGGCCCGGTGGCCCGGATGACGTTCGGCGTACAGCTGCGCCGCGTGCACCATGAGCTGTCCCGAGGCGGCTCCCACGAACCCGACCCGCAGCACGCTCTGGATGCCCTGCGCCGCGTCGACCGCCCGGTGCAGGCCGGCCCTCAACTGCTCGTACGGGGGCAGGAGGTCCTCGTGCAGCTGCCGGCCCGCGGGGGTCAGGCGGACGTAACGGCTCGTGCGCTCGAACAGGGGCGTCCCGATGTGCCGTTCCAGCTTCTTGATGCTCTGGCTGATCCGGCCGGTGGTCAGGTGCAGGCGTTCCGCGGTCCGGCCGAAGTGCAGTTCCTCGGCCAGGGTCAGGAACGCCTCCAGCTCCAGCCGTTCGAGCACCGCTTCCCCCTCGGTTGAGCCCGATTAAACGATCGCTGCACTATCTCATCTTGTTGACGCCTGTGCCGCGTTGCAGTCTTGGCCCGCGGCTGTTCGTCCGCGCGGCGCGGTCGCCGATGCGTGACCATGACCACCACCCCCGGCAGGCGACGGGCTTCGCTCTGCCCTACCGCCCTCACCGCGAGATGAGTTCTTCCAGATCGGAATCATCATGTCCTTGCTCGATTCGAGAAAAGCCGTCGCCGAATCCGTCGATGAACCAGTGCCGCTCCGCCGCTGGCTGGCCGTCGTCACGATGGCGGTCGGCACTTTCGCCCTGGTCACCGTGGAGTCGCTGCCCGTGGGGCTGCTCCCGCTCATCGGGGGCTCGCTCCATGTCTCCGAGGGGACGGCCGGTTTGATGGTGACCGTCCCCGGCCTGGTGGCCTCCGCCACGGCGCCCCTGCTGCCGGTGGCGATCCGGCGCCTGGACCGCAGGGCCGTCCTGATGGGGCTCATCGTCCTGATGGTGGCGGCCAACGCGCTGTCCGCGACGGCGCCCACCTTCGCGGTCCTGCTCGGCTCGCGGTTCCTCATCGGGGTCAGCATCGGCGGGTTCTGGGCCCTCGCGGCCGGGCTGGCCGTCCGGCTGGTCCCCGAGCGTTTCGTCCCCCGTGCCATCTCCGTCGTCTTCGCGGGTGCGACCGCCGCCAATGTGCTGGGCGTCCCGGCCGGAACACTGATCGGCGGATTCACCAGCTGGCGGGTGGCGTTCGTGGCGGTGGCGGGGCTCGGTCTCCTCGTCCTGGTGGCCCTGCTCGTCCTGATGCCGCCCATGCCGGCCCAGCAGGCGGTCCAACTGCGCGCTCTGCCAAGGGAATTGCGCAACCCGGTCGTCCGGGCCGGCGTGCTCACCACCTTCCTCCTGGTCAGCGGTCACTTCGCCGCCTTCACCTTCATCAGCCCGCTGCTCCAGTCGGTCTCCGGCATCGACGCGACCACGGTGGGCCCGCTCCTCCTGGCGTTCGGCGCCGCCGGTGTCCTCGGCAACTTCCTCGCCGGCGCCGCCGCGGAACGCGACATCCGCGCCACCATCGTGACCATCAGCGTTCTCCTCACGGCCGTCCTCGCACTGTTCCCCCTCATCGGCCGCACCCCGGTCAGCGGGGCGGTCCTGCTCATCGGATGGGGGCTGGCCTTCGGCGGTGTGCCGGTCGGCGTGCAGACCTGGATCCTCAAGGCGGCACCCGAGTCCACCGAGGCCGCCACCGCGCTCAACACCTCGGTGTTCAACCTCGCCATCGCGCTCGGCGCCCTGTTCGGCGGCATCGTCGCCGACCACATGGCGCTCACCGGTGTCCTGACGACCGGGGCCGTTCTCGCCGTCCTCACCTCCCTGGCGCTGTGGAGCGCCCGCAGCGCACAGCAGCGCCCCGACGCGAGCCTCCCCCGGTGACGAGGCCCGCCGACGACGCGGTGCAGCCACGAAAGGAATCCGTATGTTCTCTCCCTTCACGGTCACAGCGGCCGACACCCTGCTGTACGGCGTCGACAGCCGCGGCGAGGCTCCCCCGCTGCTCTTCCTCAACGGCACCTTCGCGACCCAGCAGTCCTGGAGGCGCGTCGTCGAACGGCTCGACGCCAGGTATCGCACCATCACCTTCGACGCCCGGGGGCGCGGAAGATCGGGCCGCTCGTCCGACTACTCGCTCCGCGGCGCCATCGACGACACGGACCGGGTCATCGACGCGGCGGCGGTGCGGCGCCCCCCTGTCCTGGTCGGTCACTCCTACGGCGCGACGCTCGCCGTCTGTTACGCCGCCGAGTACCCGGACCAGGTCGGCGGGCTCGTCCTCATCGACGGCGCCCACCCCGTGTCGCTGCTCGACGGAGCACGCAAGGACGACGTACGCCGTCACTTCCGCCGGCGCGGACGGGTCACCCGGCGCCTGGCTCCGCTGGGCCGCTCCGTACGGATGACGCCCGAACAGTGCGCGGAGGTCATCATCGAAATGGACGCCGTCAACGGGGAGTTGGCGGCCGACCTCGCCGCGTTGCGCTGTCCGGCCGTCTTCGTGACGGACATCGGGGGCCGCGCCGACACCTCGCCCCGGGACGCCGCCGCGATACGCGCGGCCGTGGGCAGGGCCGTCGTCGACAACCCGTCTGTCATGGCGCTGCCCACCGGGCGACGCGACCCCACACAGCCCCTCGCCAAGGATCCCGAGGTCGTGGTCGCCGCCCTCGCGGCGGTCGTCCAGCGGTCCGAGCCGGTGGGCCATCGGTGACGGTCGCCCCGCCCCCGGGACCACCGCTGAGGCCGACGGTGCGGCTGGTGATTAGAATCCTCTGTCATGTCGAAGCCTGACGAACTGCTTGTTGACGTCGCTGCCCTGGTGGAGTCCGGGCACAGCAATCAGATGTCTCTGACCGTGGTCGCCGGTGGTGCTGTCATCACGGGACGGCTGGCCCCGAAAAGGCCTGGCGCCAGCGGGTGTCGGAGGTCCTCGCGGACTCGGACCACCTGAGCGCCTTCTCCACCGCCTTCACCGCCTCCCCGCGCGACGAGGGGCCGCCCAAGTATCTGCACTTCCATGTGGCCCGGATCTTGCAGGGCTCGGTGGGGATCCCGGAGACGGGCGGGATGTACCGCGTGGCGATCAAGGACGTCAGCGCCTGGACGATGGGTGACTTCAGCTACTCCGACCACTGAACCGAGGTCGCCCACGACCCGTCCGTTACGCGATGAGGGCCCGACCGGAGCGCTTCCGGTCGGGCCCTCGCGGCTGAGCGAGGACGGTAGCGGCCCCGGCGATCCCGCGTCGCGTCCGCGCCAACTTCCGTACGGGAACGGGGCGTTGGCGTCTTCGGCGACGGACGCCGGGGGTCAGGAACAGGAGGCTTCGCTGTCCGGGAAGACGGGGAAGATCTGGTCCAGGCCGACGATGCGCAGGATGCGCAGCGTGTTGGAGGGTACGGAGGCGAGCGCCACGTCCGCCTCGGCGGCGCGGGCGTGGTTGTGGGCGACGATCAGCGCGCTGAGGCCGCTGGAATCGCAGAACGCCATGCCGCCCAGGTCCAGCACGAGGCGCTGGCCGGGCCGCAGGGGGGTCGCGAGGATCCGTTCGCGCAACTCGCCGGCGCTCGCGTAATCGAGCTCGCCGAAGATTTCCAGAACGGGACCGGGCGCTGCGTCTCGGGTGGTGATCTTCAGTGGGCTCATGCGTTTCTCGTCTCGGGGGTGGAGGTGGGGACGCTGAGAGCGAGCAGGGCGGTGTCGTCGTCCAGGCCGTCGCCGAAGCCCGTCAGCAGGCCGGTCAGCGCCTGGATCAGGACGGGTGCGGGTTTGCCTGCGTGGCCGGCCGCGAAGCCGAGCAGGGCCTCGTCTCCGTACAGGCTGGTGCGGTCCTCGCCGGTGCGGGCCTCGGTGATGCCGTCGGTGTAGAGCAACAGGGTGTCGCCCGGCTCGAGGACGTTGCGGGCGGAGGTGAAGGGCGCCGAGGGCAGGATGCCGACGAGGAGACCGCCGGGGGTGGGCACGAAGTCGGCGCTTCCGTCGGCGCGCGTGATGATGGCCGGGGGGTGGCCGCCCGAGGCGAGGTGTACGGCCACCCGGCCGGTCGCGGGGTCGGGTTCGAGGGTGCCGAAGACGGCGGTGCAGTAACGCGGGTCCCCGCCGCTGGCGTACCGCCCGTGGAGCACCTTGTTGAGGGTGGTGAGGGCCGCTACCGGGTCGGGGTCGTGCATGGCCGCGGCCCGCAGGGTGTAGCGGGTCAGCGAGGTGACGGCGGCGGCCTGGGGGCCCTTGCCGCACACATCGCCCAGGAAGAAGGCGAAGCGGCCGCCGTCGATGGGGAAGACGTCGTAGAAGTCGCCGCCGAGCCGCTCGGGGTGGGCCGTGTGGTAGTAGGCGGCCGTCTCGACACCGGTCACCGGCGGCAGGGTGTCGGGCAGCAGCGACTGCTGGAGCACGGCCAGGGCGTCCTGGAGCCTGGCACGGTCGGCCTCCGCCCGCTTGCGCGCCTCCTCGGCGGCCCTCCGGCCGCGCAGGAGTTCCTCTTCGTAGGCGCGGCGGTCCCGGGCGTCGAAGACGGTGGTGCGGACCAGGAGGGGCTCGCCGGTGGTGCCGTGCTTGATCACGGAGGAGACCAGCACCGGCATACGGCCGCCGCCCGCCTGCTTCATCTCCAGGGCGATGCCGTTGATCTCGCCCTGCATCCGCAGCAGGGGCATGAAGTGCGTCTCGTGGTAGAGCTTGCCGCCCACGGTCAGCAGATCGGTGAACCGCATTCGGCCCACCACCGCCTCGCGCTCCAGGCCGAGCCAGTCGAGGAGGGTGGCGTTCGTCTTCGCGATGGTGCCGTCCATCAAGGTGGACAGATACCCGCACGGCGCGTGTTCGTACAGTTCCTCGGCGCTGTCCTCGAGCAGCGCCGCAAAAGCCGCGGTGGAGACCTTCTCGTCGTCCCCGTGAGGGTCGGGCTGTCGGCCCGTGCGGGACATCACCGTGAGTCCCGCAGGAAGCCCAGAATGGCTTCGTTGGTGGCTTCGGGCGCGGACAGGTGCGGGCAGTGGCCGGTCGTGTCCAGGGTGACCAGGGTCGAACCGGGGATCGTCCGGTGGACGTAGGCGCCGACCTCGCGCGGGGCGATGACGTCCTGGGTGCACTCCAGCACCAGCGTCGGCACCCGCACGCCCTTGAGGTCCTGCCGCGAGTCGGACAGGAACGTGGTCCGGGCGAAGACGCGCGCCATGTCCGGGTCGGTGGCACAGAAGCTGTTGGTCAGCTCCTCCCCCAGCTCCGGCCGGTCCGGGTGCCCCATGATCACCGGGGCCATGGCCGCCGACCATCCCAGGTAGTTGGACTCCAGCGACTCCAGGAGCTCGTCGATGTCCTCGGCGCTGAAGCCGCCCCGGTAGCCCTCGTCGTCGATGTAGCGCGGGGAGGGCGCCACCATCACCAGCGCGCCGATGCGCTCCGGCGCCATCTCGGCCGCCAGCACACCCACCATGGCGCTGACCGAATGGCCCACGAACACCGCGTCCCGCAGATCGAGCGCCTCACACACGTCCACCGCGTCCCGGGCGTAGCCGGTCAGTGAGGCATAGCGGTCCTCCGAGAAGGCGGTCGCGTCCGCCCGGCCCGAGCCGACGTAGTCGAAGAGGACCACGCGGTGGTCCTTGGCCAGGGCGGGCACCACGAGCCGCCACATGTTCTGGTCGCAGCCGAAGCCGTGCGCCAGCACCACCGCGCGCCCCTGCGGGTTTCCGGTGACGGTGACGTTGTTCCTGCGTGCGATGTCCATACCGGTCAGTCTCTCAGGGTTCCTTCCGGGACCCACCCCGGGCCCCCGCCCTGAGAGGCGCGACATAGGGTGTTTCCCATGGCCGACACTCCGACTCCCACACCTCGCGAAGCCTTCGACACGCTAATGGACGGCAACCGGCGGTTCGTCGCCGGTTCGCCGGAACACCCGAACCAGGACGCCGCCCGCCGTACGGAGGTCGTCCTCGCCCAGAACCCGTTCGCCGTGCTCTTCGGATGCTCCGACTCCCGCCTCGCGGCCGAGATCATCTTCGACCGCGGTCTGGGCGACCTGTTCGTGGTGCGCACCGCCGGGCACGTCGCGGGCGCCGAGGTGCTCGGCAGCATCGAGTACGGGGTGAGCGTGCTCGAAGCTCCCCTGGTGGTGGTTCTCGGCCATGAGGCCTGCGGCGCGGTCGCGGCGGCCCGCTCATCAGTGGAGGACGGCACCCCGGTCTCCGGTTACGTACGGGACGTGACGGAGCGGGTGACTCCCAGCGTGCTTGCGGCCAGGGCCGCCGGGCGTACCGAGGACGCGGACTTCGTCGCCGAGCACGTGCGGCACACCGTGGATCTGCTCCTTGAGCGCTCCCGTGTCCTGGCCGACGCCGTGGAGGCCGGCCGGCTCGCGGTGGTGGGGCTGTCGTACCGGCTGGCCGACGGCACGGCCCGCCTGGTCACCGCACGCGGTCTCTACGAGGCGTCGGACGGCTCGGTCCGGTAACGCGGGGACCTCCACGCCGGGCGCGAGATCCGGCGACGACCACAGCGAAGGGGCTCGACCGGTGTCGGTCGAGCCCCTTCGCATGTCCCGAGGCCGGGTCAGTCCTTGAAGACGTCCTTGATCTTCTCCTTGGCCTCGCGAGCGTCGCCCTTGGTCTTCTCGGCGCTCCCCTCGGCCTCGAGGCGCTCATTGCCGACCGCCCGGCCGGTCGTCTCCTTGACCTTGCCCTTGGCCTGGTCGACCTTGGACTGCGTCTTCTCGTCACCCGACACAACCATCACTCCTCAAAATCGATGTCCCACCGTGGACATCCATCCGCCTCACCCCGATTTCCCGACCCAAACCCCCCGACGTGAAAACCGGCCGCCCGGTGTCCGCGCTTTTTTCGTTTCGGATCAGGGAGTTACAGCTGCCCGGGACGGGGCACAGGGGTCGTGCTGATTCGAATGTATGACGGGTGCCTTCCGGGGCACACGGCGGACTGGAGGTTGATAACTATGGTTCCCCTGCTTCTCGTTCTGCTGCTCGCCCTGATCCTCTTCGGTGCGGGCTTCGCCCTCAAGGCCCTGTGGTGGATCGCCGTCGTGGTCCTGGTGCTGTGGCTCATCGGCTTCGTGGCCCGCCCGCGCGGCGGAAGCGCCCGCTGGTATCGCTGGTAAACCGCATCCCAACAGCGTTACGGGGCCGGACCCATAGGGTTCGGCCCCGTTGCCATGTCGCGTGCGGGTCGCCGCGTCGCGTATACCGCCGACGCCGAATTGGCTCGCAGCCGTCCGTTTACCCCGACGTCATCCGCGCGCCTTTGCATAACGTTTTCGTGACACCGTCGGGCCGACCACGAGGGAAATGGAGAGCCGGGGCGGGGCAGCACGGAAAAAGCCACGCAGCCCGTGCCCACGCTTACGTAATGCTCCCGTCGGAGCTCAAGTGCGTAGTGCTCCCGTACGGAGCTCAGGCGACGGAGGTGACCTCAGCGGCGTCCGAGGTGTCGAGCATGCCCTCGCGCAGCTTGGCGACGGTGCGGGTGAGGAGTCGGGAGACCTGCATCTGGGAGACGCCGAGGTGCTCGCCGATCTGGCTCTGGGTGAGTTCCTCACCGAAGCGGAGCTGGAGCAACAGGCGCTCGCGGTCGGTGAGTTGGGCGACCAGAGGGGCCAGGACCTGCAAGTCCTCGACGAGGTTCATCGCCGGGTCCTCGGCGCCGATGAAGTCGGCCAGGGCCGCCTCGCCGTTCTCGGCGTCGCTGGAGAGCGCGGCGTCCAGGGAGGCGGAGTTGTAGCCGTTGGCGGCGACCTGCGCCTCGACGACCTCGTCCTCGCTCAGGTCCATCAGCGCCGCGAGTTCCTTCACCGTGGGCGAGCGGTCAAGACGGCTTTCGAGCTCCTCACGGGCCCGGGCCAGCTCACTACGGCGTTCCTGAAGCCGGCGCGGCACATGCACCGCCCACGTGGTGTCCCGGAAGAACCGCTTCATCTCGCCCACGATGTACGGCACGGCGAACGTGGCGAACTCGGTCTCCCGCGACAGCTCGAACCGGTCGATCGCCTTGATCAGACCGATCATGCCGACCTGGACCACGTCCTCCATCTCATCCGCGAAGTTACGGAAGCGACGCGCGGCGAACCGCACCAGGGACATGTTCATCTCAATCAGCGTGTTCCGCGCGTACTGGTACTCGGCCGTGCCTTCCTCCAGCACGGCCAGACGCTCGAAGAACTGGCGCGACAACGCCCGCGCATCACGGGGAGCCACCCGGGTCGGCGCCTCGATCGACGGAAGAACCCGCACCTCGTGCCCGACCTCTGGCTCGGTGATCCTCATCCGGCTCGCCACGGCAGTCACGCCCAGTCCCCTCCTTGTCCCGACGACGCTTCGATGCAGAAAAACTATCATGGCCAGGGTAGACATTGGATGGCCGGAGGGTTATGGTTTCTGCTGTAATCAGAGGTCGAGAACAACAGGCAGGGCAGACCTGAACCGCCCTGTCTCCGTAGCCGCCGTCCGAGAGGGCGGGGGTTCGCGGTTGAAAGCTCGGGGCCCGGGTCGCCAGTACGGCGCCCGGGCCCCTCGATGCGTCCCCGAAAGAAGAGGTCTATGCCCGCTGTCGAACCCCGCCCCATCGACAAGCTCGATGACGACGACTACCCCGCGTACACCATGGGCCGGGCCGCCGAGATGCTCGGCACCACCCCCGCCTTCCTGCGCGCGCTCGGCGAACACCGCCTGATCACGCCCCTGCGCTCCGAGGGCGGCCACCGCCGCTACTCGCGCTATCAGCTGCGGATCGCCGCCCGCGCCCGCGAACTGGTGGACCAGGGCACCCCGATAGAGGCCGCCTGTCGCATCGTCATCCTCGAGGACCAACTCGAAGAGGCGCGACGCATGAACGAGGAGCTGCGCACCCGGGACCGCGAGCCGCAGAGGTAACCGCGGACGCGGGCCCAGGAGGGAGCCGGCCTGGGGACATCGCCCCCAACGGTCAAGCGGCTTGGGTGAGTTCGGCGCGGCCGAACAGGAGGGCGTGGCCGGAGGGGAGTTGGTCGAGGATGCGGGCGAGGAGGTCGGGCCCCGCCAGCGCGGCGACCGTGGTGAGCACCGCGCCCGTGTCCCAGCGCGTCGTGGCCATGCTCGCGCCCGTCCGGGCGGCGAGGTCCTTGACGAAGGCCCATCCGGTGAGCGGCTCGGCGACCGGGATCTGCGCGGTGAGCACGAGGGCGGCCTCGACGGGCAGACGGGCGGCGAGCTCGACCCGTTCGTCGCCCGTCAACTGGCGCCCCAGGCCCGCGAGTACGGTGTGGATGGCCTGCTCGGCCTGCTCCCGGGTGGGATAGGCGCCTTCGTAACGGACCTTCTCCAGCATCTGCTCGTACGTCGTCACGGGGACGTGCTGGGCCGGGTCGCTGGCGTGGAACATGGAGCGCTGTCGCCTTTCTCGTGACAAGGGTCGGGTGTGATGGGGCGTCGGGTGTGACGGGGTCGCGCACATGACGCGCGGAGGGCGGGCCGGGGGCGTGGTGCCCGCCCTCCGCGCGCGTCGGCGCCTGCTGCCGCTGCTGAAGGGGGCTTCAGCCGGTGATCTGCTGGTGGGAGGAGCCCACGCCGATGGAGATCTTGCGGGGCTTGGCACGCTCGGCGATCGGGATGCGCAGGGTGAGGACACCCGCGTCGTAGTCGGCCTTGATGCGTTCGGTGTCCAGCGTGTCGGCGAGCACGATCTGGCGGGAGAAGACGCCCAGGGGACGCTCCGACAGCTCCATCTTCACGTCGTCGGCCTTCGGCGAAGGACGCCGCTCGGCCTTGACGGTCAGCATGTTCCGTTCGACATCGATGTCGATCGCGTCCGCGCTGACACCGGGGAGGTCGAAGGCCACCACATACTCGTCGCCCTCGCGGTACGCGTCCATCGCCATGGTGGACGGCCTAGTCCACGTACCCGGCGCCACCAGCTGCGTCAGCCGGTCGAGTTCGCGGAACGGGTCGGTGCGCATCAACATCGCGAAACACCTCCAGAAAGTTCGGGCAGTACCTGCCAATGCGCTTCACTGAAACCGTTGTAACATGTCATCCAATGGATGACAAGCCAGATGTCATCGATCGGATGACAGTCGGAAGGAGGCGTCCCTTGACAGCAGCCGACCAGCCGTCCCCTGCCCGCACCGATGCCCAGAGCCCCGCTTCGTTCTTCGCCGCCGCGGCGGCCCTGGAAGCCATAGAGGGCGAGCTGCGCGCCGCCCAGCGCGGGCCTTCGGCCGCCCGGGGCGCCCCCGCCGACGGCCCGGAGCAGGCGCTGGCCTGCCTGTTGCTGCTCCGGCAGATCCGCGAGGAGCTCTCCGGATGGGAGACCGGGCTGATCGAATCGGCCCGCGAGGCGGGCGCGAGCTGGGCGGAGCTCGCCCAGCCCCTGGGCGTAGCGAGCCGCCAGGCGGCCGAGCGCCGCTATCTGCGCAACCGCCCAGGCCCCGACGGCTCCACCGGCGAGCAGCGCGTACAGGCCACCCGGGAACGCCGCGCGGCCGACCGCACCACGGCCGCCTGGGCCCGCGACAACGCGGCCGCGCTGCGGCGCATCGCGAGTCAGATCTCCACCCTGGGCGATCTGGCCCCGGCCTCCCGCGGCCCGCTCACCCGGCTCGACGCGGCGCTCGGGGACAACGACCCGACGGCCCTCGTCGGCCCCCTCGGCGCCACCCGCCCCCATCTGGCGAACACCCACCCCGACCTCGCCGCCCGCCTCGACGATCTACTCAACTCCCGTACGTCCAGGGCCACTTCACCCCAGAGGAAGTCCTGAGGGCGGGCGCCGGGCCTGAGGCCACATCGCCGCGTACCATTGATCGGTGCCCAACACCCGTCAGCTCTTGGGGACTTGGATGATCCGCCCCTTCTCGTCGACGGTGTGGGTCTGCCAGTACTGGTCCCATTCGTCCCCCACATGTCGAGGGACCTTGCCCTCCGGGTAGCGGGTGTAGCCCTTGGGGGGCGGCTGATCGTCGTCCACGCAGGCGCTGCCGGTGGAGCCCACGGTGTGGACGGGGTACTCGCCGCCTCCGCAGATCGCATCCTGCGAGGAGCAGCCCGTGAGGGCGGACAGGAGAACGATCACGGCCGTCGCACACCACAGCGGGGTGCGACGACGCCGCGGGCCGGCGAACGACGCCTTGCGGAGGGCCGGAGGAGACAGGGGCTGGCGCACGGTGAGCTCCCGGTGAGTAGTCGCTGCTACCCACCCTGCCCAGAATGTCGCCGGGCACGTGGACGCGTTGCGTCGGCGTGTACGGAGTCGGCGTGTACGGAGTCGGCGCGAGCGGGGTCGGCGCGGGCGGCGGCTCAGTCGGGGAGCGAGCCGAAGATCATGTTGCCGGCGCAGCCGCGTTCGTCGCTGGTGAAGTAGGCCTGGAAGGCCTCGCTGAGCTCGTCGAGGCTGACGGCGCCGTCCCCGTTGGTGTCGAGCCGGCGGGTCACGGTGAGCGCGTCCGCCGGGTCCACCCCGAAGGTCTGGAGCAGTCGCTGGGCCTCCTCCGCCTCCAGCATGTTGGTTCCGTTGGTGTCCGCCGTGGCCAGGAAGGCCACCACCATGGGCAGGAAGTTCGCGAGATAGGCGTGCGGGGTGCCCACCAGCCGAGCCACGGCCCCCTCGAAGGTGTCACGGTCCAGCGAGGCCGAGAGCTCGGCGCCGGCCGCTTCGCACAGACGGCCCCAGGACTCCTGGAACGCCTTGCCGAGGGTGGCCGCCCTGAACGAGTCGGGGCTGTGCCCGAAGGCCGCGGTGATGTTGTCGGCGGCACCCAGCCAGTCGGCCTCGGCGATCAGCCCGTCCTGGTCCTTGTCGAACAGGCCGAAAAGGGTGCGGTACTTGGTGGCCAGGAACGGTGTGACGGCTCGGTCCGAGGACGCCGTGGACGACAGGAGCGTCGCGTTGGTGGTGGTGAGGTACGAGCGCGCGACAGGGTTGGCCGAGGACGCGAGGTGGGGCGAGCGTCCTTGGTCGAGGGCGTCGAGGTACTCGCACGTCGCCCGGTAACCGGCGGCGGCCCGGCGCTGGTTGAGGGCCAGCTCTTCGCGGGGGCCGGCCCGCAGCGCGACGTCCGAGCCCTCCGCGCCCGCTTCCCCGCTGGGCAGGATGTGCACGCGGACGCCGGGCGGATGGCTGCTGAGGATCTGGGCGAGCCGGTGGCGTCGGGAGATCTCGAAGACCGTCGGCCCGATCTGCCAGGGCCACCGAGCGGGCCGCAGCGGCCGCTCGCGCTGCCGCATCCGCAGGACGTAGACGGTGGTGGCGCCGTAGGCGACCGCCCTGCTGACGGGCGCCGTCTCGACGATGCCGCCGTCCACATAGTGCTCGTCGCCGATCCGCACGGGCGCCCAGAGCCCCGGGATGGCGCAGGAGGCCAGGACGGCGGGGAGGAGCGGGCCGGAGTCGAAGTAGCGGGCGGCGGCGCGCTCGATGGAGCTGGCGACACACTGGTAGGGCAGCGCCAGGTCCTCGATCCGGGTCCGCTCGCCCAGATAGGAGCGGACCACACCGTGCAGGGCGTCCATGGACGCGAACGCCGGGTGGCGCCGGAACGCGTTGGACAGCACGCTCCGTACCGTCACCGCCATGACACGCTTGCCGAGCAACTCCCGCCACAGCTCGGTGAGTTGGTCGCAGACGGCCGGGGTAGGGTTCTTGGCGAGCAGCGCGCCCTGCAAGGCGCCGACGGAGGTGCCGAAGACCAGGTCCGGGACGATGTCCCGCTCGAACAGCGCGCGCAACATGCCGACCTGGTAGCCGCCGAGCTTGCCGCCGCCGCCCAGGACGAACGCGGTACGGGGAGCGGCTTCGGACGAAGCCGTCGGGGAGATGTCCGCTGCGGCCATGCTTTCCTCCTGATGACGCTCTCCGTGCCCTGGCGGCCCGGCCGTTCGCTGTCCCGGCGGATTCCGCCGAGCGGGTGGTCTCTCTCAGCGGGGTGGGGGGTCGTCCCAGTCGACCCGGTCGGTCCGACCGGGCTTGGCGGTGCGGCCCCTGCGGGTGGCCAGCACCCAGGCGTCCAGCTCTCGCCAGCGCTCGTACAGCCAGGCCTCGAAACCCTCCGGGTCACGCGGCACCTCTTCGGGTGCGAAGCTCCGCCAGGAGACGTGGAGGGCCGCCTCGTCGTGCGAGGAGTAGCCCGGGCCCAGACGCCACGGCAGCACGTCCTCAAGACCCGTGTGTCCGACCACCAGAACCTGGGCGTCGGGGGCGGTGGCCAGCAGCGCACCCGCACCGCGGGCGAGCGGCGGCATGACGTGCGGCATCGCCTCCGCCGCGATCGCCAGGTCGTGCCGGCCGGAGCGACGCAGATACGCGATGCGCGCCCATCGGCGCCGGGTGCTGAAGTTCGTGCCCTCGGGCAGGATGACCGCCGCGTCACGGCCCAACCGGGGCCCCATGGAAGCGAATTCGCGTGCGGCCCTGGCCCGCCCTTCGGCGTTCCACCGCAGTGGGATCACGGAGGTGAGCCGGAGCAGCGCCGCCGCCCCGGGAAGGCAGGCGGCCGCGCTCTTGCACACCCCGTACGGGCGGCGCCGCAGCACGTCGGTGGCCAGATGGATGCCGAGCTGCATGTTCAGGAGCCCGGCGTGGCGCAGAAGAATGACGACAGGCCGCTCGGGGTCGAGGAGCGGAGGCTCCGGCCAGTGCACCCGTACGCCGATCGCACGGAGACCGGGGCCGAAGAAAAGGCCGGTCGATCGTCGCACCAGGGTGGTACACCGAGCACGGTGCTCGGACGGGTCCAGGGGGGTGCGCCGCCGGGACACGTGGAAGCCGACGTCATTGACGACCGCGCTCACCTCGCAGGTGAGCAGGTACGTCCCGTACAGCAGCGCCAGTCGGGTCACGCCCCGCACCGGCAGGGGCAGCCACCGGGCACACGCTCCCAGGAGCAGAAGCAGCGGGGACAGGACGAGGACGACGGCCACACACGCCACGAGAAGGGCCAGCCGACAGCAGGTGTACAGCACCCTCAGCACGGCACGCAGGCCGCCATCAGGACCATCACGGGCCACGCGCGCGGGCACCTGGCAGACCGCCTCCGGTATGACCGGGCCGACTCCCTGCTCCATGGGGTTCATGGACAATTGGGTCTCATAGGTGACAGACCATCGCAAGCCGGTCGCCCCTCGCGCGGGCCGCCGTCCCGGTGCTCCGCGGCGACCGATCGGCCGTAACCCACGTGGTTCCACCGCCGCGTTCACACCTTGAAGTAGCGGCTGAACGCGGAGGTGTCCGTGCCGAGATAGCCGCCGAAGGGCGCGTCCAATTCGTGGATGAGCAGCACCAGGAAGGTGATGAGCGCGGCGAGGCCCATGACCATCACGATGTGGGTGAGGTTGCGCTGAATGCCGAAGAGGAACATGAAGGCCACCGTCAGTACGCCGCCCAGGATCAACCCGAGCCACAGCACGGGCGAAAGACTGCTCTGGGCGTCCCCCTCCCGGCCCCGGCGCGCCTCGTCGAGGGTGCCCAACTGGGAGAGGAGCTCCTGGGCGGCCATCTGCTGCGCCGGGGTGGCGGTGGCCGGTACCCGCGCCGCGGCGCGCAACTGATCGAGCATGGTCCAGCCTTCGGAGCCGAGGTCGTCGCGGGCCGCCATCCTGGGCCACTCGTTGTCGACGACATGGCGCGCGTACTGCTCGGAGATGGCCCTGACCCGGCTCCGCTCGTCGGGCGGCAGGGCGTCCGCCACCAGATACGTCTGGTGCAGGGCGCCGGCCTCCGCCTGTACGTGGGACGAGGCGTTGTCGGAGGTCTCCCATACGGACACCAGGGCGAGCCCCAGCACGAGGGCGTAGAGAACGCCGACCATCATCGAGATGTACTCGGCGACGTCCTCGCGTGGCTCGTCGTCGGGATCCGGGGGGAAGAAACGGTGCTTGGCCACCACGGTCGCGGCGGCGACCAGGGCCACCGCGAGGGTGATGGCAAGCGCCTGCATGGCAGGGGACACGGGAGCTCCTCGGGGTTATGGCCGGCGTGAGCCCAGGAGCAGCGCCGCCAGAACGGCGGGCATGAGAAACAGGAGCAGCAGCGCCATCATCGACAGGGCGCGGTGCTCCTGGGCGTGGTGGCGCAGCCTGCCGAGGATCGACGTCGACTGCTCATGCGGCTGGGCGACTTTCGGCCGCGCCGGGTTCTCAACTGCCGGGCGCTGTACGGGCGCAGGGCCCACGACGCCCTCTCCGGGCGGTTGCGCCGCCGGGTTGTCGCCCGGGGGCGGTGGCGCGCCGGGAGGTGCGGGCGGCGCGGCGGGCGCGGCACCGGGGGGCGGAGCGACGGCGGGCGGTGCGCCGGGCGGCGCGGCACCGGGGGGTGCGGCACCGGGGGGCGGTTCCCCCGGCGGTTGCTCGCCGGGCTGCGCGCCGGGCTGCGTCGCGCCGGGCTGGGTCGTGCCGGGCTGGGTCGTGCCGGGCTGGGTCGTGCCGGGCTGGGTCGTGCCGGGCTGGGTCGCGCCGGGCTGGGTGCCGGGTGCGCCCGGTCCTGCCGCTGAGCCGGGGGCGCCGAGCGGCGGTGGCGCACCCGGCAACCCGAACCCGGGGGGCGTTCCGGGAGCCGGGCGTGCGCCGGGTGCGCGTCTGTTCGGCGGCCTCGCCGCGCCGGGCGGCCTACGGGGCTGCTGCCCGGCGCCGGGCACGTCGGACGAGGGCGGGTTCGCGGGTGAGGACGGGGGCGCGACCGTCGGGGACTCGGGCAGGACGAACGAGGCCGTGGCCCGGGCGTCGAGCACCGGTGGGTCCACGCCGAGCCCGCCCGGCCCCAGGGTGGCGAGCCTGTCGGTTCCGGTGGCGCTCGCCGCGCTCACGTAGGTGCCGGGATCGCGCCGCACCTGAGCGGTACAGACGACGGACGCACCGGGCGCCAGCTCCGGCACGTCGTCACGTCCCGAGCAGTCGATACGAGCCGGAGCCGGGGCCGGCTCGGCCGACAATCCGCCCGCCCGAGCCACGGCCGGGTCGACCGCCCCAGCGCCCCCCGAAGCCACGCCCGGCTCAACCGCCCCGGCGTCCCCCGAAGCCAGGGCCGGAACGGCCGACCCCGTAGGCGCCGAAGCCGCAACCGAATCCGCCTCCTCGGCACTGTCCGAGGCCCGCGCCGCATGAGCCATCCCCGTACTGGTCGAAGCCAGGACCGCATGAGCCATCCCGCCACCGGCCGAAGCCAGGGCCGGGTCAGCCATCCCGCCACCGGCCGGAGCCAGGGCCACATGAGCCATCCCGCCACCGGCCGAAGTCAAGACCGGGTCAGCCACCCCACCACCGGCCGAAACCAGAACCGCGTCAGCCAACCCACTACGGACCGAAGCCAAGGCCGCATGAGCCGCCCCGCTACGGCCCGCGGCCAGCGCCGGATGGACCACCCCGGTACGGCCCGAAGCCACGGTCGGATGTGCCACCGCGCCGCGGCTCGAAGCCAGTAGGGGGTCGGTCAGCCGGATGTCGTACACCGTTCTGTTGCCGGGGTTGGCCAGGACGTAGCGGATCTCGGCCTCGTTGAAGCTGATGAGCCGGGCGGTCTCGGACAGCGCGAGGCCGCCGGTCACCCCTTCGTACCCGCTCCGCGCGGACGCCCGGATCCGCATGTCGAGTGACGGGATCTCGCCCGTCGCCACGACCCAGGCGGTGTGTGCCCCGGGGTCCGCGGGCAGTTCGGCCGTGCAGGTGGTGCTGGACAGCGCGGGCAGCCGGCCGGGCCGGCCGGCGCCTTCGCGGCACCGGATCAGCGCACCCGGCACCGCCGGGTCGGTCAGCCGGACATCGGACAGGTCCGCCTCTCCGAGATTGGTCAGCCGGTACACCTTGACCACCGGGGCGCCCACCCTGATGCCGGGCCGCAGCGCCCCGACCCCTGGGCGGGTGTTCACCGTGACCGTCAACTGCAAGCTGTGCGTGCTCGTTCCGCCGGCGCGAGCGGTCGGCACGGCTCCGGCGAGCACCCCGGGCAGGGTCGCCACGGCCGTGAACGCGACAACGAACGCCGTTCGCCGGGCGGTCGGACGACCGCGCGGGAGCCCCATCCCGATTCCCTTCCGCCGAAGACGCGTCTTGCGGACAGATGGTCACCGACGGGACTGCGGTGGGGCCTTCAGGCGTGCCGTAATGCTCCGATAATCTTACAAATACAACCCTTATGGGTGCCCGGGCTCGCTCAAGGGAGTCGGTGCCCGACGCTCCGCACAGCGGCGGGGGCGGCCCGGATAACCTGCGCGGCATGATCAACACCTACCCGAGCTCCGAGGACGCCGAGGTCGCCATAGCCGCCGTGCGCGCCGGCGCCGAAGTGGTACGCAACAGCTACGGGCAGCGCCTCGCCCGTATCGACAAGGGCGCCGGGGACTTCGCGACCACGGCCGACCTGGAGGCCGAGCGGGCGATCCTCGACGTCATCCGGTCAACTCGCCCCCACGACGCGGTACTTGGCGAGGAGGGCGGGCAGCAGGGCTCCCTCGACTCGTCCCGCCAGTGGTTGGTGGATCCTCTCTGCGGCACGCTCAACTACGCCGTCGGCACGATGCTCGTGGCCGTCAACGTGGCGCTGCGCGGCGGCCCCGCGGCGGTGGCCGACCCCTTCAGCGGCGAGGTCTTCTTCACCGACGGCGTGTCCGCGCGGGTCCGTCAGGACGGGAAGGACACTCCCCTGACGCCTACGGCCGCGACGCGGCTCGTGGACGTCAACCTGGATCCGCCCTTCCCCAACGCGCCCGCGTTCAAAGCCACGGACCTGCTCGGTCACCCCACGTTCATCGCCCGCTTCCGGCCCCGCGTCCTGTCCACCACGCTCGCCCTCGCCTGGGTCGCGGCGGGCAGACGGGCCGCCTATGTCACCGACGGCGCCGACCTTTCCGACAGCGTGCACTTCGCCGCCGGCATCGCGCTGTGCCGGGCCGCGGGCTGCGTGGTCACCGGCGTCAACGGCGCGCCGATCGGGGACGGGGGGCTCGGTGTCGTGGCGGCGGCGGACGCCGATACCCATGAGCTCCTGATGTCGATGATCCGGCCGGAGGGGTAGGGCGCGCCCCGCCCCACCGGCCGTGGCAACCCCCCACCACCCCGCGTTTTACGAGGCAGTTCGCCACCCGAAACTGTGTGCGGCCAGACACGCCGGGCCCGAAGTCACGCTTCATCCGGAGGCCGCCCGCTCCATCCCCGATGATGAGGACCGCCCGGGCAACGCATCGAGGAGGACGGGGAGTACGCACATGACGATGGAGGCCGGTACACGGCAGGAGGAGCGCGTTCCGGGCCGGGTGTGGACGGTGCGCCTGGCCCCCTACGGCCGACCTTCCGCCGGGGCGGTGACCCTTTCCTGTTCGCGTCCGGCCTGCGCCGACCAGCGCTTCCCCGGCGGCGCCGCGGCGGGCCGCAAGGCGGCGGTCGCGCACGTCAACATGCACCTGGCCCACATCCGCACGAGCGGCGGGCCTCGCCGTGAGGCCTGGTGCGCCTGCCGTGCCGCCGACTGCGCCTGGCACACCCCCGACCCCGCCGTTCGGCGTCGCGAGGCTCCGCCGACGGTGGGCACCTCTCGGTGCGGCGGCCCGGTGGTCCTGACGGTGTACGCGGACCGGGCCGGGCGGTTGTGGCGGATCGCGGAGACGTGCGCGCGCTGCGCCGCCGCCACCCCCGGCTGCCGCGCCCTGGACACCGCGCCGCCCCCGGCGCAGCCGGGCCGGATCGCGGACGAGCGTGTGTCGGCGCCGGAGCCTTCGGGCGGTACGGCGGGGGAGAGCGTGGCGCCGGTGTTCTCCGACCGGCTCCCCTCCCCCGCCGGTGAGGCTCCGCCGGTCCCCGCCACCGGGGCGGCCCCGGTCCCGCGCGCCCGGGTCGCCCCGCCCGGCACGGCGTCCGGGCGGGCCGGCCAGCGCGGGAAGATCGCGCAGCGGATCGTGCCGGCCGACCTCCAGCCCGACGTCCTGCGGGTCGAACTCATCGACCTGGGCGACGCGTTCCGCGCCTACCAGCAGCGCACCGAACCCGACCTCGTCCTCCTGGCCGAGCTCCACGAGCGCAAGGCCCGGGCGTTCGCGCTCTGGGCCGACGTCAGTGGCGACGGCGACCTGCGCCACGAGGCCCGGCGCGCCGAGAAGGCCGCGCAGACCACCCTGGAGATGCACCACAACCGCACCGGCGGCCCCGGGGACGGATCCGCGGCGCCGGAGCGGCTGCTGACCCCGAAGCAGGCGACACACGCGCGCAGCGTGCTGGAGTACGTCCGGACCCAGGCCCCCGGCCCCGAGCCCGAGGTGCGGCTGGCGGTCCTCATGCTCACCCTGCGGGCAGCCCGCGCCGGCACCGGCAACATCACAGGCCAGGACCTCACCGGCTGGTTGGGGTGCGACGCCGAGCACGTACTGGAAAGTTTGGTCGCGGCCGACTGGCTGCGTCTGCCCGCCACCGTCACCGAGGCGCTGGCCTCCCAGCCGGAGGACCCCACCGCGATCACCGTTCCCGCGCTGCTGCCCGAGCAGCCCCGGCCCTTCGACTTCGGCAAGACCAGCCGGGCCAGGATCTCCGGCTGGGCCCAGAAGGCCGTCGGGGACCGGAAGATCCGCAAGAGCAAGCTGGGCGCCGCCACCCGGCTGCTCGCCCTGTACACCGCGGCCCACGCCCGCGCCGACGGCACGCTGGCCGGGCCGGGAAGCGGTGAACTGCCCCTGGAACAGGCCGCGTTGTTCTGTGGTGTGTCCCCCGACGAAATCGTCGAGCACGCCGCGCTGCTGGAGGCGGCCGACTGGCTCTCCGAGGTCGACACCAGCGCGGGCACCCTGCGCGGCCGTCTCACCGAACGCGTCCTGCCGCTGGCCGGGCTCGTCTCCTAGGCGCCTTGAACCGAGGCGGTCCGGTGACTCAGTACGCGGAGAGGAAGCGGTCAAGGACCCGGGTGCCGAAGGTGAGGGAGTCGATGGCCACCCGTTCGTCGACGCCGTGGAACATCGACACGAAGTCGCTGTCGTGGGGCAGGCGCAGCGGGACGAAGCCGAAGCAGCGGATCCCGAGGCGGGAGAAGTGGCGGGCATCCGTCGCCGAGGACATGCAGAACGGCACGAGCCGGGCGGTGGGGTCCTCCGCGAGGAGGGAGGCGGCGATGGTCTCGGTGAGCGCGGCGTCGGGGCCGTTCTCATGTCCCTGGCCCCGCGGGATCACATTCCAGTGGACCTCGGGCGGGATCAGCCGGCGCAGCGCGGCGAGGAACTCGTCCTCGTAACCGGGCACGCTGCGGCAGTCGATCTGGGCGTGCGCGTCGGAGGGAACGACGTTGGGCGCGCCGCCGGCCCGCAGCACCACGGGGGTCGCCGTGTGGCGCAGTGTCGCCCCGACGATGCGGCCCACGGCGCCGACCGCCGCCAGCGCCTCGTCCGGGTCGCCGGACGCGTCGTCCAGGTCGAAGGCCTCCCCCAACTGGTCAAGGAAGTCACGGGTGGTGTCGGTGAGACGCAAGGGGAAGGGATGGTCGGCGATGGCGGTGACCGTACGGGCCAGGGCCTGAACGGCGTTGCGGTCGTTGAGCATGGAGCCGTGACCGGCCAGGCCGCGTGCGGTGAGCTCCAGGGTGAACGCCCCTTTCTGGGCCGTCTCCAGGAGGTAGAGGAAGCCTCTGGGGGTGGGGACGCTGAATCCGCCGACCTCTCCGATGGCCACCTCGCAGTCGGCG
This sequence comes from Streptomyces hundungensis, assembly GCF_003627815.1. NCBI lineage: Bacteria > Bacillati > Actinomycetota > Actinomycetes > Kitasatosporales > Streptomycetaceae > Streptomyces > Streptomyces hundungensis. The sequence goes on from NZ_CP032698.1 coordinate 1,079,208, forward strand.
AAGAGTTCCGGATGGTGCTCGATCAGCCAGCCGGCCCCGTGGCCGCCCCCGTCCTCCTCGTCGGCGACGAAGGCGAGGACCAGATCGCGGCGGGGGGCGCGGCCCGCGGCGTGCATGCCGGTCACCACGTCCAGCGTCATGGCGACCATGTCCTTCATGTCGACGGCGCCCCGGCCCCATACGTACCCGTCGGCGACCTCCCCCGAGAAGGGGTGCACCGACCACCCGGTGGGGTCGGCGGGCACGACGTCGAGGTGACAGTGGATCAGCAGCGGTGGCAGGTCCTGTTCGCGGCCGGGGACGCGTGCCACGACGTTGGTGCGTCCGGGACTGCCCTCCAGGAGGAGCGGTTCGAGATTCGCTTCGGCGAGGCGGGCGGCCACGTACTCGGCCGCCTCCCGTTCGGGTCGGCGCCCCACGGTGGTGTCCATCCGTATGAGGTCGGAGCAGTACTGGACGACGTGCGAGGTGGTGCTGACCGCCTCGGTGGCGACACTCATGTCCGTTCTCCTTCCGCCCGAGGGCGCGTGGGGGTTGAGGCGTGGCGAAAAGGCGTCGCTCACTTCTCCGGGGCAGCAGGGGGGCAGTCGGGCGCATCGGGGGTCGGTACCTGCGCCGGCGAGGGCGCGGCAAGGGTGAAGCCCCCGCGCTTGAACGTTTCGAGGAGGATGGAGACGTCGATGTCCGAGACGGCGTCGAGCGCCCCCACCACATCGGTGAGGAAGGCCTGGAGGTGGTGGGTGTCCCGCACGGCCACGTGTGCGCAGATCTGGTACGACCCGCTGACCGAGACCAGCGTCATCACCTCCGGCCGGTCCGACAGGGTCCGGCCGACCTCGTCGAGGTGCCGGTAGGAGACGCGCAGCCACAACAGCGCCTCGGTGGTCAGACCGAAGAGGGAGGGCGCCACGTCGGCGCGGATGCGCACCACTCCCTGTTCGAGTACGGCGGCGAGCCGGCGGGAGGCCGTGGCCTGGCTGACCCCGAGTTCACCGGCGAGCCGGGTCGTGGACATCCGCCCGTCGCGCGCGAGGAGTTGGGTGATGCGGTGCTCCTCCGTGTGCAGGTCGACGACGCCGGACCGGCCGCCGAACGGCGAGCGCGGCTCCTGCCGCAGCGCCCGCTCCTCGTCCTCGGTGAGCGCGCCGCCGTTCCATTCGTGGCTGCCGGTGTAGAAGCGCAGTACCGGATACGAGGACGAACTGCGCACCTGGGCCGGGAGCCGGTCGAAGAGGAAGGTCCGCAACGAGCTCTGGCTCTCGGGGATGACCTCGACGAAGTGGTCGATGGAGCCGCACAGCGCCATGACGGTGCGGGTTTCGGCCAAGCCCGAGAGCGAGGCTGCGATCGCGCGGGCGCTCCCGGTCTCCACCCGCAGCCCCAGGAGCACCGGCGCGGGACGGCCGATGAGCTGGGTGTCGAGTACGCCGATGACACGGATCATCCCCTCGTCGAGCAACCGCTGGCCCCGGCGTGCGGTGGTCCGTTCGGACAACCCCAGGACCTGGGCGATCTGGTCCCACGGCGCGCGGCCGTGGAGTTGGAGGGCCGAGGCGATACGCTTGTCGGTCGCATCTGGGATGCCATTCTTACTCATAATTGGCGCCATTATGGCGGAACAATGCAGGGGCAGATACAGCCTTGACGGTTCCATTCAGTACTGCCACAGTGACTGACGCAGTACGGAAGGTGGCCGGGGGGAGACCGTGGACGAAGGACGCAGGACAGCAGCCGCCCCGACTCCGGGGCGCGGCAACCTGGTTGCCGCGACCGTGGGCAACGCCCTCGAGTGGTACGACTGGAACGTCTACGCGCTGATGGCGCCCTTCTTCGCGACGCGGTTCTTCGTCGCGGGAAGCGCCACCACCGCCCTGCTCTCCTCCCTGGCGGTCTTCGCGGTGGGCTTCGTGGCCCGCCCGGTGGGTGGCCTGGTCATGGGAGTGATCAGCGACCGGCGCGGCCGCAGGACCGCGATGCTGTGGTCGATCGCGCTCATGGCGGCGGGAAGCCTCCTCATCGGGCTCACCCCCGCGCACGACACCATCGGCGTGCTGTCGCCGCTTCTGCTCGTGTTCGCGCGGCTGGTCCAAGGCCTGTCCGCAGGCGGCGAGTTCGCCGCTTCGGCGGCCTACCTCGTGGAGTCCGCCCCCGACCGCCGCAAGGGGCTGTACTCCAGCTTCCTCTACACGGGCAACCTGGTCGGCACCCTCCTGGCGACAGGGCTCGGCGCCCTGCTCGCGCTGCTCCTCGATCACCACGCGATGACGGCGTGGGGCTGGCGCGTGCCCTTCCTCGTCGGTGGAGTGGCGGCCGTCCTGATCGGCCTGATGCGACGTCAGATGGACGAGACGCTGCCCCCGTCGGTGCGGCGGAACACCGCCGGCGAAGCAATCCTCGCCCCCTTGCGGCGGAACGCTCCGGCCGCGCTGGTGCTGTGCGGCATCACCGCCGGAGCCACCGTCGCCTACTACACCTGGATCGTGGCGCTGCCCGGCCATGCGGTCGCCGGTGGCCAACTCGGCCCGGGCCAGGCCCTGTTGGCCGCCACCATCGCCCAGGCCGTCCTTCTGGCGGCGCTGCCGTTCGTCGGGATGCTCGCCGACCGCGTCGGGCCGCGCCGCCTGATCCTCGCCTTCTCCGGGGGCTGGCGCTGCTGTGCGTGCCCCTCTACGCACTGGCCCGGGTCTCGTTCACGGGCCTGCTCACCGCCGAGGTCGTCGGCCTCCTGCTGTTCAGCGGGTACGGAGCCACCGCCGCGCTCGTGATGGTCGAGCTGTTCCCCCTGGGAGCGCGCGGCATCGGGGTCGGGCTCCCCTACGCCGCGACCGTGGCCGCCTTCGGTGGCACCGCGCCCTATGTGAGCATGCGGATGGACGGCCACGGCCCCAAGGCGACCTTCCCCGTCTACGTCGCCCTGCTCTGCGTGCTCACCTTCGCCGTGGCCTGGCGCACGCTCGACCGCGGTCGCGGCCGTGCCGCCCCGGGCGCGGCGCCACACGCCGAACGCCTCAGCATGCCCTGACCGGAGGGGCCGTCCGTCCCGTCGACCCCCCACCCTCCAATCCGTGCCGGAGACAGACATGTCCTTGCCCGCCGTGGCCCCGAACGACATCACCAGCCTGCGCAGCAGAATCGACGCCATCGACGCGGAGATCACCCGCCTGGTCGCGGAACGCCGGGCGTACTCGCACGCGGTGCAGGCAAGCCGGCTGCACCGCGGCGGACCCCGTACCGAACTCGCCAGGGAGCGCGGGATCATCGAGCGCTACGCCGCGAGCCTCGGCCCGACCGGCATCGCGCTGGCCAACTTATTGCTGACCGACTGCCGGGGCACCCTCCCCCACTCGCCGGCGATCGCGCGCGGGGTCCGGGCGTGATGATCGGCGCGGGCGTGGTGGCGTCGTACTCGGTCGTGGCCCTGCTGGGCGCGATGTCGCCCGGCCCGGACTTCGCCCTGGTCAGCCGTTTCGCGGCGCTCCAGGGACGGCTCGTGGGACTCGGCGCCGCGGCCGGTGTCGCCGCGGGGATGGCGGTCAACACGATCGCCGCCGTGTGCGGGGTCGGCGCTGCCCTCGCCGCCTCCCCGGCCGTCTTCCGTGCCATCACGCTGGCGGGCGCCGCCTACCTCTGTTACATCGGGGTCCGCGCGCTGCTCGCCGCCCGCCGGCGGGACGACGCCGCCGCTCCGCAGAGCGAGCCGCAGGCGCAGCGCGCGACCGTACCGTGGGTCGCGTTCCGGCAGGGGCTGATCACCAACGTCCTGAACCCCAAGTCCGTGGTGTTCCTGATCGCGCTCCTCCCCCAGTTCCTGACCGACCGCTCGACGTGGGCGGACAAGGCGGTCCTCGGGGCGATCACGGTGCTCGCCGTGCTGGCGTGGTTCAGCGCGGTGTCGCTGGCGGTCGGCGCGTTCCAGGCCGTCTTCAAGAAGTCGGCCGCGCGACGGGCCCTGAACGCCGTCACCGGTCTCGTCCTCGTCTCCATCGCGGCATTCCTCGTCGTCGTGTCCTGACCTCCCACGCCGACCGTGCCGCGCCCGTCCCGGAAGCCGTCAACTCCCGTCGCAGCAGCGGTCGTTGCGCGCCCGTGGCCTCCTCACCCACGCTCAGCGAAATCCCCGCTTCACCAGCCAGGAGCACCGATGTCCAGCACCCTTCATGACGCTTCCCTCGTCGCCGAGAACACGGATGTCATCCAGCAGATCGACCCGCTCTTCGACGTGTTGTCGAGCACCGTCCCCTACCGTTCCGACCTCGTGCGGCTGGCGGCGGGCACCCTGGCCGCCGTGCGGTTACCGTCCCACCTGCCCGCCGAGTGGTGCGCCGAACTGGTGCGGGCGCTCGATGACTGCGAGTTCGACACCTACGACGAGCGGCGGATCTTCCCTCCGGTCACCAAGCTCGGCCCCGCCGTCTTCGACTACTACCTCGATCACGCCATCCGCGCCGAGTACTGGGAGCACGCCGAGCAGTCGCGCCGCACCTGGAAGCGGATCGTCGGTGACAACGACCCCCTGGACACGCTCATATCCGAGCTGCGGCTGATCTGGCAGGGCCCGGTCGAGGCCGCGACGGTGGGGGGCCGGGAGCTGTTCGTGGGCATGGTGCGCGAGTTGACGGGCGGGGCCCGCATGCACTTCGACGAGCTGATGCGCGAGTTCCCCGGCGTGGTGGACCAGGAGCTGGTGGCCCAGTTCGGCTTCAACTGCTACATCAGCGTGCCCGAGGAGGGCGGCGAGCTGGTCGTCTACCGGCGCCGCTGGAAGCCGAGCGACGAGCGCGAGCGCATCGGCTACGGCTGGTCCGAACGGATAGCGGCCGACGAGCCCCGGGTGATGGTCAAACCGGGGGTGGGCGACTCGGTCTGGTTCGACTCCCGCAACTTCCACTCCATCACCCCCAACACCGCCGGACGCCGCCTGTCCATCGCGTTCTTCTGCGGTGTCACCCCGGAGAACAAGCTCGTGCTCTGGTCCTAGACCGGCGACCCGCTGTGCGCGGGTGCCCGGGCCGCCGGACACACCGACTGGGAGCGCCGGTACGCGCCGATGCGGCTGCACAGCGCCCAGCACCGCGTCGCTCCCTTCCCGGACGCCGCTCGCACCGCGCCCCCACGACGTTTTACGCTGCGACCCCCTGAACCCGTTCGTTAGGAATGCGCGTGCAGCAGCTCACCTATGGTGACGTCCGGGCCGCCGCGGCCCGCGTCGCCGGCCGCACCCGGCCCGCCGTCGTCTCCGAGGTCGATCGCGGCGTGGTCCCCACCGCCCCAGGCGGCCCGCTGGACGCGAGCGGGCGCCAGGACTGTCGCGTCTGGCTGGTGCACGAGTACATGCAGCACACCGGCAGCTTCAAGGCGCGCGGCGCGCAGAACTTCCTGCTGGCCCACCGCGAGGCGGGCACCCTGCCCGACGCCGGTCTCACCATCGCCTCCGGCGGCAACGCGGGACTGGCCTGCGCGTGGGCGGCCCAGCAACACGGCGTCAGGGCAACGGTGTTCCTGCCCGAGACCGCGCCGCGGGTGAAGGTGGAGCGGCTGCGCGGGTACGGAGCGGAGGTCCGTCTGACGGGCAGTGAGTACGCCGCGGCGCTCGCGGCCTGCGAGGAGTTCGCGTCCGCCACCGGCGCTCTGGCGAGCCACGCCTACGCGCATCCGCTCATCGGCGCCGGAGCGGGAACCCTGCTCGACGAGGTCCTCGCGCGCGTCCCCGACCTGGACACCGTCGTCGTGTCGGTCGGGGGCGGCGGTCTGTTCGCCGGCGTCGCCGTCGCCGCACAGCACCACGGAATCCGCACCGTCGGCGCCGAGCCGGAGAACTGCCGGGCCTGGAACGCGGGGATCGAAGCGGGCCGCCCGGTCGACGTCGAGGTGGCCTCCGTGGCCGCGGACTCGCTCGGCGCCCGCCGCACCTGGCAGGGGGCGCTCGACGCCGCCAAGCACGGTCTGGTCCACTCCGTGCTCGTCACCGACGCCGAGATCGTCGCCGCGCGGCAAGCGCTGTGGGACAGCCGTCGCATCGCCGTCGAACACGCCGCCGCGACCGCCCTGGCACCGCTGCTGGCCTCCCAGGACGAGGAGAGCGGCCCGCCGTCGCTCGACGGCGGGCCCCTCGGCCGTGCCTATCGGCCGCGCCCCGGGGAGAAGGTCGCGGTGATCCTCTGCGGCTCCAACACGGACCCGTCCGACCTGGTGGGCCGCGTCCCGAAGGCAGCGTGAACTCGGCGCCCGCGTCAGGGCAGGACCCCGTGGCCGGCCAGGGCCGACCCCCCTGGCCGGTCAGGGCAGGATCTCGACGTACCCGTCCGATCCGTGCACCCGGATCCGCTGCCCGTCCACGATCCGCCGGGTGGCCCCTTCCACGCCCACGACGGCCGGCAGCCCGTACTCGCGGGCGATCACCGCGCCATGGGTCATCAGACCACCCACCTCCGTCACCAGTCCCGCGATCCCCACGAACAGCGGTGACCAGCTGGGGTCCGTGAAGGTGGTGACCAGGATGTCGCCCGCTTCGAGCTCGGCGTCCGCCATGTCGAGGATGACGCGGGCCCTGCCCTCGACGGTCCCGGCCGACACCGGCAGACCCGCCAGCGCACCGGCCGGCACGTCGTCGCGCCGGTACGCCCCGTTCAGGGCCTCGCCGTCCGAGGTGAGCACGCGGGGCGGGGTGAGCGCGAGATACGACCGGTACGCGTCCTTGCGCCGCGCGATGAGCCCTTCGTCCACCTCGTGCGTGCGCACCACCTCGTGGAGTTCCTGGAACGTGAGGTAGAAGACGTCCTCCGCCGCCGACACCACGCCGGCCCCCACGAGGCGCTCGGCCTCCGCCATCAGGGCCTGCTTGTAGACGAAGAAGCGGCTGATGATGCCGTACTTGGGGTACTCCCGGTAGCCGATGAAGGTTCTGACCCGGTCGATCATCCGCTTGGTCTCGTCGGCCTTGCGTTCCCCGTCCGGCAGGGCCCGCAGCCGGGACAGTACGTCCTGTTCCTTCTCCCACGCCTTCTGACGCCCCTGCGCGAAACGCCGCTCAGCCGCCCCCGGTTCGAAGTTCCTGACGTTGTCGAGGAGGGCGGGCACGAGCGTGCGGGGGCTCTCGCGCCACCGGGGCCGCGTGATGTCGATCTCGCCGGCGCAGCGCATGCCGTACCGGTCGAGGTAGGCCTCGATGGCGTCGCGCGCCTCGGCGCCACCCGCGAACTTGGGCAGCTCGTCCAGGAAAAGGTCGTCCTCGACGCCCTGCAAGAACGCCACCACCTCGGGGTGCGGGCGGATCACGTCGGCGACGTCGAGCAGCGCGAGGCCCATCTCCGACGTGATGTTGTCGGGGGCGGACAGGGTCAGTGTGTCGGCCGCGTTCTTCTCGCCCAGCCACTCCAGCAGGTTGTCGTTGAGCCACCAGGTGGCCTCCATGCCCGCCATGATCACCTGAAGGCTGAGGGGGTCACCGAGCACGCGCTTGTGCTCCTGGAAGGCCTCCAGGAGGTAGTCCAGGAGGGCCGGTCCGGTCTTCGTCCGAATCTCCCGCTCAAGCACGGCGAGAGCTGCCCGGGTGCGTTCGATCGCCTGAGTGACGATGGCCGGATCGGTCTCGATGGTGGCGGTCGGCAGGACGGCCGACGGGGTGCCCGGGGTCGCGTCCGGGATGGAGCGGATGAAGTCGTCACGGTCGAGGAGGGTCTCCAACGCGTCCCTCGTCAGCGGGTCCCCCCTGCCCACGATGTCCAGGAGACTCGTGCGGCTCGCGGGCGAGGCGAGGCGCCGCGTGGCGTCGACGAACAGCCTCCCGCCGGCCTCCTGCATCGGTGCCATGGCCGTCAACTGCCATACGGAAAGCCCCAGGGGCTTCATGGGATCGGTCATCATCTGCTGGTGCCCGACGGAGAGGTAGACGTGGTTCTCGTCGTCACCGGCCTCGGGGACGGGGAACAGCGTCGTGATGGGCCGGCTCTGGACGATCCGGAAGTCGTCGTCGACCAGGCACCACTCGATGTCCTGCGGGCGGCCGAAGTGCGCCTCGATCCGCCGCCCGAGCTCCACGAGTCGCAGCACCTGCGCATCGGTCAGGGCCGGCTCCTCCTGCCGCTGCGGGGCGACCGCCACTTCCCGCGTTCCGCCGTCCGGGAGTGCCTCGACGGCCCGCTGCTTGGCGGCGATCGTCCGGGCCACCACCGCGCCGTCGCGCACCGCGAAGACGTCCGGGTTGACCAGACCGGACACCAGCGCCTCGCCGAGACCGAACCCGGCGTCCACGGTCGCGACCTTCCGGTCGCCGGTGACGGGGTCGGCCGTGAACAGGATCCCGGACGCCTGCGGGAAGACCATCCGCTGCACGACGACGGCCATGTGGACCGTGCGATGGTCGATGCCGTTGCGCAGCCGGTAGGTCACGGCCCGCTCGGTGAACGTCGACGCCCAGCACCGGCTGATGTGCCGGAGGACCTCCGGCGCCCCTACCACGTTCAGGTACGTGTCCTGCTGGCCGGCGAAGGAAGCCGTCGGCAGGTCCTCCGCCGTGGCGCTGGACCGTACGGCACAAGCGGTTCGTTCACCGAGCTCCGCCAGCGCGTGGGTGATCGTCCGTGTGATGTCCTGCGGGATCGCGATCCCTTCGACGGTCCGGCGGATCTCCGCGCTCAGCGCGCGGATCGCCTCCCGGTCGTCGGGGTCCACCTGGGACAACCGCTCCAGCTGATCCACGATCGCCGGTTCCTCCGCCATGACCCGCCGGAAGGCGTCCGTCGTCACACAGAAGCCACCTGGTACCCGGACGCCCTCGATGTGGGAGAGCGCCCCCAGATGCGCCCCCTTGCCGCCGACCATCGCGATCCGCGTCTCGTCGACCTCTTCCAGGTCCCTCACATACTGCTCAGTCACTGCGGTCCCTCCGAGGCAGCCGTGCTCCGTCGCCCTGCGGTGGCCGATGGAAACACCGGCGCCTTCCACTCTGTCGAACCTGTTGTCGCGCACGTCCTCATCCCCGGTTGTCCTTCTGCGGTGCGTCGCACCCCTCGTGCTGACGCACCCCACGACCACGACCTCTCCCGGTGGTGGCCACGGCGGACGATTCTGCGCTGCGATGGGGGCCTTGCGGCAAGCCCCCCATCGCGCTATAAGTTGTAAAGGGCAAGGAGATGACTCTCCTTGCCCTTTGTCGTGGGCCGCCGCCCTGCCCGCCGACGACATGGCCGGCCCCCTCATGAAGGGGTGGCGCCCCCACCCGCTCTTGACCCTGAGCCCGAGGCGCAGCCGTGAGCGGCCCGGGTCAGGGCGGCGACGCTGCTGCGGAGTTTCGAAGGCGAAACGCATCGCTCGTGCCCCTGCGGAATCTCAGGGACCGTCGTCCTTGTGATGCCGGACATGGTGGCGCGTAAAGCCGTCGCCCGTAGGAAAGTTCGCCAATTAGAGGGATTCTGCGAGAGACGCCTCGGACCCTACTCTGGTTATGGAGAACCTTCCCACGACCACGGCCCGAACCTGCTTCCCTGATGCAGGCGTCCTGACGATCCTCTACGCCCGTCGGCACGAGTGAGAACACCGTTACGGCCACGGGCACTTCGGCACCGGGCGGCTGCGGCGCCCACTAGTTTGCCGCCAACCGCCCGACTCGCGTGGCCCGATTCATCCGGCCACCTACAAATGAGGAATGCAATGCCGCATATTTCCCGAGAGCGGATCATCGGTCTTCCCCGTACCGAGATGGCCGGTATCGACGCCGGTGGCACCAAGACACACATGCGCTTCCTGGATCCGGTCACCGGAGAGATCAGGCACGTTCAGGCTCGATCAGCCGACTACGACTCGCTTGAGCACCTCTTCTACGGTTGCTTCGACATGGCCGGCTGTCTGCCGCGGTCCCTGGTCGCGGGCGTGGCCGGCCGGCCCGGGCGCGACGGCGACGTCAGGATCACCAACCACCCGCAGTGGCCCACCTTCCGGCGGCGAGCCTTCGCCACGGACCTGGAGATGTCACTCGTCACCATCAACGACATGGTCGCCACGACGGCCGGAGTCGCCGACCTCGACGAGTCCGACTGGGTGGCGCTGACCCCGGACGTGGCACCCCACCCGGGCCCCGCCCTGCTCGCCGTGTCGGTCGGAACCGGCGTCGGCAGCGCCTCGGTGGACCGCGAGGGGCAGGCCCACCCGGCGGAATCCGGCCATATCGCCTGGCAGCCTGTGACGGTCCTCGAGGAGGAGTACCTCCGGTCCTTGCAGCGGCTCCGCCCGGGCATTCCGATCTCGGTCGAGCTGTCCATCGGCGGCCTGCGCGGGATCGACCACATGTATGACTTCATGACCACGCGGAAGAAGCCGGGCCCCTACATCCAGGAGCACGTCGACCGCTTCCGCCGCGAGCACCGCGGCATCGGCCCGGTGATCACCGCGGCGGCCGTCGGCGGCGACGCCTGCTGCCGCGAGATCATGCGGCTTTTCGGCGCCATCCTGGGGCAGTTCCTCCGCAGCAACGTGCTGATGTGCATGAGCGAGGGCGGCTCCGTGTGGCTCACCAGTGGGGTGTTGCAGGCCCCGGGCGTGTGCGACCTCCTGATCTCGGACACGGCGTTCCTGGAGCGCTTCATCGCGACCGGCGCGGAGCACGCCGAGCTCATGCAGGAGATCCCCCTCTTCGCCGTGACGGACCGTCAGGTCGCGGTGCGCGGGGCGTTCGCACTCACCCGTCAGGCCGCCGAACAGGAGCCCGCCGTACTCCACTAAAGCCGCCAACACCCCTGCGGATGCGTGACCGCTGGGCTAACATCCTTGGCACGCAAGGCAAGTTCGCACGTCATCGTCGTCGCGCGCTAGGAGCTCACCGCCGATGTCTTGGGTAATCCGACGCCAGAGCGCAACCCGCGACCGCCGTTTCCGAACAGGGACTGCCGAACGTGTCGGATGACCCGACAGTTCTCCGACGCGGTCAGGCACGCACCACACCAGCACCATCCGGCCACCACCCACCCAGCCGTCACGGTCGTTCCGTGGCGCACACCTACGAGCTCTTCCTGCGGGACGCCAGCACCGGCTTCGGGGCGGTCGACCCCGGTGCGGTGAGTCAGGCCGTGTCACTCCTCAACACGGCCCGGCGCCGCAGGGCGCGGGTCTACGTCATGGGCAACGGCGGAAGCGCAGCGACCGCCAGCCACATGGCCTGTGACCTGGCCAAGGGAATCGGGCGCACCAGACACGAGCGGTTGCGCGCGATGGCACTCGCCGACAACACGGCGACGCTCACCGCCTGGATGAACGACAACGGCGACACCCAGGGGTTCTCCCGCCAGTTGGACACCCTGCTCGACCCGGAGGACGTCGTCATCGCCGTCAGCGTCAGCGGCAACTCGCCGAACGTCCTGGCGGGCCTGGAGACGGCGCGGGAACTGGGCGCCGCCACCATCGGACTGCTCGGCTCCGACGGCGGGCGCGCCCTGCACCGGGTCGATGTGGCGCTGCACGTGCCCAGTTGGGACTACGGGGTGGTCGAAACGGTCCACCTCGGACTGGTGCACGCCCTGGCCAACGCGTTACGGGGCCATGCGTTGACCGCGCCACGGGCGGTCACCGCGGAAGCGGTCGACCTCGCCATCGGCCCCCCGCCGTGACGGACACCCTCGCGATCGCGTCCGACCGCGGCCCCGTAGCCCTCTCCGGCGCGGGGCCGCACCTACGGATGGAGCGCCGCCCCGGCAGCGTCACCGCCCTCCTGGACACGGCCGCCCGAGGAATGGCCCGGCGCACGCTGTGGGTCGCGCCCTCCGACGCGGAAGCCGAACGGAGTGGCCTGGACGCCACGGACCGGGCACGCCTGACCCGGCACCTGGGCTACGACTACACCCCCGCGCCCGTCAGCGAGCACCACTACCGCGAGTACTACGACGACGTGGGTGTGCGCATGCTCTGGCTGGCGCTGCACGGCCTGTGGGCGGACGTCGCCGACACGGGCGCCCCCGCACCGGATCCGGCCACCTTCACGCGCTCCTACCAACAGGTGAACCGGGCCGTCGCGGAGCACATCGTGCGGCGGACGGGGACCGGGACTCCGGTCCTGGTGCAGGACTACCAACTGGCCACCACCCCCTGGTTCATCCGCGCCCTGAGACCGCGGCAACCCATCGGACTCTTCCTGCACACCCCGTTCAGCACCCCCGAGGAACTCGCCAAACTCCCACCGTCCGTCTCCGGCGCCCTCCTCGACGGCATCCTCGCCGCCGACCTGGTCGGCTTCCAGTCCCCTCGCTGGGCCGCCAACTTCCTTGACTGCTGCGAGAGTTGGGGCCACCGGGTCCACCGAGCCGCGCCGGGCAACCACCCGGTCGGCGCCGTGGAAAGCGCGTGCCCCGCGCGGTCCCCCGGCAGCGCGCACACCACCCGTACCACCACCGTCAGTTGTCACCCCGTGCCCGCGGACTCGGCGCTGCTCACGGCGAACGCCCAGAGCCCCGCGGTCGGGGTCTGGGAGCGGGAGCTCGCGCTGGATCCGGCTGTTCAGCACATCGTCAAGGTCGACCGGATCGACCCGTCCAAGAACGTACTGCGGGGCCTGGAGGCGTACGGGGTCGTCCTGGAGCGTTCGCCCGAGTTGCGCGGCCGGGTCACCCTGACCGCCTGTCTGACCCCGTCCCGGGAACGCATCCCGGAGTATCGCGCCCACGCCGACCGCATCCGGCAGCTGGCGCAGCAGCTGAACCACCGGTTTCCGGGGTGTCTCGACATACAGCTGGGACATGATGTGTCGCGGTGTCTCGCGGCCCTCAAGTCCTATGACGTACTCCTGGTGAATCCGGTACGCGACGGCATGAACCTGGTGTCCCAGGAGGGGCCGCTGCTCAACACGCGCCACGGAGCGCTGGTGCTCTCCCGTGGCGCGGGAAGCAGCGATCTGCTGGGCGGCCACGCCGAGTTGCTGCACGATCCACGGGACGTGGAGGCGACCGCGAGAGCCTTGCGCAACGCCCTCGCCCTCCCCTTCGACGAACGCGAACGACGGGCCGTGCGGTTGCGGGCGGCCGTGGCCGGCGGCGACCCGGTGCGTTGGCTCGCGGGGCAGGTCGACGCGTTGGAGGGGCTGGTCCGGGAGGGGGTGGTCTAGCCGATCGTGCCGGGCGACGGTTCGCCGTAGTGGTCGAACACGCACACCTCCCGCCCCGTGCCCACCACCAGCCGGTTGTCGGGCGCGGCGGCCAGGGACCAGCCCGGCGCGGGAAGGACGAAACCCGCCTGGCGCTCTCGGGTGTGCAGATCCCAGAACCGTACGATCCGGTCGTCCCCGGCCGTCACCACCACCGTGCGGTTACGCAGCCGCATACAGGCGATGGCGTTGGTGCCGGCCCCCGCGTCGCTGAGGCGCAGACACCTCCTGCGGTCCTTCAGGTCCCAGACGAACACACCCCCGTCGTCGTCGACACTGACCACGACCGGGCGCCCGTCGAGCGTGGCGCAGTCCAGGGCCCGAACCCAGCCGGTGTGGCCGGTGAACACCGCGGAGACCCGGCCGGTCTCCAGGTCCCACAGCCGGATCGAGCCGTCGAACGCCCCGGTCAGGGCGACCGGGCGGCCGTCCAGTGAGGTGCACGCCACCGTGTTGATGCCGCCGGTGTGGCCGGACAGCACGGCCCGCTCGGCATGGCTCTGGAGGTCCCACACCCGCAGGGTGCAGTCGTCGCTGCCGCTGACGGCCACGGGCCTGCCCCTGATCTGCGTACAGGCCACCGAGCTGACCCAGTCGGTGTGTCCGGTGAGCACCGCGCGCCGGCGCTGGCTCTTGAGGTCCCACACGCGGACGGTGCCGTCGCTGGCGCCGCTGATGACCACGGGCGTCCCGCCCAGTTCGGTACAGGCCACCGCGCGGACGAATCCGGTGTGGCCCTCGATGATCCCGCGTTGCCGTCCGGATTCGATGTCCCAGGCGCGCACAGTGCGGTCGTCACCGCCGCTCACGGCGAGGGGACAGCCGTCCACGCTCATGGCGCCGACCGCGTTGACTCCACCCGCGTGCCCCACCACGTCCCTGGACCTGGCCTCGACGCTGGGATCCCACACACACATGGTGCCGTCGCTCGCGCCCGTGACGACCGCGGTGCGTCCCTCGATCTCCACGCCCGCGACGGCCCGCACCCAGTGGGTGTGGCCGATCAGCACGCTCAGTTCGACCTCGCGCTCCAGGTCCCAGATGTGCGCGTGGCCGCTGTCGGTGCCGCACACCACGACGCTCCGACCGTCGAGCGTCATGCACGCCACCGCCCGTACCCAGCCCATGTCGCCGGAGAACAGGCACCTCTGCTCGTGGTCCCGCACGTCCCAGATGCGGACGGTACGGTCGTCTCCCCCGCTGATCAGCACGGGCGATCCGGCCAGCTCGGCGAAGGCCACCGTGTTCACCTCGCCGGAATGGCCCTTCAAAACGGCCCGTTCCCGCCAACGGCCACCTCCCCACCCGGCCTCCTCGGGTGCGGTCGCGGACGGCTCCCACAGGCGTACCCGGCCGTCGCTTCCCCCGCTGGCGATGATCGGCATGCCGTCGATCGCTCCGCAGGCCAGCGCCCGCACGGCCCCGGTGTGGCCGATCAGGCGCTGCTCCTCCCGTCCGCCGGCGAAGTCCCAGAGCCGGATGGTGCGGTCGTCTCCGCCGCTCACGAGCAGCAGACGGCCCGCGTCGACGAGCCCGATCGCCACACCCACCCGTCCCACATGGCCGCTGAACACCGCGCGTTCGCTCTCGTCCCGTAAGTTCCACACCCGGGCCGTGCCGTCGCTGCTCGCGCTGATGCCGAGAGGCTCGCCCTCGAACCGCAGATAGCTCACGGAGTTCACTTCGGCCATGTGGCCGCGCAGCATCCCGTGGAGGTTGCCGTTGCTCAGGTCCCACAGGCGCAACATCCCGTCGGTGTCCGCGGTGACGGCGAAGGGCTGCTGGTCGAGCTCGAAGCAGTCGGCGCTCTTGACTCCGTGGGAGTGGTCGACGAACGACATCTGGAGAGCGGGGTTGACCTGGGAGCCGGTGGCCCACCGCACCCGCCAGGGCAGGTTCGCGCTCAACTCCTTTGCCAGGCACTTGACTTGATGGCTCGCCGCGTCGAACGCCAGGATCTGCCGGCGGGTCAGGGGGTCGGACTGGCGGTGCAGGGTGAGCGAGGAGCGGTAGATCGAGCGCACCTTGCGCGCCTGCTCGCTGCCGGCCCAGCGCAGTGCGGGGGCCAGGACGCCCGGGTCGGCGTGCACCAGGAACTCCGCGTCGGCGAGCAGTTCGTCGAGGCTGCCGGCGATCGCGGCGTGACTGGCGAGGTGGCTGCGTATGTAGAGGTGGGCGTCGCCCCAGGAGCGGCGCCCGGCCGAGATGGGCACCTGTTCCAGCAGGGTGGTGGTGATCCGGCGGTGGGCCTCCTTGTCCCGGCGCGCATCCCGCAGGAACTCCGCGAGCGTCTCGTGGTAGAGCCGGAACACCGACCGGTCGCCCACTCGTACCTCGACGATGTACGCCCCGGCGTTCCCGAGGAGCCAGTTGATGTCCTCGTCGGAGCAGCGCACCCCGGCCAGGATCGAGGCGAGCGGCGCCCACAGGTTGTCCCAGGGAAGTCCCTGGCCCTCGGCGTAGGCGAGCGGGGTGAGCAGCCTGCGCACCCGCCATTCGTTGGCTCCGAAGCGGGACAGATAGGCGGCGAAGACGTCCTTGACCTCGTTGGGCAGCCGGCGGTGCCAGCCGTCCTCGGTGGGGTCCACCTTCACCTGACGGTTGATCAGCGAGCGTGCCGTCATGTTGGCGACGAGGAAGGACTGCCCGGCCCGGACCGCGACCCCGTCGGCCACCGCGGCGGCGAGCGAGGCATGGCCCCGGTAGGGAGAGAGGCTGTCGGGATCGTCCTCGGCGAGCAGCAGGGCCGCCACGTAGTCGGCCACGTCCTTGTGGCCCGCGTAGGCCGGCCGGTCCAGGTCGATGAGGTCGACCGCGGTGCCCAGCGCGTCGATCGGGTCCCGCCGGGTGCCGACGATGAGCCGCACCTGCGCCATCGTCGACATCGGCCGCAGCAGTGCCCGGGCGATCAGCGTAGCCTCGGCCTGGTCGCCGACGATGCCGGCCTCGTCCAACGCGTCGAGCAGCACGGTGAATTGGGCGGACCGGTCCCGCAGGAAGCCCAGCAGGTCGTCCGGGGTGGCCGCCACGCAGCCCACGGCGCGGCCCAGTTCCGCGACCACGTCGTCGAGGGTGCGGCGGCGCAGATGGAGGTGGGTGGTGATGCATCCGGTGGGCGGCACGGTCTCGGGGGGTGTCCGGGGGTCGGCGTCCGGCGTGTCCGCGAGGTACAGGAGCCGTCCGAGCAGGGCGGACTTGCCGGACCCGGGGCCGCCGGTGACCACCCGCGCGCGACGGTCGTGGGAGGGCGCGGAGAGCCAGCGGGACAGCGCCGTGAGGGCGGCGACCCGGCCGGTGAAGTACGAGCCGACCTCCCCGACGTACTCCACTCCGCGGGCGCGCGGGTCGAAGTGGGCGGATCGCTCCCGTCGCATCCTGGTGAGCGTCTCGACGTCCAACTCGCCGCCGAACAGGCCGGGAACGAAGTTGCGGTTGGGGAAGAACGGCGGCACTCCGGCCGTGTCCACCGAGGTGCAACTCGCGTGCTGGTACGGATGGTGCTCGCGGAAGTGCTCGTTCACGCGCTCGGTGATCTCCGACAGGTCGATGTACTGCTGGTGGGCGCCGGCTCTGGGCGCGGCGAGGGTGCCGGTCAACGCGCCGGTCAGTACTCCTTCGCCCGCCTCGTCCCGGGCCCGGGCGCCCGCCAGCAGCCACAGGTTCCCGGCCACCGTGGTGCGTCCGGCGGCCAACTGGTTGGCGACCATGGCGATGTCGGTCGTCCCGGCCCCGGCGTAGCAGGTGTCCAGCACGATCAGCACCCGGGCGCTCACCGCCTCGTCGGCGAACATGAGGGCCAGGTCGTCGGTTCTGATGGCGGTCGACACCAGGCGGTTCTCGACGCTGTCCGAGCAGAGCAGATAGTGGCGTCCGCCGCTGGCGCGCACGCCGTGGCCCGCGTAGTAGAGCACGATGATGTCGTCCGGTCGGCGCTCGGGCGACCCCAGCCACTCCTCCAGACCGGAGATCAACTCCCTGGCGGTCGGATTCCTGCTCCGGTCCCGGAGCACCCGTTCATAGCCGAGGGAATCGAACAGATTCGCCATGATGTCGACATCGCTCTCGACACCCGGAAGGTCGTCGATGCCTGGTTGCGAGTAGCTGCCCGTCCCCGCCGCGATCACGAATCTGCGGGGTTCCTCGCCTTCGGTTCCCATTGACTCATGCGCCATCATTCGACTGCGTCCGCCCCCTCGGAACCCACGTCTTGAGCCCGTACCTTACGCGCGATGCGTTCGAATCGGTAGCATTTCGCCGACTACGGGAAGACACCGATCCAGGATCGGCACCAACAGCTGGGACGGAAATGGGCGACGCGGTCTCCATTCAAACACCTTTGCCATTCACGGAGGGGCGCCTCAAAGTGATCATCACCGGCGCGGCGGGACGCGTCGGCAGGGGCTTCGCCGAATTCGCCGCGAGCCGCTTCGAGTTGACCCTCCTGGACCGCCCGGGGGTCGACCTCTCAGGACTCGACGCGTACGGGCGGACCGACCACTGCGACCTGGCCGACCTCCCCCGGCTCACGCGACTGTGCCGCGGCGCCGACTGTGTGCTGCACCTCGCGGCGGATTCGAACACGGCCGCCGCATGGGAAAGCGTGCTCGCCAGCAACATCGTGGGCACCTACCACGTCTTCACCGCCGGCAAACGGGCCCGCTGTCCTCGGGTCGTCTTCGCCTCGTCGGTGCACGCCGTCTCCGGTTACGCCCCCGGCCGTCAGATCACGCCGGACGCACCGGTGAACCCGGGCAATCTCTACGGGGTCTCCAAATGTTTCGGCGAGGCATTGGGGCGCTACATGGCCGAGCGCGAGGGGCTCACGGTCCTCGCGGTACGCATCGGCGCCTTCCAAAAACCCGAAGCGGCGCGGGAACCGGATTCCGACTGGATGATCGGAACCTTCGTGGCGGACCAGGATCTGTACCACGTCCTGGAACGCGCCATCCGAATCCAGGGAATTCGCTTCGGAATTTTCCACGCGGTCAGCGATAACTGGTTCAAACGTCTGGACATCACCGCAACCCGCGAACTCCTCGGTTACGAGCCCGCGCACGACTTCATGCGGCTCTCACCGCATTTCAAAGAACTCTTCACCGATCTCCCGCACGGCCACAGCCCCTCCCCTTCCGGCGCCGGCGACACCGCGGAGTGAGCCCCGGACGGTGCTCGCGCAGGGGCGGCCGGTCCCGGCTCAGACGGCGTCCCGCCAGGAACGGGCGGGACGCCACCCGAGCAACTCGACCGCCTTCGCGGAACACTGGAGGGATTCGAAGGCACCCAGCGCCCTGGTGACGGGCACCTTCTCGCAGAACGCGTCGAGCAGTTCCGCGGTCGGCCTGTCCGACAAGGTGTCGGGCGCCGCGATCATCAGGGCCGTCGCCCCTACGAGTTCAGCCGTCAGGGCCAGCCGGCAACTCACCGCCACGTCCGCGAGGTCCACATAACTCCACAGGTTCCATCGGCCGCGTTCCGGCTCGGCCCAGTACTGCGGCAGAGCCGCGTACTCCTCCTCATCCATGACGACCGAGAAGCGAAGGGCCACCGGGGTCATTCCATGGCGGTGGGCGAAATGGTGGGCGAGCCCCTCACCCATCGCCTTGGACAGGGCGTAGGAGGTCTCGGGACGCACGGGATGCGTTTCGTCCAGGGGCAGTTGGACGGGGTCGGCGATCCGGAAGGGCGGACCGAGGACCGTCTCGCTGGAGGCCCAGACGACACGGTCGATGCCATGCACCGCCGCCGCCTGGAACACGTTGTAGGTGGAGGTCGCGTTCGCCGTGTACGTCGCGCCCTCGGCCAGTTCCGGGTGGAGCGTGTGCGAGTCGGGCACGCCCGTCGCGGCGAGGTGCACCACCGCGTCCGCCCCGTCCAGGGCATCCACGGCCTGCCAGAGCTCCCGCAGATCCGCCCGGCGATAGCCCGGGCCCTGCCCGCGCATCGGCGCGACATCGACCCGGACCGTGTCGTGCCCGTGTCCGGCGAGCTCCGCCACCACCGCACGACCGATCCGGCCCAGCCCGCCGGTTACCGCTATCCGCATCTCAACTCCCTTACTGGCCAAGTGATCTGACGGATCGCCACGTGGGCCTGGCGCAGGGACTATAGTCGTTGTGCTGGCCGCTTCGTAAGGTGACCACTTCGGTGCGTATCCCGGGAGTACACATGGCGCGGATCGTGGTGGTGCACGGGATCGCCCAGCAGTTCAAGGGGGCCCAGACGCTGCTCGCCTCGGTCGCACCCGCGCTGCGCGACGGGGTGACGGCGGCGTCCGCCGACGGGACCGGGCCGGACCTGGGCGACGACGACATCGCCTGCGCCTTCTACGGTGACGCGTTCGTGCGGCCCGGCACGCGGGCGACGACACTGCCCGCCTACGACGAGGCGGACGTCGAGTCCGACTACGAGTCGGAGCTGCTCCTCGAGTGGTGGCTCGAGGCGGCACGGGTCTGCCCGGAGGTGCTCGGCCCCGACGCGAGGACCCGTGGCGTGGCCGGATACGCGGCCAGCCTCCCGTTGAAGCGCCCCCTGGTGCGCCGGGCGCTCAACGCGCTGACGCATGCGCCCTATTTCGCCCGCGTCGCCGAACCCCTGCTGATCTTCGGCCTCAAGCAGGTGCGCCGGTACTTCACCGAGCCCGGGCTGCGAGAGCGCGTACAGGAGGCGGTGGCCCGCGCCATCGGGCCGGACACCCGCGTGCTGGTGGGGCACTCGCTGGGCACCGTCGCCGCCTACGAAGTCCTGTGCAACGAGGCGTTGCGGGCCTCCCACCCGGAGTGGAAGATCCCCGCCCTCGTCACCCTCGGCTCGCCGTTGGGGCTGCGCGGCCTCGTCTTCGACCGGTTGCTGCCCACTCCCCTGTCGGGCAGCGGTTCCTGGCCGCTCGGAGTGCGCGCCTGGACGAACGTCGCCGACGCGGGCGACATCGTGGCCCTCGTGAAGGACCTCGCCCCCCGCTTCGGCTCCGGGGTCGACGACCGCGAGATCGACAACGGCGTCGAGATGCACTCCATGGACCGCTATCTGACGGCCCCCGTCACCGGCAAGGCCATCGCCGACGGCCTGGCCCTCTGACCCGGACCGCAAAGGGCCGCACGCACCGGACCACCCTCGCTTGCGTGCGTCACGCACGCTAGCCTGAGGGTGTGGACACCAGCACAGGACACGCGATCTCCGACGCCCTCGGCATCCTGCTCAAGCGCAGCACCCGTACGCAGCTGTACCGGACCCTGACCGCCGGCATGGGCGACGGCGTGGACGAACTGACCTACCCGATCCTCAGCGGGCTCGCCAGAAGCGGCCCGCGCAGCGCCGCCGACCTCGCCCCCGAGGTGGGCCTCGACCGCTCCGGTGTCACCCGTCGCGCCTCCCAGCTCGAAACGGCCGGGCTCCTGCGCCGCGAACCCGATCCGCACGACCGCCGGGCGACGCTGCTCGCCCTCACCGATGAGGGCGAGCGCACGGTGAGAGCGCTGCGTCAGCGGCTTTCCGACCACATCGAAGGCAGCCTCGCCTCCTGGCCGCCGGGCGAAGCCGCCGCCTTCGCCCGCCTCCTCCACCGCTTCGTCACCGAAGGGCCGTTCACCTGACGGAGCGTCATCTTCCGTGCGTCCTGGGCCTACCCGACGCGGGCGGCCGGAGCCGATTCGTACAGTGAGCGAGGAGTCGATAGGGTTCCGGGTCACGACCGCACCCCGTTCGATCCGCGGGCCGGTCAGGGTTCCGCCGTGGTTCGCGACACTCGACGACCGCTGCGCCGGCCCCCTGCCTGCCCGCGCCCTGGGACAACGGGGGCGTTCTTCACGGCGGGGCAGTCGGCCCCGGCCGACGGGCCAGGAGGAACGAGTGGCACAGATCATCGCCGAGGTCTCACGGACGTTCAACGAGTTTCTGCTCTTGCCGAACCGGACCCGCACCGACTGCTCGTCCGCGACGGTCGACCTGCGCACGCCTCTGGTGCGGCACGTCCAGGGCGAGCGGTCGGCGATCGAGCTCGGCTCCCCGTTCACGTCCGCGATCATGCAGGCGGTGAGCACTCCGGAACTCGCGATCGCGCTCGCGCGCAACGGCGGCTTGAGTTTCCTCCACCACAACCAGTCCGTCGAGGACCAGGCCGCGGCCGTGCGCCAGGTGAAGAACTTCAAGGCGGGGTTCGTCACCAGCGACACCAACGTCCGCCCGGACGACAGCCTGAGCCACCTGGTCGCCGTGATGCGGCGTACCGGTCACAGCACCGCCGCGGTCACCGACGACGGCAGCTCCGGCGGCCGCCTGCTCGGCCTGGTGACCTCCCGTGACTTCCACCCCCAACGCCACGACCTCGACGGCCCGGTGAGCGGTCGCATGACCGCCATCGCCGAACTGCCTTACGCCCCGGCCGACATCACGCTCTCCGAGGCCAACGCGCGCCTGTGGGACCAGCGGTTGGACTGCCTGCCGGTCCTGGACGGCGAGGGCCGTCTCCAGCATCTGGTGTTCCGCTCCGACTACGCGGACAACAAGCGTTTCCCGCACCAGGCCGTGGACGCCGCCAAGCGTCTGCGCGTGGGTGCGGGCGTCAACACCCACGACTACCAGGAGCGCGTCCCCGCCCTGGTGGAGGCGGGCGCGGACGCCCTGTGCTTCGACTCCTCCGACGGTTACAGCGACTGGCAGGCGCAGGCGCTGACCTGGGTGAAGAAGAACCACCCGGAGATCCCGATCGGTGGCGGCAACGTGGTCGACGGCCATGCGTTCACCTTCCTCGCCGAGGCCGGCGCCGACTTCGTCAAGGTCGGCGTGGGCGGCGGTTCCATCTGCATCACCCGCGACCAGAAGGGCATCGGGCGCGGCCAGGCCAGCGCCGTCCTGGATGTCGCGGCGGCCCGGGACGCCTTCCGCGAGCGCACCGGTCAGTACGTACCGATCTGTTCGGACGGCGGCCTGGTGCACGACTACCACGTCGCTCTGGCGCTGGCGATGGGCGCGGACTTCGTCATGATGGGCCGCTACTTCGCCCGCTTCGACCAGGCGGCCGGCGCCAAACTCCCCACCCGGGACGGCTTCGTGAAGGAGTACTGGGGCGAGGGATCGAACCGGGCCCGCAACTGGCAGCGGTACGGACAGGGCGGCCAGGGGCTGATCTTCGAGGAAGGCGTCGACGGATACGTTCCCTACGCCGGCGACCTCAACGAGGGGCTCGCCCTGACCATCGCCAAGCTCAAGACCACCATGGTCTCCTGCGGCTCCACCACGCTCGGCGAGTTCCAGTCCACGGCCCGGCTCACCCTGGTCTCCGACCAGAGCTTCCAGGAGAGCCACGCCAACGTGACCCTGCGGGAAGCCCCGGCGACCCTCGCCTAGCCGACACCGCCGGACGCCGACCCACCTCCGCGTCCGGCAGGGGGCCGAAACCGCCCTGGAATCCGTCGACTTGGCGAATGTAGGCTCGCGGTCCCAGCACCACGCACCTCGAAGGGCTCCATCGATCCGTGACAGCCACGGGGTGCCATGTACGTCGCCGAGGGCGCGGGCCTGGCCGCCCACCAGGTCGACGTCGATCTGCGCCTGTTCGTCTACGACTGCTACGACGACGACGGCGTGCGCCATGTCGGCCACGTCCTCAACCCCGTGGTGGAGCCGGCGGCCCCGGACGGGCGCCGCCTGCTCGACGCGGAGGAGGGCTGTCTGTCCGTGCCCGGCCCGCGCGTCGGCGTACACCGCGAGGAGAAGGCCGTGGTGCGCGGTCTGGACAAGGAAGGGAACGAGGTGGTGATCGAAGGCTCGGGGTACTTCGCGCGCTGCCTCCTCCACGAGACCGACCACCTCAACGGGCTACTGTACACCGATCGTCTGACGAAGCGTCAACGCCGGTCCGCGCTACGGGAGATGGACGATCTCATCGAGGGCGTCTTCGCCCGACGCGTCGAGCGGGCGCGGTCGATCGGCGCCGCCCACAGGGCCGGGCCGGAACAGCCGCCCCATCCCGTACCGCCCCTCGCCGTCAGGACGGGGGACGGTGCGCCGTGACGGTGTAGTAGTCGAGGCTGCCTTCGTCGAAGGCCCGCAGGAAGTTGCGGGGCCAGGTGCCGGGCTCCCACAGGGGGGCGAGCCAGCGGTCCCAGCCCGGCCACACCGACGCGCCGATCGACGTGGCGCGTACGCCGGTCAGGCCGGCTCCCTCCAGACGGGCGACCAGCGCCGGCACGGAGTGGGCCACGTCGAGACCGGTGGCGAAGGTGTCGAGCAGCCCGGCCAGCCGATCGACCCGGGCGGGGTCGGCGTCCGGGACGAAGAAGCTGGTGACGACGGCGCGGCCACCGGGGCGCAGCACACGGGCGGCCTCGCTCGCGAACGCGCCGAGGTCCTGGAAGTGCTGGGCGGCTTCGATGCTGTAGAGGCAGTCGAACTCGGCGTCGCCGAACGGCATCGACTCGGCGGCCCCCCGCGCGAACCGCAGCCGCTCGGGGCTGCGGGCCAGCAGACCGCGGTGGCGCCGCTCGGCCCGTGCGAGCTGCTCGGGGTGGATGTCCATGCCGGTGATGTGCGCGAAGCCGTACTCCTCGACCGCCACCGCGGCGCCGGCGCCCAGGCCGCAGCCGACTTCCAGGGCCCGCTGTCCCTCGGTGGGGGCCAGGGTGGCGAGCACGTGGTGATACATCGCCTGCTGGCTCCTGACGCGGTCGCCCTCGCCGAGCGGCCGGTCGAGGTCGATGCCCTGCCAGTGGCCGAAGTTGATGAAGCCCCCGCCGAACAGCGGGAGGGAACCGAGATCGGTCGGACCGTACGTCTCCCGCACCGCGGGCGGCATCGAGGAGTCCGTGGGCGGCCTCGCTGCGGAACCTTGCGTCATGGCGCACCTCCGTGGTGGGGAGCCGGCCCGCGCGAGACGGCCGCCCGGGGGTGGCCGCGCTCATCAACGCGCCGACCGCACCAGGTTACGGGTCGGCGACGAGCCCTAGCCGGCATCTTCCGGCACTCGTCAGCAACTCGTCAGCAACTCGCCCGCCACTTGTCCGCCACTCGTTCGGCCGAGCACCGGCCGCAGCCGCCGAGACCCTTGTGCGCCCGGCGCGAAGGCCGCGGGGCGGAGCGCGCGAAGTGCCGCGCATCCCTTGGCGGCGCAGGGCGGAGACGGGGCGCGCAGGGCGCGAACGAAGCCTGGGCCCGGGCCTCGAAGGCGTGCCGCGAGATGCCCGGGGAGGGTTCGGCAGGAATGGCGGGGGTGACCCGTGTCGGCTGGTATGAGACCAGATGTGTGCATCAGACAGCACACAGGGACTGCCGCAGTGGTCCATCCCGGAGCCTCGGCAAAGGAATCGTTTCATGGCATCTGATCTCAGCCCCATACCGGACGAATCACATCCGGACCATCCGAGCGACAAGTCGCACCTCGACGTGCTCCGCATCGCGGCCATGTCCCGGCCCCTGGACGAGGTCGCCTCCCTGGCGCACCTCCTCAACCAGACCGGCGAACAACCGCGACCGGGCGACGAGGCGTTGCACATGGCCGCCGTGTCCCGTCCCCTGGACGAAGTCCGCGAGCTGATCTCACTCCTCAAGAAGCCTCCGCACACGGACGAGGAAGCGGACATGGCCCTGCGCGCGGCCGCCACGGAGCGCCCCGTCGAGGAGGTGGCGGCGCTCATCGCCAGCCTCCGCCCCGAGGCGGACGTGTCACGAGCCGAACCCCGGCCGCCGCAGGCGGTGTCCCTGGCCCGCTTCGGACCGGCGGCCGCCGCGCCGCCGTCCCCCGACGCGGCCCCGGCGCCCCCGCCCCCGAACGCGGCGCAGCTCCCTCCCCGCCCGGGCACGGCCCCGGCGGCAGCACCGGCGCCGCCGCCTCCGTCGTCCGCGCCCGGCAATCGCGGGCAGGTCCCCGTGCCGGGCGAGGCGACGGCACCGGCGGCGTCGAGGACGCCGGCTCTGCGGTCGGTACTTCGCTGGCCGGCCGCGGCCGCGCTGCTGCTGGTCGGCGTGATCCACCTGCCGACCGACATCATGGCGGTGCGTTCCGGCAGCACGACGACGCAGGCCTCGGTGGTCATCGCGGCCATCTGCCTGACCCTGGCGTTCCTGCTGGCGCTGTACGACACGGTCTGGGCGTGGGCGCTCGGCGCGGCTGCCGCCGTCGCCACCGCGGCGGCCCATTCCGTGGGTGCGGGGCTCAACTCCGTACACCTGCTGAGGGACAGCCTGGGCAGCACGTTCACGGGCGCGACCACGCTCGCGGTGCTGTGCGCGGTGGTGGCCGCCGTACTGGCGGCGACGGTACTGCTGCGCAAGCCCGGGCAGCGGGCGGCGGACAAGGCCTGACCGTCCCGGCACCGCCGAGGGAAGGGGCCCGGATCCAGACCAGGATCCGGGCCCCTTCCCTGCGTGGCCACTCCTGGCCGGGGCACGACTTGTGACCCTCCCGTGACCGGAATTATGGCCTCCACCACACTCGGCCGAGCCGCGCCCTGATGGGGTGGGACCCATGCGAAGTCCTGGTTCCCTCCTGCCCGTTCTGGCCGCGACCGCCCTGCTCCTCACGGCGTGCGGGAGCGAACGCGCGAACTCCGCCGACGCGGGCACCGGCCCCACCGGACGGCCGTCCACCACGCGCGTGGACGACCCGGGCAAGGACGGCGTACGGATCACCTCACTCACCCTCCCGACCGCCTCCCCCTCCCCCACACGTCGTACGTCCGTCTCCGCCGACACCCTCCCCCTCGACGGGGACTCCGGGATCTCCGCGACCTTCGACGTCACCAACAGCGGCACCAAGACCCTCACCTACTCGATCGACTTCACCTTCATGAGCAGTGACGGCGGCGCCATGTCCGGCCAGAGCGCGACCGTGCGTGACGTCGGGCCGGGGAAGACGGTGCGAGGGACGGTGCGGGCCGGGAAGCTGCCGCCCTCCGCCCCGCGCATCACACGGGTCAAGGTGCTCGACGTGACCAAGGTCCCCGCGGGCGAGGCACCGGCCCAGCCGGGCACCTGCCCGGCCTCCGGCATTCGGGTCAGCGCGGACAAGGGCGACGCGGCGATGGGGCTGCGCATCGTGGGCCTGCACCTCGACAACTGCGGCACACGCGACTACACCGTCGACGGTTACCCCCAACTGGAGCTCCTGGACGACGACTTCGGGCCCGTCGACGGCATCAGGATCCTCCACGGCAGCGGCGGGATCACCACCGGCGCCGGACCCGACGAGCAGCCACGGCGCGTGCTCCTCAAGCCCGGCGAGGCGGCGCGGGCGAGCCTGGTGTGGCGCAACACCACGGAGGCCGGTACGGCGGTCGACGTGCCCTATGTACGCGTTCGAGCCAAGACCGGTGCCGACCCGGTGACGGTGACCCCGCACCTCGACCTCGGGACGACTGGCAAGCTCGGCGTCAGTCCCTGGGTGAAGGCGAACGGCTGAGCGTCATTCACCGCTGCTGGCCATGTGGACGAGATCCTGCACCGGGCCGGTGGGCCCCTGTGGGCCGGTTACAGCTGCGGCGAGCCCGTTCCGCCGAACCGCCCTTGAGGGGTCCCGGCGTGCGGAGGGCCGGTGGGCGGGCCAGGGTGGGAGGCATGATCGAGCCGCCCATCGTCGTGCACCGGCCCCTGGGGCGCGGAGGCCGACATGTCACCGCCCTCGGCCAGGACATCGGCGTGGCGTACTCCGACAGGGACGTCATCGAATTCCTCCGCCAGTCGGGAATCGACGAGAGCGACGCCGAAGCCATGGTCGACGGGGACTCCCCCGAGATCGCCTGGCACGGCGCCCCCGCCCACCACTACGGAGCGGCCTGACACCCGGACGAGGTTGCCGTGTCGCGGCCCCACGACGGGCCCGCCCACCGCGCTCACGCCAACGGCGGCCCCCCGATGGACGCCCAGGGGGACCAGTTGCCGCTCGGAGCCAGCTGGTAGCGGCCGCTCAGAGGGCCGTAGGGGGTGCCGGCGACGATCTCCGTACGCCCGTCGGCGTTGGTGCCGAAGCCGATGCCGGACGCGCCCGGTCCGAAGCCCTCCCACGCCGACCAGCCGGAGCCGTTCTCCCAGCGGTGGGCCGTGCCGGTACCGCGGGCGGCGAAGACCTCCATCCTGCCGTCGGCGTTGCGGCCCAGGTGGACCCGTGCGTTGGGCGGCCCGCCGAACGCGTCCCACCCCGACCAGGTGCCCGAGGGCCCGGACTGGACCCTGCGGGACACTCCGGTCGAGCCGCCGGCCACCAGGTCGAGCGAGCCGTCGGGGCGCCTGTTGACCGACAGGTGCTGGACGCCCGGCACGGCGCCGAACTCCTCGAACGCCGGGGGCCAGCCGCCGCTCGGCGCGCTCTGGAGGCGCCGGTGCACCGTGTCGTTCGCGGCGGCGATCACCTCGATCCGGCCGCGGGCGTCCCGCCCGGTGGCGATCACCGCGTCCGCGGGGCCTCCGAAGGGCTCCCAGCCCGCCCACGCTCCGCCGGGCGCGGTCTGCCAGCGGTGGTAGATGCCCTGAGATCCACTGGCGAAGAGTTCCCAGCGGCCGTCGGCGTTCTGCGTCACGGTCAGGTCGTGGGCCGCGGTGCCGAAGTTCTCCCAGTCCTGCCACACGTTGGGCGCCGACTGCGCCCGGCGGTCGAGGCGGCCCTCGCCGGCTGCGAACAGTTCGAGCCGGCCGTCGAGGTCACGCGCCGCGGACAGCACCGCCGACTTCGGCCCCCCGAACGGATACCAGTCGGACCAGGGCCCGTTGTTCACGGTCTGATAGCGCCCCCAGATCTGGTCGGGTCCTCCGACGAACGCCTCCTGCCGCCCGTCGGCGCCGGACACGATCACCACCCGGTCACCGGGGTCCGAGGCCGCTTCCACCGCGTACTGCCGACTGCCCGCGGCGAAGTCGAGCCCGGCCAGCCACACCCCGCGTCGGCCCCACCCCGCCTGGCTGATCCACCACCGTCCCTCGGCGCGGACGACCTCCGCGGCGTGGCTGAAGACGTGTCCGCAGAGCTGGTCGGCGGAGAAGTGGAACGGGTCGGGGGCGCAGAACACGTCCGTGTCGTCGTATCCGCCGCGCGGTCCGAGGAACAGATGCCAGGTTCCCTCCGCGAACACCACGAACGGCGACTCGGTGTTGCCCGCGCCGCGTCCGCTAGACGGGTCGGTGAAGGCGACCGACCGGGCGCTCCAGTGCACCAGGTCGGTGCTGGTGCGGTACGCCACGACGTGGTTGCCGCCGCCGGGCTCCGAGGTGGCGGTGTAGTACATGACCCACTGGGTTCCGACGCGCGCCACCATGGGGTCGCGCGCCTCGTAGCCATCACGGAAGAGCGGGCCGCCCGGATGCCGGACCCAGGTGTACAGATCGGTCGAAGTGGCCATGCTGATGGCCGAGTTGGCGGCATCGGGTCCACCGCCCGCGTAGAACATGTAGTACGTGGACCCGTCCTTGATCACATGCGGTGCCCACAGATGGGTCTCCCCGTACGCGGGGTCCGCGGTGAGGGCCGGGGCCCGTTTCGTCCACGGTCCCTGCGGGCTCGGTGCGGTGGCGTGCGCGAAGGTGGTCTCGTCCTGATCGTTCGAGGGCTCGGGGTGGGTGATGCCGAACAGGTGCCAGAGGCCCCCGTCGTCCTGTACGAACGTGTGGTCGTTGAGGTACCAGGGGCCGGCCTCGCCGACGCTCGGGTCATAGACCTGGACGAAGGGCGTGGCCCCCACGTGCCCACCCCCCGACGGGCCGGGGCTCGCCTGCCCCACCTCACTCGCGGCGAACGTCCGCGTCGAGACGATAGGCAGGGCCGCGCCCCACAGGAACAGGAGCGTGAAGACGACCCACAACGCTCGGGAACTACGCACGACGCATCCGTTTCCGCTCGGGAGAACCAGGCAGGGAACCTCCCGCGACCGCCGGGGCCGGCGCCCCCTACTGGCGCCGCCGACCCCGTGGTCGCGAAGTCCCTTGCCGGGAGGGCTAGTTGATCGCGGGTCCGGCGTCGTTGAGATGGACCCACTCGGACCACGTGGCGAATCCGGTCTGCCACCGGTGATAGACGCCGGCGTGACTGGTACCGAACAGTTCGATGCGGCCGTCGGCGTTGTTGCTCGCGCCGATCTCGGTACCCCCGCCGCCGAAGTTCTCCCACGCCGAGTACGGCGCGTTCGGACTGGTCTGCCAGGCGTGCCCGGCGGCGTCGGCGTTGATGGCGAACACCTCGACCCGCCCGTCGACCGAGCGTGAGGTCGTCAGTTCGGCGTTGACGATCCCGTCGGTACCCGTCCACTCGGACCAGGCGCTGGGACTGGTCTGCCAACGGTGGAACACGCCGCGGGAGTTGGATGCGAACACTTCGAGGCGGCCGTCCTGGTTGTAGCTGACGGCGACGTCGTGGCCGCCGTCGCCGAACTTGTCCCAGGCCGACCAGTCGCCGTTGACCTCGGTCTGCCACAGGTGCCCGAAGGTGCTGTCCGAGAGCGCGAACACTTCGAGTCGCCCATCAGGAGCGTTCTCCATCGCAAGACGCGCGTTGGTGGGGGCGCCGGCAACGCCCTTCCACTGGTCCCAGCCACCACTCGGCGCGGTCTGCCAACGGTGGAACACACCAGTGGAGTTGGACGCGAACACCTCGATACGACCATCCGCGTTGTTACCCGCGGCCAGCCGATACCCCCCGGTCCCGAAATTAGCCCAACCCGACCAACCCGCACTCGGACCCGTCTGCCACATGTGATCCAACGTGCTGTCCGAGAGCGCGAACAACTCCAGCCGGCCATCGGCATTCACCGCCACAGCCAACTGCGCGTTACGCGGCCCACCCTCGAACCGCCACGCCGACCACCCACCATTCACCTCGGTCTGCCACGCGTGATACACCCCATCAGCACCCGCCGCGAAACTCTCCAACCGACCATCCGCCGAACGCCCCGACACCACCCGACCCGAAGCGTAAGGATGCTTGGTCTTGTTGCTCATCCCGGACCACAGCGCGTTGGCGATGATCGTCGCGTCGTCCGCCTGGAGCGCGTACAACCCGCGCAGGTCCTCCCTCGGCTGCTGGATGTGCCAGCACACCTCGCCGACCTCCTCGTTGTTCCAGGAACCGTTCGGGTACTGCTGTTCCATGTGGTCGAGGAAGGTGTTGGTGGCGTGGGCCGGGTTGAGGCGCTCCTCCCGGGAGCCCCACCACTCCTGCTGCTGGAAGAGCCCGAGGCTGGTGTAGTCGACGGCCTGGGCGTAGTTGTTCATGCTGCTTTCGACGATGATCGTGGCGATGGCTATGGCGGCGGCCCTCTGGTTGAGTCCCCGGTCCTTCACCGCCTGCACCACCATGCGCGCGCAGGACATCTTGTACGCGTCCAGATAGCCGGCCATCTTCGCGTGCAGCTGTGGGTCGAGCTGGTCGGCCATGATGCCGTCGGTGGCCGACGGTCCGGCCGGGTCACAGGGCACGGTGGGAATGGCGAAGCCTTGCGGACCGCTGAAATACCGCGAGACGCCGGACCGGTCGTTTCCGGGGGGCGGCACGGGTGAGGGTGTGGCACTGGCGATGGACGCGGTCAGCCCGATGATCGACACCCAGACACCGACCGCCAGGGCCAGTCTGCTGAGCATGCGACGTAAATTTCTTCTGGCCATGGTGAGACTCTCTGCTCTGAAGGGAAGTGTGCGGAATTCATCCGATGCCGGGGCCCGCGGAGTCGTTCACCCAGCCCCACTGCGACCAACTGGCGAACCCCGTCTGCCACTTGTGGAAGACACCGGTGCTGTTGGTCGCGAAGACCTCGATGCGCCCGTCGGCGTTGTGGCCCGCGCTGATCCCCGTACCGCCGTCGCCGAAGTGGTCCCACGCCGAGTAGGGGGCGTTCGGGTCGGTCTGCCACATGTGCGCGGCGATGCTGCCGTTGATCGCGAACACCTCGACGCGGCCGTCGAGCGTGCGGTCCGAGGCCAGTTGGGCGTTGGCGGGCCCGTCCGTCCCGGTCCAGGGGGACCAGGTGGTGGCGCCGGTCTGCCAGCGGTGGAAGACGCCGGCGGGGCCGGACGCGAACACTTCCAGTCGGCCGTCGGTGTTGTGATTGACCGTCAGATCGTGGCCGCCGTCGCCGAACTTGTCCCAGGCCGACCAGTCTCCGTTGACCTCGGTCTGCCACAGGTGCCCGAAGGTGCTGTCCGAGAGCGCGAACACTTCGAGTCGCCCATCAGGAGCGTTCTCCATCGCAAGACGCGCGTTGGTGGGGGCGCCGGCAACGCCCTTCCACTGGTCCCAGCCACCACTCGGGGCGGTCTGCCAACGGTGATACACACCAGTGGAGTTGGACGCGAACACCTCGATACGACCATCCGCGTTGTTACCCGCGGCCAGCCGATACCCCCCGGTCCCGAAATTCGCCCAACCCGACCAACCCGCACTCGGACCCGTCTGCCACATGTGATCCAACGTGCTGTCCGAGAGCGCGAACAACTCCAGCCGGCCATCGGCATTCACCGCCACAGCCAACTGCGCGTTCCGCGGCCCACCCTCGAACCGCCAGGTCGACCACCCACCATTCACCTCGGTCTGCCACGCGTGATACACCCCATCAGCACCCGCCGCGAAACTCTCCAACCGACCATCCGCCGAACGCCCCGACACCACCCGACCCGAGGCATAAGGGTGCGGGCGCGCCGCGGATTCCTCGATGATGTTGACGTAGCGGAGCGCCTGGTAGTCGCCGTTGGGATGGCCGTCGAGCGAGGCGTTGTTGATGTTGGCGCGGAAGTGCCCGGGCGGCGCGACCCCGCTGCTGCCCCCACCGAAGCTGTAGTACGAGAAGCCGCCCTGGTCGTCCAGCCACTCGTGGAAGATCAGGACGTGGTCCCTGAAGGAGTTGAGGACGTCCCCGGGACGCAGCTCGTCCCGTCCGATCGGACGCGCATAGCCGGGCAGCCCCTGGGTGTTCGGCGCCGCGTCGAGGTGCCAGGCCATGGAGACGTACCCGGAACAGTCGGTGCGGTAGTCGTAGTCGCCGCCGGGGCCCGGAGCCTTGCCGTGCTGGTCGTACGACGGCGCCTGGTCCACCCAGTACTGGGCGCGCCAGATCACCTCGCTCCGGGTGATGGGGCCGCCGCGGTCGGAGGAGTCGGCCGTTTTCGCGCCGGCGGGCGTGGTCACACCCAGGGTGACCACGCCCACCAGCAACAGCAGGAGCAACCTGCCGAGCATTGATCTGAAGGACGTCATGTGAGCCTCCCCGCTCGTCGGTGACCGACGGTAGAGAGGCTCGATGAAATGGCGATGGAATGGGGCGGCGACCGGCCAGGTGCCCGGGCAGGCCGACCGGCCGAGACGACGGGCCGGCCCGCTCGCGACGTCAGCCGGGCCAACTGCCCATCAGCCGGTCCGTTCTCGGAGTCGACCCGGCCAACCGGCCGTCATCCAGGCATTCCTCGGCGCCGGCCGGGCCAACTGCCCGTCACCCGGGCCGATCTCGGAGTCAGCCCGGCCAGGTGCCCGTCACTCGGCGGGTCGCCGTGGCGCCGGCGCGGTCGACTGCGGCCCTGACGCCGGCCAGGATCGCGCCTTCGAGGGCCGCGGCGAGGAGCACCGTCTGCCAGGTGCGGTTCTCGTCGGTGGCGTCGGGCGAATCCCCGTCGTCGTCGATCAGGCTCCAGGCCCGCTTGAAGAGTTGCTGGGCGAGGACGCCGCTGAGGATGCCGAGTGTGAAACCGACCGGCTTGTAGGCGATCTTGACCGCGTTCATCGGCGCCCCCGGTCACGGCGGCGCAGCAGGAGCCAGGCGCCGGTCGCGCCC
Source organism: Streptomyces hundungensis (assembly GCF_003627815.1). Lineage (NCBI taxonomy): Bacteria > Bacillati > Actinomycetota > Actinomycetes > Kitasatosporales > Streptomycetaceae > Streptomyces > Streptomyces hundungensis. The sequence goes on from NZ_CP032698.1 coordinate 1,112,061, forward strand.
GCCACGGCGAACAGCATGGTCGAGTGTTCCCGGGCGGAACGGGCGCCACGGGCAACCGTGTGGCGCACCGGTTCGGGCGCCTTGTCCCGCCAGAGCCGTCCGGCCGCGGCGGACACCTGTCCACCGGCGACCGCGACCCGCTCCCTGACGGGTGCGGGCACCTTCTCCTGCACTACCTGCGCCGCGGCTTTGACCTCGTCGGACAGGACGGCGACCCGGGTGCCGACCTGTTCCTTGAGCTCGGCCGCCCGGTCGTGGGCGCGCGCCTTGACGTCGGCCTTCGCGGCCAACGCCTCGACGGTCCGGCCGAGTTCCTGGCGGGCTTCCTCGACCTCGTGGCCGATCTGCTCGCGGGTGGGGGCGTTGGGGCCCTCTTGCGGGGACTGGGTCATCGCCGTGCACTCTCCTTGATCTCCGCCACATCGGTCTTGACGCTCTCGACGGTCTGCTGGGGCGTGGGCGGGCCACCCCGGCTGACCTCCTTCTTGCCGCTGAGGGCGAGGAGCGCGGTGATCAGGCCCAGCAGGGCGGTCACGATCAGCGCGGCGCTCCATGCCGGGAGGGCGACGGCGAGGGCGCAGATGGCCGTGATGACCAGAGCCTGCAAGGTGAGGAAGCCGGTCACTCCGGCTCCGCCGAACAGGCCGCCGCCCTTGCCGTACCGCTTGCCCTTCTCCTTCAACTCGGCCTGGGCCAGCCGCATTTCGGCCCGTACCAGCTCGGTGAGCTGATGTGAGGCGCGTTGGACGAGTTCGTTGACCGGCTCGGGCGGGGTGTCCGTGCCGCGCCGGGGCGGTGGGGTGGTCATGGTGTGTCGCCTCCTGGTTCCTCGGCCCTGCGTCGCGCGAGTACCCGAATGCGGCCGTGCCATCCCGGAACGCGTACAACAAGCCGTTCCTGGGCCGGGGCGAGGCGGGCGTCGCCGCTGGGTGTGTACGTGTTCGTGACTCGGGTACGCGGGTCGGCACCGCAGCCGAACACGTCGAAAGGAAGCGCAACCATGTCGAAGGTCGAAGAATCCGTTGAGGTCGCCGTCCCGGTCGGCGTCGCGTACAACCAGTGGACGCAGTTCGAGGAGTTCCCGCAGTTCATGGGCGGAGTGGAGCGCATCGAGCAGCGCACCCCGACCCTGACCCACTGGGTGACCAAGGTCGACGGCGTGTCCCGGGAGTTCGACGCCGAGATCGTCGAGCAGATCCCGGACGAGCGGGTGGCGTGGACCTCGGTGGGCGGCGACGTCCGTCAGGCGGGTGTGGTGACCTTCCACCGCCTGGACGACGGCCACACCAAGGTGATGTTGCAGCTGGAGCACGAGCCCCACGGAGTCGTCGAGAACGCGGGCGAGAAGCTCGGTCTGGTCAAGCACCAGGTCACCCAGGACCTGAAGCGGTTCAAGACGTTCATCGAGAGCCGGGGTACGGAGACCGGTGCCTGGCGCGGCCAGGTGTGAGGCGGCGCCGCGGGGTGGGCGTCGGCGCGACCGCGTCCCACCCCGCGCGACCGCGTCCCGCCCCGTCGGCCGTGGGCTTCGGCTACGAGTTCCCCGAACCCTGACGTCCCAGGGCGTGGAGGTGTTCCAGGGCCTCGCGGATCAGGCCGCGCTCCTGCCAGCCGAGCCACCGGCCCGCCTCCTGTCCAACGGCGCCGAGCGCCGCGACCTGGGCGGGGTGCAATGCCTTGGCGGGACGTTCGAGGTGCGCGGATACGACGCCTCGGCACACGCCGTCCTCGTCCAGGAGCGGAACGCTGTGACAGGCGCGGCTGCCCGCGAGGAGGATGGCGCGCCGGTCCCGTTCGCTGAAGACGGGGTGGGTGGCCACGTCGTGGACGGTGGTCAGCTCGCCGCCTTCGGCGGCCTGGGCGCATGAGGTGGTTCCGGCGCCAACGACGGCGAAGTGCTTGATGAACTGGGCGTCCAGGCCGGTGTGTTGCACGATGCGCAGCTCTTCGGCGGCCGGGTCGGCGATCTGTACGTTGCCCATGCCCGCGCCGGTGACGGCCAGCGCCTGGGAGAGCACCTCACGCAGCACCCTGCCGCGGTCGACCGCGTCGGGGGTGTCCACCCCGATCGATTCGAGCGGCGGTGGCTCCTGCGAGGGCCGGGGAAGCCATGGGCCTCCCCGGCCCTGGGGTCTTGGCGCCCGGGTCACCGCCTCCGCGAGCACCCGGAGCTTCACGTTGTGGTGCTGCGAGGCGAGCCGCAGCAGGGCGAAGGCGCTCTCGGCGTCGGGCAGCCGGTAGCGCTCCGCGAGGATCCCCTGGGCCTGCGAGATCAGCGGCCGGGTGCGGACCTGGGCCCGCAGATGGTGGGCCTCCTCGCGCAGCCGCGCGAGTTCCTCCCGCAGCACCGCCACGTCCCGGGTGTCGGGGGCGGGTTTGTCCGTCATGCGGAGGTTCCTCCGGGTGAGGGCCGGCGTGGGTCGGCTGTTCCCCACTGTTGTGTCGAAACTATTGTGTCGAAACTCGCGTCCTGCACATCACCCATGTCGTTCTGGCGAGAAGGGCTCACGCTCAACCGGCGACACTCTCCAGCACGGAGTCGTCGAAGGTCCGGGCCCCGGGCAGCCCGTGCCGGGCGGCGATCACGGCGGCGTCGATGTCCCGGGTGCCCGTGGACACGCACAGGGTGTACGCCACGTCGCCCAGGCGCTGACGGGTCGCCTCGCTTCCTTCGCTCGCCTCCAGCGCGCTGAGCGCGGTGTATTCGTCGAGGAGTTCGCGAAGCACGGCGGGGTGGGCCAGCAGCATGGGGGGAACCTCCGGTCGGGGCAGTCTGGACACGGTCTCTGCTGCCCCCAGTCACGATTCCTACACCCGGGGCCCGTTGCGGGTCCTACACCCGGGGCCCGTTACGGGCCGACGGGACGAGCCCGGCAGCGGTGGGCCGCGTACCGGCACACAGGTCCGCGAGACCGCGCACATGGCAGCGCAGCGCCCAGGGATCGACGGGCTTGATCAGCAGCCCCGCGGCGCCCATGCGGAAGGCGCGCTCGGCGAGGCGGTCGTCGCGGCCGGTGCCGGTGATGAGCAGCACCGGCACCTCGCGCGTCAGATCCAGGCGCGAGAGGTAGGACAGGGTGTCGAGGCCGTCGATGCCGGGCATCGCGACGTCCATCACCACCGCGGCGACCGGATGGCGCAGCACGGTCTTGAGGGCCTGTTCGCCGCTGGTGGCCCGCAGCAGCCTCCGGCCCAGCGGAGCCAGTACGTGTTCGAGCGCGAAGAGGTTGTCCTCGTGGTCGTCGACGAGGAGGAGCGCGCGTTCGGTAGTGGGCGGGGAGCCGGGCGGGCCGACTGCGGGCGATGGCGCGGGCATGGGCGTCTCTCCACTGATCGTCACTGGGCGATGAGCGGGAGAGCCGCTGCCTGACTCCTCCGAAATCCGAGCATAGCCAGATCCGGCCGCGTGCCGGGCGGGGATCGGTGATCCGTCCGTCGATCGATCCGCGGCGAAGGCGCCGGGAACGGGGGGTAGGGAAACCCCTCGCACTCGCTCCAGTGCCTGTCGGGCGCGCAGGCGGCTGCGGACACTCATGCGTTGGCGCGGCTCCCGCCACGAGCGGCGCCGTCAGCACACCCGTACACCCGCACACCCGCACACCCGCACACCCGCACCTGTCCGCTGCCTCCCCGACGCCCTCGCGTGTCAGCGGTGGACGCCCCCGCGCCTGAAGCGAAAGGAACCCCCACTCCTATGGAGATACCAAGAGCCGCGAGACTCTTGACGGTCGCGCTGGCCTGTCTGTCCGCGTCCGCCGTCGCCCTGCCCGCCGCCACCGCGGCCCCGGCGCCGCACCCCGCGCCACCGGCCGGCCCGGTCGCCTTCGCCGCCGCTCCCTTCACGGCCGACCCGACACCCGCCGTTCGCAGCCGGGTCGTCGACGCCGCGCAGAAGGCGTTGGCGGCCCACGCGGGCGCCGCACACCGGGCCGACGGGGACGCCTTCTTCGTCCGCAACCTGATCGTGGACCGGGACGGCTCCGCCTCCGTCCGCTTCGACCGCACGTACAAGGGCCTTCCCACCTATGGCGGCGACGTCGTCGTGCGCCTGGACAAGGACGGTACGTACCGGTCGCTCGCCACCGGTTCGGGGACCTCGGCGTCGGTCTCCACCGAGCCCCAACTGGCCGCGTCCAGCGCCGTGGACGCTTCGAAGGCCGTGTTCAGGGGACAGGTCGAGTCGGTGTCCGCCGCGCACCTCGCGGTGCGGATGGAAGGCACCGGGGCGACCTTGGTGTGGGAGACGGTCGTCAGCGGCGTGCGCCCGGACCGTACGCCGAGCCGACTGCACGTCCTGGTGGACGCCCGTACCGGCAAGGTCGTACGGACCAGTGACGAGGTGAGCACGTTCGCGGTCGAGGGGGCCGCGCGCGCCACCGCCTCGAAGGTCGGTGCGGCGGCGCGGGCCGCCGCACCGACGGCCGCCGGGACGGGCCAGTCGATCTACAGCGGAAAGGTCGCGCTCGACGTCACCCAGAGCGGCAGCGGCTACTCGATGACGGACCCCGCGCACGGCAACGGCTACACCACCAACCTCAACCACGCCACCAGCGGCACCGGTTCGGTCTTCACCAGCTCCAGCGGCACCTTCGGCAACGGCTCCACCAGCGACCCCGCCTCGGCCGGCGCGGATGTGCACTACGGCGCGGCGAAGACGTTCGACTACTACAAGAACGTGCAGGGCCGCAACGGCATCTTCGGCGACGGCCGGGGCGTGCCGTCCCGCACGCACTACGGCAACGCCTATGTGAACGCGTTCTGGGACGGCACCCAGATGACGTACGGCGACGGCCAGAACAACGCGCGTCCGCTGGTCGAACTCGACGTCGCGGGGCACGAGATGAGCCACGGTGTCAGTGGCGCGCTCACCGGCTGGGACGAGACCGGTGAGACCGGCGGCATGAACGAGGGCACCAGCGACATCTTCGGCACGATGGTCGAGTTCTACGCCAACAACCCGGTGGACACGCCCGACTACACCATGGGCGAGCTCATCAACATCAACGGTGACAACCGGCCGCTGCGCTACATGTACAACCCCTCACTCGACGGCCAGTCCCCCAACTGCTGGAACAGCAGCAACGGCGGTCTCGACCCGCACTACTCGATGGGCCCGCTGAACCACTGGTTCTTCCTCGCGGCCGTCGGCAGCGGCGACCACGGCTACGGCTCCAGCCCCACCTGCAACAACTCGACGGTGACCGGCATCGGCAACGACAAGGCCGCCAAGATCTGGTACAAGGCGCTCGCCTCCTACGCCAACAGCAGCGAGAACTACCACCAGGCACGCACCGACTCGCTGCGCGCCGCCGCTGACCTCTACGGCACGCACTGCACCGAGTACAACACCATCGACGCCGCCTGGGCGGCGGTCAGCGTCACCGGCGCCGACCCCGTTCCCGGCAGCTGCAACAGCCAGCCGGGTTCGCCTTCGGTGACCAACCCGGGCAACCAGAAGGGCACGGTCGGCACCGCCGTCTCCGTGCAGATCCAGGCGAGCGACCCGGGCGGTCAGACGCTCACCTACAGTGCGACCGGCCTGCCCGCGGGTCTTTCGATCAACTCCTCCACCGGTCTCATCAGCGGTACTCCGACGACCGCCGGCACCTCGTCGGTGACCGTCACGGCGAAGAACACCGACAACGCCACCGGCACGGCCTCCTTCACCTGGACGATCACCGACGGCGGCACGCCGCCCCAGGGCTGTGGCGATCTGCCGGCCTGGAGCGCCTCCCGCAGCTATGTGCCGGGCGACCAGGTCGCGTACAACGGCCACAAGTGGTCCTCGCAGTGGTACTCGACCGGCGCCGAGCCGGGCGCGCCCGGTTCCTGGGCCGTCTGGAAGGACGCGGGAGCCTGCTGAGTCTCCTCTGACTCCGCTCATCGCCCGCTAGTAACTCCCGCTGGGAATCGGGCCGTTGGTCTTGCGACCGGCGGCCCGGTTCCGTGCGTGGGCGCCCGGCGTGCTCATGTGGAGGACCGGGCCGCCGGATCCTCGATTGGTCTTGACCTTTCGCCGACGGCGGTCCTACATTCGGCGCGGCACCACCAAGGGCAGGTTCACGATCGATGTCCGGGGCGTGAACGAGGTTGCGTCCAAAGGGGCTTGCGATGACCGAGCCGTCCACCCTGCCGACCGGCACACGGCCGCTCACCGTCGAGCGCGGTGGGATTCTCGACACCGTACGGGCCCAGCTGGCGCGCGGCGGCGGTGTCCTGCTCACCGGCCCCGCGGGCATCGGCAGGACCACGCTCGTGTCCCAACTCGCCGCGGACTTAACAGGTTTCGGGCAGACCATGATGCGCTGCTCGCCCTGCCCCACCGAGAGGAACACCCCGTTCATCGGGCTCATCGACCTGCTGTCCGATCTCCCCGACACCGCCCTCGACGTCCTGGCCGCCCACGAGAGGGCCGTACTCGAAGACACCCTGCTGCGCAGCGCCCGCGCCCTGGAGTGCGGCAGCGGCACGGAGGGCGGTCCGGCGGCCGGGCGTGACGCGCTGGTCCTGCGGATCGCCGTCCGCAAGGTGCTCGCGGTGCTGCGCGGCGCCGGTCCGCTCCTGCTGGTCGTGGACGACGCGCAGTGGCTCGACCAGCCGACGGCGGAAATCCTCAAGTACCTTGCGCGGCGCGGCGATCCGGGCCTGTCGGTGTTGGCCACCCTGTGCTCGGGAGAGGGCCCCGAGCCCTCCCTCGTCGACCCGGTCGGGGCGCTGGAACTGTGCCCGCGTCCGGTCCGCCGGGTCGTGGTCCCGCCCATGACGGCCCACGAGGTGGCCGAGCTCCTGGAACGGCACGACCATCCGTCCTGGCCCCGCGCGCTCGTCGCACGGCTGCACCGGATGAGCGGGGGCAACCCCCGTACCGCACTGGAGCTCAGCGCCGCGCTCGACGAGCGCGTCCGAGTGGAGGGCGCCGACGTGCCCGACTGCGCCGAGCCGCTTCCCGTGCCGGACTCCCTGCGGCGGCCGATCCTCGACCGGCTCGGCGTCCTGCCCGCGCGGGCCCGTCACACGCTGGTCGTCGCGGCCACCGCCGCGCGCCCCACGGTGGAGTTGCTGCGCCGCGCGGGCTGCCCCCATGCCGCGGTCGACCTCGACGTCTGTGCTCGGCAGGGCATCATTCGCGCCCTCGCGGCCTCGGACCACGACACCATCAGGTTCCTCGATCCGCTGACGCCGATGGTGTTGTGCGCCGAGACCCCGTACGAACATCTGGTGGACGCGCACCAGGCCCTCGCCGACGCCTCCGACGACCCCGTCGAGCGCGCGCACCACATCGCCCGCCTGTCGGCGGGGCCCGATCCGGCGGTGGCGACCCGGCTCGTCGCGGCCGCCTCGGCCGCCCGGCGCCGGGGTGCGCCCAGGACCGCGGCGAGACTCGGCCGGCTGGCCGCCGAGTACACACCGGCCGGTCAGGCGTACGTCGACGTCGAGCGCAGGCTCACCGCCGCCGAGGACGGCATCGAGGCCGGTGACCTCGACTTCGCGCGGCAGCTCGCCCACCAGGTGCTGGGCGACGCCGACCGGCCGGCCGACCGGGTGCGCGCCTGGAACGTGGTCATCGACTCCTGCGGGCAGGCGATGGCCGAGATCGCGGACGTCTTCCCGGAGGCGGTGCGCGACGCGGCGGGCGACCCCGAACTGCTGGCCCAGTTGCACTACCGGATGAGCTGGCGCGCGTGGATGGTCGGCGGGTCCGCGGCACGAGCCCGTGACCACGCCGTCCGCGCCGCACGGCTCGCGGCGGGGACCGGAGACCGGCGCACCGAGCTCATGGCACTCACCCAACAGGCCTCCCTGGAACTCTTCCTGGGCCTGCCCGAAGCGGAGACGACCCTGGCCGCGGCCCTCGCCGCGCCGCACGATCCACACGCCATGGCCCATCACAACGGCCCCCTCTACCTCAAGCACCGCTTCCATCTGGTGCGCGACGAACTGGACGAAGCCAGAGCCGAGTTGCGCACCCTCGTCTACCGGCTGCGACAGCGCGGATCGGCCGACAGCCTGAGCCAGTGCCTCATCGGTCTCGCACAGGTCGAGATTCAGCGCGGACGGTGCCGGCCGGCCCTGACCCTCGCCCGGCAGAGCCTGCGCATCATCGAAGAGGCGGGCCTGAGCCAGGGTCCCGCCTGGTACGCGGTCTCGCTCGCCGAAACCGCCGGCGGCAGCTTGAGCCAGGCGCTCACCGCGGCCGAGGCGGCCGGACGGCACAGCGAGGACGACGACGACAGGCTCTTCCTGCCCCGGGCGCTGCACGCCGAGGGAAGGATCAGACTGTTCGCCGGGCAGACGGGCGCGGCGGTCGAACTCCTGCGCCGCGCGGGCCGGTTGGAGACCGCGCAGGGACAGCGGGACCCCGCGACCCGACGGTGGCACGCCGACCTCGCGGAGGCCCTGGCCGCCGACGGCGCCCCGGACGAGGCGGCGGCGGTCATCGCTCACGCCCGCGACCAGGCCGAGCGGCTCGGGCGGCCCGGCGTCCTGGCCGTACTCGGCCGGGCGTCCGCGGCGGTCGACGCGTCCCGAGGTGAACTCGCCCTGGCAGCACAGAAGTTGGAGAGTGCGGCGGTACGCCTGCGGGCCGCTGGATACCCGTGGGAAGAGGCCCGCACCAGGGCGGTCCTCGGCCGGGTCCTGCGCCGCGCCGGAGACGAGCCCGGCGCCCGCGCCGCCTTCGCGTCCGCCCTGCGCCTCTTCACCAGGGCCGACGCCCGACCGTGGATCGCGATGACCCGAGCCGAACGCGACCGCGCGGAGGACATCACGTTTCGCCCGCCCGAGGGCGGCTCGTGGTCGGATCCCCTCACGACGACGGAGCGCAGCGTCGTCGCCCGCGTCGCGCAGGGCGCGACCAACCGCGAGATCGCCACAGGTCTCGTCCTCAGCGTCAAGACCGTAGAAGCGGCTCTCACCCGCGCCTACCGCAAGCTGGGCGCGAAATCGCGGGTGGACATCACCCGCATGGTGATGGCGCCGCCCACGTCCTGAACACGGGACGCTCTCACCGACGTCCGTTCCCCGGAAGCCCGGCCATGCCACGCGGCGGCGCGCGCGGTGCCAAGGGCCGCCGTCACCGACCGGCTTCGCCTCGACTACCCTCGGCGCCACTGAAGATCACTCCATCGATTCGGTCCGGCGGTCACCGAAGCACCGTCCAGGAGACGTCGACCCATGACTGCGCCACCCTCGCCCACCGCGGCCGACCACCGGACGGGCACCCCGACCGTCCGGATCGGAGCTCTCGCACCTCTGACCCGACCCGGCTGGGCCGAGGCGGGCCACCACCTGCTCGCCGGGCTCGAGTTGGCCGTACACGACGTCAACGCGGCGGGCGGGGTTGGCGGCAGGCCTCTTGAACTGGTGGTCCGGGACACCGCGGCCGACCCCCGCGAGGCCGAGGCGGCCGTGGACGAACTGGCCCTCTTGGGCGTTGCGGCCCTGGCGGGCGAGTACCACAGCGTCGTCGCTCGCGCCGTCGCCGCCCGGGCCGACGCCCTCGGCGTGCCGTTCCTCTGCTCCTCTGCGGTTCTCGACGGGCTGACCGACCGGCCGACGGAGTGGGTCGCGCGGATCGCCCCGGCACAGTCCCACGGCTGGCGGCTGTACGCCGACTTCCTCCTCGGCGCGGGCCACACCCGCGTCGCCGTAGCGACACAGCCAAGCCTCTACTGGGCGTCGGGGACCCGCATCCTGCGCGACCATCTCACGCCGCGGGGCGGCAAGGTCATCGAGCTCGACATGAGCGCACTCACTCCCTCGGCGCTCCCCGACCGGCTCGCCGAGGAGGGTGCCACGGCTCTCCTCCTCCTGGTCGGCCACCCGGAGCCGGCCGTACCGATCGTCGAATCCGTCCGCGGCGACCGGCGCCTGAGCGGGATGCTGATCGGCGCTCCGGCCGGGCAGCCGGAGTTGCCCGAGTGGGCGACGCTCCTCGGCACCGACGGCGCCTCGATCCCCTTCCTGCGCTACCTGCCCGAGCGACTCGGCCCCCTCGGCACCCGCGTCGAGGCGGCGCTGCGTGAACGGCTGGGCGCAGCGCCCTCTTTCGTCGCCTTCGAGGGGTACGACACGATCGCCGTCCTCGCCGAGGCGCTGCGCACGCACGGCACGGACCGGGCGCGCATCGCCGCGTCATGGCCCGGCATCGCGGTCGAGGGCACCCGCGGGACGATCCGGTTCTCCCGTCCGGCGGGCATCGACGTGTGGCAGTGGGGCTGGGCGCCGGTGCGGGTGGTGGACCGGGACCCGAGCGCGACCGACCGCTTCAGAGTCCTGCACGAGGAGCGCGGACACCCCCGACCGCCCCTCGCCCCAGGGCGGTAGGGTCACCCGCATGTCAGACGCGTTGGCGACCGCCATCACCGCCGCGGCGGGGCTCGGCGGGGCGCTCCTCGGCGCCGTGCTCCCGCAGCGTTTCAACGCCCGGGAACGAGCCGCCGAGGCCGAACTCGCCGCGCTGCGGCGGTCGTTCGACGAGCGGCGCGAGGCGTACACCGCCATGAACCGGGCGTCCGAGCAGTTCAACACGCTCCTCAAGGACGCCCTGCACCGGATGCGCGACGGCGTCTACGCCGCGGACGACCGCACGCGTCTGGAGGAGTCGCGGCGGGAGTACCGCGACCGTTACGCGGCGGCTCAGATGATCGTCCCGCTGCGGATCATGGAGGCGTCGCGGGAGCTGAACAAGGTGCTCGCGGAGGTCGACGCGGCGGCCAAGCGCCTGGACCGCGGCCTCGCCGAGGAGGGGGAGAGCGCCGCGCGCCTCATCGTGATGATGCGGCATGCGGAGCCCCGGCTCGTGGCCATGCGGACGCTGATGAGGAAGGACCTGGGGATCGAGGACAGCTGAGACGGCCGACGGGCGAGCCCGAACGGGCCCTGCGCGAGCGCCAGTTGAGGTACGCCTCAGAACGCCGGGAACGCGCCGCCGGACCGATGAAACGGCTCCCGCTCGTCCCGGAGGGCCCGTGAGGCGGCGGCCACCCCACCGGAGCGCCGCCGCACCGCTCACCCCTTGAATTCCGTGACTTCGAGGTACGAGGCGAGGTGGGCCAGCGAGGAGGCGATGCCCGCTTCGTGCGCGGCCCGGTCGATACCCGGCGGTACATCCGTGGCGGTCACGGTCACCTCTGTTGTTCCGGCGCCGGCCCGGGTGAGGTCCCAGGTCATCGTCATGGTGCCCGCGTACGCCGGGTCGTCGGAGGCGAACTCCGCACGCTGCACCACGCGTTCCCCCGGCACCAGCGCGGCGAAGGCGACCTCGACGACATCTGTCGCCCCGGACGTCTTGCCCGGGCTGTCGGTGGGGTCGAGATAGGTGAGTACCATCCGGAACCCGCCGCCGGGACGCGGGTCCCACCGCTCGATCCGCCCGCGCATGCCGCCCGGCGGCAGCCAGCTCTCCAGGGCCTCGCGGTCGAGGAGCGCACGGTACACGGTCTCCGCCGGCGCGGCGATCACCCGGGAGCCGCGGTCTGTCCTGCTCATGGGCCGAGTCTAGGCCGGGGCCCCACCTCGCCGGGTCTGATGTGTCAGGTGGCTATCGTGGTGACGGCCTCGACCCCGTATGTACGGGCATAGCCGTTCTCGGTCCCGACGAGGAGGTCCACCACCTCGAAGTAGCGGTCCCAGAACGGGGTTTCGCGCAGCGCGTCGATCAGGAGCCGGTAGGCGTGGTGGCTCTCCGCCTCCCACACCCAGACGTCGGTGACCCGCGCGGAGTAGAACTCCGTGTCGTAGAAGCGTGATCGGACACCGGTGGTCCTGGCTTTGATCACGGGCAGGACCTGGGTGGTGAAGGCATCCACCCGCTCCTGGACGGTGAGAGCGAGCCACTCGGGCGTGGTCTTGACCAGCATGAATGCTGTGACGGGCGGTTCGGTTTCCTCGATGGACATCAGGAAGCAACCTCGGAAAGGACGGCGGGCTTGAGGGTCTCGGCGCACCAGCGCTCGAAGGTGGTGGGCGTCGCCGTGGCCCGGGTGCGGGTGACGCCGGCGTCGAGGCCGTCGTCCTTGGCCCGCTTCATGTCGACGACCCCTTGGGCGAACGCGTCGTTGAGCCCGTATCCGATGAGGGCGGTGTACAGCTCGTCGAACGGCTGGCGTTCGTAGCGGACAGGACGGCCGAGCTGCTCGGTCATGATGCGGGCCAGGTCGTTGGGCGACACGTCCTGGGGGCCGAGGACCGGCGCGCTGTCGACGCCGGTCCAGGAACGCTTGAGGAGGAGTCCGGCCGCGACGGCCGCGATGTCGGCGACCGCGACGAGCGGGGCCTTGTGGTCGGGGGCCACGACGTCCGTGAAGACGCCCTTCTCACGGATCGAAGCGGCCTCCTCCAGGAAGTTCTCGAAGAAGGACGGGCAAGCCAAGGCCCGGTAGGCCACGCCGCTCTCCGCGATGAGGTCGTCCATGGCGAGGGAAGCCGTGACGAGACCGGCCCGCTCGGCGACCGGCGTGCCACGGCCGAGCGCGGAAACGCCCACGACATGGCCGACTTGATGGGCGGCGAACGCCTTGACGGCAGGGAGGGCGAACGTGCTGTACGCGTCCTGCGGAGTCCGGGAAGCATCCGGCGGGACGAGCCAGAACACGGCGTCCGCACCCTCGAAGGCGCGGTCGACGACGTCGGCGTCCCCGTGCGATCCGGTGACCACCTCGACTCGTTCGCGCACCTGGTCCGGAAGCCGGGCGGGGTCGCGCACGACGACGCGCAGTTCCTCGCCGGCGGCAGGCGCGGTGTCGAGAAGGCTGGTGAGCAGATGACTGCCGATGTTCCCGGTGGGAGCGGTGATGACGATCATGAAAACCTCGTGGCTCGTGCTGTTGGGTACGTCCCTCATCCTGCGGAGGTCAACAGCACTGCCACAAGGGGAACTTCGGCACGGAATCATTGCCGGAAACGGAATAACCCTGGTGAGCAGGCCGGACGGGGAGGACGGAGGCCGGGCGGTCCGTCCGCCAAGGGTCGCCCCCCGCCCCGGGCGTCCGCGCGAGCCATTCGCCTATTGCGCACCGGATTTCAGGGCGCCTCTCTTTACCACATCACATTCGGCGGAAAAGCAATACGATGGCCGAGCGTACGTGAAATACGACGCGGCGCCTCCCGTCGGGATTTTCCGACGGAGATGGCGCCGCGCCGTATTTTAGGACCTCTTTATCGAGGCGTCAGGGACTCTTTGCGCGAGCCCGCCCGCGGTATTAGCGGTCGCAGACCTTGTGCGCCTTGTGCCAGGTCTTGGTCCAGTACCCCGGGTGCACCTTGCCGTGCCGGTCGCGCGTCGCCCTGTGCCAGGTCTTCGTCCAGTGCCCCTTGACCACGTGGCACCGGTGCTTGCCGCCGTGATCCGCGACCGCGACCGTGTGCTGCGAAGCCGCTTCCGCGACGCCGACGGAGGAGAAGGCGACTCCTCCGGCCAGTGCGGCAGTAGCGGCCCCCAGAGCGATCACGCGCTTCACGCCTTGAATCATGACCCCACCATTCTGCTTTTTCAGCACCCGACGACTTGAACAGGGACATTTTTATCACTGATGTCCCGATGAAATGTGGGTGCCGATCGGGCGCGCGGGAGCATTAAGCAGTTGCGAGTTAAACCACGCACGCCCCCGGAAAAGAGCGGTCCTATTGGGGGTTCACTTCGATTCCGTGTCCCATTGTGGCGGGGCTGCCGGAACGATGCCGCGCGGGCGCGCCTAGCGGCGACGGCGGCCCGCCCAGCCGTTGCCGATCCCCGCTACGTGCAGAGCCAGCAGGGCCAGCCCGATGAGCATGACGTTCGTGGACGTGAACACATCGTTGGTCGACATGTCCGCGGCGTTGATCAGAAACGCGATCGCGAACAGAACGGCTGCGCCGATGGCCAGCATGGCATCTCCCCTATCCGGTTGGTGCTCGCCGAGTACCCCCACGTCACCAGCGGGAACCCTCGGGAACCCCGCCGCGTTCGAGAGTTCGCCGAAGGCTGGTCGCGGCTCCAACCGGCGCTCCCTGTCGGGTCATTGCATGCTGGCGGCGGGGCGGACGACGATCTCGTTGACGTCGACCTGCGGGGGCTGCGCAAGGGCGTAGGCGATGGCGTCGGCGATGGCGGAAGCGGGCAGGGCCACGGCGCGGTACGTCTTCATGGCCTGGCGGGCGGCCGGGTCGGAGATGTGCTCGGCCAGTTCGGACTCGGTCACTCCAGGGGAGACGAGAGTGACACGGATGTCCCCGGTGGACTCCTGTCGGAGCCCTTCGGAGATCGCCCGGACGGCGAACTTGGTGGCGCAGTAGACGGCCGCGGTGGGCGAGATCTCGTACGCGCCCACGGAGGCGATGTTCACGAAGTGGCCCCCGCCCTGTGCGCGCATCACGGGCAGGGCGGCGGCGATGCCGTGCAGGACTCCGCGGACGTTCACGTCGAGCATGCGGTCCCACTCGTCGGTCCTGAGGGCGTCCAGCGGCGAGAGCGGCATCACTCCGGCGTTGTTGACGAGCACGTCCAGTCGGCCGTAGCGCTCGCGGGCGGCGTGCACGAAGCTGCGTACATCGGCCGCGTCCGTCACGTCCAGCCGCTGGAACACCGCTGTTCCGCCTGCCTCGTTGATCTCCTCGGCCAGCACATCGAGGCGGTCGGTGCGCCGCGCTCCGAGGAACAGGCGGTGCCCCTCGGCGGCAAGGCGGCGCGCGGTCGCCTCGCCGATCCCGCTGCTCGCCCCGGTGACGGCCACGGCCTTGGCCGTCGTCCCCGCCCTGCGTTCTGTCATGCGCGACGTCATGCGTGCTGTCATGCGTGGTTGTCCTCTCGGTACGGCCTGGTTGACCCGACCGAGTCTGGGCCGGTGGGAGACCCCGGACCAGGACGTGTCCCGACTGGGTGCCCCACACCCCGGCAGCCGGACGGCTGAGCATGCGAAAACCCCGCCGTCGACCGGGCGGCATGTGCGGCGAGGAGCCGGATGCGGGACGGTCGGGGCGGGGTGGCCCGGCAGAGAGCCGGGCGGCGGAGTCGGCCGGCGACTCAGACGAGTTCGGGCTGCGGCCCTGCCTGCGGTTCCAGGTGCCGTACCGGTTCGGCCTGCGGCTCCCACATCCTGGTGGTCCGCACGAAGTAATGGATCACGGAGACCATCGCCAGAATCAGCAGCGGTCCGAACACCCAGGGGTGTTCGGCCATGGGCATCGACAGATAGCGATAGGACAGCAGGAGCGCGGCGAAGACCGTCGCACCGTAGGCGACCAGCTGCGTTCCCGACCGGTCCCAGCCACGGGCGAGCGAGCGCAGGGCGGCCTCGATCGTGAGCGCGAAGACCACTCCGGCGATGATGTCCGTGCCGTAGTGATAGCCGAATCCGAGCGTCGCGCCGAGGGTGGCGATCAACCAGAAGGCGCCCGCGTAGCGAAGGGCTCGGGGGCCCTTGCGGGAGTGAATGAAAATGGTGGTGGCCCACGCGGTGTGCAGGCTCGGCATGCAGTTGCGCGGGGTGAACTCATTGAACGGCATGTGGTGCGGGACGCTGATCGACGCCGAGTTCGGCCAGACATTGGCGACCGCCCAGTGCCCACCGTCGGCGCCATAGGCGAAAATGGGTCCGACCACCGGGTAAATCATGTAGAAGGCCGGCCCGAGAAGGCCGATCACCAGGAACGTACGCACCAAGTGGTGGGCCGGGAAACGGCGTTCGGTCGATACGTTGCGCAGCTGGTACAGGGCGACGATGACCGCCATCACGGCGAGCTGGATGTAGACATAGTCGAGAACGTGGGCGCCGATCGGGCCGGTGGACCGGACGAATCGACCTATCAGCCACGACGGGTTGCCGAGGGCGTGGTCGGCGGTCGCCACGTACTGGTCGAGCACCGTCGGGCGGGTCTTCGACGTGATGAGCAGCCAGGTGTCGCCCGTCTTACGGCCGGCCACGAGGAGCAGCCCGAGGCCGACGCCCTTCAGCAGCAGGACGCGTTCCTGGCCCGTGCGGCGGGTGACCGCGATGACCACGCAGGCCAAAATCACCCACAGTGCGCCATTGCCGAACATCATCTTGGCGTCGACGGCCCAGCGCACCAGGAAGAAAACGATGTCGATGCCGATGGCGGCGGCGATCGCGATGAAGCGTTGCCGCCAGGTGAGCACAACCATCATCAATGCCATGCTGGCGTAAAGGAGGGGCCCGGACTTCGGAGCGAATATCACCTCTTTCGCCTGGTTGGTGATCGGCCCTGGCAGGCCGTAATGACGCGCGGCGATTTCCAGCGCGACGAGGAACCCCAGGGCCACCACAGCCGCCGCAGTCCACAGCATCGCCCGTGGTTGACGCCACACGGAAGAAATTCTGCCGTTTATTCGCGAAGGGTTTCGCGATGATATCGATGTCAATTGATTGGCCGATTGCTAGAAGATTGTCGAGTAACAGGGTCACTCTTCGTGTTGGATTGCGTGGCTCCGGTGAAGGGCGGCGCCGATGACGGTTGTCATCAGCGCCGATCATGTTATCCGAGCGATCCGGGTGGGTTTCCCTGTCATGGGCAGCACATACCGATCGGCCCACCGGGCGGAGGCTCAGGACGCGTCCCGGAGGCGGTGACGGAGGTGGTCGTAGGCCCAGGCCGCCAGCGTGGTCGGGGTGGTGGTCTTGACGGTGCGGGGCTGCTCGGGGACGAACTCCTCGCGGAGCCCCGTCGACATTCCGAGCACGGCCTCGACCATCCCGTCGGGCATCCCGGCCTCGTGCAGTCGGGCGCGCATGTCATCGTCCGTGATCCGCTCGACGCCGATTCGCCGTCCGGTCGCCGCGGTGAGGATGCTCGCCACCTGACGCCAGCTGAGGTCGGCCGGCCCGTGCACCGCCTGGACGCATCGGCCCGACCACGCGGAGGACAGCAGGCGGCCCGCGGCCACCTCCGCGATGTCGCGCGGCGCCACCCATGCCATCGGCTGGTCGAGCGGAAGGACCACCTGGAGGAGCCCGGCGCGTACGGCGTCCAGTTGCAGTTCGAGGTTGGTGAAGAAGTAGCCGCAGCGAAGATGGGTGACGTCCACGCTGGTGTCGTCCAGGGCCTGCTCCGTGTGGGCGAGACCGTCGATCTCGCCGGCCCCCCGACGCTTCTCGGCGCCGACGCTGCTCTGGAAGACGACCCGGCCGATCCGGTTCTCGGTGACGGCGCGCACCACGCTCGTGGTGGCCCTGGTGTAGTCGGCGAGGGGGTCCTCGCCGCCGGTGCTCGGGTCCACCCAGTACAGGGCGTCAACCCCGCGGGTGGCGGCCACCACGGCATCGGCGTCGTACTGGTCGACCTTCACGGCGTCCACCTCCCCCGTGATCCCGGCGGCCAGACGGCTCGGATCGCGCAGCAGGACGCGCGGCCGCACCCCCGCCCGGACCAGTGCGGAGACGACATGGCGGCCGACGTTGCCGGTCGGTGTCGTGACGGCGATCTGCATGACTGCCTCCCATGCGACGGACACACCCCGGCGCGGACCCGCCTGCCTCGCGCGGGGCCGACGCATCCCTTCGGGGACTCGGCCCCAGGTTAAGAGCAGAGGCGGCCGATACCTGTCCTCCTCTCCTGCGAGGCTTGACCCATGGACCTCGATCCGGCGACCAGGACCCTGACCCTGCTGACCCTGCTGCGTTCGGGGGGCGAATGGACCGCCGCCGACCTGGCCGAGCGGCTGGGGACCAGCGTCCGCACCGTACGGCGCGACGCCCAGCGGCTGCGTCGTCTGGGGTACGCGGTCGAGGCCCGTCCAGGGCCGGGCAGCGCCTATCGGCTGAGCCCCGAAGTCGCGCTCCCCCCGCTGCTGTTCACCGCCGACGAGGTCACCGCGATGGTGGCGGGGCTGCATCTGATCCGCGCCTGGTTCCCCCAGGAGTCCGTCGCGTCGAGTGCCCTGCTCAAGCTCGACCAGGTCCTGCCCCGCCCACTGCGCAGACGCGCCGCCGCCACCGACTTCGCGACGGAGGTCCTTGAGCAGCCCGGTACGGGGCTCGCGGCGGCGACCGTCGGGGTGATCGCCGACGCGGTGGCCTCGGACGGGAGGCTGCGGTTCCGGTACGCCGACGGGCACGGCCGGCACTCGACCCGTCTGGTGGAGCCCTATCGGCACTTCCTGCGCGCGGGGCAGTGGTACCTCATCGCCTTCGACGTCGACCGGGACGACTGGCGGACGTTCCGCCTGGACCGGATCACCGACATCACCACGGTGGCGGGCACGTATCAGCCCCATGCGTTCCCCGACGCGTCCATCGAGCACTGGCTGACTACGGACTTCGGCCGGGCGCCCGCGTCCTCGTCGGGGCCGGTCGCGCCGCCGGAACAGTAGAGCCGTCGAGAGCCGGGCACTTTGCCCGCGGGAGAACGGCCGCTCCCCCGCGGCCCCGACGCGCGCATCCGTGGTCACCGCGCGGTGGGCAGCAGCCGTACGTCACCCTCGGGGAGCTTGACCCACCAGTGGTGGTAGCGGCTGTAGGGCGTCGGCTCGCGATCGGCGAGAAGGACGCCCAGGGACCGGGCCTCCTCGGCGAGCCCCTTCCACGTGGCCCGTGAGAGGGGGTGGAAGGCCGTCGCCTCGATGCCGTCGGCGAGTGGCCGCCACACCCCGGCGACATAGCCGTCCACCAGCAGGGTCGGCAGCACGTCGCCGTTATTCCTGATCACCAGCGGGCGGTACGCCGGCGGGATCACCCGGCCACGGTCGGCGTAGGCCAGCAGGACGCTGTCCCACATGGCCATGAGCCGGGGCGGGGCCGGGGTGTCCGAGGGCGGGCGGGGCGCGTCGGGAAGGTCGAACAGCGCGGTGCCGTCCGGCCCTTGGAGGTGCTCGACGGTGTCCTCCAGGGCGCGCAGGGCCTCGCGTACCAGGGAGCGCTGCACCATCGCGAACTGTGCGACGTCCGCCACGGAGGCGGGCCCGAACCCGGCCAGATAGCGCAGGATCAGCGTCCTCAGGGCGTCCGGGTCCGCTGCCCGCCCGGTGGGGGCGGCGCCGGTGCCGGACGCGACGAACGACGGCCGGTGTCCGAAGGACCAGGGCGCGTCCGTCGCGGAGTGGAGCAGCGGCGCGTACGCCCTCAGCCCCCACCAGCACCCGTCCCGCTTCTCCGCTCCGACCCGCTCCTCGATCCATCCCCGCATCTCAGCCATGGTCCGCGGCCGGTCGGCGAAGGCGAGCAGCTCCGGCACCAGCGCCTCGGCGTCCTTGGGCGTCAGCCCCGCCGCGGCGAAGCGGTAGCCGAGCCGGGACCCGTACAGCGTCGCTTGCAGCGCCGCGCGGAGGTCCGGGTAGTCCTCGGCGAGCACCGCATGCAGGGTGAGCCGCATCAGCGTCGCCTTGACGACCGAGCGTCGCGCGAAGGCGTCGTCCAGCGCGGCCGGGTCGAAGCCGGAGAGGCGGTTCCACAGCGCGATGTACGGGGAGGCCGGCTGCTGCGCCTGGAGCGCCACCACCTGCCTCATGCCCTGCGCAACCGTCAACGGCGCTCGTTCCAGGAGGAGTTGGCGGCTCAGACCGGCCCTGTTGAGCTCCCGCTCGGTGATCTTCATGGCGCCGGATTCTGCCCGAGCCCGACCCCACCCGCCAACGCCGACCGCCGCCGCGCCGCAGCGCAGCGCAGCGCAGCGCAGCGCAGCGCAGCGCAATGAAACAGTCAAGCGTTTCTCATCCAGGTCAAGCTTCACTCTCGTCGGCACATCATCGAGGCTCGCCCGGAATAGTCGCCTGGGGAAACGGGTTCAACTCGTCCGTACCCCTCTCGGGGGCCGCCGCCGACCTCTCCCCGCCTCCGGAGGCTCCGTAATGTCCCAGCCGACGACCGACCAGCAGACCGCACCGCGCGGCGTACGCGGTGTCGTCCCCGTACTGGCCTTCGCAGGTATCACGGTCGCGGTGATGCAGACCCTGCTCGTGCCGGTCATCAAGGACCTGCCGACGCTGCTCGGCACCTCACCCTCCAACGCCACCTGGGTCATGACCTCGACGCTGCTCGCCGGCGCCGTATCCACCCCGATCATGGGCCGGCTCGGCGACCTGTACGGCAAGCGCCGCATGCTCCTTGCCAGCCTCGCCATCATGGTCGTGGGCTCGCTGATCGCGGGCTTCACCAGTGAGCTCCTCGTGATGATCGGCGGCCGCGCCCTCCAGGGCTTCGCCATGGGCGCCATCCCGCTCGGCATCGGCCTGATGCGTGACGAGCTGCCCCGAGAGAAGCTCGGCTCGGCGATGGCCCTGATGAGTTCCTCCATAGGCGTCGGCGGCGGGCTCGCCCTGCCGCTGGCGGCGCTGGTCGCCCAACACGCCGACTGGCACGCCCTGTTCTTCGCCTCGGCGGGCCTGGGCGTGGTGGCCATGGCGCTCACCCTCCTCTTCGTACCGGAGAGCACTGTGAAGGCCCAGGGCACCTTCGATGTGCTCGGCGCGCTCGGCCTCTCCGCGGGTCTGGTCCTGCTGCTGCTTCCGATCACCAAGGGCAGCGACTGGGGCTGGGGCTCGGCCACCACGCTCGGCCTGCTCGGCTCGGCCGTCCTCGTGCTCGTCCTGTGGGGCGTGATGGAGCTGCGCGTCGCGGCGCCGCTGGTGAATCTGCGCACCTCCGCCCGGCGTGAGGTGCTGCTCACCAACCTCGCCTCGACGATGGTGGGAGTCGCCTTCTACGCCATCTCGCTCGTCCTGCCCCAGCTGCTCCAACTGCCCACCGCCACCGGGTACGGGCTCGGCCAGTCCATGGTCGTCGCCGGTCTGTGTGTCGCGCCGCTCGGTGTGACGATGATGCTGACCGCCCCGATCTACGCCCGGCTCTCGGCCACGTACGGCCCGAAGACCACGCTGATCCTCGGCATGCTGATCATCGCGATCGGATACGGGGCGGGGCTCGGCCTGATGAGCGCCGCCTGGCAGACCATCGTGATCTCGGTGATCGTCGGCGCGGGCATCGGTCTCGCCTACTCCTCCCTGCCGGCGCTGATCATCGGAGCGGTCGACCCGTCCGAGACGGGCGCCGCCAACGGCCTCAACACCCTGATGCGCTCGATCGGCACGTCGGTGTCGAGCGCCGTCATCGGCATGGTGCTCGCCAACACCTCGGAGAACTTCGGTCCGGTCCCGCTCCCGACCATGCACGGCTTCCGTGTCTCGTTCCTGATCGCGACCGGCGCGGTGGCCGGGGGCCTGCTGCTCGCCGTGTTCCTGCCCAAGGGCCGCCCCGCCCTCAAGCCGCAACTGCGGGCCAGCAGCGAGGAGGACGCGGTCCTGGAGCGGGTCACCGAGGCGCTGGCCGCCTTCCACGGCCAGGTCGTCGGCGCGTCCGGCGCTCCGGTGGCCCACGCCAAGGTCACGTTGATCGACCACCACGGCCGCCAGGCCGGCGCCGCGCACACCGACGGGAGCGGCCGGTACGCGGTGCCGGTGCCCCGGGGCGGCGCCTATGTGCTGGCCGCGACGGCCGCGGGCCACGCGCCCCGGGCGTCCTCGGCCACCCACCATGGGGGCGACGGCCCGGTCACGGTGGACCTGGCGCTGCCGATGCCCGCTCTCTAGGCGACGCTTCGGGCCGGCCCGCGAGCGCTCAGGACATCGTCCTCATGCGTTCTCCCGGACCGGCCTGCGGAGCAGGTAGACGGCCGCGACCGAGGCCAGGACCGCCATGCAGGCGATGAAGGCGAGCCCCGCCCCTTCCAGGCCGAGGGGCCCCACCAGTACGCCCACCCCGATCACCGGCACCGAGATGCCCGTGTAGGCCACCACGAAGAGCGTGGAGATCACCGCGGCGCGCCGGCCCTCGGGGGATGCCTCGGCCACCGCGGACAGGGCCGCGCGAAACGTCAGGCCCTGTCCGCAGCCGCCGACCAGCGCGCTCAGCACGATGAGCGGCAGCAGGTCCCAGCGGAGGGCCCCCGCGAGCAGCGCGAGTCCGAGCAGCAGGGCGACACAGCCCAGGGGCAGGGACCGGCGCAGCCCCACCGTCCCGACGGCCAACTGCCCGCCGGTCGAGGCGAAGAAGGCGAGCGCGACGATCAGCCCGGTCACGGCATGGTTGTGGACGCTCAGCGACTCGGTGAGGAAGGCGGGGCTCACCGAGGTGAAGACCCCGAACAGCGCGAACCCCACGAACGAGGCGATCGCCGCGGGCACGAACACCGGACGCACCTGCGGGGGCAGCCCGGGGCGCTGGGCCCGCGCGCTGCTCAGAGCCTGTCGCTCGCGGACGGTTTCGGGAAGCCACAGCACCACCGCGGCCGAGCCGATCACCAGCGCCAGGTGCACGACGAACGGCAGCACCAGCGGCCGGCCGGCGTACTGCGCGAGCAGGCCCGCGAGCAGCGGGCCACAGCCGAGGCCGCCCATGTTGGCGGCGGTCGCCACGAACGTGGCCCGCGCGGCGCCGTCGCGCGGCGCCAGGTCCATGACGTACGCCGTGGCCGCGCCGGTGAACAGGCCGGCTGAGAGTCCCGAGAACAGCCGGCCCGCGTACAGCCAGCCCAGTCCGTTCGCGCACAGGAAGCAGACCGCGCTCGCGGCCGCGAAGCCCAGGCCCCACAGCAGCACCGGGCGCCTGCCCACCGTGTCCGACACGTTGCCCGCCAGCAGGAGCACGCCGATGACCCCGAAGGCGTAGACGGCGTACACGACCGTGACGGTCAGTTCGGAGAACCCGAACTTGTCCTGGTAGAGGCCGTACAGCGGGGTCGGCAGCGTGGTGCCGGTCATGCACACGGCGAACACCACCCCGCCGAGCAGACATTGACGCCATCCTCGAAGATCACCGTCCATGCCACCGAAGGTAGCGCCGCGAACCGCTCCGCTCCGGTCCGGCGGGAGGGGCGCGCCGACGGGGGGTTCGCCCGGGCGTGCCGCATCGTGTGGATCGACGTATCCGCGCACTGCGCAGGCGGGTCGCCACGCCCACGGCCGGTCGGCCTGCCGCTCGCACTCCCCCGAGGCGTTGTCAGTGGCGCGTGCGACCATCCAGTGCATGATCGTCTCGCTCGACTCCCTGGTGCCGACCGCCGGTACGCATGTCTCGACCACGTACGCCGACTGGGTCGCGGCCCACGACCCGGGCGCGGCCGGGGCCGCACGCGGCCTGGTCGAGGAGATGTCCCGCGAGCTCGGCCGGACCTGGGACAAGCCCGGCCGGTTCCTCGACACCATGACGGCCCGCGCACGGCGGCTGCCGCCGGCTCATCTGCCGTGGTTCTGGGACACGGTGGGGCACCGCCTGATCGGTTACGGGAGCCGCCCGGGCGGGCGGGCCTACGCGGCGGCGCGAGCGGCCGAGGCCGAGCACGGGCTGCCGGTCGATCCGGGCTACCGCAGGGCCAACGCGCTGCTGTTCGCCGCGGGCGGTGCCATGCCCGCCAAGGAGTTCGGGGCGCATCAGCGCTTCCTGGCCGAGACGCTGGAGCCGGCCGCGGCCCATGCGGCGCTGGACGCGTTCCTGACGGCGTGGGCGAGCTCCGCCGCCGACCTGCCGGCGGATCTGGTGCGCCGGATACGGGCCTCGGCGAAGGCGGCCGGGCACGGGGACGAGGAGGTGGCACGACTGGTCGGCGCGATCTTGTCCGTCACCCGGAAGAAGTCGGTGCCCGACGCCCTCCTGACCGCCGCGCTCCCGATTCTGACGAACCATCAGCCGACGGACACGGTCGCGGCCGGTCTCATCGAGATGTTTCCGACCGGGACCACCGACGGCGGGCCGTGGCTGCGGATGCTCATCGGCTGCGGCGCGACGCGGGCCCTGGAGGACGGCCGGGTCGTCCCCGAGGGCGGTCCGCACCAGTGGGTCGGCATGTTCCTCCACATGTACCAGTACGCCGCGCAGCCGGGCGGCGGGGTGGCGCGGCAGCCGCTGCCCGTCGAATTCCTCGATCTGGTCGGCCGGTTGGGGCCCGGGCTTCGGGCGGCGGGCGCGCCGGTGACGGTGCACACCACCCGCCACCACCACCAGGGCGTCGACGCGGACGTGCTGGACGCCCTGCTGGCGGCGGGGGTGGCGGTCGTCGATCCGGGTCCGGAGATCCGCATGCGGTTCTGGGGCGAGCGGTCCCGGCGCGACCTCGCCGCACTGGCCGCCGACCCGGTCTTCGGCCCCCGCCTCGAGGGGACCGTCCACCAAGGTCTCCTGCCGAACTGGTCGTCCGCGCACCGCAGGCCCGGATCGGCGGTGACGCTGCTTCCGGGCAACGAGGGCATCGCGCACGGGGTGGCCGCCCGGGTCGGCAAGCTCGTCGACACGGTGGCGGGCGGTGGCATGGCCGGCGCGGAGGAGGCGGTGGCCGAGCTGGAGACCCTGCTCGACCGGCCGACGGTGGGGGCGCTCGGCGGGATCGTCGACGCCCTCGCCGATGCGGGCGCGGCGGGCGCGCTGCGCCGTTCACTGGCGGCGGGCCTGCCCGAGGAACTGGCCTGGCCGGCCCTGGAGACGGTGTACGCGCGGTTCGCGGCGCAGGCCGGGCCCGAGGAGGCGGGGCGGGCTCTGCCCGGCGTGGCCGGGGTGACCTCCACCTGGCCGGTCCTGACGGTCTTCGGGTCCGACCGGGCGGTCGCCGTCGGCCCCGACGGGGAGCGCGGTTCGTGCCGCTTCACCGTGCCGTCGGACGCGACGATGTTCGCCGTTCACTACGTGGGCGGCTCGTTCCTGGTGAGCTGGACGACACGGCCCAACCCCTACCACTGCGACACCGCCTTCTGGGCCGACCGCCCCGGCCAGCCGTTCACCCCGGACGAGACGGGGGGCCTGGTGCCGTTCGGCGGCCGGCTGGACGGGGCGTACGGCTTCCAGTTCGAGACCGCCGACGGTCGCGGCCGGCACGGCGGCCTGCGGGTGCTGCGCGCGGGCGGCACGGAGGGCATCGACCGGGACGAGTTGCAGCTCGGCGACGGCTCCCGGGTGTGGACCAACGCCGTCTATGGGGGCCGCGCCTGGGAGGTGGTGGACCCGGCCACCGGGGAGCGCCGGGGTCCGGCGCCGCTGCCCGACTTCCCGGGCCGCGCCGTGGCCGACGACCCCTCGGAGGAGGGCATGACTCTCGCGCGAGAAGCCCTTCAACTGGCGCTGCTCCCGGCCGAGTTGACGGACTCGCCGCTGGGCTGCCGCAACGGGCTTGTCGGGACACGGGTGTTGTTCCGCACCCGGCACCGCGACCACGCGCCCGATCACTTCCTGGTGGAGAGCGTGGACGGACGCACCGCCCGCTTCGACATCGACCGCCCGGGACAGTCGCCCTGGGGGCTGTGGGCGCCGCCGGAAGGCGCCGCCGAGGACGTGGTGCTGGCCGAGGCGGAGACCCGGACCGGGGTGCGCGCGTACGCGGCCGACGGCGTGCTGCTGTGGGAGCTCGACGGCCACCGCTCACCCCGCCACCCCGAGGGGCGGCCCGCCCGACGGGTCACCGTGTCGACGGGCGTCGCCCTGCCCCCGGCGTTCTGGTACCTGCTGGTGACCCGGGACGCGGCCGGTTCCCGGGCGCTGAGAACCGTGCGGCACGAGACGGGGGACGCCCTGCTGACGGCCGCGTTCGACGGCGCGGAAGCGCTGCACGCGGCGGTGGCCCGGGAGTTGCCGGGGATCACGGATCCGGTGCTCGCCGGGGCCGTCGCGGCCGTGGCCTCGCGGGCCGCCCGGGTGGAGGAGCGTCGGCGCGCGCTGCACCGGCGGGCCGTGGTGCTCGCCGAGGCGCCCCCGGCCCTGCCGCGCGGTTCCGCGCCGGACACCGAGCTGATGCCGGCGCTCTTCGGGCTCGTCGAGGACGGCGAGCGTGACCCCTGGCGGCGGCAGCCGGACAGTACGCGGCCCGCGACGCTGAACGCGCTGGCCGCCGACGGCGCCTGCTTGGCGGGGACCATCACCGAGGAGGTGCGCCGGCTTTCGCCGCCCGCGCCGCCGTGCGACTGGTCGCAGTTGCTGGGCGCCATCGACGCCGCCGCGTGGCGCGCATGGGTGGCGCCGACCCCCGAGGCCGAGCGTGCCGCGCTGCTCGCGCTCCTCGACACCTGGGCCGAGCAGCCCTTCGCCCGCGCGGGCAGCCGGTGGTGGGTGGGCCGCACCTCCGATGCCGCAGCCCTGGACGGATGGCGGGCGGCCGGAACTCCCGTGACTTCGGCGGGAGTTCGGGCCGGTGGCGCGCAGCGCTGGTTCGTGGCGCCCGCGTCAAAGGATCCGGGTGACGACCCGGTGCCGACGGCCGTCCAGGCACGGCTGGTCACGGTGGAGCGGGACGACACCGCGCGGCTGCGGGCCCTGGTGGCGGCGGTCGGCACGCACGGCCCGGTGCCGGTGCCCGAGTCGGCGGTCGCGCGCTTCGCCGAACTCACGGGCGTACGGCGCCCGGTGGCCCGGCTCGTGCTGGCCGGCTTCGTCGGCAGGCCGGACCGGGAGGAGGACACCGCCCTGGTGCGCAAGGCTCCCTACCGGGCGACGCCGCTGACGGCCGCCGCGTACGACCGTCTCCGCGCCCGGCTCGGCCCGGCCGGTCCCCGGGCCGTGCTCGCCGCCGCCCTGCCCGAGGAACCCGCGGAACTGTGGGCACCGGGCGGGGTCGAGGCGGCCGCGGAGCGGATGGCGGAGGTGTGGCGGGAGCTGGTCGGAGCGCTGCCCCCCGTGCACGACGAGGCGGCCGACACCCTGGAGGGCGCCCTCGGCCTCGGTGAGGTGTGGGCCCGTCGCCTCGCGGGCGGGTATGAGGCCGCCTCCGACGCCACCGTGGAAGCGGCCGGCTGGGAGCTGGCGGCGACGGCGTACAGCACGGGCGTCGAGGTGCGGGCCGTACCGCCGGCCGGGCGCCAACTGCCGTACGGCACCCGGGTGGGCGTGGCGTACCGGGACCTGGCGAGCGCGCTGGTGTGGGCGTGGACGGACCGGCCGGTGGGCGATCCCGCGGTGGCGGGGGCGACGGCCCTGTACGAGCGGCTGCGGGCCGAGCTGGATCGTCCGGAGCTGCTGATGGCGCTGACCCATGGGCGCGTCAAGGACACGCCGGAGCGGATCGCGGAGCGGTTCGGCCCCGCGCGGCTGCCGGTGGCCGCCGACACCCGTAAGGAGCAGGGCCCGG
Organism: Streptomyces hundungensis; assembly: GCF_003627815.1. Taxonomy (NCBI): domain Bacteria; kingdom Bacillati; phylum Actinomycetota; class Actinomycetes; order Kitasatosporales; family Streptomycetaceae; genus Streptomyces; species Streptomyces hundungensis. The sequence goes on from NZ_CP032698.1 coordinate 1,139,088, forward strand.
TCCCGTCGACCGCGTACGACTGGGGGCCGCTGGTGGTGTGCGCACCCGGTGGCGACAGCTTCCTGCGGCCCGCGGTCGCCGCCGACCCCGAGGTGTGGCAGCGGGTCGGGGAAGTCACCGATCTCGCCGAGGAACTCGACCGGGTGGCCCCCTTGCTGGCCGGTGGCGCTCTGGAGCGGATGATGCGGCGGTCGCGGTCGGGAGCGGTGCCGGTCGGGGCGTACGAGACGGATCCGCGCCAGTCCTGCCCGGGCCTGGTCGCCGAGGTGGCGCGGGAGCTGGGGGTCGGTGGGGACGCCGCGGCCCTCTACCTCCAATTGGCGACGCTCGCCGCACCCACCGACCGCGCCGTGCGGCGCTGGAACGGCTGGTCGGCCAAGCGCCACAGGGAGGTGTGCGCCGAGGTGCTCGGCACGGGCAGGGTGGTTCAGGCCAAGCGGGCACGGGCCGGCCGGAGCCTGTTCCTGCCCGGCCCATGGACCGAACTCAAGGCCCCGCACCTGCCGTTGGAGACCGCGAAGCTTGCCCCGCACGCGGTGCGCCCGCTGTGGGGCAACCAGATCCTCGCCCCGTTCGGCCGCGTCCTGCCGACGGCGCCGCTTCACGAGATGTTCGCTGACGCGTGGGCGCGGCTGGCGATGGCCGGCGGGGTGGGCGCTCCTGACATGGCGCCGTCGTAGGAGGGGCGTCAGCCGCGCCGGTCCTTGCGGTCGCGGCCGTCCGAGCGGTGGGGCAGGTGCGGCAGGTGGCCCTGGCGCAGCTGGAGCCAGATGTCGCGGGCCCGGCGGCCCGCATGGGTGCGGCTCTGGGCCACCATCTCGCGGGCCTCCTCCTCGGTCTCGACCATCGCGGACGATCCCCGCAGCGGTTTGCCCGCGGTTTCGCGCAGGAACAGGGCCGAGATCACGCCGATCACGCCCGCGGCCATGAGGTAGTAGGCGGGCACGAGTTCATTGCCGGTCGCGTCGACGAGGGCGGAGGCCACGAGCGGGGTGGTGCCGCCGAACAGGGACACGGAGAAGTTGAACGCGAGGGACAGCCCGCCGTAGCGCAGATGGGTCGGGAAGAGCGCGGGCAGGGTGGCCGCGCTGGTCCCGGCGAAGCACACCAGGAACAGCCCGAGGACGGCGCAGCCGATGGCGGGCAGGACGACGCCGCCCTGGCGGATGAGCTGGAAGACGGGCACCGAGAAGACGACCATCGCGGCCCCGGCCCACAGGAAGAGCGGGCGGCGGCCGTAGCGGTCCGACGACCGGCCGACGACCGTGATGGTGAGGGCGACGAACACCATCGTGCCGAGGACGAGGAGCTGCGCGGTGAGCTCGGATTGGCCCAGCGTGGTGCTCATGTAGGTCGGCAGATAGGAGGTCACCATGTAGTTGGTGACGTTGTAGAGCAGCACCAGGCCGATGCAGACGAGCATGGCCTGCCAGTGGTGGGTGAAGACCTCCTTGAGCCGGCCCTTGCCCGACATGCGTGCCTGTTCCAGGCGTTCTTGCTCCTCGGGGGTGACGCCGCCCCGCGCGGACTCCCGCCGTCCTCGCTCCTCGGCCTCCTGGAACGCGGGCGTCTCGTCCAGCTTGAGCCGCATGTAGAGGCCGATGAGCCCGAGCGGCCCGGCGACGTAGAACGGGATCCGCCATCCCCAGTCGACCATCTGGTCCTCGGTCAGGAGCCCGGTCAGAACGGTCACCATGCCGGAGCCGAGCGAGTAGCCGACGAAGGTGCCGAAGTCGAGCCAGCTGCCGAGGAAGCCCCGCATCCGGTCGGGCGAGTACTCGGCGATGTACGTGGTGGCACCGGCGTACTCACCGCCGGTCGAGAAGCCCTGCACCAGTCGGCAGGCCAGCAGCAGGATGGGCGCGGCGAGGCCGATGGACTTGTAGCCCGGCAGGAAGCCCACCGCGAAGGTGCTGATCGCCATCATGATCATGGTGACGGCGAGGACCTTCTGGCGTCCCACGCGGTCGCCGAGCGGGCCGAACACGAGCCCGCCGAGCGGCCGGACGAGGAAGGCGGCGGCGAACGTCGCGAACGTCGAGATGACCTGGGCGCCCGGCGAACTCGACGGGAAGAAGACCTTGCCGAGGGTGGCGGCGACATAGGCGTAGACACCGAAGTCGAACCACTCCATGGTGTTGCCGAGCGCGGCGGCCGACACGGCCCGGCGCACGGCGGGCTTGTCGGCCACCTTGACGTCGTCCGCGCTCAGGCTCTTCTTGCGACGGCGCAGCAGCGTCCGGACCATGCGTTCGGTCTGCGGGCTTCCCGAGCCGAACCCGCGACCTCGATCACCCGGGGGTGTGGGCCCCCGCCTGCTTGATTTCATGGGCACCTGTGCGTCGTCGTCGGTGGTTGCACACCAGGCCTGGTGCGATGTACGGAGTGCTGCCGGGCCCCCGGACCGCGTGTCCCGTACCCGGCATACGTACATCAACTCTCCCCCGCGGACACGGTGCGCGCAGCGCAAGCGGGGCGGCGTGGGCGTGTCGGCGCGGACGCAGGCCGACGCGCCGGCTCGCGGCGCCGCCGCCGCGATCGTTGGCAGGGGGGTCTGTGGTCGCGCCCCCGTTCCGGCACCCCGAGCCGGGAATGATGGGGTTGCGCCATGACGACTCTGACGGTCCGTTTCTTCCAGGCCCTCGACCGCTTCCACGCCGCCCGCCCGTGGGACCACAACGCCCACTACCACCGATGGATCATGAGACAGCTCCCCCGGCGCTTCGCCAGCGCCCTGGACGTCGGTTCGGGCACGGGCGATCTGGCCCGGCTCCTGGCGGGCCGCGCCGCCTCGGTGCGGGGTCTGGACGCCGACCCCGAGATCGTCGACAGAGCACGTGAGCTCACCCCGTCGGCGTCACGGGTGACCTTCGCCGTCGGCGACGCGCCGGGCGCGATCGCACCGGGCCCCTATGACGTCATCACCTGCGTCGCCACCCTGCACCATCTGCCGTTCGCCGAGACCCTCGCCGCCTTTCGCCACCACCTGTCCCCCGGCGGCACGTTGGTCGTCGTGGGGCTCGCCCGCGCGCAGTCACCCGGCGACCATCTGCTGGGCGTCGCCGCCCTGGTGATGAACGTCGTCATGGCCTGGCTCAAGCACGGCGGCCGCAGGGCCGCGCGGCCGGCCTCCATGACCGCTGCCACCCGCCCGGCGACCATGACCTTCGCCGAGATCGTCGACGAGGCACGCGCGGTGCTGCCCGGAGCCCGTCTGCGGCGGCGCCTGTTCTGGCGCTACACGCTGGTGTGGCACAACCGCTGACCCGGAGCGGGGGCGCGGGCCGGAACCTCATCCGCCCCCGAGCGGCGGGCGCACCCTGACGGCGCCGGTCAACCTACCCCGCGGCCGTGACGCCACCCCCATCCGAGCCGGGCGAGCGGTGGTCGGGCCCTGGGGCGCGTGAGCGGCGTCTTCCAGGGGACTCGGTGTTCATGACAGAGACCTCGCACACCCGGAGTTCGTACTGGACCCGATTCCGCTCCCACCTGGCCGGCACCGCGCCACGGGACACGGCGGAGGCGGAGCCGGAGGAGGAACCCGGCGCCCCCACCGATCTTCCGGCCCGGTCATGGGGGGCGGTGCTGCGCCGTACCGGCCGCGAGTTCCTCGACGACGACCTTCCCGACCGGGCGGCCGCGCTCACCTACTACGGGGTGCTGTCCCTGTTCCCCGCGCTGCTGGTGCTGGTGTCGATGCTGGGCGTCGTCGGCAGGAGCGCGACGCAGTCGCTCCTGGACAACCTGGGCCATCTCACGCCGGGCCCGGTGCACGATCTGCTCGACAGCGCCGTCCGTCAGTTGCAGGACAACGGCGGCACCAGCGGGGTGATCGCGGTGGTGAGCCTGCTCGCCTCGATCTGGTCGGCTTCGAGCTATGTCGCCGCGTTCATCCGCGCCGCGAACGCCGTGTACGACCTGCCGGAGGGCCGACCGGTGTGGAAACTGACGCCGCTGCGGCTGGCGTTGACGGTCACGCTGATGGTGCTGCTCGCGATCAGCGCGGTGATCGTGGTCTTTACGGGACCCCTGGCGCAGCGCGCGGGGGACGCGATCGGAGTGGGCGGCGCCGCGGTCATGACGTGGAACATCGCGAAGTGGCCGGTGCTGCTGGTCCTGGTGGTCCTCATGGTGGCTTTGCTGTTCTGGCGCGCCCCCAACGTCCATGGCCAGGGCCTGCGGTGGCTGAGCCCGGGCAGTCTGCTCGCGGTCCTGCTGTGGCTGGCGGCGTCGGGCGGCTTCGCGCTGTACGTGGCCAACTTCGGCTCGTACAACAAGACGTACGGCACGCTGGCGGGCCTCATCATCTTCCTGATCTGGCTGTGGCTGTCGAACCTGGCGATCCTGCTCGGTCTGGAGCTGGACGCGGAGCTGGCCCGTCAGCGCGCCATCAGCGACGGACTGCCCGAGGGCGAGGAGCCCTATGTGCAGCCCCGCGACACCCGGACGTGGCCGGACAAACTGCGGCGCAAGGTGAAGCGCCGCCACGGCGGACCCGGCGCCTGAGTCGCACCCCCGATGGTGCCGCCCCAACCCCCTTGTGCAGCAAGGGAATTGGGGCGGCCGCACTCAGATCGCCATGGCCTCCTGGATCCAGCGGTTCACCCGGTACGGCAGCCACCAGGCGAGCTCGCCGACCTCCAGGACCAGGCGTTCCCCCGTGAAGTCGGCCAGCACGGAGGCGGGTACCGAGGCCGCCGGGGCTCCGTAGGCGAGGGCCTCGATGGTTTGGCGGTACTCCGGCTCGTCGGCGGTGAAGCGGCGCAGGTCACCCCAGCGGCGGTCACGGATCTGGACGAAGCCCGGGCCCTGCCGCCACAGGCACTTGCAGAGGTAGTGGCCCTCGCGCCAGCGGCGCAGAGCGCCGGTCGCGTCGGCGGGGCCCTCCAGGCGTTGCGGCGGCTGGAGGTGGCTGAGGGTGCGCCAGGCGTCGTCGGCGGCCGTCGGGGCGAGGCGCAGTCTCCACTCGACGAGGACGGCCCGCGCGGTCAGGTCCCGCACCAGGCTCAGACCGCGTACGGCGCGCTCGGCCGCGCCGGGGGCGTCGAGTTCACCGAGGTCGATGGGTTCGGGCAGCCGTACCCGGCGGGCGCCGCTCTCCCACAGCCGGTCGCTCTCCTCGCCCATGGGGCCGGTCAGTTCCCGCTCTCCGAGGTACATCCCGGGCAGCGCGCACGCCTCGGGGTCGTAGTCGCGCCAGGCGGCGACCGTGAGGGACTCGGTCGTGGTGGTGAGGGTGGTGCTCATCGGTCCAGTCCTCCTGCTCCTGTGTCGGACACGCGGCTCAGACGCTCAACGGCTCCGGCCGGGCGGGCTGTTCGGCGTCGAGCGCGGCCTGCGCGTGACGCATGAAGTCCAGGCGCAGCAGGTCCTCGTTGACGGCCGAGGGCGCGATGTGGACGTACTGGCCGCCGTCGGTGAAGACCAGGCCGAGCGCGAGCCAGGAGTCGAGGAGGCGCTGGACCGCGCTCTCCTCGCGCTCGGCGCCCTGGGCGCGGGCGGCCGCCTTGCGGGTGAGCGCGGTGGCCGTGTGGGGCTGGTCGAGGAGTCGGAAGACGGCCAGTTCGAACGGGTCGGTCAGTTCCATCGCGCGCCAGTCGAAGGCGCGCCGCCTGCTCACCAGGACGATGCGGTCGCCGAGGTCGGTGTGGGTGAGCCGGGCGTCGGCGTGGTGTTTCTTCCAGGCGTCGAGGGCGTCGTTGAGGGCGGTGACGGTGGGCTCGGTGATGCCGCGCTGGGGCGCCTCGAAGACGTAGGCGAGATCGTAGAGCTCCGACTCGGGCAGGTCGTAGGTGAAGCGGTAGTGCTCCTCGGGGCGCAGCCCGTCGAAGCCGAGCTCGGGCCGGTTGAAGTACGGGCTGAACCGCTCGATCGCGATCCGCGCGGACAGGTCGACCGGCGGGTTGAGGTGTTCGAGTGCGGGGATCTGCGCGATGACGGGGTCGTAGTCCTCGGCGGTCTCGCCGGGGAAGCCGTGGAGGTAGTTCCAGGCGACGGAGAGGCCGGTCTCGGCGCCGTCGCGGAGCATGCGGACGTTCTGGCAGCCGCTGACGCCCTTGTCCATCAGGTCCAGGACCCGGTTGTTGAGGCTCTCGATGCCCGGCTGCACGTAGATCAGTCCGGCCTCGGCGAGCGTCCGCAGTTGGCTGCGACGCATGTTGGCCTTGATCTCGATGTGCATCCGCAGGTCGTAGCCGCTCTCCATGATGCGGGGCAGCACGGTGGTGAGGTAGCCCATGTCGAGGATGTTGTCGACGAGATACATGTCGAGGACCCTGTGGCGGCGGGCGAGTTCCATGATCTCTTCGAAGAAGGTGTCCGGGCTCTTGGAGCGGTACTGCATGAACGAGCCGTTGAGGCCGCAGAACGTGCAGTGGTGCTTCTCCCCCCACCAGCAGCCGCGCGCGCCCTCCACCACCAGCTTGGGCTCGACCCAGTTGCGGGCCACGGAGGAGGCGAGGCGCTCGAAGTAGCCGCTGTAGTCGGGGGCGAGGATCGTGGCCGGCGGCAGGGGGCTCGTGGCCATCGGGTTGACGATGCTCGCGCCGTCGGCGTCCCGGTGGCACAGGCCCGGCACCTTGTCCAGGACGTCGCGCCCGGCCCCTTCGGCGAGGGCGGTCACCAGCTGGGGGAAGGCGGACTCGCCCTCGCCCCGGATGACGTGGTCGACGAAGGGGAAGTTGCGGTGGACGGCCTCGCCCTGCTCGCCGTCGCAGTTGGCGCCGCCCATGACGGTCACGATGTGCGGGGCGAGCCGTTTGACCTGCTGGGCGGCGGCGAGGGCGGCGGTGTTCTGCTGGAAGGTGGAGGTGAAGCCGACGACGTCGGGCGCGTACTCCACGATCCTCTGGGCGATCATCGCCACGAACTCCGGTACCTGGCGGTGCAGTTCCTGCGACATGCGAAGGCGTGACTTGCGGAGTTTGCCCTTCATCGCAGTCGCGAACTCCTCGTCGCGCCAGGCGGGGTCGTCGTAGAGGGCGGAGGAGAACACCCAGTCGCCGCAGCCCATGAAATAGGAGGAGAGCGCGTAGTACTCGTAGTCGTCGGCGGTGAATTCGGTGCGCTCGGTGATCCAGTCGGTGAATTCGAGATTGGCGTGCAGTACTTCGGCGGTGGCGCCGGGCACGCGTTCGTCCACGCTGCGCTTGAGGATTCCCAGGGCCAGCGAGGGAAGGTCTATGGGCGACCAGGGCATATTGACCAGCAGGACACGCATGTCGGCTCCTCGGGATGTGCGGAGACGTAGGGAGTGGGGCCCGGGGGGCCGGAGTTGGGGGGTCTTGCCGGCCGGCCCGGCGGCGAACCGCCGGGCCGGCCGGCAAGGATCAGTCCTCTTCGCCGTCCTCGGCGTTACGGAACGGGACCTTGATGGTCACGCCGACGCTCGGCTTGCGGTTTTCCTCGTCACCCGCGAGCGGGTCATTGTGGATGATGTCCTTCTGCATGGCCGGAACTCCTCTCTGTGTGGGTGGTGCCTGTTCCGGCGGGCGCCGATGAGCGCACCCGTCCGGTCTCCCCGCCCCGGTCGGAGCGGGTTGTCCTGGGGGTGGTGGTGCCGGGCCGCCCGCGCCGCAGTTCGCGGTCGAGGAAGACCACCGCCCGGCGCAGCACGGCCACGTGGTCGTCGGCCTCGTAGCCGTCGTGGCCGGTGTCCAGCCACATCGACTCGTGGCGTACGCCCGCGTGCCGAAGGGCTTCGAGGTAGTCGCGCACCTGGCCGGGCGGGCACTTGGCGTCCCGGGTCGCGGCGGCGACGAGCAAGGGGGCCTCGACGGCGGCCGCGTAACGCAGGGGCGAACTCCGCGCGTACCGCTCGGGCACCTCCTCGGGGGTGCCGCCGAACAGCCGCTCGTCCAGGGCGCGCAGGGCCGCGGTGGTGGTGCGGTGGGCGGCCGCGCAGTCCGCGACGGGCTTGACGGCGACGCCCGCCTGCCACACGCCGGGGTGGACGCCGAGGGCGAGCAGGACCAGATAGCCGCCCCAGGAGGTGCCCCACAGTCCGGTCGCGTCCGCGCGGACCACCCCGCGGTCGACGAGGTCGGCGCGGACCGCGACGAGGTCGGCGACCTGGGTGAGCCCGACGCCCTCGCCGAACGCCCGCCGCCAGCGCGGCCCGTACCCGGTGGAGCCGCGGTAGTTGACGCGGACGACGGCGAAGCCGGAGGCGACCAGCGAGTGGACCACCCCGTCGTAGGCGTCCCGGTCGTGGTCGGCGGGGCCGCCGTGCACCAGGAACACCGCGGGCACCGCGCCCCGCCGCCCTTCGGGCAGGCTGATCAGCGAGTGCACCGGGCCGTCGGGTCCGGGGGTCCACAGGTCCCGGTGCTCGCCGGGCACCCGCTCGGGCAGCTCGTGGGTGGGAGGCAGCTCGATGCCGGCGGTGGAGACCATGCGGGGCGGTGTCGCCGTGTCCGTCCACAGGAAGTGCACATCGGATCCGGTGCGCGGCGCCGCGTCGAGAAGGGTTCCGCGCGGTGTCGGTACGGGCTCGACGGTGCCCTCCGTCAGGTGCACGCGGTGCAGGCCGCTGCGCCCGTGCCGGTCCTGGCGCACCAGGAGCGAGCGGCCGTCGGGGTGCCAGCGGGCGGTGATCTCGGTGTCGAAGCCGCACCAGGAGTGCGTGACCACTCCCCTGTCGGGGCTCCAACTGGCCAGCAGATATTGGTCGTTGGTCTCGCGCACGAGGAGGAGTTCGACGCGGTCGGCGACGGGGGCGAACCCCAGCGACCAGAGCCGCCCTTCGGGGCCGTCCCCGGGTAGCACCGCGCATACGGCGCCGTCGTCGGCGAGGACGGTCACGGCCCACGCCGATCCCGCGGCGCCGCTGAGCGCGAGGAGGCGGCCGTCGGGGGTGGTCCCGGACAGGGTGGCGTGCCCGTCGACGCGCGTCACTTCGCGGGCGGCGCCACCGCGCGGACCCACGTGGACGGTGGTCGACCGGGTGTCGCCGAGCCCCATCGCGACGCGGCCGCCGGCACCGACGGCGAGGCCACGCGGCTCGCCCTCGGCCACACCGAGCAGGCCCGGTGCGTCCGGTCCGCCGTCGAAGGGCTGGTACCGCCAGCGCCCGACGCCGTTGGCGTCCTCGTCGAACCACCACACCCGTGCGTCCCGGTCGATCGCGCCGTGCAGGGTGCCGTGCGGGCGGTCGGTGACCTGACGGGCCCGGCGCGTGCTGGCGTCCCAGGTGAACACTTCGCAGCGGCCGTCGGCGTCGGCGGTGAACACCATCTTGGTGGGTTCACCGGCGCACACCTCGGGCAGCGCCGCGCGGTAGACCTGGTAGCTCCTGGTCATGCGGTCGCCCCCGTCAGCCGGCCGCGTACGACGGTGGTCCGCCAGGCCAGCGCCACGAGCAGGGCGGCGCAGACCGCGGCGGGCGCGGCCGTCCCGGCGCGGGTCACGAACACCCCGGCCAGGACCGGCGCCAGCGCCGCCGAACCGCCCACCGCGCTCGCCAGCACCGCGCCCGTGCGGGCCTGGAGGGCGGGCGGGGTCTCCTGGAGGGCGCGGGACTGGAGCACGACGGCGACCAGCGGCATCAGCAGGCAGAACACCCCGAACAGCGCGCCGTACGTCCAAGGGCCCTCGGCGGTGGCGAGCCCGGCGGCGAGCGGAACGAGCAGCCAGGACACCGTCACCAGCAGCCGCGCCGCGCCGATCCGGCCCACGACACGCGGCGCGGCCAGCGACCCGATGAGACCCGCGGCGCCGGAGAGCGCGAGCACCAGGCCCATCGGTGCGCCGCCGTGGCCGCCCTTCTGGAGGGTGAACACCGCGCCGTAATAGAGCGCGACGATCACCCCGTTGACGGTGGCGGTCCAGGTCAGGGCGAGCCGGAGGAAGGGCGAGGTGCGGACCAGGGCGAGCCCGGCCCCCAACTCGTCCCACATCCGGCGCGCGGGGCCGGTCCGGGGCGCGGGATCCGCATCGGGGGCGGCGCCGTCCTTCGGGGCCGTGCCGTGCCGCGGCCTCAGGTCGGAGCTCAACGCCCGTACGCATCCGGCGGCTACGGCGTACGACACCGCGTCCGCGAGGAAGGGCAGGGCGCGGGACGCCTGGTAGAGCGCGCCGCCGAGGGCCGGGCCCAGGATCAGTGCGCCCTGGTCCCCGGCCGAAAGCCCGGCCACCACGCGGGGGCAGTCGGCGGGCGGGGCGATCATCGCCACGGTGCCGGCGGCGGCGGCCTCGTACACCGCGGTGGAGAACCGTTCCACCAGGACCGTCCCGAGCAGCAGCGCGAGCGGCGGGTTCCCCCGGGTCACGGCGGCCGCAAGGCCGGCCATGGCGAGTGCCGAGACGGTCGCGGACCAGAACATCACGGGTTTGCGCGCGCCCCGGTCGGCGGGGACGGCCGCGATCGGGGCGAGCAGCAGCCCGGCCGCCGTGGACACCCCCGCGATCAGGCCGACGGTCGCCGCCGAGTGGCCGAGCCCGAGGAGCAGCAGGGGCAGGACGACGCCGGACGCCTGGGAGCCGAGGGCGTCACCGGCGCTCGCGCACCAGAACAGCCGGACGTCCCGGGAGATCGGCCGTCGGGCCGCCCGTCGGTCGGCGGCCGTGGTGCCGGGGGCCATCAGAGCGCCGCCCCTACAGAGGTCCCTGGAAGGCCCAGGGACTCCGGTTCACGCACAGCCACCCCACAGTTGGTCAAGTTGCGAAGAATATGTGCAGGAATCGAAACGAGCGGGAGCCTAACCAGGCGCCCGCTCGGCTCACAAGGGTTCCGCCATCGAGGCCGGAATCGAACTCCGTAAGGGCCAGGCAAAGAAACCGATTGCCCGCTCCCCGGGACGGCCCCGATCCGCCCCCGGCCCCGCCCGGGACGAAAGGGAAAAGGAGCGGGACCACCGCCGACCGCCGGATACCCCCGCCGCTCCCCCGCCTCCGCTTCGCAGCGGCGAACATCGGTCCCGCGCGCGGCAGTTCGCGCAGCACGTCCGGCATATGCGCCTTCCCGGCGGCGAACCTGCCGGTGTTCCCAGGCACCGGCAGGGCCCGGGCCGGCGGCTCACGACAACCGCCCGCCCCGGCTCGGGCGTCCTCGCGGCGGGCCCTGGGAGCGGGCGTGAGCGGAACGGTTCCCTCCGGTGCGCTCATTGGCCAAAAACGTACGCACCGGATCGCCGCGCCGGGGGCGAACGAGCCCTCGAAGGAGGCTCCTGTTCGGTCAACTACCGCCCTTCCACAGCGCAGTTGACGGGTCAGGCGGCGTGGCGATATTCAGCGAGTGCCTGGTTCCGGATACGGGTGCAGGTGCTGCTCAGCAGACGCGAGACGTGCATCTGGGAGATCCCGAGTTCCGCGGCGATCTGATGCTGCGTCATGTCCTGGAAGAACCGCATGTGCAGGATGCGGCACTCGCGTTCCGGGAGGGCGCGCAGGGCGGGCTTGACCGACTCGCGATCCACGACCGTGTCGAATCCCCGCTCGGGTGTGCCGAGGGTGTCGGCCAGGGCCGGCCCGTCACCGTCGCCGCCCCGGGACTCGACGTCGAGCGACAGGCTGCGGTAGGACTCCAGCGCTTCGAGGCCCTCACGGACGTCCTGTTCGTCGAGCCCGCACCGGGCGGCGAGGTCGGCGATCGTGGGCTCGCCCGGCCGGACGTCCTGGAGATCGCGGCGGGCGACCCGCACCTTGTTGCGCAACTGCTGTACCCGGCGCGGGACATGGACCGCCCACAGGTGGTCGCGGAAGTGCCGCTTCAGTTCGCCGTCGATGGTCGGGATCGCGTACGCCTCGAACGCGCCGCGCGCGGCCTCGTAGCGGTCGACGGCCTTGACGAGACCCATCGCGGCGACCTGGTGGAGGTCTTCGAGCTCGGCGCCGCGGTTGCGGTAGCGGCCCGCGAGCCGCCGGGCCATGGGGAGCCACTGCGCCACGAGGTCGTCCCGCAGGGCGTCGTGCGCCGGACCCGGTTCGAGCGTCGTCAGACGCGCGAAGGCCTCCACCGTGTCGGGGGCGTCGTCGTGGTTCCTCGTACGCGTGCGGCCGGGGGTGGGCATGGCGGAACTCCTCGGGCGTCGGGTCGGACTGTCACGGCCCCCACAGGGCCCCACCCCGACGACGCACCCGGACACGGCACGCCCCGGGCCGGAAGAACGGCCATGCGGGCGTGCCTCCGTTCCGAAGCACACAGCGCGCCTGCCCTGACCTTCACCACCCAAACGGCCCAGTGGCGCCCGGGCCGACACCGACGCGTCCCCCCACCCACGAAGGGTGAGGGGACGCGCGAAGCAGAGCCGACGCCGGCGCTACTTGGGCGACGGGCTGCTGGAGCTGTGGGGCGACGCGCTGCTGCTCGGCGGCGAGGCGTGACAGACGCCGTCCTTCACCATGTCCAGGTGCGAGGCCACGATCGGCCGGGCCGCCTTGGCGGCGGCCTGGATGTCCTTGTCCTTGCCGGAGTTCAGCTCCTTGTCGATCAGCGTGAGCGCCTCTCGATGGCCGCTGCTCATCGCCTTCAGCCAGGCGCTGTCATAGGCGGCCGTGCCGTTCATCGGCTTCAGCGCGGCGAGCTGGCGCTGTTGCGCGGCGCTGGGCTCCTTCGGCATGGAGATGTTCTTGGTCTTGGCCAGGGCGGCGCCCTTGGCGTCCAGCGCGGTGTGGTCACGCACGAGGACGTCGGCGACCTGTTTGACGCAGTCGCTCTTGGCGTGTGCGCGGGCATCCTTGCCCGCGGCGATCTCGGTCAGGTTGGACTGGTGGACCGCCTGGAGGAAGGCCGCGTCCGGGTTGGTGGCGGGGCCGGCCGCGCCGAACGCCGCGGTCGTTCCGGTGAGGGCGAGCGCCACGGCGGCGGCCGCTGTCGCGCAGGTGTGGGTGATTCGCATGGGACCTCCACGGGTGCGTGGATCGGATGAGGGCCGCTTCGGCATCCGGACCGCGCGTCAACGCCTGTCCGGGCAGGGCCCGACCCGAGTCATCCTAGGTCGGCTCCCCGACGCCCGCCTCTCCAGATCACCGTCCGTCACCATCGCCGTGCGGCGCCCGGGCCCGCCCGCTCAGGGGGCCGGGTAGGGGGCGTCCTTGAGGCGCCGGGCCAAGTGGCTGACGTTCGCGGCGAGGGCGACGGTGGTCTCGGCCGTGGACTTGGGCGTCGAGTCCAGGTCGAGGTAGTCGGTCTTCTGCATGGCCTCGCCGACCCAGTAGGTGACGGCTCCCGGCGCGAGGGAGAAGCCGATGTCGTTGAGGCCCTGGAAGATGTCGGCGCTCACCTTGTGCGCGCCGTCCTCGTTGCCCACCACGCACACCGCGGCGACCTTGCCGTACATCAACGGCCGTCCCTGGTCGTCCTGTTCGGACAACTCGGCGTTCAGACGCTCCATGACCTTCTGGGCGACGCTGGAGGGGTGGCCGAGCCAGATCGGCGTCGAGATGACGAGGATGTCCGCGCCCAGGACGTGGTCGCGGATCTCCGGCCAGGCGTCGCCGTCCCCCAGGTCCGTCGAGATGCCCGGCTTGACGTCGTGGTCCACCACGCGGATCACCTTGCCGCTCACGCCGTGATCGGCGAGCGCGGCCATCGTCTGCTCGGCGAGGAGCTGGGAGCTGGATGGGGCGGGGGACGGGGAGAGGGTGCACACGAGCGCGACGGCACGCAGCGGTACGCGGGTCGAGGCGTTGGCCTGGGTCTGAGTCGTATCCATACGGATGCCTGTTCCCCGGCTCCCGCGTTCCTATCACTGTGGTACATACAGGATATTTCGCTCGAACGGCCTGCCGCTGACACGAGCGATCCCCGGGCCCAGCAGCCGGGGTTCACCCCCTGCGCGGGGTGGGCTTGGTGGTGGGGGGCCACCATTCGATGAGGAGCATGGTGGCGTCGTCCCGCAGGTCGCTGGCCTCGCCGTCGAGGATGGCGTGGATGAGGCGGCGCAGTGACTCGGCGGCCAGTTCGCCCGCGGCGGTGGCCAGGATGATGGAGTCCGTGAAGCGCTCCATGCCGAACTCCTTGCCGCCCGCGGTGCGCGCCTCGGTGACGCCGTCGGTGTAGAGCAGCACGCGGTCACCGGGCTCCAGAACCACCTCGTGGACGGCTCTGGGCTCGTCGCTGAACCGGGCCGGCAGGCCCATCGGCGGCTGGGCGGTCCGTTCGAGGGCCCCGTGCACCACTCCCCCGTCCCGGATCAGCACGGGCGGCGGATGTCCGCAGTTGCACCAGCGGAACGTCCCCGAATCCAGGTCGAGTTGGGTGAGGATGCCGGTGCAGTACTTGTCGGGCAACCACTGGGCGAGCGCCTGGTCGATGGTCTCGACGAGGTCGATCAGGCCGAGCCCGGCCCGCCGCGCGTTACGGCATCCGGCCAGGGCGACCGAGGTCGTCAGGCCCGAGGCCAGGTCGTGGCCCATCGCGTCGAGGATCGCCGCGTGCAGGGTGGACTGGGTGAGCGAGTGGTCGAAGGCGTCGCCGCCGATCTCATAGGCGGGTTCGAGGACCGCGGTGGAGACGACGTGGTCGTTGCCGATGGTGCGCGGCGGCAGGAAGGCCCGCAGCATCTCGGCGGGGAGCTGCATGCGTTCGACGCGGGCCCGGCGGGCGAAGCTGTCGCTGTAGGCGCGCTTGGAGGTGATGGCCATCGCCACGATCCCGGTCAGCATCCGGCAGCGGCGCAGCCGTACGGTGTCCGTGGAGCAGGTCCGTACGCCCATCACGCCGAGCCGTTCGGCTCCGTCGACCACGGGCAGCCACAGACACAGGACGCCGGTGTCCACGTCCTCCACCCGCAGCGAAACGGTCCGGTAGCACCAGCCGGCGACGGTCTCGTCGATGTCCAGGGCCGGCAGCCCGTCGGTGAGGGCGACCAGTCGGCGCTGCTGGAGGTCGGTCAGATAGATGACGACCTCGCCCAGGCCCAGCGCCTCGGCGCAGCGGTTGACCAGTACCGGTAGTCCCATCGGCGAGGCGCTGTGGGCCTGCGCGAGCAGCTCCTCCAGGAGACGCTCCCCGCCACCGGCCTGCCCGGCGTGGTGCCCGCTCATGGCCGACCACCTCCCTCTTGTCAGGCAGTCAAACACCCCGCTCCCCGTCCCGCCTGTCGCGAGGGGCCCCGGCCGGCCGAGGGGGAGCCCGGGCGGCCCGGTGGCCCGTGCGGGACCGGCGCCGCGGGCCGGCTTCGGGCATCTCGGCCATCCGGGGAACGCCGGGCCCTTCGGTCAGGGCCCGCCGTGTACGCGGTCGGGGGTGAGCGGGAGTTCCCGATGGCGCACGCCCGTGGCGTGGTGGACCGCGTTGCCGATGGCGGCGGCCGTGCCGACGATGCCGATCTCGCCGATGCCCTTGCTGCCCATCGGGTTGAGGTGGTCGTCCTTCTCGTCGATCCAGTGCGCCTCGATGGCGGGGACGTCGGCGTGCGCGGGCACGTGGTAGCCCGCGAGGTCGTTGCCGAGGAACGCGCCGGACGCCGGATCCAGGCTGCCGCGCTCGGTGAGCGCCATGCCGAGTCCCATCACCATGCCGCCGATGAACTGGGACCTGGCGGTCCGCGCGTTGAGGATCCGCCCGGCCGCGTACACGCCGAGCAGCCGCCGCACCCGTACCTCACCGGTGTCCGTGTCGACCGCCACCTCCGCGAAGTGGGCGCCGAAGGCGTGCCGGGCGTACGGGGACTCCGCGTCGGCCGAGCCCTCGGTGTCGGCGGAGGCCGTGAGGCCCTCGGGCGGCAACGGGCCGGTGCGCTCCTGGAGTTGGCGTGAGAGCGAGCGGCACGCCTCGTGTACGGCCCAGCCCCAGGAGGCGGTGCCGGAGGAGCCGCCGGCGAGCGGTGCCCGGGGCAGGCCCGTGGTGCCGATCTCGGTGCGGACCGCCTCCACGCCGACGCCGAGCGCCTGCGCCGCGACCTGAGCGAGGACGGTACGGGCCCCGGTTCCGATGTCGGTGGCGTTCACCCGCACCACATGGAGCCCGTCGGGGTGGGCGGTGACGGTGGCGCGGCTGGGCGAGACGAGGACCGGATAGGTGGCGGCGGCCACCCCGGTGCCCAGGAGCTGGTGGCCCGAACGGCGCCTTCCCGGCCGGGGGTCGCGCTCCGCCCAGCCGAACCGCTCGGCTCCCTCGCGCAGGCACTCCACGAGGTGGCGGCTGCTGAACGGCCGCCCGCTGTCCGGCTCTTGATCCGGTTCGTTGCGGATCCTGAGCTCGATGGGGTCCATGCCGAGGGCGTCGGCGAGTTCGTCGACCGCGGACTCCAGCGCGTACATGCCCGGTGCCTCTCCGGGCGCGCGCATCCAGGAGGGCGTGGGGACGTCCAGGGCGGCGACCCGGTGCGAGGTGAGGATGCTCCCGCCGGCGTACATGACGCGGGCGGGCACGGCCGCCTGCTCGACGAACTCCTTGACCCGCGAGGTATGGGTGGTGACCTCGTGGATCACGGAGAGGAGGGTGCCGTCCGGTTGGGCGCCGAGCCGCAACCGGTGGTCGGTGGGCGCGCGATGGCCGACCAGCTCGGGCAACAGCCGCCTGGCGAGGGCGAGTTTGACGGGCCGCCCGGTGTGCAGGGAGGCCATGGCGGCGAGCACGACGTGCGGCCTGGGCGTGCCCTTGGAGCCGAAGCCGCCGCCCACGTGCTCGCTGACGACCGTGACCCGGTCCTCGTCCAGCTTGAACAGCCCGGCCAGGACGGCGCGTACGGTGTCGGCGCCCTGGCTGGTGTCGTACGCCGTGAGGCGGCCGTCGTGCCAGCGGGCGGTCGCCCCGTGCGGCTCCATCGGGTGGTTGTGCAAAGGGGGCACCCGGTAGCGCACGTCGACGGTGACGGGCGCGGCGGCGAAGGCGGCTTCCGGGTCGCCCTGTCGGCGTTCCGCGGGGTGGCCGCCGTTGGCCTCCTCGGGGCGGTAGGCGTCCGCCAGATGGTCGTCGAGGACGGCGGCGTGCGGCTCGGTCTCGTACGTGACGCGCACGGCCTGCGCCGCGGCGCGCGCCGCCTCCAGGGTCTCGGCGACCACCAGGGCGATGGGCCATCCGTGGTGCGGGACCCGGAAGTCCTGGAGGACGGCGAGCGTCGGGTCGTCGGATTCGGCGAGCCGGGGCGCGGTGTCGGGGGTGAGGACGGCGAGCACACCGGGCAGGTCGAGCGCGGCCGCGGTGTCGAGCGAGCTGACCCGGCCTCGCGCGACGGTGGCCGTGACCGGCCAGGCGTGGACGCACCCCGGCGGTGTGTACTCGGTGGCGTACAGCGCCTCGCCGGTCACTTTCGCGTGGCCCTCGCGGCGTTCAATGGGTGCGCCGAGCGCGTTCGCTTGCGAAGCCATGGCGGTTCTCCTCCCGGACGGGTCAGGGGGCGGGCCTCGTCGGAGGCGGCGGCGGTCAGGCCGAAGTGGTCAGCGAGCCCAGCACATGGGTGGCCAGGTCGCGGGCGAGCGTCACCTTGTAGGCGTTGTCCCGCAGGGGTACGGCCTCGTCGAGCTCGGCCCGCACCGCGTCCGCGAAGGCCTCGGGGCTCGGCCGGGTGCCCAGGAGCGCGGCCTCGGTGCGCCGGGCGCGCCAGGGCCGGTGGGCGAGGCCGCCGAAGGCGATGCCGGCGTGCCGGATCTCGCCGTCCTCCATGTGGAGCACCGCGGCCACGGAGGCGAGGGCGAAGGCGTACGAGGCCCGTTCGCGCACCTTGCGGTAGCGGGAGACGGCTCCGTCGGGGAGCGGAGGCACCAGGACGCCGGTGATCAGTTCCCCGGGGCGGATCACGGTGTCCTGTTCGGGGTGGTCGCCGGGCAGCCGGTGGAACTCGGTCACGGGGACGGTCCTGCCGCCTCCGGGTCCGGCCAGTTCCACGACGGCGTCGCTCGCCGCGAGCGCCACGCACAGGTCCGAGGGGTGGGTGGCCACGCAGTGCGGCGAGTGGCCGAGGACGGCGTGGTCGTGGTTGAGGCCGTCGATCGCCGCGCAACCGCTTCCCGGCACCCGTTTGTTGCAGGGTTGCGCCAGGTCCTGGAAGTAGGGGCAGCGGGTGCGCTGGAGGAGGTTTCCGCCGGTGGTGGCCATGTTGCGCAGCTGGCCGGAGGCGCCGCTGAGGACGGCCTGCGAGAGCAGGGGGTGGCGCTCGCGGATCAGGGGGTGGGCGGCGAGGTCGCTGTTGCGTACGGTCGCCCCGATGCGCAGCGTGCCGTCGGGGCGTTCCTCCACCTGGTCCAGGGGGAGGCGGGTGATGTCGACGAGGACCTCGGGGCGTTCCACGCCTAGCTTCATCAGGTCGACCAGGTTGGTGCCGCCGCCGAGATAGCGGGCTTCGTCGCGGCCGCCGTGGGCTGCCGCGGCCTCTTCCACGCTGTGCGCGCGGAGGTAGGACACGGGCTTCACGTGATCACGTCCCGCACCGCCTCGACGATGTGCGGATAGGCGCCGCACCGGCACAGGTTGCCGCTGAGCCGTTCGCGGATCTCCTCGTCGGTCAGCGGCACCGGGCCGCCGGGCGCCCGCTCCGGCTCGGTGACCACGGACGGCTCGCCGGACTCGGCCTCGGCCAGCATGCCGACGGCCGAGCACAACTGGCCCGGCGTGCAGTAGCCGCACTGGAAGGCGTCGCGTTCCAGGAAGGCGCGCTGGAGCGGGTGGAGGTCGCCGTTCGTGCCGTCCGTCTCCGCCAGTCCCTCGACGGTCACGACGTCGCAGCCGTCCATCGCGACGGCGAGAAGGAGACAACTGTTGGCACGCCGGCCGTCCACCAGCACCGTGCACGCCCCGCACTGGCCGTGATCGCAGCCCTTCTTGGAGCCCGTCAGGGCGAGCCGCTCACGCAAGAGGTCGAGCAAGGTGGTGCGGTGGTCGACCTCGACCGCGTGGGAGGCGCCGTTCACGCGCAGGGTCACCTGCGATCCGGTGGCGCCGGAGGGGGAGTCCTTGGGGCGGGGCCAGGGCGCGTATCGCACCGCCGTCCCGGGGCCGCTGCGGGGCCCCTCGCTGCTTTCCATCGTTCCTCTGTCTCTCGATCCGGACGGCCGGCCGCCGCCCGCACCACCAGCCTCGTACAGCCGGCCCCCTCCGGCATCCCGACGGCCCTTCGCCCGGGCGGGGGCGACCCGTCCCGGATCGCCCCGTTCCGTGCGCCGCCGGCTCTCAGCTGCTCTCCGCCCGGAACATCCAGGCGTGCTTCTCCAGATCGCCCGTCACGGCGATGAGCAGGTCCTGGGTCACCGGGTCGGGCTCGTCGGTGGAGGCGATGCGTTCGCGCATCCGCTCCACGATCCTGCCGAGCGCCACGACCATGACCTCGACCGCTTCGGAGTCCTTGATCCAGCCCTCGGGCACCGTGCCGATCGCGCTGCTCCCGGCGACGGTCGCGGCGCGCCCGTCGGGGTTCACGCCGAGCGCGGAGGCACGCTCGGCCACTGTGTCCGAGTGCTGGCGCGCCGTGGCCACCACATCGTCGAGCTGAAGGTGTACGGAGCGAAAGCGCGGGCCGACCACGTTCCAGTGCACCTGCTTCGCCACGAGCGACAGGTCGACCAGATCGACGAGGGCGCCCTGGAGGGCCGGGCCGACAACCTTCAGTTCCGCATCCGACAGCGAACTCTTCACGACAGACACCGCTTCACTCCATTTCGCATGACGGCTATTCACCCGGACCGTTCACCGGTCCGATATGTCGCCTTCCTCGAAAAGCGGGACGCAAACCGGGGGCACGGAAAAAAGAAAGGTGGCCCGCCGGATGTCCGGCGGGCCACCAACCATGCGGTGCGGCAAGGGAATTCACAGAAGAGGAGCGCCGTAGTAACGGCCCACCAGATCGCGGTAACCGGGGTCGTCGAGATGGGTCGCGGGTTCGAACTCCGGGGAATCCTTCACCTGTTCCCGGGTGAGGGCGACATGGATCCGCTTGTCGTCCTGGTCGAGCCGGGTGACGGTGCCGGCCGGCAGCAAGACCCGCTTGCCGAAGATCCACGGCCCGGTGTCGACCACCAGGTGCGCGGAGCCGACCTCATCGGAGTGGTTGTCCACCTTGCCGATGTCGCCGTCCGCCGCCTCGACCTTCCAGCCGCGCAGATCCACCCCGGCGAGATGGCCGCTGGTGTCCTTGAAACCCCACAGGTCCTCGTTCATCGCAGGATGTCCTCTTTCCGTTTCGGGTATCGCGTCCGGGCGTGCGCCGCGTCCCCGATCGTCCGCCGCTCGCGCACGTCCGTCGGGTGGGCGCGTCGCCCGGGATCAGCGGTGGTAGGCGTCGTTCGCCTTCTGCTTCTCCTCGCGGGTTTCGCCCTTGACCTGGTCGATACGACCCTCCGCGGTGAGCCGTTCGTTTCCCGTGATGCGGCCGATCAGTTCCTTGGCCTTGCCCTTGGCCTGCTCGGCCTTGGCACCGGCGTTCTCTTCGGCGGACATGGCGTCGCCTCCAGAATGAATTCTTCGTAGGTACAGCTTGCGCCTGGCCGATTCGGCGGATTTCAAACGGGGTGGCGGGTCATCCGGCGGCCAGGACTTCGGCGAGAAAGGCATCGACGTCGACCGTTTCCGCGCCCCGGGGCACGATCTCGTACGCACGCTCCAGGAAGTCGCGCAGGGCGGGCTCCCAGGCGCAGAACACCGCGCGGCCCCATTCGCCGTCGAGCCCGCATCCCGCGAGCTCGATACGCACCTCGCGCCGGCCCGCATCGGTGTGCGGAGCGACCCGGACGTCTCCGTCGCCGGCCTCCTGCCACAGGCCCCGGGCCAGCAGGTCCCGCTCGATCGTCCAGGCGACGGCCACGTCCTCCTGGAGCTCGAAGCAGACGCGGACCGCGAAGGGGTCGTCGGCCTCGTAGAGGAGCCGCGTCACCACGGGGACACGCTCCGATTGGTCGATCTCCAGGTTCATGAACACGGTCTCGCACAGGGAACTCACGGATCGCCTCCAGCATCCGGGCTCGGGCGGACGGCCACCCGCCCGTGGGGGAATCCATCCGCGGCGGGACCCGGCCCGCCTCGGGCCCCGCCGCGGCACCGCCTGAACTCAGGCGTGTGCGGGCTGTTCCTCGGTCATTCCGGCACGGAGCTTGGTCAGGATGCGCGAGAGCAGGCGTGACACCTGCATCTGCGAGACACCGAGTTCGGCGCCGATCTCGGCCTGCGTCAGCTCCTCGCCGAACCGCATGCTGACGATGCGGCGTTCGCGTTCGGTGAGTTCACCCATCAGCGGGGCCAGGGACCGGAGGTTCTCGACCTTCTCCATCCCCGGGTCCTCCGCGCCGATGAAGTCCACGAGCGTACGGCTGCGGCCCCCGGCCGTCCCGCCCGCCTCTTCGGCGTCGGCGGACATGTCGAGGGAGCCCGCGGTGTAGCCGTTGGCCGCGACCAGGCCCTCGACCACTTCTTCCTCGTCCCGGTTCAGATGCGCCGCCAGCTCGCGCACCGTCGGGTCGCGGTCCAGATCGCGGGCCAGGCTCTCCTTGGCCTTCGCGATGTCCACGCGAAGCTCCTGGAGGCGGCGCGGCACGTGCACGGCCCACGTGGTGTCACGGAAGAACCGCTTGATCTCGCCCACGATGTACGGCACGGCGAACGAGGTGAACTCCACCTCGCGCGACAGCTCGAACCGGTCGATCGCCTTGATCAGGCCGATCGTGCCGACCTGGATCACGTCCTCCATCTCGCCGCTTCCCCGGTTGCGGAAGCGGCCGGCCGCGAAGCGCACCAGCGACAGGTTCATCTCGATGAGCGTGTTGCGTGCGTACTGGTACTCCGCCGTGCCCTCTTCCAAGACCTGGAGCTGCTCGAAGAACACCTTGGAAAGCTCGCGGGCGTCCTTCGGCGCGACCTTCCCCGCATCCTCCACCCAAGGCAACTCCCCCACCCCGGGATCCATGGTCGTGGCTGCCGTCCGGTCCGTCCGCTCCGGTCCCGTCACCTGCGCCGCTGCCATGAGGACAACCTCCCTAGTCACCGTGATTCATCTGTCGAAGCCCTCGGGTGCCCCCTTCGATCGGGATCATGCACCGGGTCCCCCGACTGGCCGAAGGCGGTGTTCTGGGAGGTGATGTTCGGGGCGCTAGCGCGGCAGGGCGACGCAGACGTTCTTGCCGCCGTCGAGGCTCGGCGTGACGGCCACGCTGCGCGCCAGCTTGCGGACCAGGGGCCAGCCGAAGCCGCCCTCGTACCCGCGAAGATCGGGCACGCGCTCGTGCGGCGGTTCGGGGCTCGGGTCCCGGACGCTGATGTGCAGCGAGCGGCGGTCGGCGGCCAGGCGCAGCGCCGTGGCGCCGCCCGCGTGCCGCAGGGCGTTGGTGACGAGTTCGGAGACGACGAGCAGCACGTTCTCGGCGCTCTCCCGCGACGGCAGGGGCGCCAGCGCGGAGAGGAAGGTACGGGCCTCGTCGCGGGCCTCGGCCGGTGTGGCCGGCCCGGTGGTCAGTTCGACGGTGTCCGGTGAAGCGCCGGTGCTGGCAGGCGGGCGCGCCATGATCGAAACCCCCAGAGGATTTGCCCGTGGTTGTGGATGTACTGAGGCTTCTGCCCAACTTCCCCCTGGCCGAACGTGTGCGGTCGCCGTCGGACGGCCCGTCCGGGCCGCGGGGGCCGGCTCAGGGGCTCCGGTCCGACGCCCGCGACACCCGTCCGGCCTCGGATTCGGCGGCCTTCGCCATGTTGCGGGCCATCCCGCCGAACACGATCGCGTGGAAGGGCGACACGCTCCACCAGTAGGCGTGGCCGAGCAGCCCCCGCGGATGGAAGACCGCCCGCTGCCGGTACCGGCTGCGTCCCGGTCCGGCGTCCTCGACCGTCATCTCCAGCCAGGCGAGACCGGGCAGCCGCATCTCCGCGCGCAGGCGCAGCAGCCGGCCGGTCTCGATCTCCTCGACGCGCCAGAAGTCCAGCGAGTCCCCGACCCGCAGCCGGTGCGCGTCGCGCCGTCCACGCCGCAGTCCGACGCCGCCGACCAGCCGGTCGAGCCAGCCGCGCAGCGCCCAGGCCGCCGGGAAGGAGTACCAGCCGTGCTCGCCGCCGATGCCCTCCACCACCCGCCACAAGGCATCGGCCGAGGCGTCCACGGCGCGCTCGCGGACATCGGTGTAGAGGCTGCCGCCCGCCCAGTCGGGGTCGGTGGGCAGCGGGTCGCTGGGGGCGCCGGGGACCGAGGCGTTGGACCAGCGCGTCACGACCTGGGCGTCGCGGACCCGCCGCAGCGCGAGGGCGAGCGCCTCGTCGAAGCCGAGCGGGGCGCCCGGTCCGTCGGGCACGTACCGCGCGATGTCGTGTTCGCCGCAGACCACCTCGTGGCGCAGCGACTCCGCGAGGGGTCGTGCGATCGAGGCGGGCACCGGGGTGACCAGGCCGATCCAGTGACTGGAGAGCCGCGGGGTGAGCATGGGGACGGGCAGGATCAGCCGGTGCGGAAGACCCGCCACCCTGGCGTAGCGCTCCATCATGTCCCGGTACGTCATGACGTCGGGCCCCGCGATGTCGAAGGAGCGGTTCACGTCGTCGGGCATGCGGGCGCCGGCCACCAGGTAGCGCAGGACGTCGCGGATGGCGATGGGCTGGATGCGGGTGCCGACCCAACTCGGGGTCACCATGACGGGCAGCCGCTCGGTCAGATAGCGCAGCATCTCGAACGAGGCCGAGCCGGATCCGATCACGACCGCGGCCCGCAGCACGGTGGCCGGGACGGGGCGGGCGAGGAAGATCTCGCCCACTTCGGCGCGCGAGCGCAAGTGCGGCGACAGTTCCCGCACCGGCACGTCGGCGGGGGTCAGCCCGCCGAGGTAGACGATCCGCCGCACCCCGGTGTCGGCGGCCGTGTCGGCGAACAGCTCGGCCGCTTCGCGGTCGGTCCTCTCGAAGCCGGCCCCGGTGCCGAGCGCGTGCACCAGGTAGTACGCGACGTCGACGCCGCGCAGCGCCCGCGCCACGGAGTCCGGGTCGGTGACGTCGCCGCGCAACACCTCGACCCGCCCGGCCCACGGCTGGTCGCGGAGCTTCTCGGGGGAACGTGCCAGGCAGCGCACGGTGTGGCCGGCGGCGAGGAGTTCGGGGACGAGCCTGCCGCCCACGTACCCGGTGGCGCCGGTCACCAGACAGGTGAGCGGCGCCCCGCCGTGCTGTGTCTCGTCTCCAGAAGGCACCGGACTCGCTCTCCGTACGGGCGGCCCCAGGCGTGCCCCGCGCCGTACGCCGGACCCGGGCACCGCTGTGGCGGGGCGCACGGCGCTGTCCCCGCTCCGGCGACGGCCGCACAGCACCCCTGGTGCCGATGATGCGCGGCCGGGCGCCTCAGCGCACGACGGCGCGTTCCACCAGGAGGCGTACCGCCGCGGCGATCGACTCGGCGTCGATGCCCGCCAGGTGGAGCTGTTCCTCGGGGCTCGCCGAGGCCGGCATGTCCCGCACGCCGAGCCTGACCAGGCGCGGCACGGGGCGGCCGTCGGCGAAGGCCTCGGCCACCGCGTCCCCGATGCCGCCCTCGACGCGGTGGTCCTCCACGGTGACGAGGCATCCCGTCGCCTCGGCCGCGGCCCGCAGGGTGTCCGCGTCGACCGGCTTCACCGAGTACAGGTCGATGATCCGTACGGCGATGCCCTCCCGGTCGAGGAGTGCGCCCGCGCGCAGCGCCTCATGGACCGTGACGCCCGCCGCCACGACCGTCAGGCGGTCCTGGTCCGTGGAGCGCAGCACCTTGGAGCCACCGGGACGGAACTCCTCGTCGGGGCCGTAGATGACCGGGGCCTCGCCGCGGCCGGTGCGCAGATAGCGCACCCCCTCCAACTCGGCCATGGCGGCGACCAGTTGGGCGGTCTGGTTGGCGTCGCACGGATAGAGGACCGTGCTGCCGTGCACGGAACGGAACATCGCCAGGTCCTCGAGGCCCATCTGCGAGGGACCGTCCTGGCCGATGGAGACGCCGGCGTGCGAGCCGACGAGGTTGATGTCGGCCCGGCTCACCGCGGCCATCCGCACGAAGTCGTGGGCGCGGGTCAAGAAGGCCGCGAACGTCGAGGCGAAGGGGAGGTAGCCCCGGGTCTGGAAGCCCACCGCGGCCGCGACGAGCTGCTGCTCGGCGATGTAGCACTCGAAGTACCGCTCGGGGTGGTCCTTGGCGAAGAACTCGGTACGGGTGGAGTCCCCGACCTCGCCGTCGAGGGCCACCACGTCCTCGCGCGCCGAGCCGAGCGCGGCCAGCGCCTGCCCGTAGGCGTCACGCGTGGCCACCGAGTCCCCGAGGTCGAAGCGCGGGAGTTCCAGGTGGCCGCCGTCGGCCGTGCGCCGGGGCCGGGCGGTGGGCGGCGGGGTGACCTCGACGCGGACGAAGCGGGGGCCGCCGAGCTCCTCGATCGCGGCGTCCGCGTCCGGCAGCGGCTTGCCGTGCTGGCCCTCCTGGTCCTCGACCCGCGCGACCCCCCGGCCCTTGTGGGTGCGGGCGATGATGGCGGTGGGCTGGGCCACCGTGGACGCCGCCTCGGCGAACGCGGCGTCCACCGCGTCGACGTCGTGTCCGTCGATCTCGATCGTGTGCCAGCCGAAGGCCTGAAGGCGGCGGGCGTAGGCATCGAGGTCCCAGCCGTGCCGGGTGGGGCCGCGCTGGCCGAGGCGGTTCACGTCGATGATCAGCGTGAGGTTGTCGAGGTGTTCGTACGCCGCGTGCTCGACGGCCTCCCACACGGAGCCCTCGGCCATCTCGCTGTCGCCGGACAGCACCCACACCCGGTACGGCGCCTGTTCGAGCCGCTTGCCCGCGAGCGCCATGCCGACCCCGACGGGCAGCCCCTGCCCGAGCGAACCCGTCGCCACGTCCACCCAGGGCAGCCGGGGCGTGGGGTGCCCCTCCAGGAGGCTGTCGCGGCGGCGGAAGGTCAGCAGCTGCTCGTCGTCGACGACGCCCACCGCCCGGTACATCGCGTACAGCAGGGGCGAGGCGTGGCCCTTGGAGAAGATCAGCCGGTCGTTCCCGGGATGGTCGGGCTGGGCGAAGTCGTAGCGCAGATGGCGGGCGAGCAGGACGGCCGCCAGGTCGGCGGCGGACATCGAGGAGGTGGGGTGACCCGAGTTCGCCGCGGCGGCCGCGCGCACCGCGTCCACCCTCAACTGCTGTCCCAGATCGGCGAGTTCGAGCGCGGATTCGCGTTGCATGTCACTCCTTGCGTTCGACGGCCCGGCGGGCCGGTCGGTGCGGGCGATCGGTGGTGTCGGGGGCGGGGGCGGCCGCACGGCCGGGGCGCACCTCGTGGGTCCACCCGGATCGGCGGCCCTCTCGCGTCGGGTATCCCCGGGTTCCCGGGCCAAACGGTCACATACTGTCGTCAACCGGGAGCCTTCCCGGCGATCGGTCAACCTTCGCCACGCCCGCGTCGGATCACCCGAGTGGTGGCCGCCGTCCAGGAGGATCGGAGCAGCCGGTGACCCGCGCCCCGTCCCGGGTTCCGGCACCGCCCGTCCGACGCATGACGTACGCCTTGAGGAGCCGACCAAGTGACCGTGTCCGTAGTGCTGTTCACGTCAGATCTGCGGGTGCACGACAACCCGGTGCTGTCCGCCGCCGTGCGCGGGTCCGACCAGGTGGTCCCGCTCTTCGTCGACGACGACGGGGTGCGGGCGGCCGGATTCGACGCGCCCAACCGCCAGGCCTTCCTGGCCGACTGCCTGACCGATCTCGACGCCGCGCTGCGAGCGCGCGGCGGCCATCTGGTGATCCGCAGCGGCGATGTCGTGGACGAGGTCTGCGCCGTGGTGTCCGCCACGGGGGCGCGACAGGTGCATCTCGCGGGAGGCGTCAGCCGCTACGCGGCGCGACGCGAGGGGCGGCTGCGGGCCGCGCTCGACACGATCGGTTGCGCGCTGTCGGTCCACGACGCCGTGGTGACCGCGCTGGCGCCGGGCGCCGTCACCCCGGCGGACCGGGACCACTACACCGTGTTCACGCCGTATCTACGGCGCTGGTCCGAAGCGGGCGTACGCGAGGTGGCGGCGGCGCCCCGGAAGATCGCCACGCCCGAGGTGGCGCCCGGCACCCTGCCCCGGCGCGCCTCGGTGGCCGGGGTCTCGCCGGGTCTGATGGCGGGCGGTGAGACGGAGGGCAGGAAGCGGCTTCGGCAGTGGCTCTCCGGCGGCATCGCCGGATACGAGGAGGGCCACGACGATCTGGCGGGCGATGCCACCTCGCGCCTGTCGCCCTTCCTCCACTTCGGCGCCCTGTCCGCGGTGGAACTGATCCACGCGGCGCGGCGGGAGGGCTCCCCTGGGGCGCAGGCGTTCGTGCGGCAGCTGGCCTGGCGGGACTTCCACCACCAGGTGCTCGCGGCCCGCCCCGCCTCGGCGCACCAGGACTACCGGCCGCGCGGCGACCGGTGGCGCGACGACGAGCGGGAGATCGCCGCCTGGCGCGCGGGCCGCACCGGCTATCCCCTGGTGGACGCGGCGATGCGGCAGCTCGCCCACGAGGGGTGGATGCACAACCGGGGCCGGAT
The DNA here is from genome assembly GCF_003627815.1 of Streptomyces hundungensis. NCBI lineage: Bacteria > Bacillati > Actinomycetota > Actinomycetes > Kitasatosporales > Streptomycetaceae > Streptomyces > Streptomyces hundungensis. Next base: position 1,166,454 of record NZ_CP032698.1, read on the forward strand.
GCTGACGGCGAGCTTCCTCACCAAGACCCTGTACGCGAACTGGCGGACCGGCGCCCGCCACTTCCTCGACCTGCTGGTCGACGGGGATCTCGCGAACAACCAGCTCAACTGGCAGTGGGTGGCCGGGACCGGCACCGACACCCGCCCCAACCGGGTGCTCAACCCGGTGGTCCAGGGCAAACGCTTCGACCCGCTCGGGACCTATGTGGGCCGCTGGGTGCCCGAACTCGCGGGCCTGGCACGCGGGGTCGTCCACGAGCCGTGGAAGCTGGAGCCGGCGGAGCGGGCCGCGCTCGACTACCCCGAGCCGATCGTGGACCTCGCCGAGGGCCGCGCCCGCTTCGAGCGGGCCCGCGGGGTCTGACGGACGGCGCCCCGCGCCGGGGTGTCGCAGGTCACACGCATGGAGCGGGGGCGCCGGGGCACTCGATAGGCAAGCCCCCCTCAGGGCCCCACAGGACCAGGCGTCCCCCCGACCTGGTCCGGGCTTGCGGCCCCGCCGTCCCTCCCCTCCGGACGCGCGGGGCCGTTCCATGTCCGGCCCGGCTGGGCCCGGCCCCGCTCGGCCTGGCCCCCGCTAGCGCACCGTGACACCGATGAGACAGGTGTCGTCGTCCGTGTCCGCGTTGGTGTAGCGCAACAGATGGTCGAGCTGGTCCTCCAGATACCCCTCACGCCCCAACTGGCGTGGCTTGCGGGCGACTTGGAGCAGACTCTCCAGGGAGTCCTGCACCGACCGGTCCCGGCGCTCGATCAGCCCGTCCGTGTACATCAACAGGGTGTCGCCGGTTTCCAGTTGCGTATGGCCCTCTTCGTACGTGGCCTGGGGGACGGCCCCCAGAAGGATGCCGCCGAGCTTGGGCAGCGTCGCCGCCTTGCCTTCGCGCATCAGGACGGGCGGCAGATGCCCGGCCCTGGCCCAGCGCAGTTGGCGCGAGCCCGGGTCGTAGAGGCCGCACACCGCGGTGGCCGTGACGTTGTCGGTGAGGTGGTGGGTGACGGTGTTGAGCCACGCCAGGAGCTGCGCGGGACCGGCCCCGGTGGTGGCGAGGCCGCGCAGCGCGTTGCGCAGCGCGACCATGCCGGTCGCCGCCTCGATGCCGTGCCCGGCCACGTCGCCGACGCACAGCAGCACCTGGCCCGAGGGGAGCGCCACGGCGTCGTACCAGTCGCCGCCGACGAGGTGGTCCTTCTCGGCGGGCCGGTAGCGGACGGCCACACTGAGGTTGTGCAGGTCCACGGGTCCGTGGCTGGGCGGCATGATCGCGTGCTGCAACCGGAGCGCCAGCCGGTTGCGTTCGGCCGTCTCCTGCTGGCTCTGGGCGAGCTGGTCCCGGGTGGCCGCGAGCGCGACCTCGGTCCAGTGCTGGGCGGAGACGTCCTGGTAGGCGCCGCGCACCGCGGTGACCCGGAGGTTGTCGTCGAGGACCGGCTCGGCGACCACCCGGATGTGCCGGGCCACGCTGTCGGCGCGCTGGAGCCGGAAGGCGGTGGACGCGGGCCGCTGATGATGCAGCAGCGAGCGCAGGAACCGGCCGATGGAGTGGGCGTCGTCGGGGTGGACGTGCGCCGCCAGATGCTCCAGGGGAATGGGTTCGGCGGTGGGCAGCAGGCCGTGGAGTTCGAAGAGCGTCTCGTTCCAGGCGATGTCGCCGGTGAGGAAGTTCTCCTCGAACCCGCCGATCCGGCCCAGGCGTTGGGCGTGCTGCAACAGGCTGGCGACCTTCGGTGTGCCGTCCTCCAGACGCAACACCACGAGCACGTGGTTGCCCTGGCGGCTGATGCTGACCTGGGCCTGTGTGGTCAGCGCGATGGTGTCGACCACGGCCGCGAGCCGCATCCGCTCCGTGCGGAAGGGTTCGCCGGTGGCGAGGACGTGCTCCACCTTTTCGAAGAGTCCTCCGGGCTCCGCCGCGAGCGGGTACGCGTCCAGGAGGAGGGCGCCCGCGATCGCGTTGCGGGGCCGGCCGGCGAAGTCGACGAAGCTCGCGTTGACGTGCCGGATCAGGAAGTCGGCCGGGGTGTCCGCCGTGTCGAGGAGCGGCTGGAGCACCAGGCAGGGGTCGTTGAGCCCGTCGGTGAGGTCGAGCAGTTCGGTGAGCCGGGGGTCGGTGGGCTCCTTGGACCGCGGGTCCTCGTCGGCGGAGTGGCTCTCCAGGGCGATCGCGCACAGTTCGGCCAGCACCTGCACCTGGCGCTCGATGGACTGGGACTGCTCGGGGAGCCGGTTGGGCCAACAGATTTCGAGTACGCCGATGATGCGGCCGCCGGCGCCGGCCGGAACGGCGACCCGGCCGCCGCCCACCTCGCGCAGCCCGATCGAGGGCAGCGCCGCTTCGGCGAGCATGTCGTAACTCACGGTCGCGCGTTCGTCGAGGGCACGCCGGGCCGGGGTGGGTACGCCGGGCGGCACATGGCGCCAGCGGGCCGGCTCCTCCTCGGTGAACCCGGCGCTGCCGGCCAGGGACAGGGACTGGTCGGCGTGTGCGGCCCAGATGGCCACGGCGACCGCGCCCAGGGGTGCCAGCGCGTGCTGGAGGATCGACTGCGCCACGGACTGCGCGTCACCGGCGGCGAGGGCGCCCGCCTCGGCGCTGCGCAGGCGCAGGCCCACCGAGGCCCTGGCCGGCTGGACGGCGTCGGTGACGAACTCCCGGGCCACGTCGGCGATCTTGTCGCGGGTCGCCTGGTTGACGAGGTCGGCGGCCAGTTCGAGCGTGGACAGGCCCGACTGCTCGGCCAGGGTGTCCAGTTGGGCCGCGGCTTCCACGGGGCTGCAACTCAGGCGCTCGACGAGGATGCCGCAGGCCAGATCGACGAGGGCGCGCCCGTCGGCCTCGGCCTGGGCGCGCTGGAGCTGGTCCTGCAACCGGCGCACGCTGTCCGCGAGCCGGCCCACGGCGCCCGCGCCCTCGGCCAGGTCGGCGCCCGTCGCCACGTCGGCTCCCGACGCCAGGTCGTCACCTGTCAGCACGTCGGCTCCCGATGCCGGGCCGGCACCTGTCGCCAGGTCGGCGCCCGTCGCCGGGCCGGGTCCGTCCGCGGGATCCGCGCCGGACGCCGCGGTCTGGGCCGGCAGGGAACCGCCCGGCTTCAGACGGCTGCCGCCCCCGTGCGCGTCCCCGGGGTGTTGGGGCTTGGACACAAGCTCGCTCCTTGGGAGGTGGACTGAGGTAGACGTGGTGGCCGGACGGGATCAGGGGTTCAACTGCCGCTTGATCCGTGCGACCAGCTCGTGCGCGTCCACGGGCTTGGTGACGTAGTCACTCGCTCCGGAGGCCAGACTCTTCTCCCGGTCACCGATCATCGCCTTGGCGGTCACGGCGATGATCGGAAGGTCGACGTATTGGGGCATGGACCGGATGACCGCAGTGGCCGTGTACCCGTCCATCTCCGGCATCATCACATCCATCAGGATGAGATCGATCGCGGGGTGCGCGGCCAGGGTGTCGATCGCGACCTTGCCGTTCTCGGCTTGCAGGACCGTCATGCCGTGCAGTTCGAGGATGCCGGTGATGGCGTACAGGTTGCGGTCGTCGTCGTCCACGACCAGCACCGTGCGCCCGCCCAGCGAGGAGTCGACGTCGTGGCTGACCGCGACCGGCTCGTCGGCCCGGACCAGCGGGAGCACGTCCCCGGGCTGATCAGCGCTCAGGTGCAGGGCGATGCGCTCGCGCAGTTCGTCGAGGCTGGAGATCAGCTCCAGCGGCTGGGAGGCGGCGCGCTTCTGGAGGATCTGCTCCTGCTCCGTACCGAGCCGACGGTTGTTGTGGGCCAGCACGGGCACCCCGCGCAGCGCCGCGTCGCGCGCCATCTCCTCCAGGAACCGCAGCGCCGCGTCGTCCGGCAGGTCCAGTTCGAGGACCACGCAGTGGCAGGGCATCTCGGCGAGCGCCGCCGCGGCTTCGCTCACGCCGACCGCCGCGGTGATCTCGACCGGGCCGCGCGGGTCCCCGAGGTCGGGGTGGGCGGCCAGATCGCCCACCGCGCTCTCCGCGACCAGCGAGAGCAGTCCGCGCGAGCGCTCCTCGACGACCAGCAGCCGCTTGGGCTGCACGACCTCCGGGGCCGGGGCGGCCGCGCTGTGCGGCTCGGGCTCGGCGGCGACCTCCTCCTCGGGCGCGGCGGCCGGGAGGGCCGGGCGCCCGGCCGGGGCATTGAGGTCGGCGTAGTCGGGCCGGGCGACCGGCAGGTAGAAGGTGAAGGTGCTGCCCTGGCCGAGGACGCTCTCGGCCGTGATCGCGCCGCCGAGCAGGAAGGCGATCTCCCGGCTGATGGACAGGCCGAGGCCGGTGCCCCCGTACTTGCGGCTCGTCGTCCCGTCGGCCTGCTGGAAGGCACCGAAGACGGTCTCCAGGTGCTGCGGCGCGATGCCGATGCCGGTGTCCATCACATGGAAGGCGATCACCGGGCCGCCACGCCGGGCGGCATCCGGGGCGAGGTGCTCGGCGAGCAGTTCGATCCGCAGCTCCACACCGCCCTTCTCGGTGAACTTGACGGCGTTGGAGAGCAGGTTGCGCAGCACCTGCCGCAGCCGGTAGTCGTCGGTGAGCAGTTCGGCCGGCAGCGTATCGGCGGTGCTCACCGTGAACGTCAGGCTCTTCTGGCTGGTCACCGGGCGGAAGGTGGCCTCGATGTAGTCGAGGAGCTTGCGCAGTGAGATCCGCTCGGGGCTGACGTCCATCTTGCCCGCCTCGACCTTGGACAGGTCGAGGATGTCGTTGATGAGCTGGAGCAGGTCGGACCCGGCGGAGTGGATGATGCCGGCGTACTCGACCTGCTTGGGGGTGAGGTTGCGGCTCGGGTTCTGGGCGAGCAACTGGGCCAGGATGAGCAGGCTGTTGAGCGGGGTGCGCAGCTCGTGGCTCATGTTGGCCAGGAACTCGGACTTGTACTTGGAGGCGAGGGAGAGCTGGTGGGCGCGGTCCTCCAGCTCTTGGCGGGCCTGCTCGATCTCCAGGTTCTTGGTCTCGATGTCGCGGTTCTGCGCGACGAGGAGTTCGGCCTTCTCCTCCAACTCGGCGTTGGAGGACTGGAGTTCCTCCTGCCGGGCCTGCAACTCCTGGGAGCGGGTCTGGAGTTCGGCGGTCAGGCGCTGCGACTCACCGAGCAGCTCGTCGGTGCGGGCGTTGGCGGTGATGGTGTTGACGTTGACGCCGATGGCTTCCATCAGCTGTTCCAGGAAGTCGCGGTGGATCGGCGTGAAGGCGTGCACGGTGGCGAGTTCGATGACGCCGAGCACCTGCTCCTCGACCACGATGGGCAGCACCAGCAGGCCGACCGGCTGGGTGCTTCCCAGGCCCGAGGAGACGGACACGTAGTCGGCCGGCAGGTCGTCGACGGCGATGGTGCGCCGGCTGCGGGCGGCCTGGCCGACGAAGGACTGGCCGAGCTTGAAGCGGGCTTCGAGGGTGGCGTCCGGCCGGGCGTAGGAGCCGATGAGGTTGAGGTAGACCCCCTCCGGTGCCTCTTCGGCGAGGTAGAAGGCGCCGTACTGGGCGGAGACGAGGGGAGTGAGCTCGTCCATGATGAGTTCGGCGACGACCGTGAGGTCGCGGCGGCCCTGCATCAGGCCGGAGATCCGGGCCAGGTTGGACTTGAGCCAGTCCTGTTCCTCGTTGGCCCGGGTGGTCTCGCGGAGCGACTCCACCATGAAGTTGATGTTGTCCTTGAGGTCGGCGACCTCTCCGGAGGCGTCGACGGTGATCGACCGGGTCAGGTCGCCCTCGGCGACGGCGCCGGTGACCTCGGCGATGGCACGGACCTGGCGGGTCAGGTTGCCGGCCAGTTCGTTGACGTTCTCGGTGAGCCGCTTCCAGGTGCCGGATACGCCCTCGACCTCGGCCTGCCCGCCGAGCCGGCCCTCGCTGCCGACCTCGCGCGCGACCCGGGTGACTTCGGCGGCGAACGAGGAGAGCTGGTCGACCATCGTGTTGATGGTGGTCTTGAGCTCCAGGATCTCGCCGCGCGCGTCCACGTCGATCTTGCGGGTCAGATCGCCCTGGGCGACGGCGGTGGTGACCTGCGCGATGTTGCGTACCTGGCTGGTCAGGTTGTGCGCCATGAAGTTGACGTTGTCGGTCAGGTCCTTCCAGGTCCCGGCGACGTTCGGTACGCGGGCCTGGCCGCCGAGCGTGCCCTCGGTGCCGACCTCGCGGGCCACTCGGGTCACCTCGTCCGCGAACGCGGAGAGGGTGTCGACCATCGTGTTGATGACACCGGCGAGCGCGGCGACCTCGCCCTTCGCCTCGACGTTGATCTTCTGCGACAGGTCACCCTTGGCGACCGCGGTGGCGACCTGGGCGATCGAGCGGACCTGTCCGGTCAGGTTGGACGCCATCACATTGACGTTGTCGGTGAGGTCCTTCCAGGTGCCCGAGACGCCCCGGACGGTGGCCTGGCCGCCGAGGTTGCCCTCGGTGCCGACCTCGCGGGCGACCCGGGTCACCTCGTCGGCGAAGGCGCCGAGCTGGTCGACCATCGTGTTGATGGTCTCCTTCAGCTCCAGGATCTCGCCGCGCGCGTCCACCCGGATCTTCTGCGAGAGGTCGCCCTTGGCGACCGCCGTCGTCACCTCGGCGATGGAGCGGACCTGGGCGGTCAGGTTGTCGGCCATGACGTTGACCGACTCGGTCAGGTCCCGCCACGTACCCGACACATCACGCACGTCGGCCTGCCCGCCGAGCCGGCCCTCGGTACCGACCTCCCGCGCGACCCGGGTCACCTCACCGGCGAAGGAGGAGAGCTGGTCGACCATCGTGTTGATGGTCTCCTTCAGCTCCAGGACCTCACCGCGGGCGGTGACCGTGATCTTCTGCGACAGGTCGCCCTTCGCCACGGCGGTGGCCACCTGGGCGATGGAACGGACCTGCGCGGTGAGGTTGCCGGCCATGCCGTTCACGGAGTCCGTGAGGTCGCGCCAGGTGCCCGAGACGCCCTTGACGTCCGCCTGCCCGCCGAGGATGCCTTCGGTGCCGACCTCGCGCGCCATGCGCGTCACCTCGTCGGCGAAGGCGGAGAGCTGGTCGACCATGGTGTTGACGGTGTTCTTCAGCTCCAGGATCTCGCCCCGGGCGTCGACGGTGATCTTCTGCGAGAGATCGCCCCGGGCCACCGCCGTCGTCACCTGGGCGATGTTGCGGACCTGGTCGGTGAGGTTGCCCGCCATGAAGTTGACCGAATCGGTCAGATCCCGCCAGGTGCCGCCCACTCCGGGCACCTGCGCCTGACCGCCCAGACGGCCCTCGCTGCCCACCTCGCGGGCGACGCGGGTGACCTCGTCGGCGAAGGCGGAGAGCTGGTCCACCATGGTGTTGACGGTGTTCTTGAGTTCGAGGATCTCGCCCCGGGCGGCCACGTCGATCTTCTGCGACAGGTCACCCTGGGCGACCGCCGTGGCCACCTGGGCGATGTCACGGACCTGGCTGGTGAGGTTGCCGGCCATCGCGTTGACCGAGTCGGTCAGGTCCTTCCAGGTGCCGGAGACACCCGGCACATCGGCCTGGCCGCCGAGCCTTCCGTCGGTGCCGACCTCGCGGGCGACGCGGGTCACCTCCGAGGTGAACAGCGAGAGTTGGTCGACCATCCCGTTGAAGACGACGGCGATCTCCCCCAGGAGGCCGTCCGCCTCACCGGGCAGACGCGTGCCGAAGTCGCCGTCGCGCACCGCGGTCAGGCCCGCCAGCAGCTGGCGCAGCTCCGATTCGCCGGCCTGAGCCGAACCGCGCGTTCCCGAGGTCCGCTGCTGAGCAACGGTGGGTTTCGTCGAGCCAGCCATCGAACTTCGCCTCCGTCATACCCCAGGCCAACGGCCCACCATTACCGTCCCGTCCGCGCCTGCCCCCCCTCAGGCATCCTCACGGGATCCACACGGCGGGCACACGCACCGCCGAGGAGGTTATCCCACCGCCTCCACCACCCGGGCCCGGCTGGGGGCCGTCGTGACCAGGCACACTCTGGGCGGATGTCGGCCCGGCCCGCTAGGCTCATCACCGTTTCGTGCCCGTGTCGACGCCTCGAAGGGAGGCCACGTGTCCACATCCCGTGGCCCCGCGCCGGTCGCCGAGGGTGACCACTCCTTCTTCGCGTACGACGACGACACCGAGTGGGCGGACGTGGTGCTGCGTTCCGTGCACGCGGGACTGGGCAGCGGCCGACGGGTCCTGTGCGACGTCGACGCCAAGCCGACGGGTGTGGTCCTCGACGTGCTGAGGAGCGGCGGCATAGACGTGACCGCGGCCCAGGAGGGCGGGCGGCTGAGGGTGGCCACCTCGGGCGGCTTCTTCCGCCGGCATCTGCCCTTCGATCCGGACCGGGTCATCCCCCTGGTGCGTGCCGCGTGCGCCGAGGCCATCGCCGACGGGTTCGCCGGTCTGACGGTCCTCGAGGACAAGTCCTGGTGTGCCCGGGGGGTCCCCGGCGCGGAGCGGCTGCTGGAGTACGAACTGCGTCTGGATCGCGAGGTCTACGCGGATCTGCCGGTGACGGGGCTGTGCATGTTCGACCGCCGCGTCGTGCCCGCGCGCCTGGCGGGGCTCCTGAGCGGTGCGCACCACAGCGCGGTGTCCGCGACGGCGGAGCCCGAGCCGCGGCCCTTCACGGTCAGCGCCCTGCGGGACGGCGCGGGTGTCCGGCTCAGCGGCAGCGCCGATCTCGACAGCCGGTCGGACCTGGCCGCGGCGCTGGCCGCGATCACCGGGATTCCGGGGCCGACGGTCCAACTCGACCTGACCCACGCGACGTTCATCGACGCGGAGGCGGTCGCCGCCCTCGTCGAGGCGACGCATCGACTGCGCCGCCAGGGGCGACGCCTGATGCTCCACAACCCGCCCTACTCGCTGCGCCGGGTCGCGCAGCTGTTCCCGGACGAGTGTGGCGCGTTGGAGGTGCCCGTATGACCGACACCATCACCACGCGCCCCGAGGCGGAGACGTTCGTCCACCCCGCCCTCTTCTACCAGGGCCTGGAGGAGTACGTACGGGAGACGGGCAGCTTCGTCCGGGGCGCTCTCGCCGCCGACGAGCCGGTCTTCGTCGCCGTCCCGACGTCCCGGCTGGATGCCCTGCGCCAGGAACTGGGTCCGGACGCCGCCTCGGTCGACTTCGCCGACATGACCGAGCTCGGCCGCAACCCGGGCCGCATCCTCGCCGCCCTCCAGGGCTTCGCCGACCGGCACCCGGGCCGGGCCGCCCGGATCATAGGCGAGCCGATCTGGGCCGGCCGTTCGCGGGCCGAGATCTTGGAGGCGACCCGGCACGAAGCCCTGATCAACACCGCGTTCCACGACCGCAGGGCCACGATTCTCTGCCCGTACGACACGAGCTGTCTGCCTTCCTCGGTGATCGCCGACGCGAGACGCACCCATCCCACGCTGATCGAGAACAGCCGGACCGGGTCCAGTTCCGCGTATACCGCCGCCGAGGTCGTGTGCGCGGACTGCGATGTGCCGCTGCCCGAGCCGGATGCGGCCGAGGTGTGTCTGGAGTACGCGGCCGGTGACCTCGGCGAGGTCCGCGAGCAGGCGGACGCCTGGGCACGGCGGATGGAGCTGAGCCCCGCGCGCCGCGGTGACCTGGTCATCGCCATCAGCGAGGCGGCCGCCAACTCCGTCGCCCACGGCGGCGGAAGCGGCACCCTGCGCCTGTGGACCAGCGCGTGCGGCACAGCGGTCGCGGAGGTCCGCGACGGTGGCCGGCTGAGCGATCCACTGGCGGGGCGCCGTCGCCCTTCGCTGGCCTCCAGCAACGGCGGTCGCGGTCTGTGGATGATCCACCAGCTCTGCGACCTCGTCGAGGTCCGGGCCCAGGAGACCGGCCTCACCCTGCGTCTGCACGTCTCCCCCGCACACGTCTGAGGCCCCGCCGCGCCGCCCGCCCGGGCCGTTCGCCCCGGCCGCGGCGCCCTCGCCACCCCTGCCCCACCGCCTCCTCGCACCCCAGGGGAAATCTCCCTTCCACCCCGCATCAACAGGCTTTCTCGGGGCACCTGTCGAACACGGTGTACGCACCGTGACGACTCAAATGGACGTCGTGGAGAAAGCGAGGAACGCTGGTGGAGGATTCGGAATCCTCGATTCCTACGGCAAGCGCTTCACCCACGGACTTTGCGAGGCCCGCCATGGCACGGTTGATCACCCCCGACGCGCCGCCGGCCCGGTTCGGTGCCGCGGACCGGATGTGGCGCCTGCCCGGTGTGTACGCCCCGCAGGAAGACACCCGGCTGCTTGCCGACACCCTGCGCCGCGAGGGATCGCTGGCCGGAATGAACGTGCTGGACATCGGGACGGGCAGTGGCGCCCTGGCCCTGTGCGCGGCCCATCTGGGCGCGCGGGTGACGGCTCTGGACGTCGCTCGCCGGGCGGTGTGGAGCACCCGGATCAACGCCTGGCGCGCGGGGCTCTCCGTCGACGCCCGCCGCGGCAGCGTGGAAGACCTCGCCGGTCAGCGCTTCGACCTGATCCTCAGCAACCCGCCCTATGTGCCCGCCCCGCACCCCCTGCCGCCCGGCCGGGGCGCCGCGCGGGCCTGGGACGCCGGGGTCGACGGCCGCCATGTCCTGGACCGGCTGTGCGAGACCGCCCCCGCCCTGCTGGGCCCGCACGGTGTGTTCCTTGTGGTGCAGTCCGCCCTGAGCGGCACCGAGGCGACGGTGAGCAGGCTGGAGGCGGCCGGCATGCGGGCCAAGGTGGCCGACCGGACCCTCATTCCCTACGGGCCGGTCCTGCGCTCGCGCCTGGACTGGCTGCGCGACCGGCGCCTGGTCGGCCCGCACGACACGATGGAGGAGCTGGTGGTGATCCGTGCCGAACACACCTGACCGGCTCGACACCGACACCACGGCCCGGCGGGTCATGGTCGACCCGGGCGGCCCCGTCCTGATCGAGGGGCCCGTCGAGGTGACGGCGGCCGATGGCACGGTCGCCCGCTCGGACCGCTTCGTCGTCGCCGTCTGCACCTGCCGGCGCACCCGCACACCACCCTGGTGCGACACCAGCCACCGCCGTCGCACCCGCACCTCCGAGGCCCCGAAGGACACGCCGTGACCGTCCTGCCCACCCCCCGCGGCCCCCTGTCGCACGCCGTGATCACCGCTCTGGCCGACGGCCCGGGCGAAGGGCTGCCGGACACCTCCGCCGTCGACGCCGCCGATCCGTATGGCGACGACGCCCAACTCGCCCTGTACGCGCTGTACGAACAGCACTACCGCGGCTTCGACGGCGTACCGGACGAGCTCGAATGGGACCCGGCCCTGCTCGCCGTGCGCCGCGAACTGGAGCGCTCCTTCCTGGCCGCGCTGCGGGCCGACACCCCGGGCGGCCGCACCGCGGAGCAGGCGCTCGACGAGCTCCTCGTCGAGCCCGTCGACCAGACGGGCAGCGTCAGCCACCACCTGGCCGGCGAGGGCGAGTCGTGGCAGATGCGGGAGTACGTGATGCTGCGCTCGCTCTACCACTTGAAGGAGGCCGACCCCCATCTGTGGGTCGTGCCCCGGCTGCGCGGGCGCGCCAAGGCGGGCATGGTGGCCATCGAGTACGACGAGTTCGGCGCGGGCCGGGCCGACCGCATCCACTCCCAGCTCTTCGCCGACCTCATGGACGACCTGGGCCTGAACACCGACTACGGCCACTACCTCGACGCGGCGCCGGCCGAAGCGCTGGTGACGGTCAACCTCATGTCGCTGTTCGGTCTGCACCGCGCCCTGCGCGGCGCCCTGGTCGGTCACTTCGCGGCCGTGGAGATCACCTCCTCCCCCGGCTCGCGCCGGCTCGCCGCCGCGATGCGCCGACTGGAGGCAGGTCCGGCCGCCGAGCACTTCTACGCCGAGCACGTCGAGGCCGACGCGGTGCACGAACAGGTGGTCCGGCACGAGGTGGTGGCCGGTCTCCTCGCCGACGAGCCCTTCCTCGACGCCGATGTCGCCTTCGGCGCGGACGCCACGGGCTTCGTCGAGGACCGCCTGGCCCGCCACCTCCTCGCCGCCTGGGAAGAGGGACGTTCGGCCCTGTACGAAGGCCACGCCGTCTCGGCCGCGCGCCCCCGATAGCCCGGGGCGGCGCGCCGGGCACCGGCGTTCAGGAGCGATAGCGGTACGAGGCCACGCGGGAGCGGGCCTCCTGCTCGGTCAGGCCCAGCGCCTGGCCCACCGATTCCCAGGACACCTCGTCGGCCCGGGTGTGGAAGGCGGCCACCATGCCGATGCGGCCGGTGAGGCGTTCCAGGGCGGCCACCACGCGCAGCGCGGCGAGCGGGGCGTCGTCGGCCAGCACGCTCAGGCGGGCGTCCAACTGGCCCACCAGATCGTCCAGTTCGACCGGGACGGGGACGGTCCGGGCCTCGACGTGCTGGATGTGGTTCTGCCAGTCGGCGTACGGGCCGGGGACGACGGTGTCGTACGGCCGCTCGTCGTCCACCTGCGTCCAGTCGACGGGGTAGAGGGCGCTGCCGCGCCATCCGCAGGCGCACACACCGCGCAGATGGGTGGCGAGCGGGGCGTGCAGGGTGCCGTCGTAGAGCCACCAGTCGCTGGACGTGTAGCCGAACGAGCCGCTGCTGGCGTCGAAGTACAGCGGTTCGGGCTCGCTGCCGTCGGCCAGGACCGCACCCGCTCGGCCCGCGTGCGATGCCCCGAACTCATCGCTCTGCCACTCCATGGCACCCCTTTCCGGCGGGGCCGCGGTGCGGCCCACCTCACCGAGGATGCCCGAACCTCCGTGGCGACAACCGGCGAACGGAGACTCCCGGCCACCGGGGCCCCGTCAGGACGACGGGACCCCGTAGGGAAGGCGCATACCTGACGATCCGTCACGTTCTGTGCAGGAAAGGCGCTTTGGCCCGCCCACTCCGGTCAGTGCACCAGGGCGGCGAAGGTACCGGCCTCGTACGCACCTCCCTGCTGGTGCAGGATCACGGCGAGCCGGTTGGCCGCGTTGATCAGGGCGACCAAAGAGACAAGGGCGGCGACCTGGTCGTCGTCGTAGTGCTTGCGGACCTGGGCCCAGGTCTCGTCGGAGACGCCCTGGTGGGCGTCGGCGAGCCGGGTGCCCTCCTCGCTCAGCGCGAGCGCGGCGCGCTCCGCGTCGGTGAACACGGTGGATTCGCGCCAGGCCGCCACCAGATGGAGGCGGACCGCGCTCTCGCCGGCGGCCGTGGCCTCCTTGGTGTGCATGTCGATGCAGTGCCCGCAGCCGTTGATCTGGCTCGCTCGCAGCGCCACCAGCTCCTGCGTGGACTTCGGGAGCGTCGACTGCTGGATCACCAGGCCGGCGTTGGCGAACCGCTTGGCGAACTTCGAGCCGAGCTCGTTCTCGAACAGGTTCAATCGAGCGTCCATGACGTCGTCCTCACTCATCGTCGTTGGTGGTGCGTCGTTGGCGCCGTGCGCCGAACGAACACAAGACGCCGCCCGGCCGCACGCTGTGACAGACCGGGGATGTGACGCAGCCCACTGCCAACGGATGTCACAGCGGGGCGGGAGGCGGCATCTTGTGGGCGTGACACCCTCGGCAGCCAACAGACAGGAGCGGCCAGTGACGAGCGAGCACAGCGGAGCCGCGCGGGACACGACGACCGGGCGGGCCCTCGACGGCGAACCCCTGGACCCCGCCACCGAAGCCTTCGTCGCCCACCGCAATCTGCTGTTCACCGTCGCGTACGAGATGCTCGGCTCGGCGGCCGACGCGGAGGACGTCCTCCAGGAGACCTGGCTGCGGTGGGCGGGCGTCGACCTGGGCGCGGTGCGGGACCGGCGCGCCTATCTGGTCCGGATCACCACGCGCCAGGCGCTGGCCCGACTGCGGGCGCTCGTTCGTCGCAAGGAGTCCTACGTCGGCACCTGGCTGCCCGAGCCGCTGCTCACCGCCCCGGACGTGGCCGACGACGTCGAGCTGGCCGACAGCGTCTCGATGGCGATGCTCCTGGTGATGGAGACGCTCGCGCCGACCGAGCGCGCGGTGTTCGTGCTGCGCGAGGTGTTCGCCCTCGAATACGAGGAGATCGCCGGCGCCGTCGGCAAGAGCCAGGCCGCGGTCCGGCAGATCGCCCACCGGGCCCGGGCCCATGTCGCGGCGCGCCGGCCGCGCGGGAGCGTCTCGACGGGCGAGACCCGGGTCGCGCTCGACGCCTTCCAGCGGGCGGCGACCACCGGCGATCTGCGCGCCCTCCTGGACGTCCTCGCGCCGGACGTCGTCCTCATGGGCGACGGCGGCGGCATCAAGCAGGCCGTCCTGCGGCCGGTCCGGGGAGCCGACAAGGTGGCCCGGCTGCTCATCGCCGGTCTCGCCAGGACCCCTGCGGCCTCGCTGCGGCCCACCCGGGTCAACGGCCACCCCGCGCTCGTCCTCCACCTCGACGGCGAGGTCGACACCGTGGTGGCGGTACGCATCGAGGAGGGCCGCATCAGCGAGCTCTACGCGGTACGCAACCCGGAGAAGCTGTCGTACATGCGCGACGAGACCGTCCTGAGCCGCCGCACCACCTGAAGGCGAGGGCCCAACTGGGCGTCGGCGTCCGCGAGTTACGCCTCGCCCCGGGCCATGCGGATCAGCCGGTCCAGGACCCTGCCGTCACTGACGCGCAGCCCGTCGTGCTCCCACTCGTCGGTCACCCAGGTCCGCACCGCGCGTACCGCGTCGGCGGTGGCCAGGGAGTCGGCGGTGTCGACGTACATGTCGTCGTGATAGACGGCGGCGACCATCGGCACCTCGTTGGCCGCAAGGACCTCGGGGGCGTACAGGTCCGGCCAGTCCGTGCGCTGGGCCAGCAGCTCCGCGGTCTCGCGCAGCGGGCGCAGCGACGGATCGGTCTCGAACATCCAGGGGTAGATCATCTCGCCGGTGAGGCGGACGGGAGAACCGTCCGCGAGCGCTTTGGCGGCGTCGAACTCGGGGAACTCCGAGCGCACCCGCTCGGCGGCCCAGCCGGTCGGCCCCGGGTCCACCGAGCGCTGTCCGTAGATGGGCTCGTGCAGGACGGCGTAGAGCGGGCCGTCCGCGAAGGAGAGCTTCGCCTGGACGCCGGCCAGGAAGGTGTCGGAGAGTTCGGGGCCCCGGGCGCCGCCGATCCAGGCGTCCTCCAGGAGATAGTGCAGCAGGTCGGAGCCGCTGCCGGTGCCCAGCATCAGGCCGAGTGCCTGGAAGGCCTCGACGGTCAGCGTCCCGCCGCCCGGCAGCGCGGCCGGCGCGGCGAGCAGGTGCTCGGCGATCCGCTGGACGGCCTCGACGTCCCTTGGGTAGCGCGCGTAGTGGGCGGCGTTCTTGCGGGCGACGCGCGGATAGGCCGCCCGGTAGACGTCCGCGGCGCTGCTGCGCAGGCCCGCGAGGCCTCCGGTGATGAGCGCCTCGCGGAGTCCCTCGGGGGCGAGGGAGAGATATGTGAGCGTGCAGAAGCCGCCGAAGCTCTGCCCGAGCAGGCTCCACCGGCCCCGGTCGCCGAGCAGGGCGCGCCGGATGAGCTCGGCGTCGCGGACGATCGAGTCGGCGCGGAAGTGGGCGAGGTACTCGGCCTGCGCGGCGGCCCCGCCGCGCGACGGCAGGGTCTGCCGGGTGGCGGGCGTCGAACGCCCGGTGCCGCGCTGGTCCAGGAGCAGCACCCGATAGTCCTTGAGTGCCCGGTCGAGCCAGCTGTCCCGGCCCACCGGCCGCGCCGCCCGGCCGCCGGGGCCGCCCTGGAGGTAGAGCAGCCACGGGAGTTCCCGGCCTTCCTGGCCGGCCGCGACCACCTCGCGGGCGTACACCTCGATCCGCTCGCCGTCGGGGGCGCCGTGGTCCAGCGGAACCTGGAAGAGGTGGTCGGTCAGGACGACGCCCGGCTGTCGGATCACGACGGACATGGGACTCCTCGGTCGGTACGGGACGCGGCGGTACGCGCACGGGGTGCTGCTCTGTGGAGCGCGGTGCACCCGCATGATCTCCCGGGCCCACCCGGCCCCCGCAAGGGGCGAGGGGTCCGCGCGGGGTCCCGTATCTGAATCCGCGGGCACGCTGTGCGGCCCTCGCGCCCGCCGGTGGTGTACGAAGTCCTACGTGAACGAAGAGATCCCGCCGGCCACCGTCCGCGTGTTCATAGCGCTGGCCCCGCCCGACGACGCGAAGGACGAGCTGGAGCGGGCGCTGCTGCCCGCGTACGAGGCGTATCCGCGCCTGCGTTGGAACCGCGTCGAGGACTGGCACATCACTTTGGCGTTCCTGGGCGAGCTCCCGGCCGAAACCGCTCCCCTGCTGCGGCAACCGCTGGCGGAGCTGGCGGCAGCGCACGGCCCCCTGCGGCTGTCGCTGCGCGGCGCCGGGCACTTCGACGAGCGGGTCCTGTGGAGCGGGATCGAGGGGGACCTCGAAGGGCTGCACCGGCTCAACGGCGAGGTCCGGGACGTGGTCAGGGAGTGCGGTGTCACCTTCGAGGACCGGCCCCTGCGACCCCATCTCACCCTGGCGCGGGCCCGCCGCGCCGACCCCGGGGGCGTCAAGGAAATCGCCGCCGATTTGGCCGGCTTCGACGGCCGCCCGTGGACGACCGAGCGGCTGCACCTCGTCGCGAGCAACATCGGCCGGGGCCCCGGTCCCATCCACTACCGCGACATCGCGGCGTGGGAGTTCACCGGCGCCCTCTGACATCCGGCAGCGCCGGGGTCCGGTCACCGCTCCGAGACGGCCGGCGCCGGGGCCCGAAGCCCCCAACCGCCGCCCGCCTTGGCATACTTCGGCGATGGACAGGCCCCCGCCGCACTGGCACACCACGACCCACGACTGGGCGAACACCGTCGACGCCGAGCACCTCTCCACGATCCGCGGGGACCCGGCCGCGTTCGCGCCCGGCGGCCTGCGGCAGTTGGTCCTCGAAGTCGTCGCCTACGCGGCCGACGAGGCGGAGTCCAGGGGCGCGGGGCGGTGCGCCGTCACCCTCCTCGCCGATGGTTCGGTGTGTGTGGCGGACGACGGCAGGGGCACCGACACCCGTTTCGACGCCGAGGGCCGCGCCGTCAAGAAGCCGGTCATGGCGACGAAGGACCTCCGCTTCTTCGACCACCCGGACGCGCAGGCCCTCCCCGACGGCCATCCACGCCGTGGCATGTCCGTCGTCGCGGCGCTCAGCGAGTGGCTCGTCCACACCAATCGCCGCGAGGACGGCGCGTGGTCCCAGCGCTACGAGCACGGCGTTCCCACCACCGGCCTCTCCCCCGTCGAGAGCGACGGCACGACGGGGACGACCGTTCACTTCCGTCTCGCTCAACTCCCGGACTTCGAGATCGAGTTGGACGCGGACAACCTCGCCCGGTTCGTCTCGTCATGGCCACGCCTGGGGGTCGAGGTCCATGACCGCCGACCCGGCTGACCGGCGCAGCTGCCTGGGTGTGACACACCCGGGCAGCAACGGTTCGTACCGTCCTACGCTGGGCGCATGAGCGACAACGACCTGGGCGAGTTCCTTCGTGCGCGCCGTGCGGGTGTGCGGCCCGAGGATGTCGGGATGGTGAGCCACGGGGCCCGTCGGGTGCCGGGGCTGCGCCGCGAGGAGCTGGCCGTGCTCGCCGGTGTGAACGCGGACTACTGCGCCCGCCTGGAGCAGGGCCGCGAGCGCAACCCCTCGCCCCAGGTACTCAAGGCGCTCAGCCACGCCCTGCGACTCGACCCGGACGCCAGGGCGCATCTGTTCCGGCTCGCCAAAGCCGTCCCCGAGGACGATCGCCGCCCCGCCCCGGCAGGGGTGAGCGCGGCGCTGCGCCGGCTGATGGACGGCTATCCGCACACCCCGGCGTTGGTGATCGACCGCACGCTCGACGTGCTGGCCACCAACGCCCTGGCGGATGCGCTGTATTCACCGTTCGAGGCCGTGGACAACCTGGCTCGCATGGCCTTCCTCGATCCGGCCGCGCGGCGTTTCTACCCGGAGTGGGAGCGCACGGCCGAGGCGACCGTCGCCAACCTGCGCGAGGCCGTCGGCTGGGAGTCGAGCGGCGCGCGGCTGCGTGAACTCGTCACGGTTCTCGGCCGGCACAGCGCGGAGTTCGGCCGGCTGTGGACCGCGCACGCGGTACGCGGCAAGACCCGGGACGCCAAGCGGCTCCATCACCCGGAGGTGGGCGCGCTGATCCTCACCTACCACGCCTTCGACGTCCGGGACACCCCCGGCCGGCAACTGATCGTCTACCACGCGGAGCCGGGCTCCCCCACCGCCGATGCCCTCGGTCTCCTCGGCTCGGTGCACGCCACGGCCCGTCCGGGCGGCGCGCGGAGCTGACGGCGAGGGATGGATGCGGGGGACCGCACCCCGGCCCCCGGGGCTTTCGCGTGGTGTCAGCGGGCGCCGAGCAGGTGGTCCATCGCCAGCTGGTCCAGGTGCTCGAAGGCCATGCCCCGCGCCCCGGCCGCGTCGGCGTCGAAGTCCTCGAAGGCGGTCCGGTCGGCGAGGAGCGCGGCGAGGCCGTCCTCGGCGGTGGGCCGGGCCAGGTCGTCCAGACGGGCCGCGCGCAGCGCCTCGCGCACCTCGGGGTCGGCGCGGAAGGCGGCCGAACGCTCCTTCAGGATCAGGTAGTTGCGCATGTTGCCGGCCGCCGACGCCCACACGCCGTCCATGTCCTCGGTGCGCGGCGGCTTGAAGTCGAAGTGCCTGGGGCCCGCGTAGTCGGAGCTTTCGAGCAGGTCCACCAGCCAGAAGGCGTCGCGCAGATTGCCCGACCCGAAGCGCAGGTCCTGGTCGTACTTGAGGCCGGACTGGCCGTTGAGGTCGATGTGGAAGAGCTTGCCCGCCCACAGCGCCTGGGCGATGCCGTGGGTGAAGTTGAGCCCGGCCATCTGCTCGTGCCCGGTCTCGGGGTTCACGCCGAAGAGTTCGGGGCGTTCGAGCCGCTCGATGAAGGCGAGGGCGTGGCCGACGGTGGGCAGCAGGATGTCGCCGCGCGGCTCGTTGGGCTTGGGCTCGATGGCGAAGCGAAGGTCATAGCCCTGTTCGGTGACGTACTGGCCCAACAGGTCGAAGGCCTCCTTCATCCGGTCGAGGGCTACGCGCACGTCCTTGGCGGCGCCGGACTCGGCCCCTTCGCGCCCGCCCCAGGCGACGTAGGTGTGGGCGCCCAGCTCCACGGCCAGGTCGATGTTGCGCAGGGTCTTGCGCAGGGCGTACCGCCGGATGTCGCGGTCGTTGGCCGTGAACGCGCCGTCCTTGAAGACCGGGTGCGTGAAGAGGTTGGTGGTGGCCATGGGCACGACCAGGCCGGTGGCGTCGAGCGCCTGCCGGAACCGCTTGACGTGCGTCTCCCGCTCGGTGTCCGAGGCGCCGAAGGGGATCAGGTCGTCGTCGTGGAAGGTGACGCCGTACGCGCCGAGGTCCGCGAGGCGTTGGACGGACTCGGCGGGGTCGAGGGCGGGGCGGGTCGCGTCGCCGAAGGGGTCGCGACCCTGCCAGCCCACGGTCCACAGGCCGAAGGAGAACTTGTCCTCGGGGGTCGGGGTGAAGCGTTCCGTCATCCTCTTCGCCGCCTTGTCGCGAAACCGTCCGACGCATGTCGGAGCTATTCGTTTTCTGCCTTACCAAATACTGCACGATCGTCATCGCTTCCGTAACCCCGGACGTTCGCCTAATTTGGGTCCTGCATTTGTTCCCGGCACGGTCAAATGACCCATGCCTCTCTCAGACCCGCCCTCGCCCCGCAAGAGAAGGTGTCCCGGATGCCGCACAGCCCGGTCGTCATCGGCGTGGACAGCTCCACCCAGTCCACCAAGGCCCTCTTCGTGGACGCCACCGACGGAAGGACCCTCGCCGTCGGCCGTTCCCCGCACCGCGTCGACGGCTCGGCCGGGGCCCGTGAGACCGATCCCGAGCAGTGGTGGCAGGCGCTGCGGGAGGCCGTCGCGATGGGGCTGAAGGAGTCCGGCGTCCCGGCGTCCGCCGTCACGGGGATCGCGGTCGCGGCACAGCAGCACGGCCTGGTCGCCCTGGGCCGGGACCGGCGGCCGCTGCGCCCGGCCCTGCTGTGGAACGACACCCGCTCCGCGGCGCAGGCCGCCGCCCTCGTCGCGGCGCTGGGCGGCCCGCGCGCCTGGACCGACCCCACCGGCTCCGTGCCGGTCGCGGCCGTGACCGCCGCCAAGTGGCGGTGGCTGTGCGAGAACGAGCCCTCAACGGCCGCCCGGTGCACGGCGGTTCGCCTCCCCCACGACTTCCTCACCGAACGGCTCACCGGAGTCGCCGTCACCGACCCGGGTGACGCCTCGGGCACCGGCTGGTACTCCACCGCGACCGCGGCGTACGACCCCGAACTCCTCCAACTGCTGCGCCTGGCACCGGAGTTGCTGCCCACCGTGGCGCCGACGGGAGGCACCCGGGTGGGCACCCTCACGACGGGGGCCGCCGATGCGCTCGGTCTGCCGTCCACCGTCGTCGTGGCGGCCGGCACCGGCGACAACATGAGCGCGGCCGTGGGCCTCGGACTCGGCGGCGCCGGGCTCCTGGACCACCCCGTCCTCAGTCTCGGCACCTCCGGCACCGTCTTCGCCGCGACCCGCGCCCGTCCCGCCACCCCGGCGCTCAGCGGATTCGCGGCGACCGACGGCAGCCATCTCCCGCTGGCCTGCACCTTGAACTGCACGCTCGCCGTGGACCGCGTCGCCACCCTGCTCGGCCTCGATCGTGACGACGCCGAGCCCGGCGGCGAAGCCGTGCTGCTCCCCTATCTGGACGGCGAGCGCACCCCCGATCTGCCCGCCGCGTCAGGACTGCTGACCGGCCTGCGGCACACCACCACCCCGCGTCAACTCCTGGGCGCCGCCTACGAAGGCGCCGCCGTGACCGTACTGCGCGCCCTCGACGAGGTGCTGCGGGCCTGCGGTCTCGACCCGGCCTCGCCCGCCGTCGCCGAAAGGCCGCTGCGTCTGATCGGGGGCGGCGCCCAGGGACGTAGCTGGGTCGAGACGGTACGGCGCCTGTCCGGGCGGCCCGTCATCCTCCCGACCGGCACCGAGGTGGTGGCCGTCGGCGCTGCCGCACTCGCCGCATCGGCCGTCCTTGGCACCGACCCGGTCGCGCTCGCCCGCGCCTGGGGGGCCGGCACCGGCCCTGAACTGCCGCCTCTGGAACGGGACTTGGCGACCTGGGAGCGCGTCGGCTCGGTGATCGAGAGCGCGACGCCCGCACTGTTCGGCCCGGGAGGCGTCACGGACCCGGGCAGCGGTTGATCCACCCTCCTCCGGCCAGCGCCTCGACAGGTTGTCCGAAACTCGTACCATTACGGAACGTCACAGAGGTGAGTTTCCCAGATCATCAGGGCATGAGGACTACCAGGGGGTTTGTCGATCGGCCCCGCTTCGTGGCCCCTCCACAGGTCACGGAGAGTGAAAGATTCCGGATGTCGGGCGGTATCCGGGGACCGGGAACGCACCGGCGAACAAGAGACGGGCAGGCGCGACGTGAGCGCTGACGAATTCCCCTTCTGGCTGCGCACCCGCAGCGTGGGCGGCACCATCATCATCGAACTGCACGGCGAGCTGGACATGCTGGCCCATCGCGAACTCGGCCCGCGCGTCCACGCGTTGATCGGCCTGGCCGCCGCCGACGTGGTCCTGGACCTGCGCGCGGTGACGTTCCTCGACGCCGGCGGCATCCGGCTGCTCCTGGCGGTACGCGAACACGTGGCCCAACGCGGTGGCGTACTGCGGCTGATACGCGGCACACCCCGGGTGTCCCACATCCTGAGGATCGTCCGCCTGGACAACTCCTTCACGGTGCTCGACACCCTGCCGCGTGCCCTGGCCGAGGGTCCCGCGGTGGCCGACGACAGAAGAACGCCGACCTGATCGCCGGGCCGCCGCCGGGCCCGGTCGGCGCCCGCAAGGCGCTGAAGCGCGTGGGCGGCCCGCCCCGAACTACGCTTCCTGGAGGGCCCGCACCAGCGCGGCGACCAGGTTCGCGCGCCCGGTCATGGCGTCGACCACCACATACTCGTGGTCGGCATGGGCACCGCCCCCGACCGCGCCGAGGCCGTCGAGCGTCGGCACTCCGAGGGCTGCCGTGAAGTTGCCGTCGCTGCCGCCGCCGACCGCCATACCCTCGATGCCGGGAACCAGCCGCCGGGCCAGCGCGAAGAGCTCGGCCGAGGCCGACTCGGGCATGGGGGGCCGGCCGATCCCGCCCTCGACCTCGATCTCGGCCTCTTCGAGATGCGGGGTCAACGCCGCGAAGGCCGCTTCGACCCGTTCCTTCTCGTCCGCCGACTCGACGCGGACATCGACCACCACGGTCGCCGCCGCGGGCACCACGTTGTCGAGGGTGCCCGCGGCGGCGACCGTCGGCGTGACGGTCGTGCCGAGCTCGGGGCGTCCCAGAGCGGCGATGTCCAGGACCTGACGGGCCGCCTCGACCAGGGCGTTGACCCCGGCCGCGGGTTCGAGCCCGGCGTGCGAGGCGCGGCCGGTGATGGAGACCCGGAACGTTCCGCACCCCTTGCGGCCGGTCTTCAGGCCACCTCCGTCGGCGGCGCCCTCGAAGACCAGCACCGCGCCACAGGCCAGGGCCCGCTCCTCGATGAGGGCACGGGAGGAGTGCGAGCCGACCTCTTCGTCGGCGGTCACCAGGATCTCCACGCCCGAGCGGTCCTCCAGGGCGGCGAGGCCGTGGACGGCCTGCACCAGACCGCCCAGCATGTCGAAGACCCCGGGGCCCGTCGCATGCCCGTCCTCGACCTTGAACGGGCGGCGCTCCAGGGTGCCGAGCGGAAACACGGTGTCGTGGTGGCCGAGGATCAGCACCCGGGGATCGCCGCCGCCCGACCAGTGGACGTGCGGGCCGGCCGCGCTGTCGACGAGGACGGCGTGCCCGCCGAGCCGACGCTCGACGACGGCGGCCACGGTCTTGGCCGACGCCGTCAGGGCGTCGCGGTCGCGTGAGGGCGACTCGACCTCGACGAGTGTCCTGAGGTCCTCGATCATCGCGTCCACGCTCACCGGAACAGCCCTCTGCGTCGTCATGCGGCCAGGTTAGTGGGGGTCCAACGGTCCCTTACCGGCAGGTTCCGGCAGCGCCTCTCCGCGCGTACCCCGAGCGATGACCGCATGTCCTGGCACCATCGCGACGTACCCCGCGTCGCAAAAGGACAACCGGGACATGCCGATGGCGCCGCGCCGTGGGTACCCGGACCCGTAGACCCCCACGACAACCCGTAGACCCCCACGACAGCGACGATCACCAGGCAGAGGTGAGTGATGTGACCGCACCCGAGGACCGCACCCCGTCCGACAAGCCGGCCACCCGGCAGGGCCCGACGGCGCTGGTCGGAGTCCGGCCCCGCGGCGATGTCGACCTGGCGCTCAAGTACCTGACCTCACGGTCCGACGCCTCCGCACAGCTCGCCCTGGGAGTGGCCGCCGCCTACCGCTGGGCGCTGGGCCTGGCCGCGCAGGCCCCGGTGACCGGGTCCTCCGCCCCCCACACACCGGATCTGCGGCTGCTCACCGCCGAGGTGGACGCGGCCGTCGTCCAGCTGGAGGACCCCACCACCCAGCCGGGTGCCCGGGACTTCACGCGCGGCGTGCACGACGCACTGACCTGGGTGTGCGGCTACAGCGACACCAGGATCTGAGCGAAGTCAGGAGCGAAGTCCGGAGCGAAGTCAGGGCGCGCCGGTCCGCTCAGGACGCATCGGTCCGCGCGAAGACGTGCTCATCCAGAATCAGACCGATCGCGACGGCGACCGGGATGGCGACCAGCGCCCCGACGATGCCGAGCAGCGCGCCACCGAGCAGGACGCCGACGACCGTCACCAGCGGATGGACGTCCACGGCGAACTTCATCACGCGCGGCACGATCAGATAGTCCTCGGCGATGCGGAAGGCGACGTAGAAGCCCGCCGTCGCCAGGGCCACGGGCAAGGACACCGAGAGCGCCACGAGGCTCACGACGACACCGCCGATCGTGGTGCCGATGATGGGGATCAGGTCCATCAGGGCGATGAAGACCCCGAGGGCGGCGGGATAGGGGACGCCGGTGACGATGCACCAGATGAAGGTGGCGAGGCCCGCGATCACCGAGGTGAGGACGTTGCCGAGCATGTAACGGCCCACCCGGTTGAGGATCTCGTCGGTGACCTCGCGGGCGTGCGGGCGTTTGCGGGCCGCGACGAAGCGCAGACAGAACGTCTTCAGTGAGGGCAGGAACGCCATCACATAGATCGTCACGACGATCACGACGGCGGCCGAGGTCACCGCCCCCACCACCACCCGCCCGGCCCCGAGCAGGCCACCGGCGAGGCCGGCCGCCCCGCCGCCCGAGAACTGCTCCTTGACCTTCTCCAGGACCTGGTAGCGGTCCTCGAACCGGCCGAGCGGCGAGTCGTGGTTGCGCAGGTCCTTCAGCCAGCCGGGCACCGCCTTGATCAGCGCGTCGACCTCGTCGGTGACCGGTGGCACGACCAGCGCCAGGAATCCCGCGAAGCACGCCAACAGCACGACCAGGACCACGAGGACCGCCCAGCCCCGGCGGACCCGGTGCCGGGTGAGCCAGGCGACGACCGGTTCCAGCGCCAGCGCGATGAACACGGCGAGCAGGAGCAGGGTGAGGAGGCTGCCCACCTCCAGGACGGTCTGGACGGTCAGCCAGGCCAGGGTCGCTCCCAGGCCGAGGGCGAAGCCGATGCCGAGCCAGGATCTGCCGCCCCCCACGACGCGGGCCCCGGGTGTGCGTGCGCCCTTGGCAGCGGGCGCGACGGAGGAGACGGGGGCGGGCTCGGGGCCGCCCTCGCCCTCAGGCCGGGAGGACGTCATCGCGGCCTCCGGGCCGTCAGCGGTGTGGGCGAGGCGCAGGCGAGCGAAGGATGCATCCTGCCAGTACCTCTCTTCGAGGCCGGGACGGAGTCCGCCCACAAGGTGGCCGCCCCGTGCGGCACGACGGCGGCGAGCGCCGGAGTCGGCCTCTTCCGCTTCCGACCCTAGCCAGGTATCCCGGCGCGGGCCTTGTATGCCGGTGCGTGCGGCGGCCATCCGGATGACGGGTGATTGGCCAGGTACATGCCGGGTACTGGTTGGCCGCGCACAGGCCGGCCCCCAGGGGTGCTCCCCGACGGCGTCGTTCGGTGCGTACGCCACGTTGACCGGAATCGTGCTGCTCTACGCGCGCACCGGGGAGCTCGGCATGCGCCGGATCGGCCACCAGCTCGACGCCCAGGGCGGACCCGACGCGCTGGTGCTGGCCGCCTTCGCCCTCGTCCTGACCGGCCTCCTGGCCCGGCGGGGTGCCCGCCCCGGACGCCGAACGCGCCCTGGTGGTACTCGGCACCCTGACGGCGCTGGTCGGCGCCGTGATGTGCTGGCAGCAGCGCCACATCAAGCGTTTTCTGGCGTTCTCGACGGTCGCGCACACCGGCCTGTTCCTCGTCGGCATCGGACTGCTGAAGCCGGAGGCGACCGGCGGCGTGGCGCTCTACGCCCTTGGCCACGCGGGCGTGAAGGCGGCCCTGTTCGCCTGTACCGGCATCCTCCTTGACCGTTACGGCAGCGTGGACGAGCACGAACTGCACGGCCGGGCCCGGGAGTTGCGGGCAGTAGCCGTTCTCTATGTGGTGGGCGCGGCGGCTCTGGCCGGGCTGCCGCCGTTCGGCACCGGGCTCGGCAAGTCGGTGACCGAGGAAGCGGGCGGCGTCGGCTTCGCCGTTCTCTTCGTGGCCGTCTCGGCGGTCACCGGGGGCGCGGTGCTGCGGGTCGCGGCGCGCGTGTTCTTCGGGCTCGGGCCGCGGCCGCTGGACGAGAGGGGGTGCGAGACGGAGGGCGAGGACGAGGAGCCCGAGACGCAGGGCTGGATCGGCCGGGTGCCCGCCACCATGGTCGCCGTCCCGGCGCTGCTGCTCGCCGGTTCGCTGACGGCGGGGATGGTTCCGGGGCTCGGCACGGCGGTCGGCCGGGCCTTCGGCGTCGAGCCGGACCACATGCCGCAGTGGACGCCGCTGGGCGCTCTCCTGGGCCTGGCGTCGGCGGCGCTCGGCGCGGGACTCTCGGCGGCTTCGGTACGCGCCCCGGCACACCGCGAACCCCGGCCCTGGACGGAGCCGCTGCGCCGACTGCACTCCGGCCACATCGGCGACTACGTCGCATGGCTCCTGATGGGGACGGCCCTGCTCGGCGCCCTCGCCCTGCCGGGTGTCCTGACCGGCTGAGAGAGCATCAACTCCCTTGGCCGTAAGCTTCCGCGCTCACATGGGGTGGACGCCGCCACTCTCGCCCGACATCCTGCTCTGCTCCTGGAGGCGACGGGCCTTGTCCTTGAGCCGCCGGCGCTCGGCCGGGTCCTCCGCGCGCTCCGCCGCCTGCTCCAGCTTCTCCGCCTTCTGACGCATCTGCTGGACTCGGGCACCGAACTCGTCTGCGACGCTCATGATCACTCCTGGAGAATCGGGGGATACAGATGGCTCCAGCAGAGCAGCGGCCCCGCACCCTCGCATCCCGAACCGTCACCCAGCGTCATCGCGCCCGGGAGTCCGGCTTCGGGTGCCCGAAGTCGTCCGGGACCGCGTGTCAGGTCGGCCGCGCAGGGGGTAGGCGCACGTCATGACCAGTTTCGCTGCTTCACAGACTCTCGCCGCGGCCTCCACGTCCTGGCTGTTCACGGGCGTGGGCGTCGTCATCGTCGCCGTACTGATCGGGGCCTTCTGGTTCGGGAGCCGGCGCGCCACCCGTAAGCCGATGCCCCCGCAGGAGCCGCAGCCCGGGGCGGATTCCTGGCAGCCGCCCGAGGCCTCGCAGGGCTCGGACCCGGACCACCGCGCCTAGCGCCTCGCTCCCCCGCCCGGCGGCCCTGATGTCGCGGCCCGTGACGTGCGGGAGTGAACTGGCGGGTGGGCCACGGCCCACGCGCGAGGCGGCGTCCAGCCGTACTCGACCGGTCCGCGCCCACCCCGGACGGGCCGGGACACCGAAGACGAGGAGGAGCACCATGCCGGCAGGTTCGAGCCCCAAGCGGGAGCGCCAGTACGAGCACATCAAGGACAGCGCCGAGGACCGCGGTGCCTCGACCAAGCGCGCCAAGGAGATCGCCGCGCGCACGGTCAACAAGGAACGCGCCAGGTCCGGCGAGTCCAAGACGGCCAGCAGGACGTCGACGCAGGACAAGAAGTCGGCGCCGCAGCGCGGCGGCGAGCGTTCGCACAGCGGCGCACAGGGGCCGACGAAGGACCAGCTCTACGAGGAGGCCAAGAAGCGCAACATCGACGGACGTTCGTCGATGAACAAGCAGCAACTGCGCAAGGCCCTGGGGCGCTGAGCCGGGCTCATCCGCCCGCGGTCTGGGAGTGGGCCGCCCGGCCGGAGAGGTCGCTGAGCCGGAGCGGGTCGACCGGCGGGTCCGGCAGGACCAAACGCCGGTCGGCCCGGCCGCCGGCCGTGACGTGGAGCAGTTCGCCGGGCTCCATCAGGCGCCAGTCGGGATGCTCATCCATGGGCTCACTGGCGACGACGGTCGCCGGGGTGTCGGCGAGGTCCCCGGAGTGGACGCGCATACGGCCGCCGGTTCCGCTGTGGTCCAGGTGCCGGGCGCCGTGCGGGCCGCCCGCCTCACGCTCCAGTACGTACAGCTCATGGGTGTCGGGGTAGCGCAGGGCCCACAGTTCGTCCGGCGTGGTCAGCACGGAGTTCAGGGCGTAGACGGGCAGGTGTCCGGCGATCCAGCGCATCGCGCGCTCGATGCCCGTCCCGATGTCTCCGTGCGCTTCCCGGATCTCCCGCGTGATCAGTGCGAACACCCGCTCGGAGTCCGTCTCCCCGGCCACCAGGGCCATGTCCGGGCCCAAGTGGGCTTCCAGGGCGGGCAGTCCCCCCACGACCCCGTTGTGCGCGAAGAGCCGTCCGTCCTGCTGGAACGGGTGGGTGTTGGGGGCGGTGAGGCTGCCGGTCGAGGCGAGCCGGATGTGCGCGAGGAAGGTGGCCGAGCAGATCCGGCGGGCCTCCCGCGCGAAGTCCCGGTCGGCATAGGCGGCGTCGGGGGCCTTGCGGACCTGGGGCGTGCCGTCCGGGTCGAAGTACCCGAGCCCGGTGCCGTCGGGGTCGCGGTGGCTCTGCACCGCGAGGCTGTCCGGGGCGTCGAGCAGCCAGAAGGTGGCATGGCTGCGGCGCGGGGCGCTGCTCAGTCCGAACAGACGGCACATCCCTGCCACCTCCCTGCTGACCACCGGCTGCCGGCCACCGGTCCGAACCCGGCCCGGGCATCGTGCCGCGCCACGGGGACGAGCGCAACGCGGCCGCGGGCTACCCCTTCGTGTTGAGGGTGAACGTGGCACCGTCGGGGTCGCTCAGGCGGACCCAGGGCCCGGAGCGCGCGACGCCCTCGGCCAGCACGGTGGCGCCGTGCGTCCGCGCCTTCTCGGCGTCGGCGCGCGGGTCCGCGACGGTGAAATGGGTGTGCCAGTGCGGCCTCAGACTGGGGTCGGGGGCGGCCTCCACCGCGCCGGAGGTGAGCCGGGCGACGACATGTCCGGCGTGGCGCAGGACGACCTCGTCGTGCTCGTACCGCACATCGCAGCAGCCGGGCCGGTCGCACGCCCAGTCCAGGACCTCTCCGTAGAAGATCGCCGCGGCGAAGGCGTCGCGGGTCTGGAGCCGGGTCCAGACCGGTGCGGTGTCCCGCCACTGCTCCCACTCGGGAACCAGCGGCCCCTGCCACAGGCCGAACACGGCGCCGTCCCGGTCCGAGGCGAGCGCCCCGCGTCCGGTGTGCAGCGCGACCGGGCCGACCGCCACCGTGCCGCCGCGCTCCCGGATGCGGCTGGCGGTGACGTCGGCGTCCTCCACCGCGAAGTACGGCGTCCACGCCACCGCGACCTGAAGTGCCGGGGCCAGCGCGCCGATTCCGGCGATGGGCACGCCGTCCGCCAGCGCGATCCGGAACTGCTCGCCCAGCGCCCCCGACCGGAACGTCCATCCCAGGACGGCACCGTAGAAGTCCTGCGTGGCACGCAGGTCCCGGGCCATCAGGCTCACCCAGCACGGCGCCCCGAACACCGGTGCTCCGGAGCCGAGCCGGGCGGTGGAGTTGGTCGTGGGGGGCGTCAAGGGGGGCCTCGCTTCCAGGGGTGCGACACACACCGGTCGTGGACCATCCACTATCCCGCCGCCGGCCCGGCCGTGCCTGTCGGCGGGACGAGCGGCGAGGCGCCGGGCCCGCGACCCCGCGCACCCCCGTGGCGCGGGGGACGGCGGTGCTTCGTGTTGCGGATGCGGCCGTACGGGTCATGCTGGAGGAATCCGCGCTGTGCTCACCTGGCTACTTTTAGTAGCCCTTGCGTGGTTTGCGGACGCGGGAGTGGCCGGCGAGCCGCTCCCGCCGACAAGGGAGCCGTAAGTGGTCACCATCGACAGTCCCCGCCAGTACACCCTGAGCCTGCACGCGACGCCGGCCCGCATTCCGCAGGTCCGCCGTATCGTCGCCGCTCATCTGCGCCACTGGCGGTTGGAGAACATCCTTCAGCCCGTCAGCCTCGGCGTGTGCGAACTGCTGACCAACGTCCACCGCCACACCGAGGGCGATGGGAGTTGCGTGCTCGAACTGCGCTGGGCCCGTGGGCAGTTCGCCGCCTCCGTCGCCGACGGCGACCCGCGACTGCCCCGCCTCCAGGGGCCCCAGCCGTTCGCGGAACGCGGTCGCGGCCTCGCCCTCGTCGCCCACCTCAGCGACAGCTGGGGCACCCACACCACGCCCGAGGGCAAGGTCGTCTGGTTCACCCTGACCGCCCAGCCCCAGGCGCTCCGCCCGCTGCGCCCCCTTTCGCCGACGCCCACCCTCAGCACGACGGTGAGCGCCCCGGTCCTGGTCGACTTCGATCTGAGGGCCCACGCGCACCCGCGGCGGACCGAGGCACGCTGCCTCAGCGACGCCTGATGTCCGGCCCCGCCCCGCGGCGAAGGGCCGCCGCTTCCACCCGGCGGGGGCGATCCGGAGCGGATACGCTCAGCTCATGATCACGATGGGGGTCGAAGAAGAGTATGTGCTGGTCGACCCCGCCTCGGGCCAGCCCGCTCCGCTCTCCGAAGAGGTACGGGCGGCCGCCGGACTCGGGCCGCTGGTGCAGGAGCGCGAGGTGCAGCCCGAGCTGCTCCAGGCCCAGGTCGAGGTGGCCACGCCGGTCTGCTCGACCCTGGACGAGGTGGGCGGACATCTGCTGCGGTTGCGGCACGCGCTCGGCACCGCCGCCGAGCGCTACGGCTGCCGGCTCGCGGCGACGGCGGCGGCCCCGCTCACCGGGGTCGCCCCCGCCCTGGTCACCCGGGAACCGCGGTACCAGGCGCTGCGCGTGCAGGCGCCGCAGTTGGTGGACGAGCAGTTCATCAACGGCATGCACGTCCACGTCGGGATGCCCGACCGGGAGATCGGCGTGGCGGTACTCAACCGGATCCGCGCCTGGCTGCCGACGCTGCTCGCCATGTCGGCCAACTCCCCGCTCTGGCAGGGCCGGGACACCGGTTTCGCGAGCTGGCGCACCCTGGTCTTCAGCCGCTGGCCGGTCTGCGGCCTGCCGCCCCGGTTCGCCGGTGCCGAGGACTACGACCGGCGCACCAAGGCTTTGATCGAGTCCGGGGCCATCGCCGACACCGGTCAGCTCTACTGGCACGCGCGCCTGTCCGAGCGCTACCCCACCCTCGAAGTGCGGTGTCTGGACGTGCAGTTGAGGGCGGACGACGCGGTGATGTTCGCGGGTCTGGTACGGGCGCTCGCGGCCACCGCCCTGCGTGAGCAGAAGAGCGGGGAGCCCGAGCCGCAGTGCCCGCCGGAGCTTCTCCAGGCCGCGATCTGGCACGCCGCCCGGCACGGCCTCGGCGGCACCCTGATCGATGCGACGGGAAGCCCGCACAGCGCCGGTGACACCCTGTGCCGGCTCACCCAGCACATCTCCCATGCCCTTGAGGCCTCCGGCGACGACCGCGAGGTCGGCGCCCTCATGCACCGGCTCCTGCGCCAGGGCAACGGCGCGGACCGGCAGCGCAAGGCGCTGGCCGACGGTGGGATGCCGGCCCTGCTCGACCTCATCACCACCGAGGCCACCGCCCCTTGAGCGCTCCGCCCCGTAACCGCTCGGGGCGGTTTCGGGCGGCGCCGGCGGCTGTTGGTCCCAACCCGTCCGGCGCCTTCGTCCCTTCGTACGCAAGGAACGTCCTTCCGAACTACCACGGCACGCCAGGAGGAAACCTCTCTCCCCACATACGGAAGGCACCCCGCGCGTGGCGGGGTGCCTTCCGTGGGTTGAACGCCCACCGGCTTTCGGGGCTCGTCAGGGTGCGAGTTCGCCGAGGAGGGTCTCGCAGAACGCCTTCAGGTCGTCCGGCTTGCGGCTGGTGATCAGGGTGTTGGGGCCCGCTGTGCACACCTTGACCTGCTCGTCGACCCAGGTGCCGCCCGCGTTGGTGATGTCGGTGCGCAGGCTCGGCCACGAGGTGAGGGTGCGCCCGCGCAGCACGTCGGCCTCGACCAGCGTCCAGGGGGCGTGACAGATCGCCGCGACGGGCTTGCCCAGGTCGAAGAACGCCTTCGCGAAGGCGACCGCGTCCTCGTCCATGCGCAGCGCGTCCGGGTTGGCGACCCCGCCCGGCAGCACCAGGGCGTCGTAGTCGTCCGGGCGGGCCTCGCCGACGGTGCGGTCCACCGCGAAGGTGTCCGCCTTGTCCAGGTGGTCGAAGGCCTGGACGCGCCCCGATTCGGGGGAGACCAGTTCCGGGGTGTGGCCCGCGTCGGCCACGGCCTTCCACGGGTCGGTCAGCTCGACCTGCTCGATGCCTTCCTTCGCTACGAGAAATGCCACCTTCATGACGTCGCTCCTTCATCGGTGCACCGCGCTGTTCGCGGTGGGGTTCAGGTCTTGTCGCGGTACCGGCGCACCGCCCAGCCGGCCGCGGCCAGCGCGCTCAGGGCGGCGCCGGTGGCCAGCACGGGATGGTGGGCCGTCATCGCCTGGTACGAGCGGGCGTGGGCCTGCTCGTCGAAGATGCCGTGTGCGCCGTGGTCGTCCTTTGGCGCCCGGTCCAGGGGCTGCCACAGATTGCCCCGGGACGACTCCGGTGCCAGGTCCTCGCGCTGCTGCGAGCCGTATCCGGTACGGGCGAGATAGCGGTCGAGGAGGGCCGGCACGAACCGGTTGGCCCACACCGTGGCCACCGTGGAGGCGCCGACGTAGTACTGCTTGCGCCGGGGGTGGTCGGCGGCGAACAGCACGGCGCGCGCGGCGACTTCGGGCTGGTAGATCGGCGGGACGGGCTGGGGATGCCCGGACAGTCGCGAACGCACCCAGGAGAACTGGGGCGTGTTGACCGCCGGCATCTGGACGACGGTGATACGTACATGGCTCTTGCTGTGGAGGAGTTCGGTGCGTACGGACGAGGTGAATCCGTTGACGGCGTGCTTGGCTCCGCAGTAGGCGGACTGGAGCGGAATGGATCGCTCCCCCAGTGCGGAGCCCACTTGCACGATGGTGCCCCGATCGCGGGGAAGCATGCGCGTAAGGGCGGTTTGCGTGCCGTGCACGAAGCCGAGGTAGCTGACGTCGGTGACGCGCCGGAACTCGTCCGCGGAGATCTCCGCGAAGGGCGCGAACACCGAGGTGAAGGCGACGTTGACCCAGACGTCGATGGGCCCGAAGGTCGCCTCGGCGACTTCGGCGGCCTTCTCGACCTGGTCGGGGTCGGCGACGTCGACGGGCAGCGCCAGCGCCCGCCCGCCCAGCTCCTCCACTTCCGCGGCGGCCGCGTCGAGGCCGGCCTCACCCCGGGCCAGCAGGACGACACGGTCTCCGCGCTCGGCGAACAGGCGGGCGGTGGCACGGCCGATGCCGGCGCTCGCTCCGGTGATGACGACGGTCTCGGGCATGGCCTTCCTTTCGGGACACGACGGTGGACGGCACCCTCTCGCCACCGGATCAGCCGGTGCGGTGGGGTTCGGCGTCGGCGCTCTTGAGGGTCAGTCCGTGGCCCGGCGATCCGTCGGCCCCGGGGCTGATGCTGCCGCCCGTGGGGTCCAACGTGCCGTCGAACCACAGGGATTCGAGGCGGACGTGGTCGTGGAACCACTCCAGATGGCGGAGGTTGGGCACGGCGGCCGCGGCGGACGCGTGTGCGTGCGGGGCGCAGTGGCCCGAGACGTCCAGGCCGAAGGCCTCGGCGAGGGCGGCCGCGCGCAGCCAGACGGTGAGGCCGCCGCAGCGGGTCGCGTCGGCCTGGAGGCAGTCGACCGCGCCGGCCCGCAGCATGTGCCCGAAGTAGGCCAGGGTGTAGCCGTACTCGCCGGCGGCGACATCCACGGCGGTGGCGGATCTGATCCGGGCGAGGCCGTCGAGGTCGTCCGACGAGACGGGTTCCTCGAACCAGCCGACGCCCTGGTCGTCGAGGAAGCGGCCCATCCGGACGGCCTGCTTGACGGTGTAGCCGCCGTTCGCGTCGACGTACAACTCGGTGGCGTCGCCGATGGTCGCGCGGGCCTTGGCGACGCGGTCCCGGTCGCGGTGCTCGGCGTGCCCCCACGACTCGCCGATCTTGATCTTGACCCGGGGGATGCCCTGGTCCTCGACCCACCGCCGCAGTTGCCGTTCCTGGCGCCGGTCGTCGTAGGTGGTGAAGCCGCCGCTGCCGTACACCGGCACCTGCGGGCGGGACCGTCCGAGGAGGTGGGTCAGCGGGACGCCGAGGAGGCGGGCTTTCAGGTCCCACAGGGCGATGTCCACGGCGGAGATGGCGCCGGCCACCAGGCCCGGGCGTCCGTCGTTGCGGACGGCCCGGGTCATCGCCTCGTTGGCGCCCGGTACGTCCCAGGCGGAGCGGGCGCCGACCACCGGCGCCAGATGGCCGCGGACGTACGCCGCCGTCTCGGGCGCCCCATAGGTGTAGCCGAGTCCGGTGGTGGTGCCGGAGCGGGCGTGGACCACCACGAGGGTGGTCTTGGCCCACTCCAGCGTGCCGTCGGCCTCGGGGGTGTCGGTGGCCAGGGTGTAGGCGGCCGCCTCGACCTCGTCGACCGAGGGCACGTCACCGGGCGCGGCTGTCCTCGTCACTCGTGGTCGCCGCCGTCCGGGTGGCGGTGGCGGGTGCCGGGGAGCATCTCCTGCACCTTGGCCTTCAGGCCCTGCCGGATCATGCCGGTGCGGTCGCTGTCGCCCTTGAGGACGGAGGCGGCCGCGGCCTCGATCTGGTCGAGCGAGGCGTGCGGAGGGATCGGCGGCACGGCCGGGTCGGTACGGAAGTCGAGGACGAACGGCCGGGTCGCGGCCAGCGCCTGGCGCCAGGCGCCCTCGACGTCGCCGGGCTTCTCCACCCGTACGCCGTCGAGGCCGATGGAACGGGCGAAGTCGGCGTAGGCGATGTCGGGCAGCGACTGGGAGGGCAGGAACTGGGGGGCGCCGGACATGGCGCGCATCTCCCAGGTGACCTGGTTGAGGTCCTGGTTGTTGAGGACCGCCACGATGAGCTGGGGGTTGCTCCACTCCTGCCAGTACTTGGCCGCGGTGATCAGTTCGGCGAGCCCGTTCATCTGCATGGCGCCGTCGCCCACGATCGCGATGGCCGGGCGCTCCGGGTGGGCGAACTTGGCGCCGATGACATAGGGGACGCCGGGCCCCATGGTGGCGAGCGTGCCCGACAGCGAGCCCCGCATCGAGCCGCGCATCCGCAGATGGCGGGCGTACCAGTTGGCGGCGGAACCGGAGTCGGCGGCCAGGATCACGTCAGGGGGGAGCAGCGCGTCCAGGGCGTGCACCACGTACTCGGGGTTGATGGGGTCGGCGTCCACCGCGGCCCGCCGTTCCATCACCTCCCACCAGCGCGCGGTGTCCTTCTCGATCTTCTTGCGCCACTTGCCGTGCTTCTTGCGGGTCAGCCGCGGCAGGAGCCGCTTGAGGGTCTCGGCGGAGTCGCCGACGAGGTTGACCTCGAAGGGGTAGCGCAGGCCGATCATCTGCGGGTCGATGTCGATCTGCACCGCACGGGCCTGGTCGAGTTCGGGCAGGAACTGCGTGTAGGGGAAGCTCGATCCGATGACGAGCAGGGTGTCGCACTCCTGCATCATCTCGTAGCTGGGCCGGGTGCCGAGCAGTCCGATGGAGCCCGTCACATACGGCAGGTCGTCGGGGAGCGCGTCCTTGCCGAGGAGCGCCTTGGCCACGCCGGCGCCGAGGACGTCGGCGATCTGCTCGACCTCGGCGCGGGCGCTACGGGCGCCTTGGCCGATGAGGATGGCGACCTTCTCGCCGGCGTTGAGCACCTCGGCGGCGCGGGCGATGTCGTCGTCCGCGGGGACCGGCGCGTAGGAGGACATGCCCATGCTGGAGGGCACCATCTTGAAGGCGTGCTGCGGCGGCGAGTAGTCGAGTTCCTGTACGTCGGCGGGGATGATGACGGCGGTCACCGTGCGCTGGGCTCGGGCGACGCGCATCGCGCGGTCGATGACGTTGGGGAGCTGCTCGGGGACGGTGACCATCTCGCAGTAGGCGCCGGCCACGTCCTTGTAGAGGCTCAGCAGGTCGACTTCCTGCTGGTAGGAGCCGCCCATGGCGCTCCGGTTGGTCTGGCCGACGATCGCGACGACCGGCACGTGGTCCAGTTTCGCGTCGTACAGGCCGTTGAGGAGGTGGATGGCGCCGGGCCCGGAGGTGGCCGCGCACACGCCGACCCGGCCGGAGAACTTGGCGTAGCCGACCGCTTCGAAGGCGGCCATCTCCTCGTGCCGGGCCTGCACGAAGACGGGCTTGTTCTCGGCGCGTCCCCAGGCGGCGAGCAGGCCGTTGATGCCGTCGCCGGGGTAGGCGAAGACGTGCTCGACGTCCCATTCGCGCAGCCGCTGAAGGACGTAGTCGGAGACTTTGATCGTCACGGGGGACAGCCTTTCGCTCGTTCGCTTCGCTGGTGGTGGGGTCGGGGCGAGCGTCCGGGCTCACCTGCGCCGTCGTCGGGTCCAGGCGTAGAGGGCGACCGCGGCGCCGGCGCACGCCAGCCCGGTCGCCGTGGTGGCCCGGTGTGCGTCGGTGGCCGACGGTTCGGGGCGGTCGGCGAGTTTCTCCGGGTGGTCGGCAGGCAGCGGCCCGTCGAGCCCCAGCGCCAGCGCTTCGGCCAGATGCAGGGCGCGGCGTCCGGTGCGGCCCTGCTCGATCTGGGTGCGGCAGCTGAATCCGTCGGCGACGACCAGGGTGCTGGGGGCGGCCGCGCGGACCGCGGGCAGCACGCCCAGTTCGCCGATCTTCATGGACACCTCGTAATGGCCCCGCTCGAAGCCGAAGTTGCCGGCCAGACCGCAGCACCCCTCGTCCAGGACGTCGGCGTC
Source organism: Streptomyces hundungensis (assembly GCF_003627815.1). Taxonomy (NCBI): domain Bacteria; kingdom Bacillati; phylum Actinomycetota; class Actinomycetes; order Kitasatosporales; family Streptomycetaceae; genus Streptomyces; species Streptomyces hundungensis. Next base: position 1,202,708 of record NZ_CP032698.1, read on the forward strand.
CAGGCCCATACGGCGCATCAGTTCGCGGTCGGCGTCGTCCTTGAGGACGGCGTGTTGGTGGCAGTGGGTCTGAACGAGCGCCGTGCGGGCGAGAGTTGGCGGCTTCCACTCCTTCGGGGCGCGGTCGAGCAGGAACTCGGCGAGGGTCCGGAACTGATGGGTGAGCCGCTGGACGTCCTCGTCCTGCGGCATCAGTTCGGGGGCGTCGGCGCGGAAGACGGCGGTGCACGACGGTTCGAGCCCGATGACGGGCGTGCCCGCCTCGATCCACGGGCGCAACACGTCCAGGGTGCGGCCCAACACGCGCCGGGCGGTGGTGAGTTGACCGGTGGAGATCCAGGTGAGGCCGCAGCACACGGCCCGGGTGGGCACCGCGACGTGGAACCCGGCGCTCTCCAGGACCCGTACCGCCGACTTGGCGACGGCGGGATGGAAGTACGTGGAGAACGTGTCGGGCCACAGCACGACGGTCTTCTCGTCCGCCGGGTCCGGTTCGGGCAGACCGCGCGCGGACCACCACTGGAGGAACGACTCCTCGGCGAAGGCCGGCGCCTCCCGCTCGGGTGCGACCCCCGCGAGCCGCTTGCCGAGACCGGCGAGGTACGGCGCGTGGGCGAGGGCGTTGGTGAGCCGCGGGGCGAGCCGGGACAGCCGGGCCCACAGGGGCAGCCAGCCCATCGAGTAGTGCGCGGCCGGGCGGGGGCGGTGGGCGTAGTGGTGGGCGAGGAACTCGGCCTTGTAGGTGGCCATGTCGACACCGGTGGGGCAGTCGGACTTGCAGCCCTTGCAGGCCAGACACAGGTCGAGGGCGTCATGGACCTCGGTGGAGCGCCAGCCGTCGGTCACCGGCGAGTCGGCGTGGCCGCCCAGCATCTCGAACAGGAGCCGGGACCGGCCGCGCGTGGAGTGCTCCTCCTCGCCCGTGGCGCGGTAGGAGGGACACATCACGCCGCCGGAGTGGGTGCGGCAGTTGCCGATGCCCACGCAGCGCAGCACCGCCTCGTTGAAGGAGCCGTGGTCGTCCGGGTAGGCGAAGTGGGTGACGTGCTCCTGGGGCCGCCAGCCCGCGCCGAGCCGCAGGTTCGCATCGCTGCGGTACGGCTCGACGACCTTGCCCGGGTTCATCCGCCCGGTCGGGTCGAACAACGCCTTGACCTCGCCGAAGGCGGCCACCAGGGACGGCCCGAACATGCGGACGAGGAGCTCGCCCCGGCCCTGTCCGTCCCCGTGCTCCCCCGACAAGGAGCCGCCGAAGGAGGCCACCAAGTCGGCGGCGCGGAACAGGAATTGGCGGAAGGCCGCCACGCCTTCGGCGGTTTTCAGGCCGAACGGGATCCGGGTGTGGACGCAGCCCTGCCCGAAGTGGCCGTACAGGGAGGGATGGTCGTAGCCGAACTCCTCGAACAGCTTCTTGAGGGCGCGCAGATAGTCGCCCAGGCGCTCCGGCGGTACGGCCGAGTCCTCCCAGCCCTCCCAGGTCTCCCGCTCGTCGGGCGGCCGGGCGGTCACCCCGAGTCCGGCCTCGCGGGCCTTGAGCATCTCCTGCTCGCGCGTGGTGTCGTCGGAGAACGCCACCGACGCGTCCTTCTCGTCCCGGCCGATCGCGCGCAGCAGCGCGTGGGCCGCGCTGTCGACGTCGTCCTGGCTGTCGCCGGTGAACTGCACGAGCAGCCAGCTGTCGCCCTCGGGAAAGTTGTCCAGGGACGCGAGATAGGCGTGTTCCTCGCGCATGAGCTGCGCCATCCGCCCGTCCAGCGCCTCCAGTTGGGCCGGGGAGCTGTGTTCGAGCAGACGCGGCACGTCGTCGGCGGCGGCGCAGATGTCCGGGTAGCCGAGCACCAGAATGGCGTCGTACGGCGGCACGGGCACGAGGTCCAGCTCGGCCCGCACCACCGTCACCAGCGTGCCCTCGCTGCCGACCAGGGCGCGTGCCAGGTCGAAGCCGTTCTCCGGGAGCAGCGAGTCCAGGTTGTAGCCGGAAACCCGGCGGGGGATCTTGGGATAGCCGCGCCTGATCTCCGACAGCTCGCGGTCGACGAGGTCCTTGAGGCCCTGGTAGATCTCGGCGCGCCGACCGCCCTCGGCGACGATGGCCTCGAACTCCTCGGCGCTGGTGGGGCCGACCCACATCCGGGTGCCGTCGTAGGTGAGGACTTCCAGCCGCCGTACGTTGTCGACGGTCTTGCCGTACGCCTGCGCGGAGGCGCCGCAGGAGTTGTTCCCGATCATGCCGCCGAGCGCGCAGTGGCTGTGGGTCGACGGCTTGGGGCCGAACTTCAGCCGGTGCGGCGCGAGTTGGCGGTTGAGCTCGTCCAGGACGAGGCCCGGCTCCACGACACAGGTGCGCCGCTCGGGGTCGACCGAGACCAGGGCGTCGCAGTGTTTCGTCCAGTCGATGACGACCGCCGTGTTGGTGCACTGGCCCGCCAGGCTGGTTCCTCCGCCGCGCGAGAGGACCGGAGCGCCGAACTCCGCGCACACCGCGACCGCCTCGACCGCGGCGTCGACGGAGCGGGGCACGACCACCCCGATGGGGACCTGCCGGTAGTTGGAGCCGTCCGTGCTGTACGCGCCGCGGCTCCCGGCGTCGAAGCGCACCTCCCCGTCGACCCGCTCGGTCAGGGCACGTTCGAGCGCCGCGACGTCGAGGGTGGCGAGGTCGGGAGCGGCACGGTCGAGGTCCGTACGGCCGAGTCCCGCACGGTCGGTGTCCGCGCGGTCGAGATCCGCACCGTCGAGGTCCGCCGGTGGGGGCAGCATGCGCCCGTGGCCGTCCGCAGCGGGGCGCTCGGGCATGTGCATCGCTCCTTCTCGTTCCGCTGTCGCTCCCCCGCCGCGCTCCGCCAGTACCCCTGAGCCGGGTGCCCACACCCTTCCTACGGCTACCCGAGGTCGGGCCGGGCCGCCACTCGGCCGTCCTCGGGTGCGGGGGCCCGGGGCCGCGCCTAGGGTGACTGGGGAGGGGGGCCCAGTGGCGCCGAACTCGGGGACCTCTGGGCGGTTTCCCCGCGCGTACTTCGGCCACCCGGAGGGGATGCGACGCGTCCACCCCCGTGAGGAGTCCCCCATGACGCAGTACGGCTACTTCCTGTCCAGCGAGGAGCACACCCCCGCCGAGCTGGTGGAGCAGGCCAGAATGGCGGAGCAGGCCGGTTTCACGGCGCTGTGGATCTCCGACCACTACCACCCCTGGAACGGCGAGCAGGGCCAGAGCCCGTTCGTCTGGTCGGTGATCGGCGCACTGTCCCAGGCGGTGTCCCTGCCCGTGGAGACCGCCGTCACCTGCCCCATCATCCGGACGCACCCCGCCGTCCTCGCCCAGGCCGCGGCCACCAGCGCCGTGCAGCTCGGCGGACGGTTCCGGCTCGGGATCGGCAGCGGAGAGGCGCTCAACGAGCACATCCTGGGCGACCCCTGGCCGGAGGCCTCCGTCCGGCTCGAGATGATGGAGGAGGCCGTCCGGGTCATGCGGCTGCTCTTCACCGGCGAGCAGGTCAGCCACCACGGCAAGCACTACACGGTCGAGAACGCCCGGCTGTACACCGTCCCCGACGAGCCGGTGCCCATCGACGTCTCCGCCTTCGGACCGCTGGCCGCGGAGGTCGCGGGGCGCATCGGGGACGGGTTCATCACCATGGCGCCCGACACGACCTCCATCGAACGCTTCCGGCGCAGTGGGGGCGGCACCAAACCGGTGATGGCGGGGCTCAAGGTCTGCTGGGGCACCGACGAGGAGGAGGCGGTGCGCACCGCGCACCGGCTGTGGGCCAATGAGCAGTTGCCCGGCGAGCTGCCCCAGATCCTGCCCACCCCCAGCCACTTCGAGCAGGCCTCCGAGCTGGTCACCGCCGACCGGGTCCGCGAGAACGTCACCTGCGGACCGGACCCGGACGCTCATGTCGCGGCCGTGAAGGGGTATGTGGACGCCGGGTTCGACACCGTCTACATCAACCAGATCGGCAAGGACCAGCAGGGGTTCTTCGATTTCTACCGCACCAAGGTGCTGCCGCAGCTCGACTGAGGAACCCCGTCACAGCACGCGAACCAGGGAGCGACATGACCCATCCGCACCAGCAGGACAACGGCTCTTCCCCGTCCCACCCCGACACGGCGCTCGACGAGGTGCTCAAGGAGTTCGAGGACGCGGAGACGCGCGACCCGAAGGAGACGGCACGCGAGGACGCCCACGACGGCGAGGCCGGGGACGCCCTGACGCCGAACGAGGAGGCGCAGGAGGAGGCGGCCGAGGACTGAAGCGGGGGCGACGGCTGAAGCGGTCGGCGACTGAAGCGGTCGGCGACTGAAGCGGTCGACGACCGGAGTGGTCGATGACCGAGGCAGCCGGTGGCTGAGCGGTGGACACCTGTCGGGGGGCCGGTCCCAAGTCTTGCGGGACCGGCCCCCCGACGGTGTTCACCCGGGCGTCACTCCCCGCGTTCCATCTGGGCGAAGATGCTGGTGTCCAGTTGGGAGAGCAGTTCGGCGGGGTCCCCGTACACGGCGAGCGCCCCGGCCTCTTCGAGGTCCGCGCGGGCGATCCCTCCGGTGAGCAGTGCCACGGCGCGTACGTCCGCCGCCCCGGCCGCCTTCATGTCCCAGACCGTGTCTCCGACGAACACCGCGTCCCCCGCTTCGGCCTCCGCCAGTTCCAGCGCCCGGTGGACCGGGTCGGGGGCGGGCTTTCCCTCGCTCACGTCGTCCGCGCTGGCCACGCCCGCGATGACGTCGTCCGCGTCGATGGCGCGGCGCAGCGCCTTCAGTTCGGGGCCGCCCGCCGAGGTGGCCAGGACGATGCGCCAGCCGCGCGAGGCCAACTCGCGCAGCAGCCCCCGGGCTCCGTCCAGGGAGGGCAGCCGCTCGAAGTAGGTTCCGTACAGACAGGTGTGGGCGGCGCTCAGCGTCTCGTCCTCGTCCTTGTCGCGGTCCTTGCCGAGGAGGTGCTCGATGAGGTCGTCCGAGCCGAGTCCGATGGCGCGGTGGATGTCGTGCATCGTCACGTCGTGCCCCGCTTGGCGGAACGCCTCCCACCACGTGACCACGTGCAGATGGTTGGTGTCGACGAGGGTGCCGTCGACGTCGAACAGAGCCGCACGTGCCATGCGTCCAAGCCTTTCGTAGCGCGTTCATTTGCGTTCGTTGCGTCCTACCGGGTCCCGCCGCACTGCCGATCATGCCGTCATTCGCGGCGGTCTACATCCGGGGAGCCGGAGGGAGCCGGGGGCGGATTCACGCCGCGTGCCGGCCCCGGGCGGTGGTACTCCTGTGCGGCCGCGCCTTGTGCCGGGCCGCCGTCTCGGCGGACGGCAGGTCGGGAACGGCGACCAGGTGACGTCCCTGTGGTTCCTGGCGTAGTTGCTGACGTGGCTCCTCGACGGGGTCGCTCCCCCCGCGCATGCGTTCTTCGTACCGGGCCAGCGCCAGGACGACGACCAGCATCAGGTTGGGCAGGAATACGGCGACGAGAACCACGACGACTCCTAGCAGGGAAGACCTGTCCATGAGCGGGTTGCCCCGCCCCCGGGCCCGAAACCTGCCGGGCGAAGGTCATCCGCGCGGTGCATGCTGGCCGCGTACGGGCAACGGCTCGCCGCGTATGTGACGGCACAGCGGGTACCCGGCGCATCGTCGGCCGCCCGCGGGACGGCCGGAGGTTTTGGCCGCAGCGGATCGGCAATGGGTGAATTATGGTGCAAATCGGCTACACGATGATGACCGAGCAGGCAGGCCCCCGCGCCCTCGTCGAGGACGTGGTCGCGGCCGAGCGTGCGGGCTTCGACTTCTCCGTCACCTCCGACCACTACTTCCCCTGGCTCGAATCCCAGGGGCACGCCCCGTACGCGTGGAGCGTGCTGGGCGCGGCGGCGCAGGCGACCAGCCGGATCCCGCTCATGACGTATGTGACCTGTCCGACCATCCGGTACCACCCGGCCGTCGTGGCGCAGAAGGCGGCCACGATGCAACTGCTGTCCGAAGGACGGTTCCGGCTCGGGCTCGGCTCCGGCGAGAACCTCAACGAGCATGTGACGGGCGCCGGTTGGCCCTCCCCTCAGGTACGCCTCGACATGCTCGAAGAGGCCGTCACCGTCATCCGGGCGCTGTTCGAGGGCGGCACGGTCAACCACCAGGGCGAGTACTTCGACGTGCAGAACGCGCGTCTGTGGGACCTGCCGGACGAGCTGCCGCCGATCGGCGTCGCCGTCTCCGGCGAGCGTTCCTGCTCGCTGGCCGGACGCCTCGCCGATCTGGTGATCGCCACCGAGCCCAAGAAGAAGCTGGTCGACTCCTTCGACCGGCACGGCGGTCAGGGCAAGCCGCGCGTCGGGCAGTTGCCCGTCTGCTTCGACACCGACCGGGACGCGGCGATCGCGCGGGCCCACGACCAGTTCCGCTGGGCGATGGGAGGCTGGCCGGTCAACTCCGAACTGCCCGGCCCCTCGGGCTTCGAGGGCGCGACGAGCTTCGTCAAGCCCGAGGACGTGGCGGACGCCATTCCGTGCGGCGACGACGTCTCGACTTTCGTCGAGGCCGTACGCCCCTATGTCGAGGCCGGCTTCACCGAGGTCGCCCTCGTCCAGGTCGGCGGCGACCACCAGCGTCCCTTCATCGACTGGGCCGAGAAGAAGCTGCTTCCGGCCCTGCGCGAACTGTGAACGACCACGGCCCCCAGGAGACCGGCATGCCCATCGCAACGTACTGTCTCGTGGCCCTCGACTGCCCCGACCCCGAGGCGCTGGCCGCGTTCTACGCCGCGGTCCTCGGCGGGGAAGTGAAGAACGACGGCGAGGACTGGTACGACCTGTACGCCCCCGGCGGTCACCGCATCTCCTTCCAGCGGGCGCCGGGTCTGACCCCGCCGGAGTGGCCGCGTGGGGACCGCAACTCCCAGCAGTTGCACCTGGACTTCGACGTCCAGGACATCGACGCGGCCGAGCAGCAGGTCCTCTCGCTGGGGGCGACCCCGCTCGACCTGGACGACCAGGGCGGCGAGCGCGGCTTCCGGGTGTACGCCGACCCGGCGGGCCACCCCTTCTGTCTCTGCCGGGCATGACGCCACACCCCTTGAGGGACCGCACGGGCGCCCTCTGACGACCAGCGTCCCTCCCCCGGCCCGTCAGGACGACCGGCCACCGAGCCAGAAGCACGGAGAACAACGTGAACGACTCAACTTCCCCCGCCTCCCCGAAGGCCGAAGCCGACTCCCCGGACCTGGTGCAGGTCATGCTCGGCGAGTGCTCGCCCGCCGACGCGGACGCGGTCTTCGAGGTCCTGGGCACCCACTTCACCTCCGACCGCGCCGATGTCGTGCCCCATCGCGACGAAGGGCCCCGGCCCGCCGCCTGGACCGGCAGTTTCTGCGTCGACCACGCGCCGGGCGAGGTGGCCGGGGTGCTCCTGTCCGGGCCGGTCACCGCCGAGCTCCAGGGCGGTCCGGTGGCGGTGGAACGGCTGCGCAAGACCCTGGCCGCCGCCTTCTCCGTCGAAGCCGCGGGGACCTCGGCCGGCGACCAGGAGGTCGACGTCCAGCTCCGCCTGACCAACGCCTAGCGGGGCCCCCGCGCGGTTCGCCCCGTACTGAACAGGGCCGTATGGGTCGCGCGGACCTACTCTGGTACCAGGAGCGGGAACCCTTCCACGAGAGCGGAGGACATCATGCTCGTCCTCGGAATCATCCTGCTGGTCGTCGGTTTCGTGACCGGCATTTCCATCCTGTGGACCATCGGCATCATCCTCGTCGTCATCGGCGCCATTCTGTGGCTCCTGGGATCCGTGGGTCACGCGGTCGGTGGTCGGCGGCACTACTGGTAACGGCCCGGAACGGGCGCCCTCGATGTGAGGGTTCCCCCGGGTCGACGGATCGCGCCCCGGAGGCGTGCCCGCTCATGCTGGGCACGCCTCCGGGGCGCTCGCGTCACAGCGCGATGACGACCAGCGCCGTGTCGTCGGTGGCGCCGCCGGACGGCAGCAGATCGACCAGGACGGCGTCCGCGAGGGCCTCCGGATCGGAGCCGTGGTGGCGCACGAGGGAGGCCGCGAGCCGCTGGAGGCCGGTGTCGATGTCCTCGTCGCGGCGCTCGACCAGGCCGTCGGTGTAGAGGATCAGGCGTGCCCCCTCCGTGAAGGCGCGGCAGGCCTGGGGGCGCGCCTGGGGCTCGGGGCGCGCGCCCAGCGGTGGGTCCGTCGCCCGGTCCAGGAACGTCACCGTCGCGTCCGGGGCAAGGAGCGCCGCGGGGAGGTGGCCCGCGCTGCTGTACACCACGGTGTTCTCGGCCCAGTCGATGACGGCCGAGAACACCGTGGTGGACTCCGCTCCGTCCACGAAGCGGGCGTACAGGCCGAGGACGTCGAGCGCGCTGGCGGGCCCCTCGGCCACCCGGGAGGCGGCGCTCAGCGCGCTGCGCAACTGGCCCATGACACCGGCCGCGGCGAGCCCGTGCCCGACGACGTCCCCGACCGCGACCGCGAGCTGGTCCCCGGGCAGCTCCGCCAGGTCGTACCAGTCGCCGCACACGTTCAGGGCTCCGGTGGCCGGCCGGTAGCGCACGGCGGCGCGGTGGTGTCCCAGGGGTGCGAGCGCGGGCAGCATCGCGGCCTGCAAGGACAGGGCCACTTCGTGCTCGCGGGCGTGTGCCTGGCGGAGCTGCTCGTTGACCTCCTGCAATTCCCTGGCCCGGCTGTACAGCTCGGCCTCCAGGACCTGGGCCCGCTCGCCGTCGACCGCGCCGGTCCGGCCGCGGGCCCGGATGAGCTCGGTGACCTCCTCGACCCGGTGCAGCAGCAGGACCACGCGGCCTTCGCCGTCGAACACGGGGGTGTTGACCGCGCTCCAGTACCGCTCCTCCCACACCCCGGGCCTGGCCCGGTCCTCCACGTCGTAGCGCTGGAGCGCCATGGCGTCGCGCTCGCCGGTGGCCGCGACCCGGCGCAGCGAGGCCCCCAGGTTGCTCATCCCGCTGGCGCCGGGGTCGTCCGGGTTGTCGGGGAAGACGTCGAAGAGGTAGCGGCCGACGAGTTCGTCCCGGGTACGGCCGATGGTGGTCAGATACACCGGGTTGGCGTCGGCGTACACGAGGTCGGTGGTCAGCAGGGCCACTGGCGCGGGCAGCCGACGGAACACCGCCTCGTAGTCGATGCCGGACCCGTTCACGTTGCACCTGCCCGCGCGACGCCTCTTCGGCCTTCTGCTGCCTGTCCCCTGCTTCGATGTTCGTGCTTTTCACGATAGGCGGCATCGCCGGAACGAGCCCGCCGGGCGGCTTCGCGGGCGACATGCCGAAGGGCGACCCGATGGCGCGCATCGGGTCGCCCCTAGGGCCCGCGGGTGGGTCCGGTCAGAGCACCGGCACCGGGTAGGTCGGGTACTCGACGCCCGAGACGTGCTGGACGACGCGGATGACCTGGCAGGAGTAGCCGAACTCGTTGTCGTACCAGAGGTAGAGGATCGCGTTGTCGCCGTCGACCTTGGTGGCGCCCGCGTCGACGATCGAGGCGTGCCGCGAACCGATGAAGTCGCTGGAGACGGCGTCGGGGGCGGTGGTGAAGTCGATCTGGCGCTTCAGCGGCGAGGTCAGCGACACGTTCCGCAGGTAGTCGAGGACCTCCTCGCGGGTGGTCTCGCGCCCGAGCCGCAGGCTGAGGATCGCGATGGAGACGTCCGGCACCGGCACCCGGATCGAGCTGCCGCTGATCGGCGCCTTGAGGTCGGGCAGCGCCTTGGCCACGGCCGAGGCGGCACCCGTCTCGGTCATGACCATGTTGAGCGGCGCCGAACGGCCCCGGCGGTCCGCGCTGTGGTAGTTGTCCAGCAGGTTCTGGTCGTTGGTGAACGAGTGGACGGTCTCCACGTGGCCGCGCAGGACGCCGTACTCGTCCGCCATCGCCTTCAGCGGCGGGACGATCGCGTTGGTGGTGCAGGAGGCGCAGGACAGGATCTGCTCGTCCGGCTTGATGGTGTCGTGGTTGACGCCGTGGACGATGTTGGGCACGTCGCCCTTGCCCGGAGCCGTCAGGACGACCTTGTCGATGCCGGGGCGCAGGTGCTTGGAGAGGCCCTCGCGGTCGCGCCACTTGCCCGTGTTGTCGATGAGGATGGCGTTCTTGATGCCGTACGCCGTGTAGTCGATCTCCGAGGGGGCGCCCGCGTAGATCACCTTGATCTCGTTGCCGTTGGCGATGATCTTGTTGTTCGCCTCGTCGACGGTGATCGTGCCCTGGAACTGACCGTGGATGGAGTCGCGGCGCAGCAGCGAGGCGCGCTTGACGATGTCCTGGTCCCCGCCCTGACGGACGACGATGGCCCGCAGCCGCAGACCGTTGCCGGAGCCCGCCTTCTCGATGAGGAGGCGGGCCACGAGGCGGCCGATCCGGCCGAAGCCGTAGAGGACGACATCGCGCGGCTCGCGACGCTCGATCTTGTTCTCGCCGGTGGCGCCGACGACGGCGTCCGCGGTGAACTCCGCGACCGTCAGGCCGCGGTCGTCCGCCTTGTACGTCGCGGCGAGCATGCCGATGTCGATCTGGGAGGGGCCGAGATCGAGGGTGGTCAGAGCCTGCAAGAAGGGCAGCGTCTCGGTGACCGAGAGCTCCTCGCCGGCTATCTGGCGGGCGAATCGGTGGGTCTTCAGAAGGCTGACCACCGACTTGTTCACCAAGGAGCGGCTGTGCAGCAGGACCGTCACGTCCCGCTCGCGGTGCAGCTTCCCGATGATGGGGATCATCGACTCCGCGATCTCCTCGCGGTTCTTCCAGTTGGTGAACGAGTCGTCATTGACAGTCACAGGTTCATCTTTCGAGCTAGGCGGCGCTCATATGCTAACCCCCCTTCGATTTTGATCGTTCAAGTGGTCCTCGCGGTCAGCCCAGCGTCCAGCGCTGGAGGGCCGAGCCGGTGTCCGGCTGCTGGGTGACCAGGGCTCCGTCGGCTCCCGAGGCGGTGGTGAGCAGCAGCCCGCCGGCCTTCGAGGCGAGGGTGTAGCCGCCGCCGGGTGCCGCGGTGATCACCCAGCGCTGGTTGGCGCCGCCGGTGCAGGCCCACTGGATCACCTTGGCCCCGGCCGCGGTGGAGCCCCCGCTCACATCGACGCACAGCTTCGACTCGGCGTTCACGATCCGGTAGCCGCCGTCGGGTTGCCGGGTCAGGATCCAGTTCTGGTTGCTTCCTCCGTTGGGGCTCCAGGTGACGAGCTGGGTGCCCTGGGTCGTGGAGTGGCCGGGGTCGTCGAGCGACTTGCCCGAGGCCGTCAGGGTGTGGGTGCCGTCGAGCGGTCCGCCGGGCGCGGCGCCCGTGGGGGTCAGGGTGAGGGTCTGCTCGCCGGCGCTCCGGGAGCCGCCGACCCCGCTGCCCGTGGTGTTGGTCCAGGTGCGCGTCGGCGTGGTCTCGGCGAGGCGTCCGTCCTGCGCGGACAGGCCGATGACCAGCCCGCTGTGGCGGTTGACCAGCCGGTAGGACCCGGTGTTGGCCACCGGCACGACGAACCACTGCTGTCCGACCGCGGGGCCGCCCGGGCCGGCCGCCGTCACCGTCGGCTTCGCACCCCAGGCGCGTCCGGCCTTGGTGGTGGGGACGCCGAGGAGCCCGCCGGTGGAGGCGTTGGTGATGCGGTACGAGCCGTCGCCGTCGGAGGTGAACACCCAGGATTCCAGGGCCGATCCGGTGGCCCGGGCACCCGAGGTGGTGTCCGCGGTCCCCGCCGCCTGGGCGAGGACCCGGCCGTCGCCGTTGCCGATCCGGTAGGACCTGCCGAGGTCGAACGGGGGTGCCGCGGGCGTCGAGGAGTCCACCGTGACGTCCACGTACTCGCCGTCGGCCCCGCCCTGGCAGTCGATGGAGCAGTAGGAGCGGAAGGTCTTGCCGACGATGGTGGAGTTGGTGCGGTTCGCCCCGTCGAGGAACCAGCGGTACCAGGAGTTGTTGGTGTAGCCGCCGGTGTCGCCGATCAGATGCCACTTCTGGCTCGCGAGGTCGTCGGTGGCGTAGAAGCGCTGCGGCGCGGTGCCGTTCACGGCCTCGGGCTCGCCGATGTAGAGACCGAGATGGGCGTCATAGGCGATGTTCATCACGAACAGCGGTGATCTGGGCGGGAGTTGGCCCGCCGCTATCTGCTGGCTCACGGTGCCGGGGTTGGCCGGGTCGTAGTCGCCCGCGACGGGTGTGTACCCGGTGGTGCTCGACGCGTCGACGGGCACCATGTTGCTCTCCAGGCCGCCGACGCCGGGCTGCGTCCAGTGGCCGTCGTACCACTTCTGCCAGGAGCCCCGGGCCATCTTCGAGGAGATCGGCGACCGGGCCACATGCGCGAGGCTGTCCTGCCAGTTGCCTCCCTTGGCGACGATCCGTGAGCCGTAATAGACGTAGAAGTAGCCCGACTTGGTGTCGACGAACAGGCGCTGGTCGCCGTCGCCGTAGGAGTACGTCTCGTTCGGGAACTGGGCGGTGTCGCCGCGCCGGGTGCTGTACGGCGAGGTGATGGCGTGGTCCTTGATGGTCCAGGTCCGGCCCTGGTTCTTCGAGACGGCGTAGTCGATCGCGTCGAAGTGGATGCCGTCGTTGAAGGGGGCCGGGGTGAACTCGTTGTGCACCAGGCCGTACCAGTCGCCGGTGTCCGGGTCGACCCACACCCCCGACAGGTCGCAGTAGTTCTTCTGCGAGTAGCCCGCGTTGCCGACCGCGTACGTCGCCTCGCGGCCGGTCGGGCTGTTGTTGCAGCGCCAGGTGGTGTCGTTGTTCTTGTCCTGGGCGTTGGCGGGGTCGACCGCGTCGCTGATCGCGCCCGACCGGGTGGCGCCGTCCATGTCGGCGCCCGTGAAGAATTCCCAGTAACGGGGGTCCTTGGCGCCGTACAGCGCGGCGGACTGCTGGAAGTAGAAGGTGCCGTCCTTGTCGATGTAGGTCGAGGCCGGGGTGTCCGTCGGGTGCGCGTACGGCACGGGGGAGCCCACGCCGATCGTGTAGCCGGCGTCGGGGGCCGCCACCGCCGCCGCGGGGGGCGCGACGGTGGCGGCAAGTGCCAGCACGGCGGCGCCGACGGCCGCGGCGGCTGCTCTGAAGGCGGTGGAGGACACGGGCACTCCTTCGGTGGGGGCCCCACGGGTGTGGGGCGGTGACCGGTGCTCGGCGGTGGCGTCGCCGACCGCGTGCTGGGCAGTCTGTGCAGCGGGCGAGCCACCGTCCACGGACATCCGTCGGCCGGGCTTGGACTTTTGTCACCGGCCCGCCACCGAGGCGTAACCGCAGGCCCGGGGCTTGCGCGGGCCATGGCACCGACCCGACCCCGCACGAGCCTCGCGTGAATATGCCAGATGCATACTCACGCCGAAGGAGCGGGAATGCGCCACCGAAAACTGACTCGGAGCCAATGAATTAGCGGGACCCCGGACGCTTCCCTAAAAGGCACGGAACAATATATTCCGGGCGGCGAGTTTCGATACGCCTAAGGGATGAGTAAGGTGTGGGTCGCTGTCGGTGAACCTGCGTAAGCGCTCGGGCTCCGGCGGAATTCCGCATGGCTGGAATTCATAGGGCGCAGGGTGTCGTCTGCGGGGACGGGGAGAGGATCGTGGCTGCCGGCTCGTTCGAGGGACACTACGTGTGGCATCCGGCGGCCGACGATCGCGAGCTGGCCCGCGCGTGCACGGACGTGCGCGCCGGACGCTACCTGGGCGCCCACAACGTCCTCAAAGAAGCGCGCGGCGACTACGAGTTGCGCGCCCACCGCTCGCTCGTCCTGGCCTCGGAAGCGGCCGACTCCGACCTGGCGGAACGCTGGATGGCGGAGGAACCCGGCCCGGAAGCAGCCCTGTTGGGGGCGCGGGTGGCCATGATCCGCGCCCTGCGCATGGCCGACGCGGGCGACTCCCGTGCCGACACCCTGTTGCGCATAGCGCAGGCTGCCTGTGTGCGGGCCGCGCGACTGCTGCCCCAGGACCCGACCCCGTGGGTGGCCCAACTCGCCCTGGCCCGCATCGACGGACCCCGGGACCCGGCCCCCGGGGCCTGTTGACGGCGCCGGCCGGGCCGTGGCAGATGTTCTCCCACGTCCTGCGGCTGGACCCCTGGCACCGCGAGGCCCATCACCGCTTTCTGGCTTGCTTCTTCACCCGGCACGGCGGGTCGGCGAGCGCGCGCTGGGACGTCGCCTCCTTCCTCAGCCACCGGGCACCGGCCACCTCCCCGCTGCGCCTGCTTCCGCTGGTCGCACTGGTCGAGGACTACGACCCGAACGCGCTCCTCGCGGATCACACCTGGCAACAGCCGCAATGGGCGACCACCACCATGAGCATTTACCACAACTGGTTTCCCCAGGCGGCCAGTTACCGGTTCACTCCGGTCCTCGATCTGGCTTATCTGGCGCACGCCCTGTTCATGGCGAAGCGCGAATTCGAAGCACGGGAAGTCCTCACGGCCATGGGCCCCTACGCCTCGCGCATGCCCTGGAGCGTGTTCGGCGATCCCGGGGAACAGCTGACCAGGGCCAGGCGGTCCTGCGGACTTCCGACCCCCGCGCCTGCCTGACCACCACCGGGCGACCACGGCCCGGCCGCGACCCACGCGTCTTTTCACTCCCGAGGAAAGGTTGCTCCTGTGTCCGACCAGAAGTCCCGCACGCGTCCACCGAGCAGAGCCAAGGAACCATCCGTGGCGTTCGACGACGACGCCACCCTGCACGCGATGGGATATCCCCGGAAACTCACCCGGCGATTCCATGCCTTCGACAATTTCGCGATATCGTTCACCATCATCAACATCATTTCCGGAATCTTCTCCGCATTCGGCTTCGGAATGGGGGCCGGGGGTCCCCGTATTCTCATTTTCGGCTGGATCGGCGTCTCCGTCATGGTGCTGTTCGTGGGCGCCGCGATGGGTGAAATCGCGTCGGCCTACCCCACCAGCGGGGCGCTGTACTTCTCGGCGGGCAAGCTGGCCAAGCGTCATCGCGGCGCCTGGTCCTGGTACACGGGATGGCTGAACTTCGTCGGTCAGGTCGGCGGCACCGCCGCGACCAACTACGCCGCCGCCACTTTCATCCAGGCGTTCATCACGATGCAGTGGCCCTCCTACGAAGGCACCCCCCAGCAGACCGTCGGCATCGCCACCGCGATCCTCCTGGTGCAGGCGCTCGCCAACACCTACACCGTGCAGCTGGTCGCCGTGGTGAACCGGATCTCGGTGTGGTGGCTCCTGATCGGCATGGTGGTCATCGTCGTCGCCCTGACCGTGAAGCCCTCCTCGCACCAGCCCGTCTCGTTCGCGACGCACTTCGTCAACAGCACCGGCTTCGACAACGGCCTGTACGCCGCGATGCTGGGCCTGCTGGTCACGAGCTGGACGTTCACCGGCTTCGACGGCAGCTTCCACATGTCCGAGGAGACGGTGCGGGCCACCGTCAACACGCCCAAGGGCATCATGCGGGCGATCATCTACTCGGCCCTTGCCGGGCTGGTCCTCATGCTGGCCCTGGTCTACGCGATCCGGGACTACGCGGCCGAGATCGGGGCGGCGGCGCCGCCGGTCCAGATCCTCGTGGACGCGCTCGGCATGGGTACCGCCAAGCTGCTCCTGCTGATCGTGATCGGGGCCATGCTGTTCTGCGGCCTCGCCAACATGACCAGCAACACCCGGCAGATCTTCGCCTTCTCGCGCGATGGGGCGATGCCCGGATCGCGCTGGTGGCACTCGGTGTCGCTGCGCACCCGTACGCCCGTCAAGGCGGTGTGGCTGGCCGCGGCCTGCGCGCTCGTCCTGATCATCCCGGGCTGGTGGTCGCACACCGCGTTCACCGCCATCGTCAGCGTCAATGTGGTGGGCCTCTACCTGGCGTACGGCGTGCCGATCTTCCTGCGGCTGCGCCTGAAGGACTTCGAGCCGGGACCGTGGAACCTGGGCCGCTACGGCAGGCCGGTCGCGGCCGTCGCCGTGGTGTGGATCGTGCTCAGCAGCGTGCTGTTCATGCTGCCGCAGGTCTCCCCCATCACCGTCGACTCGTTCAACTACGCCCCGATCGCGCTCGGTGTGGTGCTGCTCATCGCCACCGTCTGGTGGTTCGCCAACGCCCGGCGCCGCTTCCAGGGTCCGGTCAGCTACGGCAGTCCCGATGAGGTCGCCGCGATGGACCTCATCTGACCCGCTGTGTCCTCACCCCGGGCGCCGGGCCCTCAACTCCCTGGGGAGTCAAGGGGGTCCGGCCCCGGAGGTCGACAGCGCAACGCCCGCCCGAGGGGGTCGCAACCCACGCGCAACCCCGAGCGTGGTGAGCTGGGCACCAGGACCCGCACGACACCGCCCGTCGGGGGCCGGTGCGTCCGGGCCGCAGGAGCGAGGCCGAGATGACGCCCGCAGAGCACCCGCAACCGAACGCCCCGGCCGACCCGGCCAGCCCGGCCGTTGAACTCACGCCCGCCGCAGCCGAATTGATCCGCGTGCTGAGCGCGGTCCACGGCCCCCTGATGTTCCACCAGTCGGGCGGCTGCTGTGACGGCAGCGCTCCCATGTGCTACCCCCGGGGCGAGTTCCGTACCGGGGGCTCGGACGTACTCCTCGCCTCGCTCGCGGTGGAGGGCCTCGACGAGCCCGTGCCGTTCTGGATCTCGGCGAGCCAGTACGCGCTGTGGCGGCACACCCGGTTGATCGTCGACGTGGTGGAGGGCCGCGGCAGCGGGTTCTCGCTCGAAGCGCCGGAAGGGGTGCGGTTCCTCATCCGGTCGCGACTGGTCCGACAACCCGCTTCCTGAGGTCCGCCCGCTAGGAGGCGAGCCGCCGCTCCAAGGGGGTGCGGAAGCTCGGCTTGACGCGGACCTCGGCGAAGAACGAGGCCAGCCGCTCCGCCTCGCCGGCGATGGCCGAGCGCGCGTCCCGCCCCACGCCGTCCGTCACGAGCAGTTCCGTGACGATCTCGCCGTCGGCCCGCTGGGCCCATCCGCCCACCACGCGTCCGTTCCACCACACGGTGGGCCCGATGTTCCCGTTGGTGTCGAAGAGTTGGGGCGTCAGGGCGGCGTCGACGTACCAGTCGCGCAGGCGCCAGCCCATCGGAGTCGGGTCGAGCGCGGGGAGGAGCGCCGCCCAGGGCCCCGGCTCGGCGGGGGCGTCGAGCTGGGCGGGCAGGGCGTGGCCCGGGCCCTCGTCGAGGTCGACCTCGACCGCTTCGGTACGGGCCAGCGCCTTGCGGGTGTCGGTGAGGGTCCAGCCCGTCCACCACTTGACGTCCTCGGTGGTGGCGGGGCCGAAGGAGGCCAGATAGCGCGCGGCGAGCTCCGCCTTCGCCTCGTCGAGCGGCAGTTCGGGGTGGGGTTCGGCGGGGATCCAGCGGTACTGGCTGGAGGCCCAGGATCCCAAGGGGCGACCGCGCCGGATGCGCCCCTCGGCGGCCATCACGCCGAGGAAGCGGCTGGTGATGCGCGGCCGGGCTTCGTACGGCTTGCCCTCGGCCTGAACGATTACTGACTTCAAGTCCGGTACGAGCTCGGCGAGTTGGGCCGCCGTCGCCTCACCGCTTTTGTGGAGTGCGGCCAGGACCGCCGCCTCGGTCGCGGCGAACCAGCGGTCGTCGAAGCCCAACTGCTCCTTGATGACCTTGGCGAGGTTCCTGCGCTCACGGGCGGCCACGGCGCGCGCGGTCGACGCGTCCACGACGGGCGCGAGGTCGCGCGGCACCACGAACATGGTGCGCCGCATGCAGAGCATCCGCACCAGCGTGTGGTCCCCGTACAGTGCGCGCTCCAGGTCCGCCACGGCAGGGTTCTTCAAGCGCGCGGCGGCGGCGAGGTAGACCGAGGCGGGGTCGGTGGCGTGGAGTCCGAGCACCGCCTCGGCGACCGCCTCCGGGGTGCTCGCACGGGCGGCGGGGGCGAGCAGATGGCGGGCGCCCAGGCGGGCGCGCCGCTCCTGGACGGTGATCTTCCGGCGGGCCTTGGTCATGGCTTGAGGCTAGCGACCACACCCGCCGTGGCGTCGAGCCCGTCCTGGATGGTGGTGGCCATGCTCGTGCCGGCCAGGAAGAAGCCGAGCAGCACGCAGACGACGGCGTGGGACACCTTGAGCCCGCCGCTCCGCAGGAAGATCACCGCGAGGACCACGAGCAACAGGACCACCGAGATCGAAACAGCCATGACGACCCTCCTCCGCCGCACCGGACGCACGGCATTCGCGCGACAGTGTGGCGGAGGAGGCGCCGCCGACCGGCCCAAGACATGTCCGCCGTACGGGTGTTGACTGCGCGTGACCCCGCGCCGCCGTCACCCGCCGTTGGCGTGGCGGAGGAAGGCTTCGAGTCCCGCGAGGTCGTCGGTGTTGAACCAGTCGAGGCCGGCGGCATACAGCTCGCGCCACAGGGCGTCCCGTTGAGGTCCGGCGAGGTCCGGAGTGGCCCAGAACCGCAGACGGCGATGGTCGGCGTGGGCGCGGGCCACCAGGTCACGCAGCCGGGCGCGTTCGTCCGCGGGGAAGGGTCCGGCGCCGGTCCAGGTGAAGTGGTCGGTCCAGGACTCGCTGATGAGCGGGATGAACGAGGCGGTGGCCCCCGACCCGAGGTCGTCGAGCCGCCCGTCGTAGAAGGCGTACCGCACCGGCTGCGCCTCCATCGGGACGCGGGCGCCACGGTCGCCGGACACGACAGGGGTGACGGCTCCTGCGCGTACGCGTCCGTGCGCGCAGGAGCTGAGGAGTGCGCGATAGGGGCGCAGCCGCCGGTCGAGTTCGCGGTAGGTGGCCGCGCCCTCCGTCTTGATGTCGACCAGCAACTGGAAGGAGTGGCGCCAACCGCCGTAGACGGAGCCGCCGTTGGCCCGGACCAGCCGTCGGAGCGGATCGAGGTAGAGCGACTCCAGGGTGCGGCTGGGGTCGAGTTCGGTGGGGTCGTGACCGACGAGAAGACGGCCCTCCACGAGGAAGATGTCGGCCTCGACGCTGGTGAAGCCGTGCGCGAGGGCGTCGTAGAGGGGGTGGGTGTGTTCGTAGTCGTTGTGGGCGTGGGTGCGGGGCACGGGCCGGGGCAGGGGCCGGGGCCCCGAAGGACGCCCGGCCGCGCGGGCGGTGCCGGCCAGGGCGGGCACGGCGAGCGCCGCGGCGAGGGTGGCGACGGCAGTGCGACGGGTCGGACGGTCCATGGGTACGCTCCTGGGGACGACGGACGGGCGCGACCGAGTATGCGACGCGGGCCCCGCAACGGGCGCTCCCCTGCCGAGAGTTGGCCGGACCTTCCCCCGTCCGACACACGGCGTTTCGGATGCGGGGGCCGACACCCCGGTTGCTGTCCTGTCGGCGCGTGAACCGGCTCCGAGCCCGCCCGCGTCAGAGCGGATGGGCGTCCGACGGCGGAGATGACCAGCTGACCGTACGGTCGCACCAGCGGGCGAGCACGGCCGGGTCGGGGCCCACGGCCAGCAGGGACGCCTGAGTCCCTCGGCGGTAGGCCTCGACGGCGGCGATCAGGGCGGCGGCCGTGGCGGCGTCCAGGGCCGCGGTCATGTCGTCGCAGATCAGCAGGCGTGGGCGGAGCACCAACGCCCGTGCGAGGCAAGCGCGTTGGAGGTCGCCGTCACTGACGTCGCGGATGCCGCGCGTCAGGAGGTCGCCGCCGAGGCCGACCGCCTGGGCGAGTTCGTCGACCCGCTCGCGGATCTCGATGCGCCGACCGGTCGCCCGGAGCGGCTCGGCGACCAGGTCGCGCAGGCGCAGCCTCGGGTCGGTGGCGGAGAGCCGGGGCGCCTGGAGGACGACGCCCACGGTGGTGCGCAGGGCGCGCGGGGCGCGGTGGCGGTAGTCGGTGACGGTGGTGCCGTCGAGGACCACGGTCCCCGCGTCGGGGCGGTGCAGCAGCGCGGCGACCCGGGCGAGCGTGGACTTGCCGCAACCACTGGGCCCGAGAAGGCCGACCGCCTCGCCCCGGGCCACGGCCAGGCTCATGTCCCGCACGACGGGGCGGCCCCGCTCGTAGCCGGCGGTGATGTTGCTGAGCTCCAGCACGGCTGGGGTCCTCCCCGGGGGGCGTGGTGACAGGCGGTCCGGCCGCACACCGCGGCCGGATGCCGCGGAACGCGTCCGCCCGCTCGCGGCGGGGTGTGCGGGCACACCCCGCCGGGAGTTCCCCCGGCCCCGGCGGGTTGCCGGGAATCCAGGCCGAAGGAACGTTCCGGCAGGCCATCGAGCAGACCACGAGCCTACGGGTGGTGGATACCCGGCTCGCCGAAGGGCCTGGTGACATCGGCGAGTTTCTCGGCCCGCCCCGCCGAGTACACCTCGGCGCCCGTTTCCGTGACCCTGTCACCCCCCGGGGACCTCGGTCGATCAGCACCGGCGCTTGGCCGCCGTGGACGGCGCGGCAGGACCCGCCAAGCCGGCCGGCCCGCGCAAGCACCCCATGCGGACGACGGACGGCCCCGCTCCGCGTGGGCGACGCGGAACGGGGCCGGGGTGGGGCGGGCGAGCTTGCGTGTCAGGGCGTCGGCAGATCGACGAGTTCGGCGATCGCGGCGCGGTGCTCCCCGGCCGAACCGAGGGCGATCTGCGCGGACTTGGCGCGCTTCAGATAGAGATGGGCGGGATGTTCCCAGGTCATGCCGATGCCGCCGTGCAGTTGTACGCACTCCTCGGCCGCGTGCACCGCGACCCTGGCGCAGTACGCCTGGGCGACGGCCACCGCGAGCGCCACCTCCGGACTGTCGGTGGCGAGGGCGTCGGCGGCGTTGCGGGCGGCGGCCCGCGCCGAGACCACCTCCAGCCAGAGCTGCGCCATCCGGTGCTTGAGCGCCTGGAAGGAGCCGACCGGCCGGTTGAACTGCTTGCGCTCGCGGGTGTACGTCACCGTCTCGGTCAGGCACCACTCGGCGACCCCGAGCTGCTCCGAGGCGAGCAGCCCGGCCCCGGCGAGCAGAGCGCGCCGCACCGCGACGAGCGTGGCGTCGGGGCCGGCCAGGAGGGTGCCGCTCACGCCGTCGAGGGTGACCGCCGCGAGCGGGCGGGTCAGGTCGAGCGGGGTGAGCGGGACGACGGCGGCCTCGGCCGCGTCCACGGCGTACAGGCCCTCGGCCGTCGGCACGAGCAGCACATCGGCGGTCGCGGCGTCGGCGACCGCCGAGACGGTCCCGGCGAGCGTTTCGGGAAGCCGAACCGTGTGCGGGCCCACCGAGAACGGCACCACGAGGGCGGCCGTGCGATGACCGGACGCCAACTCCCTTACCAGGGAGGCCACTTCAGCGACCTCGGCGTCCAGGGCCAGAAGCGTCTCGGTGGCGATGACGGCGCTGGTGAGGAACGGGACCGGCGCGACGGCGCGGCCGATCTCCTCCAGGACCACGGCCGCCTCCCGGTGCGAGGCACCCTGGCCGCCGAGCTTCTCCGGCACGAGCAGCCCCGCGAGGTCCATCCGGGCGCCGAGCGCACGCCACAGCTCCGGGTCGTACGGCGTGTCGGACTCGGCGCGGGCGAGCACGGTGGGGGCGTCGGCACGGTCGGCGAGCAGGGCGCGCACGGCGGCCCTGAGATCGTCCTCGGCCTCGGAGTACAGCAGGTCGGGGGTGGTTTCCGTGCCGGTCTGTGCTGTCTGCGCCTTCATCGGGCCAGGTCCTTCCAGGCGACGTCCTTGTCGTTGCGCGGCTCGGCGGGCAGACCGAGGACGCGTTCGGCGACGATGTTCAGGAGCACTTCGCTCGTACCGCCCTCGATGGAGTTGCCCTTCGAGCGCAGATAGCGGTATCCGGCGTCGCGGCCGGTGAAGTCGACCAGTTCGGGCCGGCGCATGGTCCAGTCCGAGTACAACAGGCCGTCCTGGCCCAGGAGTTCGACCTCCAGACCGCTGATCTCCTGGTTGAGGCGGGCGAAGGCCAGCTTCATCCCTGAGCCCTCGGGGCCGGGCTGGCCGGCGACGAGCTGCTGGCGCAGCCGCTCGCCGGTGAGGCGGGCGACCTCCGCCTCCACCCACAGCGTGAGCAGGCGCTGGTGCAGATCGTGGGTGCGCAGCTCGGGCCGCTCGCGCCAGGCGCGGGCGACCGGGCCGATCATGCCGCCCTCGCGCGGAATGCGCATGCCGCCGATGGAGACCCGCTCGTTCATGAGGGTGGTCTGGGCGACCTTCCAGCCTTCGCCGACCTCGCCGAGCCGGTGGGCGTCGGGGATGCGTACGCCACTGAGGAAGACCTCGTTGAACTCGGCCTCGCCGGTGATCTGGCGCAGCGGCCGCACCTCGACGCCGGGGTCGGTCATGTCGCAGATGAAGTAGCTGATGCCCCGGTGCTTGGGCAGGCCGGGGTCGGTGCGGGCGATGAGGATGGCCCAGCGGGCCAGGTGGGCGCTGGAGGTCCACACCTTCTGCCCGTCGACCACCCAGTCGTCCCCGTCGCGCACGGCGCGGGTGCCGAGCGCCGCGAGGTCGGAGCCGGCGCCGGGCTCGCTGAACAGCTGGCACCACACCTCCTCGCCCACCCACAGCGGGCGCAGGAAGCGCCGCTTCTGCTCCTCGGTGCCGTACGTGAGGACGGTCGGCGCGGCCATGCCGAGGCCGATGCCGATCCGGCGGGGGTCGTTGTCCGGCGCTCCCGCCGCCGCGAGCTCGGCGTCGACGACGGTTTGGAGGGAGCGCGGCGCGTCGAGGCCACCGAGGCCCGTCGGGTAGTGCACCCAGGCGAGCCCGGCGTCGAAGCGGGCCTTGAGGAAGTCGAGGGGCTCGGTGGTGGCGGGCGGGTGCGCGGCGAGCAGGGCGCGGGTGCGGGAGCGAAGTGCTGCGGCGTCGGTCATCGGTCGGCTCCGTCCGGAAGGACGACCAGGCGCCCGGTGGTCGTGCCGTCGGCGACGCGCTGCACGGCGGCCGCGGCGTCCTTGAACGGGACCCGCTCGCTGATGAGCGGTTTGATCGCGCCGTCGGCGGCGAGCTTGGTCAGCCGCTCGTGGCAGCGGGCGATCGAGGCCGGGTCCTTCTGCGCGTACAGACCCCAGTGCAGGCCGACGATCGAGTAGTTCTTCACCAGGGCGTGGTTGAGCGCGGGCGCCGGAACGGAGCCGCTCGCGAAGCCGACGATCACGATCCGGCCCTCGAAGGCGACGCACTTGGCGGACTTGGCGTACGCGTCACCGCCCACGGGGTCGTAGATGACGTCCGCGCCGCGCCCGGCGGTCGCCTCCTTGACCGCGGCCACGATGTCGTCGGTGCGCCGGTCGATGACCAGATCGCAGCCCAACTCCCGTGCCACAGCGGCCTTTTCGGGACCGCCCACCACGCCGATGACGCGGGCCCCCGCCGCCTTGCCGAGCTGTACGGCCGCGCTGCCCACTCCCCCGGCGGCGGCGTGCACGAGCAGCGTCTCGCCCTCCTGGAGGTGCGCCCGGCGGTGCAGCCCGAACACTCCGGTCTGGTAGCCGATGTGCAGGGCCGCGGCCTCGGCGTCGTCAAGCGCCTCGGGCGCGGGCAGCAGCGCCGCCTCGTCGGCGACGACGTACTCGGCGAGCCCGCCGTGCGGCAGCGCGGGGTTGGCGATCACCCGGCGGCCGTCCTCGGTCTCACCGCAGATCTCGACGCCCGGCGTGAACGGCAGGGGAGGTCGGATCTGGTACTGGCCGCGGCAGAGCAGCGCGTCGGGGAAGTTGATGTTGGCGGCGCGCACCCTCAGCAGCACCTGGCCCGGGCCCGGCACGGGCCGGTCCACCTCGTCGAGCCGCATCACCTCGCCCGGCTCGCCGTTCTCGTGCACTCGCCATGCCTGCATTCGGGGCCTCCACACGCCGGGCGCGATACGGCTGAGTACCGCTGAGTACGTTCCATGCTCCGACGGCATACTAAGCGGTCGCTTGCCCCCAGGGGAACAGCTGGCCCTCTTTCGGCCGTCCGATGTCCCGACAGGCCCGCGCGCGGCCCTGGCACATTGCGCGGGGAGCGAGTACGCATGCGGCCATGACCGAAGACAGCGCACGGCCGCACCCGGGCCTGCCCGCCCCTCCCCCGCTCGGCGCGTGCGCCCTGCCGCCCGGCACCTACGAGGGCAGCGTGGTGCTGGTCACCGGCGGCGGCTCGGGGCTCGGCAAGGCGATGGCGGCGGAGTTCGCACGGCTCGGTGCCGACCTCGTGATCGTGGGCCGCTCCATGGACCGGCTCACGGCGGCCCGGGAGGAGCTGGCCCGGCTCGGCGGGCGGGTCGTGGCCGCGGCGTGCGACATCAGGGAGCCGGAGCGGATCGCCGAGGTCTTCGACACGGCCGAGGCGACGCTCGGGCCGCCGTCCGTGCTCGTGAACAGCGCGGCCGCCAACTTCCCTTCTCCAGCGGAGGACTTGTCGCCCAACGCCTGGCGTGCGGTCCTGGACATCACCTTGACCGGCACCTGGTTCATGACCCGCGAGTTCGGCCGCCGTCACCTGGCCGCCGGCATCCCGGGATCGGTGATCAGCATCGGCGCCTCGTACGCCTGGACCGGGGGTCCGGGTCACGCGCACTCGGCGGCGGCCAAGGCGGGGGTGCGCAACCTCGTGGAAACCCTGGCCGTGGAGTGGGGCCCGTACGGGATCCAGGTCAACGGCCTGGTGCCCGGCCTGATGCCGCACCCGGATCTGCCGGAGGCGATCCGCACCGGCCTCGACCGGGCCGACGACGAAGGCGAACTCGCCCTGCGCCAGCCCGCGTTGCGTGTCGGCGAGCCCCGCGAGCTCGGCTGGGCGGCCACCTTCCTCGCCTCGCCGTACGCCCGTTTCATCAGCGGCCACACGTTGGTGGTGGACGGCGCGAACTGGCAGCGCCGGGCACTGGTGACACCACCGGTGAGCAGCGTGCGCGAGCAGCTGGGCCGCGGGGCGTTCGGGGAGCGGGCGGGGTGAGTGGGGCGCGCGGGCAAGGAGGGGCGGTGGGAAGCGGGCCCGTGCAGGGGCTTACCTGCCGTCGAAGGTGGGTGGGCGTCGCGCGGCTTTGGCGGCGTAGCCCTCGCGGGCGTCTTCCGAGGTGAGGGTGAGGGCCGCGGCCAGCGCCGCGCGGTCGAGTGCCTCGGCGAGACCCGCGTCGGCGAACGTGTCGATGGCACGCTTGACGGACCGTACGGCCAGGGGGGCGTTGGCCGCGATCTCGGCCGCGAGGGCCCCGGCGGCTGCCTCCAACTCGCCCACCGGCACGACCTGTTGCAGCAATCCGATGCGCTCGGCGGTGGCGGCGTCGATACGGCGTCCGGTGAGGGCGAGCAGTTTGGCCCAGCCCGCGCCCGCGTCGCGTGCGATGCGTAGATCGCCGCCCGCGTCGACGGCCACCCCGATGCCGGTCTCCGGCAGCGCGAACACGGCGTCGTCGGCGGCGACCCTGATGTCGGCCATCAGGGCCAGCTCGAAACCGAAGCCGAGGCAGTAGCCCTGGACGGCGGCGATCACCGGCTGCGGAAGCCGGGCGAACGCGGCGAAGCGCTCGTGCGCCCAGCGGATGCCCTCGTAGTAACGGTGGGTGCGCTCGGCCGGGGAACGGCCGGTGATGGCGCCGCCGGGGGCGGTGACGTCGATCCCGGCACAGAAGGCGCGGCCCTCGGCTCGCAGCAGCACCACCTTGACGGTCTCGTCGAAGCGGAGGCGGTCGGCGAGCAGGCCCAGTTGGCGGCTCGACTCCCAGCTCCACCCGTTGAGCTTGTCGGGCCGGCACAGGGTCAGGATGCCGACGCCGGAGTCGGTGACATCGAGCCGGATCCGTTCCTCGCCCTCGGCGACCCGTTGGTCCAGGGTGTCGATCAACGCCCGCCCCTCCCCCATTCCGAACCTTCGCACCTATCCGTATCCCGATGCGTATCCCTATCCGTCTCCCGATCCGTCCCACAATCCTGACGGGTCGTCAGGTTCATCAAGCCTACGCGGGTCTCCCTCTCCGGCACACCCCCTGAGCGTTGGGCGCCTGTTCACCGATTCCCTCCCCCGCCCCACACCGGACGGCGGCGAGACTGGCCGACAGGTCCACGTCACCAGCCTCAACCGACAGCTCTGGGAAGGGCGTTCATGGCCGAGTTGACACGACGCAGACTGCTTGGTTCGGCGGCCGGGGCGATCGGCGGTGCGGCGGCGCTCAGCCTGCTGCCGCCGAGCGTGCGGGAAGCCGTCGCCGCCGGGCGACCGCGCGGCGGTTCGCTGCGCGACGTCAAGCACGTCGTCATGCTGATGCAGGAGAACCGGTCGTTCGACCACTACTTCGGCACCCTGTCGGGCGTGCGCGGATTCCGCGACCCGGACGCGCTCAAGCTCCCCAACGGGCGTTCGGTGTTCTACCAGCCCGACGCGGTGAACCCGCGCGGCTATCTGCTCCCCTTCCACCTCGACACCCGGAGCACGAGCGCGCAGGCCATCCCGTCCACGAGCCACGCCTGGGCGGTGCAGCACCAGGCCTGGAACGGCGGCGCCATGGACCAGTGGCTGCCCGCGCACCGCAAGGCGGACGGCGCCAACGGGCCCTATGTGATGGGCTATTACACGCGCGAGGACATCCCGTTCCAGTTCGCGCTCGCCGAGACCTTCACCATCTGCGACAACTACTTCTGCTCGGTCTTCGGCCCGACCTGGCCGAACCGGCTGTACTGGATGACGGGCAGCATCGACCCGGGCGGCACCCAGGGCGGACCGGTGCTCAACAACACCGCGCCGAAGCCGTACCGCTGGACGACGTACGCCGAGCGGCTCCAGGCCGCCGGGGTCAGCTGGAAGGTCTACCAGCAGGACGACGACTACGGCTGCAACCTCCTGGAGCAGTTCCAGTCCTTCCGCGACGCGAAGCCCGGGTCGCCGCTGTACGAGCGCGGGGTACGCCCCCAGCCCGAGGGCACCTTCGAGGACGACGCCCGCAACGACCGGCTCCCCGCGGTTTCCTGGATCATGCCGACGAGCCACCAGTCCGAGCACCCGGACTATCTGCCCGCCGCGGGGGCGGACTTCGTGGCGCAGAAGATCGAGGCCATCGCCGCCAATCCGAAGGTGTGGGCGAAGACCGCGTTCATCCTCAACTACGACGAGAACGACGGCCTGTTCGACCATGTGCCGCCGCCGACGCCCAGGGCGGGCACCGCGGACGAGTTCGTGGGCGGGCTTCCCATCGGCGGTGGATTCCGCGTCCCGGCCATCATCGTGTCGCCGTGGACCGTGGGCGGCTGGGTGGCGAGCGAGGCCTTCGACCACACCTCTTCGCTGCGGTTCCTCGAAGGGTTCACCGGGGTCAAGGAGCCCAACATCAGCCAGTGGCGTCGTCGCACCTTCGGCGACCTGACGTCGGCCTTCCGCTTCGGCAGCGCGGTGGGGCGGCCGCCGCGGTTGCCGGACGACACGGCGGAGTGGTTGGCGGAGGCGGAGCGGGAGGTGGCCACGCTGCCCGAGCCGGTGCTGCCCGGCGCGGACCAGTCCTTCCCCCACCAGGAACCGGGCCCCCGCCCGCACGTCTAGTCCCGGGCCCCCGCCAAAAGGGCGCTCGTCCTCAATCGCCGGGCGGGCTGAGGTGTCCCATGCTGGCCAGCACCGGTACCGCCAGGGGCGCGGGGAACTGCGCGACCAGCCACCCGCGGTCCGCAGCCGAAAACGGGGCTCCCTGGGGCTCCGCCCCAGACCCCGTTCGCGCCTAAAGGGCGCTCGTCCTCAAACGCCGGACAGGCTGAAGGTGCTGGCCAGCACCGAACAGTTAGGGGCGCGGGGAACTGCGCGCCCAGCCACCCGCGGTCCGCAGCCGAAAATGGGGTTTCTTGGGGGCGCGAGGAACTGCGCGAGAAGCGAGCACGGCCCGCAGGATCGAGAGGGGTTAGGGGCTCGGGGTCAGGGCGTGGGGGCCAGGGGGCTGGGGGTGGCGGGGTGGTGGGTCGGGAGTAGGGGGTTGCAGGTCTGGAAGGCCCTCGCCGACTTCGGGTCCGCCGTGTTGAGCCCTCGCAGAACCCCACCTCCCGGGGACGGGGACGGCAGAACCACCCCGTGGTCCTTGAGGCAACCGGTGAACGCCTTGAGCGCGGACCCGTCACCACCGAACCGCGGCCGCACCCCCGCGCACGCCTGCGCCGCCTCCCGCTGGGCAGGATCGGCAGAGGCCCCGGCGCCGAACCCGCCGGGCCGGCCCGAACCCCGCGGGCGCCCGCTCCCGCTCGGCCGCGGCGCCATCGTGACCCCGTGCTGAGCCAGGCACTGGCGATAGGCATCCGTGCCCGGCGCAGCGGAGGCCGCCGGCTTCGCCTGGGTCGCGGGCGTCGCCGAGGACGAACAGGCCGCGAGCAGCAGACCGCACGTCGCGACGGCAGCCGCACAGGCCACGGCCCGCACGGCGATCGCGGCACGCGCGGTGGTGGGCCGGCGCTTGGTCCAGGTCATGTCCGGTGACTCCTCGGTGCGTTGGGCGCACGACGGCCTCGCTGGTGGTACGCCGTCGGCGACCCACGACTGAACCCCATGCGGGTGGGCGCCTCCGGGGGACCAGCTGGGAGTTGGCTGGGCTTCGGTGCGCCGCCGGGCCCGCGACGGCCCCCGACACGGCAGGGTACGTACCGTCACACCCGTAATGCCGGGTTTCGACGGCGCCCGGGCTCCCAGGGAACTCCCAGGAAGCTCCCAGGGCTCGCAAAGTGCGGGCGGCCAGGATCCGCCGTCATGAAGGTGCTCCCACGACGGCGCAAGGCCGTCCTGCTCAACTCGGTGCTCGGGGTGGCCGTCCTCGCGGGCGCCGGCGGCGCCTATGCCGCGGTGACCAGCCACGCCAGCGCCCCCGCGCGGAGCGGCGAGAGGACCGTCGCGGTCACCAAGGGCACGGTCCTCGCCACCGTGTCCGGTTCCGGCGCACTGGCCTCGCCGAGCGACGCGGGGGTGAACTTCTCCACCGGAGGCAGGCTCACCGAGGTCGATGTGAAGCCGGGCGACAAGGTCGCCCGCGGCCAGATCCTGGGCAGGGTGGACGCGACCGCGGCCGATGAGACGCTCGCCCAGGACGAGGCGTCGCTGACCGCGGCCCAGGCCAACCTCACCAAGGTGCGGGAGGGACAGCCGAGTTCGAGCACGGCGGCCGGATCCGGGAGCGGGTCCGCCACTCGGGGCGGCGCCGGTTCGGCGCCCGTGCCCGCCGCGACCCCGACGGTCGATCCCGCGCAGCTCGCGCAGGCCGAGGCCCAGCTCACCCAGGCCCAGAACGCGGTGGACGCGGCGCGGCGCGCGGTCGAGGGGACCACGCTCAAGGCGCCGGTGGCCGGGACCGTCGCGTCCGTGTCCGCCAAGGTGGGCGACACCGTCCCCGGAACCGGAGCGACTAGTCCGAGCGGGGGCGGTGGCGGGGCGGGCGGTTCCAACGCGTCCAACTCGGCGTCCAGCAGCGCCGGTTCGGGATCCGGGTCGACCCTGTCCGGTTTCGTGGTCCTCACCGATCCGACCGGTATGCAGGTCACGGCGAACTTCTCCGAGGCCGACGCGCTCAAGGTGAAGCCCGGGCAGGCGGCCACGGTCACCTTGAACGCCGAACCCGGCACGGTGCTCAACGCCAAGGTGCTCGCGGTCAGTTCACTGCCCGTCAGCAGCGGTTCGGGGTCCGGCGGCAGCAACGGTTCGGGCAGCGCCGTGCAGTACGCGGCGACCCTCACTCTCACCAGCCCCACCGCCCAGCTGCGTACCGGGCTCAGCGCGAGCATCCAGGTCGTCACGGGCGAGGCGTCCGGCGCCCTCTCGGTGCCGACCGCCGCGGTGACCGGCACCGGCGCCAACCGCACGGTGACCGTGGTCAAGGCCGACGGCAGCACCGTGCGCACACCGGTCACGGTGGGCCTGGAGGGGGACAGCGTGGATCAGATCCTCAGCGGCCTCGACGAGGGCGAGAAGGTGCAACTGACCAGCGTGTCCGCAGCCGGCAACGGCGGCTTCCCCAGCGGCGCCTTCCCCGGTGGTGGCGGCGCCGCGAGGACGCGCGGTGGCGGCGCCTCCGGGGGCTCGGGGGCGCGCACCGGTGGTGGCGGGGGTGGCCGCGGATGAGGCGGCTCCGGTGGCCGCGCGGTGCGACCGCGCGGCCCGATGCCACGCCTGACGCCGTGCCCGAGGACGGTCCGTGGGCGCCGGCGCCCGTGATCGAGGTGCGCGCGCTGACCAAGACGTACGGACAGGGCGACGCGACCGTGCACGCCCTCAGCGGTCCGGTTGATCCGGTCAGCGGACGGGCGCTCGGGATCGAACTGGTCGTCCAGCAAGGCGACTTCGTGGCCGTGATGGGCAGTTCGGGCTCCGGCAAGTCGACCCTGATGAACATCCTGGGGTGCCTCGACGTGCCGACCTCCGGCCGCTATCTGCTGGACGGCCTCGACGTCGGCGGGCTCGACGAGCGTCAGCTCTCCCTGGTCCGCAACCGCAAGATCGGCTTCGTCTTCCAGTCGTTCAACCTCGTGCCGCGCACCTCCGCGCTCGCCCAGGTCGAACTGCCGCTGGCCTACGCGGGGGTGAAGCCCGCCGAGCGGCGCCGGCGGGCCGAGGCCGCGCTCACCCTGGTCGGCCTCGCCGACCGGATGGACCACCGGCCCAGCGAACTCTCCGGCGGTCAGCAACAGCGCGTGGCCGTGGCCCGCGCCCTGGTCACCACGCCCGCGATGCTGCTCGCCGACGAGCCGACCGGCAACCTGGACAGTCACAGCACCGAGGAGGTACTGGCCGTCGTCGACCGGCTGAACGCGGCGGGCCGCACCGTCGTCCTGATCACTCACGAGGACGAGGTGGCCCGGCACGCCAAGCGGGTGGTTCGGCTGGTCGACGGCAGGATCGTCGAAGATGTGCGCCAGGCCCCCTTCGAGGGACCGCCACCCGCCCTCCGCGACGCCAACTCCCTTGTGGGAGGCGCCCGGTGAACCCCTTCGAGACGCTACGCTTCGCCTTCGGTGGCCTCGCGGCGAACAAGGTGCGCTCCGCGCTGACCATGCTCGGGGTGCTGATCGGTGTGGCCGCGGTCATCGTGCTGCTCGCGGTGGGCAACGGCTCCTCGCAGGCCGTGAAAAACTCGATCGAGAAGCTCGGCACCAACGCGCTCACGGTGTCCTCGGGAGGCGGCTTCGGAGGTTCGCGCTCGGCCGCCACCAAGCCGCTGACCGTGGCCGACGCCAAGGCGCTCGCCGATTCCGCCGCCGCGCCGCACATCGAGTCGGTGGCGCCGGAGACCACGACCTCCCAGACCGCGCTGTACGAGGGCACCTCGCACACCGTCGGACAGGTCGTCGGCACCTATCCGGCGTACTTCAAGGCGTCCAACAGCAAGGTGGCCAATGGCGACTACTTCGGCTCCGACGACGTACTCGGTTCGCGCAAGGTCGCCGTGATCGGCTCGACGACGGCGACCGACGTGTTCGGCGCCGCCGACCCGGTCGGCAAGAAGATGACGCTCGGCGGTACTCCGTTCACGGTGGTCGGGGTGCTCGCCACCAAGGGCGGCACCGGGTTCCAGGACCCGGACGACGTGGTGGTCGCACCGCTGCCGACGGTGCAGAACGCCTTCACCGGCTTCGGCGCGATCGGCCAGATCCTCGTCGAGGCCACATCGGCCGACGCCACCACCCCGGCGCAGAACGAGATCACCACGGTGTTGATGGGCCGGCATGGCATCAAGGATCCGAGCGCGCTGGACTTCCGGGTCAGCAGCCAGGCCTCCCTGCTCACCACGCAGGCGGACACCAACCGGACGTTCACGGTGCTGCTGGGTGCGGTGGCGGCGATCTCGCTGCTCGTCGGCGGGATCGGCATCACCAACATCATGCTGGTGACGGTGACCGAGCGGACGCGCGAGATCGGCATCCGCAAGGCGATCGGAGCGCCGCGCGGGGTCATCCTCGGGCAGTTCCTCGCCGAGTCGACCCTGCTGTCCCTGATCGGCGGTGGGCTCGGCGTCGCGGTCGGCGTCATCGGCTCGCACGTCACCATCGTCGGCATCAAGCCGGTGATCATCCCCGAATCGGTGGTCGGCGCCTTCGCCATCGCGGTGGCCATCGGCCTGTTCTTCGGTGGCTACCCGGCCAACCGGGCCGCGAGCCTGCGGCCCATCGAAGCCCTGCGACACGAGTGAACCCCATGTACGGACAGGGAGAAGCTGACATGTTCGGCAACGCCGACACAGTGGAGAGCGCCGGCCCCGCGCCGGCCAGTGCTCCGCAGGACATCCTCGCCGAGCCCCCGGACGCCCGGGACATCTCGGCCGAGCTGAGCGCGCCGCCCCGGCCGCCGCTGCCGTGGCTGACCCTGCTGCTTTCGGGCGGCCTGGTCGCGGGGCTGGCCTTCGCCGGGGGCGCTCTGGTGGAGAAGGGCCAGAACGACTCCTCCACCGCCAGCCAGCGCACGCCCTCCGCCACCGCCTCCCGCGGTGGCGCCGGGGCGAGCGGTCAGCGGCAGGGCTTCGGTGCGGGCTCGGACGGCCGCGGCCGGACGGGCGGGACCGGGGCGGCCGCGGCGGGCGGAGTGACCATCGGTACGGTGAAGCTCGTCGACGGCAGCACCCTGTACGTCACCGACGCCCAGGGCAACGTCGTCAAGGTCACCACGGCCGGCAACACCCAGGTCACCGAGGCCAGAAGTGGCAAGGTGTCCGATCTCCAGCCGGGCCAGACGGTCACCGTGCGCGGCAGCCAGAACTCCTCCGGCGACGTCGCGGCGACCACCGTCACCGAAGGCGGCGCGAGCGGTTTCGGCGGCGGCCGGGGCTGACCTCGCACCCGCCGCCCACGCCGCCACCAGGAGGAAACCGATGGCCCCGACGCACACAGCCGCGCCCGAGGCGAGCCTGTTGGTCGTCGACGACGAGCCCAACATCAGGGAGTTGCTGTCGGCCTCACTGCGCTTCGTGGGCTTCAAGGTCGTCTCAGCGGCCACCGGGGCCGAAGCGCTGGCCGCCGTCGCCAAGGAGCGCCCCGATCTCGTGGTGCTCGACGTGATGCTGCCCGACATGACCGGTTTCGCCGTGGTGCGCCGGCTCCGCGAGGAACCGGGCGGCGGATTGGGCGCCGACCCGCTGCCGGTGCTCTTCCTCACCGCCAAGGACGGCGTGGACGACAAGATCAGCGGTCTGACGGCGGGGGGCGACGACTACGTCACCAAGCCGTTCAGCCTGGAGGAGCTGATCGCCCGGATCCGCGCGATCCTGCGCCGCACCGGGGGCCCGAGCGGAGCGGGCCGGCTGGTGGCGGGCGACCTCGAACTCGATCCGGTGGGCCACCAGGTGCTGCGGGTCGGCCGGCCCGTCTCGCTCTCCCCCACCGAGTTCAAACTGCTCGCGTATCTGATGGTCAACGCCGACCGTGTGGTGTCCAAGCCGCAGATCCTCGACCATGTGTGGGCGTACGACTTCGGCGGCGATCTCAGCATCGTGGAGTCCTACATCTCGTATGTGCGCCGCAAGGTGGACTCCGGGGCCGACGGCGCGCCCAAGCTCATCCACACCGTGCGCGGCATCGGCTATGTGCTGCGCCGCCCGCAGTCCTGAGGTGCCGGCGATGTCGGGACGCATCGGGGCACGGCTGGGGTGGCCCCCGCGCCGGTTCGCCGCCCTGTCGCTGCGCTCACGGCTCGTGCTGCTCGCCATGGCGCTCGTGGCACTCGGGCTCACGGTGAGCGACACCGTCGTCCTGAGTTCGGTGCGCGGGCAGTTGGTGCGGCGGGTGGACCAACAGCTCGACCGGTTCGGGGAGTCGGTGGCGCACCGGGTCGGCGTCGAGGGCACGCCCGCCCCGCGTGCGGGCCGCTCCGGCGGACGGGCGTGGCTGCCCAGCCAGTACGTGATCGCGTTCGCGGCCGACGACGGCACGGTCACCGAGCAGTTCCGCCAGCCCGTCGCGGCGGGTGACCCCCGGCCGACCTGGCCGGTGATGGACGCGGCCGCGCTCCGCTCCCGTCTGGGCAAGCCCTTCGAGGTGCCCAGCGATCACGGCGGCGGGCGATGGCGGGTGCTGATGGTGGCGGTGGACAGCGACGATCCCGCGCTGCCCGCGGGAGTCGTCGTGGCCGCGCCGCTGGAAGAGGTCTCCTCCGCGGTCGACCACCTCGCCACCGCCTTCCAGCTCATCGGTGTCGTGGTGGCGCTGCTGCTCGGGGTGGCGGGCTGGTTCGCGGTCGGCGCGGGGCTGCGGCCGCTGCGCCGTATCGAGGCGACGGCGGCGGAGATCGCGGCGGGCCGCCCGCTCTCGCACCGGATGCCAGGCGCTTCGCCGCGTACCGAGGCCGGACGGCTGACCAGCGCCCTCAACGGGATGCTGGCCCAGCTCGAATCGGCGTTCGCGGCGCGGGCCGAGTCCGAGGGGCAGATGCGGCGCTTCGTAGCGGACGCCGGCCATGAACTGCGGACGCCGCTGGCGGGCATCCGGGGTTTCGCCGAGCTGTACCGGATGGGCGCGCTGCCCGACGAGGCGGACGTACGCCGCACGATGGCCCGGATCGAGAGCGAGGCGGTGCGCCTCGGCGGTCTGGTGGAGGACCTGCTCACGCTGGTCCGCATGGACGAGCAGCGGCCCCTCCAGCTCGCGCCCATGGATCTGCGCACCCTGGCGGTGGACGCCCTGCACGACACGAGGGCCCTGGATCCGACGCGCGAGGTGACCCTGACCGGGCCGGGCGGTGCGGGCGCGCCGGGCCCGGCGCCGGTCATCGGCGACGAGGCGCGGCTGCGTCAGGTGGTCGCCAACCTGGTCGGCAACGCGGTCGCGCACACACCGTCGGGCTCCGCGGTACGCATCGGGGTGGGCGCCGTCGAGGGGCAGGGCGTCCTCGAGGTGGCCGACTCGGGCCCCGGACTCGCGCCCGAACAGGCGGCCCGCGTCTTCGAGCGGTTCTACCGGGTGGACGCCTCGCGCAGCCGGCAGACCGGGGGCGGCGCGGGCCTGGGCCTGGCCATCGCCTCGGCGCTGGTGCGGGCGCACGGCGGGCGGATCGAGCTGGAGACCGCCCCGGGCGACGGCGCGGTCTTCCGGGTCCTGCTCTCCGGCGCGCCCTGAGCGGGCGGGTCCACTCCCCCGGACCGGTCCGAGTGCGGGCGGGGGCGGGGGCTCCTAGCGTGGGCCCATGATCCGGTTCGAGCAGGTCAGCAAGGTCTATCCGGACGGCACCCGTGCCGTCGACGACCTGTCCTTCGAGGTGGCGGAGGGCGAACTGGTCACGCTGGTGGGACCGTCCGGCTGTGGCAAGACGACCACGATGATGATGGTGAACCGGCTCATCGAGCCGACGTCGGGCCGTGTCCTCGTCGACGGCGAGGACATCGCCACGCTCGACCCGGTCAAGCTGCGCCGCCGGATCGGCTATGTGATCCAGCAGGTCGGGCTCTTCCCGCACCGCACGATCCTCGACAACACGGCGACCGTCCCGGCGCTGATCGGCTGGAAGCGGCCCAAGGCCCGGGCCCGGGCGGCCGAGCTGCTCGACCTCGTCGGCCTGGACCCGGCGACGTACGGGCCGCGCTACCCGGCGCAGCTCTCGGGCGGACAGCGTCAACGGGTGGGCGTGGCAAGGGCGTTGGCGGCCGATCCGCCGGTCCTGCTGATGGACGAGCCGTTCGGCGCGGTCGACCCGGTGGTGCGCGAGCGCCTCCAGAACGAGTTCCTCGGCCTCCAGGCGACCGTGCGCAAGACGGTCCTGCTTGTCACCCATGACATCGAGGAGGCCGTACGGATGGGCGACCGCATGGCGGTGTACGGATCGGGGCGCATCGAGCAGTTCGACACCCCGGCGTCGGTCCTCGGGGCGCCCGCCACACCTTACGTGGCCCAATTCGTGGGCGCCGACCGGGGGTTGAAGCGCCTGTCGGTCACGACCGTCGAGCCGGACGACCTGGAGCAGCCACCGGTCGTACGCCTCGACGAGCCGACGGGGGCCGCCGCGTCCCGGCTGCGCGGCGAGGAGGCGCGCTGGGCGGTGGTGCTCAACGAAGGGGGCGAACTGCACGGCTGGGTCGGGGCGGACGAGCTCTCTCTCGCGGGGGCGGGCTCGGTCGCCGACCTGGCCCGGCGCATGGAGGCATGGGTGCCGCTCGGGGCTCCGCTGAAGCAGGCGTTCAGCGAGATGCTCCAGTACGACGCGGGCTGGGTCGCCGTGGTGGACGGCGCCCGGTTCCTCGGCGTCCTGACCCCCGCGAAGCTGCACGAGGCGCTGCGGCGGTCGGTGGATGCGGATGCGCTGGGGGTGGGGCGGGGGGAGGTCGACTTCGACTCGGTCGCCGACGCGTGAGGGTGGGGCGGTGGGAGTGTTTTCCCACCCGCCCGCCCGTTCCGCCGAGTTGCAAAGCTGAGCCACCCCGGGGCTCCGCCCCGGCCCCCGCCGGGGGCTCCGCCCCCGAACCCCCACCCCCTCAACCCACGGCCCGTACCCCACTCGTGCCCACCCGTTCCGCCCTGCGGAACGCCTGCCCACGAGAGGCGGACGACGGCGTGGCGTCGGGCGTCCGCCGCGCCGCCGCGCGTAACGCCCCGCACGGGCTCGGGAGGGCACGGGGCTGGGCCTGGGCCGGGCCGGGCGGCGTACGGAAATTCGACCCCGCCCGCCCCTTACCTTCCGCAGGACACCTGGTTACCATCCGGTAGCCCTCGTTCGGGGCTCTCCCCACCCACCCCCGCTGGAGCCGCCATGCGCCTCGTCACCGCCGCCGCCGCGCTCGCACTGCTCGCCGGCACGATCGTCCTCGCCCCTGCTGCCCAGGCAGCTCCCGCCCAGGCCGCGGCCTCCCCGGTCCCGGTCGTCTTCGTGCACGGGCGCAACGCCGACCCGGGTGTCTGGGGCACCATGAAGGATCGCTTCGAGGAGGCCGGTTACCCCGAGGGGGCCCTGTTCGCCTGGGGTTATGACTCCAGCCGGTCGACCAACGAGGTCCTCGCCGGTCAACTCGCCGCATACGTCGACTCCGTGCGCGCCCGAACCGGGTCCGCGCAGGTGGACATCGTCGCGCACAGCCAGGGCAGCCTCCCCACCCGCTGGTACGCGAAGTTCGGCGGCGGCTCCGACGTGGTGCGCCATCTGGTCTCGCTCGGCGGCCCCAACCATGGGACCAGCCTCGCCTGGGCGTGTGCGATCTGGGACCAGGGGTGCCGGGACATGACCCCCAACTCGTATGTCCAGAGCCATCTGGCGAGCGGTGACGAGACCCCGGGAGCGACCCGGTACGCCACGTTCTGGTCGGACTGCGACGGCTTCATCCTGCCCAACAGCAGCGTGCCGCTGTCGGGGGCCGTGAACACCGACGCCGGATGCCTGGCCCACAACGACCTGTTGACCGACGCGCCGACCGCGCGGGGCGTGCTCGACTTCCTGAAGCAGTAGGCGAGTTGGCGTCCAAATCAGATCAGCTTCTTGGACTTGAGGTAGGCGCGGGCCACGTCCTCGGGCAGTCGGCGCCAGCTGTCGACCTGTTCGTTGAGCGAGGCGAGGTCGGCGGTGGTGAGCACCGTGTTGAGCCGGCCGAGCGCGCCGGTCACGCCCGCGCTGCCCGCGCGTGAGCGGTTGACCACCGGCACGATGTAGTCCGCGTTCTGGAGGTGCTTGTCGTCGGCGAGCAGCACCAGGCCGAACGCGTCGAGCGTGGCGTCCGTCGTGGTGGTCAGGACCATCTGGTCCTGACCGCTCTGGACGGCCTGCTTGGCCTGGGTGGTTCCCACGCCCTTGGGGTCGACGGCGGTCGCGTCGATGCCGTACGTCTTCTTCAACCCCGGCTCGCAGTAAGGGCGTTGGACACACTCGTCGCCCGCGGCGAGCCGTACCGGGAGCTTCGCCGCGCCGAGGTCGCTCAGCGTCTTGAGCCGGTGTTCGCGGGCGTACGACGCGGCGACCGCGAAGGCGTTCTGGTCGACGGCCCGCCCCGGATCGAGGACGGTCAGGCCGCGCGGGGCGGCCAGGGCGCGCAGCGCCGTCATCGTGCGCTTCAGGTCCGGCGAGCCGACGGGCTTGGCGTCGGCGCCGTGGGCCTTGGCGCTCAGCCAGTCCGCGAAGGTCGCCGCGTACTCCGGGACCACGTCGATCTGGCCGCTCTCCAGGGCGGGTTCGTAGATTTCCCGGTTGGTCACCGAGAGGATCTTCGTGCCGTAGCCCGCCTTGTCGAGGAGCAGCGCGTACATCTGGGCGAGCAGGTCGCTCTCGGTGAATCCCGCGGAGCCGATCGTCAGGTGCTTGCTGTCGCCGGGCGGTGCGGTGACCGAGCCCTGTTTCTCCAGGCTGGGCCCGGTGGCGCAGGCGGTGAGCGCCGCGAGGGCGAGGACGGCGATCAGCAGGCGCGGTCTCATCCGAAGCCGCCCCTCGCCCACCGCGGAGCCAGCCGCTGGACCGCCTCGAAGAGGCCCTCGACGACGAGGGCGAACACCGCCACGAGCACGGCGCCCGCGACGACTTGGGGTGTCGAGGCCAGATTGAATCCCGCGGTGATGATCCGGCCGAGCCCGCCGCCACCGGCCAGGGCCGCGAGGGTGGCGGTGGCGACGAGCTGGACGGCCGCGATGCGCACGCCGGTGAGGATCAGCGGCAGGGCGAGCGGGAGCTCGACGCGCAGCAGGAGCTGGCGTCCGGTCATGCCCATGCCCCGGGCGGCGCGCACCACGTCGCGGTCGACCTCGCGCATGCCGACATAGGCGTTGGTCAGCAGGGGCGGCACCGCGAAGAGGATCAGGGCGATGATCGTGGGCCACTCGCCGTGGGTGCCGAGCGGGGTCAGCAGGAGCAGGACCAGGACGGCGAAGGTGGGGACGGCGCGGCCCACGTTGGAGATGTTGACGGCGAGGGGTCCGCCCTTGCCCAGGTGGCCGAGGACCAGCGCCACGGGCAGCGCGACGAGACAGCTGAGGACCAGGCACAGCGCGGTGAGCCAGAGGTGTTCGGTGAGGCGGTGCCCGATGCCGTTCTCGCCGGACCAGTGGGCGGCGGAGGTCAGCCAGGACCAGGCGTCGGAGAAGGTCTTCATGAGGGCACCGCCCGCGTCCAGGGCGTCAGCAGTCGCTGGACGCCGAGCAGCGCCAGGTCCGCGGCGACGGCGATCACCACGCACAGCACCGAAGCGGTGAGCACCTGCGCCTTGAAGTAGGTGTTCATGCCGGAGTAGATGAGGTTGCCGAGGCCGCCGTAGCCGACGATGGCGCCCACCGTCACCAGGGACACCGCGGAGACGGTGGCGATGCGCAGGCCGGCCATCGCGGCGGGCACGGCGAGCGGGAGTTCCACGGCAAGGAGCAGCCGTACCGGCCCGTAGCCCATGCCTCGGGCCGCCTGCCGGGTGTCCTCCGGGACGGCGCGCAGTCCGGCCAGGATGTTCCGTACGAGCAGGGTGAGCGAGTACAGGACGAGTCCGGCGACGACGATCGAGGCGGAAAGCCCGTACACCGGCAGCAGCAGCGAGAACATGGCGAGCGAGGGGATGGTGTAGAGCACCGTGGTCAGCCCGAGGGCGGGGCCGGCGGCCCAGCGCCAGCGGCGGGCGGCGACGGCCAGCGGGACGGCGATGACCAGGCCGAGCAGCACGGAGGCCGCCGTGAGCTGGAGGTGCTGGAGCACCGCGTCCCACAGGATCTGGCGCCGGCTCGACAGGTAGGCGCCGCAGATCCAGTCGTTGCGCGCGAGGCAGTCGTCGGGGGGCGCGGTCACCCGTTCATTGGAGCGTGGGGCTCGGGTGGGCCGCTCGTCGTGGTGGGCTGTTCGGGGCACGCATTGAGATACCCGGGCAAAAGGGGGACGCTGGAGGTAGTTCGGCCGGGTCCCCCGGTACCTCGAGCGCACCCGCCCGGCCGGGATGAGGTGAGTACCGTGCGCGTACTGCTCAAGGCCAAGCTCGACACAGAGAAGGCCAACGAGGCCATTCGCGGGGGGACCATGGAGAAGACGATGCAGTCCGCGATGGAGATGCTGCGACCCGAGGCCGCCTACTTCACCGCCCAGGACGGTTGTCGTACGGCCATCATCGTCTTCGACCTCGCCGACACGTCCGACATCCCGAGGCTCACCGAGCCCTTCATGCAGGACCTCGGCGCCAAGGTGGAGATGTCACCGGTCATGAACAGGGAAGACCTGGCGAGGGGCCTCGCCGCTCGCGGCTGACGGCCACCGCACCGACGCGCGGGCCGGGCCACGGCGTGGCCCGGCCCGCCGCTCTCAGCGGCCCCCGTCGCAGCAGCCGTCGCGGCGCATCAGGCGGCCCACCTCCAGCCAGTTCTCGGCGCCGGCCGCCGCATGGCGCTCGTGCGGTTCGAACTCCGCCACCAGCGCGTCGGTCGTGTACGGCACCCCTGCTCGCAGCACCCCCGTGGTACGCACCAGCGAGTCGAAGTCGCTGAAGGGGTCCCCGTCGACCAGCGTGAGGTCGGCCAGCTTGCCCGGCTCGACGGTGCCCAGGTCCTTGTCGAGCCCGAACAGGCGGGCCGGGTGGAGCGTGGCGGTGCGCAGCGCCGCGGCCGGTGAGAGGCCGCCCCGGTGCAGGGCGCGCAGGCCGAGGTGGAGGGAGAGCCCGACGGGGACGAGGGGCTGGTCCGTGCCGAGGGCGACCAGGCCTCCCCCGTCGAGGACCCGGCGGTACACGTCGATCTCCTTTGCCAGGGTGGCCAGTTGGGCCGCGGTGGGCGGCAGTGTCGCCGACTTCCGCACGGCCGCCGCGTCCCAGGGCGGCATCACCGCGGTGACCCGGGGGTCGTCGGCGAGTGCGGGGTCCGCACCGAGCAGGGGCGCCGAGGTGAAGGGCGTGGCGATGAGGGCGAAGTTGATGCCGTGGGCGGTGTAGATCTCCAGCACGTCCTGGTAGGCGCGGCCGGTCGCGGACGTCGCGTGCCCGAACTCGGCGCGTTGGGTGGCCAACAGATGGGTCGTCAGGTCCTGGCCGACCTCGACGCCCGGGGAGATCAGGTGACTTCCCGAACGCACCCCGAGACGTTCGTGGGCGAACCGCGCGGCCTCCTCCATCAGCCAACTGGGCGCCCTTACATAGGTCTTGACGAAGTCCCAGTCCAGTGCGGCACCCCGTTCCAGGGAACGCCTGAGGCCCGCGCCGGTGCGGTGGGCGCGGCCCATGCTGTAGGCGACCCGGGAGCCGTCGAGCAGCTCGCCCGTGGTCAGCAGGCGCGGCCCGGCGAGCTGTCCGGTGGCCACCGCCTCGCGGATGCGGGCCTGTTCGTAGGCGAAGCCTCCGAGCGACACCGCGGTGGTGATGCCGTAGGTGAGCTGGCCGACGCTCTGACGGCCGCCGTAGGTGCTCTGCCACGGATGGGTGTGGGTGTCCCAGAGTCCGGGGACGACGGTCCGCTCGGAGGCGTCGACGGTGCGCCGGGCCGCGCGCCTGCGGTGGGGTTCGACCGAGGCGACACGGCCGGCGCGCACCACGATGTCGACGTCGTCGCGCACCGACTCGCCCGTGCCGTCCCACAGCCGCCCCGCGTGCACCACGGTGTCGGCGGGGGCGGGCCTGCGCTGGTCGAGCGCCACCCGCACGGTGCGCGCGGAGCCGCCGTCGACGCCGATGAGCCGCAGCCGGGTCCCGGAGAGGTACAGGAGCGTCCTGGAGTCGCCGGACCACGAGGGGTGGTCGGCGGGCTCGGTGGTGAGGGTGCGCGGTGGGCCCTGCGGGGTGCCGTCCGGGCCGACGGGGACCAGGCACAGCGCGGATTCCACGATGACGGCCATCCAGCGGCCGTCGGGCGACCAGACGGGCCCCGAGTCGTAGCGGTCGGCGATGGAGACGTGGGGCGCCACGGCGTGCAGACGGTCCGCGCCGGTGGTGGTGTCGACGACCCGAATGACGTTGTAGCCCTCGCGGAAGCGCAGGTTGAGGCGGTTGCGGTCGCACAGGGCGACATGGCGGCCGTCCGGCGACCAGCTCGGCCGGCCGGGCAGCCCGCCGCCGCCGAGCGCGGTCACCAGGACGCGTTCGGTGCCGCTCGCGAGGTCGCGTACGACCAGTCGCCCGCTCATGTCGATCGCGGCGAGCCGGCTGCCGTCGGGCGACAGCGCGGGATGGACCCGGCCGCCCGTGGCGAGCGCGCTCTCCGCGCCGTCGGCGAGGTCTCTGCGGTAGACGCCGAGCAGCCCGTCGCGGTCGTCGGCGTACACGAGCGAGCCTCCGTCGCGCGCCCAGACGGGGCCCAGGAGATAGCCGGTGGGGGCGGCCTGGCGCAGCCGCTCCGGCGGGCGGGAGCCCGAAATGTCGGCGATCCAGAGGGAGTTGAGGGCGGCGAAGGCCACGCGTCGGCCGTCGGGCGACAGCGCGGGCAGATGGATGCCCCGCACCGGACGCACCCGTTCCTCGCCGAGGTCGTACGACTTGACCTGGTAGCGCGGCCGCTCGACGGGCAGCACGCCCTCGAAGTCGATCACCTCGGGCTTCGCCGGGTCGTCCGGGCGCACGAGGGTGAACCGGCCGTCGACGGTGAGGAGCAGTTCCCCTTCGGCCGTCCAGCGCGGCGGCACCGGCGCGATGTCGCCGGTGACCGGGACGGGCTTGCCGTCGACGACCAGGGTGCAGGAGGCGCTGGGGGCGGCGGTGGTGCGCAGCAGGGCGAGACGGCGGCCGTCGGGAGCGAGGCTCGGCGTCATGAGCTGGGCGTTCTCGGTCTCCGTGTACGCCACAGTGACCGCGCCCGCTCCCCGCGCGGGGACGGAGGCGACGGTTCTGGCGTCCACCGAGAGCCCGAAGGGCGTGGTGACGGCCCCGGCGCGGACGAACAGGATGCGTGTGCCGTCGGGAGACCAGCTCGGGTCGAAGTCCTCCCAGGGGGCGTCCTGGAGCGGGCCGTCCTGGCCCGGCCGTCCGGTGAGGCGGGACAGCGCGCCGGTGCGCAGGTCGAGTACGTGAATGCGGTACGGGCTGCCTGCCACGGGGTCGCCGCCGCGTTCGGAGGAGAAGACGAGGCGGGTGCCGTCGGGCGACCAGGCGGGGCCCCGGTCGTCCCAGGGGCCGTCGGTGCGCCGGAGCAGCTCGGACCCGTCGGGCCGCATGGTCCACAGGTGGTAGCCGCCGCCCCGGTAGGCGCAGAACGCGATGAGCGCGCCGTCGGGGGCGTATACGGGCCGGGTGGGTTCGAGGTCGGCGGGGGTCAGCGGTTCGGCCCTGCCGCCGGAGCGGGGCAGCGACCACAGCACGTCCTGCACCTCGGCGATCAGCCGGTCCCCTGTGGGCGAGAGGCTCGCGGCGCCGTTGGTGGAGGCCGTGAACGACAGGGAGTGCCCGGCGCGGGGCGCCGCGAGGGCGGGCGCCGGCACGACGCCCACGGCGGTGAGCGCCCCGGCGGCGCCCGCGGCGGCGAGGAGTTGACGGCGGGAGAGGGAGGAGAGGGGGGTGGCGGTGGTGTCACGGTCCATGACACCGCACGCTCGCGCATCGCACGGCGCAGGGGCAACACCGCCATTCCCGCCAGATGGGTACGATCTCGGGGCAAACCCCTTGCGGATCCATGCCGTTGGACGCCGGTCGTTGAACGCCGGTCAGAGGGTGCGCACCTCCAGGACCGTGACCGAGTACGGGCCGAAGGTGGCGGTGAAGGTGGGAGCCACGCCATTCACGGTGCCTCCGCGCGGCAGCACAGCGAGGGGATCGGTCAGCGTGTTGGTGGCCTGGGGACTCGCCCCGGCGAGCACGACCACGCTCGCGGAGGCCTCGGTACGGGCGACGCCTCGCAGGGTGATGGTGGTTCGCCGCGCGGAGCCCGAGGTGTTGACCACCGCGAGGAGGATGCGGCGGGTGGCCGGGTCGTGGGTGGTGACGACGTTGAGCCCCGGCAGGGCGCGCACCGCGGTCGGCAGGACGACCGTTCCGCGCCGTGTCAAAAGGAGTTGCTGAGCGTAGTAGCTCGGCGAGTTGTAACTGGTCAGCGCGTCATAGGCGATGAGGTTGGTGGCCCAGGTGTTGTCCCGTACGTGGCTGAACAGCGGGGCGTAGGACTCCATCAGGACCTGGTCGGAGTTGCGGATGA
Source organism: Streptomyces hundungensis (assembly GCF_003627815.1). NCBI lineage: Bacteria > Bacillati > Actinomycetota > Actinomycetes > Kitasatosporales > Streptomycetaceae > Streptomyces > Streptomyces hundungensis. The sequence goes on from NZ_CP032698.1 coordinate 1,246,518, forward strand.
GACCCACGAGCCAGGAGGCGTCGCCGAGTGCGGCGTTGAGGTCGGGCGTGGGCCGGCCCTCCTGCGCGGCCCACTCCCCGACGAACACCTTGGGGCCGGTGCGGTCGCGCCGGTCGTACTTGTGGGAGCCGGCCTGGAAGGCGGCGGCGGACTGGTAGTAGTGCTCGTCGATCAGGTCGTACGGGCGTGATGCCACCGGCGTCGTGGCGATCAGCTTCAGCGCGGGGAAGCGGGCCTTGATCGCGTCGTGGAAGGCGGCGTAGCGCTCCTCGTAGGAGCCGGACCGGTCGAACCAGTCCTCGTTGCCTATCTCGACGTACTGCAACGGGAACGGCGCGGGGTGGCCGTCGGCGGCGCGGCGGGCGCCCCAGGGGGAGGTGGTGGGGCCGGTGATGTACTCGATCTGGTCGACGGCGTCCTGCACGAAGGGCTTGAGCGCGTCGCCGGTGACGTGGTCGCCCCGCAGGGAGTATCCGGCGTAGACGCACAGCAGCGGCATGCACCCGAGGTCCTCGGTCATCTGGAGGTATTCGGGCAGGCCGAGGCCGTCCGTGGACCAGTAGCCCCAGGCGGAGTTGGAGTGCCCGGGGCGCTGTTCGACGGGTCCGATGGTCTTCTTCCAGTCGAAGCGGTCCGCCACGACGTTGCCTTCGAGGTAGTTGCCGCCGGGGAAGCGCAGGAAGGCCGGTTGCAGGGCGGCGAGCTTCTCCATCAGGTCGACGCGCAGCCCGTTGGGACGGTTCTTGTAGGTGGGCGGGAAGAGGGAGACCTGGCTCAGCCAGAGCGTGCCGGGCGCGGGCGAGGTGACGGTGAGGCGGGCATCGGCGGTGGTGGGGGCGCCGGGGGCGGTGCGCAGGGTGAGTTCGTGTTTGTGCCAGGAACCGGTCAGGGGGCCGGTGGTTCCGGTGGCGTACACCCGGCCGTCTGTTCCGGTGAGGGACACCGTCAGGCCGCCGGTTCCCCCGGTCGACTTGGCGTAGAGGGAGGCCCGGTAGGTGGTGGAGGGGCGGACCGGGATGCCCCAGAAACCCTCGTTGGCGACGCCGCCGCCGGCCTGCGTGACGTTCACCCGCAGGGACTGGGTGAGGGCGGAGTTGAGTGGCTGGGCCGTGTCGATGGTGAGGGTGGCGGCGCCGACGGCGCTCCAGTGGAGCGGGGTGGCGGCGGCCATGAAGCTGCGGTTGTTGACGAGTTCGGCGTACAGGCCGCCCTCGCCGCTGTGGTTGATGTCCTCGAAGAAGATCCCGCCGAGTTCGGTGCTGACCCCGGGGCCGGGGTGGGTGGTGTCGACGGTCAGGAGGGGCTGGGTGGAGTCGATGGGCACGCCCGCGAGGGTGGCCGCGTCGGTGGCGGTGAGGGCGGTGTCGAAGATCTGGACGTCGTCGATGAGGGCATGGGCCTGGTCGACGCGGGCACCGCCGAACAGGCCCCGGCCGACGGCGGTCGCGCCGGTGGCGCGCCAGCCCCCGGCGTAGGGCGCCTCGCCCTCCAGGACGCCGTTGACGTAGAGCCGGACGACGCCGGCCGCCGTGTCGTCGACGCCGAGCAGGTGGTACCAGGCACCGGTCACGGGCGCCGACGCTGCTCCGGCGACGGCCGCTCCGCCGTTGGCGGAGGTCGCGTCCGAGGCGAGGCGGGTGAACGCGAACGTGCCGGTGTCGTCCCGGAGTTGGAGGTAGAAGCCGCTCACCGCGGCCCCGTCGACGGAGACGAAGGTCTGGTATCCGGTGGTGCCGGTGAGCCGCACCCATGCCGCGACGCTGAAGCTCCTGGCGGTGTCCACCACCGGGCCGGGTGTCGTCGCGCTGCCGCCCGCCGAGACGTCGAGGGCGGCCGCACCGGATTTGGCCGCGCCCCACTTCGCCCCGTCGACGAGCGTGAGGGTGTGCCCGTGCCCCGAACCGTCGGCGGCCGTCGTCCCGGCGGCTTCGTCGAAGGACCAGTGGGCGACGGGCGAGGGAAGCGCGGACGCTGCGGTCCCGGTGCGGGAGGCGGCGAAGGCGGGGCCGGCCGCGCCGGCCAGGGGCAGCGCGCCGAGCGCGGCCACGATCGCTCTGCGACTGGGGCCGGAGGCCGGGTGCGGGGTGGGTCGTGTCATGCGGGTGCTCCTCAACTCTCGCTGGGGGTTCGAGATTTCGGACGACGTTCTGCATGTCGACGACGGGGAGCATTCCGTCTCGTCCACCCCGGCGTCAACACCTCCGGATCACCCGAAAACCGTTCCTGCGCGACCCATTGACACCTCCGGCCGCACGTCATTACCGTCACGCCAGCATTTCGAACGCATGACGAAATATCGAACGTCACGGACAGCAGCCCCAGGAGCAACTGCCTTGCGAATCACGGGAATCACCACCCACGTCGTCGGGACCCCCTGGCGAAACCTCAGCTATGTCCAGGTCCACACCGACGAGGGCCTCACAGGCGTCGGCGAGACCCGGATGCTCGGCCGCACCGACGCGCTGATGGGCTATCTCCGCGAGGCGGAGGTCAACCACATCGCCGGGTCCGACCCGTTCGCGATCGAGGACCTGGTGCGGCGGATGAAGTACGGCGACTACGGCCGGGCCGGCGAGATCGTGATGTCGGGCATCGCCGTGGTGGAGATGGCCTGTTGGGACATTAAGGGCAAGGCCCTCGGCGTCCCGGTGTGGCAGCTGCTCGGCGGCCGGGTGACCGACCGCGTCAAGGCGTACGCGAACGGCTGGTACACCACCGAGCGGACCCCGGAGGCCTACCACAAGGCCGCCCACGCGGTCGTCGAGCGCGGCTACCGGGCGCTGAAGATCGACCCGTTCGGCACCGGACACTTCGAGCTCGACCGGCAACAGTCCCTGTACGCCGTCTCGTTGATCGAGGCGGTGCGGGACGCGATCGGTCCGGACACCGAGCTGATGCTGGAGATGCACGGCCGCTTCTCGCCGGCCACCGCCGTACGCCTGGCCCACGAGCTCGCGCCGTTCGACCCGGCGTGGCTGGAGGAGCCGGTGCCGCCGGAGAACCTCAAGGCCCTGTCGAAGGTCGCGTCCAAGGTCGACATCCCGGTCGCGACCGGTGAACGCATCCACGACCGGATCGAGTTCCGCGAACTCTTCGAGTCGGGGGCCGTCGACATCATCCAGCCGGACGTCGGCCACATCGGCGGCATCCTGGAGACCAGGAAGCTCGCCGCGACCGCCGAGACCCACTACACCCTGGTCGCGCCGCACAACGTGGGAGGCTCGGTGCTCACCGCCGCCTCCCTCCAAGTGGCGGGCTGCACACCGAACTTCAAGATCCTGGAGCACTTCAACGACTTCGCGGACGCCGACATCAAGAAGGTCGTCAAGGGCGCGCCGCAGGTGGTGGACGGCTACTTCGAGCTGTCCGACGCCCCCGGCCTCGGCGTCGAGCTCGACGTGGACGCGGCGGCCGAATTCCCGCAGCAGCAGGCCCGGTTCGACCTGTGGGCGGAAGGCTGGGAGAAGCGCGACCCCTCGGGGACCCGGGGATGAGCAGCCGCGCGATCGTCGTCGACGCACCGGGCGCCCACCGCCTGGTCACCGGCGAGCGCCCGGAACCGGGGCCGGACGAGGTGGTCGTGCGGGTGGCTGCCGCGGGCATCTGCCTGAGCGACCGCGAGGTGTACGACGGCCGTCGCGACTCGGGGTACGTCCGCTATCCGCTGACGCCAGGCCATGAGTGGGCCGGGACGGTTGAGGCGGCCGGGCCCGGCGTCGACCCCGCGCTCGTCGGACGCCGGACCGTCGCCGAGGGCTTCCGCGCCTGCGGCAGGTGCGAGCGGTGCCGGCACGGCGAGACCTCGCTGTGCGCGGGCCCGTACGCCGAAACCGGGTTCACACACGCCGGGGGCTTCGCCGACCACGTGGTGGTCCCGGCCCGGCTGCTGCACCTCCTGGCCGATGACGCCGATCTGCGTGCCGCGGCCCTGCTCGAACCGGCCGCGGTGGTCGCCGCCGCGGTGCGGGCCGGCGCTCCCGAGCCGGGTGAGCGGATCGCCGTGGTGGGCGCGGGCACCTTGGGGCTGCTCGCCGTCCAGCTCGTCTCGGGCTACTCGCCCCGCGAGCTCACGGTGATCGACCCCCGCCTGGAACGGGCCGACCTGGCCCTGGGGATGGGGGCCACCGAGTCCCTCACCCCCGAGGCGTCGCACGCGGAGCGCGGCCGCTTCGATCTCGTGGTCGAGACGGCCGGCGCGCCCTCCACGGCCGCGGACGCGACCCTGCTCGCCCGGCGCGGCGGCCGGGTCGTCCTGACCGGAATGTTCGCCCCGGGCGCGACCGGCATCGACCCGGTGCACCTCTCGCTGAACCAGCTCACCGTGCGCAGCGTCTTCGGCGCCTCCTCGGCCGCCTGGTCGTTCGCCGTGCGGGCGTACGCCGCCGGGCGGATCGATCCGGCGGCCCTGATCACCCACGAATTCCCCCTGGAGCGGTACGCCGACGCGCTCGCCCTGGTCGGCGGCGGCGACCCCACGACCGGGAAGGTCCTACTGCGGCCCTAGCGCCACGGTTTCCCCACCCGCGTCGGCGGAGGCGACCGCTCCGTACCCCATGACCCGAACCTCGTTCGAGATACCGAACATCGAATGCCCCGAAGGCCCGCTCACGCAAGGAACCCCGCCTGTGACCGATACCTCTGCCCCCTTCCGCACACCCCCGGTGTCACGCCGTCCCGGCGAGCGGGCCCTGTCGGGGCTCGGCCTGGCCGCGCCCGCCGAGGACCCCGCCGACTCCTCCCCCCACGCCTTCCCCGACTGCGGCGCCTGGCGCACCGAAGTCCCCTCGGTCGAGGGGCCCGAAGCGCTCTTCGTCGTCCTCACGGAGTCCGCGCGCCTGGACGTCCCCGTCCACCGCGTCAGCCAGGGCAGCGGCGTCTGGATGCTCTCCGACGCCGAGATCACCGAGATGACCGAGGCCTGCGACGCCCACGCGATCGAGCTCTGTCTCTTCACCGGGCCGCGCGGCACCTGGGACACCGGCGGCTCCACCCGTAGCGCGTCGGGCGGCGCGGGCCTGCGCGCCCGGGGCCATGACGCGCTCGCGGGATGCGTCGAAGACGCCCTGCGCGCAACGGAGTTGGGCGTGCGATGTCTGCTCGTGGCCGACGAGGGCGTGCTGTGGACCCTGCACCGGCTGCGCGAACAGGGCCTGCTGCCGGCGGACACCACCTTCAAGGTCTCGGCGCTGATCGGCCCCGTCAACCCGGCTTCCGTCGCGGTGTACGAGCGGCTCGGCGCGGATTCCGTCAACGTTCCCTCGGATCTGACGCCGGCTCACTTCACCGAGATCCGGCGGGTGTCGGGCGTCCCGCTGGACCTGTACATCGAGGCACCGGACGACCTCGGCGGCTATGTGCGGATGTACGAGGCGGCCGAGCTGATCCGTCGGGCCGCGCCGCTCTACCTCAAGTTCGGCCTGTCCAGGGCGCCCGGGATCTACCCCTACGGCGCTCATCTGCGGGACGTCGCCCTGGACACCGCGCGTGAGCGGGTGCGGCGGGGCCGCCTCGTGCTGGATCTGCTGGCCCGGCACGACGCCGACGGCGGCATGTCCCCGCTCGGCTCCCGCCTCCCCGGCACCCTCAACCGCTTCTCCCTGAAGGACTGATGACCATGCGCCGCACCCGCAGAGCAGCACTCGCCCTCGTCGCAGGATCCCTCGCGCTCGCCCTCGCCGCCTGCGGGCAGAGCAGCGAGGGCGGCAGCAAGGACGCCAAGAAGGGTGGCAAGGGTTCCACCATCGGCATCGCCATGCCGACCAAGTCGTCCGAGCGGTGGATCAACGACGGCAACAACATGGTCAAGCAGTTCCAGGACCTCGGATACAAGACCGAGCTCCAGTACGGCGAGGACAACGTCGACCAGCAGGTGGCCCAGATCGAGAACATGATCACCAAGGGCGTGGACGTGCTGGTGGTCGCCGCCATCGACGGCCGGGCCCTGAGCGACGTCCTCAAGCAGGCCGCCGATCAGCACATCAAGGTCATCGCCTACGACCGGCTCATCCTCGGCTCGCCGAACGTCGACTACTACGCGTCGTTCGACAACGAGAAGGTGGGCGTGCTCCAAGCCTCGTACATCATCGAGAAGTTGGGGCTGAAGAACGGCGGCGCCAAGGGTCCCTTCAACATCGAGCTCTTCGCCGGCTCGCCCGACGACAACAACACCCGGTACTTCTTCCAGGGCGCCCTCAAGACGCTCAAGCCCTACCTCGACAAGAAGCAGCTGGTGGTCCGCAGCGGCCAGACCGAGCTCAACCAGGTCACCACCTTGCGCTGGGACGGCGCGACCGCCCAGAAGCGCATGGACGACCTGCTGACCAAGGCGTACTCCTCGGCCCGCGTCGACGCGGTGCTCTCGCCGTACGACGGCATTTCCATCGGCGTCCTGTCGGCGTTGCGCTCCGGAGGTTACGGGACCGGCGCCAAGCCGTACCCCGTGGTGACCGGGCAGGACGCCGAGGTGGCATCGGTGAAGTCGATCGTCGCGGGCAACCAGACGCAGACGGTCTACAAGGACACCCGGGCGCTCGCCAAACAGGCCGTGCAGATGGCCGACGCCGTCCTGAACAACAAGACGCCCCAGGTCAACGACGTCAAGACATACAACAACGAGAAGAAGGTCGTGCCCGCCTTCCTCCTCGACCCGGTGAGCGTCGACAAGTCCAACTACCGCTCCGTACTGGTCGATTCGGGCTACATCAAGGCGAGTGACCTGACGTGAGCGACCGGTTCCACGCGGCGCCCGATCCGGGGGCGCCCCATCCGAAGGCGGCGCCCCCTCCGAAGGTGCCCGATCCGGGGGCGCCCGTTCTGGAGATGCGCTCCATCGTCAAGACGTTCCCGGGGGTGCGCGCCCTGTCCGACGTGTCGCTCACGGTGGCGCGGGGCGAGGTCCACGCGATCTGCGGCGAGAACGGCGCGGGCAAGTCCACCCTGATGAAGGTCCTCAGCGGGGTGCATCCGCACGGGAGTTACGAGGGTGAGGTCCTCTTCCAGGGCGAGCCGTGCGCCTTCAAGGACATCCGGGCGAGCGAGGCGCGCGGGATCGTCATCATCCACCAGGAGCTCGCCCTGGTGCCCTATCTGTCGATCGCCGAGAACATCTTCCTCGGCAACGAGCACGCCACCCGGGGCGTCATCAGCTGGCACGAGACGCTTCTGCACGCCTCCCGGCTCCTGAAGCGGGTGGGTCTGAGCGAGCATCCGGGGACCCGGGTCGCGGACATCGGGGTCGGCAAGCAGCAGCTGGTGGAGATCGCCAAGGCCCTGTCCAAGGAGGTGAAGCTGCTCATCCTGGACGAGCCGACGGCCGCGCTCAACGACGACGACAGCGCCCATCTCCTCGATCTGATCCTGGAGTTGAAGGAGCAGGGCATCACCTCGATCGTCATCTCGCACAAGCTGAACGAGATCGCGGCGGTCGCCGACTCCGTCACCGTCATCCGCGACGGCCGCACCATCGAGACCCTCGACGTGCGGGACCCGGCGACGAGCGAGGACCGCATCATCCGCGCCATGGTCGGCCGCGATCTCGACCACCGCTTCCCCGACCGCACGCCCCACCCCGGCGACCCGGGCGCGGAGCCTGCCCTGGAGGTGCGCGGCTGGACCGTGCACCACCCCATCGACCAGCAGCGCAAGGTCGTCGACGACGTCTCCTTGCGGGTACGGCGGGGCGAGATCGTCGGGATCGCCGGTCTGATGGGCGCCGGGCGCACCGAACTCGCGATGAGCCTGTTCGGCCGCTCCTACGGGCGCAACATCAGCGGTTCGGTCCACAAGGACGGCCGGGAGATCCGGACGCGGACCGTGCCCGAGGCGGTGGGCCACGGCATCGCGTACGTCACCGAGGACCGCAAGCAGTACGGCCTCAACCTCATCGACAGCATCGCCCGGAACATCACCACCGCCGCGCTCGGCAAGGTGTCACGGCGCGGGGTGGTCGACGAGCACGAGGAGCGGCGGGTCGCCGAGTCCTACCGCCGCTCCATGAACATCAAGACACCCACGGTCTTCGAGCAGGTCGGACGGTTGTCCGGCGGCAACCAGCAGAAGGTCGTGCTCAGCAAGTGGATCTTCGCGGGTCCCGATGTGCTGATCCTCGACGAGCCGACCCGCGGCATCGACGTGGGTGCCAAGTACGAGATCTACACCGTCATCGACCAGCTCGCGGCCCAAGGCAAGGCGGTCGTCTTCATCTCCTCGGAACTCCCCGAACTGCTCGGCATGTGCGACCGCATCTACACGATGGCGGCCGGCCGGCTCACCGGTGAGGTCTCGCGGGCCGAGGCGACGCAAGAAGTGCTGATGCGCCACATGACCACGGACAAGAGGTAGTCGCCATGGCTCCGGTCACCACCGACACCCCCAGGAGCGCCCCGTCGGCGCCCAGCTCGCCGCGTCCGGCGACGCCCACCGCGCTGCTGCTCGGCGCGGCCCGGCGCAATATGCGCCAGTACGGGATGCTCGTCGCGCTCGGCCTGATCGTCGTGCTGTTCCAGATCTGGACCGGCGGGGTGCTGCTCAAGCCGAACAACGTCACCAACCTGGTGCTCCAGAACAGTTACATCCTGGTCCTCGCCATCGGCATGATGATCGTGATCATCGCGGGCCACATCGACCTGTCGGTCGGCTCGCTCGCGGCCTTCGTGTCGGCGGCGTGCGCCGTGATGATGGTCGAGCACCATGTGCCGTGGGTGCTCGCCCTGGTGGTGGCGCTCGTCATCGGGGCGGTCGCGGGCGCCTGGCAGGGGTTCTGGATCGCCTACGTCGGCATACCGTCGTTCATCGTCACGCTGGCCGGGATGCTGCTGTTCCGCGGCGGCACCCAGATCCTGCTCGGCTCGCGTTCGCTCGGCCCGTTCCCCGAGGGCTTCCAGAAGATCTCCACCGGCTATCTCCCGGCCTTCGGCCCGAACACCAACTACCACAATCCGACGCTGCTGTTGGGGCTCGCCCTGATCGCGGTGGTGCTGGTCCAGGAGGTGCGCTCCCGGCGTCGCCAGCGGGAGTACGAGCTCGATGTGCTGCCGCGCGGTCTGTTCGTCGCCAAGTGTGTGGCGATGGTCGCCGCCGTCCTCGCCTTCACCCTGACCCTGGCCAGTTACCGGGGCGTCCCGGTGGTGCTGCTCCTGCTCGCGGCGCTGCTCATCGGCCTCGGCTTCGTGATGCGCAACGCGGTCGTCGGACGCCATGTGTACGCGCTCGGCGGCAACCAGGCGGCGGCGAAGCTCTCCGGCGTCAAGGACAAGCGGATCACCTTCCAGGTCTTCGTCACCATGGGCGTGCTCGCGGCCCTGGCCGGTGTGGTCTTCGCGGCCCGGCTGAACGCGGGCACCCCCAACGCGGGCGTCAACTTCGAACTGGAGGCCATCGCCGCCTCGTTCATCGGTGGTGCCTCGATGAGCGGGGGCGTGGGCACGGTGTTCGGCGCCATCATCGGCGGGCTCGTGCTCGGCGTCCTCAACAACGGCATGTCCCTGGTGGGCATCGGCACCGACTACCAGCAGGTCATCAAGGGGTTGGTGCTGCTGGCCGCGGTCGGCTTCGACGTCTACAACAAACGCAAGGTCGGTTCGTGAGTTCCTCGGGTTCTCCCCTCTTCGAAGGAGTCGCTCCATGAACACCAGCAGACGTACGGTCCTGGCGGCCGGCGCGGCGGCGGGCCTCGCCGCGACGACGCTCACCACCGCCACCGGCACCGCGGCGGCCGCCTCCCGCCACGCCCCCTCGAAGCGGCACTTCGGCGCCCTGGCCGACGGCACCGCGGTCGACGTGTGGACCGTCGCCAACGGCGGCACCCGCCTGAAGGTCCTGTCGTACGGCGGCATCGTCCACTCCCTCGAACTCCCGGACCGCCAAGGCAACTTGGCGAATGTCTCGCTCGGCTTCGACAACCTCGCCGACTACGTCGCCAAAAGCCCGTACTTCGGCGGTCTGATCGGCAGATACGGCAACCGCATAGCGGCGGGCCGCTTCACCCTGGACGGTCACACCTACCAACTCCCGCTCAACGACGGGGAGAACAGCCTGCACGGCGGCACCCAGGGCTTCGACAAGCGGATGTGGCACATCGATCCCTTCACGCGCGGTTCGGACACCGGGCTCGTTCTCAGCCGGGTCTCCCCGGACGGCGAGATGGGCTACCCCGGCACCCTGAAGGTCCGCGTCACCTACACCCTGACCGCGCGGGGTGCCTGGCGGATCGACTACGAGGCGACGACGGACCGGCCCACGATCGTCAACCTCACCAGCCATACGTACTTCAACCTGGCCGGGGAGGGCAGCGGCACCATCTACGACCACACCCTGGAGCTGGCCGCCGGGCGCTACACACCTGTCGACGCGGGTCTCATCCCGACCGGTGAACTGTCCCGGGTGGCGGGCACGCCCTTCGATTTCCGGCGGGCCAAGCCGATCGGCCGCGACATCCGGGCCGGCGGCGAGCAGCTGGTCCGCGCCAAGGGGTTCGACCACAACTGGGTTCTGGACAAGGGGATCACGGCCTCCCCCGGTTACGCGCTCACGCTGGCCGACCCGTCGTCGGGGCGGGTGATGCGGATGCACACGACCGAGCCGGGCCTCCAGTTCTACAGCGGCAACTTCCTGGACGGCACCCTGGTGGGCAGCTCCGGGCGCGCCTACCGCCAGGGCGACGCGGTCGCCCTGGAGACCCAGCACTTCCCGGACTCCCCCAACCACCCCGCGTTCCCGTCCACGGTGCTGCGCCCGGGAACGACGTACCGCACCTCCACGATCCACTCCTTCACGACCCGCTGATCACCCATCGGCCCATCACCCACTCCCACCCGTCGATGCCCTGTGGCCCCAACTACCTTGGGCCACAGGGCATCTGGCGTGTCGTCAACCCGCGAAAGCGTGCCCCGGCACTCCGCGTCCGGCGCCGGGAACGACGAGCACCGAGCCGGCGAGGGGGTGCGGCGCGGCCTGCCCGACGCGGGCGGAGGTGATGTAGAGATCGGTCAGGCCGGGGCCGCCGAAGGCGCACGCCGTGGGGCGCCGCACGGGCAGCGCCACGATCTGGTCGAGGGTGCCGTCGGCCGCGTACCGTCGCACGGCCGCGCCGTCCCACAGCGCGACCCAGACCCCGCCCTCCGCGTCCACGGTGAGCCCGTCGGGGAATCCCGCATCGGGGTCCAGGCGAATGAACTCCCGGCGGTTGTGGGCGAGTTGGCCGTCGAAGTCGAGGACGTCGACGGTCCGGGTCGGGCTGTCGACGTAGTACATCAGGCGCCCGTCGGGGCTCCAGCCGATGCCGTTGCTGACGCTCACCGCGCCGAGGACCGGGGTCGCCGTGCCGTCCGGGGCGATCCGCGTCAGCGTGCCGCCGCCGGGCGCCTCGTCGTACCGCATCGTCCCGGCCCACAGCGATCCGTCGGGAGCGACGGCCGCGTCGTTGGCGCGCCGTCCGGCCACGGGCTCGCGCAGCAGCCAGCGGAACCCGCCGCCGTCTAGTTGGCTACCGCCACCGTGTTCGGGCCCGTACAGCGCGACGCCGTCCCGGAGGTTGACCACCAGGCCGCCCCCGGCCCTCGGCTTGGCGGCGCCGACGTGCTGCTCGGTGGCGAGGACGGTGCGGCGCCCGTCGGCCGGATCGTAGGTGTGGATCCGCGAGGAGAGGATGTCCACCCAGATCAGCCGTGCGCTCGCCGCGTCCCAGGTCGGGCCTTCGCCGAGCTCGGCCCACTCCCGTACCGCGAGTTCCCACCTCACCACGCGCCCCGGTGGCCGAGCCGTACGGAGAGGTCTCCGGCGCCCTTCTGGGCCAGTTCCGCCAGCTCGCTCTCTCGCTCGCCGCTCCAGCGGATCATGGGTACGGAGATGGAGAGCGCGGCGACGACCCGGCCGGTGCCGTCCCTGACGGGGGCCGCGACACAGCTCACGTCCGGGTTGGACTCGCGGTGTTCGACCGCGGTGCCGCGGGCCCGGATCTCGGCGAGCGCGGCGCGCAGGGCGGCCGGGTCGGTGATGCTGTCCGGGGTCATGGCGGGGAGCTCGCGGCCTTCGAGGCGGGCGTCGAGCTCGGCCTCGGGCAGGGCCGCGAGCAGCATCTTGCCGACCGAGGTGCAGTGCGCGGGCAGTCTGCGGCCGGCCGCCGAGACCATGCGGACGGCGTGGGTGGAGTCGACCTTGGCGATGTAGATGACGTCGGTGTCCTCCAGGATCGCGACGTGCACGGTCTCGTCACAGGTCTCCGCGACCTCGCGGGCCACCTGCTGGCCCTCGGCCGCGAGGTCGAGCTGCTCGGCGTAGCGGCTGCCGAGCTGATGGGTGCGGACGCCGAGGCGGTAGCGTCCCGGCTGCTCGGGCACCGGCGCCAGATAGGAGCGCGCCGCCAGGGTGGTGAGCAGCTCGTGGACGGTGGTGCGGGGCAGTTGGAGGCGTCGTGTGACATCGGGCGCGGAGAGAGGGCCCTCGCTCTCCAGGAAGAGTTCGAGGACGTCCAGCGCCCTGGTCACCGCGGGAACCAGTCGGCCCATGTCCGCCACCCACCCTCCTCGTTCGAAACTCCGGCCACTGCCCGGAATGACGAACACAGGCTAACCACAGGGGGGTTCGGCGGGCAATGGGCCCGCGCCACCGGTCCAAAGGGGCGGCGCCGGGCCGCGAACTCGCCCCGGCGGGGCTCTACTGCGGCTCTACTGGGGCTCTACTGGGGCTCTACTGGGGTTTGAAGGACCGGATCTGGTAGCTGCCCTGGAGGTTGCCGCCCTGGCCGGACGGGGTGGAACCGACACGGTGGTTGTAGTTGGTCGCCGTGTAGTACTGGACGCGATGGTTCGTCTTGTTCCATACGGAGCGTACGTTCTGGCCCCGCTGGATGAAGGAGCAGTTGTCCGCGGTGTTGGCCAGCCTCTCCTGGGACCACTGGCAGCGGGTTCCCCCGCCGTTCCAGTCGCTGTAGATGCAGAAGAAGCCGTCGGAACAGTTGTACGCCGCCGCGCGGGCGGGCGTCGCGGGTGCGGCGGTCGCGGTGGGGACGACACCCAGCGCGGCGACCAGGGCCACGGAGGCGACGGCGAACGAGCGGATACGAGACATGGGAGCAACTCCTGTTTCTCGTCGGCGATCCGGTGCGGCCACCGCTGTAGGGCCGGCCGTCCAGGACCGCGTCGGGGGCGGGAACGTCACGGCTCGTCGGTCGTGCCGCCGGGCCGGACCCGCTGGAACACCGCCCAGTCTCGCCTCGTGCCGAGCCCGCCATCAGGGCATTTCTCGCCGACCCGGCAGTGCCGGGAGCACACGGCGCGCACCCCGGTGGTGCGCCGGGGCCCGCGCCGCACGCCCCGGGGACCGCCCGTTGGGACGGACGGGTGATATCCGGCGCATGGCGCGGCGAGGCGCGGACGCGGCGCCCGACGGACGTGAAAGAGAGTCAGACAGAGCCCGCTTTGTATGACAATCTTCCGAACCAGAGGAACAGACATGCCTGCCCCCACGCTCCACACCTCCGCCCGATCCCGTACGCGGATCACCACCGTCGCGGCCCTCGCCGTCGCGGGAACCGTCCTGTCGGGCGCGCCCCAGGCGCTCGCCGCCCCGGGTGACAACGGCGACGTCAAGATCCACGCCCTGGGGACGCCGTTCAACGACCAGCGCAACGTCTCGAAGGTCTGCGGCTTCTACCTCGACGGGTTCAACTTCGACACCGTCCAGGGCGTCACCTGGCAGATCCAGCCCCAGCCCGCCAAGGCCGGCGTCGCCCAGCTCTCGGGCACCCTCCAGCTCACCGCCGGCACCGGACACAGCGCTCCCCTGACGCTGCCCGACGGGCAGTACAAGCTCGTCTGGAACATCGTCGGCGGCCAGGGCGCCGGCAAGCAGAAGGTGTTCCAGGTCGACTGCAAGGTGGCCTCCCCGGTCGGCGCCGGCGGTCCGCCGCGGGGCGGGGTGCCCGCGGGCGGCGGCGGTCTCGCCGAGACTCCGGGCATCCCGCAGGCGGGGGCGGTGGCGGGAGTCGGTCTCGTCGCGGTCGCCGGGGTGCTCTACATCCGCCGACTCCGCCGCCGCACCGATGGCGCGTCGTAGGCGCGTCCCCATCGCCCGGCGCCGGACGCGCGCCTACCGCCTGACGCGGACCGCGGCCCTGGCCGTGTCCCTGGTGGTGGGCGGCGTCTGGTGGGCGCAGGACGACGAGGCCGCCCCACCGGCGACCGCCGGTCACGGGGACGTCGCGACAGCCGTGGCGTCCGGCGGCGACAGCCGGGGCGCCGCGTCGCCCCGGCCGGTGGCGCCGCGCCCGCTGCCGCCGTCCCCCGCGGTCTCGCTCGCGGTGCCCCACCTCGGCATCGAGGCCCCGGTCGTCGCCCTGGGCCTGGACGCCCAGCGGCACCTCACCACCCCGCCCGTGGACAATCCCAAGGTGGTGGGCTGGTACCAAGGCGGGCCGTCCCCGGGCGAGTCGGGGACCGCCATCGCGGTCGGGCACCGGGACACCAGGACAGGCCCCGCCGTCTTCGCGGCCCTCAGGTCGCTGCGCCCCGGCCGCATGGTGGAGGCCCGCCGCGCGGACGGCAAGATCGCCGTGTACACGGTGGACGACGTCAAGACGTACGAGAAGGCGCACTTCCCCGACCAGGAGGTGTACGGCCCGACCGGCAGGCCGGAGCTGCGGGTGATCACCTGTGGCGGCCGGTTCAGCCCCAAGACCGGATACGAGAGCAACCTCGTCGTCTTCGCCCATCTGACCCAGGTCCGCACCTCCCCGGCCCACGGGGGCCATCGCGCCTGAGGCGTCGGGCGGCCCGCGGCGGGCCGCCCGACGCCTCTTCAACTAACCGGCTTGTTTCAAAGGGCCGTCCGGGCCGCGCTCAACCGGCGGCCGAAAAGCGCCCGTTGGGGTGCCGGTGACGTTCTGTGGCTATTGACACCCGCGTAAATGACATGGACATTACTAGTCGCTCAGTCGGCTCCCGCCCCGCCCCACCCAGGCGCCCCGGGAGCCGCGCTCCACCCCCCACCCTCGTCACATCCCTGACGCACGGTCCTGGAGGAGCCACCATGAACCGACGCAGATCCGCCCTGGCCGCAGCCCTGCTCACCGCGGTCGCGGGCCTCGCCTCGGCGCACGGCGCCCAGCCCGCCGCCGCCCACCGCACCCTCGCCCCCTCCCCGAACGCCCCCCACCGCGGCACGGTCGCCGCGGCCCGCACGCCGGACCACGACCCGGCGCGGGACCGCGCCGTCGCCGCGCTGAAGAAGGGCCGCGACACCGCCTTCCGCGCCCAGCGCGCCGAGCCCACGCACAACTGGTGGGGCGTCTTCCCCCGGCCCGGCACCCACGACGGCATCACCGCGACCCACACCGTCGACCCCTCCTACCGGGTGAGCGACGCCGACAACTTCACCTACGCGCCCACCACCAAGGCCCAGAACTCCTGCATGGAGGTGGTCACCGCCTACTGGAACAGCGGCAACGAGATATGGGCCTGGGACTGGTGCGGCTCGGGCGGGCCCGCCAAGACGGTCGCCGTCGACGCGGACTTCAAGGCCAAGTACACCCAGCCCGCCGGGGCCGAACTCGCCTACAGCGTGCAGCTGGTGCGGGACAGCGCCTCCCGCAACACCTGGTCGTCGTACCTCTACAACTACCGCTCCGCGCAATGGGAGTTGCTCTACCGCCAGTCCGGCCGGGACCAGAGCGGACTCGACCACGGCTGGGACATGTTCGAGATCTACACGAGCGTGAACCCCTCGACCGGGACGGGCTACTACTGCTCCGAGGCGCGCGACACCGTCTTCGACAGCAGCGCCATACAGCTGCGTCACAACGGCACCTGGAAGCCCGCGAGCCCCACCGACGCGCCGTGGACCGACGAGCACCCCTCCGGCCGGGACTTCCTCTGCCCGGCGTTGCGCTTCGTCGAGGCCGGCGCGGACGACCACTGGACCGTACGCCAGTAGGCGCGGCCGAGGGGCCGCATCTTTTCCGGCCACGGCTCTAGGAACCTCAGGTCCGTCTCGCTACCCTCCGCGCATGATTTCCACGGTTGTCTGGGGCACCGGCAATGTCGGGCGTGCGGCGATACGTGCCGTCGAGGCCCATCCCGTACTGGAACTCTCGGCGGTGCTTGTCCACGACCCCGCCAAAGTCGGCCGCGATGCAGCCCAACTGGCTTCCATGGACGGCCAGTTGGGCGTGGCCGCGACGGACGACATCGCGGCCGTCCTCGCCGCCGGGCCCCGGGCCGTGGTGTACGCGGCCTCCGGCGACATCCGGCCGGACGAGGCGCTCGCGGACATCACCCGCGCGATCCGCGCCGGCGCCGTGGTGGTCACCCCCGCGCTCTATCCGCTCTACGACCACCGCTCGGCCCCGCCCGAGTTCCGGGACCCGGTGCTGGCCGCCGTCGGCGAGGGCGGCGGATCGCTGTTCGTCTCCGGCGTCGACCCCGGCTGGGCCAACGACGTGCTGCCACTGCTCCTCAGCGGTCTTGGCACCACCGTGGACGCGATCCGCTGCCAGGAGATCTTCGACTACTCCACCTACGACCAGGAGGAGTCGGTGCGCGACCTCGTCGGCATGGGCCACCCCATGGAGTACCAGCCCCTCATGCTCGCCCCGTCCGTCCCGACCATGGTGTGGGGCGGTCAACTACGCCTGATGGCACGGGCGTTGGAGGTGGAGCTGGACGAGATCCGCGAGACCATGGACCGTCGCGCGCTCGACACCACGGTGCGCACCCGGACGATGGGAACCTTCGAAGCGGGCACACAGGGCGCGGTGCGGTTCGAGGTGCAGGGCATCATCGAGGGCGAAGCACGCATCGTCATCGAGCACGTCACCCGCATCCACCCCTCCTGCGCCCCGGACTGGCCGACTCCGCCCGGCGGCGGCGACGGGGCGCACCGCGTCGTCATCGAGGGGAGCCCGCGCATCGAGGTCGCCGTCGAGGCGACCGACGAGGGCGAGAACCGCTCGGCCGGCGGCAACGCCACGGCGGTCGGCCGTCTGGTGAACGCCATCGACTGGCTGGTCGCGGCGGAGCCCGGCCTCTATGACGCGCTCGACGTCCCGCTGCGCCCGGCAGTCGGCAGGCTCGGAAGGAAGAAGCGATGAGGATCGACATCCCCGAGGGCCAGGAGCCCATCGGCTACGTATGGGGCGACATGGTGCCCGGCATCGGCATGGCCGCCGCCAACTTCTCGCTGTCCGTCTATGCCCACACCACCCTGGGGCTGCGGGAGTTCGAGGCGGCCCGGCTGCGGATCGCGCAGATCAACGGCTGTCGGTTCTGTCTGGACTGGCGCACCGACCGGGACGGCGAGAAGGTCGAGGACACGTTCGCGGACGCGGTCACCCATTGGCGCACCACCGACGCCTTCGACGACCGCACCCGGCTCGCCGCCGAGTACGCCGAGCGGTACGCCGTGGACCACCACGGGCTCGACGAGGAGTTCTGGACGCGGATGACCGCGCACTACAGCCAGGTGGAGATCGTGGAGCTGAGCATGAGCATCGGCTCGTGGCTGGCGTTCGGACGGCTCAACCACGTCCTCGGCCTCGACTCCGTCTGCGTGCTGCCCACGCACTGAAACGGGGCCGCCCGGCGTCCCGGGCGGCCCCGCGTTCGGCCCGTCACGTGAGATCGACGGCGATGATTTTCTCGATGTTCCGTTCGGCGAGCGCCGTGATGGTGACGAACGGATTGACGCTGGTGTTGCCCGGGATCAGCGAGCCGTCGACGACGTAGAGGCCCGGATGCCCTTGCAGGCGGCCGTAGTTGTCGGTCGCCTTGTTCAGTACCGCGCCGCCCAGCGGGTGATAGGTGAGGGTGTCGTTCCAGATCTTGTACGCGCCGAACAGGTCGGTGCGGTAGATCGTCCCCTCGGTGGCGTTGATCTTGTCGAAGATCGTCTTGGCCATGTCGATGGAGGCCTGCTTCCAGGCGGTCTGCCAGTCCAGATCGACCCGGCCGGCCACCGGGTTCCAGGAGAACGTGCCGCGGTTGGGGTTCTTGGTGATCGACAGATAGAACGAGGCGTAGGTCTCGATGCCGGTGGGCAGCGGCGCGACCTCGGCGAACGCGCCTCCGGCGGTCCAGTTGTCGATGCCGCCGCACGGAATGGACGCCTGGATCTTTCCGGTCGGGTCCCACATGTAGTTGGCCCGGCCGCACATGACGTTGCCGTTGTCGCCCCAGCCCCGTCCGATCTCGCCGTTCAGGTGGGGCAGCGCTCCGGTGGCCTTCAGCTTGACCAGGAGCTTGCTGGTGCCGACGCTGCCCGCCGCGAAGAACACCCGGTCCGAAGTGACGCTCTTGGTGGCCGTGACGTCGCCGCCGGTGCTCAGCTGCTCGATGACGACCGTGTAGCGGCCGCCCGCGGCCGGGGAGACCGAAGTGACCCTGTGCAGCGGGGAGATGGTGACCCTGCCGGTCGACTTCGCCTGCGCCAGATAGGTCTTCTGGAGCGATTTCTTGCCGTAGTTGTTGCCGTACAGGATCTCGCCCGCGACGGCCGACTTGGGGACGGTTCCGGCCGACTCCTGCTTCATGTAGTCCCAGTCGTACACATCGGGCACGAACTGGAAGGGGAAGCCGGAGCGCTGGGCCTGCTTGCGGCCGACCCGGGCGAACTGGTAGCAGTCCACGGTGTCGAACCAGGCCGGGTCGATGAGCCCCGAGCCGAGCCCCGCGTTGGCGCGCGGATAGTAGGTGTTGTACATCTCGTCGGGGTTGACCGACGGGAGGATGGCGGCGAAGTTCTCGCGCTTGGGCGTGACCGCCATGCCGCCGTTGACCAGGGAGCCGCCGCCGACACCGCGGCCCTGGTAGACGGTGATGCCGCTGAAGTCCTCGGCGTCCAGGATCCCGGTGTAGCGGGGGATGTCCCGGTCGATGGGGATGCCGAAGAAGTTGCTCAGCGGCTGTTTGGTCTTGGTGCGCAGCCAGTACGAGCGGTAGTCCGGCGAGGTCGTGTTGCAGAAGATCTTGCCGTCCGAGCCGGGGGTGTCCCAGGCCATGCCCATCTCGACCATCTGCACGTCGACGCCGGCCTGGGCGAGCCTGAGGGCCGTGACCGCGCCGCCGTATCCGGTGCCGATGACGAGGACCGGAACGTGGGCGCCGTCGCCGATGGAGGCGGGCTTGGTGGCGGTCGCCGCGTGGGCCGAGGCGCCAGGGCGGATCAGCGCCGCCGCGCCCAGAATAGAACCTGTTCCAGCGATGAATCTTCGCCGCGATACACCCTGGGAACCCGAATGTTGCGTGGTGGTGTCACTCATGTGACATTCCTCACTCTCGGTGGAGTGAGAACAGGTTCTACTGGCGCACGCGTGATAAGTCACTACATACCTAGAGGTAACTTCTGGCTTGTTACGCACGCTTGAACCGGGGGCGGGGTTGCCTACGGGCGACGGGTTCGCTTATGGGCAGCGGGTTCGCTTACGGGCGGCGGCGGGGCTTGCCGCGCTTGGCGCCGCTCTTCGTGGCCCCCGAGCCGCCGCGCGCGTTCTTGCCGACGGGCTTGCCGCCGGTCTTTCCGGCCGTCTTCCCGCCCGTCCTGCCCGCCGCGGGCTTGCCCTTGGCGCCACCCTTGTCGGCACGCTTCTGCTTGGGCTGGGGCGGGGTCGGCGTACGGCCGCGGGTGCTGTTCACGGTGCGGCCGCGGACGATTCCGATGAACTCCTCGACCAGGTCCGGGGTGGTCTCCTCCTGCGGCCACGCCAGCGCGACGCGCGACTCGGGAACGCCGCCCGTGATGGTCCGGTAGGTGAGGTCCTTGCGGTGGTACAGACGCGCCAGTGACAGCGGCACGACCAGCAACCCCACCCCGGCCGCCACCAGCTCGACGGCGTCCTCCGTGGTGGCGGGGCGCTCGAGGGCGGGCAGGCCCGGCGGGTGCTCCCACTCCAGGGTGTCGTCCAGGGGGTGCAGCACGATGTCGTCGGCCAGGTCCTCGACGGACACTTCCTCGACGGCCGTGACCAGATGGTCCTTGGGGACCACGACGACCGTGGTCTCGGTGTAGAGGGGGATCGCGCTGAGATCCGTACGGTCCATCGGAAGCCGTACGAGACCCGCCTCCGCACCCCGGCCGCGCAGCACACCGGGCGCCTCGGCGGCGGAGACCGCGCTGAGGGTCAGGGGGACGTCGGGCAGCCGCTCGCTCCAGATACGCACCCACTTGCTCGGCGTCACACCAGGAACATAGGCGAGCCGGAACGAGGGGGGTTCTTCCGAGCCTGTCACACCGCCAGGTTACCGGTCGTGGTCGGCGGTATCGCACGCGCTGGCTACTCTTGACACCATGACGTCGCACCAGACCACCCAGACGATGAAGCCCGCGACCGCGGCGAAGAAGCTGGGTGTGTACCTCGAGGCCACCCCCGCAGAGTTCCAGGAGGGTGTCGTCTCGCGTTCCGAACTCAACGCCCTCCAGACCGACCCGCCGCAGTGGCTGGAGGAGCTGCGTCGCACCGGCCCGCACCCCCGGCCCGTCGTCGCGGCGAAGCTCGGCATCTCCATCGCGGGTCTCGCACGCGGCGGAATCACCGACGCCCTCACCACCGAGCAGATCGAGGCCCTGAAGCAGGACGCTCCCGAGTGGCTGCAAAAGGAGCGCGCCACCCAGGCCGAGGTCCGCAAGGAATCGGTCCGCATCAAGGAGAAGAACAAGGAGAAGGGCGCGCAGCAGGCCGACGCGCCCCGCGGCCCCCGCTCCTGATCCACTCGGGCGTCACGCCCGGTCGTGCCCGTCGCCCTCAGGCGTCCTCGGCCGGGTGGCCCGCTTCGATGCTCTGGCCCTCGCTCAGGCGGAACGGCCGCCACGGCGACGATCCCACCGCCGCGTCCGCCGGGTCGAGCAGAAACCCCACGTGGTCACCGCCCTCCACGCGCGCCACCACCCGCCCCACGAACCAGGCGGGGGCCGCGTCCAGCAGGGCCGTGCCCGCGGGGCCCTCGTGCCAGGCGACGCCGGCGAACTTGTCGACCTCGTCGCCGGTGTGGCCGCCGAAGTGCTCGGCCAGGTCGTACTGCGTACGGTCCAGCAGGTGCACGGCGAGGAATTCGGCCGAACAGGCCACCCGGTAGGTCCTGTTGGCGGTGGACAGCCACACCAGGAAGCGGACCGGGTCGATCGAGCACTGCGAGGCGAAGCCGACGAGGCAGCCCGCCCGCTCCGGCCCCGCCACCGCCGTCACGACGTACATCGGGTAGTCGAGACGGTCGATGAACTCCTCGATGCCGGTCATGCGGCTCAACCCCTCAGCTCGTCGTCCGCGGACTGCGGACAGGTGACCACAGGAGTACCCCGTACACGCCCCGGGTCGGCCGATCGGCTGAAAGAATCGACACGGCCGGCGGTGCGGTGTGTAGGGGCCGGGGGCGGGGGAACCCGTTCGCTGCGCGGACGCGGGTCGTGCACCAGCGGCAGACGCCGTCCGCACTCCGCATCCATCGTCCATACGAAGGGACTCCTTCATCATGGAGAACATCTGGGCCTACCCAGAGGCAGCCGCGTACCAGCCGGGCACCGACCTGACCGGGTACAAGGTCGAGGCGACCGACGGCGAGATCGGCAAGGTCGACAAGCACTCGGAGGAGATCAGCTCCTCCTACATCGTGGTCGACACCGGCCCGTGGATCTTCGGCAAGAGCGTTCTGCTGCCCGCCGGGGTCCTCACGCGCATCGACGCGGTCGAGAAGAAGATCTACGTCGCGTGCACCAAGGAACAGATCAAGGACTCCCCCGAGTTCGACAAGGACAAGCACCTCGGGGACCCGGCCTATCACGAGCAGGTCGGCGGCTACTACGGACGTCCGCACATGTGACGCCCCCCCTCACGCGCGATGCCCGGCCGTCAACTACGGCCGGGCATCGTCGCGTTGGCGCCCCGGGCGCCCTCGGGCTCCGGTGTCTCACCGCGCGCCGGGGTGCCTCGCCTCGGTTGCGCCGGGACGGTGGGCGGGGCTCGTCCGCGCGTCCGTGATGTCGAGGAACACCTGGTCGGCCTCCGGCCACGCCTCCACGACGGCCGCCTTGATCCGTTCGGAGACCAGCTCGACGTCCTCGCTGTCGAGCCCCGGCTTCAGGTCGATGCGGGCCGCGATGAGCGTCGAGTCCAGGCCGAGCCGCATGGTCAGCAGACTGGCCACCTGGTCGATCTCGGGCTGCTCGTCGAGCATCGCCCGGATGTCGTCGCTCAGCTCCGGGTCCACGGCCTCGCCGATGAGCTGGTCGCGGGCGTCCTTGCCCAGCCGGTACGCCACGTACACCAGGAGCAGTCCGATGGCGATCGAGGCGGAGGCCTCCCAGACGGCTTCGCCCGTGACCATGTGCAGGGCCATGCCCCCCGCCGCCAGCAGCACGCCGAGCACCGCGGTGCCGTCCTCGGCGACGACGGTGCGCAGAGCCGGGTCGCTGCCGATGCCGCCGCGCTGGCCGCGCACCTGGTGCAGGGCCCGCAGTAGCGAGCCGCCCTCGGCCACCAGCGCCACGCCGAGCACGGAGAGGCCGATGACGTATCCGCTGGTGGACTCCTGCTCGTGCGAGCGCAGCGCGTCGATGCCCTGGAGGAAGGAGAAGCAGCCGCCCATGACGAAGATGCCGACGGCGGCGAGCAGGGACCAGAAGTAGCGTTCCTTGCCGTAGCCGAAGGGGTGGCGCTGGTCGGCCGGGCGGCGGCTGCGGCGCAGCGCCGCCAGCAGGAAGACCTCGTTCATGCTGTCGGCCACCGAGTGCGCGGCCTCGGAGAGCAGCGCGGGCGACCCGGCGAGCACACCCGCGATGCCCTTCGCGGCGGCGATCAGCAGGTTGGCCCCCAGCGCCACCAGCACGGTCAGCCGCGTCTTGCGGTCCTTCTTGTCTGTGGTCACTTCACCATGTCCCTGTAGCAGCACGGTAGTTGATGAACCGTCAGGTGTACGTCACGCGGACGGGGGCGGCGGAGGGTCCGGCCCCCCGCCCGCGCGGAGGCGGTCGGCGGCCGCTCAGCGGCGGTCGTCGCTCCGGGAGCCCGCGTAGGCACGGCGCTTGCGCGCGCTCGACGCGTCCTCCGGGTCCTCCTCGACCTCTCCTTCCCCGGCGGGCTCGTCCTCGTACTCACCCTCGGGTTCCTCTTCGTCCTCGTACTCATCCTCGTACTCACCGTCGGCCTCGTCCTGGTACTCCTCGGGCTCGGCGGCGGGCTCGGGGTCCTCCTCCTGCTCGGCTTCCTGCTCCGGTTCCAGGTCCTGTTCGGGCTCGTCCTCGTCCTCGTCCAGGGGCTCGTCCTCGTCCAGGGCCTCGTCGCGGTCCTCGACGTCGTCGCGGTCCGCGACGTCGTCCGGGTCCTCCTGCTGCCCGGACCCTTCCGGCTCCCGCCCCTCTTCCTCTTCGGCGATCGCGTCCTCGTGGCTGACGACCACCTCGCCGTCCCTGATCTCGCCGCGCCAGCCGCCCTCGGCCTCGCCGCGCAGCGCGATGTGGCGCGCGAAGTTCTTGAGGTCGAGCCGGGCGCGACGGCCCTGGGCGCGCCAGATGTTGCCGGTCTTCTCGAACAGGCCCTTGGGGTAGTACTCCATGACGAGCAGCACGCGCGTGATGTTGTCGCCCAGGGGGTGGAAGGTGACGACGCCCTTGGCGGTTCCCTTGGCGCCCTCGGAGGTCCAGGCGATGCGCGCGTCGGGGACCTGCTCGGTGGTGTGCGCCTTCCAACTGCGGCTGGACCAGAAGACCTTGACCTTCCAGTCCGACGTCGTGTCGTCGGCGACGGTGGCGCTCTTGACGCCCTTGGCGAAGGTGGCGAACGACTGGAACTGGGTCCACTGGTCGTAGGCCTCGCGCACCGGGACGCCCACGTCGACGGACTCCATGATGACGGTCGGCTTGCGTCCCGCGCCGCCCTTCTTCCGCTTGCCGCCGAGCCCCTTGAGCATGTCCTTGGCGTTGTCCTTGAGGTGGGATGCGCCCATCTCGACGGCGGCGCGGACCGGGCCCTTGCCCTCGGCGACCTTGCGGCCGCCTTCAAGGGCCAGCTTGGCGAAGCCGGGGCTGCGGCCTTCGGCTATGTCGTTGAGCTTGACGGTGGTATCGCCGAGCTTGTGGCCGACGCCCGTCAGGAGCCGCTCGCCCTGGGCGAGCAGATAGCCCTGGAGCTCCTGCTTCAGGCGGTCGGCCGCCGGGCTCTGCATGAGCGGGTTCTTCGACTCAGCCACGGTCGCCACCGCCCTGGCCACCACGACGGCTCGCCGTCTTCTTCGCCGGCGCCCGCTTGGCCGTGCGCTGCACGGACTTGGTCGCCTTCTTGGCCGAAGTGGCCTTGGACGACGCGGACTTGGCGGTGGCGCGGCCGGTCGAGCGAGGCTTCGCGTCCTCGGACTCCTCGTCCCGCTTCGACGTCCCGCTTCCGCTGGAGCTACGACTCGTGCTGCGGCCCGTACCGCGGCCGCTGCTCCTGCCCGAGCCACGGCCCGACGAGGACCCGCCGGACGAGGACTTGGGAGAAGACTTGGCCGAGCGCTCTTCCTCTTCGTCCGCCTCGTCCTCCGCCTCGTCCTCCGGCTCCTCGTCCGCTTCCTCGTCCTCGTGCGAGCCGGATCCGGTCACGTCGGGCACCACGCCCGCCACGCGGTCCTGCACATCGAGGGTGCGGTCGTGCAGCCGATCGGCAAGACCTTCTATCTGCCGGGTGAGCAGCGCGCCCGTCGCGGCCTTGCCCACACCGCGCAGATCCTCACGGAGCTGATCGCCTATCTCCTTGAACTGCGGGTTCTCGGACAATTGGGACGCCGCGAAGTCCGCGATCGCCCGAGGGCTCAGTTGCAGGCGTTTGCCCATGACGAGCGTGCCGATGCCGAAGGCGAGCTTCGCCTTCTTCGTACGCCCGAGCAGATAGCCCGCGCCCACCGCGAGCCCCAATCCCAGCCGATTGTTCATGTCAGACCTGTCCTCTTCTCGTCCGTCTTTCGAGGGGGAGCCTGTCGAGGCCTCATCACACCGGGTAGCCAACATGGCCAGAGCCAAACCCCTGGGTGGAGAGGACGAGGAGGACGGGTGAAGGATGTCCGGGGGTGGTCGCGCGGGGCGCGGGCGGTCGCGCTACGGGGTTGTCGCCCAGGTCACGGGGTGGTTAGCGGCCCAGGGCGCCCGGGCAACTCCCCGCTCCTGCGGCGCAGTTGGGCCGAGAGGTGGTGTTGCAGGGGGCGGCCGACCGCCGCCAGGTCGTGGGTGAACGTCAGCGTGTCGTCGTCGGTCAGGACGTAGCGGCGACGGGTGGCGTCGACCCTTTTCGCGGTCGGGGTGATGGCCACCTCATGAGTGGCGAGGTCCACGCTCTTCCCGGTCGCGGCGCCGACCGCGATCTCCGCGATGCCGGTGGGCTGGGTGATCAGCGCCTCCACCCGCCCGTCGGCCTGGAGCCGCCACCAGCCGCTCTCCCGGGCCGAGGGGCGCAGGGGCGCGCCGTCGGCGTCGAGGAGCCAGGCGCGGGCCTCGTACCGCAGGAAGGGACGCCCGTCGTGGCTGAAGGTCACTTCCTGCGCATACGCGAAGTCCCCTTCGAGCGTCGGGTATCCGCCCTCGCCCCGGCCGTACCAGGTGCCGAGCAGGCCGAGTACAGGGGTGAGCAGCGCATGGGGCGCGGGCTCGTCGTTCGGGCGGGTGGTGTCGGGGAAGGGGGGCTCGGGTGCGGGGTCGAACACGAGGTGCGCTCCTGGGTGGGTCGGCGGCCGCGATCGCGGGAGGGCGATCGGGGGCGGGGTGGATGCCGGGGGAAGCCTAGGGCGTCGGGTCTCCGCGAACCCACCTCGACCTGCGCGGGCACCCCACGGCCAGGACGGCGGCGGCGCGCGTCAGCCCGCTGTCTCCTGGGCGGAGTGCGGGTTGGCGGCGGCGCCTTCGGTGCTGAGGAGCACGACCACCGAGGACGCGTCGAGACCGAGGGCCTTCCGGCGTTCCTCGCCGCCCGCGCCGGTGAGCGCCGCGCGCAGACCGGCGAGCCCCGCGGCCCCGCAGGGGCCCGAGGAGACGCCCAGGCCGGCGAGGGAGGCGGCGGCGCGGGCGGCCTCGGAGTCGGGGACGGCGACCGCGGCGTCGAGCCCCTGGCGCAGATAGGGCCACGCGATGCTGGACGGGGTGCCGCAGTTCAGGCCCGCCATGCTGGTGTGACCGGTGGTGATGCCGACGGGCGCCCCGCGCCTCAGGCTTTCCAGGACGCAGGCCGCGGCCCGCGGCTCGACCGAGAGCAGCGCCGGAGCCGGCCCGGCCGGACCGCTGCGGTAGTGGGTCACCACGGCCTGCGCCAGCGACCCCACCCCCACCGGTACGACGACGAGCCCCGGGCCCTCGGCCACCCCCTCGGCCGTCAACTGCTCGTCGATCTCGGCGCAGAGGGTGGAATAGCCCTCGACGATCCAGCCCGGGATGCGTTCATAGCCGGGCCACGCGGTGTCCTGCACCAGGATCGCATCGGCGCTCCTGGCTGCCTCCGCCGCGGCCCGTACGGCCTCGTCGTACGGGCCCGCCACCTCGGTGACCCGTGCCCGCTCGGCTGCGATGGCGGACACCGCGCGGGGGTGCACGCCCCGGGGGACGAAGACATGGGCGTGCTGTCCCAGCAGCGCGGCCACACGGGCCACCGCTCGGCCATGGTTGCCGTCGGTGGCGGTCACCAAGGTGAGCGGGCCCGGCCGCGCACCGCTCGCGGCCCGTTCGGCGAGGATGCGGTGGACGGCCCAGGACGCGCCCAGCGCCTTGAACGCGGGCAGCCCCAGCCGGCCCGACTCGTCCTTGACGAAGACGCGGCCGACGCCCAACTCGCTTGCCAGTACGGGGAGTTCGGTCAGCGGGGTGGGCACGTAACCCGGCAGGGTGGCGTGGAAGGCGCGCACCTCGGCGGGTGCCGGCCCGCACCGCCAGGCGCGGGCGCCGGGCCGCGCGATCCAGGGCAGGGTCACCGTACGCGGAGAGGAAGCGATCTCAGACACCCGACCAGGGTGCGGTGCGCCCCCACGATCGGTCCAGCGGAGCCGTGCAACTGCCGGGCGGGGACGCCCCGTTGGGCTAAGAGCCCAGCAGGGCCTCCAGTTCGGCTGCGAAGAGTCGCTCGGGGTCGAAGCCCATCCCGGTGAAGTGGCCGGCCGCTTCCAGGGACAGCACGCCGTGCAGTCGCGTCCAGAAGGTCAGGGCCCGGTGGAGTGCGGCGGGCGGCGCGGGGTGCCCCTCGGCCCACTGCCGGCGCTCTTGGAGGTGCGCGGCGAACGGCGCGGGTTCGGGGGGTGCCGGAAGCGCCGTGCAGGCGTCGAGGATCAGCCGCATGATCTCGTCGCTGATGAGGACGGTGTCGTCGGGGGCGTGGTATCCGGGGACGGGGGTGCCGTAGACGAGGAAGTAGCGGTTGGGGTCCTCAAGCGCCCAGCCCCGCAGCGCGTGCGCCAGGGCCGCGAGATCGGCGCCGGAGGTTTCCGCGGCGGCGCCCAGCGTGTCGGCGAGGCTCCGGTAGGCCTCCCGGACGAGGGCGGTGATCAGCTCGTCCCGGCCGGCGAAGTACCGGTACAGGGCCGGGCCGCTCAGCCCCATCTGCTTCGCGATCGCGTTCAGCGACAGCGCGGACGCCCCGGCCGTGCCGATCTGCTCCCACGCGTGCTGCTTGATCTCCGCCCGCACCTGGGCGCGATAGCGCTCCCGCGGCGTCCCGGCCTCCGGCTCCGCCATCTCCAGCCACCTCTCGCTTCTCCCACGACTACACCCACAGGATCGAGTTAGAGGGTATCACCAAGGTTATTGACGACCCCGCGAGAGGGGTGTTAGAACTTCTAACGAACAGCAAACCCTATAGATGCTCCGCGGTCGGCTCGCCTCGTCGAACCCGAGCGCCCGGGCGCCCACCAGCGCACTCACCCTCAAGGGGTCACCTCATGAACCGTCTCCGCCGCACCGGCGTCCGCGCCACCCTGGTCGCCGTGCCGCTCGCCCTCGCCGTCCTCGGTGCCACCACCGGACCCGCCGGAGCCGCCGCCCGGCCCGGCGGGTCCCTCACCTGTCGCGGTGAAGGCGTCGACCCGGCGGCCGCCGTCCGCTACCGCACCGAGACGGTGATCCACGCACCCCTGAGCGTCATCTGGAAGGTGCAGACCGACGTGCGGAACTGGCCGTCCTGGCAACCATCGGTCACCACCGTGGAGCGCCTTCACCACGGGCCGCTCCGGCCGGGTGCGGCGTTCCGGTGGACGACGCCCGTGCCGGCCACCCCGTCAACTCCCGCCACCAGCCTGACCATTACCTCGACGGTGCGCCAGATCAGGCATCAGGCGTGCATCCGCTGGACCGGCCCCGCGTTCGGCGAAGGGCTGCACATCGACGGCGTCCACGTATGGAACTTCACCAAGGTCGAGGGCGGCGTTCTCGTACGGACCGAGGAGACCCACACCGGCCCCCAGGTCGACGCGAACGCGCCCGTCGCCACCCGGCTCCTCGGCGAGGGTCTCGAAGGCTGGCTGCGCAACCTGAAGGCCGCCGCCGAAGCACCCCGCTCCCCCGCAACCGGCCTTGTGCGTACGGGAGTTGCGGGGTAGGGCGAGGCGCTACTTGTTCGGTCCCCGCAGCCGCCCGAACGCCTTCGTCAGGCCGCTGAGGGGCGAGGCGTCCGGCTTGACCGGTCTCGGGCCGGGCAGCAGGGGCGCGGACTCCCCTCCGGAAGCCTCGGCGAGTGCGGCATGGGCCGTCTCCGCGGCCTCGCGGTACAGGTCGCGCGAGTGCGTCATGGCGTCGAGGGCCTCGGCGTACTTGGCGACCATGGCCTGCGCGTGCACCAGTTCCTCCGCGGGGTTGAGCAGGTGCCAGCCGGCGCGCAGCCGGATCAGGGCCTGCTCCGCGTCGCCCGGCAGCGGCTGCGGCAGAGCCGCGAACTCCCTGATCCGGTCGAGGAGTTCGGTCGGTTCCGTACCGTCGAGGAAGACGGTGCGTACGGTGAAGCGCTCCGGGTCGTACCAGGAGCTCGGGGGCGCCGTGGGCAGCACGACGCCACCGCCGCGCGGCATCCGCACGCTCAGTTCGCGCTTCATCGCGAAGTCGGCGATCTGCGCCTGCTCGGGCGTGCCCCGGTGCTCGACGACCCGGTGGCGCAGACTTGGCGGCAGGAACGCCGAGATCGGCCGCTGTCCCAGGGCGTCCGGCGTCATCGCCTCGTGCACCACGACATGGATGAACCAGCTCTGCCGGGCGCAGTCGCGCAGCAGGTGGCGCAACTCGTCGTCGTCCTTGGGCAGATGGTTCGTCGCCCGCAGCCGCAGGCTCCCCACGGCGTCGTGGTCCCAGGCGATCTGGTCGCTGTCGGGCCAGAACATCGTGGCGGGTGAGGGCCAGTGCGCGTCCCACGCACGCTCGGCCTCGGCGGCCAGGATCCAGGTGACCCCCTCGTCACCCTTGCGACGGCTTTCGGGTTCGTACGTGGTCAGCTGCGCGCGCACCGTGATGTCGTCGGCCACGCGCCAGCGGGCCTCGAAGAGGCGGCGGGCCGACGGGCCGGGGTCGGCGGACTCGTCGCGCGGGTGCAGGACGGTGGAGCGCGCCGCCTCGACGGGGTCGAGGTCCAGGAAGTCGTCCAGCACCCCGGCCGCCTTGAGGGCGATCAGGTTGCGCCGGACGTCCCGCTCGGGCTCGGGCCCGAGATGGCGCCCGCGCCCCAGCCACGCGGTGTCGGGGACGGTGGTCGGGGAGGTGCTGTTTTTGGCCATGGAGTCGTTCTGTGGGGGATCGGGGCCCGACCAGTATGCTCCGTGGCTCTCTCGATGCAAGCGGCACCATGGCGCCGGCCGCGCGCGGAGGTGTGCGCGGGCCGTGTCCGGGCCCGCCGGACCCGTGGCGCCCTCCCGTACCCGCCGCGAGCGGCGAGGCCCCCCGGATCGTTCCGGGGGGCCTCGTCGTGTCCGTACAGCGGTGTCCGCGCGTCCCGGCGGACTCAGTTCGCGGCCGGTGCCGCTCGTCCGGTCGCGGGTTTGGGATTGAGCAGACGTTCGGCCAACTCGCCGAAGATCAGGCCGAGTCCACCCCACAGGGCGGCCTGGATGGCCAGCGCGGAGAGGCGGAACCGCCACAGCAGAGCTGCCGGGAAGTCCCCGGGCACCTCGTTGACGGCCGGCAGGAACGCGTACGCCAAGCCGATCGCCGCGGCGAAGGCGGCCACCGCGACGACCGTGGCGTACCAGGTCCCCAGAGAGGGCGCGAGGCGCTTGCCCGCGATGGTCGCGGCGATCGCGAGCAGCACGCTGAGCACCATCATCAGGAAGTACAGGGCGGTCCGCCTGCCGATGGTGTCGGGTTCGCCGACCGAGGGCGGGTTCGCGGGGTACTTGAGGAACGGCACGACATACACCGCGAGCAGGGCCGCGCCCGCCAGGAGCAGGGCCGTCGCGCGCGGGGAGAAACGGCCGACCCGGCCCAGCGCGAAGCAGAAGGCGAGCGCCGCGATGCCGCCGAAGGCGACGCCGTAGACCAGGACGCCGGTGGCGAGCCCGGCGGTCGACTGTAGGGAGCGGGAGACGAGTTCGACCTCGTGCTCATGGGCCGGGGCGTGCGCCTCTTCGAAGCCGATGGCGCTGTCCACGCCGGGTTCGCCGAGGAAGTAGGCCACGACCAGGGCGAGCAGGCCGGCGGCGAGGCCGGCGAGCATGCCCCGCACGAGAAGGTTTCTGACCGTTGCGGAGTTCATGGGCGTTGGGAGTCCCCCGGTCAGTGGCAGGGGAAACCGAGCAGGTGGCGGGCGTCGTGGACCCACTCGTGCACGTCCGCGCCGTTGACGACGGAGGTGGCGCCCTGTTCGGCGCCGACGAAGTACAGCAGGACCAGCATCAGGATGCCGAAGAAGGCGGCCCAGGGAGCGATGGCGCTCAGGGGCAGCTTCGCGGGAAGGGCTGGGGTGTTGACGGTCGGCCGGGCGACATGCTGCGCCATGACAGGGTCCTCCTCTGGGAGTTCGCGTCCCAACTCGGTGGTGCACATGACGACGGCTACGGGTCTGACTTCGAGCCCCTCCCTGGGGCGGGCTCGTTCACAGTGGCGCGACCGTGCCGGATTTCCGCCGGCTTCCGTGGTTGCGTCGTCGATATCGCACTGAAGGTACCGTGCGGCCGGGGTCCGGCCAAGGCCGTCGCATCTGGCGTGATCTTCCTCTCCAGGCGTGCTGTCGGCCGCCGGGCGGAGCCGGTCGACGCGTACCGGCCCCGTCCCCGTCGACCATCGCCCGTCCGGCCGCATCCGCGCACGTGCCGATCGCGCGGCCGAGCCGGGCCGCGGGTGCGGGCCATGGCGTGAAGCCGATGTCCGTGCGGGCGGGACGAGCTGCGGCGGCGAGGGGGCCAGGGCGAGGCCCTCGGCCGCTTCCCCGTGGGGTGCGTCGGCTCAGCGGGGCGGCGCCGCTCCCCCCGGCGCGCGGTCGACCGCCCACCTGGGGCGACGTCCAACATGGCCGGATTCCGTGGGTAGCGGGGCAAACATCGCGAAGGCGTCGTCATCGTATCGAGTTAATGTCCCCGGCTTCCCTTGCTCCGGGGGGCGAATCGGCCGTTACTGTCCTCCTGGCTCGGAACCGATTCCCGGTCGTATGCCCCTTTTCCTCCTCTTGCCCGGTGACGTTCCCGCGTCCGTCGCCGCCCCACCAAGGAGAGCTCCACCGATGACTGTTGACTCGAGCCCCGACGCCCGGTTGGAGACGCCACGGCAATCCAGTCTGGGCACTGCGGCCGCTCGCAACCTCACCCACACGACCAAGTCCGCCCCGCAGATGCAGGAGATCAGCTCCCGCTGGCTGCTGCGGATGCTCCCCTGGGTGGAGGCCACGGGTGGGGTCTACCGGGTCAACCGCCGGCTCACCTACACCGTCGGCGACGGGCGGGTGGAGTTCATCCAGAGCGGCGCCGACGTCCGGGTGATCCCCCGGGAGCTGGGTGAACTGGCCCTGCTGCGCGGCTTCGACGACGTGGAGGTGCTGACCGCCATCGCCGACCGCTGCGTCCAGCGGGACTTCGCCGTCGGCGAGACGCTGGTCGAGCGCGGCGCGCCCGCGGACCGGCTGTATCTGATCGCCCACGGCCGCATCAGCCAGACCTCTGTCGGCGGGTACGGCGACGAGTTGGCCCTCGATGTGCTGGGCGACGGCGACCGATTCGGGGACGAGGCGCTCCTGGACGAGGACGCCCGCTGGGAGCACACCGCCGTCGCCGAGACCTCCGGCACCCTGCTGACCCTCTCCCGCGCCGACTTCGCGGCCGCGGTGGCGGCGGCGCCGAACCTGCGGGAGCATGTCGAGCGGTTCGCCTCGCTGCCCCACCAGCGCCAGAACCACAAGGGCGAGGCGGAGATCGCGATGTCCGCCGGCCACCACGGCGAGCAGGAACTACCCGGCGCGTTCGTCGACTACGAGTCCAAGCCCAGGGAGTACGAACTCTCGGTGGCGCAGACCATCCTGCGGGTCCACACGAGGGTCGCCGACCTCTACAACGGGCCGATGAACCAGACGAAGGAGCAACTCCGGCTCACCATCGAGGCGTTGCGCGAGCGCCAGGAGTACGAGCTGATCCACAACCGGGACTTCGGGCTGCTCCACAACGTCGACTTCAAGCAGCGCATCCAGCCGCGCACCGGCCCGCCGACCCCGGACGACCTGGACGAGCTGCTCTGCCGTCGGCGCGGCTCCAGGTTCTATCTGGCCCACCCCAAGGCCATCGCGGCGATCGGGCGCGAGCTGAACGCGCGCGGGCTCCGTCCCGACCAGGTCGAGGTCGAGGGCGAGCTCGTCCAGGCCTGGCGCGGGGTGCCGATCCTGCCCTGCGACAAGATCCCGATCAGCCAGGAGAAGACGAGCTCCATCTTCATCATGCGTACCGGCGCGGACGACCAGGGCCTCATCGGCCTGCGCCAGACCGGCCTGCCGGACGAGTACGAACCGGGTCTGTCGGTGCGCTTCATGGGCCTCGACGAGAAGGCGATCACCTCCTACCTCGTCAGCACCTACTACTCCGCCGCCATCCTCGTGCCGGACGCGGTCGGTGTGCTGGAGAACGTGCAGGTCGCGCGCTGGCCCCGCTAGCGGACCCGGCCCTCCCCCGGTGCCTCCTCGGCCCCGCGCCCCCTCTTCCGGGCTCCGTCGAGCTGCCCGAACGTCCTGGTACAGCCGCTCA
The DNA here is from genome assembly GCF_003627815.1 of Streptomyces hundungensis. Taxonomy (NCBI): domain Bacteria; kingdom Bacillati; phylum Actinomycetota; class Actinomycetes; order Kitasatosporales; family Streptomycetaceae; genus Streptomyces; species Streptomyces hundungensis. The sequence goes on from NZ_CP032698.1 coordinate 1,279,640, forward strand.
CCCCATCAAGGAGCACTGGTTTGCCCGCGCCTGAGCTGACCCCTCCGCAGTCGAGCCTGCCCGAGGCCGGCGCCCACTTCGGGGCGTACGCGCTCGCCGACGCGGCGACCCGCGCCCGCGACGTCCTGGCCGCGACCGGCGCCCCGCCCCGGGCCCTGCCCGGCGCTCCACCGGGGCCGCCGCCCGGACTGCCCACGGTCGCCGCCACCTCGCTCCCCGACGTGCCGGCCGTCGAACCGCCGCCCCTGAGCCCCGATGTGGACCGGCTGCTGCGCGGCCCCAGCGGACTCGGCACGGCCGGGCTCCGTCTGACGCTCCCTCAGGAGCGCCCCGCTCCACCGAAGCCGTCGGCGCCCCAGGGCGCGGCGATCCCCGGCCTCTACCACCACCCGGTGCCGGAGCCGGACCCGGCCCGCGTGGAAGAGGTCAGCCGCAGGATCAAGTCCTGGGCGATGGACGAGGTTTCGCTCTATCCCGACGACTGGGAGGAGGAGTTCGACGGGTTCTCGGTGGGCCGCTACATGGTGGCCTGCCATCCGGACGCGCCCTCCGTCGACCACCTCATGCTCGCCACCCGGCTGATGGTGGCCGAGAACGCGGTGGACGACTGCTACTGCGAGGACCACGGGGGCTCGCCCGTCGGCCTCGGCGAGCGCCTGCTGCTCGCGCACACCGCCCTCGACCCGCTGCACACGACGCGGGAGTACCAGCCGCAGTGGGCCGAGTCGCTGCACTCGGACGCGCCCCGGCGCGCGTACCACTCCGCCATGGACTACTTCGTCCAGTCGGCCAGCGCCTCGCAGGCCGACCGGTACCGGCATGACATGGCCAGGCTGCACCTGGGCTATCTCGCCGAGGCCGCCTGGGCCCAGGAGGACCGGGTGCCCGAGGTGTGGGAGTACCTGGCGATGCGTCAGTTCAACAACTTCCGGCCCTGTCCGACCATCACCGACACCGTCGGTGGCTATGAACTCCCGGCGGACCTGCACGCGCAACCCGCGATGCAGCGGGTCATCGCCCTGGCGGGCAACGCGACGACCATCGTGAACGACCTGTACTCGTACACGAAGGAACTCGACGCCCCCGGGCGGCACTTGAACCTGCCCGTCGTGATCGCCGAACGAGAGGGGATCAGCGACCGGGAGGCCTATCTGAAGTCGGTCGAGGTCCACAACGACCTGATGCACGACTTCGAGACCGAGGCGGCCGCCCTGGCCGCCGACTGCCCCGTGCCCAGCGTGCAGCGCTTCCTGCGCGGCGTGGCCGCGTGGGTCGACGGAAACCACTACTGGCACCGCACGAACACCTATCGCTACAGCCTGCCCGACTTCTGGTAGGAAGAATGGACTCATCTGTGACCAGCACCGAACTCACCGCCACCGACACCTCCCTCTTCATCCCCGGCCCGGTGACGCCCTACCAAGGGGACATCGCCCGCTACTGGGACGGTGAAGCCAGGCCCGTGAACCTGCGTCTCGGCGATGTCGACGGTCTCTACCACCACCACTACGGCATCGGCGAGGTCGACCACGCCGCGCTCGGCGACGCCCAGGACAGCGAGGCCGAGAAGAAGCTCATCACCGAGCTTCACCGACTGGAGTCGGCGCAGGCCGAGTTGCTCCTGAGCCACCTCGGCGACATCGGGAGCGACGACACCCTGGTGGACGCCGGTTGCGGCCGGGGCGGTTCGATGGTGATGGCGCACGAGCGCTTCGGATGCAGGGTCGAAGGCGTCACCCTCTCGGCGAAGCAGGCCGCCTTCGCCAACGGGCGGGCCCGCGAACTGCGCATCGAGGACCGTGTCCGCGCCCGGGTGTGCAACATGCTGTCGATGCCCTTCGAGACCGGGCAAGCTGCGGGGTCGTGGAACAACGAGTCCAGCATGTACGTCGATCTGCACGACCTGTTCGCCGAGCACTCCCGCGTCCTCAAGGTCGGCGGTCGCTATGTGACGATCACCGGCTGCTGGAACCCGCGGTACGGCCAGCCCTCGAAGTGGGTCTCCCAGATCAACGCGCACTTCGAGTGCAACATCCACTCGCGCCGCGAGTACCTGCGCGCGATGGCCGACAACCGTCTCGTCCCGCAGGCCGTGATCGACCTGACCCCCGACACCCTGCCGTACTGGGAGTTGCGGGCAACGTCCTCGCTGGTCACGGGAATTGAGGAGGCGTTCATCAACTCCTACCGCGACGGCTCCTTCCAGTACGTCCTGATCGCGGCCGACCGGGTCTGACCCGCGTCGAGGTCCCGGATCCCGAGAGCGACGCCCCGCCGGGGGCGTCGCTCTCCCGCGTCCACGACATCCAGCGGCGGGTCCCCCTCAGACGGCGCTGAGCGGATGGGCCGCCGTGGCGGAGCGCGGGGGCCAGGCGCGGGGGGCGAGGATGCCGAGCACATAGGCGCGGGCGCCGAGGGCGGGTCGGGTGCCCGCGCCCAGGAGTTCGCGCAGCCGGCTGAGGTGGTAGTCGACGGTCTGCCGGGACAGGTTGAGCGAGGTCGCGATGTCCCCGTTGCTGCTGCCCGCCGCGAGGAGGGACAGGATGCGTATCTGCGCGGCGGTGAGCGAGGGATGGGCCTCGTGGGCGAGGCTCTGATGGGTGACGACGGCCCAGACGTGCCGGGCGCGGGTGGTGGACTGACCGACCGTCGTCAGATGGAGCTGGGCGCGGCGCTGGCGCCCCTGGCTGTCGACGAGCACCGCCGATGTCTCCACCCGGCGGGTGCGGCGCGCGATCAGACCGTGCCATCTGCGGTGCAGCCGGTCGAGGCTGGGTTCGGGGGCGAGCAGGGTGTGGGCGCGGCGCCCGACCAGGTCGGGCAGGCTGAGGGCGAACAGTTCGGCGGCCGCCGCGCTCGCCTCGACCACGCGTCCGTTCGCCGAAAGCAGCGCGCAGGGCAGGCCGCTGTGATCGCGCAGCGCCCGCAGGTCGTCCTCGGCCTCCTGCCGCTTGAGTTTGGCGCGCAGGTGATCGGTGACGTCCACGTAGATTCCCGCGACACAGGTCCGCCCGTTCTCCCGTACGGGGAAGCGGTGGCCCAGCGCCTGGCCCGCGCTGCCGTCCGGGCGCCGGTAGTCGAGGGTGTGGCGCACCGGCGTCCCCCGGGTGAGGATCTCCTGGTCGAGGGCGCGGAACTGGAGGGACTCGGCGGGGGCGTCGAAGTCCTCGATGTACTTGCCGACCAGTTCCTCCGGGACCGCGCCGTAGAGGTGCGCGTAGGCGTGGTTGGCCCATACGTAGCGCCCTTCGCTGTCCCGGATGAAGGCGGCGGCCGGTGCGAGGTTCACCAGGCCCGCGAAGGCGGCGTACTGGCGGGGGGTCTCGGGGCGGGCGTCGACCTCCACGGCGAGGCCACGGGTGCGGCCGTGGGCGCTGCTCTCGTCCAGGGGCCAGCTCACGTCGAAGGTGCGGTCGTCGAAGCGGGCCTGCCAGCGGCCCTTGCGCGGTGGGGCCCCCGGCGCCGGGAGTTCTTGACGCATCCGGTCGAGGAAGCGCTGCGCCGTGCCCGCGTCGGCGAAGGCGCCGCCCCCTCTCTCCCGTACCTGCCATGGCTCGTCGACTTCCCACCAGAACACCGGGAGGTGTTCGAGCAGTGCCTTGAGACTGGAATCGTCCACAGCGGTCTCTCCGTCCGTATACAGCTCGTACGCAACCGGCTGACGCACTGTCACCTCGCGATGGGTATCCCGTCCCGGTCCCCCGCATGCTCGGTTCTCGGCCGAAGTGGAAGCCGGACCGCGAGCTCTCGCGGCGCCTTCGGTGTCCCAACACGGCCCGCTATTCAGGCATTTGCCTGAACGACGTGCGTCCCCCCGGGCGGCGCGAACGCCGGTTGCGTGGTCCCCTTGAGTGTGCGGGTGAATACTCCCCGACACATCCGCCGGGAGATCCCCCCGCGCCCGACGCGCAGCACCGCTCCGTACGACGACCCGAACCGGGCGTACGGCGCGTGGGCGCCCGGGGCGCTCCGGGCACGTACCGACACGGACGAATGGAGACGAACTTCAGTGAGCAAGGTGCTGTTAGTGCATGCCAAGGGTGGTCCGCCGCTCGGTCACGTCCTGTCCAGGACGGCCGCGAGGGCGGAAGTGCACCTGCTGGCGCTCAGCGCTCTTCCTCCCGTCGTGGCGGACTCCGCCCACAGACTGTGCGCCTCCGTCGTGACGCCTGCCGAAGCGCAGCGCTCCGACCTGGTGTCCCTGATCGTCTCGCGGGCCCGGGCCGTGGGCGCCGACGCGGTGCTCACCTTCTCCGAGTACGCGGTCGTGGCCGTGGCCGAGGCGTGTGAGGCGCTCGGCCTCGCGGGGGCCGGCGACGCCGCCGCGCTCGCCCGCGACAAGCGGCTGATGCGCCGCACCTGGCGGGAACACGGCCTGTCGCAGCCCGAGTTCCGCGCCGTCACCCGTGAGGCCGATCTGCACGAGGCGGCCGGCGTGCTGTCCTTCCCGCTGCTGCTCAAGGCGGCCTGGAGCGCGGGCTCCACGGCCCACCAGATCATCCGCTCCCCGCAGGAACTGTCGGGGGCCTGGCACCGCTCGCGTGAAGTGATGGCCGAATCCGCCCAGTTGGGGTATGCGGAGCTCCATGTGGCGGAGGCGCAGGGGCACTTCGTGGTCGAGGAGATCGTGACCGGCACGGCGTCGGACTGGTTCGACGAGCCCGGCTGGGGCGACTACGTCAGCGTCGAGGGCGCCGTGGCGGACGGAACCTTCCACCCGGTCTGCCTCAGTGGCCGGATGCCGACGGTCGAGCCGTTCACCGAGCGTGCGGGCATCACCCCCGCCCTGCTGTCCCAGGACGCGCAGGACCGCGTGGTGGCCCTGGCGCGACAGGCCGTGGACGCGCTCGGCCTGCGCGACTGCGGAACGCACACCGAGATCAAGCTCGGCGCGGACGGCCGGATGTGGCTGATCGAGACGGCCGCCCGGTTCGGGGGTGCCATGACGGTGCCGCAGATCGAGGACGTCTTCGGGCTCGACCTCGTCGGCATGCTCGTCGACCAGCTCCTCGGCCGCCCGGTCCACTGGCCCGAACAGGCCCTCACCCCGGCGCAGGCGCGCGGCGCGGCGGGCTCCCTGGTGGTCCTCGCGGTCGACGGCGACGGCGAGGCCTGGCGGGAGCGCAAGATCTGGGACTTCCCGTCCGTCGCCAAGGAGGTGCCGCTGAGCCGGGGCAGCGAGCTGTCGGTGGTCGCGGAGAGCTCGCTGCCCGACGGGCAGGTCGTACCGGTCTACGATCCGGCCGGCGGCGCCAACACCATGGCGGCCCTGTGCCTGCTCTCCGCCACCGACGCGCGCACCGTGCTCCGCGACTTCGAGACGCTGGTGGACGCCCTGCCCCGGGTCCTGCCCGTCGCACAGCCCGAGGAGGTCTCCGCGTGACCGCCCAGCTGTTCGCCGGCGCCGCCGAGCCGGCCACGGACCGTACGGTCATCGGCGAGAACCTCTCCCTGCCGCTCTTCCGCACCCTGTCGGGTGTGCTGGCCGGGCACCCCTACCTCAAGGTCGTCGTCGACCGGGCCGAGCACACCTGGCACCTGCTCGACACGGCGGCGCACCCCTTCCACGTCAACTACATCGCCACCCGCGTCCTCGGCATGGAGCTCGCCGATCTCGACGCGGAACTCGACGCGTTCAACGCGTCCGTCTACATGGACCCCGCGCGACGTTTCCTGCTCGGCGTGCTGTCGCTGCACACCAACGAGGACTCCGAGGGCCGCGAACGCACCTTCCTCGTCCTGGAGACGACCGAGGCCGACACCATGAACGGCCAACTCCTTAAGTTCTTCTACGCGTTCGTGCGCGAACGGGTCGACGGCCGGCTCCCGCTGCTCCTCAAGCCCGCCAACCACGGGCAGGAGGAGGAACTGGCGGCGATCAGTGAGCTGCGCGTGCCGCGCATCCTGAGCCATGAACTCTTCGGTTCGCGGGTCCGCACCCCCCTGAACCCCGGTGACGCCACCGGCCGGCTGCGGTTCTTCCGTACGCACGAGGAGTACGCGGCCGCCGAGGGCGAGCTCGGCTGGGCGGACATCGTGGCCATGCCGTGTCTGCCGGACGACGTGCCCCGGGTGGCCGGGTTCCTCAACACCGCCCCGATCACGCCGCTTTCCCACACCAATGTGCTCGCTTCGGGCTGGGGCATACCCAACGCGATCGTGCGCGATCTGGACGAGCTCGTCGAGAAGGACGCCCTGGACGGCGCGTGGGTGCGCTACCGGGTGTCCGAGGAGGAGATATCCCTGGAGCGGCTGGGGAGCGAGCCCGAGCTGCGGGCGCCGGCCTGGCACCAGCAGCGCATCCGCCTGGAGCCGCCCCTGCTCGAGGACGCGCCCGTCCTGTCCCTGCACCGCTTGCGCGCCGCCGACAGCGACCGGTACGGCACCAAGGCCGCCAACCTGGGCGAGCTGCACCATGTGCTCGACAGCCGCACGGCCGACCTGACCGTCTTCTACGGGCGGCCCCGTCCGCCGCGCGATGACCTCTACGGTCACCTCGCCTCCCGGCTCGGCCTGAAGGACCCCTCGCTCGCCGAACTCCGCGCCAGGGCGGCCGACTTCGTGGCGTCCACGGTCGGCGCGCCGGAGGGCGTCGCGCTGCCCTTCTCCCTCCAGCAGCACTTCCTGGCCTCGTCGCCCGCCCTCCAACAGGGCATCGGCAAGCTGAAGATGGCGCTGGAGCTCGACGCCACCGACGTCCTTGACTCGCTCTGTCTGCAACTCCAGCAGTTGATCCGGCACACTCCCATCCCCGACTCCGTCACCCGGCAGATCAGCCAGGCCTTCCCCACCGCGCCCGCCTCACGGGGGCGTCTGGTGGTGCGCTCGTCCTCCAACGCCGAGGACCTGCCGGGCTTCTCCGCGGCCGGGGTCTACGACTCCGTCACCACCGTCCACGGCACCGGTCAACTCCTGGACGCCGTACGCCAGGTGTGGGCCTCCCTCGTGTCGCCCCGCAGCGTGCGCCTGCGCCACCAGGTGGGGATCTCCCTCGACGACACGTACATGGGCGTGATCATCCAGGAGTACGTGCCCGCCTCCCTCGGCGGTGTCCTGGTGACCTGTGACCCGACACGGCGCGCGGACTTCCGCAATGTGTACCTCAACTGCTCGCCCGGCTCCCCGGAACAGGTCGTCGACGGTTCGGTGCTGCCGCAGCAGTATCTGTACAACGTGGTGGAGGGCGGCGGCCGGACCGTCGCGCTGGGCTCCTGGGGCGACGGGCTGCCCGCGGCCACCCGCGCCCGGCTCGCCGATCTGTCCCTCACCGGGCGGCTGTTGCAGTCCCACTTCAGCGACACCGACGTGGACAAGCCGCTGGACATCGAGTGGCTGATGACCGAGCGGGGCGACTTCCGGCTGGTCCAGATCCGCCCGTACGCGCTGTGATGCCGCGTCTCGCGCCGCGCACCCACGAGGGTGCGGGCCTGACGGACAAGGCCCGGCGGATCATCCGGCTGAACTACGGCTTCCAGCTGCTGTTCAACCTGCTGTGGTGGATGCCGGTGTTCTACGCCTACCAGAAGGAGGCCGGCCTCTCCGACGGGCAGATCTTCGGCATCCAGAGCATCTACTACGTGGCGTTCTGCCTGTTCGAGATCCCGACCGGCCTGATCGCCGACCGGATCGGGGCCCGCAACTGTCTGCGGGCCGGCGCGGTGGTGATGACCGCGGCGAACCTCGCTCCGGTGGTCAGCGCCTCGTACACCGGCTTCCTGCTGCACTTCCTCGCCATCGCGGTGGGCCGTTCGCTCACCTCGGGAGCGGCGAGCGCCTATCTCTACGACGGGCTGCGGGCGGAGAAGTGCGGGGAGCACTATCTGAAGGCGGAGGGCACGGCACGGGCGCTGGGGCTAGCGGCGAAGGTGGTGTGCTGGCCGCTGGTCGGACCGTTGATGGCGGTCGCGCACACGGCTCCGTACGTGCTGAGCGCGGCCAGCGCGGCGGGCTCGCTCGTCTGCGCCGTCGCGCTGCCTCGGCTCGCCGGGGCGGAGGACGGCGCACGGTCCCCCGGGCGCTCGACGGCGGGACGCGGCGGCGGTGCGTTCCTGCGGGACGCGGGCGCCGCGCTGCGCTGCGTGGCGTCCTCGCGGTGGCTCGGCCTGGTGATGGTGCAGGGAGTCGCGGTCTTCACGCTCTCCCGGATCTGCCAGGTCAACCTCTTCCAGCCGATCCTGCTCGACCACGGCATCGGGGAGGCCTCCAGCGGCGGGGTGCTGGCCGCGATGACGGTGGCGGAGGCGGTGGCGTCGGCGCGCCCGCAGTGGCTGAGCCGTCGTCTGACGCCGGTCGCCTGGGTGTCGCTGCTCAGCCTCGCGCTGGCAGGCACCCTGGCGGCCATGACGGTGGGCGGCCCGTGGCTGGTCATCGCGCTGCTCTGCCTGTTCGCGGCCGCCACCGGCTTCGTCTATCCGGTGCAGCGCAAGCTGGTGAACGACGCGATCCCCGCGAACGCCCCGCGCGCCACGCTGCTTTCGATCGAGAGCATCGTGGACCGGGGGGTGTGCGCCCTGGCCGCGATCGCGGTGGGCGCCTATGTCTCCGCCGGGCACCTGGACACGCTGCTGCTGCACAGCGCGCTCGCGACGGCGCTGCTGCTCGGGGCGATCCACCTCCTGCTGCGCAGCGGGGTGGTACGGCACGACCGGGCTCCGGCCGGGGCGCCGACCGATGCCCGGGCCGCCCTCGCGGCGGACGCGGACGGCCAGGACGCCGGCGATCGGCTCGGCCGGGCCGAGGGCGCCCGTAGCGGACCGCCCTCGGACACCTAGCGGCGGGTATGCGACGCGTCCCCGCCGGGGTGAGCGCCCGGGAAAGGGCGGGTGCCTCGGCGGGGATGCTCCGGGAGCGCCCGGGAAAGGAAGGGCGGACACCCCGGCGTGGTCGCTTCTCGCGCGGTTCCTCGCGCCCCCAAAAAACCCGTTTTCGTCTGCGGGCCGTGGGGGGGGCTGGTCGCGCAGTTCCCCGCGCCCCTTAAGTGCTCGGCGGGGACGCTGGGTGAGCGTTTCGGTCAGCGGGGCAGACGGCCCAGGAGGGCGACCAGGCCGACGGGCAGGAACTCCGGCCGGTGGGGCTGCCCGATCTGGTACGGCACGAAGCCCTGCTCGGCGGCGACCTGGACCTCCTGTGCCGTCTCCGCCTCGTAGACGAGTCGGCAAGACCCCGACCGGGCCATGGCGCGCCGCCAGAGGGCGGGGGCCGGTTTGCGTTCCGCCTCGGTGCGGGGGGTGAGGATCCGGTCGCCGAAGTCGCCCCAGGCGAAGGGCGTCGAGTCCCTCCAGGTGGCGTCGACCTCCTTCTTGAGGCGGGCGGCCCGCTCGGCGTCGGTCGCGCCCCAGGAGGGCGGAACGTTGGTGATCAGGCCGATGGTGATGTGGTGCTCGCGCAGGGCGCGCAGATAGGCGGCGGCGCCGGGCAGATACCCGACGCTGCCGTCGTCGGCCGTGTGCACGAGCGTCTCGCCGAGGTCGAAGTACACGACGGGGCAAGCCCGTTGAGCACGCGCCGAGGCGACGTGGCCCGGGTCCGCGAGGCCGCTCGCGCCCAGCGGCGCGGCCCCGCTCACGGTGGCGCAGAGGAGGGTCGAGGCGAGGGCCGCGCCCAGTGCGAGGCTCGTCCGGCGTAAGCCTCGGGTGGCAGAGAGGTGCATGGCGGTGTCCCCCATCGTTGTGCGGCATCGCGCCATCGCGCGGCCTGTCCGGTACATGACATACGGCTGCCGCAGAGTCTCTCACGCGATGGCCGAAAACGCGGCGATTCCCGCCTCACCGGCCCGGTCCAGCGGCCCCACCTCGCCGCCCCCGTCCGCCGGCCCCGCCTCGCCACCCCCGTCCGCCGGCCCCGTCCACCGTCACGGGCCGCCCCCGGCACACCGCGCCGCAACTGCCGTACGGGGAAGGGTAGTTACCGCACCGCCGGCCGACCCGACAGCCCCGGGCCCGAACTACGCCACCCCCTACGTCAGTTGTGCGGCCGTGGCTCGCCCAGGCGGCGGCCGGCGCGGTCGCCGAGTGTGGTGACCCAGCGCGGCAGCCTGGACTGCTTGGCCGCCTCGGCGCCCGGCACATCGCGACGCGGGTGGTCTCCGGGCCCGGGCAGCGCGCGGTCCGTGAGGGACAGCAGCCGGGCCATGGAGGCGGGCGCCACGCCTTGCAGCCGTACGGCGACCTTGGCGGCCGGGGTGAGGACGAGTTCGGGGCGACCGCGTTCCGCGGCGCGCACCACGGCCCTGGCCGCGCGCCCGGCGTCCATGGACAGCAGGGGCAGCGTGGCCGCCGCGCCGAACCAGCCGTACTCCGCGCCCGGGCGGCCGAAGAACTTGGCAGCGGTGTGCGAGCCGGTCCGCATCAGGCCCGGGAAGACGGTGGTCACGCTGACGCCCGAGCCCGCGAGTTCGGCGCGCAGCCCCTGGGAGAAACCGGCGGCGGCGAACTTGGCCGTGACGTACGGCAATAGATGAGGGGCGGCGATCCGGCCGCCGATCGACGACACGGTCACCAGCGTTCCCGCCCCGCTCGCGCGGAGGTCGGGCAGCGCCGCGAGCGCGAGCCGCAGGGGGGAGAAGAGCATCGTCTCCATCGCCTCCCGGAAGTCCTTCTCCTCGAAGGTCTCCACCGGGCCCACCTGGATGATGCCGGCGCTGTTGACCAGGATGTCCAGCGGCCCGAACCGTTCGTGGACCGCGTCGAGCAGGCGCTGCGGGGCGTCGGGCTCGGTGATGTCGCAGGCGCACGAGGCGACCTCGGCGCCGGTGGCGCGCAGCTTGCGTTCCGCGGCGGCCAGCCCCTCGGCACCCCGGGCGCAGAGCATGACGCGACAGCCCCGGGCCGTCAGCTCCCGGGCGATGAGCAGCCCGAGGCCACGCGAGGACCCGGTGACCAGTGCGGTGCGTCCTGCGAAACGATGCGGTCGAGGGTTCATGCCGCTGCTCCCGGGGGTTGTGGGGCGAGGTGGGCCGCCGACGTGTGCCGCCGAGGTGTGCCGCCCTCCCGGTTCCCCCCGGCGGCGTTCCTACACGGAGTGAGGACGGCCGCGCCGGCCTCGCGCACTCCCCTCAGGCTCGCACAGAAGGTGCGATTCGTCAGGGCGCGGTGGGGCCGCCGCCCGGCGCCGCGGTCGCCTCGGACGGTGCGGCCGTACGGCGGGACACCTTGGCGGACACAAGGCCGAGGGCCGCGCCCACCGCCAGCAGGACGAGGCCGCGCAGCCACACCTCGTGGTCGATCTGGGTGGCCAGCACCACGCACGAGAGGGCGCCCAGGACCGGGATCACCGCCGGCGCGCGGAAGTGGTCCGGGTTGCCCGACGTGTCGCGGCGGCGCAGGACGAGGACCGCGGTGTTGACCGTGAAGAACACCACCAGCAGGAGCAGCACCAGCGTCGCGGCCAGTGTCTCGATGTCGCCCGTGAGCGCGAGCAGCAGGGACAGCGCGGTGGTGGTGGCGATGGCGGCCCACGGGGTGCGGCGCCTGGGCAGCACCCGGGTGAGGAACGACGGCAGCAGGCGCTCGCGGGCCATGCCGAAGGCGAGGCGGGAGCACATGATCCCGGTGAGCAGCGCTCCGTTCGCCACCGCGACCAGCGCGATCGCCGAGAACAGCGAGCCGGGGACGCCGCCGGCGGCCCGGACCACTTCGAGCAGCGGGCCGTCGGAGCCGGCCAGGACGCCGGTGGGTACGGCGGCGGAGGCCGCGGCGCCGACCGCCGCGTAGATCAGCCCGGCCGTTCCCAGGGCGCCGAACAGGGCCCGCGGGTAGGCGCGGCGGGGGTTGCGCGTCTCCTCGGCCACGTTGACGGAGGTCTCGAACCCCACGAAGGAGTAGTAGGCGAGCACCGCGCCGCTCAGCGCGGCGGCCATCGGCCCGCGCTCGGGGGTGCCGAGCTGCGTCAGCCGGCCCACGTCGCCGTCTCCCCGTACGACGAGCCACACGCCGAGGCCGATGATGAGGAGCAGACCGCTCGTCTCGATGACCGTGGCCACCACGTTGGCGCGGGTGGACTCGCTGATGCCGCGCGCGTTGAGCAGGGCGAGCGCCCCGAGGAACAGGACGGCCACCAGGGCGACGGGCAGGTTCACGAACGCGGTGAGATAGGTGCCGCCGAACCCCCGGGCGAGTGCCGCGACGGACACGATGCCGGCCGCCAGCATGCAGAACCCGGTGAAGAAGCCGACGAAGGGGCCGTAGGCGAGCGTCGCGTAGTACGAGGCCCCGCCGGCCCGGGCGTACTTCGTGGCGAGCTCGGCGTAGGAGGCGGCGGTCAGCAGCGCGAGGCCGAGGGCCACGGCCAGCGGCACCCACACCGCGCCGCCGGACTTCGACGCGACCTGTCCGATGAGGACGTAGACGCCGGCGCCCAGCACGTCGCCCAGGATGAAGAAGTACAGCAGCGGTGTGCCCAGCGCCCGCTTGAGCGCGGCCGGGGCGTCGGGTGCGGCGGGCGCCGGCTGTTCTGTCTGCATGCTCACGTCGGTGCTCGTGCTTTCTTGGTACGTCGGGAGGGGTGGGCGTCGCTTTCGCCGTATGACCGCGATGCTGCGCCGCCAAACCCGGACAGAAGACCCGCCCGTGCAGCGGGCTGATCGGTTCCGGCCCCCTGGGGCTCCGCCCCAGACCCCGACGCGTTTGCCCACCCGCCCGCCCGTGACGGAGGTTGGTTGGTTCCGGCCCCTGGGGCTCCGCCCCAGACCCCGTTCGCGCCTAAAGGGCGCTCGTCCTCAATCGCCGGACGGGCTGTAGGTGGCCCCGCACCGAGTGGTTAAGGGGCGCGGGGAACTGCGCGACCAGCCACCTGCGGCGTGCAGACGAAAACGGGTTTTTTGGGGCGCGGGGAACTGCGCAAGAACCGACCACGGCCCGCAGACGAAAGCGGGGTTAGGGGCGCGGGGAACTGCGCGAGACGCGGGCACGGTCCGCAGGGTCGAGAGGGTTTAGGGGCGCGGGGAACTGCGCGAAAAGCGACCCCGGGCCGGGGGGGGAAGGCGGGTCGGTTCTGCCGCCGCGGGCGGGCTCGCGCTGGCATGCTGGCGGGGTGCGCGTACTGATCGTGACGGCGGGAACCTGGGGCGACGTCGCCCCGTACACCGGCCTGGGCGTACGGCTGCGCACCGAGGGCCACGAGGTCGCCCTCGCCACCCACGAACGGTTCCGGCAAGCCGTGCGCGCGCACGGCCTCGCGTTCCGGCCCCTCCCCGTGGACCCCCGCCAAGAGCTGGCCTCCGCGTCGGGACAGGGGCTCGCCAGGGCGGTCAGCCCACCGGTGGCGCTGGCCCGGGTGGCACGCATGGCCAGGGCGTTCATGCCGGCGCTGGCCACCGGCGTGGCCGACGCCGTGCGCGAAGGCGCCGACGTCCTGCTGAGTTCCACGCTCACCGACCCGATGTGCGCCGTACTGGGTGAGGCGCTGGGCGTGGCGAACCTCGGTGTCTATGTGCAGCCGATCGAGCCCACCGCGGCCTTCCCGCCGGTGGTCGTCGGAGCCCGCTCGTTCGGCGCGTACGGCAACCGCTTGGGCGCCCGGGTCCTGAGGGCCGTCACCGACCGGATCTTCGGCCCGGCCGTGGGCGGGTTGCGGCATGAACTCGGCCTGCCCGCACGGAGGTTGAGCGGCCCGCTGGGTCTGCCGCCCGGGCGTACCGTCCTGCACGGCTTCAGCCCGCGCGTGGTGCCGCGCCCGGCGGACTGGCCCGAGGGCCACCGGGTCTGTGGGTACTGGTGGCCTCCAACGCCGCCGGACTGGCGGCCCGAACCCCGGCTGCTGGATTTCCTGGCGGCGGGTCCGCCCCCGGTCCTCGCCGGGTTCGGGAGCTTCGTCGAGAGCGACGCGGAACGGCTGAGCACCCTGCTCGCCGACGCCCTGCGCCGCGCGAAGGTGCGCGGCATCGTGCAGGCCGGCTGGAGCGGTCTGCGGGTGGAGAGCGACGACGTCCTCACGGTGCGCGAGGTGCCGCACGCCTGGCTGTTCCCGAAAACCGCGGCAGTCGTCCACCACGCGGGCGCGGGCACCACGGCGGCCGCCCTCCGCGCCGGCGTCCCCGCGGTGCCCGTCCCCGTCCAACTGGACCAGCACTTCTGGGCCGGCCGCGTCCATGCCCTGGGGGTGGCGACCCGCCCGTTGCACTACCAGCGCCTGACCGCATCCCGCCTCGCCGACGCGATCACGGCGGCCACCGGCGCCCCGGCCCTGCGCGCGAGGGCTCGCCGGGTGGCCCGGGAGCTGGCCGGGGAGGACGGCGCGGGCGCGGTCGCCGCCACCTTGGAACGCCTCGCCTGAACGGCCCCCGACCCCGGTTCATCCGACTCACCCCGCTCATCCGGCTCACCCGGTTCATCTGGCTCACCCCGGGCTCGGCGGCCGTATGACCACGACAGCATCCTCGTGGCGCCCGACGGCAAGGTCACCCGACGTGGCGACGGGGGGGTGACGCTCAACGGCGAGGCCGTCGAGCCGGACTACCTGATGTCCGTCCCCGGACCGCGCGGCCTGGTGACGAACGGCAAGGAGGGCGGCACGGGCAAGGGCGGTTTCGGTGTGGAGGGCGGCTGGCAGAGCAGCAGGGTGACGCCGCCGGGCGCCGACAGCCTGCTCGACTACGACACCGTCATCAACGGCGTCCGCCGCGAGCCCAACGGCCGTGTCGTCGGCGCGGTGGGAAGCCACTTGATCGCGAACTGGCGGCCGCGGGGCACGTCCGCGACGCGCGGCCTGTCCGCCATCCACGATCTGGCCACCGGTGCGGTGCAGGCCACGGCAGCGTGCGACGCGGACACCACCGAGTACGACGCGGACCTCCCGCGGCCGACGAACCTCGCCGAGGTACGGCCGGCCGTGTCCCCCAACGGCCGTTATCTGGGCAAGGGCGGCGCCGTCTACGACCTCACTACGGGCCGGGGCATCTGCACCGGAGGCGAGAGCGACGCCAAGAAGATCACCCTCAATGCGGTCGGCGACGACGGCACCGCCTACGGCGTGGCCGGGGAGGACAAGCCGAGGACGCCGGTGGCGGTGTCGGCGCGTGCGGGCTCGGCGCAACCGCTCCCCAAGGCGATGAGCACGCCCGACGCCATCGCGCAGGGCGCCGGGGTGTTCGTGACCTACGCCGGTACGGACACCCTGCGCCTGATCGTCCTTCGCCCGCGGAAGTGAACGCGTTTCCTCAACGCCGCCCGCCGCGTCCCTCACCCCGTGACGGCCGGGCTCGCGGCCGCCTCCCTGGGGCGAGGGATGCCCGGGCGACCGCCCGTATCGGCCCGATGGCATGATCGAGCTGCCGAGAGGCAACCCGCGTCACCCCTTCCCCGACCGGAACAGAACGCCGTGCCACGTGAAGGGTGAGCCGCTCCCCAGCGTCTAACACATCGGCCGAAACACATTGATACCTAAAGATTCGCGGTCATTGCCGCGCATATCGCGAATAAGCCGCACCCTCGGTTCCGTCCCGGGGAGTCGGCCCCGGCTGATCCTGTGGGCCACGGCGGGCGCGGCGACCCTCGGGTTCCTCATCGCCCTGGAGATCGTCGCGCGCCGTTACGGCGGCGTACCCGGGCCGATCACCCTCCAGGCGCGTGAGCTGATATTCCCGCCCAAGCCGGGGCCGCTCTACGGCGGTCTTGCCCTGATGATGGTGGTCCTCACCTGGCGCCAGCGGTTCGTCGCCGCCGCAGCCGCGATCGGCATCGACGCCGTCTTCGTCCTGGCGCGGTGGGCGGCGCACGTCAAGGTGCCCGCCGACCACTTCTTCGGCAATGGCGCCCTGTGGGCCATGCTGGGGTGCGCGGTTTTCGCGATCACGCGCCGCACCGGCGAGGAACGCGCCCTGCTGTTGAAGGGCGTCGGCCTCGGGCTCCTCCTGGTGACCGGCCGCAAGACCGGTGACGCCTGGCTGCTCATCACGTCGAAGACCCGGCCGACCGTGCTCGACCCGTATGTCGCGCTCGCCGACCACGCGTTGGGCAACCCGTCGTGGGCGGCGGGCCGGGCGCTGGAGGCGATCGGCCCGGCCGGCACCCAGGTTCTCGCCTGGGTCTACGCCCAGCTCGCGGTGGCGGCGATCGTCGTGGCCCTCTACCAGCTCCGCAACGTGGCGTCCGAACGGCGCTTCCCACGCCACCATCTGGTGCGGACGTTCCTCGTGATCGGCCTCCTCGGCCCGGCGGTCTACATGATCTTCCCGGTGGTCGGACCGGTCTTCGCCTACGGTCCGGGCGCCTCCGGCACCGGTGGCGTCCAGTGGGCGGTGGCCAACCTCTGGCCGCACACACCCCCGCCGATCGCCGTCCCGCACGCGGTGCCGTACGACGGGATCACCCCGCGCAACTGCATGCCGAGCCTGCACACGGCCTGGGCGACCGCGATCTTCATCCACACCCGCAGGGGCCCGCGCGTCCTGCGGTACGCGGGCGCGTTCTGGCTCATCGCCACGCTCAGCGCGACCCTCGGCTTCGGCTATCACTACGGCGTCGACCTCGTCGCCGGCGTGGTGTTCGCGCTCACCGTCGAGGCGGCGCTGCGCACGCTCGACCGGGGCTGGGACCGCTCGGGAGTCCGCCTGGTCGGCTACGGCACGGCCGTGTTCGGCGCGCTCCTGGTCGCCTACGCCTTCCTGCCGATGCGGATGGCGACCCACCCGTGGCTGTTCGGGCCCCTCGTCCTGCTGGCGATGGCTTCCGTGATCCACCGCTACGTACGGACCACCCGGGCCTGGGACCCGCAGGCCGCTCCCCTGCTACGACCGGAACCCCGGCCCGAGCCGGTCTGAGCCCTGCCGTCCCGTCCGGCGGGGGCGTGTCAGGTGAGTTCGTGGCGCGTGCCGTCGGCCACGGCGTGGAGCTTGTCGGGGTTGGCCACGTTGTGGATGGCCGAGATGCGGCCCTCGGCGTCGAAGTCGAAGGTCATCGTGGCGATCACCCGGTCCGGGCCCTGGAAGACCAGGCCCGGGCCGCCGTTGATCGAGGTGAGTTCCGCCCGCATCTGCCCGGGTTCGACGCCCTGATAGCTCGTGCTGCCGAGCGCGGCGAACCAGCGCGCCACGGTCTCCAGGCCGATGACCGGCTTGAGGGCCTGACGGACCTTGCCACCGCCGTCGGTCCACAGCGTGACATCCGGGGAGAGCAGTTCCATGAGGGTGTTGATGTCCCCGCCCGTCGCCGCCGCGAAGAACCGCTCGGCGACGTCGTGTTGGCGGGTACGGTCCGTGGCGAACCGGGGCCGGCGGGCCTGGACGTGCTCGCGGGCACGGTGGGCGGCCTGCCGGACGGCCGGCTCCGAGCGCTCCACCGCCTGCGCGATCTCCCCGTAACTGAAGGCGAAGACCTCCTTCAGGACGAACACCGCGCGCTCCAGGGGGCTGAGCGTCTCCAGGACGACCAGCAGTGCCATGGAGACCGAGTCCGCCGCGACCACGCCGTCGGCGGTGTCCGGGCCGGTGAGGATCGGCTCGGGCAGCCAGGGCCCGACGTACGTCTCGCGCTGGTGCCGGGTCGAACGCAGCAGCTCCATCGCCAGGTTGGAGATGATCCGGGTCAAGTAGGCCTTGGGGTCGGCGACTTGGGAGCGGTCGGCCGCCGACCACTTGAGCCAGGCGTCCTGGACCACGTCCTCGGCGTCGGCTGCGGTGCCGAGGATGCGGTAGGCGACGGAGAAGAGCAGGGTGCGGTACTGCTGGAACGCGAGCTGGTCGGCGTCGGCCTGCTGCGGCTGGGTCATTTGGCACTCCGGATCCGGGTGTAGCGGCCGCCGTGCGGCCAGAACGCGCCCGAGACGGGCATCTTCTTCATACGGGCGAAGGTCGGCCACGGCGCCGCGCTGACCGTCTCCTTGTACTTGGCGGCCCGCTTGCCGGTCAGCACGATCCGCCGGGGGCTGTCGTCGGGGTGGGTGAACTGTACGACGCCGTCGTTGCGGCCCAGGCTGACGGGGGTGTGGTAGTAGCCGAAGCGGAACGGCTTGGGCTCCTTGCCGGCCAGCACCCGCAGGATCGACAGGGCCGCGTGCACCCCGGTGGGCATGCCGCCCTGGCAGGTTCCGTGCATCACTCCGTAGCCCTGCCGGATCGCCGCCGCGTCGCCCACGGCGTAGACATCGGGGTGGGAGACCGAGCGCAGCGCGGTGTCGGTGACCACCCGGCCGCGCTCGTCGACGGTGAGCCCCGCGCCGGCGGCCAGCGGCGAGACCCGGGTGCCACTGGTCCACAGCGTCGCGGCGGCGTCGATGCCGGTCCCGTCCGCGAGTTCGACCCTGTCCGGCAACACCTTGGTCACCTCGACGCCGGCGCGCACCTCCACACCGAGCCGGGCGAGCGCCGCGTCCACATGGGCCTTGGCCTTCGGGTGCATGCTCGCGCCCGGCTCCTGCCTGCCCAACAGCACCACGTGGAGCTCCGGGTGCCGCTCGGCGATCTCCGCCGCGGCCTCGACACCGGTGAGACCGCTGCCCCCGACCACGACCGTGCCGCCGTCGAGCCGGGCCAGCCGGTCGGCGAGGACGGCGGCGTCCTCGGGGCTGTTGAAGGTGTACGCGTGGTCGTCGACTCCGGGGACGGTGGTGGTGTCCGCGATGCTGCCCAGGCCGTAGACCAGGGTGTCGTAGCGCAGGACCCGGTCGTCGTCGATGCGGACGGTCTTCGCCGCCGCGTCCACGGCGGTCACCCAGCCCCGCACGAATTCGGCCCCGGTGCCGTCGAGCATCTCCGCGATGTTCATCTCGGCCGTTTCCTGGCCGGTGGCGGTCATGTGCAGCCGCAGCCGCTCGGTGAAGGTGTCGTACGGGTTGACCAGCGTGACCCGCACGTTCCCGCGCTTCTTGGTGCGGACCGCGAGCTGGATCGCCGCCCCGAGCCCGGCGTAACCGGCGCCCAGGACCAGGACCTCGTGCTGCTGGGCCGTTGTCGTGTTCATCGCTGCTGCCTCTTTCGTCGCGGTCGTTCCCGCCGTGCGGACGACCACCAGACGCAAGCAGCGCGTCCGTTCGTGACATGGGGCAGACGTGACCCGCGTCACATGACGAAAAAGGGGGTGGGGCTCAGTGGAGGCAGAGGCAGAACGGGTGGCCGGCCGGGTCCGCGTAGACCCGCCAGTTGGCCCCGGGGCGCACCTCGTCCGTGCGCTCCAGCAGGGTCGCGCCGAGAGCCAGCGCCCGCTTCTCCTCCGCGTCGAGATCGTCCACGTCGAAGTCCAGGTGCAGCTGCTGCGGGCGCTCCTGGCCGGGCCATTGCGGCGGCTGGTAGCCCTCCACGCGCTGGCAGGCCAGGGGCGTCCCCTCGAACCCGCCGACCTCGACCCAGTCGGAGTCGTCGGGATCCGCGGTGACCCGGCCGCCGAGGAGCTCCGCGTAGAACTCGGCGAGACGTACCGGATCGGCGCAGTCCAGCGCGACCGCTTGGAGCTTTCGAATCACTTGTGCCACCCCTCGCTCGTGGGCCGCTTCCGCGACACCCTGCGTACGGCAGTGGACGTACCCGCCCTCCGGACACCCATGCCTGACACGCTGCGGCCGCGCCAACGGATGCGGACGCCTGAGCACCGCTGCCCGCACGAGCGACAGGGCGCGTGTCCGCCATGACGGCGGGCCGCGCCCTGCGTACGCGTGCCGCGTACTTGAACTCGGTGCTCGAACTCGGCGCTGAGGCGCCGGGCTCGTACGCCCTGTTCGTACTCCGTGCTGGTTCCGGCTACGAGGAGCTAGAACGAGTTGAAGCCACCCTGGTGGCCGTGCCCGGGCATCATGCCCTGCCACTGCGAGTGCTTACAGCCGTTGCCCCACGCGGCGTTGCCGTGGATCGCCGCGGCGAACTCGCCGCAGGCGCCGCTGCCGCCGCCGGAGTGGTGGTTGTCGTACCCGTCGGCCAGCGCGGTGCCGGTGCTGCCGAGGATCGCGGCGACGGCGAGAGCGCCGGCGGCCAGGGTGGTGCGCATACGCATGATGGCTCCTGTTCGAGCGGTGGGGTAAGGAACAGGGTGATCAGTCCCCGGCGCCCGGCCGTGGCAAAACCCGTGTCACCCGACCGCCATGCCTGGGTCATGAACCCCCGCCCGTCCCTGCGGACGAGGGTGGCGACGCGGGCTCGGACAGCGCGGGCGACTGCTCCATGGCCGAGGACGGGGGCTGCGAGGCGGGCGAGGAGGGGGGCTGCGAGGCGGGCGAGGAGGGGGGTTGCGAGGAGGGTGAGGAGGGCGGCGCGGACGGCGGTGCGGACGTGTGCGGGCAGCGCTTCTCCGAGGACGTGCCGGGGGAGAGCGAGACGCACGGCGAGGGGCTGGTCGTCGAGGACGACTCGCCGGCGGACGGCGAGATGGAGGGGGACTCAGAGGTGGGCGAGGAGGGGGTCGTCACCGGCGGTTTCGTCTTCGTGTCGCCGGTGCCCGTGTCACCCTTGTGCCGCTCGAACCAGGCACCGCCGTCCGGGTCGTACACGACGAACTTGTTCACCACCTGGATGGCGGGCGCCACGACCACGACGTTCGACGGCCGGTACCCGGGCCACGCCTCGCCCGTCCGCTTCGGTGTGCCCTTCTGCGCGACGGGAGGCAGCAGCGGGTTGCCGCAGGCGCAGCGCACCCGCGGCACGCCGTGGTCGTCGACGAGCACCGCGGTACCGGCCTGGAGCACGGACTGGTAGCTGGTGGGGGCGCCGTCGCGGTAGCCGTGGTTGGTGACACGGGTGTCCAACCGCAACTGCACGGGCGTGAGCGCGCGCAGATAGCCGGGGACGCCGGACGGCTGGATGTCGAGGACGGAGGCGAACGCCTTGTTCTTGGCCGGGTCCTTCTGGAGCGCGCCGACCTGTTTCTCCACGTCGCAGCTGGCGACGTTCTGCGTCCCGCCGTAGAGGCCGGGTGCGGAGCCGTCGACACCGCGCGTCACATTGGCCGACGCCGACGAGCTCGGCAGCGCGAGCGGGGAAGGGGGCCTGGAGTCGCCGCGCGCCGTCGACTCGGTGAAGGGGTCGGGCCCCGACTTGGCCGCGGGCTGGAGCAGGACCTCACCGCCGGCCTCCGGTGAACCGCCGCCCGACGAGCCGTCGGGGCGGGTGAGGACGACGGCCAGCACCGCCGCCGCCACCACGGCGGCGGAGAGCGCCGCGACGCGGGGCGCGGACTTCCACCACGGACGGGACGGCCCCTGGCTCCCACCGGAGCCCGCGCCCGACCCGCCTGGGCCGTCGCCGTGCCCGTCGCCGCCCGGGCCGCTCGGTGGGCCGCCGCCCGGCGGGCCGGACGGCCGCTCGGCTCCCGGCGGCGGCGTCGAGTCGGCGCGGGTCGCGCCCGCCTGGGTGTCGCCCGGCCCGGAGGGGCTCGGCTGCGAAGGGCCCGAGAGCGGGCCCGAAGGCGGCCCGGTGGGGCGTCCTGACGACGGCGGCTCGACGCTCACGAACACTCCCTGCATAGGGGATCTGGGTACGGGGCTGCGGGGCTGCGGGGCTGCGTAAGGGATCTGGGTACGGGGATCCCGCGTGGGGGGGGGATCCGGCGCAGCGGGACCTG
Organism: Streptomyces hundungensis; assembly: GCF_003627815.1. Classification (NCBI taxonomy): domain Bacteria; kingdom Bacillati; phylum Actinomycetota; class Actinomycetes; order Kitasatosporales; family Streptomycetaceae; genus Streptomyces; species Streptomyces hundungensis. The sequence continues at coordinate 1,301,119 of NZ_CP032698.1, forward strand.
GCTCGGGGGAAGCTGGCGTAGGGACTCAGGCGTAGGCGTTCCGGCGTAGGGGAATGTCGCGCGCAGAAGGATCCACGGCGTACGTTTTGGACCGTTACGCGCCTATCGTGCCCATTGTGTGCATCGGCTCCCCGGAGCCCGCAAGCTGACGCGGTCGGCCCTCCCGACGGGCGAGCCGGTCCGACGCTGCTTAGCGTGACAGCGTGAGCGAGCAGACACCGCCTGGGCGGACAGCGGAGCAGGGCCGACGGGCACCCCACGGCTGGCCCCACGCCCTGGTGGCCGTGCTCGCCTCCTTGGTGGCCATGGCCGTCGTCGCCGCGCTCGGCCTGTGGGCCGCGGGCGCCACCGACCTTCCCGGCGGGGCGTTCCCGAGCGTCGTGGCGGCCGTCGTCGTGATGGCGGTCGGAGGTTCCGTGGGGCTCTCCGGCGACGCGGGGGCGATCGCCGAGACGAACGCCGGGCTCTCCGTGCTCCCGCTCTCCGTCAGTCTCGCGGGGGCGTTGGCGATCGCCGCCGGATTCCTCAGGCCGCTGCGGCACCGGGCCGTCGCCGACGCGAAGGAACTCGCCGGCTGGGCCGGCCGCATCGCGGTGCTCTGGCTCCTGCTCCTCGTCGGCCTCGGTCTGCTGGCCCGACACCGCTTCAGGATTCCGCTCGGGGACGGCCCCGCCGCCGACATCGGCGACGCGCTGGACTCCTCCCCGGAGGTCGGTTTCGAGACCGACGTGCCTCTGACCCTCCTGTTCGGACTGCTGTGGCTCGCGGGCGTTCTCATCGTGGTCCTGCTCGTCTCACGCGCGGCGCCACTGCCCGCCCGGCTGTTGCGTTTCCAGGAGTCGGTACGCCCCGCCGCCTTCGCCATGGTGGTCCTGCTGCTGGCGTACGTGGCCCTGGGGTTCGTCATCGGCCTCGGCGTGGTGGTGACGCGGGGGCACGCCGCCGCGACGCTCGCGGTGCTGCTGCTCGGGCTCCCCAACCTCGTGTGGCTCGCCTTCACCCTCGGCCTCGGCGCGTCCTGGGAGGGCCGGGTGGACGGACCCTTCGGCCTGCCCATGCCGCAAGTCCTCGACGCCGTACTGCGCAGACCGGACGACACCACGCTCAGCCTGAACACGCTCGCCGACCACGACGGCCGGGTGTGGTGGCTGCTGGTCGTCGCGGCGGTCCTGGTGCTGGGCGCCGCGTTCTTGATGGCGGCCCGATCGCCGGTACGGATGCGGGCCTGGCAGCACGCCGTGCACATGGCGGTGGCGCTGACCCTCACGGTGCTCGCCGTCTGTCTCCTCGCCGGGGTCTCCGCCCACTACGGGCTCTCGCTCCTCGGCATCGGCGATCTCGGCGGCGGTCTGTCCGGCCTGGTGGAGCTGCGGCCCGTCCTGTGGCGCGCCCTGGTCCTGGCCCTGGCGTGGGGTTTGGTCTCGGGGTTCCTCGGCGGGCTGTTCGCCCGGCGGGTCCGCCGGCGGGGGAAGGTCGAGGTGGACCCCGGCTGAGCGGGGGGCGGATCCCGGCTGAGCGCGGGGCACGGTCAGGCCGTCAGCCGTTCAACCCGCCAGGCGGTCAGCCCATACAGCGGTCAGCCGGTCAGGTCGCGGAAGACCGGCCGGGCCCACTGCGGCGGCTCGGGGGGTGCGCCCGGATCCGCCGGCGCTCCCACGACATGGCCGTCCACCCGCGTCGCGGGATGGCCCGACGCGGGGCCTCCCGTGGCCGCGGCCCGCAGCGCGGCGGCGAATGCGAGGCAGGAGCCGTACCGGTCCTCAGGACTCTTCGCCAGCGCCCGCGCGAGGACCGGGTCGAGGGCGGCGGCGACACCGGGCCTCTTCTCCGTCAGGCGGGGCGGCTCGTCGTACTGGTGGGCCCAGAGCAGGGCGATGTCGTCGTCGCGCTGGAAGGGCGGCCCGCCCGCCATGGTCTCGTACACGACACAAGCGAGGCTGTAGACATCGCATCGGCCGTCCACCGGGCGGCCCGATATCTGCTCCGGGGCCACGTAGTCGAGGGTCCCGACGAACTGGCCCACGGTCGTGAACCCGGTCAGCGAGAGCGACTTCTTCGTGAGGCCGAAGTCCGTGAGGTAGGCGTGTTCCGGGTGGTCGCTGTCCGTGCCCTTGGCCACGAGGATGTTTCCGGGCTTGACGTCGCGGTGGACGAGACCGTGGTCGTGTGCGGCGTCGAGCGCGGACGCCACCTGCGTGGCGATGCGCAAGGCGGCTTCGACGGAGAGCGGGCCCGCGTGGTCGAGCAGGTGGCGCAGATCGCGCCCGGGGACGTACCGCATGGCGATGTAGAGCACCCCGTCCGTCTCCCCCGCCTCGAAGACGGGCACGATGTGGGGGTGCTCGATCGCGGCGGCCACGCGTGACTCGTGCGTGAAGCGCTTGCGGAAGGTGTCGTTGCGTGCGAGCTCGGGGGCGAGCAGCTTGAGGGCGACGGTCCGGTCGAGGCGCAGGTCCTTGGCACGGTAGACGACGGCCATGCCGCCCCGGCCGATCTCGCCCTCGACCCGGTACCCCGCGATCTGCTGCCCGATCAGCTCGGAGGGCCGCCCGGAGTGCGGGCTCGGGGCGGGTTCCCTCGGCGCGGGTTCCCTCTGAGCGGGTGCCATCAGTCCTCACCGGGCCGGAGCGGCGGATCGGTATCCGGCTCGCCCTCCGCCGCGACCACCCGCGTCTCCCCCGGGCCCGCCCCCGCCCCACCCCCGACACCATCGGCCCCGCCCGGCACCACCGGCACGACCGCGGTGGGCTCCACATCGGGCAACGAAACCCCGGACCCGGACTTGGACCCGGGCCTGAACCCGGGCTCCGCAACACCGCTCCCCTCCCCCTCGGCACTCGGCCCCTCGGCGCTCGGCCCCTCCCCCGCCGCATACGTACTGAGCCGGGTCCCGTCGCAGTACACCCACCGCTCGTGTTCGGCGTCGTACAGCCACAGCGATTCACCGTCCACGACCACCCCGACCCGCAATCCGCGCGTCCGGCGCCGGAAGGTCTCCCCGTCCACGCTGCCGCCCGCCAGGTCCTGCGCCGCGCGCCGATAGGCGGCGACCGCCTCCTCGGTCCTGGCCAGGAGCGGGCGCGGGTCGGCCGTCCGGGTCAGCGGGCCACTTGCGCCCGGCGGGTCCCGCGGCACCGCGATCAGGAGCCGCCCGTCGACCCACGCCGTCCAGCCGTTGGCGCAGACGATCCGCCCCCAGTCGCCGAGCCGGTCGACCAGCCGCACGGGCAGCAGCGCGTCCAGCGGCGCGGTCGGACGGTCCACGTCCGGCGCCTCCCAGGCGGGCAGCCCGTCCTGGGGGACGACATGTGTGGGGCGGAAGTCCGCGGTGGTCATCGCGGTGCTCCTACTTCCGCATGACGGCGGGTTCGTGGCGGCGCAGCAGCCTGGCGACCGCGTAACCGAAGACGACCGAGAGGGCGACCAGCATGCCCATGTTCAGCAGCCAGACACCGGCGGAGTGCCTGAACAGCGGGTCGGCGGTCAGATCCCCGGGGATGATTTTGCCGAGGCCGATGGTTCCCGCCATGGCGCCCAGCGCCCAGCGCGACGGCACGAGCCATGCGAGCTGCTCGACGCCGGGCACCCCGTTCAGTTTCAGGAGGGCGCCGCAGAACACCACCTGCACGATGGCGAGGAGCACGAGCAGCGGCATCGTGACCTCCTCCTTGCGCACGAGGGCCGACACCAGGAGCCCCAGCATCATGGCGGTGAACGCCAGCAGCGCCACGGCCAAGGTGACCTCGACCAGCGGTGGCAGGAGTACGCCTTTGCCGCCGGGTGCGTTGAGGTCGACGCCGAGCAGGGCGACGAGGGTCAGAACGACGGCTTGCAGCACGGTGATCGTTCCCAGTACGACGACCTTGGAGATCAGGTACGCCGATCTGGACAGCCCCACGGCTCGTTCTCGCCGGTAGATGACGCGCTCCTTCACCAGTTCGCGCACGGCGTTGGCGGCGCCGGTCAGGACTCCGCCCACGCAGAGGATGAGCAGCGCGTTCATCGCCGTGTCCTGCGTGAGCCTGCTCCCCGCGAGGGCGCGCGCCATGGCGCCCATCACGAACGGCAGGGCGATCATAATCGCGAGGAACGTCCGGTCCGCGCCGAGCGCGGCCGCGTACCGCCGCACCAGGGTGCGCAGTTGGGACCCCCAGCTCTGCGGTTTCGGCGGCGGCGCGAAGGACGGGGCCGCGGCTCCGTCGGTCCGCGCGTACGCTCCGGGGAACGGCTGCGCGGAGGAGTTGGCGATGTACCGCTGGTGGAACGGCGATTGCCGGTAGTCCCGCGCCCAGTCCCGGTCCCGCTCCCCTTCGAAGGCTTCGAACGCCTCCGGCCACTGCGTGAAGCCGAAGAACGGAAGCGCGTCCCGCGGCGGTCCGTAGTAGGCGATCCTGCCGCCCGCGGCGAGGACCAGGAGACGGTCGCACACGTCGAGGCTGAGCACGCTGTGCGTGACGACGATGACGGTGCGGCCGTCGTCGGCGAGGCCGCGCAGCATGTGCATCACCGAGCGGTCCATGCCGGGGTCGAGCCCGGACGTCGGCTCGTCGAGGAAGAGCAGCGACGGTTTGGTCAGCAGTTCCAGGGCGACGCTCACGCGTTTGCGCTGTCCTCCGGAGAGGCTGTGGATGGGCTGGTCGACGCGTTGCTCCAGACCGAGTTCGCGGATGACCTCATCGACCCTGGCCCGGCGTTCCGCCTTCTCGGTGTCCTGGGGGAAGCGGAGCTCGGCGGCGTACCCGAGGGCCCGGCGCACGGTGAGCTGGGCGTGCAGGATGTCGTCCTGCGGTACGAGACCGATGCGCTGGCGGAGCTCCGCGTAATCGCGGTAGAGGTCGCGGCCGTCGTAGAAGACGGTGCCGCCGTCCGCGGGCCGCAGCCCGGTGAGGGCGTTGAGCAGGGTGGACTTCCCCGCGCCGCTGGGCCCGACGACGGCGAGCAGGCATTTCTCGCCGACGGGGAAGGAGACCTGGTCGAGGAGGGTTTTGCGGCCCCGGTCGACGGTGACCGTCAGGCCCTGGACGTCGAGCGACACCTCGCCCGTGTCGACGTACTCCTGCAACTCGTCGCCCACGAGGCAGTACGCGCGGTGGCCGACGCCGATGATGTCCCCCGGCGCGACCGGGGCGCGAGCCACCGGCTGGCCGTTGAGGTAGGTGCCGTTGTGGCTGCCGACGTCGACGATCTCGTACGTGCCGTCCGCGAGGACCCGCAGTTCGGCGTGGCGACGGGAGACGACCAGGTCGTCGATGACCACGTCGTTGTCGTCGGCGCGGCCGATACGGACGGTGCGGGCGGGCAGCGGGCGCACCGTCGTCGGCTGCCGGAAGGTGCCCGTGGCCGACGGCATGCTGACGGAGGAGGGCCGCTCGGCGGCGACTGGCGCGGGAGGAGCGCGGCCTACGAGCACCGCGCGGGGGCCGTCCGTGACGTTGCCGAAGCGGATGACGCTGCCGGGCCCGATGTCCCACTCCTGGATGCGCCGTCCGTCGGCGTAGGTGCCGTTGGTGCTGTGCTCGTCCTCGATCGTCCAGTGATCGAGTTCGGCATGGAGGACGGCGTGATGCCACGAGACGCGGGCGTCGTCGAGGACGATGTCGCTCAGGGGGTCCCGTCCCACGTGGTAGTCCCGGCTCGGACTCATCACCGTGGAGCCGGTCTCCGTCTCCAGGACGAGCTCGGGCGCGGTCGCCGCGCTGGGCCGCCACTCTCCCATGGTTCGAATTCTACCCATTCACCCCATTTCGCGCGCCCGGCCGGGAGTCGGCCGGCCCGCCCGAGCCGGCCCCGTCCGCCCGGACCTGAAGCTCCTTCTCTCAGGCCGGCGCCTTGGTGCGACGCCGCAATTCCCCGTCGCCGAAGGAACTGTGCAGATTGATGCCGACGGAGCACGGAATCGCCTGGAAAGGGCGGGGCTCGAGGGGTGTGGCCGATCCGGTGGAGCGCAGGGCTTCGACCAGGGCCTCACAGTGTCGCGGGTCGAGGACCACCTCAACGTGCTCACGGCTCTCCGCCGCCAGGCGGCCCATTTTGATCTGGATGCGCAGCGAGATGCTGCCGTCGGCATCCGTCTGTGCCGTGATGAGACCGTCCACGACACCCGGGACGGCCGGCAGGCTCGCCGGCTGAACCGACTGGACCGGCTGGACCGGCTGGTCGAGACGGCCGATTTTCTTCATGGGCGTCCGATGCTGATCTCGCATGTGGTTCCTCTCAGGAGTGTCGACCGGGAAAGGCCGCGGTCGCCCCGACCATCACTCCTGCTGTCCTCACCCGATCCTCGAACCATCCTCAGCCCCCTCCCCCCTCACATCGCACCCCGCACACAGCACAGGAACCGCCGCCGCACGGCTGGGGGCCTCAACGGGCTTCCGTGGGACGGCAGTTCCTGAGCGCGGGACAAACTTCCTGCGCCTCCGCTTCAGGCGCGTACGGTCAGATCGCCTTCCACGCGGCGGCCAACTCCTCGGGAGCGTGCGGCGCCTCCACCCCCGCGAGGACATGGGCCAGAACCCCGTAGCAGGACACGTCCGACGCGCCGACGGTCTCGCTCTTTGCCAGGTTCTTCTGGAGACGGTAGAGCTGGGTGAACGCCTGCTTGAGGTCCTGGCGCTCCAGCAGCCCCTTGATCTGGCCTGCCGCCTTGACGGTCTCCTGCGAGAGGTCCTGCCCGGCCACGCACTCCCGTGCGGAGAGGCCTTCGTGCGCCTTGAGGAAGCGTTCGCACGGCTCGATGTGCTGCGGCTTGACCGACAGCGTGTCCAGCGGGCCGGCGCTGACGAGAAGAGCCAGGCCGAGGACGTCGTCCGGCACATCGGCGTCGACGCCCTTGGCCAACTGCGCGTTGCTGACCACGACGACCTCGGGCGCGTTCTTGACCGCGGGCTCCAGCTCCGGTTCGGCGAGGAGGAGGCGCAGCGCGAGCAGGTCGTCCTCCACCCGCGTGGACGGCGTGACGACCGTGAGTTCGGACGACCGTACGTGCTGCTCCGCGCCCCGCAGGACGGGCGACAGCGTCACCGCGATCGAGTCGCCGCCGTCACCCCGGGCGGCGAGCGTACGGCGCCGGGGGTCCCACGCCAGGTCGACATCGCCCTCCGGGCTGACCGTGGCGACCTGGAAGGTGCCCATGCCGGAATCGGTGTACTCCTCCACCAGCCCCCGCTCGGCTACGGCCGCGAAGTACCTGGTCTTGGCCTCGCTGAACGGCAGTCCGTCCGTGGCGCCGGTACGGAAGGCGTAACCGGACTTGATGAAAGGGGGCTTCGGCCACTCCGCCGGCGCGCCGTCGTAGTCCTTGGGCGCGAGCGAGAAGCGAACGGGCAGCCCGACCTTGCGGCTGAACTCCAAGTCGGCCGCGTTGTGGCCCGGGTTGATCAGAACCGCGCCCGTTCCGAACTCCGGCTTCACCCAGTCGGCGACCCAGATCGGCAGGAGGTCGCCGGTGAGGGGGTGCCGGCAGAAGCGACCGGTGAACGCGGCCTGCTCGTCCGGTCCCAGACCGGTGCTCAGGGGGTGTCCCGGGTGCACCGCGATCGCGCAGGAGCTGGGAAGTCCCGTCCAGTCGGTGACGAACGTCGTCAGGGACGCGGGGGTGGTGTCGCCGTCCTGCCCCTCGGCTTCGAGGGGGAACTGGAAGACGGCGCCGACGGAGCGACGCGCCTGCTTGCGGTGGCGGGAGACCAGGGCCGGCGCCCAGGCGCCGTCCCCGTCCGCCACGACCCGGTCGCGGGCGACGCGGGTGGGGACGTAACGGACCTGCCCCTCGCCGCCGACGAGACCGGCCGCCTCGGCGACCTGGGTCACCGTCTCGGACGACCGGGCGGCGCCCTCGATCAGCGTGACGTCCTTGCCCTCAACTGCGCTCATACGGCGCAGATATGAGCCCAGAGCGTCGCATCGAAGGTTCACCTCACGTGATTCCGGATCACGCAGGATCAGGACGGTTGTGCTGCTCACTCATGCCTCCAAGGCGCTTTGTACAGACGGAGGTTGGCTCGCCACGGGGTGCCCGGGGCGGGCCGTGTGGAGTCTAACCCGGTCAATCCGGTGTGAAGTGCACCAATGACCACAACCACCTATATTTTAGGCCGAGTTGGCCGTTGACGGATGCGAAGGCGTCAGCCACCGGTGCAGGCCGCGGCCGCCCGAACCGGGGACCGTGCCGATAACTCCCTTATCGCTTCGACCACTTGGCCCGCGGGACGGAGATCGACTCGTCGCGTCGCCAGAGGGCGATCGTGTCCGCCGTCCACCGCGTCCGTGACATCGGCGGCGTCCGCGAGCTGTGTGGCGTACGCGTGGAGCAGTTCGTGGACGCGGTACCGGCCGGGCCCCGTCGCCTCGATCAGATGGGCGTCGACCAGCGACTCCAGCAGCTGGTCGACGCGCGCCGCCGAAAGACCGGCCAGCCCCGCCACCGCATGCGGGTTGATGTTGTCACTGGGCAGGTGGCCGAGTACGCGGAAGACGTGCTGCTGACGGTAGGTCAGCCCGTCGTAGGACTGCTGGAACACCTGCGTGAGGCGGCCGTCCTCGTCGTCCAGCACCGACAGTCGCCTTCCTTCGTCGGCAAGCCGGGAAGCGAGGTAGGCGACGGTCCAGGAGGGCCGGTGGCACAGCTTGGCCGCGGCTATCCGAATCGCGAGGGGAAGCCCCCCGCACAGGGCGACGATGTCGTCGACGGCCGCACGCTCGCGCCAGGCGCGTTTCTCCCCGGCGATCCGGCTGAACATCTCCCCGCCCTCGGCCGGCGACATCTCCTGGAGGGTGAGCTGACAGGTGGACATGAATTCGGTGAGCCGATTGCGGCTCGTCACGATGGTGAGGGAGCCGGGCGCGCCGGTCAGCAGGGGAAGGATCTGCTGCGTGTCCGCCACGTCGTCGAGCACGATCAGCGCGCGCCGGTCGGCCATGAGTCGCCGCCACGTGGTCGCCCGCTGCTCCAGGCTGGTCGGAATTCCGCGCGGCGGCACCCCGAGGCCGGACAGGAGAATGCCCAGGGCCGCCCACGCGGTCAGGGGGTGTTTGCCCGCCGAACACGCGGACATGTCGACGTAGAGCTGGGCGTCCGGGCAGGAGTCCGCCAGCTGGTACGCGGCGTGGACGGCCAGCGTCGTCTTGCCGACCCCGGCCATGCCGTCGATGGCCACCACCGCGGGCACGCTCCCCGCCCCGTCGCGGTCGGCGCCCGCGGCCCGCACCGCTTTCTCGATGAGGCGCTGTTCCAGAATCCGGCCGGTGAAGTTTCCGCTTCTGGCGGGAAGATTGTTGTGCCGCAGGGACGGGGCACCAAACCCCGACCTGCGAGCGCCGTTCACCAGAATGTACTGGTGAACCTCCTGCAATTCGGGTCCCGGGTCGACGCCGAGTTCCTCTTTGAGTCTCAGACGGGCCTGCTCGTAAATGGTCAGGGCGCGGGCCTGGGAGCCGGAACGGAACAGGGCGAGCATCAACTGGGAAATGAGGCGTTCTCGCAGGGGATTCTCGGCCACCCACAGGGCGAGCTCGCCGACGATGGATTTGTGCTCTCCTTCGGCCAGCTCCAGTTCAAAGCGTTCTTCCAGTACGCTCATCCGCAATTCATTGAGCCCGTCCACCTGAGCCTGTAGTGCGGACCTGTCGAGTCCGGCGAGCGCGGAGCCTCGCCACAGGGAGAGGGCGGATCTGAATTCCTCCAGCGCGGCGGCGGCGAGCCCTTCCTTGACCAGGCGGCGAGCACGGGCGACGCCGTGCGAGAAGACCTTCGCGTCCAACCGGTCGTCGTCGATCCTCAACTGGTAGCCGTCTCCCGCCATGAGGAGTTGCTCACCGATCTCCGGGTGGCTCCTGCGCAGGTCGGAGGCGGCGTTGCGGATCTGCTTGATCGCGGTGGCGGGAGCGTGGTGACCCCACACCGTGTCGATCAACTGCGCGAGTGACACCGGCATACCGCCGGCGAGCAACAGAGCGCCCAGGAAGGCTTGCCGCTTACTGCCGGGTAATCTGACCTGCCCTGAGCTGCTCCATATTTCGAGTGGCCCCAGGATGCGATAATTCAGCACTGAACCCCCGTGTTGAAAGATGCTGACCACTGGCGCATGAAGGTGGTCGTGAATTCCGCAGAGCAGGCTATCCAGGCCCATCGCGAGTCGATAGGGGCCATCCACTCCTTGGGACAGCCTGGGCCGGGGTCGCCGAGCGGGCCTGCCCAAGGGGGCGCATCCAGATCATTCCAGCTGGCATATGCACGCTAATCATCGATCACGGAATCTGGCTGGTTTTCGCCGTAGCAGGCGAAGACGGCACCTCAAGCGGATCGATTAGGTCCGGTTATCGCCGCGTCATCGGGCGGCGAGGATGCTTCGAGGATGGGGTGAGGACAGCGGAAGTGAGGGTCGGGGCGTTGGTTCCGTGGGATCCGTAGAGAGGCGGTTGGCGTGTCCGAGACTATGGCGAATCTGGTGGGCGGGGTGCGGGCACCGGAGGGGCCGCGGCGCGAGGGGCAGCCGTGGTGGAACGCCCAGCGGGCCTCGTCGATGCCGATCCACCGGTACGAGCGCGCGGCGGATCGGGTGCCGGCCGGCTCCGGGGCCCGGGGCTGGCCCGAACGGGAGATCAGCCATGCGCCGCTGTGGGCCTCGGTGGACCTGCGGGACGGCAACCAGGCGCTGGCCGTGCCGATGGACGCCGGTCGCAAGGGGCGGATGTTCGATCTGCTGGTGGGCATGGGCTTCAAGGAGATCGAGGTCGGCTATCCGGCGGCCAGCCGGGCGGAGTTCGACTTCGTACGGGAGCTGATCGAGCAGGACCGGGTGCCCGACGACGTGACGATCGTGGTGTTCACCCCGGCCCGCCCGGAGCTGATCGAGCGGACCTTCGAGGCGTTGCGCGGCGCCCGGCAGGCCGTGGTGCACCTCTGCCTGGCGACGGCGTGCCTGTGGCGCGAGACGGTCTTCCACCTGTCGGCCGACGAGATGCGGGACTTCACCCTGCGGGCCGTGGACAAGGTGGCACGGCTCGGGGAGACCATGCCGGGCACGCGGCTGCGGTACGAGTTCTCCCCCGAGACGTTCAACGTCACCGAGCCGGAGTACGCACTCGACTTGTGCAATGCGGTGCTGACGCACTGGGACGCCACTCCCGACCGGCCGGTCACCCTCAATCTGCCGACCACCGTGGAGATGGACACGCCCAACATCTTCGCCGACCAGATCGAGTGGATGCACCGCAATCTGGACCGCCGGGACTCCGTGATCCTCTCCGTGCACCCCCACAACGACCGCGGCACCGCCGTGGCCTCGGCCGAACTGGCCCTGATGGCGGGTGCCGACCGCATCGAGGGCACCCTGTTCGGCAACGGCGAGCGCACCGGGAACGTCTGCCTGGCGACCCTGGCGATGAACCTCTTCAGCCACGGCATCGACCCCCAGCTCGACTTCTCCGATATCGACACCGTGCGGCGCACGGTGGAGTCCTGCAACCAGATGCCGGTTCCCGCTCGCCACCCCTACGCCGGAGAGCTGGTCTACACGGCGTTCTCCGGCACCCACCAGGACGCCATCGCCAAGGGCCTGGCCGCCCTGGACGAGACGGCCCGCCGACAGGGCACGGGCCCCGGCGCCCAGCGCTGGCAGGTCCCGTACCTCCCCATCGACCCGAGGGACGTCGGCCGCACCTACGAGTCCGTCGTGCGCGTCAACTCCCAGTCGGGCAAGGGCGGTATAGCCCAGATCCTCAAGGCCGACCACCACCTCGACCTGCCGCGCGAGCTGCGCGTCGACTTCGCCCGCACCGTCCAGCAGATCACCGACGACCTCGGCCAGGAACTCACCTCGCAGGACCTGTGGAAGGCCTTCGCGGAGACCTACCTCGAGCCGCGCCCCTGGCTGCTGCTCAAGGAATGCCGTCAGGAGGAGGCCGCCGCCGGAGCCGTCACCCTGCGCCTCACCCTCGCCGACGCCGACGGGCGCGAAGTCGACACCACCGGGACCGGCGCGACGGCTCAGGACGCCGCCGCCGACGCACTGACCCGGGCCGGCCACCCCGTGACGCTCCTGCACCAGCACAGCCACCCCCACCCCGATCACGGCACCGTCGCCTACACCCACCTCACACACGAGAACACCGCCACGCACGGCGCCGCGCTGCACCACGACCCCGCGACCGCCGCCACCGCCGCCGTCCTCAACGCGGTCAACCGCAACCACGCCGCCGCCTCCTGACCGGCGAGCTCGGCTTCCCGCGCCTGCCCCGCGCATCCCCCAAGGTCCAAGGAGTGACGGCCACATGGCCCTGATCGGCAACCGCGTCCCGCTGCCCGCCGAACGCCTCGCCCACCGAGTCTTCGAGGAACACGCCAGGACACATCCGGAGCGACTCGCCCTGACGTGTGGCGAGGAACGACTCACCTACGGCGAGTTGAACGCCCGCGCGAACCGGCTCGCACACCATTTGACGGCACAGGGCATCACCCGCGGCGCGATCGTCGGGGTGTGCGTCGACCGGTCCCCCGAGCTCGTGTCCAGCATCCTGGCCGTCCTCAAGGCCGGTGCCACCTACGTGCCGCTCGACCCCACGTACCCCGCGGAGCGGTTGCGGCTCATGCTGTCCCAACTCCCGCAGATGACCGCGGTGTTGGCGGCGAACGACACGCTCTCCCTGGTGGAGGGGTGCCACGGCGCCATCGTCGACGTGAACGACCCGGAGCTCCGCCTGGAGTCGCGCCCCGCCACGGATCCCGAGGTCGAGATCGGCCCGGACGACCTCTGCTACGTGGTCTTCACCTCCGGATCGACCGGCACGCCGAAGGCCACGGCGGTGCGGCACGAGGGCTGGTACAACCTCCTCAACTGGCTGCGCCTGGAGTACGAACTGGACCACGAATCCAGCAACATGCTCCTCAGTTCGTTCGGCTTCGACATCAGTCAGCGCAGCATCATGGCTCCCCTGTTCGTGGGGGCCGCCCTGCACCTGCTGCCCAGCCGCAGCTTCGACATCAGTCTGGCCTACCGCCTCATCGGGGAGCTCGGCGTCCGGACCCTCCACTGTGCGCCCAGCACCCTGTATCTGCTGGTGGACAGGGAGATGGACCGTGGCACGGACGTCCTGACCGGCCTGCACTACGTCTTCATCGGCGGCGAACCGATGTCGGCGGCGCGGGTGGCCGACTGGGCCACCCGCGAGGGCAACGGGTGTGTGCTGCTGCACCAGTACGGCGTCGCCGAGTGCACGGACGTCGCGTCGTCGCACCGCATGGTGGACTACCCGGGGTACGCGAACAGCCGTATGCCCGCCGGGCCTCCGGTGTACAACACCGAGATCCGGATCCTGGACGACACCCTGGAGGAGGTCGCCACCGGGGAGGTGGGAGAGATCTGCATCTCCGGCATGAGTGTCGGGGCCGGCTATCTCAACGCCGACCCCGAACGGCAGAGCACCTTCGTGACGACGGAGCGCGACGGCCGGCCGGTGCGGTTCTACCGGACCGGGGACCAGGGGTATGCGACGCCGTCGGGGGAACTCGTCGTCGTCGGCCGGGTGGATCACCAGGTGAAGGTCCGGGGCATGCGGATCGACCTCGGCGATGTCGAACACGCCGTGCGCCGCCACAAGAAGGTGCGCGACGTCGTCGTCCTGCCCGTGTCCGACGGCGAGCAGGACGCCCGGCTCGTCGCCGTGGTGATCGCGGCGGCGGAGCCCGTCGACGAACGGTCGCTCCGCCAGGACCTGCTGGAGACGCTGCCGCGCAACATGGTGCCGCAGGAGTTCGTCGAGGTGTCGGCCTTTCCGCTCAACCCCAACGGCAAGATCGACCGCAAGGCGCTGGCCGAAAGTGTGCGCTCCGGCGCCGTGGCCCAGGAAGGCCGCGCGCGTTAGTACTGCAATCACACTTGTGTGTGGTTGAGTTGGTGTATGGCTGAGCTCGGGGTGGGGTTGGTTGGGCAGTGGGACGGGGTGCTGGCGGGTTTACATGCCAGGTTCGCGTCGCGTTTCGTGAGGTCGGAGCCTCGTGCGCGGGCGCTTGCGTATATGCGAGGCCTGATCGCTCCATTGGAGCGGAAGAACGGCTGGACTCTGGCGGAACGGGCTGGTGACCGGCTGCCGATCGGGATGCAGCGGCTGTTGGGCGAGGCGGACTGGGACGCGGACGCAGTCCGTGACGATGTGCGGGACTACGTTGTGGAGACGATCGGTGACAAGGACGGCGTCCTGATCGGGGACGACACTGGCTTCCTGAAGAAGGGTGTGCGCTCGGCCGGCGTCCAGCGGCAGTATTCCGGAACGGCTGGACGTACGGAAAATTGCCAGGTCGGCACCTTTCTGGCCTACGCCTCGCCGAAAGGCCGGGCTCTGATCGACCGGGAGCTGTATGTGCCCGCCTCGTGGACGGACGACCGTGAGCGGTGCCGGGACGCGGGGATTCCGGACGAGGTGTTGTTCGCGACGAAGACGGAGCACTTCAAGGCCATGCTCCTTCGTGCGGTGGAGGCCGGCGTCCCGTTCGCGTGGGTCACCGCGGACGAGGCCTACGGACAGTCGAAATCCCTCAGGTGCTGGATGGAACAGCGGGCCATCAGCCATGTGATGTGCGTGAAGACCAGCGACACCGTCATCACCCGCGGCATGGGTGAACGCCGTGTCGACGACCTCGTCACCGGTCTCGCGCCGCAGGCGTGGAAGCGCCTGTCCGCCGGGAAGGGATCCCATGGCGAGCGCATGTACCAGTGGGCGCGGATCCCGATCCGGATCTGGTGGGAGAACGGCCACGGCCACTGGGTCCTGGCCCGCCGGAGCCTCAAAGACCCCACGGACCTCGCCTACTACGTCTGCTACGGCCCCGTCGCTACCCGGCTGAAAGACCTGGTCAGGGTGGCCGGCGCCCGCTGGGCAGTCGAAGAATGCTTCCAGACCGCGAAGGGCGAGTGCGGCCTGGACCACTACCAAGTCCGTCTCTACCACGCCTGGTACCGGCACATCACCCTGGCCATGGCCGCCCTCGCGGCCCTCACCGCCGTCCGCGCCTGCGAACTCTCAAAAGGGGAAACAGCGGTGGCCTGATACCGCTGTCCGTAGCGGAGATACGCCGCCTCATCGGCCACCTTCTCCACCCCGCCCACCTCACCATCCACCACCATCTGCACTGGTCACACTGGCGAAGACTCAGCCAGACACGTGCCCGCGACAGCCACTACAAACAACGCGGACACACCCCATAACTGTGATTGCGGTATTAGGCGTCCCCCCGCTTCCGCGGGATCGACGGCACATGCCCGCTCACCACTTCCGGGAGAGACGGAACGTTGACATCACATCCTCTGGCATCCGGGTCCATGGACGCAGTGACCGAACACGTCCTGGTCTCGCTGGCCGTGATCCTCGGCGCGGCCTACGTCTTCGCCCGGCTGGCCCGGCGCGTGCGCCAGCCGGTCGTCGTCGGAGAGATCATCGCCGGCATCGCCCTGGGCCCGAGCCTGCTCGGCCTGCTGCCCGGCAACCCGGTCGACGCGGTCTTCCCTCCGGAAGTCCGCCCCTACCTCCAGGTTCTGTCACAAGTGGGCCTGGTGCTCTTCATGTTCGGCATCGGCTACGAGTTCGACGGTTCTCATCTGCGGGGACACGGCCGTCAAGTGACCGTCGTCTCCCTCAGCTCGGTCGCCTTGCCGTTCGGCCTCGGTGCCGGGCTGCTCTGCGTCCTGCATCCCTGGCTCACCGACACGGACGCCACCGTGCCGGGCCGGCTCGTCCCGGCCCTCTTCCTGGGCGCGGCCATGTCCATCACCGCCTTCCCGGTCCTGGCGCGCATCATCGCCGAGCGCGGTCTCCAGAAGGACCGGATCGGAGTCATGGCCGTCGCCTGCGCGGCCATCCAGGACTTCCTGGCATGGGTGGTGCTCGCCGTGGTCGTGGCCCTGGCGCAGAGCACGGGCGGCTGGCCGCTGGCGCGCATGGTGCTGGTCTCCGTGGGGCTGCTGCTGTTCCTGTGGTACGCCGTGCGGCCGGGCCTGATGTGGCTCTTCGCGCCGGGCCGCCCGTGGTCCAATCGCGCGCTCATCCACGCCGTACTGGTCGTGGGTCTCCTGCTCTGCGCCTGGGCCACTCAGGCGCTGGGACTGCACGCGGTGTTCGGGGCCTTCGCCTTCGGCGTGATCGTCCCGCGCGCCACCATCGACAGCACGGCTCCCGAGGTTCCCGAACGCATCGAACAGACCAGTCTCTTCCTGCTGCCGGTGTTCTTCATGGTGACCGGCCTGTCGGTGAACCTCAAGGCGCTCGGCGGGCAGGGCCTGCTCATCCTGGCGGCGGTGCTCGTCACGGCCTGCTTCGGCAAGTTCGCGGGCGCGGCCGGCGCGGCGCGACTGACCGGCGCGACCGGCTCGGAGGCGGCCGCCCTCGGTGTGCTGCTCAATGCCCGCGGGCTCACCGAACTGGTGATCCTCAACGTCGGTCTGTCGCTGGGTGTTCTGGACAGCCGCCTGTTCACGGCCATGGTCGTGATGGCGGTGGCCACCACGGTCATGACCGGTCCGCTGCTCGATCGCTTCCACCGTGCCGCGCCGCCGCGTCCGGTGCCGGATGACAGTGCGGAGCAACGGCGCACGGGGCAGGACCTGGTGACGGTTCGCAAGGAGACGTCGTAACGTCCGCGCGACGCGACAGGGTGCGCCCCGTGGAAACACCCACGTGGCGCACCCTGTCGTCGACCTGGCTCCCGGGTCAGCGCGTCGCGGGACCCGCTTCCCGTACCGATGTCGCGCCGGGCTGCTGCGCCGGGGTGTCGTCCGGTGTCCGCGCGGCGACGCCCGCGGGCAGCTCGGACTCCTCCGGCGCGTCACCCGGAACCGGCTGCTCGACGCCGACGGGTTCGGTGGCGGCGGGTTCGGTGGCGGGTTTGCGTCCCGTGATGACGGCGAGGAGCGCGCCGCCCACCATGATCACGGCGGCCGCTCCCTGGGACCAGGTGAAGGATTCACCGAGGGAGATGAACGAGAAGATCGTGCCGAAGAGCGGAACGGCGAACATCATGACCGAGGCCGCGGACGCGCCGACGTCCCGGATGCCCCGCACGTACAGGATGTAGGCCACGGCGGTGGGGCCGATCGCGAGGTAGACGGCGTTGATCCAGAACCCGGTCGACAGGGAACCCCAGTCGACGTCGCCGAAGTGCGGGGTGGCCATGGCGCCGAGGGCGATCGAGCCGGCGACCGTGGAGTACGTGACGGCCTGCACGGGGTCCATGCCCGCCACCAGACGGCGGTTGAGCAGGGTGTAGGTGGACCACACGGCGGCGCCGACGAGGAAGATCGTGTCGCCCATCAGCCGGGTCGAGCCCGGGGCTCCGTGCGCGTTGGTGGTGAAGAAGAACAGGGCGGCGCCGCCGACGCCGAGGACAAGCCCCATGACGCGGGCCGGCCTGGCCGTCTCGCGGTGCGTCAGGATGAGGACGACCGCGGTGATGACGGGAGTGAGCGCGGGGAAGATGACGCTGCCGTCACTGGCGGGGGCCAGCGTGACGCCCCAGAAGAACAGCGAGTTGTAGCCACAGACCCCTATCAGTCCGGCGACGCACGCGCCCACGATGTCCTTGAGCTTCGGGGACTGCTGCGGCCGCCGGAAGAACGTGATGACCAGAAGGACGATGGCCCCTCCACCGAAGCGGAACAGGACGGCTATCGCATGGGGTACGTGCTCGGTGGCGTACTTGGAGGAGGGAAAGGCGCTGCCCCAGAGGATCATGGTGAACAGCAGCCAGCCGAAGGCACCTAGGGGCTTGGTCTTCATCGCGCATCACACTCATTCGTCTTTCGCTGCCGCTGGGCAAAGGTCGGGACGTTCTCGGTCGGTGGGGCTTGTGGAACGGGAGGTCGGGGCCGGCGGCGCGGGGGTCGCCGCCGGCCCCGGTCCCGTCACGCTGTCCGCAGCGCCTCGACGATGGCGCGGTGCACGACGGACGCGTGCGTGAAGAGGGCGAAGTGGCCACCCTCCAGCGGATGGAGGGCGAATTCGCTGGTGGTCTGCTGTTCCCAGGCGGCCAGTTGGGCCGTCGTCGCCCGGTCGTCGTCGCTCGCCGCGAACACGGAGATCGGCAGGTCGAGCGGCGGCTCGGGGGTGTAGGTGTACTCCTCGCTGACGGCGAAGTCGGCGGTGAGCAGCGGATGCAGCATGCGCAGCATGGCCGGGTCGTTGACGACCCAGTCGGGCGTGCCGCCGTGCCGGCGGAGCACGTCCGCCAGCTCGTCCAGGGTCAGCTCACCGAGCCGCGAGGAGCGCTCCGCGACCTGGGGTGCGCGGCGCCCGGCTATGAAGAGGTGGACCGGCTGGGATGCGCCGATCCTGCGCAGCTCCCGGCACAGTTCGAAGGCGCAGATCGCTCCGGTGCTGTGCCCGAGCACGGCGTAGGGGCCTTCGACGGTCGTCGCGATGTCCCGTGCGAGCGCGGAGACGAGGGGCCCGACCTCGCTGAACGGCGTTTCCCGGCGGCGGGTTTCACGCCCCGGCGGCTGGACCGGGCACACGCCGATCCAGTCGGGCAGGTCCGCACCCCAGGCCCGGTAGGCCGAGGCGCCCGCGCCCGAGTGCGGCAGGCAGAGCAGCCTGACGTCCGCCGTGTCGGCCGGACCGAAGGGCAGCCAGGGGGTTGTGGTGCTGTGCATGCGCATGGGCTTCTTTCCTCGCGTGTGTACGTGGGGGCACGCCCAGGACTCGATGAAGTGGGGCGCGGCCGGCTCGGCGGGTGACCGGTCAGGCGGGGGACGTCCGCGACGGGCCACACTGTCCGTCGACACCGTGGTCCGTGGGTATTGCTGGCCGCTGGAAGGAGTGTGGCAAGGATTTCAGCTCCTCTGCAAGGACTCCGAAATAGCTTCGCTAGACTGGGAGTTGTGGCGAATTTTGACGAGATCAATCGAGGGTTGTTACTGGAGCTCCAGAAAAACGCGCGCCGCTCCAACCGTGAGTTGGCGCGCGCGCTGGGCATCGCGGACTCGACGTGTCTGGAGCGTGTGCGGGGTTTGCAGCAGAACGAGGTGATCCTCGGGTACACGGCCGAGGTGAATCTGGACGCCATGGGGCGCGGGCTGCGGGCGATGATCGCCGTACGCATCCACCCCAAGAGCCGGGACGCGGTCGAGTCGTTCCGGGAGTTCGTCCTCACCCTGACCGAAGTGCTGGACGTGTTCGTGGTGTCCGGAAGCAACGACTTCCAGGTGCTGGTGGCCGTGCAGGACGCGCAGCACCTGGAGGACTTCGTCCTGGACCACATCGCGCAGTATCCGTCGGTAGCGGATCTGCACGCCTCACTGGTCTACGAGCATCTGCGCCGGCGGCCCGTCGACATCCTTGAGTCGCGGCCCCCGCGGCGCCGCCGGTCGGAGCCGCCTTCCTGAGGCGGGGCCGCCGGTCCGCGCCTCGGCGGCGTCACGCCGGGGCTCTGTCCTTCAGGACGAACGCCGCCAAGGCGGCGGCGGTCTCCGCGGGGTCGGTGAAGAGGGCGTAGTGGCCCCCCGATCCGGCGACGTGCAGCCGCGCCCCCTCGATGAGTTCGGCGGCCCGTCGTGAGTTGCGGTGCCCCACCATCGCGTCGTCCTCGCGGGCGACGAACAGAGCCGGCACGGAGAGTCGGGCGCAGGCCGCGACCGGGTCGTAGTCGCAGGTCGCGGAGATTCCCCAGGCGAAGCGGGTGAGCTCTTCGCGGCCCTGCCGGTAGGGCAGCGTCAGCATGCGCACCAGCGCCTCGTCCTGGACTCCCAGTGCGGCGCCCTCGTTGCCCCGTGGCCGTACGACGTCATGGAAGTGCGCGGCACGGTCGGTGTCGGCGGTGATCTGCGCGCACATGTCGAACACCGCGTTGCCCACCGGCGCTCCGGGTACCCCGTCGAAGAGGAGGGCGCCGTCGATCGAGGTGAACGACAGGGCGCGCTCCCCCAGCGCGTGCGCGACGAAGAGCGCGATGGACGCGCCGGTGCACCAGCCGGCCACATGGACCCGGGTGAGCCCGAGGGCGTCGACCACGGCCAGCGCGTCCTCGGTGTGCTCCTCCAGGCTCACCTGCCGTGCGGGAGAGGGGCCGGGGCTGCCCCGCAGCTCCCAGGTGACGAGGTTCATTCCCGAGCGCAGGAACTGCCCTGCCAGGCCCTCCAGGAGGCGGTTCTCCATACCGACGGCGTTGACGAAGAGCACCGTGGGCAGGTCTTCCGGGCCGGCGACGGCCACGTCGAGGGTGAAGTCACCGCTGCGCACCCGTTCACTTCGCACCGCGCATCTCCTCCAGGGCTTCCGCGAGCCGGGCGATGCCCTCCGCGATGACCGTCTCGTCAGGGCTCAGGCTCAGCCGGACGCAGCGCGTCGCGTGCTCCGCCAGGAAGGGCGAGGCGAACGGCTCGACGAAGAAGTGACGGCCCGGCACGACGAAGACCTTCTTGCGCTTGAGGGCTTCGTAGAGCACCAGGTCGGAGAACCAGGCGTGGTCGATCCACAGCCAGCAGAACATCCCCCCGTCGGTGCTGTGCAGCCGCCAGTCGAGGGCGTCGGGCAGGAGGTCGTGCAGCAGCTTCTCGGCCGTACGGCGTTTGTCGCGGTAGTAGGGACGGATCGCCTCGGTGGTGAGCGTGTCGATCGCTCCGGTGTTCAGGGCGAGCGCCGCCGTCGCCTGGATCAACTGCGGTGCGTGCAAATGGGAGTTGGCGGTGAAGGACAGCATCGCGTCGATCGCGTCCCGGGGCCCGATCGCGAAACCGAGACGCTCTCCGGGCAGACCCGCCTTGGAGAAGGTGAAGCAGTTGATGACGTTCGGATGCAGCGGCGGGTCCACCGCGCCCTGCGCGACGCCGGGAAACGGATCGCCGTACGCGTGGTCGAGCACCAGCGGGATGTCGCGTTCCTCGGCGATCTCCATGAGGCCGGACAGGTCGTCCCGCAGGAGGGTGCGGCCGGTCGGGTTGCCCGGACTCGACAGCAGCATCATCCCCACCGAGGACTGGGCGCGCACGGCTTCCAGGTCGAAGGTGTACCGGAAGAAGCGTCCGTCCTGGAACTCCACACCGGGCTCGACGCCGACGATGCCACCCGCGTCCAGGCTGAGTCCCTGGTAGCCGGTGTAGTCGGGGACGGACGGCAGCACCAGCCGGCGCGGGCCGTCGTCGCCCGGTCCGGTGAAGACGGTCGTCGCCATGAAGGCGAGCATCTGGCAGCCCGCGCCCACCAGGACGTTCTGCGGCCCGATCCCCCAGCCGTAACGGGCGTTGAAGTACCGCACGATCGCATCGACCAGGACGTCGGAGCCGCGCGAGGGCCCGTAGCGGCCGCTGAACTCGGCGAAGCCGCTCGCCACGGCTTCTTCGTACAGCCGGCGCCAGGTGTCGGTGACCTGGGGGATGGCGGCCGGATTTCCCGGACTGAGGTTGAGCCAGGTGTCGCCCGAGGTGTCGGTCGCGGCCAGCGCGATGTCCTCCATGATGCTGCGGATTCCCGACAGGGCACTCATCTTCGTACCCCTGGAGGAGAGTCGCACCGGGAGTTCCTTCCGTAGCGAGGACGCGTCGTCCCGTGGTTGTCGGTCGCGCGGCGGTGCTCGGAGCGCCGCGAGAGTTGAGCGGCGGGGGCACCGGGGTGTGCCCGGTGCCCCCGGGCGCGGTAACGCGGGGCGCGGCTCGCCGTCCGTGCCGTCATCCGGCGGGCGGGAGCGAACCGCGCGGGGTCAGGACACCGCGAGACGCGACTCGGCGTAGGCGGAGATGCTGCGCACCGTGGGGTGCCGGAACAGCTCGTCCATCGGGATCTCGATCCCGATCTCGTCGTGGATCGCCGTCTGCACCGTCGCCATGATCAGCGAGTGGCCGCCGAGGGCGAAGAAATCGTCGTCGTCGGAGATGTCTTCGAGCTTGAGGGCCCGTCCCCAGATCTGGTTGATCTTCTGCTGGATCACGCTTGCGTCCTCTCTGCCCTTCGTCGTCCGGATTCCCGGTTCGTGGACGAAGTGAGTCAGTGGGTGTTCTTGACGGCGAAGGGCTCGCCGTGAGCGTTGGTGGTACGGATCCGGTTGTGCCCGAAGGTGTCCCGGCCCGAGACCACGACGGTGCCGTAGTCCTTCAGGTCGAAGTCCTGCCCGTGCGCGGTGTAGGCGTCCTGGTCCGGGTAGACCCGGACGTGCGTCGGCACATAGCGCGAGGTGATGGCGAACCGGGTGTCACGCTCGGTGATGTTGGGCAGTGCGCCGTGGACGCAGGAGGCCGTGAAGATGAGCGCTTCGCCCGGCTGCATCTCGACGTCCACCACGTCCTCCGGGCGCGGCTCCCAGTTCGGGTCCACGGCGAAGTCGGAGAAGTCGTACCCGTAGAAACCGGTGTCCTTCGTGAACGTCGTCTCGTGGTCGTTCTCGTAACGGCTCTCGCGGCCACGGGCCGGCGACTTGCTCTCGTCGAAGATGCGGTCGCGGTGCGAACCACGGACGAAGCGCATGCAGCCCGTCTTCTTCGTCGCCGGGGTGAACGTCGTCCACACCGTGATGTCGATGTAGGCGTTCCAGTCCGACTTCGTCGGCAGCAGCTGCGGCTTGCCGGTGGCGTAACTGTAGTCACGGACCTGGTGCCACTCGGTGCCGCGGGAACCCGGGAACTTGGCGAAGAACTCCGTACGCCACGACAGCACGTCGGGGCCGAGGATGGCGTTCAGGTACTTCAGGATCGTGGGGTGCGTGACATGGCGCGACAGCTCGGGGATGTCGAGGTGCCGGTCGTAGTTCATGCTGTTGTGGAACACCGAGTGCGTGGTGTCCTGATTCTTGACGCGGACCTCGCGCAGGATCTCGGCCGCCTCGTCGGGCTCATAGAGCTTGATCGGGCCGATGAAACCGTCCTGCATGAACTGATCGATTTCACCCTTGATGTCCTCGGGCACGATCGCGTTGTCGGCGATCGCGATGTCGGACCCGCTGGGACCGATATGAGTTTCGGTCATCGTGAGGTCACGTTCCTTTCGCTGCACTGTCGAATCGGTCCGTAGCTGCCGAAGCCCGCGTACGGTCGAAAGGCACGGGCCGCCCGTGAGTCGACTGTCGCCCTGAAACCACTCGACGGGCTTGTGGCGCCTTCCGGAATCATCGTCAGCGGTGTGGTCCTCGCCGGATCCTCGTCATGTCCTCGCCCGGGGCCTTGGGGCGGGACGGCTGCTCCCGCCCACGTCCGGGGCGTGTGGGTAGGCAAACCCGCGCGCGTGGACGGGACTTGACAGGACGTGACGGGCCTTTGATGCTGTGACGGTTTGAGCGGTCCCGATTCTGCTCCCGCTCCCGCCGGATCGCGCATTCTCCACCGCCGCGGACTGCCGGGGTGCGGCACGGCAGCCGGCCGCGACGCGCGGTTTCCAGGAGGAACAATGGCCAGGCCCGACATGCCGGTGAACGTCGCCGAAAAACTCTCCAAAGTCACCGAGTACTGGTCGCCGAAGACGATTCTCGAGGCCAATGGCTACGAGATGAAGGCGGTGAAGGTGAAGGGAGAATTCGTCTGGCACGATCACCCGGAGGGCGACGAACTGTTCATCGTGGTCAAGGGGGAACTGACCATCGATCTGCGCGACCGGCAGAGCGTCACGCTGGGCGCCGGGGACATGTTCGTCGTGCCACGGGGCGTGCAGCACCGCCCGGTCGCGCCGGAGGAGTGTGAGGTCCTGATCATGGATGCGGCCGGTGTGGTCAACACCGGTGGCGTTGCCAGTGAGTTGACCGCCCAGGACGAGTGGATCTGACCGGGGCGACCCCACGCCACCAGGGTCCGCCGCGGGCTTCGACCTGTGCCCGCGCCTGCTCGGCATCACGGCCGGCGCGCAGGTCTTGCGCCCGGGCCGTCGGCGACCGGGCGGGCAGGGCCGACCGGCTCAAGACTCCCGTGCAGATGGACGAGGCTGCCGGTCGGCGCCCCCAGCTCGACGTGCTCCACCGCGCCCACCATCAAGTGGTGGTCGCCGAGCTCGACTTGGCGGTAGGGCGAACAGATCATCCAGCTCTGGCACGCATCGATGAGCGGCACTCCGTGGGGTCCCAGGTGCCAGCCGGTGGGCCGGGCGAACCGGTCGATGCCCCGCGTCGCGAACCGCTGAGCCACCGCGGCCTGGTCGGCGCCGAGCAGCTGGACACCGAACCAGTCGCAGTCCCTGATCTCGGCCCACGTGTTCGAGACCGTGGCCAGAGCGACGGATATCAGTGCCGGGGTGGCGCTGACGGAGGTGAGCGAGGTGACCGTCACGCCCACGGGGCCGGCCGCTCCGGCGGCGGTGAGCACCGCGACCCCCGCGGCATGCGGACGCAGGGCGGACCGCAACGCCGATCCGTCGACGGTCAGGCCGTGGTTCCCGGCTCGGACGGGCGGCGGGACGTCGACCTCGGTCGTGCTGTGGTGGGGACTCACCAGCGTTCTCCTCGGGGCGTGGCGGGCGGTCGCGTCATGTTCGGGCCGTGTTGTTGAGTGCGTTGGTGACGGCGTTGAGCCGCGCGGTGGGCTCGTCGTCCGCGAGGGCGGCTCCGAACCCGCTGCCGCCGGGCGCCGTGACACGGGCGTACGCGGCGAACCCCGGCCGGTCCGGGACACGTGTCTCGTGGGAGTGCACATCGTCCAGGGTCAGGTCGCGACCGTACGAACCCAATGCCGCCACGTACGCCGCGGCGAGTTCGGGGCCGCTGCCGCGGATGTGCGCGGCCCGGCCGTCGTCGCCGACCACGACGGCGTCCACCCCCACCTCGTCGCCCGGGACGACACGGAACTCCTTGAGCACCAGTCCCGGTTCCTCGACGTCGACGTAGCACTGCTCGAAGAGGTCTCTCAGGTCGCGCGCGCTGAGCTCCCCGCCGTTGCCGTCCGCGACGCGCTGCACTCTCGCCGCGAAATCGATCCGCATCGGCCTGGGCAGGTCGAGACCGTAGGACGACTTCAGCAGATGAGCCATTCCCCCCTTGCCCGACTGGCTGTTGACGCGGACCACGGACTCGTAGGAGAGGCCGATGTCGCGGGGGTCGACGGGCAGGTACGGGACCTGCCAGGGCACGGCGGACGACGACCCCGCCGCGTTCGCCAGCCGGTCCACCTCGGCCAGACCCTTGGCGATGGCGTCCTGGTGCGTCCCCGAGAACGCGGTGTGGACCAGTTCGCCCGCGTACGGATGCCGGGCCGGGACCGGCATCCGGTTGGCGTACTCCACGGTCCGGCGGACCGCGTCGATGTCGGAGAGATCGAGCTGCGGGTCGATGCCTTGCGTGAAGTGATTGAGGGCGAGCGTCACCAGGCAGACGTTGCCGGTGCGCTCTCCGTTGCCGAAAAGGGTTCCCTCGATCCGGTCCGCCCCGGCCAGGACGGCCAGCTCCGCCGAGGCCACGGCGGTGCCGCGGTCGTTGTGCGGGTGCACGGAGAGGATCACCGACTCACGGCGGTCGATGCGGCGGTGCATCCATTCGACCTGATCGGCGAAGACGTTGGGCGAGTCGGTCTCGACGGTCGTCGGCAGGTTCAGGGTCACCGGACGGTCGGGGCTCGCGTCCCAGACGTCGATGACGGCGTTGGAGACGTCGAGGGCGAAGTCCGGTTCGGTGACGTTGAAGGTCTCGGGTGAGTACTCGAACCGCAGGCGGCTGTGGACCGCGGCGTCGGCACGGCGCGCGATGAGTTCCGCGGAGCGCAGCGCCATGTCCCGCACTTCGTCGCGGCTCATGCCGAAGACCGTGTCCCGCCACAGACAGGCGGTCGCGTTGCACAGGTGGACCATCGCGCGGTCGGCGCCCGCTATCGCCTCGAAGGTCCGGTCGATCAACTCCGGCCGTGCCGGGGTGAAGACGGAGATCGTGACGTCGTCGGGGATCAGGTCCTTCTCGATCAGGGTGCGAACGAACGCGAAGTCCGTCTCGCTCGCGGACGGGTAGCCGACTTCGATGTCCTTGAACCCGATGCGCACCAACAGGTCGAACAGCCGGCTCTTGCGGTCGATGTCCATCGGTGTACTCAGCGCCTGGTTGCCGTCCCGGAGGTCGACCGACGCCCACAGGGGAGCGCGGGTCGGTGTGCGGGCGGGCCAGGTCCGGGTGCTGCTGTCGAAGGCCGGCCGGGGGTGCTCACGGGCGTAGCGGGCGAAGGGCATGGCGGAGGCGCGCTGGGTGTTCCAGGCGGGCTGGTCCGCGGGCGACGCCCCGAAGGGGGCCCCGGGCAGGCGGGGTGCGGGCGGAGGGCTGGTGCGATTGGCCATGATCCTTCTCCTCAACGGCACTGGAGGGTACGGATGGTGTCGGCCCGGGGCTCACGGCGGCTGGCGGCCCGGGGGGTGCGGGTCAGGCGCGGGGCGGGGTTCGTCCGCTGTCGGTGAGGTGGGCGGCGAGTGCGCGGACCGTCGGATGGCGGAACAGTTCGGCCCAGCGCAGGCCGTCGTCGATGCGCGCCAGACAGCGCAGCGCGGACATGGAGTCGCCGCCCAGCGCGAAGAAGTCCGCGTCCCTGCCGACCGGGCCGCTGCGCAGGACGTCCTGCCAGACCGCGGCGATGTGTTCCTCCCAGGCTCCCACCGGGGCCTCGGCGACCGGGAGGGCCGGCTCCTGCCGCTGCGGGGCGAGGGCGCCGAGCGCCTTGCGGTCGAGCTTGCCATTGACGGACAGCGGCAGTGCGTCCAGGACGAGGACGGTGGCGGGCACCATGAACGCGGGCAGCGTCTTGGCCAGATGGGCACGCAGGTCGTCGGGGCGCGGGGCCCGGCCTTCCCGGGGGACGGCGTAGCCGACCAGGCGTCGGCGGCCGAACTCGTCCTCCCCGGCCATGACGACGGCGTCCTTCACGGCCGGGTGGTCCCGCAACCCGGCCTCGATCTCGCCCAGTTCGACCCGCAGGCCGTTCAACTTGACCTGGAAGTCGCTGCGGCCCAGCAGTTCCAGGACGCCGTCGGGGCCCTGACGGACGAGGTCACCGGTCCGGTAGAGGCGGTCGCTCACACCGGCGTACGACCAGTCGACGAAGCGCTCCGACGTGAGGTCGGGACGGTCCAGATAGCCGCGGGCCAGACCCACTCCGGCCAGATGGAGTTCGCCCGGGACGCCGGGCGGGACCGGTCGCAGCGCGTCGTCCAGGACGTAGGCGCGCTGGTTCGCCATGGGCCTGCCGTAGGGGATGCTCGTCCAGGCGGGGTCGGTCTCCTCGACCTCGTGGATCGTGGAGTGGATCGACGCCTCCGTGGCGCCGCCGAGGACGATGAACCGGACGTCGGGGGCGAGGGCGCGCACCCGGTCGGGCAGGGAGACCGGGACCCAGTCGCCTCCGAGCATGACCAGGCGGAGCCGGTCCAGCGCCGGAGAGCCGCTGTCCTCCAGGTGTTCCGTCAGCAGTTCCAGCAGGGCGGGAGCGGAGTTCCAGACGGTGACGCCGTGGTCCAGGCAGAGCTGGGCCCAGTGGGCCACGTCCTTGGCCCGGTCCGCCTCGGGCACCACGACCGTTCCGCCGGCCGCGGTGATGCCGAGGAATTCGTAGACGGACATGTCGAAGCTGGGGGACGACAGGGCCGGCACACGATCCGAAGGACCCACCGCGAAGCGGGAGTTGAGGTCCGCGAGGTTGTTCACCACGCCGCGGTGGCGCAGCGCGATGGGCTTGGGGATGCCGGTCGACCCGGAGGTGTGGATGACGTAACACAGGTCGTCCGGGCCCGCCGTCGGCGGAAGGTCGGCCACCGGTCGCGCGGCGAAGTCCGCCGCGGTGCCGTCGAGGAGCCCGTCGACCAGGACCGACGGCCGCCGCGTCCCCGGCCGCGGGGCGGGCAGCACGGCGGCCAGGGTCCGGTCGGTGACCACGGCGACGCAGGAGGTGGCGTCCAGCATCGCGGCCAACCGCTGGGCGGGGTAGGCCGAATCGAGGGGCACATAGGCCCCGCCGGCCTTGAGAATGCCCAGCACGGCGGCGAGCAGCGTCGCCGATCGCTCCAGGCACAGGCCGACCCGTACGTCGGGGCCGACGCCTTCCTCACGCAGCCGGTGCGCGAGCCGGTTGGCGGACGCGTTGATCTCCCCGTACGTCCAGGTGCGCGCCCCGTGCACGACGGCCGGCGCTCCCGGGTCCACGGCGGCCCGCTGCTCGAAAGCCGTGTGCAGACACGTGTCATGAGGCAGGGCGACCGCCGTGTCGTTCCACTCGGTCAGGGCGCGGTGTGTCTCCTGCGCCGTGAGCAGGGCGGCACGGGAGACGGGCAGGCGCCGGTCCTGGACGGCGTCGGCCGTCAGAGTGCACAGGTGGGAGAGGTAGCGGCGGGCGGTGTCGGCCGTGAACAGCCGCTCGTCGTAGCGCAGTTCCGCGTACGAGGACGCGCCGTGGCCCCCGAGGGTCAGGTGCACTTCGTAGGGCGGCGGGTTCTGCGGGCCACTCCCCCAGGCCACCGCCACCAGGGGTGTGCCCAGGCCCTCGCCCGCGGATACCGGCGTGCTCCCGGCCACCAGATCCGCGAGAGTGGAGTCCGCGTCGACGGTGTAGCCGACGATGCCGTCGCGGGTGTCCACGGCGACCCGGTCCAGACCGGTGAGGCGGTGCAGGAGCGCCGCGAAGCAGGCGGTGAGCACGGTCCGGGACGCGTCGTCGGCCTGTGCGGCGGTGGGCAGCGCCGCCCGGACCAGACCGGTCGCACCGGGGGTCACCCCGGCGCGCCGGGGGCGGTCGGCGGGCAGGCGGAGGTCCGGCCAGTGGGCCGGTGTGTCGGTGAGGGTGGCGGTGCGGCTCTCGGGGCTCATGAGGGGGCTCCTGTGCGTGCGGCGACGCGCGCGTCGTCGGCGTCGGCGACGCCCGCATGCGGTAGGGGGTGACGGACACACAGCGCCCGGACCTGCTCGCGCAGGCGGATGCGCTCGTGGGGGTCGACGCGGTAGTCGTTGTCGCCCAGCGCGGTGGTGGCGGCCAGGACGGCGTGCATGAGTTCCGCGCACTCACGCATGTGCTCAGGACCCATACCGCGCTGCGCGAGAATGTTGCAGCCGAGCCTGAGACCGCTGGTGACGAGCGGCGGACGGGTGTCGTCCGGTATGCGGTTGCGGTTGACGAGGATCCCGCACTCCTCCAGGGCCCGTTCCGCGACGACACCGGTGAGCCCGGTGCCGCGCAGGTCGATCAGGACCATGTGGTTGTCGGTGCCGCCGGTGAGCACCCGGTGCCCGAGCGCCGACAGTTCGGCGGCGAGCGCCCGCGCGCCCGCGACGGTCAGGCGTGCGGTCTCGGCGAACCGCGGTTCGGCGGCGAGCGCGAAGGCGCGGGCCTTGGCCGCGATGGCCGCCGGGGCGGGAGTGCCCTGGTTCTGCGGGAACACGGCCCGCTGCATCAGCCGGTCCAGCGGGGTGCGCCCGTCGGGGCCCGGGGCCCGGTGGTCTCGTCCGCTGAGGATGAGCCCCCCACGCGGCCCGCCGAGCTGCTTGTACGTACTGGTCGTGGTGACGTGTGCGTGATCGATGGGGCTGGCATGCTCACCGGCGGCCACCAGGCCGGCGATGTGCGAGATGTCGGCCAGCAGATAGGCGCCCACCGCATCGGCGATCTCCCGGAAGCGGGCGAAGTCCAGGGCCCGTGGGTAGGCGCTGGCTCCCGCGATCAGCACGGCGGGGCGGTGTTCGGCGGCGAGTTCGGCGACCTGTCCGTAGTCGATCCGGCCGTTCTCGTCGAGGCCGTAGGGCACGGCCCGGTAGTGCCGTCCGGTGACCGAGGCCGGGGAGCCGTGCGTGAGGTGGCCGCCGGCGTCGAGGCCGAGGCCGAGCAGGGTGCCGCCGGGTGGGATCAGGGCGGAGAGAACGGCGAGGTTGGCGCTGGAGCACGAGTGGGGCTGGACGTTGGCGTACCGTGCGCCGAACAGGAGCTTGGCGCGGTCCACGGCGAGCCGTTCGACCTCGTCGAAGTTGGCCGCTCCGGGGTGGTACCGGGCACCGGGGTACCCCTCGGCGGTGACGTTGGACAACGCGGATCCGCCGGCGGCCAGGACGGAGGGGGCGGCGATGCTGGCGGAAGCGATCATCGCCAGCATGGTGTCCTGATCCCGTACCTCGGCGTCGAGGAGGTCCGCGAGTTCCGGATCCTCCCGGCGCAGCTCGGACAGCCCGGCACGCGTGAGGCCGGC
The DNA here is from genome assembly GCF_003627815.1 of Streptomyces hundungensis. Lineage (NCBI taxonomy): Bacteria > Bacillati > Actinomycetota > Actinomycetes > Kitasatosporales > Streptomycetaceae > Streptomyces > Streptomyces hundungensis. The sequence continues at coordinate 1,331,200 of NZ_CP032698.1, forward strand.
CTGGTCGTACCGCGCTGTTGACGCGAGCGGGGGCGGAGGGGCCAGGGTCACAGCTGCTCCTCGATGACGCGCCACACGTCCGGCATGTGGTCCAGCAGATAGAGGTGGCCGCCGGGCATCTCCACTTCGGCGAAGTCCTGGGTGGTGAAGGTCTTCCAGTCGGCGACCCCGTCGGAGGTGGCCACGGTGTCCGAGGCGCCGCGCATCGCGGTGAGGGGGATCGGCAGCGGGTCGAGCATCTTGGGCCGGTAGTCGTCGTACTGCTTCAGGAGCAGCGCGTCGGAGCGCAGCGTCGGCAGGAGCAGGGCGCGCAGCTCGGGGTGGTCGAGTGCCTCGAAGCCGCGCACGCTGTCCTGCTTCAGCGTCATGACGGCTTCGTCGTCGTCGTCGCTGAGGGCGGTGTAGCCGCGGTGGCGGGGGCTGCGCGTTCCGCTGACGATCAGCCGCTCGGGCAGCGGCCCACCGGTCTCGTACAGGCGTCGGGCGGTCTCGAAGCCGATCAGGCCGCCGAAGCTGTGGCCGAAGATCGCGAAGGGTTCCCCGTCGGCGGCTTCCGTCACCCGCCGGGTGACATCGGTGATGCACTCGGCGAAGGAGGCGTAGTGCGGCGCGGAGAACTCCTCTTCGCGGCCCGGCAGTTGGATGGGTACGGCGCGAGCCCGTTCTGTGGACAACGCCTTCCAGGGGCGGTAGACCCCGGCGCCCGCTCCGGCGTACGGCAGACACATCACTCGTGTCATCGGAAGTTCTCCTCGGAATTGGTCAGGGATACGGAACGGGGCGGTCCTGGGTCGTTGGGCCGCCCTCCTGCCCCGGTCAAGAGAGTGAGCCGGTCGCGGACGGCGTCCGAAAGCCGCTCCAGACGTGCCGCCCAGATGCCGCCTTCGGGAGCCTGGAGCAGTCCCTCCAGGCGTTGGCCGGGCAGCTCGTTCAGCTGGAACTGGATCTCGGCCTGTACGCCGAGCGGCGTCACGGGCTCACTGCGCATGCGCAGCGGGCCGGCCAGGTGCTCGGGCCGCTGCCAGCTCTCATACGCGAACAGCGCCTGGTACAGCGGCAGTCGGCGCCCGGGGCGGGTGCGTGCCGCACGCAGCACGTCGTCCTGCGGCAGGTCCATGTGGACGAGACCGTCGGTGAACGTCTTCCAGACGCGCTCGCACGCGTCGGGCTCCGCGGGCCGCCGTATCCGTACCGGCAGGGTGGTCAGCAGGCAGCCGATCGCGTCCGCGAGGTCGGGAGTGCGGGTGGAGACCGGGGTGCCGATGCAGAAGTCCTCGGCTCCGCACAGGTCGTACAGGGCCTGGGCGTAGGCGGTGAGCAGCACCGCGAAGGGCGGGCAGGCCAGGCGGCGGGCCGCTTCGCGGGTCGCATCCCCGACGCCGTCGGGGAAGGGGACGGCGTGGAAGCGCGGTGTGGCGCGGGCGAGTTCCCGCTGGGTCGGGCCGTCGTCCGCGCCCGGCAGGTCAGGGGCGCCGTCGAGCGCCTCCTTCCAGTACGCGGTGAATTCGGCGGGGCGGGCCGGTCGCGGCGCCGGTGTTAGTGCGAGCGGAGCGGGTTCGGGTTCTCCCGCCACGACCCGGGCGTACGCGCGGGCCAGGTCGGCGGTGAACACCTCGTGGGACAGCCCGTCGTACACGAGGTGGTGGGTCAGGACGTAGAGCGTCGAGGCGGCTCCGCCGTCCGGGTCCTCGCTGAGACCGAGGACGACGTGGTGGCCGGCGGCCGGGTCGAGGAGGTCGCTCGCGGCCATCTCGCGGGCCGCCGCCGCGAAGTCGGCGCCCGGCGGGAGCATCAGCAGCGGCGGTTCGGCGGGAGCCACGGTGGTGCACCGCAACTGGCCCGCGGCCGGGGTGAAGACCGACCGCAGGGCGGGGTGACGGGCGACCACCCGCGCGGCGGCCGCCACGAGCGTGGTCCGGTCCGTAACCCCTTCCAGACGTACGGTGCTCAGCACCCGCCAGGCGGGCGAGCCGGAGGCGATGCGCTCGGCGAACCAGAACTGACGTTCCGTCGCGGAGGCGGGGCGCCACGCGGGCGGCGCGGCCGGGGAGGTGTCGGTGGGCGTCATCGGACCGAATACCCCGCGTCGACGGTCAGGGTGGTGCCCGTGACGTGCCGTGAGGCGTCGCCGGCGAGCCAGAGCGCGGCCGCGGCCACGTCGTCGGGCTCGATCAGCGCGTTCATCGGGTGGTCGGCGACGAACAACTGCTCGTGCCCGGCCTGGGGGACGTCGAGTGCTCTGGCCACCTCGGAGAGCATGCGGCCGTCCATGGCCCGCTCGTCGCGGATGTTGCCGGGGCACACCGCGTTGACCCGCACGCCGTACGAGGCGTAGTCGAGCGCGGCGGCCTTGGTCAGACCGACCAGGCCGTGCTTGGCCGCGACGTAGCCGGCGAAGTTGCGGTAGCCGACGAGCCCCGCGGTGGAAGCGATGTTGACGATCGCCCCTGAGCGGCGTTCCACCATGGCCGGTGCGAACACCTTGATGGCACGCCAGGCCCCGCCGAGATCGACGTCGATCATGAGCTGCCAGTCCTCTTCGTCCGTCTCGTGCACCGGCCGTCCGGAGGGAGCGACGATGCCGGCGTTGTTGACGAGGACATGGGGCGCCCCGAAGCGGTCGTGGGCCCGCTGGCGCAGGTCGGTGAGGCCTGCCAGGTCGCGGACGTCGACGGCCGCGGTGAGGACGTCCGCGCCATGGCGGCGGCAGGCGTCGGCGGTGTGGGCGAGCTGGCTCTCGGAACCCAACGGGTAGGGGACGCCGGGCACCGGCGCCGTGACGTCGAGGAGGACCAGATCCGCGCCCTGGGCCGCGAAGGCGATGGCGGTGGCCCGCCCGGCACCCCGTGCGGCACCGGTGATCACCGCGGTGCGGCCTTCGAGGACGCCGACCGTCGAGGGGGTCGCGGTCATCGGGTGGCCACCTCCTCGTTCGGTGTGTCGGGGCCCGTGTGCAGCACGGGCTTCTCGTCGGCCTCGGCGGCGCGGGCGGTGCCGCCGTCCACCGGCTCGTCCATCGCGCGCAGGCCGGGCCGACGCCAGCTGACGGCGATCAGGACGAGGTAGACGAGGGCGAAGCAGAGCATCGGCACGCGCAGTCCGGCCAGATCCACCAGCCATCCGGCCGTCAGGACGCCGAGGGGGGCGGAGGTGAGGGCCATGGCGCCCGTGAGACCGAAGACCCTGCCGCGCAGCTCCTCGGGGACGCGTTCGAGCATGACGGTCGAGAGCATCGGGTTGAGCGGGCCGCCGGCCACGCCGACCAGGAAGCAGATCACCGTCACGCCGATGGCGTTGGGCTCGAAGTAGAGCATCAGACGGAGCACGGACACCGCGGCGAAGCAGCCGAACAGGGTGTACCGACGGTTCGACAGGAAGCTGCGGCTGGCGGGCCCGTACAGGAAGGTCCCCGCGATCGCGCCGATGCCGACGGCTCCGAGGAACCATCCCATCGCGGCGCTGTCGTGCAGCACGGTCTCGGCGTAGGTCGGCAGGAAGAGCGGGGTGAAGGCGTCGTCGAGGAAGTTGGTGACCACGACGAAGGCCGTCATCGCGCCGATCACCGGCATGGTCTTCACCAGTGCCATGCCTTCGCGCAACTGCCCGAAGAAACCCGGGCCGTCCGCCGCCGCGGCACCTTGTTCACCGCTTGCGGTCTTGCGGGAAGGGGCGAGGGGCACGGCGAAGGCGACGAGGCCGGCGGCGATGAGGAAGGTCGCGGCGTCGACGTACATGCCGACGACCGAGTCGGTCGCCGCGATCAGCACTCCGGCGAGCGGGGCACCGGCCACCAGGCCGAGGCGGGGGGCCGCCTGGTACCAGGAGTTCGCGCTCTCCAGCCGCGCCCCGGCGCCCTCGATGACGGGCTTGAGCAGCGCCATGCGGGCAGCGGTGGCGGGGGTCGCCACCACCGTCCGGGCGAAGAGCAGCACGAGGAGCAGCGGCAGGGGCAGTCCTGCGGTGGCGGCCAGGAGCGGTACGAGCAGCACCAGGACGCCCGCCGAGAGATCGGACAGCACGCTCAGTCTGCGTCCGCCGAACCGGTCCACCAGGACTCCGCCGGCCGCGCCCGCGAAGATCAACGGCAGGGCGCCGATGAATCCCGCGAGGCCGGTGGTGGCGGTCGATCCGGTGGTCTGAAGGACGTACAGCGGGATCGTGACGATGGTGATGGCGTTGCCGAAGGCCGACAGGTACTGAGCCGTCAGCAGGGCGACGAGCGGGCCCCGGCGCCGGGTGGCCCCGGCCCGGTCCGGAGCGGCCGTGGTGTCGGTCATGCTTGCTCTCCCTGGCGCTCGAGGCGTTCGCGGCTGAGCCTCGCGAAGAGACGTTCCATGGATTCCTCAGTCACTCCCGTCACTCCTGTTGTCTCCCGGACGCTGTCGTCGTGCGGGGAGCCGTGCGGACGCTCGAACAGGGCGCGCAGCTCCGCGGCGGCCGTGTCGGCGGCCTCGCGGACCGCGGTCGCGTCCACGGCCGCGGGGTTGAAGAGCCAGCGCATGACGACGTGGCCGTCCCGCACGCCGACCGACACGTCCACGTCCACTTCGCGTTCCACGTCCGCGTTGCCGGCGGTCGCGGTCTGGGCCGAGGCGATGAAGGGGCCGGCCGAACCGCTGACCGGGTCGGCCAGTTCGCCCAGGTGGTTCACGATCACCCGCGGTCCCTCGTGGCCGGCGAACTCCGCGCGCAGGGCGGGGTCGGCGGCGCAGGCCAGCAGCCCGAAGGTCTTGCCGGAGTCCGGGATGGCGCGCAGCCCCGTGAGCGTGGCGCGCAGGTCGTCGAGGAACGTGCCGCCGGCCAGCGGCACCCGGAAGGGGTGGGCGGCCGAGTAGAAGCCGACGGCCCGGTCCGGGTCCCAGTCGGGCAGCGCGGCCAGCGGATCACGCCCCAGGCCGATCAGCCAGACCGAGGGCTGCTCACTCGGCGCCCAGGGCCGCACCGCGCGGGCGACGGCGGTCAGCGCGGCCGCCTGGAGCGACCCGTTCCCGTCCGCTCCCAGGGGCACCGACACCTCGAACGACTGCTCGTCGGCATAGGTGTTGGGGCCGTCCGAGCGCCAGCGGTAGCGGCCCGCACCGTCCAGTTGCGCCCGCCAGTACGCGGCGTGCGCGGCCGGGTCCAAGGCCCTGATGGCGGCGGCGTGTTCGGCATGTCCGACCTTCTCCGCGGCGAGCGGCTCGCCCCGGTAGGCGGCGGCCAGGTCGTCGATGACGACGGCCCAGGACATGCCGTCGATGACCAGGTGGCTCGCGCTGAGCACGACGCGGTCGGCCTCGCCGGGCAGCCCGGGAAGGTGGCTGACGGCGAACAGGCGGCCACAGCTCCGGTCGAAACTCGCCCGCTGGGCCTTTCGCACCCGCTCCGGTCCGGTGCCGGCGGGCTCGGCGGACCAGTACCAGTCCGTTCCCGGTACGAGCCGGGCGCCGAGGGCGTCGTCGGGCCGCACGGCGGTGGTGAGGGTGGGGTGCGCCCGTACCACTGCCTGGGCCGCGCGGCGCAGACGTTCGGGGTCCAGGGGGCCGTCGGCGGTCAGCAGGTGGCTGTGGGAGAAGTCCTCGACGCGCGTCAGGCCGCGGCTGAGCAGCATCTCCTGCTCCGGCCCGAGCGGCCCGACCGGTGGCACCGGCGTCCGCTCGGCCGGGGCACCCCGGTCGCTGCCGAGGACGGCGGCGAGTCCGGCCGGAGTGGGGTGGGTGAAGACGTCCTTCAGGGTGACGGTGAAACCGTCGCGGCGCAGCCGGTGGGCGAGCCGGACGGCGAGGAGCGAGGTGCCCCCGCTGGTGAAGAACACCGCGTCGGGCTCGACCTGTTCGACGTCGAGAACACTGCGCCAGGCCGCGGTGACACGGTCCAGGGTGTCGGCGCACAGCGGTTCCCCGCCCGTGGCCCTGCTCCCCGTCCCGGCGCCGAGCAGGGCCACGGGCGGTACGGGCAGGGTCGGAGCGGGCCGTCGCAGCGGCTCGTCGGGCCGCTCCGCGAACAGCTGGATGAGTTGCAGCAGACGGTCCGCCATCGCGGCGATCGTGGTGTGCTCGAACAGCGCCGTCCGGTATTCGATGCGCCCGTAGACGATCTCCCCGACGCGCCACCAGGCGGTCGTCAGGTCCATGGTGGAGATGCCTTCGGGTACGGCGTTGGCGTACACCTCGGCGCCCGGGAGTTCCAGGGTCTGCGAGTCGTCGATGTCGAGCTGCACCAGCATGGTCTGCAACAGCGGGTAACGGGTGGCGGACCGGTCCGGGGCGGCGGCCTCCACGATCTCCCCGAAGGGCACTTCGCGGTGGTCGGCGACGGCGGCGGCCGCGGCGGCGGCCGCCGCGAGCACGTCCTTGGGCGTCGGGTTCTCGGGGAGCCGGATCCGCAGCGGGATGCTGGTCAGCAGGAACCCGATCAGGGGCTGCGACTCCGGCTCGTTCCTGGTGGACGTGGGGATGCCGATGACCAGGTCGCGCTGACCGGTGCGCTCGTACAGGAGCGCCGCGTACACGGCGGTCATCGCCGTGGCGGGGGTGGTCCTGGCTTCCCGTGCGTGCCGGAAGAAGGCTTCGGCGACGGCGCCGTTGAGCATGAAGTTGTGGTGCTCGCCGGTGTGGTCGACGGTGTCGGGGCTGTGGTCGTAGGGCAGGGCGAGCCGTTGGGGGACGCCGTCGAGGAAGGTGCGCCAGAACTCCCGGTGGCGGGCGCCGTGCGGTCCGGCGAACCGCTCGCGCTGCCAGTGCGACCAGTCGCCGAACTGCACCGGCATCTCGGGCACGCGCGGCGGCCGGTCTTCGGCCAACGCCCGGTAGTGCTCCAGGAGTTCCTCGTTCAGCCGCACGTACGACCACTGGTCGACGAAGGAGTGCGGCATGGTCTCGACGACCTGGTGGTCGTTCTCGGCCACCTTGGCGACCGCCAGGCGCAGTACCGGGTCGGCGGCCAGGTCGAAGGGACGGCGGACCTGTGCGGCGATGAACTCCTGCCGGCGCCTCTCGACCTCTTCGGCGGACACCTCGGCGGTGTCACCGGCCGTCAGGTCGGTGTACGTGAGATCCGCGCGCCGGTCGGGGTGCACCCGCAGGTAGGGGTGTCCGTCCTGCGCCTCGGCGCCGGAGCGCAGCAGCTCGTGACGGCTCACCAGGTTGTCCGCGGCGCGGCTGAAGAGGGACCGGTCGAAGGCTCCGAGCACGCGCAGCCCGTAGCCGAGGGTGTAGGTGGTGGTCCCCGGGTTGAGCTGATCGAGGATCCACAGCCGCTCCTGGTCCATGCCGAGGGGGAACCGGTCGCGCGGCCCGGGCCTGGGGCGCAGGGCCGGCCCCTTGCGGGCGGCGAGGCGTTCGGCGAGCGCCGCGCGCTGGGCGGGGCTGAGCTTGGCCAGCCGGGCACTCAGCTGCTGGTCGGCCGGCGCGCTCATGCGGACCGCTCCGAGGCCAGGACGCCGAGATCGAACAGGGCGGGAAGCGCCTCCAGTACGTCGGCGGCGGGAAGCCCGAAGTCGATCAGGCAGCCCACTTCGTCGGCGCCTGCCGCGGCCAGTTCGGCCAGGACGCTCCGCGCCTTGGCCGGGCTGCCGAGCAGCGAAGGCCCGGTGAGGAAGTCCAGGTAGGCGTTCTCCAGGAGTACGAGTTCGTCACCGTCCCCCGTCTGCTTGCGGAAGGAGCGCAGGTAGGAGTGCATGGCGGGACGCAGGAACTCCTCGAGGTCCGGGCGGTCGCTGACATACGCGTGCGCCATGACCACGACATCGCCCTCGCCGGGGTGCCCGGCGTCCTGCCAGGCCTGGCGATAGCGGGCGATGTTGTCGCGCAGGGCGGGCAGCGTCTGCCCCAGGAGGGCGGTCGCGACTCCGTATCCGGCCGTGGCCGCGGCGACGAAGGTCTGGGGTGTGCCGGTGGCGGTGAGCCAGACCGGCAGCTCGGCCTGGACGGGCCTTGGCCGGGTGGAGACCTGGGTGATGGTGCCCGCGGTGGACGGATACGGCAGGGTCTCGCCGCGCCACAGGGCGCGGATGTCCTCGATGGTGCGGACGGTGACGTCGCGCCGGTCCGTGTAGTCGGTACGGGCCAGGGCGAAGTCGTCCGGGTGCCAGCCGCTCCCGAAGGAGAGTCCGACACGACCGCCGGACAGGCCGTCCACGACGGCCCAGTCCTCGGCCACCCGGGCCGCGTGGTGCAGCGGCGCGGCCACGCTGCCCGCGCGGATGCCGATGGTGCGGGTCCGGGCGGCCACCGCGGCGGCCAGCACGGCGGGGTTGGGCGAGAAGCCGCCGAAGTCGACGAAGTGCCGCTCGGGGAACCAGACGGCGTGCTGGCCCGCCGCATCGGCGGCGGCTGCTGCTTCCAGGACGAACGCGTAGTAGGCCGAGGCGTCGGCGTGGTCGGCGCTGGCGAAGAAGTAGAGGCTGCGGCGCAGGTGGTCGGGGAGTTCCGCCGGACCCTTCAGCTGTTCGCGGCGCTGGGCCCGCAGGCCCGCGCTGAGCTGGCGTCGCTGTTGCGGGGTCAGCGCGTCGAGGCGCGCGGAGAGGTCACTCATGGGTGTTCTGCCCGTTCTCGTTCTCGATCTCCTCCAACAGCCGCAACAAGGCGTCCTCGTCGCGCTGTGCGACGAGTTCCTCGGTCCGGGCGGTGAACGCGGCGAGCGAGGAGTTCTGGTAGAGGTCTTGGAGTCGGATTTCCACGACGAGCGCGTCGTTGACGACACTGACCAGGTGGGCGGCGTGCAGTGAAGTACCGCCCAGGTCGAAGAAGTTGTCGTCGGGACGGAGCGCGGGCACGCCGAACGCCTCCTGCCACAGGGCGCGGACGGCGTCCGCCGTCGACACCTCCGCGGCGGGTTCCGCATCGGCTGCCGGGTCCTGGTCCTGGTCCACGGTGGTGAGTTCCGCCGCGGGCGCGGCGGCGGCGGTGGCCGGCGCCGCGAACGCGGGGGTGGGGGACGAGGGGGCTTCCACCCAGTGACGATCGTCGGCGAAGGGGTAGGACGGCAGCCGCACGGCGCGTGCGGGCCGCGCGGGCCCCGCGAGGGAGTGGCCCGCGGTCCAGAGCGCCGCCAGAGCGTCGCGCCAGTCGGCCACCTCGTCGTGGCCGTGGTGGCCGGCCGCGTCGACGACGAGGACCTCGCGCTGCGCGGCGAGGGCCGCCCGACGGACCTCGGCGGTGGCCGCGTGGGCGCGGTGCAGGCCGAGGACGGTGTCCGGCCCGGATTCGAGGAGCGTGACGACCGCGTCCGCGAAGCGCACCGGGTTGCTCAACTGGCGTCCCCAGTGGGCCGGATCGACCGCCTGGGACGCGGTGAGCAGCGCACCGGTGAGGCCGGAGACGATGGGGAGGGCGGGCGCCGACAGCTTCAGGGTGGCGACGAACGCCTCGAACTCCTCGGCGGCGCCGGCCATCGCGCGTGAGTGGCCGGCCCGGGTGACCGGCAGCCGCGTGGCGCGGATCCCGGCCTGTTCACAACGCTCCTCGAAGGCGGCCAGAGCCGCTTCGGGGCCGCCGCACACGGTGTTCTGCGGCCCGTTGAGGACGCACACGTCGACCTCCAGGCCGGCCGCGAGCCGTAGGGCGGTGTCCTCCCCGGCGCGCACAGCGGTCATCTTGCCGGGCGCCGCCGCGGCCATGAGTCGCCCGCGTCGCACGACGGCGGCTGCCGCGTCGGCCACGGAGAAGACGCCCGCGTAGGTGGCCGCGGTGAGTTCCCCGAGGCTGTGCCCGAGCAGCAGTCCCGGCTTCAGACCGTGCCGCGCGGCGTGGCGCAGTCCGGCCAGGCCCAGGGTGAAGAGCAGGGGCTGGATGACGGCGGTGTCGAGCAGGCGGGCGTCGTCCGAGGGCCAGCTCCGCGCGTCGCTCAGATCCGGTCCGCCGGCGCGAAGGACCTCGGCGGCCAGCTCGGCCAGATCGTCGGCGAACTCCGCGTCGCTATCGGCGAGTTGGGCCCCCGCGCCGGCGAGATCGACGCCCTGGCCGGGCAGCACGGCGGCGAGCGACGGCGCGGGTTCGGCGCGACGGCCGCCGCCGTTCTCGGCCAGCGTGGTCAGGGCGGTCAGCAGGTGTTCGCGTGCCTGTACGGGGTCTTCGGGCAGCGCGGCCGCCCACCGTTGGGGCAGCGCCCGGCGGTGGTGCCACAGGGTGGCGGTGAGCTCGCCGACCGACGGGTCCGCGGTGCGGTCCGCGAGCCATGCGGCCAGGTCGCGGGCCTTGGCCCGGAGCGCTTCGGGGGTGGCCGCGGACACCACGGCCAGGTGCGGCTGCGCCTGCTCGGCCGGTTGTCCGCCGCTGGGGCGGGGAGCCGCGGAGAGCAGCACATGGCAGTTGGTGCCGCCGAGCCCGAACGAGCTGACGCCGGCGTTACGGGGCCGGTCGGCGGGCCATGGGCGGGCGTGTCGGGGCAGCTCGAAGTCCGCGGCACCGAGGTCCGCGTCCGGGCCGTCGCCCGGTTGTGCCGGGGTGGGGGGCAGCACGCCTGCCTCGAGGGCCAGCACCGCCTTGATCAGGCCGATGACGCCGGCCGCCGTGTCGCAGTGGCCGATGTTCGGCTTCACGGAGCCCAGGGCCAGGCCCGCTCCCGAGGGCCGCTGTCCGTACACCTCGGCGAGGGCGGCGAGTTCGACCTGGTCCCCGAGGACCGTGCCGGTGCCGTGCGTCTCGACGTAGCCGACGTCCGCGGGCTCAAGGCCGGCGGTGGCCAGGGCCTCGCGCAGGACGTCCGCCTGCCCCTGGGGGCTGGGTGCGGTGAAGCTCATCCGGGCGACGCCGTCGTTGTTGACGGCGCTGCCCACCAGGTGCGCACGGGCGCTCTCCCCCGTGCCGGGCAGATCGGCGGCCCGGCGCAGCACCACGATGCCCGCCCCGCTGGAGGGCGCGGTCCCCGCGCTGCCTTCGGTGAAGGCGCGGCAGCGGCCGTCGGGCGAGGTGATGCCGCCTTCGGTGAACTCGTAGGACGGCTCGGCGTCGGGGTGCACGGTGGCTCCGCCGGCGATGGCGATGTCGCATTCGTACGTCAGGAGGCTGCGGATCGCCTGGTGGACGGCGACCAGGGAGGTGGAGCACGCGGTCTGCACGGTCACGGCAGGACCGGTGAGACCGAGCCGGTAGGCCAGGCCGGTGGCGAGGAAGTCGCGCGAGTTGCCGAGCGCCAACTGTTCGGCGCCAAGCGCCCGGACGGTCTTCTCGTCCTTCAGGACGTGGTCGCGGTAGTACGCCTCGGTGCCGCAGCCGACGAACACCGCGACGCGGCCCGGCGTACGCGCGGGGTCGACACCGGCGTCCTCCAGGGCCTGCCACGCCACTTCGGTCAGGACCCGGTGCTGCGGGTCGGTGGCCGCCGCCTGGGCGGGCAGCATGCCGAACAGCTCGGCGTCGAACCGGTCGAACCGGTCGATCTGTCCCGCCCGCAGCGTGCCGCCTGGTGCGGTGGCCGCCGGGAGGGAGACGACGCCGTCGACGATCTTCTCCCAGAAGGACTCGGGGTCCGCGCTGCCGGGTACCCGAAGGGCCATGCCGACGACGGCGACGGCGTCCGTCTCCTGCGGCGCCGTGCCAGGATCCTGGTACTCGCTCATGCTTCCTCCTGGGGGGTGGGTCCGTTTGCGGGCCGGCCCATGACGGCCGCGAGGCGGCGCGGGGTCGGGTTCCGGAAAATGAGCTTGAGCTGGGAGCCCGGGAAGCCGTTGGATCGCTGGAGGGCGTTGAGCCGCACCGCGAGCAGCGAGTTGCCGCCGAGCTCGAAGAAGTTGTCGTCACGCCCCACCGGGACACCGAGCAACTCCTGCCACACGGCCGCCAGTTGGGCCGCGGCGTCGTGCGGCTCCGCGGTGCCGGGGGTCTCCTCCCGCGCATCCGGGCCGGTGCCGGCGGCTCCCGTCGGCGGGGCGGCTTCGCGGCCGCGCGCGGGTTCGGGCAGCCGGGCCGTGTCGAGCTTGCCGTTCACGGTCAGCGGGAGCGCCGCGACCGCGGTGAAGGTCGCGGGGAGCATGTGCGCGGGGAGCCGGCCGGCGAGCCATTGGCGCAGTTCCGCGGGATCGGGCGCGACGCCGGCGGGGACGAGGTAGGCGTCGATCCGTGCGGTGGCCGCGTCATGGGCGTCGCGTACGACCGCTGCCGCGCCGGCGACGGCGGGGTGCGACAGGATCGCCTCGCGGATCTCGCCGAGCTCGATGCGGTGACCGCGGATCTTGACCTGGTCGTCGAGTCGCCCCAGGTGCTCGATCTCACCCCCGGGCAGCATCCGGCCCCGGTCCCCGGACCGGTAGAGGACGCTTTCCGACAGGCCGTCGAAGGGGCCCGTCAGGAAACGGTCGGCGTTCAGTTCCGGCCGGTTGAGGTAGCCGGCGGTGACGCCGCTGCCGGCCACGTGGATTTCGCCGGGCACGCCGGGGGCGACCGGCCGGCCCTGGGCGTCCAGTACGTACAGCCGCCACCCCGGCAGGGGGCGTCCCACGGAACGGGTGCCCGCGAGGGCGTCGGCCCGGGTCAGGGACCGCCATGTGCAGTGCACGGTGGTCTCGGTGATGCCGTACATGTTGACCGGCCGGCAGGTGTGCTCCGGGTAGCGGTCCATCCAGGACAGGAGCATCCGCGCGTCCAGCGGTTCGCCGCCGAATATCAACAGCCGGACCTGGAGCGGGTCCCGCGCGGTGGCGTCCGCGGCAAGGAGCTGGGCGAAGGCGGAGGGGGTCTGGTTGAGCACGGTGACGCCTTCGGCGACGAGCAGGGCGTGGAAGCTCTCCGGGTCGCGGGCCGTCCAGTGCGGTACGACCACCAGATGGCCGCCGGTCAGCAGGCAGCCCCAGATCTCCCAGACGGAGAAGTCGAAGGCGAAGGAGTGGAAGAGGGTCCACACGTCCTGTTCGCCGAGGCCGAACCCGTCGGGACCGGCCGTCGCGGCCAGCAGGGCGGAGACGTTGCGGTGCCGCACCAGGACCCCCTTCGGGGTGCCGGTGGAGCCCGAGGTGTGGATGACGTACGCCACGCGCTCCGGGTCCGGTCCCGGCAACGGGGTGTCGGCGTCGGAGGGAACGGTGCCGGCCGGCAGCAGGGTCAGATGGGCCGGCAACAGCCCCGGCCCGCGGTCGGTCACGACGGTGGAGAGGCCGGTGTCCTCGGTGATGAACGCCAGCCGCTCGCGTGGGTAGTCCGGGTCGAGCGGGACATACGCGGCGCCCGCCTTGAGGACTCCGAGGAGGGCGGTGACCAGGTCGGTGCCGCGTTGCAGACAGACGCCCACCCGCTCTCCGGCCCGGACACCGCGCTCGATGAGGGACTGGGCGAGTGCGGTGGCGCGTTCGTCCAACTCCCGGTAGGTAAGCCTCTGTTGGGCGCAGCTGACGGCGATGTTGCCGGGCAGTCGGGTGGCCTGCTCCGTGAACTGCGAGACGAGGTCGCTCCCGGCCGCGGGGGCCGGGTCGGCGGGGGCGGGTCCGCCCTGGGCACCGCGGTCCGCGGCGGGAAGGACGGCCAGGCGGGCGAGGGGGGTGCTCGGGTTCTCGACCATGTCGGTGACGACGGCCTCCAGTTGGTGGCAGAAGAGGGTGGCGGCCACGGCGTCCACTTCGGCCGCCCGGTGGCGCAGCAGTCCCCGCTGCTCGCCCGGCAGGTCCTGCCGCAGATAGAGGGCGAGGGGGAACTGGGCCGGCCCGAAGCCGGGGTCGGGCAGCGGATGTGCCGTGAGCTCAGGCGTGACGATGTCCGGCAGGGTCCGGCAGGGTACGACCACCAGGGAGAGGCCGGCCCGGTCGGCGGGGGGCAGGACGGACGACAACGGCAGGTCGGCGTCCCGGTACGCGGCCATGGCCCGGCGGTGCGTCTGCTTCAGGTAGTCGGCGGCCGACCCGGTGCCGCCGGTGTCCAGGGGTACCGGCACGGTGGCGCTGAAGTATCCGATGGCGGCCCCGTGCCGTGGAGTACGGCGGGAGACGGAGGTTCCGATCACGGGCCGCTCGGTGGAGCTGTTGCGACTCAGGACCAGTCCGGCGGCGGCGATCACCAGGGAGTGCCGGGTGATGCCGAGCGTGGTCGCCAGGTCGCCCGCGGCGTCCCACACCGCGTCGGGGATCCGCAGCGGCACCGCGTCGGAGGTCCCTGCGGCGACGGGGTCGGCCGCGGGGGTACGGCCCCACTCCAAGGAGGCGGAGACTCTGGGGGCGAGCTCCTGGGCGAGGGCGGCAGCACGCTCGCGGCGCTCGGGCAGAAGCTGCTGTTGCGCTTTCGACCAGGTGGCGAAGGACTCGGCCGGAGGGGCCGGTGTGTCGGAGAGCAGCCCCTGTGCGAGCAGGGCCATGGACGCCTCGTCCACCACGAGGTGATGGGCCGTCAGGCACAGGTGCGCGGTGGTGGAGGTGTGCCGCACGAGTACGACGCGTAACAGCGGGCCGTGGTCGAGGTCGAACGGGCGCAGGGCCTCGCGGCGCAGACGTGCCCGGGCGAGCGGCCCGTCCGGATCGACCGGGGCGTCGGTGACGAAGAGCCGGGGTGGGCGATGGCCCGGTGCCAGGACGAGCCGGCCATCGAGATCCGACACCCGTGCGCCCAAAAGGGGTTGGGCGGCCAGCAGCGCGGCGAATCGGGTACGAAGGACCGCCTCGTCGAGGGCGCCCTCGACGCGCAGGAAGAGTGAGGCGTTGTAGGTCGCCGGGTCTTCGGCGCTGCGGTCGGCCGCGTACAGGTCCGTCTGGCCGGGCGTGAGGGGCACTGCCTCCAGGTCCGTCCGGCCGGGCGTGAGGGGCGCTGCCTCCAGGTCCGTCCGGCCGGGCGTGAGGGGCACCGCCTCCGCGATCGGCCGGCCTTCCTCCGTGGCCGGCCGATCGCGGCTCTCCACCGTCACCGGGGCGTCACCGGTCACGGTCGGCGGCGAGCACGATCCGCGCGAGCGTGGCCGAGTCGGGCGCGTCCAGGATCTCGAGGTAGTCGATTTCGCGGCCGGTGCTCGCGAATACGCGATCTGCGAGCAGCACCGCCATGAGGGAGTCGCCGCCGTTGGCTATGAACCCGGACTCCACATCGGCGTCGCCGCCGAGTATTTCCTTCCAGAGAGCGTCGATTCCGCTCGCTGTTTTGCGCTCCTCAGCGCCTTCCGTGACATTCTCGGACACTTCTTCAACCGACACAGAAACTCACTCACTGATAGTTGCGAAGATTTCTGCGGTCTACCGAACCGCACCACGAAGATGATCATCTTCATCATGATCTTCTTCGTGTGTCAACAGTATTTAGAGGGTTCCGACGCCATGAGTTAGGCGCAAAAGTCCGAAATTCCGTGGGGATGCGACCAGACGTCAGAAGCACAGTGTGATCCGAGTCACTCCGCAAGTCCGATATTCCCGCAGCGCACCGCTGCGGGCCCCTATGAGGCCCTTCGAATGCTAATAAGGTCCACCATTTGAGACGCTCCGATATCCCCCCAGAACGGGACGCGGAACTACACACCACCTTGACGCTCGACTTCGGACCCGCCTACCATCCGGCGACTTCAGATAATCGCCGCACAACACCCGGGTCATTACAAGCGCGGGTTAAGGTCGACCGAAAAGGACGCTGAATGCAGAGAATCGCGACCCCCGGCCAGCTCCGTTTCTTCGTACTCGACATGCAGCAGCCACGACCCGCCATCGTGCATCGCCTGACCGTCTCCGGCACGGTGAACGCCGAGCGTCTGCTCACCGCCGTGCGCGCGGTACTCCACGCCCAGCCGGCCCTGCGCGTCTCCCTGCACATGGAGCCTGAAGGCCTGGTCCAGCGTGTTCACCCGCCGTCCGCGGTTCCCCTCACCGTGCACGCCCTTCCGGAGGGCGAGGAAGCGGCACACGACGCCTTGACGCGTCATCTGGACACGCTCGGCACGCCCTTCGACCACGACGGGGCGCCGTTGTGCCGCATCGCCGTCCTGCACCGGGCCGACCGGGCGCACCTGCTCTTCGCCGTGCATCACGGCATCTTCGACGACGGTTCCGCCACGGCTCTGCTGTCCTCGCTGACGACGGCGCACGGCCTCGGGTCGGAGGAGCTCGCCGCGGCCGAGCTGCCCCAGGGCGCGCCGTCCCCCCAACGTCTCGACGCCCTGCACCATTTCTGGACGACCACGCTCAAGGACGCCCCCGAGGACTGCACCCTCCCGCAGCTCGTACCGGGCGCGGACCGCGACCGTGCCGAGGTCACCACGGAGCTGTCCCCCGACCTCGTGGACCGGATGCGCCGGCACGCGACCGAGACCGGGGCGAGTCCGTTCACCCAGGTGATGAGTGCGCTGGCCTGGGTCGCGGGCTGGTACGGCGGCACCGATGACGTGGTGATCGCCACGGTCAGCGGGGCCGAGCGCGACACGCAGGGCGTCGCCGTCGTGGGCTGTCTACAGAACACCATTCCCATCCGTGTCCCGTTGGCCGGCGCCACCACCACGGACCTGCTCGACCGCACCTTGGACGCGCTCTTCGACGCGGTCGAGCACGCGGAGTTGCCCCTGGAGGACATCCTGGCCGCGACGGGCGCGCCCCGGCACCCGGCCCGCAAGCCCTTCACCCAGCTGATGTGCACCCAAGGAGAGCTCTACACCGAGACGGTGGACTCGACGGGGACGCTCTGGCGCATGGACCCGCCCCACTCCGACCAGGTCGAGTACGACCTGAGCGTGACCCTGCTGCACTCGCCCGCCGGCGGCGAGCACCTGGTGGTCGCCCACCCGCGCGACGCCCTCGACTCCCGTACCGCGGACCGGTTCCTGCACCACCTCGTCGCGGCCCTGGAAGCCCTGACCGGGACCGGTTCGCCCCTGCTGACCGAGCACCCCCTCCTCACCCCGGCCGAGCGGACCGAGCTCACGGCGCTGACCGGCCCTGCCCTCACCCCCACGCCCGCACCGGTGCACCGTCTCGTCCAGGAGCAGGCGGCGCGCACCCCGCGGGCCCCCTCCGTGCGCGCCGACGGCCAGGAGCTGGACTACACCGAGCTGACCACCCACGCCCGCGGACTGGCCGCCGCCCTGATGGAGACGGGGGTGCGCCCCGGCGACCGCGTCGGCATCCACCTCGACCGCTCGCCGGACCTGGTGGTGGCGATCCTGGCGGTGTGGTGGGCCGGCGCGGCGTACGTACCCCTGGACCCCGACCATCCCGCCGAGCGACTGCGCTACGTCCTCCAGGATGCGGAGCCCACCGCGTTGATCGCCACCACTCCCCTGCTGCCGGACCTGCCGACGCTCGCGCCCGGCTCCAGCGCTCCGGAACCGGAGTCCTGGCCAGAGGTGGCCGCCGACGCCCCCGCCTACGTCATGTACACCTCCGGCTCCACCGGCCGGCCCAAGGGCGCCGTCGTTCGCCACGACAACCTGGGTGCCCTGTTCGCCGCGTTCGACATGGAGTTCGTCGGCGGGCCGAGCGTGGTTCTGGCGGGCACCAGTTGCTCCTTCGACATCAGTCTCATCGAACTGGTCTGGCCCCTGACGTGCGGTCGGACGCTGCACCTGACGAGCCACCGCACGGTCGTCGACGACGTTCCCGACCCCGGGGGCGCCTTCTACCAGTGCACTCCGTCGGCGGCCCGGCTGCACACCGCCTCCCCCCAGGGCCGGGCGTTCCTCTCCCGGCTCGGCGCCCTGCTGGTCGGTGGCGAACCGCTGGCCGCCGACCTAGCAGCCGATCTGGCCGAGCTGGTCCCCGGTCCCGTCCTGAACGGATACGGGCCGACCGAGGCGACCGTGTACACCACGCTGTGGAGGGTCTCCTCCGGCGCCCCGGTCCACATCGGCCTGCCCCTGCCGGGTGTGCGCTGCCACGTGGTGGACCCCCACGGCCGCGACCTGCCGCCGGGCTGCCCCGGCGATCTGCTCATCTCCGGGACCGGGGTGGGCGACGGATACTGGCGGCGGCCGGACCTGACGGCCGAGCGCTTCCCGCCGCTGCCCGGGTCCGGCGGCATCACCTGCTATCTCAGCGGCGACGTGGTGTCCTTCACCCCCGGCTCGGGCCTGAAGTACCTTCACCGGGCCGACCAGCAGGTCAAGGTGCTCGGGCAGCGCATCGAAATCGGGGAGATCGAGACCACGCTGCGCAAGCAGCCGGCGATCCGCGACGCGGCCGTCGCCCCGCTGCCGGACGGCACCGGCGTGGTCGCCTTCCTCGTACGCGAGGACGATCCCGGTGCGGCTCCCGATCCCCACCCCCTGGCGAGCGCGGCGGCGGCCGAACTGCGCGCCGCCACGGCCCACTGGCTGACCGGCGCCATGCTGCCCACCGCCTGGCACTCCGTGTCCGACCTGCCGCGCTCCCCCAACGGCAAGCTCGACCGGCAGGTCCTCGCGCGTTGGGTCGCGGAAAGCACCGCGGCGGCCGAGGCAGCCGCGCCCGTGCTGTCCGGAACGGCCGCCGGAGCCATCCGCGAGGTCTGGGAGCAGGTCCTGGGCGGCCCGGTCACCGACGCGCGCGCCACCTTCTTCGAGCTGGGCGGCACGTCCTCCGGAATCCTACGGGTCCTGGCCCTGTTGCGGTCCCGCCATCCGGCCCTGCACGCCGCCGACCTCTTCCGGCACACCACGCTGCGCGGCCTGGCCGGCTTCCTGGAAGAACTGGAGGCGCCCGGACACCGGGCCGGCCCGGCACAACGCCCGGCCCCTGAGGGACAACCGGGTACCGAGCGTGGCGCCCGGCGCGCCCAGGCGCTGGCTCGCTGGGCAGACCGGAGAGGCCGATGACGGCTCTTCGCACCGCCCCCGGATCCGGCGGGCCGTCCACCGGGGGCCGGTCACCGATCCGACGGGACCCGGCCCCAGCGCCGGTGTCCCTCCCTTCTCCCGCGCTCTTGTGGAGTCAACGATGACGCTCTCCGTGATGTGCCTGCCCTACGCCGGAGGCGGGGCCGGGGTCTTCCGGCCCTGGCAGCACCAGCCCGATCTGCCCTTCCGCGTCGTTCCGATCCAACTGCCGGGCCGGGACGAATGGTTCGTGGAGGAACCGTGCACGACCATGGCGGACGCCGCTCGCGTCTGCGCCGATCAGATCCGTGACGCGGCCGGGACGGGCCCCTACGCCGTCTTCGGGCACAGCTTCGGCGCGCTGCTCGCCTATGAGACGGTCCGGCTGCTCGCGGCCGACGGGGCACCGCCGCCGGTACACGTCGTGGTCAGCGGCGCGGCAGCACCCGACGTCGCCCGCCCGCGGATGGACGGCGCCCTCCTCGACGACGACGCCTTCGTCGCCAGGCTGCGCGATCTCGTGGGGTACGACCACGAGGCGTGGCACGAGCCGGAGTTGCGGGAGTTGCTCCTGCCCGCGCTCCGTGCCGATCTGGAGATCCAGGACGGCTACGTCCACGTGCCGGGGGCTTCGCTGACGATGCCGGTGAGCGTCCTGCGAGGAACCGACGACGCGCTGGTGCGGTACGAGGACGCCGCCCGCTGGGGGCAGTACACCTCCCATGACGCCACGGTGCTCGATGTGCCGGGCGGCCACATGTACTTCACCGAGAACTGGCCGCTGCTCTGGAAGACGCTGGACACACTGCTGGGCGCCTAGCTCCGCCGCGTACCGCGAACGAAAGGCCGGTGGGCCCCTCCCTTCGAGGAGCCCACCGGCCTTTCGACGTCCGGCGGGGTCAGCCCCCGGCCGCCGTGAGCTGTTCCGTCAGGACCCGGCGGTCCAGCTTGCCGTTGTGGTTCATGGGCAACTCGGCGAGGTGTGTGAACTTCTGCGGCACCATGTAGCGGGGCAGCCGTTCGGAGAGCGCCTCACGCAGCCGCGCCGCCGACCTGGGCGGGCCGGTGTACGCGGCCTCGAGCCGCATCCGCCCGTCCTCACCGCGCACGGCCACGACGGCGGCCTGGCCGATGCCGTCCTGCTCCCGCAGTACGGCTTCGGTCTCGCCGATCTCCACGCGCTGGCCCATGATCTTGACCTGTTGGTCGATCCGCCCCAGGTGCACCAGGACTCCGCCGTCGAGCACCTGCACCAGGTCGCCGGTGCGGTACCAGTCCTTCTCTCCCGGGACGTGGCGTCCGGCTGCCGGCTCGGCCGGGCGCCCCGCATCGTCCAGGAAGCGCCCCCGGTTGTCGTTCTCGTCGAGGTATCCGGCGAACCGCTGCACTCCGCGCACGCACAGTTCGCCCTCGTCGGCCGGCCTGCCCTCGGCGTCCACGACGCGGTGGTCGAGATGGGGGTAGACCGGGCCGATGGGAAGGGTGCCGTTGGCCGTGCGCGGCCACTCCTCCACCCGTTCGGGCAGTCTGTACTGCGTGCAGACGATGGTCACCTCGGTCGGCCCGTACAGGTTCTCCAGCGTGCTCTGCGGCGCGGCGGCCCGCCATGCCGTGGCCTGCTGCACCGTCAACTGCTCACCGCCGAACAGGCTCCAGCGCAGGGACGGCATCGAATCGGGGGCCAGGTTTCCGGTCAGATGGGCCATCGTGATCACGGACGGCACGGAGAACCAGTGCGTGATCTCCTCGCGGCCCACGAACGCGGCCGGCTTGGCCAGTTCCCGTCTGGGCGGGACGACGAGAGCGGCCCCCGACCCCCAGGCGCCGAACAATTCGAAGACGGAAGGGTCGAAGGCCAGGCCGATGTTCTGGGCCATCCGGCAGCCCGGCCCCAGCTCGTAACGCTCGATGACGTAGCGCAGAAAGGCGTCGATGTTGCGATGCGTCACCGGAACGCCCTTCGGCGCGCCGGTGGATCCGGAGGTGAACAGCAGGTATGCGAAGTCCTCGGGGAGCACCGCGGCTCGGGGTGGGAGATCCGCCGCCACACCTTCGCGCAAACGGGCCAGGAGGTCCTCGGAGAGACACAGGACGGTGACGTCCGGCCCCTCCGGTTCGGGCAGCCGGTCGGCCAGATAGAGGTCGAGGCCCGCGGCCCGGGTGATGGATGCGATCCGCGCCGCCGGAAAGGCCGCATTGAGCGGTACGACGGTGGCGCCCAGGCGCAGCACGGCAAGATAGCCCGCGTATGTCAACAGGCCCGGCGTCGTCGTCAGCCCCACCCGGCGCGGGACGCTGCCGCCGCACGCCGTGAGGATCTCCGCGGCCAGAGCATCGGCCAGCGCGGCCAGTTCCCGGTACGTCAGGCAGTCGGCGTCTGTCTCCAGGGCCACCCGGTCGCCGTGGTCACGCACCGAGTCGGCGAACCATGTGTACAGGTCGCGCGGGGAATCGGCGCCCTCTGCCGTCATCAGCCGCTCGCCTTCGCCCGCCATGCGCGCAGCACCTCGCGCTCCTTGTCCGGGTCGACCCCGATCACCGCGTCGCCCTGGCGGTAGGGGGCGTCGGCCGGGCCGCGCTCGCGCAACCACTCCCAGGTGTCGGCGACGGTCTGGGAGAGCGGACGGCAGCGCAGTCCGGCGGCGACGGCCTTCGCGGGAGAGGCCGCCCAGGCCCCGGCCATGGCGGGCTGTTCCAGCGCCCAGAAAGGAAGCTCGACCCAGGGGCCCAGGCCCTGCTCCACCAGGAAGTCCTCGGGAGCCCAGACGGTGGTCGCCCCCGCGCCCGTCACCCGTGCGCACTCTTCGAGCAGTTCGCCGAGGGTCGTCGTGTCCTTCGGACCGGTCACCAGGTATCGCCCGGCGGCTCCCGTCTGGAGCAGGTCGAGGCCGAACTCCGCGATGTCCCTGGCGTCGATGAGCTGAATCGTCTGCTCCGCCCGGCCGGGCGCGAGGACCTCGCCGCCGCGGGCCATGCGCTCCAGCCACCAGAGCAGACGCCCCGGCGTCTCGCGGGGCCCGACGATGAGACCGGGGTTGAGGATGCACACCTCGCCGTCGAAGTACTCCTCGACCGCCCGCTCGCACCCCGCCTTCAGCGCGTTGCCGGGCACGTCCTCGACGGCGGCGTCCGGCGGGCAGGGAAGGCGTTCCGAGCTCTCGTCCACCGGACCCGCGGGCCAAGGATCGTAGACGTGGAAGGACGAGACGAACAGATAGGTGCCGGCCCTGCCGCTCAGCGCGCGAGCCGACCGTCCCACCGTGCGCGGGTGGAATCCGCTGGTGTCGATGACCGCGTCCCAGGGCCCCGCGGCGGCAAGTGCCTCCAGATCGGCGGCATTCTCCCGATCGCCATGGATGCTCTTCGTTCCCGCCATGTCAGGACCGGACTTTCCCCGGTTGAAAACCGTGACGGAATGTCCGCGTTCGACTGCCTCGTGGACGAAAGCCCGCCCCAGAAATACCGAGCCACCAATGATGAGGATGTTCATCGAGCCATGATCACGTAACTCTTCCCGCTTGACAAGAAACAAGATGCAGTCACCAAACATCACCGGCTATAGCGGTATATCCCGTATATCTCCAGCGAAAATCTCGCAGAGTGCGGAACAAGCGCTGGAAGGTGGGTCCACTCGGGTCGAACGCGTCCTTGCCGGGACAGAGGCCGCGTCGATGCCCTGACGCCGTTGGCGCGCCGGGCCGGCCCCGCAGACATATGCACGTCGACATCGTAGAAGGCATGGCTTGATTTCGACCACCCCTCTTCTTCGGAAATCCCCGCCCCGCCGGGCATGGGCGACCCCTTCGCTTCATTGAGGAGCCGCCCGAGCGGATGGCCGAAAAAGTCCGCGCCGTTCGATCGGGACGGAACGGGTCGCACGCGCGGGACGCACGCCCGGGACGGACCGCTCGGGTCGGACTGGGCGGACGGGTTGGCCGCGTCGGCCGTGCCGCGAAGGCCCGGAACGCCTCGGCACCCCTGGCCGGCCGGGCAGGAGGATGTCTGCCCGTGCAACAGGGCCGCGGCGCCCCTCCGTTGTGATCTCCCTCATGCTGCGCACCCGCCTCCTCGGCGGTAACTTGCTCCGGACGATCATTTCAACAAAATGTCAATGTTCTCTCGGGGAGGCGACTCATGGAAGCGCGCGATGCCGGCACACCCGGGCATCTGACCCGCTCGGAGCAGACGGAGCTGGTGCGGCGGGAGTTCGCGCGCCAGGCGGGCACCTTCGAGGACGCCCGCGTCAACGGCGCGTTCACCATGCACCTTCAGCGCCTCGTCGACTTCATCGGCGCCGGCCCGGAGGCGGTATGCCTGGACTCCGCCTGCGGCACCGGCATCGTCGCCCGCGCTCTGGCACCCCGGGTCGGTCATGTCACGGCGCTGGACACCACTCCGGAAATGCTCGCCGAGGGGAAGGCCCAGGCCGACCGTGAAGGCGTGTCCAACCTGGTGTTCCAGCAAGGAGATGCGGCAGGACTCCCGTTCCTCGACGCGTCCTTCGACATCGTCATCTCGCGGTTCTCGCTGCACCACGTCGCCTCCCCCGAGCTCGTCGCCGCCGAGCTCGTGCGGGTCTGCCGACCCGGAGGCCGCGTGGTCGTGGCCGACATGGTCGCCCGGCCGGACCTGCCCGGAGACCCCGACCGGCTTGAACGGTTGCGCGACCCCTCGCACGGCACCCTGCTCACCATCGAGCACATCACCGGCCTGCTGACCGCGGCCGGCGTCGATGCCGCGACCGGCTGGAGCGACGTGTTCGATGTGCGACGCCCCCTGCGACCGTGGCTGGAGCAGGCCCTGACTCCGGCGAAGGAGTGCGACGCCATCGAGCGGGAGCTCCGCGAGGAGCTCGACGGCGGACCCGCCACCGGACTGCGGCCCCAACTGGCGGACGGGCGGCTCTGGTTCACCCAGACCTGGGCGCACCTCTCCATGGGCGTCCCCGCATGACCGCTCCCCGCACCGGGACGGCCCCCGAGGCCACCCATGGCCGGGCCGCCGGACATGTTCCGCAGCACCCTGCCGGTCCGGAACGCCTTTACGACGGCATGGCCGGAGCCGACGGCGACTGGCGGCCGCTGCGGCCCCTGTTCCTGTCCGCCGACCGCTTCCGCGAACTCGGCGACCTCACCCTGCGGGCGAGCCGCCTCGTCCTCGACGCCTGCCGTCGCCGGGCCACCACCGCCGGCGGGCTGCGCCGCGCTCTGGGCGTGCCCGACGGCCGCTGGCCGCTGCTCGCCGACGACGAAGTCCTGGGGGAACACCTCCTTGCGGCGATCAGGCCCGACATCCTCATTGAGCGCGGCGTCCCCAGGTTCGTCGAGCTGAACATCGACAGCGCGCTCGGCGGGGCCTCGCACGCCGCGGTCCTCGGCGAACGGTTCATCGCCCACTACGGCGGCGGACACCTGCTGCCGCCCTCGGCCGTCGAGACCAGGTCCGCCGCCCTGCGCGACAGCCTCGGCCTCGATGACGGCGCGCGGGTCGTCCTGCCGGCCTTCTCCGCCGGGACCGTCCCGGGCCTGGAAGACCTCGCCGCGTTCACCGCCTGGATGCGGCCCGTGTGCGAGAGCGCCGGGCGGCACGGCCTTGACACGGTCACCCATCCCCTGCACCTACTGGCGAACGACGCGCAGCAACGGCTGCTCGTCGATGGACGGCCGGTGGACGCCGTACTGCGGATCTTCGTCAGCCACAGCCAGCCGCCGAGCCCCGGTCTCGACGCCCTGGCACAGAGCCTTCGGGCGGGCACGGTCCGCATGTTCACCTCGGAAGCGGCCATGCTGCTCACGCACAAGCTGACGCTGGCCTGGTTGTGGCAGGACAGGGAACAACTGCCCTTCGCCGACCGCGAGTTCATCGAGCGCCACATCCCCTGGACGGGCGACGCCACCGAGCAGCAGTCGCCCGCGCGGGCCCGTCGAGCGGAACTCGTCCTCAAGCCGGCCGACGGCTACGGCGGCACATCCCTGGGATCCCGCCACGGAGTCCCCCCTGGAGGTGGTGGCGAAGGTGTCCCCCACTCCCCTGCTTCTGGTCCATGGCGGGAAGGACCCCTACTACCCCCTCTCCACGGCGGTCCGCCTCAGGACGGCGGCCGGGGGCCGCACTGCCCTGTGGACCGAACCGGCCATGGGTCATGCGGAGTCGGCCACCCGCCCGGAACTGGCCGAGCGCATCGCCGTCTGGCTCAGCCACACCGCGACGCGTCCCGCCCCGGAAGACTACGAACAGCCCGCCCTCCCGACATCCCCGCAGCTCAGCGTGCCCGCCAGCGCGGCTTCAGACGTATCGCCGATGACGAGGCTGGGCGTCCGCGTGCAGGTTTTCCGGCCAGGCCCCGGTCTGAAGTTCCGTCGGCTGACGACTACTTCACCGCGAGCAGGTCCACGACGAAGATCAGGGTTTCGCCCGGGCGGATCGCCGGTCCCGCCCCGCGGTCGCCGTACCCCAGGTGCGCGGGAATGGTCAGTTGACGGCGTCCCCCGACCTTCATGCCCTTCACGCCCATGTCCCAGCCCTTGATGACCTGACCAGCCAGCAAGTCGAACTCGAATGCCTCGCCCCGGTTCCAGCTGGCGTCGAATTCCTGCCCGGTGGAGCGCGCCACCCCGACATAGTGGACGGAGACTCGGCTCCCCTTGACCGCCTCGTCTCCTTCGCCCACCCACAGGTCCCTGATCTCCAGGAACTGCGGCGCCCCGCCACGGGGAACCTCCACCACAGGCCGTTCCAGGTCGCTGCTCATGGCCCACACTCCCATTCACCATCGGGCCCAGGAGATCCGGGACCACGTCTCGCGTCGCCACTGGCCATCCAGCGCAACCGGCACCACGTTACCCACCCCCCGACGCGGACACGGCAAGGGGCGCCTCAGCGGTTCGGGCCACGTGCCGTCGTCCCGCAAGCGCCTCTCACGGGGGGCAGGAGTCGACACGCTCTCGGTCGGAATTCTCAGCCGAGCTTCCACTTGGCGCCAGGACTGGAGACGACTGGCGGCGTTCGCCCAGTACGCGAGCGGGGAACTCAGGTCGCCCGTCCACGGCGGGAGGCGTGCCGGGGTTCGGTGGCGGTCAGGACCAGGACGGCTTGGTCGTCGTCGATGTCGTGGTCGCCGGTGAAGGTCCGCACGGCCCGGGTCAAGGCGTCGATGACGTGCTGGGCACCCGGCTGGTGCGGAGCACTGGTCAAGGCGTCGGCGAGACGCGCCTCGCCGAACTGTTCCCCCTTGGCATCACGCGCTTCGGTGATGCCGTCGGTGTAGAGCAGAAGACTCTCGTGCGGCAGCAGCCGCAAGTGGCGGAGGGTGACATCGGGATCGGGACTGATGCCCAGCAGGCCTCCGCGGGCTTCGACAGGGTGGGCGTCGTGGGCGGTGTCGAGGTGCAGGGGGAGGGTGTGGCCGGCGCGGACGAGCGCGATGTCCAAGCCCTCGGGGCCGGGGGTGAGTTGACCGTAGACGAGGGTGACGAATCCGGTGCCGTGGCTGTCGGGTCTGTTGGACAGGGCTCGGTTGATGGCCTTCACGACGTCCTGTGGGCCGGGCAGGAACGGGGCGACGGCGCGGGCGGTGTGGCGGACCAGGGCCGTGGTGGTGGCGGCGATGGCGCCACGTCCGCAGACGTCACCGAGCATGAAGGCCCAGCGGCCGTCGTCCAGGGGGAAGACGTCGTAGAAGTCGCCGCCGATGTCCAGTCCTTCACCGGCGGGGTGGTAGTAGGTGGCGACGTCGGCTCCCGGAACCGCGGGCAGGTCGGGCAGGAGCAGGCCCGCCTGGAGATCGCGGGCGAGGGTGGCACGATGGGAGTATTGACGGGCGTTGTGGGCGGCGGAAGCCGCGCGGCGGGCGAGTTCCTCGGCCAGGGCGACGGTGTGGCCGTCGAAGGTGTGCGCGCCGGTGGACAGCAGAGTGACGGTGCCGAAGGCGCGGCCCCGGTCCGTCAGGGGGACGCACAGATAGCCCGTGACGTCGAGGTCGTGCCAGGGGCCGGGGCCGGTCGGGGTGCGTCGTGCGACCTCCCTGGTGCCGGAGGCCAGAACACGGGCGACGGCGTCGTCGGCGGCGTCATAGACCGGGATGTGGGAGGCAAGCAGCTCCTGCTGGGCCTGAGTGGGAGCGGCGGTCGCGACCCGGCGCACCCGTCCGCCCTCGATGATGTCGACGGCGCACAGGGGAGCCAGCTTCGGCACACAGGAGGCGGCCAGACGCTGAAGTGTCTGGCCGGCGTCCAGGTCGGAGGTCAGGGCTGTGCTGGTCTCCAACAGGAAAGCGAGGTCGTCCCGGGCGGCTTCCTCTCGGGCCTCGGCCCTCTTGCGTGCCTGTTCGGCCTGATGACGCTCGATGGCCAGGGCGGCCGTGTCGGCGAAGACGCCGGCCAGCGCGAGGTCGGTATCCTCCGGCACGCGCGGAACGCGGTGGTACATCGCGAAGGTGCCGAGGAGGGAGCCGTCGCGCGCCAGGATCGGCGTCGACCAGCAGGCGGCCAAACCCGCCCGGTCGGCGAGGTCGCGGAAATCGTCCCAGAAGGGGTCCTTCGCGATATCGCTGACGATCACCCGCCGGCGCCGGTGCGCGGCCGTGCCGCACGAGCCCACGCCTTCCCCGGTGGCGATGCCGTCGATGGCTTGGTTGTAGAAGTCCGGAAGGCTCGGCGCCGTGCCGTGGCGCAGATGCCGCCCGTCCGCGTCGGCCAGCAGAACCGAGACCAGCACCTCTTCCGGTGCCAGGTCCTCGATGACGCGGGCCATGCCTTCCAGTACCTCGGGGAGCGGCGCCTGGCGCGCGATCTGTTCCAGCAGGGCGCGGTGCTCCGCGGTCAGCCGCTGGGCTTGCTTGACCTGGGTGGTCTCCACCCCGATCACCCGCACGCCCATGACGTTGCCGCCGGCGTCCAGGCGGGGCTCGTAGGTGAAGTCGAAGAACGCTTCCCTTGCCTTGTCCCCCTGCCCGAGCAGCACTCGGGCATCGCGCTCCGTGTGCGGCTTTCCGCTGCGGTAGACCCGGTCCAGCAGAGCGATGAACGGTTGCCCCGTCAGCTCCGGCACGAGTTGCCCCAGAGGCGCGCCGGCTCGGCCGCGTTCTCTGCCGCCCAGGGCAGCGAAGAGGGCGTCATTGGCCGTCTCCACCATGTGGGCCGGTCCGGCCAGGGAAGCGAACACGGCCGACGACTGTCCGAACAGCGCCCGCAGATCGTCCTCACGCGGATCAGCGCCCACCCGGCCCGCGGTGCCGGAGTCGCCGGCCGCCAGGACGGGCAGGGCGGCCTGCTGCTTTCCACGCGTCATGTTTCCACGCGTCATGCGCTGAGTCCCTCATTCGTCTGGGCCGGACCATCACTGCCACCGGCGGCTACGACACGGCCGTTCCTACCGAGCGCGCCGGCGACGTGGGGGTACACCGAGAGCACCTCGTCCAGACCCGTCAACGCGAACAAACGGGACACCTGCGTCGGCATCGCGGCCAAGCGCAATGCCCGGCCCTGGGCGGACAACCGCCGGTGAAGCCACAGCAGCGCGCTCACGCCGGAGGAATCACAGAGCAACAAGCCGGAACAGTCGACCACCACGGGGCCCGCACCCCGTCCTTTCAGCAACTCGCTCTCCCCGGCCTCGTGCAACTGCACCATGCTGTCGAAGTCCAGCTCACCGCGCAGTGCGAACACCACGCTCTGTTCGACCCTGCTGACCTGCACCGAGAACACGCGCAGCTTCCTCCGTGTGAAGCCTCCACCGACAACCCCCACCTATTAAAGAGCGCTCACACCCCACCTGCCCCGGCACGGCCGTTCAAAGCGACAGCTCGCACCCGGGCCTCTCCAGACGTTCGCGCGGCCCGATCCGGCTGCTCGTACGATCAACCGCTCTTCCGCGTTGCCAAGG
Source organism: Streptomyces hundungensis (assembly GCF_003627815.1). NCBI lineage: Bacteria > Bacillati > Actinomycetota > Actinomycetes > Kitasatosporales > Streptomycetaceae > Streptomyces > Streptomyces hundungensis. Next base: position 1,359,739 of record NZ_CP032698.1, read on the forward strand.
AGTTCTGCCCGGTGCCCGCCATCATCCCGCCACCCCGTTCCGCCTCCGCTCTGCTGTCCGTGCGGTGCCTGAGCCGGATGGAGGAAGGTGAGCAACCGGAGGCGCCGCTGTGGGCGGCCGGCCACGGCTTGCGGTGGGTGCCCGCCTGGCCCGCGCCGTCCACCGAGCCGTACACGCCTCTTTGCCCGGATCACCAGGCGTAGATCCGGGAGATGATGTGGGTACGGGTGGTTTGGTTTGGCTCAGGGTGTGTGATCACCACGGGGACGTCGCTGGGGTCACGGCCTTCGGCCCAGGTGAAGCCGTCGCCGATCTGCGTACCGATGTAGGCGTCGTGCTCCTTGAGTACCTGTTCGCAGCGGTGCAGCGCGGAGATGCTCGGCGCGGTCCAGATCAGGCACTGGACACCGATGCCGCCGGGCGCGCGCGGGGCTCGCTCGCCGAGGGCCCGCAGGTAGAGCTCGGAGCCTCCGTCGCTGACCAGGAGGGCCGCCTCGCGTGTGCCCACACAAGCCTGAAGGTTCAGGAGTTCTCGGTAGAACCTGATCGACTCACCGAGGTCCGACACGTACAGCACCGCGGAGGCCAACCGCATCCCTGCCGCCGGTAGTGCCGTGTCGTGCGCTTCCGCCCCTGCCGGCAGTCGGGCTTTCGTCCTGATGTTCATGCTGGTCTCCCTCGCATGGGATTCTGAGTCCGGTTTCCGCGCCTCGCCAGGCTGTGGTGCCCGTGGCGTTCCCGCGGGCGGGAAGCGTCATGGGACCGGCGCCGGTGCGCATTGGGTGAGCTTCCAGGCGCGCATCCGCGCGCTCGACCGTGGTTCAGGTACTTGACGCCCCGTCATATTCTGTGCCGGGAGGCAGACTTGGGGACACTTATCGCGCCGCTCGACGCGGGGCCTGCCCGGGGCTCGTCTCCTGCGAGGTACGAGGTGGAGGGCAGGGTCCGGTCACCGGATCTGTCAGGAAAGCTGGTGCCGGAGGGGAATCGGGATGAGCACGCGAGTAACGGATCCACCGCGTCACGGTCGGGCCTCCGTGTCGGAAAGGACGTTCCTGGATTCCGCGGGGTCCGGGCGAAGCGGGAGAGTCAAAGCCTTGCCCTGAATGGTGGGCCGGCCTGCCCTGCACCGTGTCCGGCAGTCAACTCCCGTGCGGGTCTCCTGTCAACGTCCAGGATGCGCACATGATTTGCAGACGTGAGGCCGGCCGTGCTGGTGCTGCCGGGGACCGTTGACAACGGTCGCGGACGGCCGTTGACTGACGGGTGGCGAGGGCCACGGCGCTCCGGGACTTCCGGGGCGCGCCCTGCGCCACCTCGCTTCGCCAGGACCCCGCGGAACGCAGAACGCACTCCCGCGAACCGGAGGTCCGGCCGTGCCTCTCTTGATCGTTCTGATCGTGCTGGTCCTGGCACTGTTCGGGGTCGGCTTCGCCCTGCATCTCTTGTGGTACGCCGCGGCAGTGCTGCTGGTTCTGTGGGCCGTCGGCCCCCGCGCCCACCCCAGATGAGGTGAGCCGGTCCCTGCCTCCCCTCCGTGACGAGGACCGCACGCCGGGTCCGGCCGACAGGAGGCAGGCGTGACCGGAGACGGGCCATGGCACGTTCCCATCCACGCGTCGGAAAGGCACCTCATGTTGATGTTCGTGCTGGTGGTGGTCGCTCTGGTCATCGTGACCATGGCAGCCGTCCTCGTCATCGGCTTCGGGCAGCGCCGCGGGCGGGGGCTGAAGAAGCGCTTCGGCCCCGAATACGAGCATGTCGTCCTGCGGCACAAGGGCGATGCCGACGCGGCCGAAGCAGAACTCGGCGAGCGTGTGAAGCGGCACGGAGCTCTCAAGGAACGGCCGCTGTCGGCTGAGGCCCGCGAGGGGTACGCCGCCCAATGGGTCAGTATCCAGGCGGAGTTCATCGACTCGCCGTCCAAGGCCGTCTCCGACGCCGACACGCTGTTGTCACGGCTGGTCGAAGACCGGGGCTTCCCACCGGGCAAGGACTACGACGACCAGGTGGCCGCCCTCTCCGTCCACCACAGTGATCACGTCCGTGGCTACCGGGACCTGCACACCACGGCTCAAAACCACGGCACCACCCAAGAGATGCGCGAGGCCATGATCCGGGCCCGCGGCCTGTTCATCGCGATGACCGCCGAGCGCCCCGCTCCCTCAGGCCGGCCCCACCTCGATCACCACGGCCACCGCGACCCGCAGCACCGGGGCCCCGGACGCCATCATCGGAAGGGAAGCACCACCTCATGACCCACGACACCGAACGCACACGGCAGCCCGCGGCCTCCCTCCCGGACCCCCTGGATCACCACACCCCGCGCCCTCGGAACCCCGCTTCCACCACGGACCCGCGCACACCCTTCACCGACTCCGACGGCCTGCCCCGCACCGCGGGCTTCGAACCGCGGCTCCTCCCGGCCGGCGCGCGGGACAAGCTGTCCGTCCGTCTCCAACAGGCTGTGAACAACTTCATCGACAGCCCGCGCCACGCCGTGGAGGAGGCCGACGCCACCTTCGACGACGTCGTCGGCCGCCTGAACGGCGCGCTCGGAGAGCGCCAACGTGCCCTCCGCGCGAACTGGCAGAGCCAGGACACCCAGGCCGAGACGGAGGATTTGCGCGTCGCGCTACGGGAGTACCGCGAGATCACGGAACGACTGCTCCAGATGTAAGAAGCGCCTCCGTGCCGCCGAACAGCCGTGTCTCGTCCAGCAGTTGCACACGGTCCATCCGGAGACACCGGGGCGCGCGGATCATCGACGAACGGCACGAGTGCCGTGCCGACTGTCCGCTGTTCCCGGTCTCCGGCTGTGTCGATCGTCCCTCCGTGGCCGCAACCGTCTTCCGCGGCGGTTAGCCGACGACCGCAGACGGCGTACGGACTCCGACGGATGGCCACGCACGACGACGTACGGGGCCGGGAGTTCAAGCCCGGGTCTCCTCGGGTGGCGGCTCAGAGCAGCGCGTGCGGGTACTCCTCGGCGCGGTGCTGGAAGGCCAGAACGGCGGGGTTCTGAACGGTGCCGCCGCGGATCTCGATCGCCCGGCGAATCGTGCGGTCACCGTCCCAGCCGGCCGGCCCCTCGAGGACCGGCCGCAGAAACGGGATCAGCGCCTCGCTGTTCTCCCAGGTGGCCGCGTCCCACAGGTAGGAGGGGCTGTGATCCACGGCGTAGTAGTGCACGTGGTCGCCGATGGTGAACATCGGCTCGTTGAAGGTGGTGGGCCGAGCCCAGGCGAAACCCATGCCCTCGTCGCACGAGACGTCGATGACGAGGGTGCCGGGCGCGAGCTTCGCCAAGTCCTGCGCTATGAGGAACATCAGCGGCGCCGCGGTGTCCTGGAGCACGCAGTTGACGATGATGTCGTGCCCCGCGAGGAAGTCCGCCAGGGGCTCGGGGCCGTTCTCGGTGAGCGCGCTGCTGCGCCGCGGGTCGGAGGTACCGTCAGCCACGTCGTGGTCGAAGTGCACGATCCGTGCCGAGTGGATCGGCGAGCTGACGGCGGCGGTGCCGCGCGCGGTCAGGACGTCCACGTCGTGAACGCCCAAAGCGCTCAGCGCGGTCACCGCACCGCGAGCGGCGGCGCCGAAGCCGATCACCACCGCACGTCGCCGGCGTCCGTAGTCTCCGGTCGTCCCGGTCAGTTGCATGGCGTGCAGCACCGACGAATAGCCGGCCAGCTCGTTGTTCTTGTGGAAGACGTGGAGGCTGAAGCCACCCTCCCGCGTCCAGTGGTTCATCGCCTCGAACGCGATCACCGTGAGTCTGCGGTCGATGGCGGCCTGGGTGACCTTTTCGTCCTGCACACAGTGCGGCCAACCCCACAGCACCTGTCCCTCCCGCAGCTCCGCCAGGTCCTCGTGCAGCGGCTTGGTCAGAAGGATGACGTCGCACTCCGCGATCAGCTGCTCACGCGAGCGGAAACCGGCGACCAACGGTGCGAGCTCGCGGTCCGGAACACCGAAGTGTTCCCCGTAACCGGCCTCCAGGTAGATGCTGCGCTGAAGGTCGACGTCGATGCGGTCGAAGTGCGCTGGATGGATCGGCAGACGGTGCTCGTTCTCTTTGCGCGTCTGCGACATGATGCCGAGCTTGAGCTGCTGCAAAATAGTCCTTTGGTTACTGCCTGTTTAGCACATCCCTGAGCCCCGAGGCCGGGTCAGCAGCGTTCCGCGGGGGCGGGGTGCCGTGAGCGGACGGGCGGGCTACGGACGGCGACGAGAGGTTGACCGGCGAGTCGCCGTCGCCCGCTGAGATCCGTCCGTGCGCGCGACTCCTTCCGCGCCGGAGGAAAGCTCCGAGGCGAGGAGAGCAGTAGCGGGCTGGCCGATCGCAGTTCTTCGGCCCAAGTAGGCTTCCTGGGACTGGTGTTGCAGGTATAGACGTCAGCGTAGGGATCACCCGACAGTCGTTCAGCGCCCGGAGGCCGAGGCCCGGACCGCGGGCCGTCGGCACGCGGCAACCACCGAACCTCGGACCACCCTCCGAAAATACGTGGTCTCCACCATGAAGCGCCCCTAGGATTCTGGGGTTTGCAGGGATTGTCCCAGCACGCGCTTCGGGAACCGGGGGGACTTCTCATCATGCCGATCACGCCCATGGCCTTGGTCATGCTGACCCTCCTGGTCCTCGCGATGAAGGCGTTCGACACGGCGCCGCACCGCCGAACCGCGGAGCCCGGCATGGAGTCGGAGGGCGCGGAAACGGGGACTCCCCGGTGACCGCACCGTCCCCGCAGCACCCCGGACGGGCCTCACGGCGGCGCGCGCAGACAATGGGCCGCCCGCCGCCGGTCATGTCGTCGCTCCGTTCCGCTGGTCGCCCGGCCTGCGGGGCATGACTCCGGACGTCGGGCGGTCACGGACCGCGCCGTCGCGCCCATGGCCTTCTGCTTCGTGAGAGCCCTGGTGGTTCAGTGCTTGCGCTTGAGGGCCTCCTCAACCGTGGCGAGGGGACGGAAGAGCTCCTTGAGCCCGGTGGCTTCGAGGATCCGCAGGTGCCACGGCCGGACACAGACCAGAGCCAGGCGACCATCACGTTCCACGGCCCTGCGCCTTGCCCGGCAGAGCAGACCGAGGGCGGAACAGTCGAGGAACTGCACGGGCCGCAGATCCACGATCACCTCAGCCCGGTGCGGGGCGGTGGCGGCGTCGGTGTGCACCTGGATCTCAGGGACGGTGCTCAGGTCGATGGTGCCGCGGATCTCGACCACGGTGACACCGTGAAGGAGGTAACTGCGCGCGTGCCGGTACGGAACCGGCGATATTTCCGGCATCGCCATCGAATGGCGCTGCCCTGACGCTGCGTTCGCATCCCGGATGCCCATGGGCGGTTCCTGACGTGGGGGCCCCGCTGCCGGGGGTTCGTGGTCGTCGGACCGTCACCGGGGGCTGGGGCAACGCTCAACCAGCATAAGAAGTACGGGAGTTGCAGAAACGTCAACGCGTCTGATCGTCCATCCATACGAGTGGCAACGACCCCTGCCCCTTGACACGTGCACGTTGGGCACAGGCCGTGGCCGGAAGTTTCGACGCGTCGAACGAAGCGGTACGGGCAGGGCGGCGCTCAGTTCCTGGACCGGGAGCCGGCGGGAACGTCCTGGTGCGGGCGGCGCCCCCGGGTGGCGCGGCGGCAGCAGCGACCGTTCCGGGGTGGCTGCGGGGGTGGGTGCGCCAGCCGGTCCCCAGGCGCTCGCGCCCGGAGGGGTTGCCTCCGGCCAAAGTCGAGCCGGGCAGGGGTAATGCGGGATGCCCGGGAGTAGGTTCGAAGAGCACTCATGGACGCGCCGCACGGTGAACCGGACTCTGCTGTCGGACAAGGGCCGGACAGGAGGTGCCGCGGGCGGCACCGTCCCGGACTGGTCGGCATTGCCTTCCGGGAGAGCAGGCGTGCAATCTGCTGGGTCTCATCCGGCAGCCCGCGGTCGTGACAGCGAGTCCATGCCCATGGCGAAAGGCCCGGACGGGAGGTGCACCCGGGTCCCGGTGGGCAGTTGGGCCCTACGCGGTATCGACGTGTTGCAGGACGGCCGCCGCCCCTTCGCCGACGGCGCGGCGACGGCCTCCTGCGCGAGGAGGTGGGCTCCCCTCCGCACCCTCCTCGCTCCCCCCGTCCTCGACGGCACCCGGGGTCCGCGGGAATGGCCCCGGCTCGAACTGCCGTGAGGGGACGAAGGGCCGGAGTCGCCGCACACGGGTGCGGCGACTCCGGCCACCCCGGCCGAAGGGGTGAACGGTGACGCAGACCCGGGGGCTGGGGGCCAAGAGGCGGACGGCACAGTCACGTGCCACGGGACGCGCGTACCGCTCGCCATTGTGTCCACTGGGCATCGTAGGCCGGACTCGCCGCGAGGCAACCATGCGAATCCGGCCGCTCCACACCCGCCGCGAGCGGAATCCCACCGGTGGTCCCGCCCCGGTGAAGAAGCCCCATCGGCCTGTCGGACGCCGACCTCGGCATAGCGTCGTCGGGCGAACCGGAGCGCATGAAGGAGAAGGCGCGAGCGCTCACGGAACTCCTACGGCCCTGGCGAGCGAAGTCCCGGGCTGCGGCTCGGCCCGCACGAGTACGACGGCCGCTGCGTCCTGGCGATGACGCCCTGCGAGACCCAGCCCACGCCCTCTGTCGACGCCGGGTCGTCGTCGGCGCTCAATTCCAGGTCCAGTCGGTGACTTCGGGGAGATCGGTGCCGTGTTCCCGGATCCAGGCATGATGCCGCAGCCGGGTGTCCGCGAGTTCCTGTCGTACGCTCCCGGCGCGCACCGCCAGGCCCGGGACGCGGTCGATGACGTCCATGGCCAGGCGGTAGCGGTCGAGGTCATTGCGTACGACCATGTCGAAGGGCGTGGTGGTGGATCCCTCCTCCTTGTAGCCGCGAACGTGGAAATGGGCGTGCCCGGTGCGGCGGTACGCCAGACGGTGGATCAGCCACGGGTAGCCGTGGTAGGCGAAGACGACCGGCCTGTCGGCGGTGAACAGGGCGTCGAACTCCGCGTCCGCCATGCCGTGCGGATGCTCTTCGGCGGGGAGCAGCCGGGCCAGGTCCACCACGTTGACGACGCGTACGGCCAGATCCGGTAGGTGGCGGCGGAGCAGCCGTGCGGCGGCCAGCACCTCCAGGGTCGGCACGTCGCCCGCACAGGCGAGCACGACGTCGGGTTCGTCGCCGGTCTCGGTGCCGGCCCAGTCCCAGATCCCGGCGCCCCGTGCGCAGTGGCCTCGGGCCTCGTCGAGGGTCAGCCAGTCGAAGCAGGGCTGCTTGCCCGCGACGACCACGTTGACGTAGTCGCGGGTGCGCAGCACGTGGTCCGCCACCACGAGCAGGGTGTTGGCATCCGGGGGGAGGTAGACCCGCACGATCTCGGGGGACTTGTTGAGTACGTGGTCGATGAAGCCCGGGTCCTGGTGCGAGAAACCGTTGTTGTCCTGCCGCCACACATGCGAGGTGAGCAGGTAGTTGAGGGAGGCGATGGGGCGGCGCCACGGAATCCGACGTGTGGTGCGCAGCCATTTGATGTGCTGGTTGACCATTGAATCCACGATGTGGACGAAGGCTTCGTAGCAGGAGAACACCCCGTGCCGACCGGTGAGGAGATAGCCCTCCAGCCAGCCCTGGCAGGTGTGTTCGGACAGGATCTCCATCACGCGACCGTGCCGGTCCAGGTTCTCGTCGACCTCCAGCGTCTTCTCCTGCCATGCCTTGCCCGTGGCCCGGTACACGTCCTGGAGCCGGTTGGAGGCCGTCTCGTCCGGGCCGAACAGCCGGAAGTCGCGTCGTCCTGCCGTGCGCGCCATGACCGTCTCCAGCAGACCTCCCAGGACCCGGGTGGGTTCGTGCTGCATCGCGCCCGGCTTGTCGACCGGCACGGCGTACCCCTCGAGGGACGGCATGGGAAGGTCGCGTACCAGCAGGCCTCCGTTGGTGTGCGCGCTCGCGCCGAGGCGATGTGTTCCCTCAGGTATGTACTCCAGTACCTGCGCGCTCGGGCGGCCCTGGTCGTCGAAGAGTTCACGCGGCCGGTAGGAGCGCAGCCATTGTTCCAACTGTTCCAAGTGGCGCGGGTTTTCGCGGACCGCGGCGAGGGGGACTTGATGGGCGCGCCAGGTGCCCTCCACGAGAAGACCGTCGACCTCGGCCGGACCGGTCCAGCCCTTGGGCGTGCGCAGAACGATCACCGGCCAGCGTTGGCGTTCGGTGACGCCCTCGCGGCGGGCCTCGTGCTGGATGGCGTTGATGCGGCTGACCGCGGTGTCCATGGCTTGCGCCATGGCAGCGTGGACGTGGAGCGGGTCGTCGCCCTCGACATGGAGCGGGTCGTGGCCCAATCCGCGCAGCAGGTGGTCGAGTTCGCCGACGGGGAGTCGGGCGAGTATCGATGGGTTGGCGATCTTGTAGCCGTTGAGGTGAAGGATCGGCAGGACCGCGCCGTCGTGGACCGGGTCGAGGAACTTGTTGGAGTGCCAGGAGGCTGCCAGCGGCCCGGTCTCGGCCTCCCCGTCACCGATCACGCAGGCGACCAGCAGTTCCGGATTGTCGAGCGCGGCGCCGTAGGCGTGGGAGAGCGAGTAGCCGAGCTCACCGCCCTCGTGAATCGATCCGGGGGTCTGCGGCGCGACATGGCTGGGCACTCCGCCCGGGAAGGAGAACTGGCGGAACAGCAGCGCCATGCCTTCCGCGTCACGGCTGACATCCGGGTACGTCTGCGAATAGCTGCCCTCCAGCCAGGAGTTGGCGAGGACGGCCGGCCCTCCGTGGCCGGGTCCCCAGACACAGATGGCAGCCATGTCCTGGTTCTTGATCACGCGGTTGAGGTGGGTGTGCACGAGGTTGAGACCGGGCGATGTACCCCAGTGGCCCAGCAGCCTTGGCTTGATGTGTTCCGGACGGAGCGGCTCGTCGAGCAGCGGGTTGGCCATCAGGTAGATCTGGCCGACGGTCAGGTAATTGGCCGCGCGCCAGTGCGCGTCGAGCGCCAACAGCTCTTTGTCGCTCAGGTAGTTGGCTGGTTCCTGCTCGCTGTCGGACATGTCTTGGTTCCTCCATCTGTGGCCGCCTGGAGTGGTGAAGCGGTGCTGAACGGGCGGCCGGGCGCACCAGCGGACGATGGTGCCGTGCGAGCGGGGGCCTGGGGTGGGGCGGGAGCGGGAAGCCGTACGTGTCGGCCGGCGAGGTGAACGGGAGCGGAGCACGGACCGGACGGGCGGTCGCCGCGGGCGGCTGGGGTCAGCGGCAGGCCGGCCCGACTCGCGCATCGACGCATCGGCCACCTCCCGGGAGCGGAACCACGCGGTCGCAGCCGGGTCCGGGGCTTCGGTCAACAGCCTAGCTCCGCGCACTGATTACCGACACCCATCAGTACCGGCCTGGGGCCTGCCCGGTGTCCGCCCTGCGAACACGGCCGGCGTCGGCGCGCCGCGGAGCCCACGGGGGACCTGGTCCGTGCCCCTGTCGGCCCGGTGCCCTCGGAGAGGTCGGTCCGGGCGTGGTCAGCGCACCCGGCCCCGCCCGGAGTGGCGCCATCGCACCGCGAGATGAACCAAGGCGCCGGCGAACAGCACGATCGCGATGAACAGCAGATACAGCAGCCCATGGGCCAGCACGCCGATGAAGCCGAGCACGATCGCGGCGATGACCAGGAGCAGGAAGAAGACCATGATGCTGACGCCTCCTCGGCTGATGCCGGGCGCTAGCGACGGGCGAGCTGTCGCTCGCCGCCGGCACCGGGTTGGTAGGCCATGCCGTAGTGCGCGAACACCGCCGCCTCGTCCTCGGCGGGCAACACGTCGTCCGTGCCGATCGCCGGGCACTTCTTCACGAGCGCCTTTCCGTGGGCGACCTTCACATAGCCCGGTCCCACGATCGCGCCGTCCAGGGGCACGAAGACCAGGCGGTGGCGGGTGGGCAGACCGATCTCGACCGTGGCCATCGCCGGTTCATCGGTACGCGTGTCCACATAGACCGCCTCCAACGAGCCGATCCCGTGCCCGTCCGGGTCTACGACGTTCTGTGTACGCCACTCACGGATATCCGCGGCCTGGATCATCCTCACCCCTCTATTGCCACAACGGTGACTCCGGGTTCACTTCTCAAGTCTGCGCGCACTCGTCCACCCGCACCACAGGGTTCCATCGAGCGGAATCGTCCTCCCGGTCCGTCGCACCGCCGGAACTGTCGGGGCGAGGGCACGGGCAGCCCCATGTCGTGGCCGGCCCCGCGGTGTCCCAAGGGAAGCGCGGGGCCGAATCGTCAGAGCGCCAGCATGCGGACCGTGGCCTCCCGGTACTCCTGGAGGGCGATGCGAAGTTCCTCGCTCTCGACCCGGTTCTCCTGCCCTTGCCAATTCGCGCGCAAGGTGCCTTGCTGCCGTGCCGCGAGAGCGTTCGTCAGGCAAGTGACCATGTCGGCGAGCGCGTTGTCGGCCTCTTCCACGGCCCGATGCGGGCTGTCGGCGAAGTTGTCGACGGCCCGCTGGAGGCGAAGGGCCAGCTCCTCTCGTTCATCCGCCGAAAGGAGCCGGTGTTCCGCCACCCGGGTGCGTTCCGCGTTGGCGGATCGGGTGCGCCCGTCTCCTGGAGCCTGAGCCGGCTCGGGTCCGGTTGTCTGTGACGCGCGCCGCGTGGTGCGGTCCGGAGGATCAGCCTTGGGCTGCCGTGCGCGTTCGGAGTCGTACAGCATTACGTGCCACTTTCCTCTGCTTGGTGTCAGCCGTCGATGGTGCACATGGAGCCGGAGCCGCCGGCCGGAGGGCAACCGGTGTCGGGTCGAGCTCGACCGCGTGCGGGGAGGAGACGTCGGGCCTCGACCATGAACCGCCGCCACATCCCGACTCGGGCCACGTCTCATGGCTCACGGTCCGCGACAGCGGTCGCTCCCCGAGATCAGGGTCCCCGCCGCGCGGCAGGGCCGCGACTCCTGTTGTCCGCGGAGTCCGGGCGAAGCAGAACGGAGGCACGCCGTCCGGATGATCCGGGAAGTCGTGGCCTCACGCCTACCTGGCAGTCAACTCCCCGCACTCCGCCCTGTCAACGCGACGGCGATCCGGCCGGGTTCGCGGGCCGGGGGCGGGTCAAGGGGGTTCGAGCGGGCTCGACGGCCTCCTCCTGACGCGGTGGCTCGGCGGGGCCATTGACAGGACATGAGGAGCGGCGTTGAGTGACGGACAGGGCGCTGGGTCGTGACGCTCCGGGATCACCGGGGAGTCTCCTCCCACCCCTCGCTTCGCCAAGACCCCGCGAAACGCAGAGCGCACTCCTGCGAAGCGGAGGTCCGCCCGTGTTTCCGTGGTTCGTACCGCATCAGCCACCGCAGGTCCATCCTCGACCACGGGACGGGCGGCGTACGCCGAGATACTTCTCCCGGTGCCTCACCCGCACGAGAAGGGGGATCGTCATGCCCTTCGTGAGAAGACCAAGGACGTGCTCGGCCCCTGGATGCAACTCGCGGCGCAGGAAGCGTAGTTGAGAGTCCCCACAAGGACCCTCCCGCCCCCCGACGAGAAGGAGCACTTCCGTGAACGAGAACGTGTGGGCGTACCGGCCCGTGACCGCCCACCAGACGGGCATGGACCTGACCGGATACAAGGTCGAGGCGAGTGACGGCAGCATCGGCAAGGTCGACAAGCACTCCGAGGACGTCGACGCCGCGTACATCGTCGTCGACACCGCACCCTGGATCTTCGGCAAGGAGGTCCTCCTGCCCGCCGGCGTCGTGGCGCGCGTCGACCCCACGCAAAAGAAGATCTACTTGGACCGCACCAAGGGCCAGATCAAGAACGCACCCGAGTTCGACAAGGAAAAGCACCTCGGCAACCCCGACTACCACCAGCAGGTGGGCACGTACTACGCACACCCGCGCCCGCGCCCGATGATGTAGGCGCGATCGGCGGTCCCGCCGCGATGACGCGCCGGGCACCCTACCCGAGCGGCGGGGCGTCCGGCACCCGCCGTCGCCGGTGAGGACGGCCCGGCGACCGACGGCGACCAGTACGGCTGACCTCGTCCGGACAGGAACGGGCACCTCGACGGGAACGGCGACGCCCCTGGCTCCGATGACCACTGTCCCCGGGGCGCGCGGCGCGGCCGGGTCCGCCCCCTCTCCGCGGCGCGGCCCGTTCGGCGCCTCCCAACTCACGTGCCCTACAGAGGAGTTCAGCGGCTCCTCCGTGCGCTCTCGCGGCGCGGGCGGACCCGGCAACGCGGAACCCCGACGGAGCTCTACGGAGGAGGTGCTCCGTGCGCTTCGCCGCTACGCTCCGGCCGTCGTCCGGGCCCGACCGGCTTCGGGGACGAGTCCCACAACGCCGCACCAATTCCCATCGCCCGCCCCCGCCGAGGAGTACGGTTGAGGCATCGGGAGCACTTCGCACTCCGGCCTTCACGCCTCGTTCCCGGTGAGCCAAGACACGGGGTGTCGTCCCTGGACAGTGCCCCGGAGACAGGTCCGCGCCATGTCCGCGACCACGCCCGGCCGGCACTTCCCGCAGCGCGAACTCCCCGCGCGCGTCGCTCTGAAATCACCCGGCGGCTCCCCCGGACTCCTGGACGGTGCCTGGTGGCCCCGCTCCCGCGACCTGTTGCGTGAACTTCCCGCGCTGATCGACGTACTGGACCCGCGCTGGGCCCGGATCACTCACATCTGCGTGAACCCCCGGCTCTGGCCCGTCGTCCCGCGAAAGATCCCCGTGACCGGACATATGGTGAAGGCCGGCTGGTTCAAGGCCGAACAGGACCCGCACAAACTGCTCCTGCTGTCCTACACGGCCGGACGCTGGGACCTCCTCGTCGTCCCACCGGAGACCCCCGCCCCCGCGGCCGCCCGGCTGATGGCCGCCGCGACCGACGGCACCGGCCCCCAGCTCACCGCGAGCGGTCTCATGGCCGCGGAGGCGACCCACCACGACGCGACGGCCGTCGACCGGCTCCAGGACCGTGAGGAGGCGTGGGAGTACGAGGGCGGTGCCTCCTCGACCTACGCCGCCACCCCGGTCAGCCGCCTTCTGGTGGGGATGTGACCGCCATGGCCACGGCCCTGACCATCGTCGTCACCCTGCTCCTGATCGCCGCCGCGGCACGCGTGATCCACCTCCTCAACACCCAGCACTCCCAGAGGATCGCGCTGCACCACTACAGCCGCTTCCAGCCGGTAGGCCGAGGAACGCGCGGCAGCCCGGCACGACCGGCTCCTGGCATTGCCGAGCCGTCCGCCGTTGCGACCCACCGTGACCGGCGTGCGGGGGCCGCGGACGGCCGCGGCCCTCGGCGGAGCGTCCGCCGAGGGCCCAGCCGTTGATCCACGCCGCGTCCGCGTGGTCCACGGCCTTTCCGAGGCCCCCGCTCGGGTCCGGTGAAACCTCACCCTCGTCCATGGGAGCGCCACCATGTCGCTTGTGATCTCGCTCGGCGTCGTCATCGCCCTGCTCCTCCTCCTGGGGCTGGCCCTGACTCTGAAGATCGTCAAACAGTACGAGCAAGGGGTGCTCTTCCGGCTCGGACGGCTGGCCGGCACGCGTGGCCCGGGGCTGCGGACCATCATTCCGTTCGTCGACGTCCTGCACCGGGTGTCGCTGCGCATCGTCACCATGCCGATCCAGTCGCAGGGCATCATCACCCGCGACAACGTCAGCGTCGACGTATCGGCCGTGGCCTACTTCCGCGTGGTGGACGCGGTGAAATCGGTCATCGCCATCGAGAACGTGCACGCCGCGATCAACCAGATCGCACAGACCACGCTGCGCAAGGTCGTGGGCCAGCACACCCTGGACGAGACGCTGTCGGAGACCGACCGCATCAACCTCGGCATCCGCGAGATCCTCGACGTGGCGACCGCCGAGTGGGGCGTGGAAGTCACCCTGGTGGAACTCAAGGACATCCAGCTGCCCGACAGCATGAAGCGCGCCATGGCCCGGCAAGCCGAGGCCGAACGCGAGAAGCGCGCCAAAATCATCAACGCCGAGGGTGAATCACTCGCCGCGGCAGCGCTCGGGGACGCCTCCGACACCATGATGGCCCACCCCCTGGCACTCCAACTCCGCAACCTGCAAAGCCTCGTGGAGATCGGCGTCGACAAGAACACCACAGTGGTCTTCCCCGCGCCCCTGATGAGCACCATCGGCGAACTGGGCGCCTTCCTGAGCAGGGAGGCCGCGGCCGCGGCGCTGCCGCCGACTCCGCACCCCGTCGACCTCGCCAAGACCGCCCGAGCCCCGGGCAACGGATCCAGCTCGCTCCCCCAAAACAACTGACCGCCCGTGCCCCGCTCTCCTGGCTCCAGCCCTGGCCGGTCCGCGGGCCCCGTAGCCGCCCCCTCCCATCGAAGGGCCTGAACCCCGTGACCACCACACTCCCGTCCCCTTCGTCCCTGCTGCCGGTACGCCTGCGCCTGGTGCCACCCGGCAGCGGCCCCCACCTCGTCGACGGCGCCTGGTGGCCCCGCTCGGAGGATCTGACCGTCGAACTACCCCGCCTGGTAGGCGCGTTGCCCCACTCCTGGCCGCAAATAGCCCACGCCACCGTCAACGCCGCCCTCTGGTCGTCCTTCCCCGGCCGGCTCCTCGTGGCCAACCACGTGATCGAACTGCACCATGCCGCCGGCCGGTGCACCGCGGAAACCATCTGTCTCCTGGCCCCCGGTAGTGGCCGCTGGGACCTGCTCGTCGTTCCACCCGGTACCGACAGAGCCGAGGCCCTGCGCCTCCTGTCCGCCGCGGACGGCGACGCCTCCTCCACCCGAGGCAGCCTCTTCCCGCACGTGTCTGCCCATGGGGCATGAAGTCGGGCCGAAGCAGGACTGGATCGCCCTCGACCGCCGCTCGGGCAGACACACCGAGACCGATTCGGCCGCCGACGGGCAGCTCTGTTCGCCGTCCGTCCGTGGCCCACGCCGGTCGGGGCGGCGGGGTGTGCCTGGTCTACACTCGAAGGAGTATCTCCCTGCTGCTCGCAGGGACGGGCCTCGCCGAGTTGCCTCCCCCCTTTGCCGGCGTCCGGGACGTGTGTTTCGACAGGCGTTCCGCCGCGCACGCGCAGCCTGTCAGCCGACGGAAAGCGGGCACGTTGTAGTGGTCAGCGAGCGAGCCGCCAAGGTTTTGCGCGAACTCCGATCGGATGCCCACACGGACGATCAGCTCGCTGCCCTGTGCGCGCGTCTGTTGGACGCCGAGGGCCTGGCCGTCTCTCTGGTCCTGGACAGGGGACATACGGAGTTGGTGTGGTGCCACGGCACCGTCTCGGCCCGGTTGGAGGACCTTCAGTTCACGCTGGGCGAGGGGCCGGCACTCGACGCTCTCACCTTCGGCCGTCCGGTGCAGGTGCCCGAGCTCGCCCAGGTACGGACCGGACGGTGGCCGGCCCTGCTGGCAGCACTGGACGGTCTGCCGGTGCGGGCGGTGTTCGCTTTCCCCCTCGTGCTCGGTGCCATCACCGTCGGCGTCATGACCGCGGTGCGCTCTCGGCCCCTGCCGCTGTCCAGGGAGCAGGCCGACGACGCCACCGCGGTGGCCCGGCTGCTGACCGCGCGCTTCCTGGGCGGCGAACACGACACACCGCAGGTCCTGCACCGTGCGGTGGTCCACCAGGCCACCGGAATGATCAGCGTGCAGCTCGGGCGGCCGCTGTCCGAGGCTCTGATGCGGCTGCGCGCCTTCGCGTACGCCCATGACCGGCCGATCACCGAGGTCGCGCGGGACGTGGTGGCCAGACGGCTGCGATTCAAGGACGATGAGACCGGGCCCCACGTGCCCGTCAGGGATAGGGGATGAGTGTCATGGGTCGCGAGCAGCGTCTGGCCGAAATTTTTGTCGAGTTGGCGGACTCCCTGATCGATGACTTCGACGTCATCGAATTCCTCCAGAGCCTGTCGTGCCGGTGCGTGGAACTCCTGGAGATCTCGGCGGTCGGCATCATGCTGGGCGACGAGCACGGCGAACTCCACACCATCGCCGCCTCCGACGAGAACACCCGACTCCTGGAGCTCTTCGCCATCCAGCACGACCAGGGCCCCTGTGTGGACACCTTCCGCAGCGGCGTCCAGCGCACGAACATCGACCTCACGGACCCGAAGGCCACATCCGTCTTCCCGCACTTCGCCCAGCAGGCACAGAAGAACGGCTTCGCCGTCACCCACGCCCTGCCCCTGCGGCTGCGCACCCGGGTCGTGGGCGCGATGAACCTCTTCCACACCCAGCCGGGCACGCTCACCGCGGAGAACACCGCGCTCGCCCAGGCCCTGGCCGACATCGCCACCATCGCGATCCTTCAGCAGCGCACCCTGGAACAGACCTACGTCGAGCGCGACCAGCTCCAGGCGGCACTCACGAGCCGGATCGTCATCGAACAGGCCAAGGGCATCCTCGCCGAGCGATGGAACACCAGCCCCGACGACGCCTTCAACCGCTTCCGCGCCCACGCGCGTAGTCAGGGCCTGCGCATGTCCGATCTCGGCCGCCAGATCATCGACGGCGTCCCCGGACGCAGCGCCCTGTCCTGAGGCCGACCGTCCCCCCACAACGGGCCGCCTGCCGCCGACGGTCCCCCACCAGGAACACCCCGCGGCCGGCTGTTTCTCACCATGGAGCTCCTGCCGTGCGCAGCCGGGGCATTCGGCCCCTGCGACGGCCCTCTTCCCACCGCTCCAACTGCCCACCTCGACTTCGCCGCTCCGCCCTGAACATGGCCGGTCGCGCCCTATCCGGATCCGTCCTTCCGCTTTACGGTGGATGGGCAGGCGAACACCGGGGCTCGTACCAGTCGGCCCCGCCACGGCTCCCGGACCCCGAGCCCGTAAGACCACAAGGCCCGGCCGGAGCCGCAGCGCCCACATTCTGCGGCCCAGCCTCCAGGGTCCTCCGTGGCAGGATCCCGGGGTTCTCCCGCAACCCCCCTCCCTGCCGCTCAGGGCCCGCGCGTGGGCTACGACGAGGGGGAGCCTCGCATCCCACGCGCGTCCAGGGGCCGCCGCCACTGAGCGGCGGCCCCTGGACCCTCACCATCCAGACCGGCGACTCCCTCCGGCCAGACCTACTCGGACGACGGCGCCGAGCGCTCCTCGCGAGGACCTGTCCGGGGTCGACGTTCAGCCCCCGGTCCGTCATCGCGTGAAGGGGGTTCTGTCAGCCGGGCGGAGTGTCTCGGTCTTCCTCAAGGCGTAGTTGTCCGGCAAGGATGTCGCGGGCGACGTCTTCGAGGAGCCGTCGGTGGCTGAAGGCGTGGGCACGCATACGGGCCAGGGCGTCGGCCACGGGCACTTTGCTCGCTTCGGAGGCCACACCCGCCGCCTGGTGCACGATGGGCGGGTAGCCGGCCGGGCCCGCTTCCGGGGCCGCCTGTTCCCAGCCGATCAATGCGGGGTGAGCGTCAAGGGCGAGCAGCGCGAGGACCCGGGCGTAGGCTTCGATCCTGCTGAGGTCCGTCTCGCCGAGGACGGCGCGGGTGGTGTGGTAGAGGTCCATGGCGCCGACCGGGACACCGTTGCCGACGAGCAGCGGCACGGCCACCACGCTGCGGATGCCCAGCTCGCCGGCCGTCCGCACGAACACCGGCCACTGTGCCGAGCTGGAGTGCACCTCCACCTTCACGACGCCGCGTTGTCTGTAGGCCGCGGTGCACGGGCCCTCCCCCGCCACGAGCTGCGCGTCCTCCAGCCGGTAGCTGCGGTCGTCAGCGGCGTAGGCCACGGTCCTGATCCGGCCGCCCGTAATCAGACTGACCCCCAGCCCGTCCGCGCCCACGTCTTCGAGACACGCGGCCCCGGCGGAGGGCAACGCCACCGGCCGGCCCGCGCTGCTCGCGACATCGACCACGCGTTTCCACGCCGCGGTGTTCTGCCGGACATCCATGACGCAACCCCCAAGCCATCCAGGAGCGCGGTCGGGCCCAACCACTCACTCGCCGCACACACAAGCTTAGGTCCCGCAGCGGCGCACAGCGGACGCGAACCCGTCTCACGGCCCGCCCTCGCGGCACGGCCACGCGCGGATGTGGCCGAAGTAGGTGCCAGTGCCAGGCCGAGCGAGTCGGTGACGATGGCACGGCGCCACATGCTTCCGTTCTTGGCCGGCGAACCATCCTCACCCAGCAATGTGACACACCGCCAGAAAGAGGGTTTTCGGGTCTGTCAGCGGAGTGGGGATGCCGAGACTGACGCGGCGCGCCGCGAGCGCTCACTTCGGTGATCACGACCCCGCCGAGTTCCTGGGGCAGGCACTCCCACTGCTGCGGGCGACCGGGCGGGCACTGTGCTTCGTCAGCCGGCCAGGATCACGGAAGCCACTGTCCGCCATCCCGTATCGGTACGGGCGGCCAGGTAGAGCACACGGACACGCTGGAACTCCCGCCCCTGGCTGTCCTGGCGCACCCAGGTCACCTCGATGTGCGCGGCCCGCTCGTTGAGCGCGCGCACCACCGGGTCGAGGGCCTTGCTACCTCCGTAGTCGGCGTCGCGCAGTTCGCGCAGCTCTTGTGCGAGTCCCTGGGAGAGCGCCTCGGCGGAGGTGAGTACGGTGTGGGCCGTCCCCGTGGTCATGCTGATCGGCACCGAGAAGTAGCTGAGGAGCGGCGCGGGATCAGTGCTCCCCTTTGCTGCCAGTCCGATGAACGTCTCGACGTAGCTGTCGAACCATGCCTGTGCTTCGTTCGCGACGGCGGCCAGATCGGTGTGCGTCATGATTTCGTGACCCTTCTTGCGGAGATTTCAGGTGCGGGTTTCTTGGAGGCGAATGCGCTATGCCGTCGTGTCACCGGTTCGCGAACGCGTTGGTGCCGGTCAGTTGAGCGGACAGGGTCCACAGGCGTGCGGCCTGTTCGGGGTCGACCGCGTAGGGCCGGACTCCGGGTGCGTCGTCCTGGGAGAGCGGGGCGATGTCGCAGTCCTCCAGGTAGACGCCGCCGGTGTGGGTCAACTGCGGGGAGGCGGCCGCCCAGACCTGGGTGGCGGCACCCTGCTCGGGGGTCTTGAAACCGGGAGCCGTGTTGCCCTGGTCGTCGATCCAGCCGAGGGCGACCATCTCCCCGCGGGTCATGTGCCGCTGGAGCGGGGTCATGATGGCACCGGGGGCGACGGCGAAGGACCGCACCTGGTGCTCGCGGCCCAGGGCGTCGAGGTGGACGGCGAACAGCGCGATCGCGGTCTTGGACTGTCCGTAGGCGACGGCCTTGTCATAGCCGTTTGCGAACACGACGTCGTCCCAGCGGATCGGCGAGTAGCGGTGACCGGCAGAGCTGAGCGCGACCACGCGCGCGCCGCCGTCGGCTGCCAGGGCGGTCCACAGCCGGTTCGTGAGTGTGTAGTGACCCAGGTGGTTGGTGGCGAACTGCGCCTCCCAGCCGGGTCCGAGGCGGGTCTCGGGCAGCGCCATCACGCCGGCGTTGTTGATGAGGATGTCGATGCCGCGGCCGCTTGCCAGGAACTCGTCCGCGAAGGTGTGCACGCTGGTCTGGTCGCCCAGGTCGAGACGGCGCACCTCGACGCCGTCCACCGCGGTGAAGGCTTCCGGGGCCGCTTCCGGGCGGCGGACGGCCGCGACGACAGTCGCGCCGGCGCCCCGCAGGGCGCGTGTGGTCTCCAGCCCCAGTCCGGAACTGCCGCCGGTCACGACAGCGAGCTTTCCGGCGAGGTCGAGGCCGGCCAGGACGTCGGCCGTGGTGCTGTGGGCCCCGAAGCCGGAACCGATGGGCTGCTGTGCTGTCATGATCGCCATTCCTCGCGCATGGAGCGTCACGGCCAACACCCTAACCGGGGAGTTCCCCGATTAGCTTTCACGGTAAACGGAGAACTCCCCGGTTGTCCAGATAGACTGATCCCCTGCCGAAGGGAGCAGCCTTGACCACCAAGCCGATCGTGTTGCGCGCCGATGCCCGCCGCAACCGCGAGCGCATCCTCGAAGCGGCCGTGCACGCCTTCTCCGAGAAGGGCCCGAACGTCGCGATCGACACCATCGCCAAAGCCGCGGGCGTCGGCTCGGCCACGCTCTACCGCCACTTCCCCACACGCGAGGCGCTTGTCGAGGCGGCCTACCGCAACGAGCTGGCCCGCATCTGCGACAGCGCCACGAACCTCCTCGCCGACCATGCGCCGGACCGGGCGATCCGCCTGTGGATGGACGACTTCATCGACTACCTCACTGCCAAGCAGGGCATGGCGGACGCACTGCGGGCCGCGGCCGCATCCGGGGCGGACCCCTTCGCCGAAACCCTCGACAAGCTCGCCACCGCCCTCGGCACCCTGCTGAACGCAGGCGCCGGGGCCGGTCTCCTGCGCCCGGACGTCGACCCCTTCGACGTCGGCTTCAGCCTGGCCGGCATCGGGCTGATCACCAGCGCTCCCGACCAGCGCGAACGGGCCGGACGCCTCCTCGACCTGCTCCTTGACGGCCTGCGGCACGGAGCGGACGGATCGGCGTCCAGCCCGTGACCGGCTTTGGTCGAGGTCCCGGGCGGCTTCGTAACGTCAGCGGTCAGACCGCCCCGACCGCACTGCGGAGTGCGAGCCACTGACACGGGCCGGGAAAGGGGAGGCCCGAGAACGACGATCTGGACGACCTCCCCGCACCCGCGCCCGTGCACTACGCCGAACAAACTCCGCTCGGCGCCCTCCTCCTGCACCGCCCCCTCGGCGCACGTAAGCGCGGTTTCTGAGGGAGACGCATGTCCCTTGCAGGCCCTCACACGGTCAGGACGGATCGTGGTCGGCCCGGTCGCATGCGAGCCTCGCAAACTTTGGCCGGCACGGTTTCGAACCGCGGTGAGCCCCGGCGTCGTTCTGCCATGAGGACAAACGCCGTGGGCCCTCATCCTGCTCGACAGCCAAGCAGCTCGACGGTGGTGAACTCACCTCGTGAGGGAGCCGGCCCATGACCATGGGGCTCGGTGCAGGCCGCCCGA
The DNA here is from genome assembly GCF_003627815.1 of Streptomyces hundungensis. Classification (NCBI taxonomy): domain Bacteria; kingdom Bacillati; phylum Actinomycetota; class Actinomycetes; order Kitasatosporales; family Streptomycetaceae; genus Streptomyces; species Streptomyces hundungensis. The sequence goes on from NZ_CP032698.1 coordinate 1,380,623, forward strand.
ATTTTCCTTACGCGTCGGGGCGACGCCACGCGAGACGGGCGAGTGCGCGGAGAGGACTCGCGCGGCTCCACGCGGCCTTCGGCAGGCGCATGCCCTCACATCAGTCGTAGACGCAACTGCTGATACCGGCCGGCAGCTGGCGGTACGAGCTCACCCGGTTGCGCCACGAGACGGGGAGGCTCACTTTGGCCCCGGCTGCGATGCGCACGTAGTTTCCACCGTAGTGGATGCTGCGACAGCACCCCTCCGACCCTACCGAGCACTCGCCTGGTGGTTGTTCGATCCCCACACATGCTCTGCGCAGCCGTGACGGCATCCGCTCGTGCAGCGCGCGGGCGCCCTCGGCCCGGAGTCGGATAGGCGCCCGAGGTCAGCAATGCCGTTTTCGCGCTGTCACCTGCGGCACCAGCCACGCGCCCCTGATCTGCGCCGCCATCCTCACCTACCGACATGACACATCGCCAGAAAGGTCAGCATGGGGACTGTTCCCGCAGCTCAGCGCACCCGTCCCCGCGGTTTCAGGGGCACTGGCGGGAGTTCGGGGGCCGGGATCGGAGGCCCGTCGTAGCCCTTCACTTCGCCGAAGCGATCACCGTTCATCCAGTCCGAACGGGCCTGCCGGATCTCCTCGTTGGAGCGGCCGACGAAGTTCCACCACATCAGGATCTCCTCCTCGAACGGCTCGCCGCCGAGCAGCATCACGGAGGCGTCCGAGGTTGCGCGCAGGGGGAGTTCGGTGCGGCCGCAGCCCAAGTAGAGCATCGAGCCCGGGAGTAGCGGCACCTCGTCCACATGGGCCTCGCCCGACATGGACAGGACGGCGTATTCGAAGTCCGGGTTCAGCGGCAGGCGGGTTTCGGCTCCCGCCGTCAGGGTCAGGTCGGCGCCGACGATCGGCGTGTACGTGGTGCCCGGTGACGCGGCGCCGTCCAGTTCGCCCAGGATCACCGTCGCGTCGACGCCCGGCGCGGTCACGTGCGGGAGGTCGGCGTGGTGCTGGAAGTGCGGCTCGACATGGCGGTGGGCGTCGGGCAGGGCCACCCACAGCTGGGCTCCGTGCAGGAACCGGCTGTGCGTAGCGGGGGTCTCCTCCGAGTGGCTGATGGCCCGGCCCGACGTCATCAGGCCCAGCTCCCGGGGCCGTACGGTCTGAAGGCTGCCCAGGCTGTCACGGTGCAGCACCTCGCCCTCGTGCAGCCAACTCACCGTCTGTAGGCCCATATGGGGGTGGGGCGCCACCTGCATCCCGGGCTCGTCGGCGATGTCGTCGGGGCCGTAGTGGTCGACGAACGCCCAGGCCCCGACCATGCGGCGCCCCAGGTTGGGCAGCAGCCGGCGCACCTCGGAGGACTCGCCGAGCTGCACGGTGCGGGGTGACAGAAGCTCGCGCACCGGCTCCGCCACGACGAAACCGCGTCCGCCGCAGACGGAGAGCGTGGGCTGGCGATCGAGATTGCTCATGCGGTCAACCTATTCCCTCCCGGGCCCACCTCGGCCACGAACGCCCGTCGGCGGCCCCGGACCCGCTCCCACCGCCCTCGACCCCGGTAGTGGAATATTCAACAAGATGCCGCCGTTGAGCGAGACGCACGGCCCCCACCCCCGGGGCCCCACCCCAGGACGCGCCCATGACCACCGCACGCAGTGAAGTGACGGACAGCTACTACGAGTTCGGCACGGCCGCGGACCGCTGGGACCGGGCCCGGATGTTCTTCGAGGCGAAGGAGTACGTCACCGCCGCGGGCATCCTGGCCGGTCTGGTCGGCGAGGTGCCCGAGCAGGTGGGCCCGCGCCTGCTGCTGGCCCGCGCCTACTACCACTCCGCACAGCTCGGCAAGGCCGAGGCCGAGCTGCGGACCGTGCTCGAACAGGATCCCGCCGAGCGGTACGCCACGCTCATGCTGGGCCGCACCCTGGAACGTCAGGGCCGCCGGGCCGAGGCCGCTCCCCATCTGCGGATCGCCGCGGCCATGGCGGGCGAATTCCCCGAGGCCGAGTAGCACGGGCGCCCCGCCCCGTCGAGGGGCGCCCGTCGGGCATCGCATTCCAGCTAACTCGATCGCACGCAGTGACAGTTGCGTCACGTTGTGCCACATTGCTGGGCATGAACAATCCCGCCCCCTTCTGCACCGTCGTGCCTCCCCACATCCTCGACCGGCTCGCCCAGCACGAGGACCCCACCGTGTACGGGCCCGCGCGCCGCACCCTGGAGCACGACGCCCAGCTGCGCACCCAGCGCCGGATCACCGCGGTGCGCGGCGCGGCCGCCCCCACCGGCACACCGTCCGACCAGCCCGACCGCACCATCTACGACGCCGGGCACCGGGAGACGCTGCCCGGAACCAAGGTGCACTCCGAGAGCGACCGGCCCACGGGCGACGCCTCCGTCAACCGCGCGCACGCCGGCCTGGGTGCCACGTTCGAGTTGTATCTGAAGGCGTACGGGCGTCACTCCATCGACGACTCCGGAATGCCGCTGATCGGAACCGTGCACTACGGCGAGCAGTACGACAACGCCTTCTGGAACGGCGAGCAGATGGTGTTCGGCGACGGTGACGGCGAGTTGTTCCTGGACTTCACGCTGCCGGTCGACGTGATCGGTCACGAACTCACGCACGGCGTCACGCAGTTCACCGCGAACCTGGACTACTTCGGTCAGTCGGGCGCGCTCAACGAGTCCGTGTCCGACGTGTTCGGCTCGCTCATCAAGCAGTACGCGCTGGGTCAGAGCGCCGCCCAGGCCGACTGGCTGATCGGCGCGGGCCTGCTCGGCCCCGGCATCCACGGCGACGCGCTGCGTTCGATGAAGGCCCCCGGCACCGCCTACGACGACCCGCAGCTCGGCAAGGACCCGCAGCCGGCCGCCATGGACGGCTATGTGCGCACCAGCCGCGACAACGGCGGGGTGCACATCAACTCGGGCATCCCCAACTACGCCTTCTACCTGGTGGCCACCGCGCTCGGCGGCAACGCCTGGGAGCGGGCGGGTCGGATCTGGTACGCCACGCTCACCGGCGGCGAGCTCGGCGCGAGCGCCCAGTTCGCCGACTTCGCCCGGCTGACCGCCGCGACCGCGCGCACTCTGTTCGGCGAGGGCGACGAGATCTCGGCGGTGCTCAAGGCATGGTCCCAGGTCGGCGTGCCGGCAACCTGACGAGCCCCCGGCCGGCGACCGGCCGGTCGCACCCAACCGTCGAGCGCACCGCGTCCCGCCCGTCCTCGGCCTCGGAGGTCTCGGGGTCGTGCCGGGGCGCGGGCGCCCGGCCCGGCAGGGGTGGTCAACTCCCGCTAGGTGATGGGCAGTTCAAGCTCAGGACGGTCCCACATCACCGCGGGCGGGCTGGCGGTGACGGTGCCGACGCGCTCGGCCCCCACGCCCAGGTAGAAGCCCTCGGCCGGCGGGTGCGAGACGATCCGTACGCGGTCGAGGCCGGCGGCTCGGGCCGTGTCCTTGAGGTGGGCCACCAGAAGGCGGCCGATGCCGAGGCCCTGGGCGGCGTCCGCGACGAACAGCAGGTCCAGTTCGGGCGGCGTCAGCAGCAGCGCGTAGAAGCCGAGCACCCGGTCGTCCTGCCCGACCGCGACATGGACCTCATGGGCCTCGATGTAGTCCGGGCCCACCCGGTATCCGGCGATCATCGGCGCGTAGGGGCCCTCATAAGCGCGGGAGGTGCGCACCAGGTGGGTGAGTCGTTTGGCGTCGCGAGCCGTCGCCCTGCGGACCAGCACCACACCCTGCGCCGCCCCCGTCCTGTCCGTAATATGTGAACTCATGCGGAGAGTATTACTCATGGGGGTGACACCCGCACCCCCGCCCCTCTCGCGCACGCGGTGGGATCAAGCCGAATTCGTCGGAGCCCGGGACCTGTTGAGGCCGTACGCCCACACCGCGGCGGGTGTCCGGGTGGGCGGGAGGCGTGGCCGATACCGCGTGGTGGGGGCGGGTCCGGCGGGACGCGGGGTAGAGAGGGGGCATGACCGACCATCTCCTGTCGCCCGCCCTGTACGCCTTGATGATCCTTTTGGTCATGAAGGTCTCGGACGGTCTGCCCCGGCGCACCTTCAGCCCGCGCAACCCCCCGAAGGTGGCGATCGGCCTCTGGCTGCTCGTGGCGATCCCCTCCCTGGCGCAGTTCGCCTTCCCGGGGATCTACGACGCCCTGCACCGCGACTCCGACCTGATCATCGACCACGGCCAGTGGTGGCGGGCGTACACCTCGTTCATGGTGCAGGACGGCGGGGTCGGGGGTACCGCGTTCAACCTGTTCGTCCTTGCCCTCATCGGCTTCGTCGCGGAACGCGTGTGGGGCAGCCGCATGATGGTGGCGCTCGTCCCCGCCCTGCTGCTCGTGTTCAGCGTCGACACGCTCCTGGTCCACGGGCCGCCCGGGGGCGGCAACTCGGGCCTCACCTTCCGGCTCGCCACCAGCATCGCCGGCCTTGCCCTGCTCACCCGCCCCTGCCGCCGCCACACCCTGCTCACCGTCGCGATCGTGGCCGACGGCGCGGCCCTGCTGCTGCTCGGCGACGGTCACGGCGAGCCCATCATCACCGGGATCGTCGCGGGTCTGGTCGCGGCCCTCGTCCAGCGTCGATGGCCGCGCGTGTGGCGACCGGTCGCGGCCGACCCGACGGCGGTACGTCCCCACTCCCCCGGGCCCGGGGCAACCGGGGTACGTCCCCACTCCCCCGGGCCCGGGGCAACCGGGGCACCCGACGAGGCCCCGGAGCCGGAGGGCGACCTGAAGGGCCACTGACCCGAACGCCCATACCGTATGGGCGAGTTGACTGAGAGCGCACTTCAACTCGTAGCGTCGCCGCCATGACCACTTCGGAACACCTCACGGCCCAGCACCCGATCGGATCGGGCTTCGGAACCCGCAGCACCACGGCCGACGTCCTCGCCGGAGTCGATCTGACCGGACGGCTCGCGGTCGTCACGGGCGGCTACTCGGGGCTCGGCTTGGAGACCACCCGCGCGCTCGCCGGGGCCGGCGCCCGCGTCGTGGTGCCCGCCCGGCGGCGCGCGACCGCCGAGGCGGCGCTGGCGGACCTTGCCGGGGTGGAGGTGGACGCGCTCGACCTCGCCGACCTCGACAGCGTGCTCGCCTTCGCCGACCGCTTCCTCGACTCCGGTCGCGCCATCGACATCCTGGTCAACAGCGCCGGGGTCATGGCGTGCCCCGAGACTCGGGTGGGGCCGGGCTGGGAGGCCCAGTTCGCGACCAACCACCTCGGCCACTACGCCCTGGTCAACCGGTTGTGGCCGGCGCTGGCCGAGGGCGGCGCCCGGGTCGTTTCGGTGTCCTCGCGGGGCCACCAGCTCTCCGCCATCCGCTGGGACGACCCGCACTTCCAGCGCGGCTACGACAAGTGGCAAGCGTACGGGCAGGCGAAGACCGCCAACGCGCTGTTCGCCGTGCACCTCGACCGGCTGGGCCGGGACGCGGGGGTGCGCGCGTTCTCGCTGCACCCCGGCGAGATCAACACCGCGCTGGTGCGCCATGTCTCGGCCGAGGAGCGGATCGCGGCGGGCTGGGTCGACGCCGAGGGCACCTGGTCCCTCGACTTCAAAACCCCCGAACAGGGGGCCGCCACCCAGGTGTGGGCGGCGACCTCCCCGCGGCTGACCGGGCTCGGCGGCGTCTACTGCGAGGACTGCGACATCGCCGAACCCGTCGAGCCGCGCACCACCGGTGCCGCCGGTACCGACGGGACCAACGGGGGCGGCGGGACCAACGGGACCGGCAACGCGGCCGGAGTGACCGCTGGCGAGCTCGACCATGACGTGCTCACCAGCGGCGTCCACCCCCACGCGATCGACCCCGGGGAGGCGGCCCGGCTCTGGGCGCTGTCGGCCGAGCTCACCGGGGTCGACGCGTTCGCGCGGTGACCCCCGCCCCCGGGCGCCCCGCGCCCCTCAGCCCCACGCCCCTCAGCCCCGGTACGTCTCCAGGAGGCGCAGCCACACCTCGCTGATCGTCGGGTACGACGGGACCGCGTGCCACAGGCGCTCCAGCGGCACCTCGCCCGCGACGGCCACCGTCGCCGAATGGATCAGCTCGCCGACGCCGGGGCCCACGAAGGTGACGCCGAGCAGGACGCGCCGGTCCTCGTCGACGACCATGCGGGCCCGTCCCCGGTAGCCGTCGGCGTACAGGCCCGCGCCCGCGACGCCGCTCATGTCGTAGTCGACCGCCCGCACCCGCCGTCCGGTGGCCTCCGCCTCGGCGAGGGTGAGGCCGACCGAGGCGGCCTCGGGGTCGGTGAAGACGACCTGAGGGACGGCCGCGTGGTCGGCGGTCGCCGCGTGCGCGCCCCAGGGGTCGCTCTCCAGGACCGGGACCCCGGCGGCGCGGGCGGCGATGGCCGCACCGGAGATCCTGGCCTGGTACTTGCCCTGGTGGGTCAGGAGCGCCCGGTGGTTCACATCGCCGACCGCGTACAGCCAGTCGCTGCCCTCGACCCGGCAGGAGTCGTCGACGGGGAGCCAGGAGCCGGGGTCGAGGCCGATGGTGTCCAGGCCGATATCGTCCGTGCGCGGGGCCCGGCCGGTGGCGAAGAGGATCTCGTCGGCCTCAAGGCGCTCGTCGCCCTCGGGCCCGCGCACCGAGACCGTCAGCGCCCCGGTCCCCGTATGGCGCACGACGTCCGTGACCGAGGTGTGCGTGCGGAGCTCGGCGCCGGCCTCGCACAGCGCGTCGGCGACCAGCTCGCCCGCGAACGGCTCCATCTTCGGCAGCAGCCCCTCGCCGCGCACCAGGACGGCGACGCGGGAGCCGAGCGCCTGCCAGGCCGTGGCCATCTCGACGGCCACCACGCCCCCGCCGACCACCACGAGACGGCCCGGCACCTCCTTGGCGCTGGTGGCCTCGCGGCTGGTCCAGGGGTTCACATCGGCGAGGCCCGGAAGGTCCGGCAGCTGGGCGCGGCTGCCGGTGCACACGGCGACGGCGTGGCGGGCGGTCAGGACGTGGTGCTCGCCCTCGGGGCTGGTGACGCTGACCTTGCGGGTGCCGTACAGGCGCCCGTGGCCGCGGTAGAGGTGGACGCCGATGCCGTCGAGCCACTCGACCTGCCCGTCGTCCTTCCAGTGGGAGGTGTAGTCGTCGCGATGGGCGAGGACCGCCTCGGCGTCGAGCGGACCCTGCACCGACTGCCGCAGCCCCGGCACCCTGCGGGCCTCGGCCCGGGCGACCACCGGGCGCAGCAGCGCCTTGCTCGGCATGCAGGCCCAGTACGAGCACTCGCCCCCGACCAGCTCGCTCTCCACCACCGCACAGCTCAGGCCGGCCGCCCGCACCCGGTCGGCGACGTTCTCGCCGACCGGGCCCGCACCCAGCACCACCACGTCGTATTCCTCGGCTTCCGTCATACGCACAGTCTGGTGGTCGGTGTACTCGGAGGCCACAGGGGCACCCGCCGGGAACGGAATAGCGCGGCGGCGCACGCCGTTGTGCGAGGCGGCCCCACCCCTGGGGCCGGGAAGAGGTAGGTGTGATGGCGACTGTCGAGCTGACCAAAGAGAACTTCGACTCGGTCGTGTCCGACAACGGATTCGTGCTGATCGACTTCTGGGCCTCCTGGTGCGGCCCGTGCCGTCAGTTCGCCCCGGTGTACGAGGCCGCTTCCGAGCGCCATGACGACCTCGTCTTCGCGAAGGTGGACACGGAGGCCCAGCAGGAGCTGGCGCAGGCCTTCGACATCCGGTCGATCCCGACCCTGATGATCGTCCGTGACAACGTGGCGGTCTTCGCCCAGCCCGGAGCGCTGCCCGAGGCGGCCCTTGAGGACGTCATCGGCCAGGCCCGCGGCCTGGACATGGACGAGGTCCGCAAGTCGGTCGAGGCGGCCCAGCGGGAGGCGGGGCAGCAGCCCTCGCAGCCGGAGTGAGCCCGCGCGGGCGCGTGATCGCGTCCGTTCGCACGGCCCCCGCCCTCCTGGGCCGGGGGCCGTTCGCCGTCCGGGGCGGAATGCGCCATTGCTGGGCCCGCCGGGGAGGATCGGTTACCGGTCAGGCGGACACTTGCGATCCGAGGGCGGCTGCGCACACGCCGTGCCCACGGTCCGGTCAAGACGTGAACTGGCGCCAATGCGGGGCCAGTTCACACCCGCCCCTTCGAGCCAGCGCGTCTTCACGGTGTGAGGATTCGGCGGACGGTACGTGTCCTTCCTCCTACTCTCCGTCCTCATGCGACTCACACACCTGAGGCGTTACAGCCTCGCCGCGGCCCTCGCTTCCTCCCTCGCGCTGGTCGGCATGAGCCAGTCCGCGCATGCCGACGCCCCCGATGTGGCGTTCAGCGCCGACCAGACCACGGCGACGCCCGGCGGCACGGTCAACCTCAAGATGACCTTCACGAACAACCAGACCACCGATGTGTGGTTCGTCTACCAGTCGGTCCAGCCGACCTGGACGACGACCCAGCGCCCCGACCTCAAGTACGCGCTCGCCTCGTGTTCCGGCGAGGGCGTGACCTGCACCGGAACCGGCGGCACCACGATCGGGGTGAACTACTCCGTGCCGGTCGCCCCGGGCACCAGCCGCACCGTCACCATCCCGGTGCAGGTGGCGGCGGACTCCGGCTGCAACGGCAACATCGCGTTCTACAGCTACGTCTACTACGAGTACAACGACAGCCAGAGCCACAAGGACGGCGTCTTCAACTCCCCGACGGTGCGCGTCAACTGCGCCACTCCCGCCCCGGCCGGCGCTCGCTAGCACCCGAGCCGCCCCCGTATCGGCGGCCCACATCGACCGGTCGACCCATTCCCCCGGGTCGGCCGGTTTCGTGTGTCCGAAACCGAACATCCCGAGGCCGTATTCGAGCGGGTGTTTCGCCCGTCTGGCCGAAAATCGGATACACCCCGGAACGCCTGGTTGTCTGGACCATTGGCGGTATGCGCCCGCGTGCGCCCCCGGCACCGAAAGCGATTGCCCCGCCGGGTCGCTCCGTTTTCCCGCGCTCCGCGCGTCTCGTCGAGGCCGTCCGGAAGCACGGATACCGCTTCGTGCACCCGCCCGCGCCCCATCACAACGGCCGCAATTTCGCGTCATGTTTCACATTAGCCACTCGAAAACTCCTTGAAGGGCCGCACTATGTGACGCGTCAGAGCGGAACGCCGGGCCCTCCTCATCGGGGCGCACGACGGTTGCGCCGTGGGCGGGGTCCGGTCAGGCAGGGGAGCCGACCGGACCTCCAGGGGAGGGGACTTCACCGCGTGAAGCGGAACACACACCGCAGCAGACACACCTGTGGCCTGGCCGTGGGAACCGTGCTGCTCGCCATGGGCTTACCGGCGGCGCCGGCGTACTCGGCGACGCCCGCGCCGCGCATCGACCTCATGGTCCTCGTCGTCTCGGACGGCGGCCCGGCCACCGGCGCCCTCACCGCGGAACTCGACGGCGAGGGCACCCCGTACACCGAGATCGACCTGACCGAATCCGGCCGCCCGGTGATCGACCAGGCCTTCTTGGCCGACACCGTGAACGGAGTCCCCCGCGCCAAGTTCCAGGCGGTGGTGCTGCCCAACGACAACCCCTTCCCGGCCGGCTCCACCGAGATGGCCGCGCTCGCCGCGTACGAGAAGACGTATGCGATCCCCCAGGTCGACGCCTACACCTACGCCCGTCCGCAGGTGGGTCTCCAGCCGGCCGCCACCAGCGGCTACAGCGGCTCGGTGGACGGCCTCAAGGCGCAGGTCACCGCCGCGGGCCTCGGCGCGGGCCCCTTCGGCTACCTCAACCACAGCGTGCCGTTCGAAAACAACTCGCCCGCCGTGAGCGAGAGTTACGCCTTCCTTTCCCAGCCGACCGCGGGCGCCGACTTCACCAGCTACGTCGAGGCGCCGATCCCCGGCAGGACCGGCAACGGGACCCTCGTCGGCGAGTACCGCCACGACGGGCGCCGGGAGCTCGTCGTCACCTTCGCGTACAACCGCTACCAGGAACAGTTCAAGCTGCTGGCCCGGGGCATCGTCGACTGGATGACGCAGAACGTGCGGCTCGGCGCCTCGCGCAACTACTTCGCGGTCCACGTCGACGACGTGTTCGCCGGCGACGACCGCTGGGACACCACCCTCAACTGCACACCCGGCGACGTCGACTGCCCGCCCGGGCAGGGCGTCGAGGACTCGATCCGGATGACCCCGGCCGACGTGGCCAACGCCGTCGCCTGGGAGAAGGCCCGCGGCTTCACGCTGGACCTCGCCTACAACGGCGGCGGCAGCGTCGAGTACCGCGAGAACCACAACGGCGCCGACCAGCTCGCCGACGCGCTCACCGCGGCGAGGAACGACTTCCGCTGGGTCAACCACACCTACGACCACGCCTATCTCGGCTGCGAGCAGAACGTCGCGGTCGTCCCATGGAAGTGTGCGACCAACCCGGATGGCTCCACCAAGTACGTGAGCCAGGCCGAGATATCCCAGGAGATATCCGCCAACGACCAGTGGGTCAGGAGCATCCAACTGCCGGTTTCTTCCGATGAGTTGATCACCGGAGAGCACTCGGGGATGCGGCTCCTGCCCCAACAGCCGCAGGACAACCCCTACTTGGCGCCCGCACTCACCGCCAACAAGATCGGCTGGCTCGGCGCCGACATGTCGCGCGACCCCGAGCAGCGCCCGGTGGGCGGCGCCCTCACCGTGGCCCGCTACCCGATCAACATCTTCTACAACGCGGGCCACGTCGCCGAGCAGGTCGACGAGTACAACTGGATCTACACCAGCCGCGCCCAGGGCGGCAGCGGGCTCTGCGACGATCTGCCGAACACCACCTGTCTGCCCGCGCCGCTCTCCACCGCCACCGGGTACTCGGGGCACATCGTGCCCCTGGAGACCCAGGTCGCCCTCGGACACGTGCTGGGCAACGACCCCCGGCCGCACTTCATCCACCAGTCCAACCTGACCGAGGACCGCATCGGCTACCCCGTGCTCGACGGGGTGCTCGACCAGTACCGGACGCTGTACGCGCCCAGCGCTCCGCTGGTGAACCTGCGGATGAAGGACATCGGCGCCGAACTGCGCGACCGGGACGCGTGGCGCGCCGCGGTCAAGTCCGGCCAGGTCACCGCGTACCGGATCGGCGACAGCGTGACCGTGCGGGCCCCCGCGGGCGTGGCGGTCACCGCGACGATGCCGAGCGGCACCCGCCAGGTCCTGGACGGCGGCGCCACCGCTTTCGGCCAGGCCTACGCGGGCAGCGTGTCCGGCTGGGTCTCACCGCAGCCCGGGCACGACGCCGTCGCGCTGACGCTGGCGCCCGCTCCCGCCAGAGCCCTGGCACCGCACTCCCGCTCCGCGTCGTCCGCCGAGCGCGCGACGACGCCGCCCGCACCGCGCACACCGGTCCCCGCCGGCGTCGCCCGACCGGTCCCCTACAGCGCCGAACGGCGCTGACACCGGGCCGTACCGACACCCGAGGTCCGCCGCCGCCGCGGCGGCGGACCGCCGGGGCGTGTTCACCACCCACCGCTCTCATCAGCCGCGGAGCGCATGCATGCACGTACGACACCGCGCGCCGCGCTCCGGCGCGGCGCGGGTCACCCTGCTCACCGAGGGCACCTATCCGCACAGCCACGGCGGGGTGAGCGTCTGGTGCGACCAGCTCGTCACCACCATGCCCGACATCGACTTCGACATCATCGCGGTGACCGGCACCGGTCGCGAGCCCACCGTGTGGGAGCTTCCGCCGCACGCCTCGGAAGCCGTCTCGGTCCCCATGTGGGGCCCGCCGCCCGGGGGTTCGGCCCCGCGAGGCCGACAGGAACGGCGCCTCATGGCCGCCTACGAACGCTTTCTGACCGCCCTGCTCGACCCGGCGGAGCAGGACGCCTTCGGGCCCGCCCTGTACGAGATGGCTCGGGCCGCCCAGGACGGAAAGCTCAGCCCCGCGCTCCGCGGCGACCGGGCGATACGGGTCCTGACCGAAGTGTGGAACCGGCCCGGGCTCGCGGTGCGCGAGGCCCGGCCCACCCTGCACGACGCGGTCACCGCGACCGGGCTCCTGGAGCACGCGCTGCGGCCGCTCGCCGCGACCCCGCCGAGCCAGGGCGTGTCGCACGCGGTGAGCGGCGGGGTGGCCGTGCTTCCGGGGCTCGCGGCGGCCGAACTCCACGGCGTACCACTGCTGTTGACCGAGCACGGGGTCTATCTGCGCGAGCGCTATCTCGGCTACCGGACCGCCCCGTACCGGTGGCCGATCAAAGCGGTCCTTCTGGGGTTCTTCCGGCTGCTCGCCGAGGAGACCTACCGGCGGGCCGCGCTGATCACGCCCGGCAACCAGTACAACCGGCTGTGGGAGGAGCAGGGCGGGGCCGCCCCGGAGCTCATACGCACCGTGTACAACGGGGTCGATCCGGCGGCGTTCCCGCCGGCCGGGCCCGAGCCGTCGACGCCAACGCTCAGCTGGGCCGGGCGAGTTGACCCGATCAAGGATCTGGAGACCCTCATCCGCGCCTTCGCGCAGGTACGCGAAGAGCTCCCCGGCGCCACCCTGCGCCTGTTCGGGGGCACACCCCGGGGCGGCGAGGCGTACCGGGAGCGGTGCGAGGCGCTCGCCGCATCGCTCGGCCAGGGCGACGCGGTCACCTTCGAGGGCCGCGTCGAGGACATCAAGGACGCCTACGCGGCGGGCAACGTGGTCATGCTCTCCAGCATCAGCGAGGGCTTCCCCTTCACGCTCATCGAGGCGATGAGCTGCGGCCGGGCCACCGTGTCCACGGATGTGGGAGGGGTGCGCGAGGCGGTCGGCGAGACGGGTCTCGTGGTGCCGCCGCGCGATCCGGCCGCCATGGCGGCGGCGGCTCTGGAGCTCCTGCGCGATCCGGTGCGCCGGGCCGCGATGGGGGAAGCGGCCCGGCTGCGGGTGGTCGAGCAGTTCACGCTGCGCCAGACCGTCGACACCTTCCGGGCCATCTACCTCGAACTCTCCGTACGCGACCGGCTCGTACCGGTGCGGCACAGGGCCGGCGGCGAGGACGTCACGATGTCCCTGCGTCTGGTGCCCGCCGGGGCGCCGGATGATGAGCTGAGCCGGGTGGCGGGGTGAGCGGGCCCATCCGTCTGGAGCCGCCCGACGGCCGCGACGACACGCTGACGCTCCGGCTCGCCACCGAGTCCACCATGACGCTGCGGCTGCCCGGGCAGGGGCGGACACGGTCGGGCAAGGACGCGGCGGTGGACCGGCTCGCCGCCGAACTCGCCGCCCACATAGGGCCCGCGGTCCATGCCTATGAGGTCGCGGCCGTCCTGGAGTCCGAGGGCCTGACGGCCCAGCGGATCGCCGACGAGTACGGCCACCGCGATCTGTTCGCGCTCGCCGAGGACCTGTACCGGCGCGTGCCGCGCAGCTTCCCGGAGCCGCCCCCGGCGGCCGATCCCTGGGCGCCCGATCCGGCCCGCTGCGCCCTGCGCGGCGCCCTGTTCGCGCTGCCCGGGCTCGCCTACCCGCTCACCGCCCGGCTCTGGCAGAGCGACCGGGCGGTGCTCGCCCTGATCGTCGCGGGCCTGGTGTCCTGGGCATGGGGGCAGGGGCTCGGCCACCGGGCCTATCTGCGGATGGCTTCGGGGCGGCCCGAGGCGGCCCGGACCCTGAGGGCGGGGGCGCCGCTCGGCGCGCTGCTCGCCTTCGTCACGGGGTTGGCGATCGCGGGCCCGAGCCGGGCCGCGTTCTTCGTGGCGGGCCAGTCCTGTTATCTCGCGGCGGCCGGGATCCTGCTGGTCCTGGCGCGGGAGCGGCTGCTCCTGTGCGCGCTCACCCCGCTGATGGCGGGGGCCGCGACCCTGCCGTTCCGGGAGCCGGGGACGGTGGCCCGCGTGGGGGTCAGCGTGTTCACGCTGGTCCTGGTGGTCGCGGCCGTCGCCCACTGTCTGCGCGAGGCGCTGCGGCAGCCCCCGGCGAGCGCGCCGGTGACGCCCCGGATCCTGGCTTCGCTCCCCTACGGTCTCTTCGGGCTCGCCGCGGGGGTGTTGGTGGCGTTCGCCGGACAGCGCCATCCGCTGGCGGTGATCGCGCTGACGCTCAGCATGGGTCCCGCCGAATGGCTGCTCTACCGCTATCGGGGGCTTTCGGTCGCGGCGCTGCGGGCGACGGCCACTCCGGCCGCGTTCCGCCGGCGATCGGCGGCCGTCCTCGGGGGCTGTCTGCTCGTCTACCTCCTCGCGCTGTTTCCCGCGGCGCTGTTCACCGGCGCCGAACCCGCACCCCTGCTCGCGCTGGCCGCGCTCCTGTGGACGGCGCTGTTGCTCCAGGCCTTCGGCATCGCCTGGCCGCCCGCCGTCGTCAGCCTGGCTGCCGCCGCCGCGGTCGCCTCGACGGAGCTGGTCGCGCCACCGCCCGGCCCCCTGACCGAGCTGCTCTGTTGTTCGCTCGCCGCCCTCGCCCTCATGGGCACCACGCTGCGTCTGCTCGGGCGGCCGACCGCGCACGCCTGACCCGCACCACGGCCCCGCCCGGCACCAGCCGCGCCACGGGCCTCACGCACCGCACCCGCATGACCACCGCTAGTTCTGAACCTCCTTGAAAGGAGCGGCAGTTGACGTCCGCACCGCTTGTCGCCGTCACCGGAGCCGAGGGCTTCATCGGCTCCCATCTCACCGAGGCCCTCGTCGCCACCGGGCACCGGGTCCGCGCCATGGCCCAGTACAACTCCTTCTCGTCCTACGGCTGGCTTGAGACGCTGTCCGCCGACGTCCTGGACCAGGTGGAGATCGTCCTGGGCGACGTCCGCGACCCGGGCTCGGTGCGCGGTCTGCTCGAAGGGACCGAGGCCGTCTACCACTTGGCGGCGCTGATCGCGATCCCGTACTCCTACCAGGCCCCGCACAGCTATGTGGACACCAATGTGACGGGCACGCTCAACGTCCTGGAGGCGGTCCGCGCGCTGGAGATCCCGCGCCTGGTGCACACCTCGACCAGCGAGACCTACGGCACCGCGCAGACCGTGCCCATCACCGAGGACCACCCCATCAACACCCAGTCCCCGTACGCCGCTTCGAAGGCCGGCGGGGACCGGCTCGCGGACAGTTACTTCGCGAGCTTCGCGACGCCCGTGGTGACGCTGCGGCCCTTCAACACCTACGGGCCCCGCCAGTCGATGCGGGCCGTGATCCCCACCGTCATCGGGCAGGTCGCGGCGGGCTCGCGCACCATCACGCTCGGCGATCTGCGTCCCACCCGGGACTTCACCTTCGCCGTCGACACCGCGCGGGCCTTCCTCGCGGTGGGCACCGCCCCCGCCGAACGCGTGGTGGGCCGCACCTTCAACGCCGGTACCGGCACCGAGATATCGGTGGGTGACCTGGTGCGGCTCATCGGCAAGGTGATGGGCGCCGAACTCGACGTCCAGGAGGACAGCCGGCGCATCAGGCCGGCCAACTCCGAGGTGATGCGTCTGGTGGCGGACGCGAGCCGGCTCACCGAAGCCACCGGCTGGCAGCCGGGGTTCGGCCTGGAGACAGGTCTGGAACGGACCGCGGAGTTCTTCCGCGACCCCGGCAACCTGGCCCGTTACAAGACCGGCATCTACAACATCTGACGTCGCCAGTCCCACTGTTCTAGGGAGGCTCCCATGCATGTAGTGATACTCGCCGGAGGCAAGGGCGTGCGGCTGCGGCCGTACACCACGGCGCTGCCCAAGCCGCTGGTCCCGATCGGCGACCAGCACGCGATCCTGGAGATCGTGCTGCGCCAGCTCGCGGCCGCCGGGTTCACCGGCTGCACCATCGCCATCGGCCATCTGGGCCAGATCATCCGCGCCTATGTCGGCGACGGCGAACGCTGGGGCCTGAAGGTCGACTACAGCACCGAGGAGAGCCCGCTGGGCACCATCGGCCCGCTCCTGACCATGCGCGACCGGCTGCCCGAGTCCTTCCTCGTCATGAACGGGGACATCCTCACCGACCTGGACTACGCCGACGTCCTCACCCAGCACCGCACCAGCGGCGCGCCGCTGACGATCGCCACCTACGCCCGCAAGGTCCACATCGACTTCGGGGTGCTGACCACCGACGACACCAAGGTGGTGGGCTTCACCGAGAAGCCGAGCATGGACTACCGGGTGTCGATGGGGGTGTACGGCCTGTCGCTCGCCACCCTGGCCGGATACACGGCGGGGCTTCCGCTCGGTTTCGACGAGCTGGTCCTGGATTTGCTGAAGACCCGAACCCCGCCGCACGCCTACGCGTTCGACGGGTACTGGCTCGACATCGGGCGCCCCGACGACTACGACCGGGCGAACGCCGAGTTCACCACGCACCGTTCCCTCCTGCTGAAGGGGGCCTGACCGTCCCATGCGCATTCTCGTCCTGGGACACAGCGGCTACCTGGGCGGCCATGTCGCCCGGGAGCTGCGCGCCCTGCCCGGCGTGCGGTTCTTCGGCGCGGGCCGGGGCCCGACCTCCGACCTCGTCGTGGATCTGTCCACCACCACTCCCGGCCCGCTCGCGGAGCGGCTGTTCGCGTTCGCGCCGGACGCCGTCATCAACTGTGCGGGCGCCGTCGGCCCGCAGGCCGTGGCGCTGGCCGAGGCCAATGTGCGGGGGCCGGCCGTGCTGTGCGCGGCCCTGCGCGAGGCCGCTCCCACCGCCCGTCTCGTCCATTTCGGTTCGGCCGCCGAGTACGGCCCGAGCCGCATCGGTGAGCGCGTCACCGAGGACTCCCCGGCCTGTCCCACCACCCTGTACGGGGCCACGAAACTGGCGGGCACCGTGGCCGTGACGTCGTCGGGCCTTGACGCGGTGGTGCTGCGGATCACCAATCCGGTCGGTCCCGGCGCGCCCGCGGCCGGGCTGCCGGGCCGTCTGGCGCGCCGGCTGCGCGACCTGGGGCCCCGGTCCTCGATACGGCTCGGCGACCTCTCGGCGCACCGCGACTTCGTGGACGCCCGCGATGTCGCCCATGCCGCGGTCCTGGCGGCGACCAGCGGCGGACCCCTGCCCAGCGTCCTCAACATTTCCCGTGGACAGGCCGTCCCCGTAAGGGAGTTGGCGCACGCGCTGGCGCGCGCCGCGGGATTCGGGGGCCGCATCGAGGAGAACGCCGAGGGCTCGGCGCGCTCGGCGGACGTGCCCTGGCAGTGTTCCGACCCGGCCGCGGCGCACACCACCCTGGACTGGACGCCCCAGCACGGCCTCGACGACTCGGTGGCCGCGCTGTGGGCGGCCGTGCGCGCCGAGCCGGACCGGGAACCGGTGCACTGATGCTGCTGGTTCCGCTCTATGTCCACCCCGCCGAGGACCCGGTCGCCTGGCGGCGGCTGACCGAGGTGGCCGACGACCTCTACGGGGTGGTGCTCAACGTGGCCGACGGTCCGGGCGCCGCCCCAGACCAGGCCTTCCTGGAGCCGGCCCGGGCGCTGCGCTCGGCCGGCGTGCGGGTGCTCGGCTATGTCGACCTGGACTACGGCGCGCGTCCGGCGGCCGCCGTGGTGCGGGACATCGAGTGCCATCGCGACTGGTACGGCGCCGACGGGTTCTTCCTGGACCGGGCGCCCGCCGACCGGACGGGGCTGCCGTTCGTGCGGCAGGTCTCGCGGACCGCCCGGCGCGGGGGCGCGACGACCCTGGTCCTGAACCCGGGGGTGCATCCCGCGCCCGGATATCTGCGTCTGGCCGACCTGGTCGTCACCTTCGAGGGACACTGGACGACCTATGTGTCCGCCTTCACCCGGCCGGCCTGGGCCGACCGTCAACCACCGGAGCGCCTGTGCCACTTGGTGTACGGCGTACCCGAGGCGCTCCTCGCACTCGCGCTGCGGACGCCCGGGGAGCGTGGTGCGGGCGTGTGCTGTGTGGTCGAGCGCGAGCTGCCCAATCCGTGGGCGGCGCTGCCGCCCGCGCTTCCAGGAAAGACACCATGAACCGCACCCCGCCCCGCCGGCCGAAGGCCCTGCTGTGCACCGCCGTCACCGTGCTCCTGCTCGCCACCGCATGCTCGTCGACCTCCTCGGACGACGACGCGGACGGCTCGGACCAACCCCGCCCGACGGCTACCGCGCCCACCCTCTCCCCCGCTCCCACCCGGGGCCGCACGGCCGCTCCTCCGTCCGCCTCCTCGTCCCCGACGCCCGCGCCGAGCGGTTCGGCCCGGGCGGGGATCTGGCAGCCCAAACCCGGCACCGCCTGGCAGTGGCAGCTCAACGGGCGGGTGCAGGACGGCCCCGACGTGCCGGTGTACGACATCGACGGCTTCGAGAACACCGCGGCCGACGTCGCCA